>NZ_QJJM01000005.1 GCF_003201955.1 Blastomonas natatoria
ACAACCAATGTGCCCCGATCTTTAAACCGAGGGAATGGCTATCCGATTATGTTGGCGACCAGATGAAGAGCGATGCGTCAGCGCCGCGTCCCGTCTGGTGAGGCGTCATCTATGGATCGGATCGAGTCGGGTCAAACCCTTTTTGCAATTTTATTTCAAAATTTTTGGGGATTTGCGGCTAGACCTCGGAAAAACGGGGCTTTCAGCCAGGCATCTTGGCCTTGCCAACGAGCACCCCGCACAGGAATGATAGGGTTTATGGTGGAAGATACAGCCGCGGGAATCACGGATTCGGGTTTTGCAAACCGCGTGAGATCCGCAGTTTTCTGGCGTTCGGGCAGCCAGATCGTCAGCCAGGTGGTGATGTGGACGACCACGCTGGCAGTGATTCGAATCCTCGACCCGGCTGATTACGGCCTGTTCGCCATGACCCAGGTCGTGATGGTGATGCTCGCCTTTCTCAATGGCTATGGCTTTGCCAGTTCGCTGATCCAGCAGGAGCAGATCGACCGCTTTCGCGTCCGCCAGGCGTTCGGCCTGCTGCTCATCCTGAATTTTGGCATCGCCGCCATCCAGTTCGCCGCTGCGCCGGCCATCGCGGCCTATTACGGCCAGCCACAGGTGGCCGACCTGCTGCGCTGGCAGACAGTGATGTATCTGGCGACACCATTCATGGCCGTACCCGAAGTGCTGATGAGCCGCGCGCTCGATTTCAAGCGCCTTGCGATCGTCAACTTCATTTCCGCCTTTGTCTGCGCAACCACCTCGATCGTCTGCGCGCTTGCCGGATGGGGCGTGTGGACCCTGGTGGCGGCACCGACCTCGATGGTCTGGTCTCGCGCGATCGGACTGTGCATTGCGCAGCGATTCGTCGTGTGGCCGAGCTTCGACTTCCGGGGTACCCGTGCGATGATCGGTTTTGGCAGCGCCATGCTGGTCAGCCATCTGCTCTGGAGCGTTCAGACCCAGGCCGATGTGCTGATTGCCGGCCGCATCCTCGATCCACACGCGCTGGGCCTGTATGCCGAGGCGCTGTTCCTCGCGCAGCTGTTCTCGTCCAAGGTCATTCCGCCGCTCAACGAGGTCGCCTTCCCGGCCTATGCGCGGCTGCAATCCGAGCCGGACCGGCTGCGTCCCGCCTTTCTCAAGGCCATCGCGCTCATCATGCTGATCTGCTGCCCGGTCTATGCAGGGCTCGCGGTCACTGCGCCCGAGGCGGTCTACACCCTGTTCGGCCCCAAATGGGTGGAGATGGTGCCGCTGGTCCAGATGTTCGCGCTCGCCATGCCGTTCATGACGCTGCATGTGCTGATCCATCCTGCGGTCAATGCCCTGGGTCATCCACGAATCACGGTGCGCTCGTCCGCCTTCGGTGCCGCGCTGATGCCGCTGGTGTTTCTGGTGGGCGTCCAGTTCGGCGTCACCGGGCTGGCGCTTGGCTGGGTGATCGGCATGCCGCTGGTGCTGCTCTTCAACCTCTGGCAGTCGTGCCCGGTCATCGGCGTACGGGTTCGCGACGTGCTGCTGGCCTGCGCACCGGGCGTGGGAGCGGCGGGCACCATGGCCGCCATGGTCTGGACGATGCGAATCGGCCTGTCAGGAACGCTCGACAACGGCCTTCCCGAGATCATGATGCGCCTCGCGTTGCTCGCCGCAATCGGGGTGCTCAGCTATGTCCTGCTGCTGCGCATTCTGGCACCCAGGATGCTGGCCGACGCCATCGCCCTGTTGCGACGTCAACCGCCAGCCATGGAAGAGCTTGCCCCCGGCTGATGGTCCGCGCTGTCTGTAACGGCTCGCTTCGCGCAAGATGCGCAAAGCAGCGGTTTTACAATTGCGCCGCCCTGTACCTGCATGAACTTGCAGATACGTGTCCTTGTCTTGAACCGGCAAGAGCGCAAATTCGCAATTTGTTGAGATTATACTGACATAAGACTGCTCGCTGCACCCCTTCAAGACAAGCGAGCCCCCATGCCCGCATCTGCACTTCATGACCTTCCCCTGATCGCCGCGCGCCCGCCAAGGCTCAGTACCCTGATCGAAGCCATCGCCGAGATCGAAGCCTCGGGGATCTACACCAATGGCGGGCCGGTGGTGCGCCGGTTCGAATCGGCCATCGTCGAGCAGCTCTATCAGGGTCAGGGTGATTGCCTCGCGGTGCCCAGCGCCACGGTCGGCCTGATGCTGGCAATCCGCCATGCCCGCCGGCATCATGCAGGCGATCTGGCCATGATGCCGAGCTTTACCTTTGCCGCGACAGCGCATGCGGCAATCTGGGCCGGGCTGACGCCGCTGCTGATCGACAGCGACCCCGATGACTGGGCGGCTTCGGAAGAAGCCGAAGCGGATGCGCTCCGCCAATATGGCGACCGCATCGCCGTCATCGTGCCCTATGACACGTTCGGCACCGGCATCGACACGGATCGCTATGCCCGTCTGTCCGCCGAAACAGGGGCGGCAATCGTCGTCGATGCAGCGGCTTCGCTGGGCAATCGCGATTCGAACGGCATGGGCTTTGGCGGCAGCGCTTCCTTCGCCACCGTCTTCTCGATGCATGCCACCAAGCCGTTTGCCACGGCCGAGGGCGGACTGATCTACAGCGCAGACGCCGGCCAGATTGCCGAGATGCGCGCCATGAGCAATTACGGCTTCGGCAACGCCCGTTCTGCACTGCAGCCCGGCATGAACGCCAAGCTTCCTGAAATTCTCGGCCTGCTGGCCCTGGCCCGGCTCGCGACGATCAGCGATATCGCCGAGCATCGCATCACGCTCGCGGATCGCTACAGGGCGGTGCTGGACGGTCTGGTCACCCCGCAGAAGGTGACGATGGCCACGGCCATACCCCAGTTCATGCCGGTCCTGCTGCCTGAAGCCATGGCACCGCATCGGGCGGCAATCATGGCCGATCTTGCGGCGCATGGGATCGGATCAGGCCATTATTTCAGCCCCCATCTCGCCCAGCAGCCCTATTTCCAGCAGAGCTGCATCATTCAGCCGACCAGCATCGCCGATGCGATCGGCGGCCGAATGCTGTCGCTCCCGATCAGCGATGCCATGACGGTCGAGGATGTCGACCGCGTCGCCCGCGCGCTGCGCATGGCCTGTGCCCGCCAGCTTCTGCCAGCCCAGCCGCAGGCGCCGCTCGTCCACGAAACCGTGCTGATCGGCGGCGGACCTGCAGGCACAGCGATGCTGATTTCAGCGAGCAAGCAGGGCCGTCTGCCCGATCTGGCCAGCGGGCTCGTTGTGAT
The DNA here is from genome assembly GCF_003201955.1 of Blastomonas natatoria. Classification (GTDB taxonomy): domain Bacteria; phylum Pseudomonadota; class Alphaproteobacteria; order Sphingomonadales; family Sphingomonadaceae; genus Blastomonas; species Blastomonas natatoria. The sequence continues at coordinate 3,252 of NZ_QJJM01000005.1, forward strand.
CGAACGCAGCGCCCGCCTAGGCGGTGGCCAGCTCGACAGCTATGCGATCACATCGGACAGCACGGCCGAGACCTTCCTGTCGGCTGCAAAGGACAATCCGCATCCCGAAATTGCAGCCCTGGTCGATCACCCTGCCGGCCGCGAGATTGCGCGCCATGCCGGGCGCCTGGGCGTGCCGCTGGCGCGCACCGGCGGCTTTCTGGACGGTCTGGGCCAGCGGATCGGACAGGTGGTGACCGCGCATGGCGGCATGCTGCTGATGCAGCACGAGGCGATCGACGCGCGGCAGACGGCCAACGGCCTGTGGCAGACAAGGGTGCGCGATGCCGTATCCGGGGCAGAGAAGGTGCTGCTTTCGCGGCATATCGTGCTCGCCACTGGCGGCTATCAGGCGCCCGAGGATGTCGCTGCTGCCGAGGTTGCGGGCATGGCTCTGGGCCAGCGGCTGGGCGATCGGCTGCTGCCTTCCGACCGCTTTCTGCGGCTGGGCGGGATCGAACGGCTGCGCGAGCGGCTGGCCGGTACGCCTGCCCCGCGCATCGCCATCGTCGGCGCATCGACGAGCGCGCTGGCATCGGCAGCGCTGCTGCTCAAATCGGATCTTGCCCTGGGCGCTGGAGCCGTGACCCTGCTCCACCGCCAGCCGCTGCGGCCCTTCTACCCCTCCGCCGAGGCGGCGCTGGCTGACGGGTTCACCGACTTTGCCCAAGACGATATCTGCCCGGTGAGCGGTTTTGTCTATCGCCTGGCCGGGTTCCGGCTGGAGGCACGCGAACTGGTGCTGCGGATGCTGGGCGTGGGAGGCCGGGCACCCGATCCGCGGATGAGGCTGCTGCATCTTGACGGGTCGCGGGATGCGGAGGCCGCCGAAATGCTCGAAGCATCCGATGTGGTGATCGGTGCGCTGGGCTATCGTCCCCATGGCTTGCCGTTCTTTGCAGCGGATGGCAGCCGGCTGGCCTTGTCTGCCGATGCGCCGGGGCGCCCGCGGCTCACGGACCAGCAGTGCCGGATCATCGATGCTGCAGGCGAACCGCTTTCCGGCGCGTTCGGCATCGGCCTTGCGGCAGGTTTCGTGCCCGAGGGCCGGCTCGGCGGTGAACGCAGCTTCCGGGGCAAGGCCAATGGCCTCTGGCTCTGGCAGAACGATGTGGGCCAGCTGATCGTCGACCAGATCGCGGCCAATGCGGCAGCGGCACGGAGGGCGGCATGAGCACGCCGATCGTCAGCGTGATCATGCCTGCGTATAACGGGGCGGCCTGGATCGGCGAAACCATCGAATCGGTGCTGGCGCAGACCTTCACCGATTTCGAGATCGTGATCGTGGACGACTGTTCGACCGACACGACATGGCAGGTGCTGCAGCAGTTCACCGACCCGCGGATCCGCCTTTTCCGGGCCGAGCGGAATGGCGGTCCCGTACAGGCTCGCAACATCGCCTTTTCGCATGCACGCGGTCGCTACATCGTGGGGCTCGATCAGGATGACCTTTGCATGCCCGATCGGTTTGCCCGCCAGGTCGAGTATCTCGATGCCCGGCCGGGCACCGTGCTGGTGGCGACCGAATCCCGGCTGATGCGCGACGGTCGGCTCGACCCCTGGCCCGGAATTGAGCCGACCACGCCGCGCGCCATCGACTGGATGATGATGGTCGGCAATCCGCTGCCCTGGTCATCGGTCATGTTCCGCGCCGATGCTGCCCGCCGCCTCGACCCGCTCGAGCGGCAGGAAGTGCTCTATGCCGAGGATTTCGACCTCTATCACCGGCTTCGCGCCTTCGGGGCGATCGCGCGCATCGATACGCCGCTGCTGATCTATCGCTGCCATGAAGGCGGCGCATCGAAGCGGTTCGAGGACATCATGTGCGCGAGCGCCGCCAGAGTGCTGGCGGAGAATTACGGGCCGGTCTTCGGCGATCGGGCCGGCGATCACGCAACCCTGGTCGTCCGCCACCTGATGCACGGTCTGCCGGTCCCGGACCTGGCCACCTTTGCCCAGCTTCTGGCGATCGTTGCCTCGCTTCACCGGCATTTTCTGGAACAGGGAGCGCCCGACCCTGCGACCGAGCGCTTCGTGGCGCGCGAATACCGCCGCATTTGGTGGAAGCTGGCCAAACCCGCACTGCGTCATGGCACCTTGCGCTTGCGTGAGGCGAGAGCGCTCAGGCCGCTGGATGCGGGGCTTTCGCTGCGCGAACCCGAATGGCTGATCTCGCCCCTGGTCGGGCTGGTGCGTCGATGGGTTCCCGGCTTAGCCCGCACGTCCGAAATGACGTAGAACCCCATCGGCAATGGCGCAGGCATCAGCCCAGGTGGCATGAAAGCCCGACGCGTCGCCATAATAGGGATCGGCCACGGCCTGACCCTGCCGCCCTTCGACCAGATCGAGCGCGAGGCGCAGATCGGCGGGGGCGTCTGCCGGAGCGATACGGCGCAGGCCCGCCAGATTGTCGTGATCCATCGCTAGGATGAGATCGAAACGCACGAAATCCTGAGGCCCGACCTGCCGGCCGCGCAAGCCGGAGATATCGACGCCATGCGCCCGTGCAACCGCGACCGCGCGCGGATCGGGTGGATCGCCCGCATGCCAGCCGCCGGTGCCCGCCGAATCCACCGCCCAGCCAAGATCAAGCTGGCGCACTCGGTGCCTGAGCGCCCCATCGGCGAGCGGCGAACGGCAGATATTGCCGAGGCAGACAAACAGGATTGATGGCGTCTGCAAATCCTTGCCCCTTGTTTTGGGTCGTCACGTCCGGTCGTTTGACGCTTGCGTCACCTCGGGGCTCTGCTAGCCAAGGGCAAGGACGCACACAAGAGACGCCACGAACGGGGAGAGACATGCGCATGGCAGGGCCGAACGATCATCAGGACACCGCCGCGCCGGGCATATCGCCCGCCACAAAAGCCTCGCCCTATGCCTGGTACGGCCTCTTCATCCTGTTCCTCGTCTATGTGCTCAATTTCATCGACCGGCAGATCATCACCATCCTCGCGCCTGACATCAAGGCCGACCTGGGGCTGGACGATGCCGATATCGGGTTTCTGTACGGGACCGCCTTTGCCGTGTTCTACGCGCTGTTCGGCATCCCGCTGGGAAGGCTCGCCGATAGCTGGCACCGGGTTCGGCTGCTGACCGTGGGCCTCGCCGTCTGGTCGGCGATGACCGCCGTGTCCGGCTTTGCTAAGAACGGCACGATGCTGGGCCTCGCGCGCATGGGCGTGGGCGTCGGCGAGGCGACCGCCAGCCCTTCGGCCTATTCGCTGATCTCCGACATGTTTCCCAAGCGCATGCGTGGCACCGCGCTCGCCATCTATTCGGCGGGGCTGTATTTCGGCGGCGGCATCTCGCTGATGATCGGCGGCTTCATCGTCGCAGGCTGGAACAATGCCTATCCCGGCGGCGGGCCACTCGGGCTGGTCGGCTGGCAGGCGGCATTCCTCGCCGTGGGTGTTCCCGGATTGCTGCTCGCGGCCTGGGTCGCCACGCTGCGCGAGCCGGTGCGCGGGCTGGTCGATGGCCTGCCCACGCCGCCCACAGCCGAGCCGTTTCGGGGCTTCGTGCAGGAGCTGTTTGCGGTCATCCCGCCGTTCACCGTGTTTGCCGCGATGCAGCGGGGCGTGGCGGCGCTGGCGATCAATATCGGCGCGCTCGTTCTGCTCGGACTGATTGCGGCAGCCATGATCGCGCTCACCGGTGCAACGCTGCAGTGGCTGTGCATCGCCATCGGCTATTATGCCGTCTTCTCCTGGGCGAGCTCGCTGCGCGCGCGCGACAAGCCCACCTTTGCGCTGATCTGGGGATCGCCCGCCTTCCTGTGCACGATCCTTGGCTATGGCTGCGTCGCCTTTCTCTCCTATGCCACCACCGCTTTCGGGCCCAGCTATGCCGCGCAGGTGCTGGGCGAGGAGACCGCGAAGATCGGATTCTGGATCGGCGGCTTCGGTGCGCTCGGCGGCTTTCTGGGCGTGATCCTGGGCGGGCGCATGTCCGACTGGCTTCGCGCGCGCAGCGAGTCGGGGCGGATCATGGTCATCGCCTTCGGCCTCATCACCCCGGTCATCCCGGTGCTGCTCGCCTTCACGACGGTGAGCGATCCCGGATCGGACAGCGATTTCATCCGCTTCACCGTCTTCGCCTCGCTCGCCAACCTGTTCGCAAGCTCCGCGCTCGGTGCAGCCGCAGCGACGACGCAGGATCTGGTCATGCCCCGGATGCGCGGTACCGCGACCGCCACCTTCTTCCTTGCGACCACCCTGTTTGGCCTCGCGCTCGGCCCCTATCTCGCCGGGCAGATGTCGGTGATCTCGGGCAGCCTCTCGACCGGCGTGCTCTCGGTGCTTGTCATCGTCCCCGTGGGCCTCGCCCTGCTGGCCTTTGCCTACAGGCTGGTGCCGCTGGCCGAACGCACCGTGGTCGAGCGGGCACGCTCGGCGGGCGAGCCGGTCTGAGACCTATTTCAGGATCTGGTTCATCTCGATCAATGTGCCATCGGGATCGAAGAAATTGCAGCCGCGCACCCGGATGACGGGACCGCCGCCCCGCCCGGGATATTCCTGCATCCGGGGCGGCGCGGTCATCGTGACGCCGGGCACCCTGGCGGCGGCGGCGCAGCGGCCATCGACATCGTCGGTGTTCATCACGATGACATGCCCGCCCGGACCCATGCGCTTCGGGTAGGGACCCGGATCGGGCAACGGCGGATCGATCCATTGCATCAGCCCGATCCAGCCGATGAACGGATCGTTGCTGTTCAGCAGCACCAGCCGCGCCCTGGCCCCCGGCTCGCCTGCGGGCAGTGCAACGCCGCTCGTCTCCACTACCGTATCGTAATTGACCTTCAGCCCCACGACATCGCGATAGAGCTTCAGCGAGGCCTCCATGTCGCGCACGATCAGCGTGACCCGGCGGATATCGGTGGGCAGGCGCTCGGCAGGCGCTTCGACGCCCGGCGAGCTGGTGGCGGGTCGATCCTGGGCGTGGGCCGGGATGGTGGTGAACACGACCACACATGCAAGAAACCGGACAGCTTTCCGATGAAGGCCGGAATACAGAGCAGCCAGACGCAACCTTGCCCAGGACTCCGGCTTTCGCCGGAGAACGGTAAATCTCGCTGTTCCGCCCATCACCCGTCTCCCTCTACCGCTCCGCTTTCGATCAGCGCCGCAATCCGCGCTTCGTCATAGCCCAAAGCCGCCAGCACCGCCTTCGTATTCGCCCCGGCCTCGGGCAGAACCGCCTCGCCGCCGGGACGCGCACCGTTCATCTCGATCGGCAGCGTCGGCAGCATGGTGGCGCGGCCATCGGCGAGCGTCACCGGCTCCAGCCCGCCGCTGGAGAGCAGATGCGGATCGTCGAACATGTCCTCGGGCCGCCCGATCGGCGCAAAGGGAAGCCCCGTGCCCTCGAGCTTGGCGATCAGGTCGTCGCGCTTCCAGCCTTTCACCAGCGCGCGGATCTGCGGCATGATGCGGTCGCGCGCCAGCACGCGCGCGGTATTCTCGCGGATGCTCTCGTCCGCCCAGAGATCGTCGAGGCCGAACAGCGCGCAGAATTTCTCCCAAAGTGCGTCGGTCACCACGCCGATGAAGATCGGCTTGTCGTCGGCGGTTTCGAACACGTCATAGATCGCCCAGGCGCTGATCCGCGCGGGCATGGGCGCCGCCGGTTTGCCGGTTACCGCCAGTTGCGCCATGTGCTGGCCGATCAGATAGATCGTGGTCTCGAACAGCGAGCTTTGCACCTTCTGCCCGCGCCCCGTCCGGTGCCGCTCCTCGGCCGCCGCGAGAATGGCGATAACGCCGAACATACCGCCGGTGACATCGATGACGCTCGAGCCTGCACGCAAGGGCCGTCCCGGCGGACCGGTCATATAGGCAAGGCCGCCCATCATCTGCGCCACCTCGTCAAGCGCGGTCCGCTCCTCATAGGGGCCGGGCAAGAAGCCCTTCTCGCTGCAATAGATCAGCCGCGGATTGGCCTTGCTCAGCGCCTCGTAGCCCAGGCCCAGCCGGTCCATCGCACCGGGGCGATAATTCTCGATAAGGATGTCGGCGCTCGCCGCCAGATCGCGCGCCACGCCAAGGCCATCGGTGGACTTGAGGTCGAGACAGATGCTCGCCTTGTGCCGGTTGTACATCGGAAAATAGCCCGCGCCCGATCCGATCAACCGCCGGGTGCGATCGCCGCCGATTGGTTCGACCCGCACCACTTCCGCCCCCAGCGAGGCGAGGATCGCGCCCACCGCCGGGCCCATCACCATGTGCGTGAATTCGACGACCTTGAGTTTCCTGAGCGGTTGCGGGCCATTCATGCTGCTATCCCTTCAAATCCCAGCGGCAGGCCGGCATCCGGGGTGAAGCCGTAGAGCGGCTCGCCCGGCAGCGCCTCTGCGACGATGGCGCGCACGTCGAGCAAGGCCTTCAGATCGATCCCGGTATTCACGCCCATTGCCTCGAGCATGAACACCAGATCCTCGGTGACGATATTGCCCGATGCTCCCGGCGCGAACGGGCAGCCGCCCAGCCCGCCGAGCGACGCATCGAGCGTGGTGATCCCCTCTTCCAGCCCGGCCAGCGCATTGGCAAGGCCGAGCCCGCGCGTGTTGTGGAGGTGCAGTGTCGTCATCCGCTCCGCGCCGACTCCAGCCTTTACCGCGCGCACAAGCCTTTTGACCTGCGCCGGATTGGCATAGCCGGTGGTGTCCGACAGGCTGAATTCCTGCGCCCCCGCCTCCGCCGAAGCCACCGCGAGCCGCACGACCTGATCCTCTTCGACCGGGCCCTCCATCGTGCAGCCGAACGCGGTCGACAGCCCAACGGCGAAATGCACCCGCGCCGCCTTCGCGAGCCCCGCAATGACCGCGATTTCCTCGAGCATCTGCGCATGGCTCTTGCGCACGTTCTTCAGACTATGCGTTTCGGACATCGAGAACGGGATCGATATCGCATGCGCTCCCGCCTCGATCGCGCGGGCAGCCCCCTTGGCATTGGGCACCAGGGCGACGACGTTGAGGCCGGGGATGGTGCACGCGAACGCCACGATCTCGGCGCTGTCGGCCATTTGCGGGAGCAGGCTGGGCGGGACAAAGCTGCCGACCTCGATCTCGCGCACGCCGGCGGCGGCCTCCGCGGCGATCCAGCGCTTCTTGGCTTCGGTCGGCATGATCCGGTCGATGCTCTGCAGCCCGTCGCGCGGGCCGACTTCGCTGATGAGAATGTCAGCCATGGTTCTGCTCCAGATAGACCCAGGGGCGCTGCGCCCGGTCGCGCGCGTGAAACGCGGCGATGGCATCGCGGTGCTTCAAGCTGAGGTCGATTGCGTCGAGCCCTTCGAGCAGCATCGTCTTTGCCTCGGCCTCGATCGCGAATGTCCAGCACTGGTCGGCGCACCGCACGGTCTGTGCGGGCAGATCGACCTGAACCTCGCGCCCCGCCAGTGCTGCAATCGCCTCCCGGTCCAGCACCACCGGCACGATGCCGTTGCGGATGCAGTTGCCGTGGAAGATCGGCGCGAAGCTCTGGGCCAGGATACAGCGAACGCCATATTCGGCGAGCGCCCAGACGGCATGTTCGCGGCTCGACCCGCAGCCGAAATTGACGCCCGAGGCGAGGATGCGCGCGCCTGCATGTTCCGGCTGGTTGAGCACGAAATCCGGATTGGGCGTGCGCGCCGCGTCCAGATAGCGCCAGCCTGCAAACAGCCCGTCCGAAAGGCCCGTCTTGCCTGTGCTCTTCATCTCGCGCGAGGGGATGATCGCATCAGTATCGACATTGTCGCGCAGCAGCGGCGCGGCGATGGCGGTGAGCGTGGTGAAGGGTTCAGCCATGCGCCCAGTCCCGTGCATCGGCGATGGCGCCCGCAAGCGCGCTCGCGGCCACCGTTTCGGGGCTGGCGATATGCGTCTTCACGCGCAGGCCCTGGCGGCTTTCGAAATTGCGGTTGGTCGACGAGATCACGCGCGATCCGTCGCCAAAGCTCTCGCCACCCGCAAAGAAGCACATCGAGCAGCCGCTTTCCCGCCATTCGAACCCGGCATCGAGAAAGACCCGGTCGAGCCCTTCGGCCTCAGCAGCCCGGCGGACCGCGCTCGATCCGGGCACGCAGATCGCGCGGATGCCCGCTGCCACCTTGCGGCCCTTGAGCAGGGCGGCGGCGCGGCGCAGATCGGACAGGCGTGCATTGGTACAACTGCCGATGAATGCAGCATCGACAGGCGTGCCGATCAGCGGCGCTCCGGCCTGCAGCGCCATGTAGTCGAGCATCGCCGAGGAAGCATCTGCCGGGATCGCATCGGTCACCGGCACGCTCGCCTGCGGGCTGGTACCCCAGCTGACCATCGGCGCGATGGTGCTCGCGTCGATCGCGATCTCGGCATCGAACACGGCATCGGCGTCGGAGCGGAGCGCGCGCCACTGCGCCAGCGCGGCGTCCCAGGAAGCGCCCTGCGGCGCATAACGGCGGCCCTTGAGCCAGGCGAAGGTGACCTCGTCAGGCGCGATCAGACCGGCAAAGGCGGAGAATTCCGTCGCCATGTTGCACAGGGTCATCCGCGCTTCCAGGTCGAGCGCGGTCACCGCCTCTCCGGCGAATTCGACGACATGGCCTGCGCCGCCGCCTGCACCATGCGCGGCGATCAGCGCCAGCATCATGTCCTTGGCGGTCACGCCGGGGGCGAGCTGGCCGGAAAAAGTGGCGCGCATCGACTTTGGCCGGGTGAGGCGCAGCGTTCCGGTGGCCATCGCGTGCTCCGCCTCGGACGACCCGATGCCCCAGGCGAGCGCGCCCAGCGCCCCCTGCGTGCAGGTATGGCTGTCGGGTGCGATGAGCGTGAGGCCGGGCAGCACGATGCCGAGTTCGGGGCTGACTACATGCATGATGCCCTGATCGGGATGGCCGACATCGAACAGGGTTATCCCCGCCGCCTGTGCTGCTGCGCGCGTTTCGGTGATGAAGGCCTGACCGCCGGGCATCAGCGTGCGGTCGGTGCGGCCGGGCAGGGTATCGACGATATGGTCCATGATCGCGAAGACACGCGCCGGGTCCTGCACCTTTCGACCCGCTTCGCTCAGCGCGTTCAGCGCCGCCGCCCCGGTGCGCTCGTGCAGCAGCACCCGGTCGATCGCGATGAGCGCCGCACCGCCATCGAGCGGCGCGACCACATGCGCGTCCCACAGACGGTCGAACAGGGTTGTCATCAACACCCTCTCCCCTTCAGGGGGGAGGGCGGAGCCGCGCAGCGGCGGGGGGAGAGGAGCAATCGCCAAGGTTGGCGCGGTCCCCCCTCCCAACCCTCCCCCCTAAAGGGGAGAGGGCATTGTCTTGGCTCACTCCGCACTCGCGTTCATCTCCGCTTCCACCGCGCGCCAGTCCTTGCTCACCAGCGATTCCTGGATCGCGGTGCGCGTTTCCAGCTTGCCGTCGCGGATCCAGTGCCAGGTGCGGCAGCGCGATTGGCCATCGTCCGAAATCTGGATCATCTCATAGAGGTAGAGCGATGGATCGCCCTGACGCTGCCAGTAGAGCATCACCGTGCGGCTGTATTCGTCGAGCCCGACCTCGGCTGCCCAGCCGACGATCAGGTCATTGTCCCACCAGACGCGCTTGTCGCGATATTCGGCCGGAAATTCGCGGATGTCCTTGCGGCCATCAGGCCATGTGTAATGGTTCGTCTGGTGATAGGGGAACGGCCCGTCATCTGGAAAGCGGCAGAACAGGCGGCTGGCATGCTCGTCGATCTTGTCGCCGGCGGCGTTGTAATAGCTATAGACCCCGTCCCAAACGCCCTCGTGCCGTGCCAGCAGCGGCATGTCCTCGCGAATACCCATGGCCTTGTTCCTCCTTATCGGTCGATGATGGCTTGATAATAGGCCCGCGCCGCGCCTGCGCGCAGCAATGCGCGATGTTCGCCTGCCAGACATTCGGGGCGGATGGCATCGGGGTCAAAGGCAATCGCATTGCCCGCGCCCACCGCATGATGGGGGCGGAAGAAATGGCGCGCGCGCACGATCTGCCAGGCACGGATCAGGTGCGTGCCATAGCGGTCGGGCGCAAGATCGGGGAAGAGCTGCTCGGCATCGCCAACAGGCACATCGGGCAGGCGGATATCGGTCAGCGCGAAATGCGCGGCGACCGCATCGATCACCCGCTGCCATGGCGCCCAGTCGGTCGGAGCCTTGCCCGGCCAGCGATCGGACAGGCCGTGGTCCGGCAGGTCGATCGCCAATGCGCGGGTGGTGCCGCGCTGCAGTTCCTCGCCCGGTGCGTGCAGATACAGCACGCCCGAATCAGGATCGCCGTCCCAATGGATGAGCCCTGAGAATTCGGGCGTCTCGACAGGGAAAAAGCCAGCATCGCCAGACTGGTTCGGTACAGGTGAACCGGCCTGCGGCAGGCGTTTCAAAAAATCGAGGCTAAGTGCCTGATGATCGGCGGGGCTCGCGCACTTCACCGCCGACCATTGCGCAGGCATGTCCCCCAGCCGGTCGATATGCGCCTGGAGCGGGTCGCCGTCATAGGCGCTGATCAGCACCGCCGGCGTCACCGCATCGGCAGGCGGAATGTCGCGGGCTGCGCGCAGCACCGCACCATAGCCCGCGCGATAGGCCGCGCCCGAATCGAGCATCTCGCGCACTGCCATGTCGATCCGCGCGACATCGGCATGCGCGCCGGGCAACCGCGCGGCATCGCGGACATCGAACCAGGGGAAGAACCAGCTCTGCTCGAGCATCCGGTTCCACAACCAGACCAGATGCTCGCCATAGGATGACGGCTCGAAAGGTGGCAGATAACGCTCGCCGAACAGCGCCATCTCCTCAGGCGTCCAGATCGCATAGCCGCCGATGGCAAGGCCAGTGAACCGTTCAGGGTGCCGCTTCAACGCGGTGACCAGGATGATCCCGCCCGAATGGAAGCCATAAGCCGGGCATGGCGGCAGTCCCAGCGCATCCATCGTCGCGACCAGCGCATCGGCGAAATCGCCGATCTCGGGCGTGCCCGGCAGCGGGTCGGACTGGCCGAAGCCCGGCGTATCCGGTGCTATACAGGTGAAATGCTCGCCCCAGCGTTCCATCAGCGGGCCATATTCGCCGCTGTTGCGCGGGCTCTGGTGGATCATCAGCAAGGGAGGGCCACTGCCCGCCTGTCGGTAATGCACGCGCCGCTGGCTTCCATCGGCCTGCGGCACATCGACATAGTGGCGGGTGATCCGGATCATGCCCTAATTTGTCCGGACAAATTCATCTCGACAAGCCCTTTTTTGCGATTATGGTTCGAATCGCGCTGCCACATGGAGGAAACATGGAGATTATCGGCACCCGAATGATCCGCGAGGACAAGACCGCGCGCGAGCTTTTTGAGGCGGTGATGGCCAATCCGGCGCGCAACAAGTTCGGTTTTGGGAGCAAGCTGGCGATCGTGAATGTCGATGTGCAGCAGGCCTATACCAGGATCGACATGTTCAAGACGGCCTATGAGACCGACCCCCGGCAGATCGAGCATATCAACACGATCTCGCGGCTCGCCCGCGCCAAGGGCATGCCGGTCATCTGGACGCGCGTCGCCTACAAGGACGATGCTGCCGACGCCGGCGTCTGGGGCACGCGGACGAACACGCCCGACAGCCTGCAGAACATCCGCTATGACAGCGAGCGCCATGCCTATGATCAGCGCTGCGAATTCGGACCCGATGACCTGCACTATACCAAGCGCATGCCGAGCGCGTTTTTCGAGACGCCGCTGGCGAGCTATCTGACCTTCCACCGTGTGGACACCGTGGTCGTCACGGGCGGCAGCACCTCGGGCTGCGTCCGCGCGACGGCGGTCGATGCGCTGAGCCACGGCTATCGTACCATCGTCCCGATCGAGACCTGCGCGGACAAGCACGAAAGCTATCACTTCGCGAACCTCACCGATCTGCAGATCAAATATGCCGATGTCGAACCCGTGCAGACGGTGATCGACTGGCTGGAGCAGAGGTGATGGGGGTAACTGTCGTTAAATGCCCTCTCCCCTTCAGGGGAGAGGAGGGAGCCGCGAAGCGGCGGAAGGAGAGGGGCAAGCGCCGACCTCTGCACAGTCCCCCCTCCCAACCCTCCCCCCTGAAGGGGAGAAGGCTATGAAGGCTGACCCCGAACTCTATAACTTCTCCCACTGGCGCGGCCGCCGCAAGGTCCGCTGGCCCGAAGGCAAGACCTGCGCGGTCTGGGTCGCGCCCAACCTTGAGTTCTACGAGCTCGATCCGCCCGCCAACACGCACCGCAAGAGCTGGGCAAAGCCGCATCCCGATGTGGTCGGCTATGCGCATCGCGACCATGCCAACCGTGTCGGCCACTGGCGCATGGCGGATGTGATGACGCGGCACGGCTTTCCGGGATCGGTGAGCCTGTCGGTCGCGCTGTGCGATCATATCCCGGAAGTGGTGGAGGATGCCCGCCAGCGCGGTTGGGAATTCTTCAGCCACGGCATCTACAACACCCGCTACAGCTACGGCATGGACGAAGCGCAGGAGCGCGCGATCATCGAGGACAGCATCGCCACAGTCCAGCGCGCCACCGGGCAACGGATTCGCGGATGGCTCGCGCCTGCCCTCACCCACACGCCGCGAACGCTTGACCTGATCGCCGAATACGGGCTCGATTATACCTGCGACCTGTATCACGACGACCAGCCGACCGATGTGAAGGTCAGGACCGGGCGGTTGACCGCCATCCCCTACAGCCTGGAGGTCAACGACCATTATGGCTTCTTCATCTACAACATGAGCCCGCGCGATTATGCCGACACGCTGATCCGCCAGTTCGAGCGGCTTGCAAGCGAAGGCGAACGCGAGGACGGCCCGGGCGGCACGGTGATGTGCATCCCGCTGCACAGCTATCTGATCGGCCAGCCGCACCGCATCGGCCCGTTCGAGGAGGTGCTGCGCCATATCGCCGCCGACGGCCGCGCCTGGATCGCGACGGCGGGCGAGATTGTCGATGCCTGGCGGGAGCAACAGGGATGAGCCTCGACCCCACCTATCTCGAATACCCCCATCGCCGCAAAGGCATGGACCATGCGCTGTATCCCTACAGCAACCTGTTCCAGCGCCCCCAGGTCGCCTGGCCGGACGAGAAGCGCGTCGCGATCTGGCCGGTCATCAGCCTCGAATGGTTCCCGATGGTGCCAAGCGACACGCCGTTCCGCGCGCCGGGGCATATGCAGACGGCCTATCCCGATTATCGCCACTACACCGCGCGCGAATATGGCACGCGGATCGGGCTGTTCCGGCTGCTCGATGCCTTCGAGGCGGTTGGCGCTCGCATATCGGTCGCGTGCAACGGCGCGATCGCGACGCGCTATCCCGCGATCGTCGAGGCGCTGGCGAAGGGCGGGCACGAGATCATCGCGCATTCGACCGACATGAATGGCACCATCGCCTCCGGCCTGGCCGAGGATGACGAGCGCGCGCTGATCGCAGCTTCGCTCGATGCGCTGGAAGCTGCGAGCGGCACGCGCCCGCGCGGCTGGCTGTCAATCGCGCGCTCGCAATCGTTCAACACGCCGCGCCTGCTCGCCGAGGCAGGGCTCACCTATATGTGCGACTGGGTGAACGACGAGCTGCCCTACCGGATGGCCACCGACGCCGGTGGCATCGTCAATATCCCGCTCAACCACGAACTGTCCGACCGGCAGATCATCAACGTCCAGCAGCAATCGGTCGACAGCTATGCGACACAGATTCGCGATGCCTATGACTGGCTCGCAGGCGAGGCTGCGGCGCATGGTGCGCGGATGCTGCCGCTGCACCTGACGCCGTACATCATGGGCCTGCCCTATCGCATCGATGCGTTCGAAGGACTGGTGCGCTGGCTTACCGAGCAACCGGGCGCCTGGTTCGCGACCGGTGGCGATATCCTCGACAGCTGGAGCGCGGGCCAGTGAAGGTCATCAACCCGCGCACCGGCGAGGCCGATTACGAGATCGCACCGATCGATGCCGCTGCCGTGCAGGCCGAGGCGGCACGGCTACGCGCCGCGCAGCCCGCATGGGCGGCGCTGGAGCCGGAGGCGCGCTCGGCGATCCTGCACCGCTGGGCCGATGCTGTCGTGGAGCATCGCGAGACGCTGCTCGATGCGCTGACACTCGACACAGGACGGCGACGGATCTCGGAAATCGAGGTCGATGGGCTGCCGGGAACCATCCGTCGCTGGGCGGACCTCGCGCCCAGGCTGATCGCCGAGCATTCGCGCGACAACCAGCCCAGCGCGCACCCGACCGTGCGCAATTCCACGCGCCTTGTCCCCTATCCGCTTTTCGGGGCGATCGCGCCGTGGAATTTCCCGATCGTGCTCTCGACCATCGATGCGATCCCTGCGCTCGCCGCAGGCTGCGCGGCGCTGGTCAAGCCCTCGGAAATCACCCCGCGCTTTATCGCGCCGCTGCGCGAGACCATCGCTGCGGTGCCCGAGCTTGCCGCGGTGCTCAGCTTTGTCGAAGGCGATCCGGCGACCGGCCAGGCACTGGTCGAGGCGGTCGATTATGTGTGCTTCACCGGATCGGTCGCGACCGGGCGCAAGGTGGCAGAGGCCGCCGCACGTGCCTTCATTCCCGCCAATCTGGAACTCGGCGGCAAGGACCCGATGATCGTGCTGGCCAGTGCCGATCCGGCCAGCGCAGCCCATCTGGCCCTGCGCGCGAGCATCGTCGCCACCGGCCAGGCCTGCCAGTCGATCGAGCGAATCTATGTCGCCCGCGCGATCTACCAGCCGTTTCTCGATGCGCTGGTCGACGTGGCCAGCAAGGTCCGGCTCAACTATCCCGATATAGCGACGGGTGACATCGGTCCGTTCATCTTCGGACCGCAAGGCGCGAAGGTACAGGCGCAGATCGACGAGGCGGCAGCGATGGGGGCGAAGGTGCTGACCGGCGGCACGGTCGAGACCCTGGGTGGCGGCCAGTATCTGAAACCCACCGTCATCGCGGACGCGACGGCGGACATGGCCGTGGTGCGCGACGAAACCTTCGGCCCGGTGCTGCCGGTGATCGCCTTCGACGATGTGGAAGACGCCATCGCTCAAGCGAATGACAGCATCTACGGCCTGTCCGCCGCTGTGGTCGCCGCAACCGCCGACGAGGCCGAAGCCGTGGCGGTGCGACTGGAAGCGGGCGCGGTGTCGATCAACGACGGCTCGCTGACCTCGATGGTCTGGGACGCGGAGAACAGCTCGTTCAAGCTGTCGGGCATGGGCCCGTCGCGCATGGGAGAAAGCGGCCTGCTGCGCTTTTTCCGCAAGCAGGCGCTGATCCGCCAGACCGCCAATCCCCTTCCCCTTGCGGCCTATGCCGAGGATGCCCCGAAATGAGAGACCTGCTTGCGCGCGAAATGCCCGCGCTGTTTGCGCATGAAGGGCTATGGGACGGCACCTATCGTCATGTGGATGCGGCGGGCACGCTGATCGACCAGCACCGGATGCGGACCCGCTGCGAATTCCCGGCTTCGGGCGCCTTTGCCTATGTCCAGCACAACCATCTGATCTGGCCCGATGGCCGCGAGCAGCGGCTGAGCTTTGGGGGGGTGTTCCGCGATGGACGGCTGTGGTGGGATACGGACCGGTTTCATGGGTGTGGCTGGCAGACGCTCGACAGCGTGCTGATGCTGACGCTCCATCGCAAGGACGAGCCGGGCGTGCGCTTTACCGAGATGATCCAGATTTCCGATGATGGCGAAAGCCGTGCACGCACCTGGCAATGGTTCCGCGATGGCACGCCCTTCAAGCGGACCCTGTGCGACGAAAGGCGCGTTTCGCGCGATCCGGAGGCTGAACTGTGATTACCCCCTTGCTGATGATGGCCGCTGCGAGCGACGGCACCTCAACCACTGCCCCGGCTTGCGATGCACCGGTCGTGATGGTGGTCGCCGGCCCCACGCACGACCGAGAGCGCATGGCTGCCTATGGCAAGGCCATTGCCGACAGCAAATTGTACGAGAAGCTGGGCGGCTATTACATCAACATCCCCCGCCCGCTGGCAACCTTCGAAGGCACGCCGCCCGCCGGATATACGGTGCTGATGATCCGTTTCCCCTGTCTCGCCAATGCCCAGGCCTTCTGGAATTCGAAGGAATATCAGGAGAAGATCAAGCCGCTACGCCTCGGCCCCTCGGCGGGCGATTATGTCGTCACCGTCTATCCCGAAGCGCCCTTGCGTGCAGATATGCTCGGCAAGGTCGGCGACAATGGGTACACGGCGACATTCGACGCTTCGGCGATCGAGCAGGTCGCGCCAAAGCCCTAGGACGGGCGCAGGCCCAGCCGGTCGTCGTCGTCGACCAGTTCCAACCGTCCGTCCCAGACCCACAGAACCAGGTTCAGCGCGTCCGCGGGCACGCCGCGCGCATAGCTGGGTACCACGATACCCGCATAGCCGTGGGCAATCGCAAGCTCGGCGAGGTCTTGGGTCGGCACGCGCTCGCCCAGGAGCATCCTATCGCGCCAGCCGGGATCGGCCAGATCGTTCGGCGTCATCGCGAAAGGCTGCAGCACCGCCGCATCCCGGCCATCGAGCAGCGGCCCGATATCGGCCTGATAGGCGACCAGCATGGTCGGTTGCAGCGTGCCGACCTGGTTGGCTTCACGCAAAGCCGTCTCCGGCGCGAGCGAGGTGTAGAGCGCAGGCCGCCCGATCCGGTTGAAGCGACCGCCGAAGCGTGCCGCCCCCTCGCCTGACAGCGGCGCGCGTGACCAGACGGGGTTATGGGCGCGATAGAGCAGCCCCGTATAATGCATGGGTCAGGCGTGGACGCCGGCGTCGACCGCGTCGATATAGGTCAGAACGTCGTCAGCCCGGTTGGCCTGAACCAGCTGCATCGCGGTGTGGCCCGAAAAGCCGGATAAGGGCTCGGAGCGATACCAGGCATAGGCCAGCAGCGCTGATCCGAAGCGCGGTTCGACCTTGTTCAATATCTCGACCATCTGGCGGAGGCGACGCTGCGTCCGGTCAGACGCGATGCGATCCTTGCGCTGGATCGCGTCCTTGCCGATGCCGAGCGAACGCGCCAGCTCATCGCTGGTTGTGCGCAACGTCTCCACGATCTTGCGCGGCGCGAACGCGCCATGTTCGGCATAGTTCTGGATCGCCATTATCAATCTCCGCGATTTCTGACGCTATATAACGTCAAAAACTGCGGCAATCAAGTCAGCGCTCCAGTTCAACCAGCTCGTAGCGCGCGAGCATGCCGCCATCGATCGCACCATAAACGAACACCGAATCCGCGTCCGCCGTCACCCACATGTCATAGGTGGGGTGCGTCTTGCCGCCCATGCCGGGGCCGAGATCGTCGATATAGCGATAGTGGCGGCAGGCGAAGGTGCCTGCGGCCACCGTCATCTCCTCCTCGCCGACATATTCGAGGCCGATCAGCACCTCGGCGATCATCGGCGGGGTCGCGCCGCGATGGTCGGGCGAGGGCAGAAAACAGCGGACATTGCGCCGGTGCGGGCCCTTGCTCACGTCCATCACCCGGGTCGTGAAGCCGTCGCCCGCGATCGGGTGCGTGCCGAACCCGTCGAAATGCCCGCCCACCGACACGCGCTGCGACACGCGGCCGATCGACGGGCCAAAGCTCTCGCACTCGATGACGCCCGCCGCCGCATCGTGCCGCATCCAGCCCGATCCCATGAACGCATCGCCCACGGTCAGGTGCACGTGGAGATGCTCGGGCACCATGTTGGGGCCGATGCCGTAGACGATGTCGCGCAGCACCTTGGGTTCGGGCTCCTCGATCTCGCAGCGCGCGCGCATGATCGTGCGCCCGTCCGAATGGTGGGTAAAGCTGAACCATTCGCGCCCGCGCTCCTGGTCCATCATCTCGGGCTTCTTGCTGGTATAGCGGATCCTGCCGCTGACCGTGCGGTGCTGCATCACAGGTCCTTCAGTTCACGGCTCAATTCCTCGACCGGCTTGTCGTCGGCCTTCATCGCCTCCATCATCTGCTGAGGCCCGCGCATCACGCGCACGATATATTCGCGGATCATCGCGCCGCGCTCGTAGCCTGCCTCGCGATCGGGCCTGTAACTCTCGATATCGGCGCGGCTGATCGTGCCCTTGGCGTCGAGCAGCCGTTCGACGGTATCGAGCCGCTCGCGCAGCACCGACACCTCGCCGATCACTGCCATCAACATCGAGAGCATGCGTTCCTTGTCGGGATCGCCCAGGAAATCGGGCCGCTTGCCCTTGGCGCGCGCGTTGGCGCGGATCATCCAGTCGACGGGTTCGGTCACATCAGGTCTCCAGGGGAAAGATTACGCGGGCTTGCCGCCCTTCCACGCGCCATAGGCGTGCCAGACGGCGGCACGGCCATGGTCCTCTTCCTTCTCCTCGCCCGCCGAAGGGAAGATGTCGGTATCGACCACCGCACGGACCCCGGTGACGAACAGGTCGTCGGCAGCAAAGCCGGCGTCCTGCATGATCGTCTTGAGATCGAGCGCATGCATTGCCGACCAGAACGGCTCGTTGTTGTTGAACGCGTCCCAGTCGCGAATGAACTGCTCGTAGAGCGGCATCGCGTCCGAATATTGCGGTTGTTCCAGATGCAGCATCAGCCCGCCCGGCTTCAGCACGCGATAGCCTTCGCGGATGATGCGTGGCAGCGCGGTGCCACTGGTCTCGTGCAGGAACATCGTTGTCTGCACCCAGTCGAAGCTCTCGTCGGCCCATCGCGACAGATTCTCGGCATTGGCCTGGACAAACCGGATGTTGGTCGCACCCAGCGACTGCGCTCGGGCATGCGCATAGCGCAGCGAGGGCGCGGCGGTATCGATCGCGATCACCTCGCAATCCGGAAAGGCGAGCGCCAGCGGCACTATGTTGTGACCGACGGTGCAGCCGATATCGAGGATGCGCTGCGGTTGCCAGCCGGGGCGTTCGGTTTGCGCCCATTTGACCAGAGCCTGGCCGCCGCCATCGGACAGCGCGCCGAGGCCCCCTGCGGTCGTCGCGAAGATGCCGCAATCGTAATTGGCCCCGGCGGAGACATCGCCGGGCAATTCCTCGCCATGATAGCTGCCGGGCATGCAATGGATGTCGATCGCGCTCTGATAGCGCGGCACGGCGACGGACGGGTCAAGCTCCAGCGTGTCGCGGCCCTCGTTATACTGGCGCGCCCTGGCATTGAGCTCGTCGAGCTGGCGCAGCACCATTGCGCGGCCGTTCTGCTGGCGCATCTCCATGCTGTTGCGCTTCAAGGCCGACCAGAAGCGATGGTGCGGATCGCGGTTCATCGCATGACGGATCTCGAACCGGTCCCTGGGCTCGCGGCCATTTTCAGCGACGAAGCCGGGCAGCACGCGCGTGTCATAGGCCAGCTTGTTGCCGGGGCCGAGCGTGCCCGACAGATATTTGTTCAGGTTGGCCAGAAAATCGAACCTGGCCGCCTCGTCATGGCTGGGCTGCGGCGATACGCCGTGCAGCGCCACGGCGGTATAGGGCGGTGCGACATCGAATTGGTGCGTCATATCAATCCCTCTTTGGCCATCCGCTCGATAACCTCTTCCTGCACGCGCTTGAAATAATCGCGGTCGGGCACCTTCACAGCCCCGCCTTCCAGCAGGCCGTCGGCCGGGTGGCGCACAGATCCATAGGCTGCCGCGAACAGTTCGAGCCGCTGGCGCGCGAGATAGTTGGTCATGCCGGGCGTCCGCCGCGCATGGCGCAGCGCGCCCAGGTCGATCTCGGCAAAGGCAGTGAAGGTCTCGCCGCTATTCGATTCGGCGAGCACCCGGCCCTTATAGTCGATCACCTGGCTGTTGCCGTCGGCGCTGGCGAGCGGCAGGCTGGTGCCCTCGATCCCCGCCGTATTCGCCGATACGACATAGGCCATGTTCTCGAACGCGCGCGCGCGCCGGGCGATCGCCTTGTTGGTATCGATCGGCGATCCGATCTCGGACGACGAATGCAGGAAGATCTCCGCGCCGCGCAGCGCATGTGCCCGGGCGATCTCGGGATAGAGGATTTCCTCCGACGCGATCGCGGCCATGTTGCCGATCTCGGTTCTTGCCACCGGGAACACGCCGTCGATGCCGTAAACGTCGAGATATTTGCTCCACACATCGTGCGGCGTCGGCGCGAACATCGAGTTGAGCCGGCGATAGCGCAGCACCACCTCGCCCGAAGGCGCGATCAGGAAGCTTGCCTGGAAATAGAGCCCGGGGAAATTGGGATCGACCTCATAGGCATTGCCGGCAAGATAGAGCTTCAGATTCTGCGCGACCTTGCCCAGCGCGTCATATTCTTTGCCCTGCATCTCGAAGGCCGCCAGCGAGGCGAAATCGGGGATCGAGATGCGCCCCGGATAGCTGGTGAACAGATATTCGGGCAGCACCGCGAGCCTCACCGGATGGCCGCCATATTGCTCGATGAAGATGCGCGCCGATCGGATCTTGGCCTCGACCTCGCCGATCATGCCGAGCACCTGCGCGCGCGCGGCAGCGCGGTCGGGCGCGCGTTCGACCGACCGGGCGGCGAGCTGCATCGCGACGGCGGCATAGGTCTGTGCTTCAGCCATGGGACGCGCCTCCGCCGCCAGCGCCGCCTCCAGCGGCAAGGCGCTGGCAATCATCGCGGCGAGAACCGAGCGGCGTTCGAGGTCCATCGCTTGTCATTCCAGTCCCAGGCTCCCCGGGTTCATCAGGCCATGCGGATCGACCGCGCGCTTCAACGCCACCAGCATCTCCCAGGCGGCAGGATCGAGCGCCTCGCGCAACGGATAGGTGCGCGCGATCTGCACATGCGTCGAGCCCAGCGAGCGGAAGATGCCGATGATGCTTGCGCGCAATTCGCCCACCAGGGCGCGCGCCTCCGGCCCTTCGGGAAAGCCCTTGAGCTTTTTCAGGTGATCGGGCTCGACCGCCTGGCGGTGCAGCGGGTTCATCGCGTCGGGCCAGAAGAAGACCGGCTCGATCAGGCAACCCGAGCGGCTGACCGCCGCGAGCATCGCCCCTGCATTGACGTCTAGCCGTTCCATCGCTTCGGCATTGGCGGCATATAACGCCTCGATCCGCTCCCACGCCTCGACCAGTTTCGAATGCGGCAGGAAGCCGTGCACCGGCACCCAGCGCTCGCCATCCGGGCCGAGCATCGAATTGGGCGGCGGGAACGGGTTGGCGCGCAGGATTTTGGGAATCGAATTCTCGACCGCGCTGCCGCCATGCGCGGTGACGATCCTGCCGATCTCGGTGATTTCGGCATCGACGGCGCCCTGATGACGCCCTTCGGCGATGGTGTGGAGCGAGAACGGAACGTCCTTGAGGAATGACCGGCCCGCAGCGACCACCTTTGCCCCTTCCTTGATCGCCTTCCAGGCAGAGCCTTGCGATTTCATCATGTTGAGCAGCGACTTGGCATCCTTGGCCAGGCTGTCGCGCTTCATCCGCTGCGATTGCAGATAGGGGTCGAAGGCGAAGCTTTCGGACGCCAGGCCCTCGCGCGCGATGGCGCTCATCGCGCCCAGCAGCCCCTTGTGGTCGGGCAGCGAGAACGAGCCATAGGCAAAGGCTGTGGCCTCTTTCACCAGCCGCAGCGTTACCCGCGCCTTGACGCCGAACGCGCCGGTATCGGCGGCGAACAGCCCAGTGAGGTCCGGGCCGAACGGGCGGAAGAAATCGCTGCCGGTGCTGACGATGCGGCCATCGGCGAGCACCACGTCGAAGCTCAGCGCGCTGTCGACGACGGAACCGGAGCGCGCGCCCCAGAAGATGCCGTTCTGGCTCATGCCGCCGCCGATCGCCGCGCGCAGGCCCGACAGCGTGCCCCAGCTCGGGGCTCGAAGGCCGAGCGGCCTCAGCGCATCGTGCAGCGTCTGCCAAGTGCAGCCGGCCTCGACCGTCACGGTCATGTCGGTGGCGTTGATATCGACAATGGAGCCGAGCGAAGTCGTATCGATCAGGACGAAGTCGCCGCCCGAATAGAGATAGCCGCCGGTATAGCTCATGCCACCGCCGCGCGGGACGATGGCGAGCCCCTGGGCCGTCGCCGCCGAGACGCCGCGCGCGAGCTGATCGACGGTCGCGGGGCGCAGCACCGCGAGCGGTTTGCGTCCGGTCGAATAGACGTCGTGCGAGAAGAAATCGCAGGCTGCCTCATCGGTCAGCACCGCATCTGCACCTGCCGCAGCGATCACCGCATCGAGTGCGCCAGCCTCATCCCCGACCAAGGTCGCCATCATGCTGTCTCCATTGCCGGTTCGCTCTGAGGCCCTGTCCCCGCTGCCTCGGTCAGCACGGGATAGCGCCCCAGCAGCAGCAGCAGCGCGCCACCGATGATATAGCCGAAAATCGAGTAGAACAGGATCGGATCATAGCTGCCGGTCGCATCGCGGACCGAGGAATAGACGATCGGGGAGATCGCCGAGAACACGCCGAACGGCATGTAGAGCATGCCGTAGATCTTGCCGTAATTCGCCATCCCGAAATAGCGGCCGGTGAGATAGGCGATGAGGTCGCTCTCTGCGCCTGCCGCAAAGCCGAGCAAGAACCCGGCCAGCGCCGCCAACGCGAAGCCGGGCTCGGGATCGAGCAGGATCCAGCTCGATGCCGCAGGCAGGCAGAGCAGCGGAAAGGCGACGAAGCCGGCCCAGTAGCGGTCGAGCAGCAGCCCGGTGATGATCCGGCCTGCCAGGATGCCAAGACCCAATATGCCCATGACCGAAGCCGCACCCTGCGCCGGGATTCCCCGGTCCGCAAGCATCGCAGGCATGTTGATGAACGCGCCGCCAAAGGTCAGCGCGATCACGAGGATCGAGAGCCAGATCAGCCAGAAGCGATGGTCGCGCAGCGCCTGCGCGAGTGTGACACCGGTCAATGCGCCGCTTGCGGTCTTGATCCCCGGCGGCTGCTCTTCGGGACGGGGTTCGCGGAACAGCCAGAAGGCGAGCGGCAGCGCGACGAGCAGCGGCAGCATGCCGACGATGGCGAACATCGAGCGCCAGCCCCAGGATTCGATCGCGAACACCGCGAGCTTCGGCACCACGATCGCCGCCAGGCTGGTGCCGAGCAGCAAGAGGCCGAGCGCCAGCCCGCGGCTCTTGTAGAACCACATGTTGATCGCGCGGCTCCAGGTCACCGGGGTCGATCCGATACCCACCAGCCCGACCAGCAGCCACAAGAGGTAATAGGCCCAGAGCACCGGCGGGGTCAGCGAAAGCGCCGCAAAGGTGGCCCCGAAAGCGAACAGCGACCACAAGGCGATGCGGCGCACGCCATAGGTATCCGCCAGCCAGCCGAACACCGGCGCGAGCAGCGCGGCGACCACGCCGAAAATGGTGATGGGCGTGAGGATCTCGGTGGTGGTCCAGCCGAATTCCTTCGACAGCGGCGCGATGGTGAAGCCGACGACGTTGAACGGGATCGGCGAAGCTCCGCAGGCCACGCCGATCACGCCTGCCAGCAGCACCTTCCACCCGCCCGCAAATTCGCCACGCGGAGCCGGCGCCACACCTGCTGTCAGTTCGTCTGCCCTGCTTGCCAACGCGTCGCTCCCGTCAGTCCACCATGAATGCAAAGCCTAGGCGGGAGGGGAGCATCGCACAGAGTCGCACGATGCTCCATCCGCCTGACGGCCAGAATGCGCGATCAGAAATTGTAGCGCGCACGCACCGTCCACATCATCGGCTGGTTCAGATAGCTGTAGTTGGACAGCGAGGACTGGATGAATTCCTCGTTGAAGCAGTTGGTGCACTCGACCGCCAGCTGCCAGCGGTCCTCGGGGCCGTTCAGCGCGAGGCCTGCATTGACCAGCCAGGCCGCCGGGCTTTCCGATCCGGTAACGAAGGGTCCGTCACCGAAGGGATTGGCGGGCGTGGTGCGACCGCCGCGCGTCACTGGCTGGTTGTAGATCGACAGGTTGGCGATCGCGACTTCCTGGCGCGAACGGTAACTGGCGTTGATCGTGGGGACGAGGGTCAGCCCGCTTGTCCCCAGCGGTGCGCGATAGCTGCCGCCGATGGCCAGCGACCAGTCGGGCGTGCGGACCGGGGTTGCGATCGTGCCATTGGCGGTCACGATCCCAGCGGCGCAGGCAGGCGCGTTGTTGACCGGCTGGCCTGCCGGTGCGCTATTCGCGCTGGCGGGAATCTGCCCGGCCGCGAGCTGCGCGCGGCAGGCCGCAAGCTGGGCCTGAACGTTCTGGATGCCGTAAATGTCGTTCCCGGCGGGTGCATTGGGCACGCGGTAATTGTCGTCCTGATAGCCGACATTGGCGTAAAGCGTCAGGCCTGTGACCGGCGCGACGGTCAGTTCCGCCTCGATCCCCTTGTTGCGGTAATCGGCAAAGTTGCGGGTCAGGAAGGTGATCGCGCCGGTTGCAGGGTTGAGCAGGCCGGCAAGGATCTGCAGGTCGCTCACATCCATCCAGAAGGCGGTGATGTTGGCGCGCACCTTGCGGTCGAAAAACTCGCTCTTGATGCCCGCTTCGTAACTCCACACCCGCTCCTCATCGAAGGGCAGGAACTGGCTGGGCGCAGTCGCGCGCGCATTCCATCCCCCCGACTTGAAGCCCCGCGTCGCCGAGGCGAACAGCAGCAGGTCGTCATTGGGCTTGAAGTTCAGCGCAAAGCGCGGGGTCCAGATCTTCACATTCTGGCTGCGAGGGATGATCACGCCGTTGGCCGCGCGCAGATTCTGGTCGAACATGCACGTCGCCTCGATCGTGCCGTCATTGCACGAGGGCCGGTTGTCGGTGATCGAGACATTCTTGGTCTCGTCGGTATAGCGGACGCCGGCGGTGAGCTTCAGCTGCTCGGTGATGTTGAGGTCCGCCTGGACATAGCCTGCATAGGCCTTGGTCGTGTTGCGGATGATGCGATCGCCCAGCAGCAGCGAGACGGCCGGCGAGATCGAGAACACATCGGCCAGGTTCGTCCGGTTTCGCTCGTCGATATAGAAGAAGCCCGCGACATAATCGACCAGGCCGTTGCCAAAGCTGCCATCGAGCTTGATTTCCTGGGTGAACTGCTGATGGCTGCCGTCATTGACGATCGTGAAGCCGCCGCGCGCATAGCCCTGCACCGTCGGGAACGGCACGCTGACCGAAGGACCGCCGCGCCCGTCGAAGAAATCGAGCGCGAACTGCTGGTTGAGGCTGACATAGCCGGTGATCAGGCTGAGCGTCGTCTTGTCGGCAATGTCGAAGGACAGGTTCGACGTGATCAGGTCGGTGGCCGCTTCCTGCCCGTTACCATAGCCTGCCTTGCGGCCCTGGATCACCAGAGGCGCAAAGGGCGTGGCGGAAGTGGGGTTCTCGCGCAGACCGGTAGTCGAGAAACGGCCCTTGCAGTCGGTCGGATTGGCCGGATTGCAGGTGAAATTGAGCGTGTTCTCGCCCTTGGAAACGATATGCGCGTAGCTCGCGCGCCACCTGGCCCAGGGGGCGAGCTCTCCCTTCACGCCCAGGCGAACGCCCCAGCCGTCATCATCGTTCAGGCGCTCGCCGGTGGTGACGTTCTTCACATAGCCATCATCGTCCTGCCAATAACCCGAAACCTTGATCGCGAACGAATCGGCGAGCGGCAGGTCGATCGAGCCGCGCACCAGCTTGCGGTCGAACCGCCCATAGCCGACCTCGGCATAACCGCCGATGGTATCGCCCGGATCGGCCATGATGACGTTGATCGCACCACCGGTAGTATTGCGGCCGAACAGGGTACCCTGCGGCCCGCGCAGCACCTCGACCCGCGCGACGTCGAACAGCGACAGGTTGTTCGCATTCTGGCGCGAGAGATAGATGTCGTCGACATAGGTGCCGACCGGCGGATCGAAGGTCGCGATCGTCTCGGTCGATCCCAGACCGCGCAGGAAGTACGCGTTCGCCGACCCGATGCCGGTGTTGTTCTGCGCCACCAGATTGGGGACATACTGGCCCAGCTGCAATGTATTGGACACCCCCTGATCGCGCAGTTGCTCGGCGGTGAAGGCGCTGATCGCGATCGGCACATCCTGCACGCTTTCCTGGCGGCGCTGCGCGGTCACGATGATTTCGGACAGGCCCGGCTGTTCGCTGGATTCGGTGGTACCGGCCTGCTCGCCATTCTGGGCATGGGCTGGTGAAGCAAGGGCGACAGCAAGCGCCGAAACGGTCGCCGCCAAGCGTTTGTCGATCATCGTCAATCTCCCTGAATCTCTGGTGGTGCCGATCCGCCTGACGTTCATTTTTTTCTTGCAACTTGTCCGGACAAATCTGCATTGTCAATCGGGATAGTGCAAGATTCTGGCGGGAGATGCGGATTGGACTGGGCTGAAATTGCGTACCCTTCGCTGGTATACGTGCATCTGTTGCTGTTCGTGCTGTGGCTGGGTGCGGACGTGGGCGTGTTCCTGCTCGGCCAGCATTTCCGCAAGCGCGACCTCTATACGCTCGACCAGCGCATCGCCCTGCTCAAGCTGCTGGTGCTGGTCGACATGACGCCCCGCAGCGCCTGGGCGCTGATGGTACCCGTCTCGCTCTCGGTATTGAAAATGGGGGGCTGGTGGGATGTGCCGGGCGCACTGCTGACCGCGGCCTGGATTATCGGCGGCATATGGCTGTGGCTGGTCTGGGATGCACACAATCACGATCAGACGGCGCGCGCGAAGCGCGACCGCTTCTACGAGAATGGTCTCAAATACACCCTCACCGCCTTCTATCTCTGGCTCGGCGGCCAGTCGCTGCTCACCGGCACGCCACTGGCGCCTGGCTGGCTGGCGTGGAAGGCGCTGCTCTTCGGCGGCATCTTCGTCGCGGCCATCGGCATCGATGTTGCATTCAAGCCGGTCGGGCCGCAACTCGTGCGCCTGTTGAGCGAGGGATCGAGCGATGCGACCGAAGTGCCGTTGCGCCGCACGATGGACCGCACCCGCGTCTGGGTCATGGCCATCTACATCCTGCTGGTGGTGACATCCTGGCTCGGGGCGGTGAAGCCCGACTTCTAAGGCGGGCGAGCCACCGACGGTGTCATATTCAAGCAACACACGCCGTACAATTCGCGCTTCGGGTAAAATTTGTCTGGACAACTTTGGCGTGTTTGGGCGATGTTGTCCGGACAAGGGAGAACGATAGAACCTGAGGGGGTTTCACATGACACACAGCTTCAAGGCTTGCCTGCTTGCCGTCACCGCGCTGACCAGCGTTTCCGCCATGGCGCAGGAGGCAGTACCCGGCGCGGCTGCTGCCGACAGCGATGTGATCATCGTGACCGCCCGCAAGACCGAGGAGACGCTGCAGGAGGCACCGACCACGGTTTCGGTCGTCACCGCCGCCGCGATCGATCGGCTGGGCCTCGACAATCTGACCGATATCGCAAAGACCGTGCCCGGCCTCGTGTTCGACGATACGCTGGGCCGTGATGCGAATCGCCCGGTCATCCGCGGCCAGGCGAACATCCTGGGCCAGTCCGGCGTCGCCTTCTTCATCGACGGGATATATTATTCGGGCTCGCTCGCCGATTATGACGTCGACACGGTCGAGCGGTTCGAGATCGTCAAGGGCCCGCAATCCGCGCTCTACGGTCGCAACACCTATTCGGGCGCGATCAACCTCATTTCCAAGATGCCGAGCACGACATGGACGGGCCGCGTCCAGGTCGATCTGGCCGAGGATGACCGCTACGAAGCTACCGCCAACGTCCGCGGACCGCTAGCCGAGGGCCTTGGCATCGTGCTGGGCGGGCGCGTGCTCGACAATGCGGGGGCTTTCCGCAACGCGTTCGACGGCACGCGCATTGGCAAGCAGCAGAGCTATTCGGGCTACGGCGCGCTGCAGTTCAACAATGGCGGACCGTTCCGCGCCTCGCTGCGCGCGAACTACAATGTCATCGACGATGGCCAGCCGGCGATCTTCGCGCAGAGCGCCAATGCGAACAACTGCTTCCCTGACAACAGCGCGCTCTATCGCGGGCAGAACCGCTATTTCTGCGGCGTCATCCGGCCGCAGCAGGTGAACACCGACTATCGTCGCCAGTTCGTCGATCCGGAAAATGTCGGGCTCGAATCGAAGACTCTCAATGCGGGCCTCCGGCTGGACTTCGACTTTACCGACGAGCTGACGCTGACCAGCCTGACCGGCTATAACCGGCGCACCGCGAACACCAAGACCGATGGCGACTATTCGCCCAACAGCTTCAACATGGTGATCTTCGCCTATGGCGCGACGGGGCCTGCGCCTGCGCCGATCATTCCGCCACGCACGACCCGGTTCACCGCCTTTGCCACATCGGTTCAGGATTTCTCCTTCTCCAATCGCGCCGTTACCGATGACTGGTCGCAAGAGTTGCGCCTGGCTTACGAAGGCGACCGGCTGCAACTGATGCTGGGCGGTTACTATTTCGACCAGAGCGATGTCACCCGCGACACGCGCGTCGTTCCGCCAGGATCGCTGGCGCGGGCCCAATCCAATTCGGCGGCTGCCACCGCCTCGCTCTGCGCCCAGCTGCCCAATTGCGGCATCTTCACACCGATTGCAGTCACCGCCGCCAACCTGCCCGAATCGCGCAACGTCAATTCGTTCGACATCGAGAACAAGGCGATCTTCGGTTCGGCCACGTTCGACATCACCGATACGCTCTCCTTCTCCGCGGAAGGCCGCTATGCCGAGGAGAAGATCCGCCAGTCGACCCTGACCTTCAACAACGGCCAGGCCATCCCCGCGCCGCGCGTGGTGCAGGCGACGTTCAAGGAATTCACCCCGCGCTTCACCTTGAGCTGGCAGGCGACGCCGGACAACCTGTTCTACGCGGTCTATGCCGAAGGCCAGAAGCCCGGCGGCTTCAACAGCAATCAGGCGATCATCGCGGGCTTTCCGACCTTCCAGCCGGAAGACAACAAGACCTATGAAATCGGCACCAAGAACACGTTCTTCGACGGCAAGCTGACGGCGAACCTCGCGCTCTATCACACCGAGGTGACGGGCTATCAGATCACGCAGAACGTGTCGGTGCCGCCCAATCAGGTCTCGCTCACCCGCAATGGCGGCGATGCACGGATCAACGGCGCGGAACTGGAGCTGCTGATCCGCCCGGTGCGCAACTTTACCGTCACCGCCAATTACAGCTATGTCGATGCCAAGTTCACGGCCGGCACGGACGAGAATCTCGGGCTGATCAACGACCTTCTCGACGATCGCCTTGCCAATTGCTCGACGGGCGACGAGTTTCCGGCCGTTACCGGCTGCCAGTCACGCTTCGGATCGATCCGCGGCAAGCGCATACCCCGCGCACCGGAACACACGATGTTCGTCGATGTCGATTATCGCACCCCGATCAGCGACGACTGGAACTTCTTTGTCGGCAGCAACGTCAACATGGTCTCGACCAGCTTCGATCAGGTGCTGAACTTCGCCGAAACCGGTGGATCGGTGGTCGTGGATGCGCGGCTTGGCGTGCAGAGCGACCGCTACCGGGTGATGCTCTATGCCCGCAACCTCTTCGACGAGGATTCGGTCGCGCAGATCCTGCGCTATGCCGATGCCAATGCCGATCTGCGCCGCAACTTCGTCGCGGGCCTGCGTCCGCCCCGGCGCATCGGCATCCTGCTGACCGCGAGCTTCTGAAGCTTCCACCACGCCTGCGCCCTTGCTGCGGGAAGGGCCATGATCAACCCCCGGAAACCGCGAGGCTTCCGGGGGTCTTTTTGTGCGCCCTGCGGTTGGGGCAGCGCAGCCTCAGTGTGCGGCGGCGGGCTTGCCGTCCTTGGCCCGCTGGGCTTCGATCTTCTTCTTGAACACCGTCCAGGTGGTTTCATTGGGGCGGGTATCGTCGACCGGCGGCGGCGCGACATAGCCGGGATAGTTGGTCGCAATCTCGCGCTTGATGACATCGGGCAGCTCATCAAAGCTGTTGAGCTTCACGCCCATGGCATTGAACACCATCTGTCCGTCCCGGCCTTCCATCATCATCCACGGCATCCAGTCGGAGATGCGCACCCAGGCGACGGTCGGGTTGACCGAGGGCGTGGCGGTGTCGAGCGCCTTTACCGGCATCGAGAAATCGAAAATCTCCATCGCATGGTACTTGTTGCCGACATAATCCTGATAGTCGCCCGCCAGCGGATTGACGTAATAGAGCGGCGCCTCGACCGGCATCAGCATCGTGTCGCCCATCCGGGTGAGGTTAAGCGAATAGGGTTTTCCGTCCGCGCCGATCGGGAAGCTGGGGCGCGAATTGACCGGATCGTTGGCGATGTGCATCACCTCGACGGTCTTGCCGGTATAGGGGTTCTGCCAGGTGCGCAGCACCTCGTTGGTCTTCGGGTCGAGGTAGAGCGTGATCTCCCGGCTGACCATGCGATAACCGGTGCCGCGCTGCGGATCGGTCACGCTCACGCACTGGCGGATGTTCATGCCTTCCATGTTGAACAGGTGCTTGTCGGGCTCGCCCTGGCGGCGGCTGTAGATGCGGCCCTGCCAGCGATAGACCGCAGGCACATTGTCCTTCACGCCGCACTGGGTGCGCTTCATGATCTCCAGCGCATCTTCTGGTTTGGCCGGATCGAGCTGCCGCGCCAGCGCCGGGCTGGCGAGGGTCGTGGCAGTCAGAAGCGCCGCCAGAGCAAGGGTACCGATACGCATAAACCTCTTCCCTTCGTGATTATCCTGATTTGTGCTTGACTTTAGATTTGTCCGGACAAATTGTGAAGAGGAATTGTTCGTCGGCAAAGGGGCCTTGGGGAAAATCATGTTCGCTGCCAGCAGCATCCTGTTCGTGCCGGGCTCGCGTGTCGACCGCATCGCCAAGGCGCTGGGAAGCGCGGCGGACCTTGTCTGCATCGATCTGGAGGACGCGGTCGCCGCGACCGACAAGGACAGTGCGCGCGAGGCGGTCATGGCCGGTCTCGGCAGTTGGGACAGGCCACGCATTGCGGTGCGAATCAACGGCTTGATGACCCGCGCCGGCCTCAGGGACCTGATCGCGCTGACCGAGTGCGCAACGCCGCCGCCCTTGCTGTTCGTTCCGATGGTCGAGCAGGCCAGCGAGATGGCACAGGTAGCGCGCATCCTCGACAATCCCGCGATCGGGCTTGTCCCGCTGATCGAGACGGTGAAGGGCCTGCGCAACGCGCACCTGGTCGCCGCACAGCCGCAGGTGGCCGCGATGATGTTCGGCGGCGGCGATTTCTCCGCGCAGCTGGGCGTAGACCTGGCATTCGATCCGCTGCTGGTGGCGCGCGGTCAGTTTATCATGGCCTGTGCCGATGCAGGCGTGCCCGCCATCGACGTGCCGTTCGTGAAGCTCGACGATGCCGAGGGCCTGGCTGATGAATGCCGACGGGTACGCGCGCTCGGCTTTGCCGCGAAGGCCGCGATCCACCCCGCCCAGGTCGATGCGATCAACACCAGCTTCGGCGCGGACGCGGAGGCTCTGGCCGAGGCGCACGAAGCGATCGCCGCCTATGAAGCCGCAGGCGGCATGGCGATCCGCCACAAGGGAAAGATGCTCGAAGCGCCAATCGTGGCGCGGATGCGCGCGATGCTGTCGCGCGAGGCGAAACGAAACGAAAGGACCATGATGAATGCGTGAGGGAGCAAAGGAAGTCGAACCGGGCCGTTATCGCGAGACCTTCGGACGCGCGTTCGAGGATTTCGTCGTCGGCCATATCTACGAGCACCGCCCAGGCCGCACGATCACCGATGCCGACAATGTGTGGTTCACGCTGCTGACGATGAACACGCACCCGGCGCATTTCGATTACGAATATGCCAAGAAGACCGAGTTCGGAAAGCCGCTGGTCTGCTCCCCGCTCACCGTCGCGCTGATGGTGGGGATGAGCGTCTCGGACGTCAGCCAGAAGGCGGTGGCGAACCTCGGCTGGGACAATATCCGCCTGACGAACCCCCTGTTCCCCGGTGACACGCTTTATGCCGAGAGCGAGGTAATCGACAAGCGCGAGTCCTCCTCGCGCCCCGAACAGGGCATTGTCACGGTCAAGACCATCGGCAAGAACCAGCATGGGCAGGTGGTGTGCACCTTCAACCGCACCATGCTGATCTGGAAGCGTGGCTTCGGCCCGTCCGACGACTGACCGGGGCCTGAGGAGGCCCAGAATTGATCCTTGCTGCCCTATGGGGGGCGGCGAGCAGAAAGACCGGAGTACCCAAGCATGGCAAGCCTGCCAAAGGAAGAACTGCGCACGATCGATGCGGACGAGGAAGCCGCGTTCCTCGATTCGATCGACCGCTGGATCGAGCGCGAGGTCAAGCCCGTGGTGATGCACCACGATCATGGCGATATATGGCCCGCAGAACTTGTCGACCAGATGATCGAGATGGGCCTGTTCGGTGCGACCATCGGCCAGGAATATGGCGGTCTGGGCCTGCCTGCGACCACCTATGCCAAGATCGTCGCGCGCATCTCGTCCTACTGGATGGCGATCACCGGCATCTTCAATTCGCACCTGATCATGGCCTGCGCGGTCGAGCGCTTCGGCACGCCCGCGCAGAAGGCAAAATGGCTGCCCAAATTCGCCAGCGGCGAGATTCGCGGCGGCCTCGCGCTGACCGAGCCCAATGCCGGCACCGACCTTCAGGCCATCCGCACGACCGCCATCCGTGACGGCGACGATTATGTCATCAACGGCACCAAGACCTGGATATCCAACGCCATCCAGGGCAGCTGCTTTGCGCTGCTGGTCAAGACCGACCCCAAGGCCGATCCGCGCTACAAGGGCATGAGCCTTTTCATCGCGCCCAAGCAGGACGGCTTCACCGTCGGCAAGAAGTTCGACAAGCTGGGCTACAAGGCGATCGACAGCGCCGAGCTGATCTTCGACAACTATCGCATTCCCGCAGACAACCTGATCGGCGGGGTCGAGGGCCAGGGCTTTTTCCAGGCCACCGGAGGCCTCGAACTCGGGCGCATCAACGTCGCCGCGCGCGGCGTGGGCCTGGCCGAAGGATCGCTCCGTCTGGCCACCGAATATGCGCAGCTGCGCCAGACCATGGGCAAGCCGATTGCCGACCATCAGGCGATCCAGCTCAAGATCGGCGAAATGGTGACGCGCGCCCGCGCAGCACGGCTGCTCACGCTCGACGCCGCCGAAGCCTATGACCGGGGCGAGCGGTGCGACATGGAAGCGGGAATGGCGAAATATTTTGCCTCCGAAGCCGCCGTGCGCAATTCCGAAGAGGCGATGCGCATCCATGGCGGCTATGCCTATTCCAAGGAATACGAGATCGAGCGCTATTATCGCGACGCGCTGCTGATGTGCATCGGCGAAGGCACCAACGAGATGCAGCGCATGATCATTTCCAAGCAATGGGTGAAACGGAACCCGGCGTGAGCGAGGAGCTAGGGACATGAGGCTGCCGCTCACCGGCTATCGCGTGCTGTCTGCCGAGCAATATGGCGCGGGGCCCTATGGCACGATGTTCCTGGCGCAGATGGGGGCCGAGGTCATCAAGATCGAGCCGCCGAACAAGCCGGGCCAGCCCGGCGGCGACACTGCACGCGCCGTCGGCCCCCATTTCCTGCGCGAGAACGAGAGCCTCTATTTCCAGAGCTTCAACCTCAACAAGAAATCGCTGACGCTGGACCTGCAGAGCGAGCGCGGGCGCGAGATCCTGCGGACGCTTGCGGCCGGATCACACGCCATGGTCAACAATCTGCGCGGCGATCTGCCGGCCCGGCTGGGGCTCGATTATGCCGCATTGGCAGACATCAACCCGGCCATCGTCTGCGCACATCTTTCCGCCTATGGCCGCGACAATATCCGCGCCAAATGGCCAGGCTATGATTACCTCATGCAGGCCGAAGCCGGCTTCCTGTCACTGACCGGCGAGCCCGATGGCCCGCCGGTGCGCTTCGGCCTGTCGATCGTAGACTTCATGACCGGGACACAGATGGCGGTCGGGCTGCTGGCAGCCATGCTCGATGCCCAGCGATCGGGACTGGGCCGCGATGTCGATGTCGATCTCATGTCGGTCGCGGCGCATCAGATGAGCTATCCCGCCGTCTGGTATCTGAACGAGGGCGACGTGACCCCGCGCGCGCCGCGCTCTGCGCATCCCTCGGTCACGCCCAGCCAGATGTTCCGCTCCGCCGATGGCTGGATGTTCGTGATGGCACAGCTGCCCAAATTCTGGTCGATCCTCATCGATGCGATCGGGCGCAGCGATCTCAAGGACGATCCGCGCTTCCGGACGCCCGCCGATCGGCTCGCCAATCGCGATACGCTGACGCAAGTGCTCGACGCCGTGTTCGGCACCCATCCGACGCAGCACTGGATCGACCTGCTGGCAGGCAAGGTCCCGGTTGCGCCGGTGCATGATCTCGCCAGCGCGATGGACAATCCGTATCTGCAGCAGACCGGGATGATGCAGACCGTGCAGCATCCCGACCGCAAGGAACTGCGCGTGCTGGCGAGCCCGATCCGCATCGACGGCGAACGGCTGCCCGCACGCGCTGGCCCGCTGCTGGGCGCGGACAATGACGAGGTACTGGCCAGCATCGGCCTGTCGGGCGGCGAGATCGAGGCCCTCAAACGCGACGGAATCGTCTGAGCCATGGGCAAGCTATCGGGCATCCGGGTGATCGACCTGTCGCAATTCCTGCCCGGGCCGATGCTTACCGTGATGATGGCGGATCAGGGCGCGGACGTCATCAAGATCGAACCGCCCGCAGGCGATCCGGCGCGGGCGATGGCCCCCTTCGAGAACGGCCAGTCGGTCTGGTTCCGCAACCTCAATCGCGGCAAGAGGAGCGAGGTGCTGGACCTCAAGAGCGAGGCCGGGCGCGCGCGGCTGACCGAACTGATCCAGAGCGCCGATGTCTTTGTCGAGGGCTTTCGTCCCGGCGTGATGCAGCGGCTGGGCTTCGATTATGCAGCGGTCAGCACGATCAACCCGGCCATCGTCTATTGCTCGGTCTCTGCCTTCGGGCAGACCGGGCCGATGGCGCATCACCCGGCGCATGATCTGGCGGTGCAGGCGCTGTCGGGCTTTCTTTCGGTCAATGACGGGCCGGATGGAACCCCGGTGGTGCCGGGCGTCCCTTCCGCCGATATGGCCGCAGGGCTCACGGGGCTGTCAGCGGTGCTGATGGCGCTGATCGGGCGCGAGCGCACCGGACGGGGCGATTATGTCGATATCGCGATGTTCGACAGTCTGCTGCCCTGGTGCGCGCATATCGCTGGCAGCGCGATCGCCGGGGGCGACGCACCGCGCTCTGCCACGCAGCGCTCGCTGGGCGGCGCGGGCTTCTATCAGGTCTATGTCACGCGCGACGGACGCCATGTCACCCTGGGCGGGCGCGAGCTGAAATTCGTGAAGGTGCTGCTCGGCGCACTGAACCGCGAAGACCTCATCCCGCTCGGCGCGGCCGAGGCGGGCCCGGCGCAAGCGCCGCTGATCGCCTTCCTGCGCGACACTTTCCTCACGCGCACCCGAGACGAATGGGTGGCCTGGTTCGAGGACAAGGACGTCGCCTTCTCCCCCGTACTCGATTTTGCCGAGGGATTCGCGAGCGATCATGTCGCGCATCGCGGTCTGCTGGTCGAAGCAAGCGAGGCGCATCATATCGCGCCGCCGATCCGCTTTGCCGGGGAGCCGGAATGGGTGCCAGCGGACGCCCCGGAGCTGGGGCGAGGATGATGCGCCGGGCGTTACCCCTCGACGTCGATATGCATCGAATAGGCGAAGCGGTCGCCGGGATGGTGGCTGACCGAGAGTTCGAACATCCGCCCGCCCTGGTCGTGATAGCAGCGCAGGATGCGCAGGCAAGCCGACCGGCGCGGAATATCGAGCGCGGCGGCGACCTCGGCGCTGGCGGGCACTGCCTGGATATCCTGGGTCACCTTGGACATGGAGAGCCGTGCCGCGTTGCTGATGAACTGGAACAGCGTGTTGGCGCCGGGATTGATCTGCTGGTCTGCGGCGTCGGCGGACGGCAGGATTTCGGCGACGGCGGTCGCGAGATCGGCAATGACATAGGCCTCGGTCAGTGCGATCGGCTGGCCATCGCTGACCTGGCGTCGCACGCCGCGAAAGCGGAACCACTTGTCGCTGACCGGCATCGCGATCTGCACGGCAATGGCCTTTGGCAGCGCCTGCAGCCCCAGATGATCGTAGGCGATGCGGGTATCGCGCGCATATTGCAGGATCTCGCCGACATTCGACAAGGGCTGGTGCAGCGCGCCGCCGCGCGCCGCCGCCGGCTGCACCACGGTGCCCGAACCGCGCCGGCGCGCGATCAATCCTTCCACCTGCAGGCGGCGCAGCGCCTCCCGCACGGTGAAGCGGCTGACGCCATATTCGGCGCACAGCGCGCTTTCGGTGGGGAAGCTGTTGTTGCCCGCCAGTTCGCCCGAAAGGATGCGCGCGCGCAACTCGTCGGCAAGCTGCTGGTAGCGCGGCTTGTCGCCCGATTTCTCCCCCGATCTCTCGGGTACCTTGTCGATCAGGGTATCACTGGCCTCTGCGCGGCGGTTCAACGCGTGCTCCTGCTCCATCGTCGCTCTGCGGATGCCGTTGCATGACCACCGCGAGCCTCATCCAGCGGCTTAGCGCACATTTGGCCCGTTCGCCAAATGAAAGCGACCGCGCGCGGGCGCGGCTGCACCTGCTCGACTGGCTGGCCTGTGTGGCCGGTGCGCGCCAGGCCCCGGTCGCCGCCGTCGCGCGCATGGCCGAGCCCGACATGCTGACCCGTGCCGCGCTGCTGGGCAATGTGCTGGAGATGGACGATGTCCACCGCGCCGCCCTGCTCCACCCAGGCCCTGTGATCTGGCCCGCAGCCCTGTCCGCCGCGCGGCAGGAAAAATGCGGCATGGACGCGCTGCTCGACGGCGCGGTGCGCGGCTATGAGGCGATGATCGCAATCGGTGCGACCTTCGATGCGCACCATTATGCGCATTTTCACCCCACATCGACCGCAGGCGGCTTTGGCGGCGCGGCAGCGGCAGCCTCGATCTTCGCGCTCGACGAGGCAGCGACCGGCTGGGCGCTGGGCAATGCCGCTTCAGTCGCCGGCGGGCTGTGGCGGATGCGCCACGAGGACGTGATGACCAAGGCGATGCACGCCGCGCGCGCCGCGCTGGAGGGTCTGTGGCTCGCCCGGCTGGCGCGCGAGGGCTTTACCGGGCCGGCCCAGGCGCTCGAGGGCGAGCAGGGTCTGTATGCCGCGATGGTGCGCGAGCCGAAACCGATGGCGCTGGGCGAGGAATGGCTGATCCATGCGGTAAGCTTCAAGCCCTGGGCCGCGTGCCGCCATGCGCATCCGGCGATCGACGCCGCACTGGAACTTCGCGAGGCGGGCAAGCTGCACCTGCCTGTGACGGTCGAAACCTATGCCGATGCCCTGAAATTCTGCGACCGTCCACACCCGGTGACCGAGCTCGATGCCAAATTCTCGATTCAGCATGCGGTGGCAGTCATTGCCGATGGCCGGAGTGCTACGCCCGAGGATTTCACGCCTGACGCCATCGCTGCACTTTCCGACCAGCGCGCGCAGGTGACCGTGCACCAGGCTGCGGAGTTCACAGCCGCCTATCCGCAGCATTTCGGCGCGCGCGTGACCAGCGACGATGCGGTCGTCACCCTCGCCGACACGCGCGGCGATCCCGAGCGGCCCGCTGGCCCTGAGATGCTGCGCGCCAAGCTCGACAGTCTGGTCAGCTGGGGCGGGCTCAAGCCCGTGGAAGCTGAACGCGCGGCCGAGATCGCGCTCAATGATACCAGCGTCGGCCCGCTGCTGGCCCTGCTGGAGGACTGGCTGGAATGACCGCGACAAGCGACCTCCTGGCGTTCGTGCGCGCCGAGCATCAGCTGCCGCCCCAGGTGCGCGCCGCCGCGCTCCACCTGCTCGGCGATACGCTGGCCGTGGGCGCAGCGGGGACGACCGCACCGGGCGCCGAGGGCGTGCTAGCCGCTGCGCGCCGCTGGGGCACCGGCGAGGACGCGCGGCTGATCGGGTCGGACGAACGCCTTCCCGCCGCCTCGGCCGCGTTCGTCAACGGTTTCCGCATCCACTGCCTCGAATGGGACGCGGTGCATGAACCCGCCGTGGTGCATGCAATGTCGGTGGTCACCGCTGCGCTCGGCGCCAGCATCGACCGGATGGGCGGCTGTGATCCCGACGCGGCGCTGACCGCGCTCGCCATCGGAGTCGATATCGCCGCCGGACTTGGTCTCGCCACGACCAGCCCCCTCACCTTCTTCCGCCCCGCCACCGCCGGATGCATCGGCGCGGCGCTGGCGGTGGCGCGGATAGAAGCCGTCGAACCCCTCGAGGACGTGCTGGGCCTCGCCTATTCGTCGCTCGCCGGCACGATGCAGGCCCATGTCGAAGGGTCGATCGCGCTGCCGTTGCAGATCGCCAATGCAGCGCGCGCCGCCATTGCCGCAGTCGATCTGGTCAGGGAGGGCCTCACCGGCCCGCACGATGCGCTCGAAGGGCCGTTTGGCTATTTCCGGCTGATCGACCAGGGCGATCTTGCCAGCTACACCCGCGGTCTGGGCCGCATCTGGCGCATCGCCAAGATCAGCGTGAAACCCTATCCCTCGGGCCGTGCCAGCCATGCGGTGCTGGGCACGCTTGCCGATCTTGAGCTCGATCCGGCTTCGGTCGCATCCATCGAGGCTTTTGTCCCGCCGCTGATCGCGCGACTCGTGGGGCGTCCGCCGGTCGCCGAGATGACCCCGGCCTATGCGCGGCTGTGCCTGCCGTTGCTGACCGCGCTGATCCTCACCAACGGCCGCATCGACCCGCGCCGCTTCGTGCCCGGAACGCTTGCCGATCCTGCGATTCGCACGCTGGCAGGCCGCCTGACGATCACCATCGACGACAATCCCGATCCCAATGCGCTGTTCCCGCAGCGGCTGATCGTGCGCCTGACCGACGGCAGCACGATCGAACGCGTCATCCCGCACACGCTCGGCAGCCCGGATGCTCCGCTCTCGGCGCAAGGCACCGCCGACAAGCGGGCCCTGGCGCGCGAGCTGGCGGAGGATGTGCCCGATGCGCGGCTGTTGGATGATCCGCTCGCCTATTTCACTCACCCCCGTGGCAGGGAGCCGCAATGACCTTCCCCAGCTATTTCGAAGCCTTTGACGCCAGACAGATGCTGGCCGATTACCCGGTCGGCGATGCGTTTACCCAGCGCTACACGGGCATGAGCCGTGACGAGCTGTTCGCGATCCAGGACCGGCAATTCCGTCGCCTGATGCAGCGCGGCTGGCAGATCCCCTTCTACCAGCGCCTCTGGGGCCAGGCTGGGATCGAGCCGGGCGACATCCAGGGCCTTGCCGACATCACCAAGCTGCCGGTCTATGACAAATCCGACCTGATGGCCTCGATCGCCGATCACCCGCCCTTCGGCGATTTCGCCGGGATCGACATGCGAGATCCTTCGCGTGCGCCGTCGATCTTCCACACCACATCGGGCACGACGGGCCGCCCCCAGGCGTTGCTGTTCGGGCCCAAGGGGCGCGAAATCACCAACCTGCTGGTCGGGCGCATGTACCGCTGGCAGGGGCTGCAGCCGAGCGACGTCATCCAGTCGGTCTACGGCCATGGCATGATCAACGGCGGCCACTATATTCGCGAGGCCGTTACCCATTTCACCAACTCGCTGTTCCTTTCCGCCGGGACAGGCATTGAGACGCGCTCGCTGGGTCAGGTCAATCTGATGGCCGATTTCGGCGTCACCGTGCTGGTCGGTTTCGTCGACTATATCCGCAAGCTCGCCGATACCGCGGTAGCCGAACAGCTGCTCGACCGGATCAACATCCGCATGATCGTCGGCCATCTTGGCACCGAGGACCGCGCATCTGTGGAAGCCGCCTGGGGTGGGGCCAAGGCTTTCGACTGGTATGGCGTCGGCGATACCGGATCGATCGCGGGCGAAGGACCCGAACGCGACGGCCTCTATGTCTGGGAAGACGCGCAATATCTGGAACTGCTCGACATTGACAGCGGCCAGCCGGTCGCCCCCGGCGAGACCGGCGACATGGTCGTCACCTGCCTGTTCAAGGACGATGTCGCGCCGTGCATCCGCTTCAACACGCACGACATCACGCATGAACTGACCGGGACCAATGCCACCGGCATGGCGTTCAAGCGGATCGCGGGCTTCAAGGGGCGCAGCGACAACATGGTCAAGCTGCGCGGCATCAACGTCTTTCCGCATGCGATCGGAGCCCTGATCGAGAACCGCAGCGATCTCACCGGCGAGTTCGTCTGCCGCGTGGTGCGCGATCCGGCCAGCCAGCGCGATGACATGACCGTGACGCTGGAAAGCCGGGGCGGCACCGACACCGGCGAGCTCGCCGAACTGATGCGCCGGGGCCTGGGGGTTGAGGTGCAGGTCGATCTGGTCGCACCCGGAGGTACGGCGGCGCTGACCCAGATCGAGGTGCGGCAGAAGCCTATCCGCCTGATCGACGAGCGGGGATTGTGAGGGGGATGCGACTGTTGATCCTCCCCAGCATGGGGAGGGGAACCGTTCGCGAAGCGAATGGTGGAGGGGTAGCGTGCGTGTGAAACTTTCCATGAAAGCACAATCCCGCTTCCCCTCCACCGCTTCGCGGTCCCCCTCCCCGGATCGGGGAGGATTTTGACCATGCTCGACCCCTTCAACGCCTTTGTCGAACACGCGCCCGATGCGACCGCAGCCGATGGCCCGCTTTCCGGTATCACCATCGGCGTGAAGGCGAATATCGCTGTCCGGGGCCTGCACTGGACCGCCGGAATGGCGCTGTTCCAGGATCGGGTCGCCGGCGAGGACGCAGAGGTGGTCGCGAAGCTGCGCACTGCCGGGGCGAGCATCACCGGCATGCTCAACATGGAGGAAGCCGCGCTCGGCGCAAAGACCGACAATCCCTGGTTCGGGCCGACGCACAATCCGCACCGCATGGGCCATACCCCCGGCGGCTCGTCCGGCGGCAGCGGCGCGGCGGTGGCGGCGGGGCTGTGCGATGCGGCGCTCGGCACCGACACCATGGGCTCGATCCGTATCCCGGCGGCCTATTGCGGCGTCTATGGCTTCAAGCCGGCGCAAACGCACGTCAGCCAGCTAGGGCTGGAACTCGCCGAACCCGATTTCGACGCGATCGGTCCCCTCGCCCGCTCGCTCGACCTGCTGGAGCGCGTGGCCCGCGTCATGTCCGATGTTGGCGAAAAGGCCGCACCGTCGGGCTGGGCGACCCTGCCCGATATGGGCGGCGTGGAATGCCAACCCGCCGTGCTGAACGCCTTCGCCAGCGCCCGCGCGGCCTGTGGCGATGTGAGCGAGTTCGCCCTGCCCCATCCGCTCTCGCGCGTGCGCTTTGCCGGGTTCATCAAGACCGTACGCTTCATGGCGGCCCATTTCGCCGATGCCGACCCGGCGCTGCTCTCCGATCACCTCCGCAAGCTGATCGCCTATGGCCCACGCCGCAGCGATGCGGATTGGGCCGAGGACCAGAAGGTGCTCGCCGAAACTGCCGATGCGCTGCGCAACGCCATCGCGAAGCACGGACCGATGCTGCTGCCCACCGCGCCGCAAACCGCCTTTGCCCATTCCGTTGCCGCGCCCGCCAATCAGGCCGATTTCACCTGCCTCGCCAATGTCGCAGGCCTGCCCGCGATCGGCCTGCCCGCCGGGTTCAGCGAGCATGGCCTGCCGGTCGGCGTGCAGATCATTGCCCTGCCCGGGCAGGAAAGCGCCCTGGTCGCCCGCGCCCGCACGCTCGATGCGGCGCTTGCCGCCTATCGCCCGCCCATGCTTTCGCCTGAAGGAGTCTCGTCATGAAGATCATCGTGCTGTTCAACCTGAAGCCCGGCGTCTCGATCAGCGATTATGAGACCTGGGCGCGCACCCGCGACATTCCGGGGGTCAATGCGCTGTCATCGGTGACCAGTTTCACCGTGCACCGCGCGACCGGGCTGTTCGGGTCCGATGCCGCCGCGCCCTATCAATATATCGAGATCATCGACATTCCGGCCATGGAGCCGTTCGTCGCAGAGATCAGCACACCCGAATTCCAGGCGATGGCCGCCCCCTTCCAGGATTATGCCGATGCACCTCAGTTCATCCTGAC
Organism: Blastomonas natatoria; assembly: GCF_003201955.1. Taxonomy (GTDB): domain Bacteria; phylum Pseudomonadota; class Alphaproteobacteria; order Sphingomonadales; family Sphingomonadaceae; genus Blastomonas; species Blastomonas natatoria. Next base: position 45,258 of record NZ_QJJM01000005.1, read on the forward strand.
CGAGGATCTGTGATGCGCCGGTTCGAGGGGAAAACGATCGTCGTTACCGGTTCGGGCAAGCACAAGGGGCTGGGTCAGGCGATCCTGCAGCGCTTTGCCGACGAGGGCGCGAACTGCGTTCTCTCCGACCTTGCCATCGACGCCGAAGCCGAAGAGGTGGCAGACGAGCTGCGCTCGCGCGGCGCGAAGGTCACGAGCATCGCCTGCAATGTCGCGAAAGTCGAGGAATGCCGCGCGCTGGTCGATGGTGCACGTTCCGCATTCGGTTCGGTCGACATTTTCGTCAACAATGCCGGGATCGGCTTCATGATGAAGCCGCTGCTCGATGTCGATCCGGCGGACTGGAACCAGGTGCTCGCCGTCAACCTGTCCGGCGCGTTCTACTGCACCCAGGCCGCGGCAAAGGCGATGATCGCAGGGAAGCGCGGTGGGCGGATCATCAACATCGCGAGCCAGGCCGCCAAGACCGGCTTTCCGCACCTGCCCGCCTATGTCAGCTCCAAGCACGGCATGGTCGGGCTCACCCGGGCGAGCGCGGTGGAACTCGGCGCGCATGGCATTACCGTGAATGCGGTCTGCCCCAACCATGTCACAACCGGCCTGGGGGCACAGCAGAACGCGTATTTCTCGAAGCTTCTGGGCTTTGCCAGTGTCGAGGCTTACCTCGCCAACATGAAGGCGAAGAACCCGATGGGCCGTCCGGGCCTTGCCAGCGACACCGCGTCGGCCTGCGCCTGGCTGGCAAGCGATGATGCCTTTTACGTGACCGGCGAGGCGCTCAACGTGAGCGGCGGCGAGGAGATGCACTGACCATGAAGGAAGAACGGATCGACTGGCCCAGCAGCGCAAAGCTCGCGCTCAGCGTCGTGGTCAATGTCGAGGAAGGCAGCGAGATGACGATCGCGCGCGGCGACCGGGGCATGGAGCCGGTCGACGAGCTGGGCGTGTTCGTGAAGTCCGCCATCCGCAACTATGGCAACGAGAGCAATTATCTCTACGGCATCAAGGCGGGCGCGCCGCGCGTGGTCAAGCTGCTGAAGCGCTATGACATCATGGCAAGCTGGACTGTCGCGGCGATGGCGCTGGAAAACCATCCCGAGATTGCCGAGGCGATTGTCGAACTCGGCCACGAACCGGTCAGCCATGGCTGGCGATGGGTGCACCAGTTCAAGATGGACGAGGCCACCGAGCGCGATTTCATCGCCAGGGCCGTGGCGTCGATCGAGAAAACCACTGGCACGCGCCCCTATGGCTGGCTGTCGCGCTATCTGCATACCGACAATACCCGCCGGTTGCTGAGCGAGGCCGGGTTCGAGTATCACATGGACGATTATTCGGGCGATATTCCCTATTGGGATCGCGAGACCGTGCCCGAAAAGCCGATGGTCATCATGCCCTATCAGCTGGACACCAACGACATGAAGATGTGGACCGACCCTGCGATAACGCCGACCCAGTGGCTCGATTACGCGGTGCGCTGCTTCGACCAGCTCTATGCCGAAGGGGAAGACGGTCACCCGAAGATGATGTCGCTCGGCCTGCACCTGCGCATCATCGGGCGTCCGGGGCGCATCTGGGCGCTCGAGGAATTCTTCCGCCATGTCCGCAGGAAGCCTGACGTCTGGGTGACGACGCGCCGCGCCATCGCGCAGCATTTCACGCAAACGGTGCCGGCATGAGCGGCGTGCGCACCTCCCCCTCTCCCCTCGAGGGAAAGGGTTGCGCAGGCTTGGCGGCTGTGCCGCCTAGCCGGAGCTGGGAGAGGGGGATTGTCCCCGACGGTGGCGCTGGGCCCTCTCCAAGGCTTGCTTGGCGGCAAGCCGCCAAGCCAAGCCTGTCCTCTCCCGTAAAGGGAGAGGAGTGATGGCGCTCTCTCTCACCCTCCACGGCGCTATCGCGCACCTGATCATCGAGCGGCCCGACAAGCGCAATGCGTTCACGCAAGCGATGTGGGAGGCCCTGCCCGAGCTGGTCGACCGGGCTATGCTCAACCCCGATATCCGCGTGATGATCCTTCGCGCGAGCGTGCCGGGCGCGTTCAGCGCGGGCGCAGATATCGCAGAGTTCGGGGCCGGCGCGCAGAACGCCGACTGGCGCATCCGCAACCAGGCCGCAATCCGCCGCGCGATGGAGACGCTGGCACGCGCACCCAAGCCGGTGATCGCGCAGATCGAGGGCGATTGCATCGGCGGCGGCTGCGGCCTGTCGCTCGCCTGCGATTTCCGCATCGCCACGCCAACGGCGCGCTTCGGCATCACACCCGCGAAGCTTGGCCTGGTCTATTCGCTGCACGACACCAAGCTGCTGGTCGATCTGGTCGGCCCGGCAGCGGCCAAGCGCATCCTGTTCACCGCCGGGCTGGTCGACGCCGCGGAGGCCCACCGCATCGGCCTGATCGACGAGCTGGCGGAGGATGCCGGAGCCGCAGCAACCGCGCTTGCGGCGACCGTCGCCAGCGTCTCGCCGCACAGCGTGCACGCCAGCAAGGCGATGATCGCACGCATCCTGCACGGCCAGGCCGAGGATGACGCCGAAACCCTGGCCCAGTTCGCCGACGCATTTGACGGTCCCGATTTTCGCGAAGGCGTCGCTGCCTTCCTGTCCAAGCGCAAGCCGGAGTTCTGACGCCATGTCGCATCATCCGAAGCACGGAAAGATCATGGGCGGTGTGGCGGTAACGCCCGATCTTGCTGGATCGCTCGCCGACTATCAGGGGCGGCTGGGGCTCGATCTGGTCGAGCAGGGACCGCTGCCTGCGGACCTCGCCGCAAGCTGGGGCTGCGCAGGCAGCGCCGGTTTGCCTTATGCGATGCTGCGCCCGCAAAGCGGCGCGCATTGCTTCATCCGGCTGGTCGAGCAGCCCGATGTTCCCGGGTTCAGGCCGACCCGCACCTTTGGCTGGGCCGCCTATGAGCTGACGGTCAGGGACGTGTTCGGCTGGCCCGACCGGCTCGACGGCAGCGGCTTTCGCGTCATCGGCCCGCCCAGGGAAATTGCGGGCCTGCCCTATTTCATCCCCATGCAGGTGCTGGGGCGCGGCGACGAGATGATCTATCTGAACGAGGTGGCGATGGACACGCCCTCGTCCGATCTGCCCAAGGCGCACAGCCTGACCGACCATGTCTTCATCGTGATCCTGGCGGCGAAGGACCGCATGGCCGCAGTCGACTGGTATCGCCATGCCCTGCGTCTCGACGAAGGGGAGAGCTACACGCTCGAATACACGATGATCAACGCCGCGTTCGGCAAGCCGGCCGGAACCCAGTCGGTCATTACCATGGTGCAGAACGAACGGCTGCCGATCCTCGAGATCGACGATTATCCCGCCGAGGCGACCGATCGCCCAAGCCATGCCGAGATGCTGCCGCCGGGCAACGCGCTGGTGACGCTGGCGGTGGAGAGCTTCGACGATCTCGATGTCGAGTTCCTGACCCCGCCGGTGCTGCGCCATGGCGATCTGTACATGGGCAACATGGCCGCCACCGTCCGCGGGCCTTCGGGCGAGCTGATCGAGCTGATCGAAACCGGGCGCTTCTGAGCCTGCGCCCGGCCCCTGCCTCGCTCAGGGCATCAGCAGCGTCGATCCGCTGGTTGCCCGGCTTTCCAGATCGCGATGCGCCTGTTCGGCCTGCTCCAGCGGATAGGTCTGGCCGATGGTCACCTTGACCTTGCCGGCGCGGATCATCTGCCACAACCGCGCGGCGCCCGCTTCGCGTTCGGCCGGATCGGCATAATAATCGAACAGCGTCGGCCGGGTGTTGTAGAGCGAGCCCTTGGTGGCGAGAATGCCAAGGCTGATGCCGGTAACCGGCGCGCTGGCATTGCCATAAGACACGATCAGCCCGCGCCGTCCGGTGCTGTCGAGCGAAGCCTCCCAGGTATCGAGCCCGACGCCGTCATAAACCACGCGCACGCCCGCGCCGCCGGTGAGCTCGCGCACGCGCTTCGCCGTATCCTCGCGGGTGTAGAAGACGATATGGTCGGCCCCGGCCTCCTTGGCCAGCGCTGCCTTTTCCTCGCTGCTGACGGTGCCGATCACGGTCGCGCCGATCGCTTTCAGCCATTGCACCAGCAACAGCCCGACGCCGCCAGCGGCGGCATGGACCAGCACCGCCTGGCCGGGTTCGACCCGTGCGCAGCGTTCGACCAGGAATTCGGTGGTGCAGCCCTTGAGGAGCGCGGCGGCTGCAGTCTCGTCGGAAATGTCCTCGGGCAGCTTGAACAGGCTCGCCGCAGCAACATTGCGAATATCGGCATAGGCTCCGCGTGCGGGCCCGAAGGTCGCGACCCGGTCGCCGACGCTCAGCCCCTCGACGCCCGCGCCGACCGCCTCGACCACGCCTGCTGCCTCAAGGCCCAGCCCGCTCGGCAGATCGACCGGATAGATGCCGCGCCGGTGATAGGTGTCGATATAGTTGAGGCCGACCGCCGTCTGCCGCAACGTCACCTCGCCCGCGCCGGGGGCAGCAACGTCGACCGTCTGCCATTCGATCACCTCGGGACCACCGGTTGCCCGGATGACGGCCTGGCGTGCCTGCATCATTCTGCTCCATCCAAAGTACAGCTGGCCTGCATCCAGCGTTGATTGATTCCCACCCGCACCGCGCCCGGGTCGGCCCAGCCATAAGCCACCGCCCGGTTCATGTCATCGGGGGTGAAGACGTAGAGCACGATCGAGGACCGGTTGCGCGAAGGCGGCGGCCAGACCACATTGCGGATACGGATGATCGCCTCAGGCGCACCGCTATCGCCCCCGCCCAGACGCAACCGCCCGCCCTGATCATGGGTCGCCATGCCCGGCTGGAACAGCCAGTCATCGCTGCCATCGCTTTTCGGCCTGTCGCGCCTGACGCTCATCCAGCACGTAAACGGCCGTGCGCGCAGCAGCCGGGTTTCACGGCCATCGGCCAGTCGCAGCGTCAGCGCCGTCCGATCAAGCCGGACAGGCAGGGTAACGCCTGTGCATTCGCCGCTGCCCGGTACGAATTCCATCGCACCATCGGCGTCCGTCCTCGTCGTCAGCGCACAGGTCCCGATCATCCATTCTGTTTGCCCTGCCTGAACGGGCGTGCTCGCCAGGACGGTGCCTAGGCGATCGATGGTCTTCCAGACCAGGCCGGTTTCTGCCACCTCGATGCGCACGCCGATCCATGGGGGCGGCGTACCGCCTACCTCGGCATCGAAATAGACCTGTTCCTCGTTGGTGAAGGTGCCGGTCGGAAGCGGCTCGGATGGCGGGGCAGAAACTGGCGCCGCCATAAAGCTGAACAAGGGAAAGGCAAGACGCCACATGGCAAGCATTACGCCTCACCGGTAGCGAAACGTCAACTCATTTGTCCGGACAAATTATACTTGTGCCCATGCAGGTTCAGCGGCATCTTCCCAGACTTAAGGGAGACAGGGCATGGAGCGATGATGCGCTTGCTGATTCTGGTGTTGGCTGGCCTCATGGCGATCGCAAGCCCGGCGCAGGCGGAGACATCTGCGCCTGATGACAGCGCCCGGGTGATTCTGGAGCAAGCAGTGGCGGCGGCGGGCGGCGATGCCTGGCTCAACCCCTCCACCCTGTATCTGGCTGGCCGCGCGGTGTTCTATGCACCCGACAGTGCCGAGCCCCGCAGCACGGCGGACGACTATCGCATGTGGCGCGCGATGAATCCTGATCGCAAGACCGCGCACGGCGCGGACGGCAAGGTGCGGATTACCGCGAAATCTGACGGCAAGCTGCTGTTCGAGATCGGCTATGACGGCACGACCACCTGGACCGAGAAGGGCGTGATGCCCAAGGACCAGGCGGATGCCTATTGGGCGAGCAACTTCGGGTTCGGGATCATCCGCGAAGCGCTGGGCGATGGCTTCAGGCTGGAGCGTGCACCCGACCGGGATCTGGGCGGCCATGCCATCGCCCTGATGCGCGTGATCTCCCCAGACGGTGCGACTACCCTGTTCGGGATCGACCGGCAGAGCCACTATATCCGCTATATGGGCTTCGTGACCCCTCGCGGCTTTCACGAGCGGCACTATGACGATTTTGTTCGTCTGCCTTCGGGCTGGGTTCAGGCGCGCGAGGTGACCCTGTTCTACAATGGGGTAAAGGCAAACACGGTTTTCTGGCAGGTGATCAAGGTCGGCGAGCCGATCGATCCAAGGCTGTTTGCGCCACCTGTGCGCTAGTCTGCCCTGAATGCGCCGGCCAGGCTCCCAGCGGCAGAGCCGTGTTGCAGAATCGGCAAGCGCGTTGAACTTGCGCTTTCTTGGCGCTATCGACATGGGTATCGCCGTTGAGCCAACGTCCGTTCTCGGGCCGGTCGGGCAGGCGCAACATCTTACGGCAGTTGACCCTTTCATGATCTCCCCGCCCCTTCCTCATTCAGGTCCGATGGTGTTGAACCGTGACAACGGCACCGGCATCGGGCGCGCTGTGTGCCGATGACTTACGTGGAGCGGGGCCAGAAACTGACCACCAGGCAAGTGGCCAAGCCCTGGGGGCGGGCGATATTGCCTGCACCGTTCGGCGATGCTCAGGCCGAACGGATCGGGGAAATCTGGTTCGAGGCTGCGCAGGGCCCGGCATTGCCATTGATGGTCAAATATCTCTTCACCAGCGAAAAGCTGTCGGTGCAGGTTCACCCGAACGACGCGCAGGCGCACGCCATGGGTCTGGCGAGCGGCAAGGAAGAATGCTGGCTGGTGCTGGATGCGGAGCCCGGCGCCGTGCTCGGCATCGGGACGCATCGCCCCTTATCGTCCGAAGAATTGCGCGATGCCGCGATGTCAGGCGAGATCGAGGCGCTGATGGACTGGAAGCCGGTTGAGCGCGGCGACTTTTTCTACATTCCTGCGGGCACCATTCACGCCATCGGGGCGGGGATCAGTTTGATCGAAGTGCAGCAGAACGCCGACATCACCTATCGTCTCTATGACTATGGCCGTCCGCGCGCGCTGCATCTGGAAGAGGCCGTCGCCGTGTCGCGCGCCAAACCCTATGCCCATGCTCTGCAGCAGAAGGTCGATCTGCAGGGTGAACATAGGCTGGTCGAAGGCCCGTTCTTCTCGCTCCTGCTCACCAGCGATGCAACGGCTCGGCTGGATGGCTCCGGCCCACTGATGGTCATTCCGCTACAGGGGAGCGCACGAATCGAGCGGGATGCGGCAGCGATCACGGTTCAGGCTGGCGAATGTCTGGCAATTGACAGCGACAGTCGCTTGTGGGCAAGCGAGGACGCACGCCTGCTGCTGGCGCGTGCGAACTGATACGAGAGCATTCATGACCCTGATTACCCCCGTCATTCTTTCCGGCGGATCGGGCACGCGGCTCTGGCCGCTCTCGACAGACACCAGCCCCAAACAGTTTCTGCCGCTGGCTTCCAGCCGGACGATGTTTGCCGATACGCTCGCGCGCACGAGCGATCGTGGTCGGTTCGGTCCTGCGCTAGTGATCGGCGCAGAGCGGCACGCTGCGCTGATGGAGGCAGAGCTCTCGGCGCCTGAACAGGCCGAGGCGCGCATTATCCTGGAGCCGAGCGCTCGCAACACCGCCCCTGCCATTGCGCTCGCGGCAATCGCTGCTGGCGCAGGTGACGCGGTGATGCTGGTGATGCCCAGCGACCATGTCATCCGCGATCTGCCCGCCTTTCTGGACGCCGTCGATGCCGCCCTGCCCGCTGCGCGCGCAGGCTGGCTGGTGACCTTCGGCATCGAGCCTGCGGGCCCTGAAACCGGTTTCGGCTATATCCGGATGGGTAACAGCCTTGATGACGCGACCGGTGTCCGCAAGGTCGAGCGATTCATCGAGAAGCCACCCCGCGATCAGGCCGAAGCTATGCTGGCGGAGGGCAGCCATGCCTGGAATGCGGGCATATTCCTGATGCGGGCCGATCGCTATCTCGAGGAACTGGCGCGCTATGCCCCCGACATGGCCCACGCTGCACGCGCCGCACTCGATGGCCGCGACATGGCGGCGCGGCTGATCCGCCCGAACGCCGAGCGTTTCGCCGCCTGTCCGTCCGATTCGATCGATTATGCGGTCATGGAGCGTGCCGATCGCGTGGCCATTGTACCCGTGGCCTGTGGCTGGTCGGATGTGGGGTGCTGGGATGCGCTGGCCGAGATCGGAACACCCGATACGCAAGGCAACACGATTGCCGGCGAAGCGATACTGATCGACAGCCGCAACATCCATGTCCACGCCGATGGCGTCACCGTGACGGCTGCCGGCATCGACGATCTGATCGTCATTGCCAACGGATCGCATGTGATGATCGTGCCCAAGGGCAAGTCCCAGGACGTGAAGGCTATCGTTGCAGCGCTCAAGGAACGTGGGCCGGCCTAGAGCATTTTCAAGTTGACCGGTTACGGTCAACGGCTCGGAAAATGCGGCATCAGAAAACAAGAGCGTTTTCGCTCAAAGTGAAAACGCTCTAGACTCCCTTGCCATGCCATTCGGGTAGCGCCGGGACCCAGCGGTAGGGATCGCCGCTAGAACGACGATCCGAAGGCGGCTGGCGTTCAGAAGGCGTTCTTGTGGAAGACCACGAAGGCGGTGCCCAGCAGGATGCGGATGTCTGACATCAGGCTCCAGTTAGACACATATTCAAGGTCGGACTGCAGCCGCTTGGTCAGGTCCGTCTTCTGCTCGGTCGCACCGCGAAAACCGCGAATCTGCGCCAGCCCGGTGAGGCCGGGCTTGACCACATGGCGTTGCCAGTACCGCTGATCGATATCCCAGAACAGCGCGTTCTCGGCGCGCGATCCGAACGCGTGCGGGCGCGGGCCGACCAGGCTCATGTCACCCGAAATCACGTTCAGGATCTGCGGCAGCTCATCGATGCTCGTGCTGCGCAGAATGCGCCCGACACGGGTAATCCTGTCGTCATCGCGCGAAGTCGAGCGGCTGCCATTGGCATCGCACGCTTCGGTGCGCATCGAACGGAACTTCCAGATCATGAACGGCCGGTTGCCCAGTCCGATGCGTTCCTGCCGGAAGAAGACGGGACCGCGGCTGTCAAGCTTGATCGCGAGCGCCACCAAGGCGAAAAAGGGAAGAAGCACCGGCAGCGCAGCCAGCGAAATCGCAAGATCGAAGGCGCGCTTCATCAGCTGGTGGTTCCAGGCCATGCGACCGCTGTTGAGCAGCAGGCTGGTATGGCCAGAGCGTTCCGAAATGCTGAGAGCGGCAAAACTGTCGAGTTCCGGCACCACGATCTCGCATCGGACATCGAGGGTCTTGAGCGCCAGAGCCCAGGCCTCACGCGCAGCCGGGACGCAGTGAATGACCACGCGGTCCATCCCCTTGGCCAGCGTGCCGAGACGGTTCACCGCAACCGCGCTGGCAAGATCGGGATGCAGGCCCATCGACCTGGCCTCGATGGCACCCGGCCCGGCGCCGGGGCCCATGGGGACGCCGTCATAAATGCACAGGATTGCATAGACGCCCTCGTCCAGACGCTTGCGGAACAGGATGCGAGTAAGCGTGCGGGACGCGATGATACCGAACAGGCTGAACGCCACGCCCAGGAAGAACACCCCGCGCGAGAATTCCGCGCCGATCTTCATGAAGAACGCAATCAGCAGCAAACATCCGGCCGCAAGAATGAGCGCGCCGGCTGCCGACGTCACTCCCGAGGTGAGATTGAGCACCTTGCGGGTATTGTGTGCATTGTTGTTGAGCGAAAACAGCAGGAACATCGGCACGCAGACCGCGACCATGTTCAGCGCATGATCGTTCTCGATGCTGCCCAGATAGACGAGCCCCGCCAGAAAGAAGCCGGCGACGATCGATACGACATCCGTGGTAAGTGACAGGAGCGACATGGTGCCGCGGAAACGCTTGCGTCCCTTCAGCGCATCGAGACGCACGACCGTATCGAAATCGACGCGATTGGCACGATCGGTGCGGATTGGTGCAGCATCCAGATCCTGGCCCGTCAGTGCGGCAGGCGTTACGGCAGCAGTGTCCTTGGCGGTCAGCATATTATGTTTTTGCTCCGATGACAGGAATCATGGTGCGCCCGTTGCCGGGTTGGTACCCGATTCTGCTGCAACGCACAATAGCCTCGGAATTTGGTTAGCCCCTGAGACGGCACGACCCATCGCGTCCGACCGTCAGGAGATCAACGGCTTTGACTCAAAGCAAGGCTCGAATCAGTCGACCCGGCGTACCCGGATCAGATACTGAAGATAGGTGAAGCTGTTAACCATACCCAGACTTAGCGCGCGAGCAAGCTTGACCTTCCGGCCGCCCACCAGATTACCACGCACCTCTTCGAGCTTGAGACCTGAACAGGTCATGAGTTCGATGGCCGTACTGCGCACAAAAAAACGAAGGTGCGTTCTGTCCAGAATACCGTCGTCGGCCAAATCCCACCGGTCCTGAAATGCGAGAGGCAGAAATGCCGAATAATGTCGAACATTCGGTATGCTGGCGACGATAACGCCGCCAGGAGCCAAGGCTTTGTGCAGCCGCCCGACGATTGCCCACGGGTCGACCAGATGCTCGAGAACATCAAGGCACAAAATGGTTTGGAACGGACCCTCTGCTTCGATCACCGAATCAAGAAAACGAGCGTCCTCTATATTGCCGCTATAGCTGAAATCTTTTGTAACGCCCTCCATCGACGAATCGATAAGATCGACCACGCCAACCCTTTGCGCCTTGCCTAGGTGCTTCAATCGCGCGGCAGTAGCACCGACTCCGCCTCCCACATCGAGCAACGTTCCACCTGCATCAGGGACAAGCGGGATAATCTCCTCACGAATGTGTTTATGGTAATCCATGCGGGACGGGTCCATAGTCGTGGTCAGTGTCATCGATTACCCCAGAAATGCTGTTTCAATTGCTGCTATCATGCCCGCAGCATCCAAGCCAACGTATCCTCAAGCTTTCTCGGCTCCCAGCTCGGGAGCAGGCGCCGCAGCAAGGTGGCGTCGCCTGCCAGGATCTCCACCTCGTTCGGCCGCATGAATGCGGGATTGGTGGCAATCTCGATCTCGTGGCCGGTCAGATTGGCAGCGATGGCAATGACCTGACGAATGTTGAACACCCGGCCGGTGCAGACATTGACCACCACTGCCTCCGGCGGCTCCAGGCTGAGGCCGCAATAGGCCGCAACAACCGAGCGAACATCGCCAAAGTCGCGGCTCACGTCGATGTTACCCAAGGTGATCACCGGTTCGCGCCGCCGGAAATGGCGGACGATCTTGGGGATGAGATACTGTTCGTCCTGCCCCACACCGGTATAGTTGAAAGGCCGCACGATCGTCATGCGCACCCGGTCGGCCCAGAAACGAGCCCCCAGTTCCATCGCCCATTTGCTCACGGCATAATGGTTGGCCGGGTTGGGCGGGGTTGCTTCGTCAAGATAGCCGCCGGTCCCGTTGCCATAGATGTTGGCGCTGCTGGCGATCAGCACATGCGCCTGCGGTGCATGGCGCGCCACGGCTTCCAGCAGGTGAAAGGTGCCGAGCTGGTTGACCTGATAGAAGGGATCCACCGCCGCGCTGCCGACAAAGGCGATCGCTGCGAGATGGATCACCCGATCCGGCCTGACCGAAGCGATCTCGGCATCGACCGCTGCGGCATCGGTGATGTCGCTTGCCAGCGCGATGACATCGCAACCGCGCGTGCGCAATTCCGCCACCAGATAGGTGCCGGTAAAGCCCTCCGCGCCGGTCACGAGAACCCGCATCAGAACGAGAAGCCCCGCGTGTTGCGGTCGATATCCGCCGCCACCATCAGGCGGCACAGATCTTCAAGCGACGTGCTGCTCTTCCAGCCCAGCAGCCGTTCGGCCTTCTCTCCGCTACCGATCAGAAGATCGACCTCGGCCGGGCGATAATAGCGCGGGTTGATGCGAACCAGCTGGCGGCCGGTCGCAGGATCGCTGCCGATCTCGTTTTCCTCCTTGCCGCTCCATTCGATGTTCACGCCGATCTCGGCAAAGGCGAGCGAGACGAAATCGCGCACGGTAACGGTGCGGTTGGTGGCGAGGACGAAGGTTTCGGGCTCGTCATGCTGCAGCATCAGCCGCATGCCTTCGACATAGTCGCGGGCAAAGCCCCAGTCGCGCTTGGCATCGATATTGCCGAGCTCCAGCACATCGGCCTTGCCGAGATGGATCTTGGCGACCGTGTCGGTGATCTTGCGGGTCACGAACTCGCGACCACGCAGCGGCGATTCATGGTTGAACAGGATGCCGCTGGTGCCGAAAATGCCATAGCTTTCGCGATAGTTGATCGTCATCCAGTGGGCATAGAGCTTGGCCACACCATAGGGGCTGCGCGGATAGAAGGGCGTGTCCTCGGTCTGCGGGATAGCCTGGACCTTGCCGAACATCTCCGAGGTCGACGCCTGGTAGAAGCGGATCTTGGGGTTCACGATGCGGATCGCCTCGAGCAGGTTGGCGACGCCGAGACCCGTGATCGCACCGGTGGTCAGCGGCTGGTCGAACGATACGCCGACAAAGCTCTGCGCTGCGAGATTGTAGACCTCGGTCACACCGGTCGTGTCCAGCAGCCGGATGGCCGCCCCCTGGTCGGTCAGGTCATATTCGACCAGATGGAGGTTCGGATGCTTGTCGATGCCCAGCTCTTCAAGGCGCCAGAAATTGACCGAGCTGGTCCGGCGATAGGTGCCATAGACGGTATAGCCGCGACCCAGCAGGTTTTCCGCCAGATACGCGCCGTCCTGTCCGGTGACGCCAGTGATTAAAGCCTTCATTCGTCCTCCAGGGGTCTGCTGTTCCGGCTAGCGGCTCAGAGTGATTGCGCGGCGGCTGACAGCATCCTGCCGGTCACGTCCCAGTGGCGGTCGTTTGCGGCATAATGTGCCGCGTTTGCCGCCAGGTCTGCAAGCCTTGCAGGATCAGCCATCAGATCGCCGATACGTGCGGAAAGCGCTTGCGCATCACTTGCCGCAAAAAGCAAGCCGCGAACATCCTCTCCAATCACGTCGCGCATGGGCGGAAGGTCGCTGGCAAGCACAGGTCGTTCGAGGCTCATCGCCATCAGGGCGACCGCGCTTTCGTAAATCCTGAGATAGGGCAAAGCCACGATATCGGGCGCCCGGTAATAGGACGGCACATCGGCATCATCGACATGACCGATGTCGAAACGGACCCGCGCATCCAGCCCGTTGGCACGGGCAAATCCGCGATATTCGGCTTCCTCGTCAGGCTTCATCTTTCCGGCCACCAGCACCAGCAGGCGTTCGTTATCGCGGTGCGCCACCATCGCCTCGAGCAGAACATGCAACCCCTTTTCGCGACGGGGATTGCCGAAGAACAGGATGACCTGCTTGTCGTGCGGCAGCTTGAGCCTGTCGCGCGCCTGCGCCTTTGAGGGAGGGTTCGGGAACTGGGCAATATAGTTGCCCGACGGAATGACCGACACATTCGCCGGAGCGCCGGCCAGGGCCTGGAGCAGGGCCGTCTCGGAAAAGCCGTTATGGGTGATCAGCAAGTCGGTAAAACCGGCAATGCGAGCAAGCTGCGGGCGATCGTTCGGCTGATCGAGCCGAGCGACGTCATGCACGACCGCCATGGATTTCATCCCCAGCATCCGGCAGAGTCGGGCGGCGTAAAGCTCGAATATATCCATCTTGAACAGATGGAAGATGCAGACCTTGGCACCCCATCGTCTAGCCGACACAATCGCGGTGGTCAGATCGCGAATCAGCCGCAATCCCCGGATCGCCTTGGGATCGGGGCCGTATATCGCCTTGAAGGTATCGACCTTGCGATAGCGCGCGCCGGCATCGGTGGACGCGGGCAGGGAATAGAGCGTCACGCGATGGCCCTGGTTGACCAGCGCGTGCGCCTGATTGTCCGTATAATAATGCATGCCACCGTGCGAGCCGATGGTCTCGATAATGGCGATCGGCGGCTTGGAGCCGTTCTGGGCAGTCGACATGGTGGTCAGTTTCTTCCCTGGCTGGGCTCTGATGGGCGGCTGGCAGACAGCCAGGCGCCGGTGCGGTAACGCCCGCTGGCAAAGTCGCCAAGGGCATGCAACGCGATGCGCGCGGCGCGCCGGTCGCCTTGGATGGCGTATTTTGCAGCGATCGCGGCGAGCCTGGCAAGATTGACCGGCAGCGCTGCAGGCTCGAAACGCCGGGCCACGCGCAACCGGTTGACGAGATTATAGTAGAGCGAAAGGTCGCTGGGGCGGCCGCGGGCATGAGTGCCGATCGATCCGCCCTCCTTGTGATAGACCACCGATGCCGGCGCCCAGCCCGCCGCGAAATCCGGCTTGCCCCGAAGCGTCCAGTCCAGCTCTTCAAAATAGAGGAAATAGCTTTCCTCCATCAGACCGACCTTCTCGATGAACCTGCGCGAAGCCAGCATCGAGGCTCCCGGCGGATAGCTCATCTGCGATTCCACTTCGGCCCGCGAAGGCAGGGTGGCGATGGTCAGGCCCTGGCCGATTTCATGCCCCGTGCCCCGGCTTATGTCATACCGGCCCGCGACCGCTTGCACCGTCTGCTTGTCGAAATGATAGACCAGAGTGGACCCGCAGATGCCGACCCGCGCATCTTCTTTCATCCGATCGCGCAGCGCGCCGAGCGAATCGGGCAGCACCTCGGTATCGTTGTTGAGCAACCATACCGCCTCGATGCCGGGATCGGCGAGCGCCAGACGGATGCACAGATTGTTGCCTCCTGCAAAGCCGAGATTGGCTTGCGAGGCGATGATGCTGAGATAGTCGCGCGGCGGTTCGGACGGCTGCTCCCCGTCGCGCCACAGACGGAAGCTGCGTCCCCTGGCAGCCAGCCGGTCGCTTGCCCAGGCGACGAACTTCTCCACCGATCCGTCGGCCGAGCCGTTGTCGCACAGCACCACCATCACATCGCGGTCAGCAAGCTGCTGAAGCGATTCGAGGCACGCGATGGTGTCTGCCGCATTGCGCCAGTTGACGATGGCGATGGCGACACGCGGCTGCTGGTCGGAGGCCGGGGCCATCACGCCGCCTTCCGATCCATCAATAGGCCTCGCGGACAGGCTTGCCGTCCGCGACGTCTTCCAGCAGGGCGCGATACTGGCCGAGCACCTTTTCCCATTCGAAGTCGCGAGCAAAGCGCGCGCGGGCTGCAGCTCTTGCAGTCTCGGCGGCAGACGGTTCGGCCAGAAGCCGCTCCATTTGCGCCTCGCATTCGTCGACGCTGTCGAAATAGAATTGGCCTTCGCCTGCGGTCCACAGGTTGAAGCGGTTGCGATGCGCGATCACGGGATTGCCCGCGCCCAGCGCCTCGACCAGCGAGGGATTGGTGCCGCCGACCTGATGACCGTGCATATAGGCGAGCGCATGGAAGCGGACGGCGCCTAGCCGGTCCGCCTCGTAAATGCCGCCGGGGAAGATGACCTCGGCGCTGGCCGCCGCCTTGACGCGCTGATGATAGGCGTTGCCCTCTTCCAGCTTGCCCAGCACCATCAACCGGGCATCGCCTCTGTGCTTGCGCGAAAAGGCCTCGACGATCTCCAGGATCGAGTTTTCCGGCTCGATACGGGCGATCGACACGAAATAGCGGTTCGGCTGCACGCCCAGCGGCGCCAGCAGCGCGGCATCCGCCTGGGTGACCAGGTCAGCGCCATAGGGGATGACGATCGACGAGATGCCGCTGGTATCGCGCAGATGATCGGCGATCGAGGGATGGTCGGCAATCGCCACTTGGGACAACCACGATCCGGCGCGCTCGTTCAGGTAGAACCAGGCCTTGGCCAGGCCCGACCATTTGGCGCGCTTCCATTCGATGCCGTCCATGTTCATCACGACCTTGCGGCCCTTGATGCGATTGAGCGCAGCGAAGACCGCCGTGTTGTAGCCGAGCACCAGGTCGACCCCCGGCCGCGACAGCACGTCGCGTGTCGCCTTGAGGTCGAAGCTGATCGTGCCGACCGGGCCGGATCGCGACGTGGGGATATGGCGGCGGTGCACGCCCTGCCATTCGTCGCTGAACACCGTCAGGTCGCTGCCGGGAGCGACATCGTCCTGGCAATAGACGGTCACGTCCCAGCCATGCTGCACCAGATAGGGCGCAAGCCGCGCGGCGAAGGTCTCGAAACCGCCATGCGCGGCGGGAACGCCCCGACAGCCGAGGATGTTGACCGAGCGATGCTGAGCGGGAGCAGACTTGTTCACGACCGGACCTCCGGGCAATCAGCGCGCGTTGAGCTTGGCGCGCTCCAGCAGCGGCTGCCACCAGCCCTCGTTCGCCAGATACCAGCGCAACGTCTCTGCAAAGCCCTGCGGAAAGTCGCGCGCCGGTTCATAGCCGAGTTCGCCACGGATCTTGCGCTCGTCGATCGCATAGCGGCGGTCATGCCCCTTGCGGTCTTCGACAAAGGTCTTGAGGCTGGCGGTCGGCTGGCCCTTCGCCGCCGGCGCATCGGGAAAACGTTCGGCAAGCGAGGGGTCGGCAGCGAAGGCAGCATCGACACCGGCACAGATTTCCTCGACGACGCGGATATTGGGCAGCTCCTGGCCGCCGCCGACATTGTAGACCTCGCCGACCCGGCCCTTTTTCAGGATGAGCTCGATGCCGAGGCAGTGATCCTCGACATGCAGCCAGTCGCGTACGTTCATGCCATCGCCATAGATCGGCAGGTTGCGGCCCGACAGGGCGTTGAGGATGAACAGCGGAATCAGCTTTTCCGGAAACTGGAACGGCCCGTAATTGTTCGAGCAGTTGCTGGTCGTCGTCTCCAGGCCGTAGGTGTGGTGATAGGCCCGCACCAGATGGTCGGAGCCCGCCTTGGAGGCCGAATAGGGCGAATTGGGCGCATAGGCAGTGGTCTCGCTGAACGCGGCATCATCGGGACCGAGCGAGCCATAGACCTCGTCGGTCGAGACATGGTGGAAGCGGTGCGGACGGCCCGTGCCCTTGTCCAGCCATGCGGCCTTGGCGGCCTTGAGCAAGCTGTGCGTGCCGACGACATTGGTCGTGACAAAGGCATCGGGCCCGGTGATCGAGCGGTCGACATGGCTTTCGGCGGCAAAGTGGACGATGGTATCGATCTGGTGATCGGCGATCAGCTTCGAGACCAGATCGGTGTCGCAAATATCGCCCTCGACCAGCTCGACGCCATCGAGCCCGTCCAGATTGGCGCGGTTGCCGGCATAGGTCAGCGCGTCGAGCACCACGATGCCGTCGCCCGGCTCGACCTTGCGCCAGCGGTGAACGAAATTGGCACCGATAAATCCGGCACCGCCGGTCACGATCAGATTGGCCATCAGTATCTACTCTTCTCTACAAACGCATGGCGGCAAGCGGATGCCCAATGCTGCGCCGCAGCAAGAGCGTGCGGCTAGCATGCCTCTGTCCGGTTCACAACCGCGCAACAACCACATCGGCACGATCGCTTATCCGTTCCGGGCGATTTCGCGCAGCATGATGCGCAGGTTGCTGCGCCAGTGCGGCGCGGGACCGCCGAGCGCGGCATAGGCGCTGGTCTTGTCGAGCACCGAATAATGCGGACGGCGTGCCGGTGTCGGGTAATCGGAAGTGGCAATGGGCATGACGGGCACGGCCTTGTCGAGCAGACCGATGGCCAGCGCCTCCTCCTGGATCGCGACGGCAAAATCGTACCAGCTGGCCGCGCCTGCGTCGGTATAATGGTGGATGCCGGTGACACCCCGGGCCGCCAGCGTCCACAAGGCCCTGGCGAGGTCCGGCGCATAGGTCGGCGTGCCGATCTGGTCGGCGACGACGCGGACCTCTGGCCGTTCCTTCATGAGGCGCAGCATGGTGCGGACGAAATTACCGCCAGTGGGTGCATAGACCCAGGCTGTGCGCACGATCAGGGCATCCGGTCCCGCTGCCTGTTCGCCCGCCAGCTTGGTGCGGCCATAGGCGCTGACCGGATTGGGTGCAGCATCAGGGGCATAGGGTATGCCCGAGGTGCCATCGAACACGAAATCGGTCGAGACATGGATGAACCGCGCGCCAACCGAGCGCGCCGCATCCGCCAGCGTGCCCACGGCAGTGCCGTTGACGACCAGCGCCAGCGCCTCCTCACTCTCCGCCTTGTCGACCGCTGTATAGGCGGCGGCATTGAACAGGGTGGCGGGTTTCACGTCGCTGACACAGGCACGCAAGGCGTCAGCATCGCCGATGTCGAGCGTGTCGATATCGTGGCTGACGATCTCCGCATCCGCAGGCGCAGTGGCAGCCAGTCCCCGGCCGAGCTGGCCCTTGCCGCCGACGATCAGCACCTTCATGCGTAAGCCCTGATCTGATCGAACGGCGTCCCCTCGCGATCCTTCGCCGAAAGCTGCGGCTCGATTCCGTCCAGCGGCCAGTCGATGCCCACCGCAGGGTCATTCCATTGCAGCGACTGTTCTGCCGAAGGATCGTAGAGCGAGGTGCACTTGTAGAGAAAGTCGGTGCCGTCCTCGAGCGTCAGGAACCCGTGGCCGAAGCCGGGTGGTACCCAGAACATCTTCTTGTTCGCGGCCGACAGCTCCAGCCCGAACCATTGGCCATAATGCGGCGAGGAGCGGCGCAGATCGACTGCGACGTCCCAGACCGCGCCCGAGACCACGCGCACCAGCTTGCCCTGGGGATTGGGATTCTGGAAATGGATGCCGCGCAGCACGCCCTTGGCGGAGCGGCTGTGGTTGTCCTGGACGAAGGTCCAGTCCAGACCCGCCTCGGCAAAGCGGCCCTCGTTCCAGCTTTCGAGGAAGAAGCCGCGTTCGTCGCCGAACACCTTGGGTTCGATGACCAGCGGGCCCGGGATATCGACTGAGGTTACGATCACCAGACCTGCCCCTTGTTCCTGAGCAGCTGCACCAGATAATCGCCATAGCCGCTCTTGCGCAGCGGCGTTGCAATCCGCTCGAGCTGGGCGTCGTCGATAAATCCGCTTCGCCACGCAATCTCCTCGGGACAGCAGATCTTGAGTCCCTGACGCTCCTCGGTCACGCGGACATAGAGCGCGGCATCGAGCAGCGATCCGTGCGTGCCGGTATCGAGCCAGGCATAGCCGCGGCCCATGATCTCGACCGAAAGCTCTCCAGCTTCCAGATAGAGCCGGTTGAGGTCGGTAATCTCGAGCTCGCCGCGCGGCGAGGGCTTGAGATCGCGCGCGAGCTCGACCGCGCGTCCGTCATAGAAATAGAGCCCCGTGACCGCATAGTTGGACTTGGGATTTTCCGGCTTTTCCTCGATCGTCTCGGCCTTGCCGTTCGCATCGAACGAGACGACGCCATAGGCGCGCGCATCGCTGACATGATAGCCGAACACGGTTGCGCCTTCGGTCCGCGCATTCGCCGCAGAAAGCAGATCGACCAGGCCATGGCCGTAGAAGATATTGTCGCCCAGCACGAGCACCGAAGGATCGGTGCCAACAAAATCCGCGCCGATATGATAGGCCTGGGCCAGACCGCCGGGATCGGGCTGGACGGCATAGGTGAGCGAGATGCCCCAGTCGCTGCCATCGCCGAGCAGCGCCTTGAACGAGGCCTGGTCGTGCGGCGTCGTGATGATCAGGATCTCGCGCACGCCTGCCAGCATCAGCGTGGAGAGCGGGTAATAGATCATCGGCTTGTCATAGACCGGCATCAGCTGCTTCGATGCCGCCTTGGTCAGCGGATGGAGCCGCGTCCCGGCGCCGCCTGCCAGTATGATGCCCTTGCGATTGTTCACCTTGCCCAAACCCAGTCTCCTCTTGGCCCTGCCGGGCAGCATCAGGCGGGCGCGCGGAGCGCCGTTCTGCCGGATATGCTGCTCGGTTGATACTGCCTCTCGGCCAGGCCCCTCGATCGTGAAGGCGCGTCGCAGCGCCGGATGTGCGTCACCCCGTCGGGCATGGAGCTATACAGCCAAGCGTAGGCCTTGCAAGTGGGCCAGTTCGGCATGGTCGTGTCACGGGATGACTGGAAGCCACCCGTCAGCGCGATCGCACCAGCAGATGCCCGCCCCATGGCAGCAGCCGGGCGACCAGCTGGCGCAGCTGGTCGGGAGCTATCCACAGGCCATAACCGCCGGCAATCATCGCCATCGCGGCACCGATGGCCAGATTGACGCCCAGCGGAACCGGGGCGAGCTCGGATATGCCGAGGGCTGTCAGCAGCCAGCCGAAACAGATGATGGTCGCCAGCGGCGCTGCGATACGCCCCGCGACGAGCGACAGCAGGACATAATCGACCGCCAGCCGGATGGCGAAGGTCACGGCCGCACCCACCAGCCCGAAACTGGTGACCGCGAAATAGAGCGCCGGGATATAGAGCGGCAGCTCTGCGAGCAGGACCTTGGTAACAAGATCGGGCCGGCCCGTCGCCTGCAGCCGGGCATAGGGCACCAGGGCCAGCGAATTGACCCAGAAGCCGATCAGCAGGATCTTTCCGACAAAGCCGACCTCTGCCGCTATCTCTGCGCCAACCCAGAGCGACAGAAACGGGTCGAGGATGAAGATGCCAGCCACCATGATGGGGGTCATCACCGTCATGACAGCCCGGATCGCGTCGGCCGCGAGCCGATTGGCCTCCTCCCCCGTCAGCAGCGCCAGCCGCGGAAACATCGCGTTGGTCAGCGCCATCGGCACCACGGTGATGCGCTCGGCTAGCTGGAAGATCACCGAATAATGTCCCACGACCACGGCACCCAGGATCGCACCGATCAGGAACCGGTCCGACATGACGAGCATCGGCCCCACGATCGACGTGAGCATCACCCAGCCGCCATAGCTGAGCAGCGGCTTGACCAGCTTCCAGTCGGGACGGACCGCCTGCCCGCGCAGCAGATCGCTTCGGCAGCGCTGCCAAAGCACCAGCAACGCAATCGCCCGTGCAGCAAGAGCCGAGAGCAGCACGATCGGAAGATAGGGTCCATAAAGCCAGGCGACGGCCAGGGGCAGCAACTGGAAAAGGGTCGTCGAGATCACCGAGATGATATTGACCTCGAGAAAGCGCTCGCGCCCCTGCAGCGCACCCGTCAGCACGCCGGTGGAGGTGGCGATGGGAACCGCAAGCGCCAGCAGCGGGGCTGCGGCCAGCACTTCCGGGCGAAGCGCTTCGTCAACACGGAAGAAATGGCCGAAGAGATAGTAAGAAACCGGCCAGAAGATCAGCGCACCGATGCCCCCCATCACGCCGTTGACGCACAGTGCGGTCCAGAAAGTTGCGGCGCGATCGGCAGGATCGGCATTGCGCTGCGCGGCAATCCGCTGCGAGGTCGCCCGGCCGAGCCCCAGATCGAACAGACCGAAATAGCCGAGCAGCAGCCAGGCAATCGCCAGAACGCCGTAGCGATCGGACCCGACCAGCTTGAGGTAAACCGGCACGGTTGCGAGCGCGAGCGCGATCGGCAGCGCAGCGCCGATGAGATTGTAGGTCGTGTTGCGGGAAACGCTCATTTTTTTCATCCTGCGCTCCACAGAGGAAGCAGCCCCGCCGGTCAGTTTATGAGAGCGGTGAACCAAACTCCTCGATCCACCACCGATAATCATCCTGGCGTATCGGCGCGGATAAGCGCTCTATGGCGAGGTGCACAAGGCCAGAGTTGGGACTGTTAAAAAATGGACGAGCCGTGACCTTCGAAGTTTGCAAACGGCAACGCCTTCATGGTACGCGTCCCGCTATCACCCCCCCAAACGGAATTTCAGTCTTGCACGCACCAACCTATGCTCCCGTACGCGGCCATGGCTATCACCCACCAGCACGACCAAATACGCTGTTTGCCATTGGGGGGTTCGGAAACGCATATCTTACAATCGCTGCCATAGCAACGACGCTATTCTTTTATGCATTTATTGCAGACTTGCTTGGACCTGCCGGTGAAGGAATTCGGCTCTCTGCCATCATAGTCTCAGCTTTTGTAGCAATGCTTGGCGCCACAATTTGTGTTTTTCGGGGTCTTTTCTTACCGGCGCTTGTGTCTTTCATTAGCATGCTGGCCATATTTGCTTCCTTATACATTTTCTCGATTAATTCTGGCGTTCCGTTTACTTTCAATTCCGGTGGAGAGTACGTAGGAATCGCCTTCACTGGCCTATTTTATTTGACTCTTCATGATCGAACTTTCGGACGCCTTTTGAACTGGTTCTTCAATTTGTGCATTGGCTATGCGTTGTTTTATATTTTGGCGTCACTAGCGCTGAGATTTGGGTATCTTGATACTGGTGGCGTCACGCGCGGGATCGCAAGCGCTGACGATGCCGGACGAAGCGACCGACTACACTCTGCAGCGCTGCTGCTTGTCTATGGTACAACCTATACGATCGTCAAAATCAGAACCAATTTCCGATTATTGCACACGATCTGGGCTGCGATCTTTGCCTTGGCCTGGTGGCTAACGGAATCAAGAGCCATCGTCGTCGTATCGATCCCGGTTATCGTAGCCTATCTGATTTTGCCAAAGGCTGAATTAATTGGTCGCCTCGCATTTTCAGTTTTCATGGTGGGCGTAATTGCCTCGCTAATTATCTTGATCGAGCCTAACTGGAATCCATATTTATATTTTGGTGATCAGTCAGCAAGTGTACGAACCAACTCGATTGATATCGCATCCCAAAGGGTTTGGGAATATTTGGGCACCGGAGCTGGAATTTCTTTTGGCATCGAGGGGTATCGACCTATCAGTGGAATTACCTATTTTTACCCCGTTGACATTGGCTTAATTGGCATCCTGTTTATGTATGGGATATTAGGCTTTCTCGTTTATATTCTGATTTGCTTTCTCGGGTGTACAAGTTACAAGCGCATTGTATCATTAGGCTACACAAGCGATATGGCCTCAGCCGTTGTCCTCACAGCCATTATACTTAGTGCATATAGCTTACAGACACCAATCTATAACGGTGGTTCGTCAGGCGTGTTATTCGCCACAATGTTCTTTGCTATCGCCTTGGCTTATTCTGCTACCTACAGAGCGATGAACCGTAGGCACTTGGCCGCACGCTCGAACTCTCCTGCCAAGAAATTTTGCGAAACAGCAAGTTAATTAAAATCGCTTGGCAACCTGAAGCGCCGGCTTTTCAACGAAGTGCCAGGAAACGACTGCAAGGAAGATGGTAATCGGCAACGCTGTCGCGATATTTTCAGCAGGAGACATCGCACCTTTGCTCATATGGACCATAAGACCTTGCACGGGAAATGCGTAAATATATATCCCGTAGGAATAGTCGCCGAGCCTATTATAGGCAAGCAAACATGTGCTTGCCGTGTATGCTAGCAATATCGTTGTATACGAAAGAGCCAGAGCAACAAAGACGGGATAGATTTTTGTGTCATGGCAAAAAAAAGCAATTGCCAAGATTATACACGCCCAAAAAGGTGAGAGAATTATTTCATTTTTCCAGGCATAAAATGCCATTCCGAACGAGAACGGTAGTGCAAATTCTACAAATATGTCGATCCGTGGACTAATCGAGTAGTCTTGGATGTTCAATACGACAAGGAAAGCCATCATGGCTACCGTGATCATTCGGAGAATTCGGATATTTTTGAATCCGCCCAGTAGCCCGAAGGCAAGTATAACGCCGTAGCACATCGCCTCATAGGCTAAAGTCCAGATTGACCCCTCAACATCTTGCATCGGGTTGGTCTGGAAGACACCGGGCAGTCTATATTGCGGTGAAATCAGGATTGCGTTCTTAACAATGAATTCATAAACGCCTGCATTTGAAAAGTATATTGCAGGCGGGAGACTAGAAACCAGTGGCCCCATGATTATTGCAATCAAAACAACAGAGATAAAAAGGCCAGGAATTAGTCGTAAAAATCGTGCGATCACATACTTCTTGGGTGACCTAGAGCGATCATAGCTAGCAGTAATTAAAAAACCGGAGATCGCAAAAAAAATCAGCACCGCAAGCTGACCCAGCGTGTAGCCAACAACGCGCTCGACTGGTTCCACGGAGCCCATCCCAAGAGCTATCGGCCATGCATGCGAAACTAGGACAGCAACAGCGGCAATTGCCCGGATGAGATTGAGATGGTTATCCCTCGCTGACATCGATTCAGCAAGGGTCCGCCTTGGCTTTGCAGTCATTTCGCAGTTCGCCCCGTGCGCAGAGTGTAAGTGTATTTCGGTTTCAACCTATCTCGTAGCCGGGAAAGGGGCTAGGCTTGGAGCTCCAACTCTTAATTCTACCGGGAACTGAGAATCGCCGCCGATCACCCGCCCTGTGAGCAAGATGAGGCTGCAACTGGCGGGAACCATGATAGGCTCGCTGCGTACGCCGTTTCCGGCTGGTGCGGACGTGTCGGATTGCCAAAGTCGTTCAGGCAGATTCTTGTTGATGCAATCTACGGTCCAGCCAAGGTTTCCCTTGTTCAACGTACCGACGGCCGACATGTCGTACTTCAGCTCATAAGTGCGGCCGCCTTCGATCATCAAAGCGCGCTCCGCAAAGGCACCAGCGGCCAGCGGCGACACCTGGATTGTCAGGCGACCCTGCGCATCGAGCGTGGAACTGATTTCCGCCGACTGCGGAAAGGTCCAGGACAACCGCCCCATTCGCGGGTCAAGCGTACTTGGCCCCCAGGCAGCCTTGCGGAACGCGGCCAAGTTTAGATCTGGGAACACCGTCTGAGCCAGTAAAAGTGCGCTTGCGTCCTCGTTCTGTCGGGCCAGTCGCAGGATGATGTCGGCGAGTGCCTCATTAAATCCGTTATCAATCATGCTGGTAGCCACGGGCAGCACTAGCCTGTAGGCGTCATTGACATTCGTCCCAGCTGCAGTGCCGACAAATGGTATTGTCCAGCTTGCCTGCCGGATGATGTAAGGGCGTATGGCAGCTCGAAAATCAGCCTGCGCCAGTGACTTGGTCATCTGCGGAAACAGCACCTTCTGCAGCTCCGGGCGCACGAGCATTGCTGCATTGTAATGCTTGACCGCCTCGGCAGGCAGGCGATTGCGGCGATAGTACTCCCCCAACCACAGCTCGGTAATGCTGTCGCGTCGTGATACCCGGTCGGCCATTCGCATGGCCCGCAAGGCGGACGGCACATCGCCGGCAACTTCCGCCTGGACACCAAGCGTGCGCAACAGAGTCCGGTTGAGCGGATCGCGCTGAAGCGCCAGCCGGGCATTGGCCGCATCGTCTGGCGTCGCAGCAAACTGATTCCGCGCCACCATGCGGTCATTCATGACGGAGGCCACTGTCCCCGGATCTGTCGGCCTGGACCGGTAAGCCGCTTCGGGATTGGCCCGCCGCTGGTTGGATGCCAGCGAGTGGTCAAAAGCCCAATAGGCAAGCACCAGCGCCACAAAAGCTAGTGGCCAACGCGTCGCGCGCAGCATAGCAGACATCACGCGTCCGCCACGCTTACTGGTCCAGATCCTTGCGGTCCTGACCATAGCCATAGCCATAGCCATACCCGTATCCGTAGCCGTAGTTCATGGATCCCTCGCCGACTTTCGTCAGGACGACGCCAGATAGGCGGGCATTGGCCATGACCAGACGCTGGATCGACGAGCGAATACCGCGCACTGCGGGACCAACAGACTCGACGACATAGACAACGCTTTCAACCGCCTTGGCAATCAGCGGAGCGTCTGTCATGCCCAACACCGGCGGCGCGTCGATCACGATATGGTCATACTCCGAGAGCGCTTGTTCGATCAGCATCGACAGACGTCCACCACTCAGCAATTCTGCAGCACTAGGTGGCGTGCGACCTGTTGATATGATCGAGAGGTTCTTCAGCTCGGTTGGTTGGACAAAACTCTGCCAGTTGTCCTCACCCGCCAGAAAATTGCTGAGGCCTTTCTCGTTGCCCATTCCGAGCATGCCATGAACCGAGGGCGAACGAAGGTCTCCATCGATCAACAGCACGTTTTTGCCTGTGCGTCCCAGCACGATCGCCAATGCCATGGACGTCGAGCTCTTGCCTTCAGCCGGACGGGTACTGGTGACAGCCAGCGACTTGGGGAAGCCATGACTGGTGGAGAAGGCCAAGTTCGAATGGATCGAGAAATACGCATCGTACAATGCGGACTTGAGGTCCGACATCTCTTCTACTGCGTCGCGCTCTACTTGCGGGGTAATGCCGAGCAACGGAAGACCAAGCTGCGAATCGACCTGCGTCGGATCACGCACACCCTCGTCGATCTGCTCCAGACCAAAGGCGGTTGCTGCCGCGATGGCGATACCAAGGAAGGTCGCAATCAGCAGGTTGAGCAGCAGATTGGGTGAAGACGGCTTATCTGGCACATTGGCCGGTTCGACCACGCTGATATTGTTGACGCCCACCTGACCTGCAACGCCGATTTCCTTGTAGCGCTGCAGCAGCGCATCATAGATCTGGCGGTTGGTATCGGCATCGCGCAGATAGGCAGCATACTGGATGTTGGCCTTGTTTTCCGCATCGAGGCTCTGCTTGAGGGTCTCGACCTTGGCCCGCAACTCGGCTTCGCGACGGGCAGCTTCACGATATTCGGACTGGCGTGCACGCGAAATGCGCTGCGTTTCCTGCGATATCGCATTGTCGGCTGTCGCGAGCTGCTGCTTGAGCTCCACCACTGTCGGGTGACCGTCTTCAAGCTGGACCCGCTTCTTAGCATAATCTGCGGCAATCGACGACCGCTGCGCCCGCAGATTCGAGAGCGTGGAACTCGTCACGGATTCACTGGTCGCCTCGCCAGAGGAAGCGCTGCGTGCCTCGGCCGCAATTCGTGCAGCAGTTGCGTCGTTCAACGCCGTCGCCATCTCAGCCAGCTGCACGCCGGCAAGAGTCTGGTTCGAAATTGTCCGCCCTTCGCTGTCCTTGGTCTCGCCCAGCGTCACGATTCCGTTGCGCGAGGCATAGTTCACCGCGAGCTTTTCAGATTCGTCCAATCGTTGGCGCAGCGTGACGAGACGTTCTTCGAGGAACTTGCGGGCATCGGCCGTGGAAGCATATTGCCGGTCCATGCTGGTTGCGATAAATGCGGCAGCCCATTCATTGGCAATCCTTGCAGACAACGCGGCGTCACGACTCGTGTATCGGACGTTGACAAGCTTCGAGTTTCTGATCGGATCAATATCGACGTTATCCAGAAGCAGATTGACGATCAGCTGGCGGTTCTTGTCCTTGATCTGCTGCGCGGTCAGACCCGGCGTCTTTTCTGTCAGAACATCGCCATCCACGCCATGCGCTGCAAGAAATGCCTCATTATCGTAGAGAGCAAGCGATGCAGCGACGCGCTCCGCCAGTGGCCGCGCTTTCAGCAACGTATACTGGGTGGCGTAGAATTCCTGGTCCTGCGGGGTGGTCTGCGCTTCGATCCCCTCCACCATCGTGATCTGCTTTTGCTGCCGATCAATTTGGATTTGGACCTGCGCGGTATACTGCGGTGACATGAACAGTGTTGCGACGACACTGAGGACAATGCAGCCCAGAATGATGCCGAGCACCAGCCAGCGCCACCGCATGACAGTGTACCAGTATTGCAGCAGCATAGGAGGGACGCTGGGTCCGACGGGCGTGGTTGCCGCGGGATAGCCGCGGTGGGATTCCATGGCGCCAAAATTCTCTACGGTTTGCATAATGATTCAGCGCCTGGATCAGTTGTTGTTGCCGAGCAGGAAGATCAGCGGGCCGACGATCGGCGGAACGACCGTGATAAAGTCCTTCATGTTCCGGCGTGCCTGCGAATCGCCCACGACCACGGTATCGTTGGGGTAAAGCTCCGGATCGGCATATTGGCCGCGCTCGATCGCCTTGGCGTCGTACAGCGCCGCATATTGCTGTCCGCCGACCTTGCGGAAGACGAGCACCTCGCGCTTCTTGGAAAATTCGGTCCAGCCCTCGGCCCGTGCGATAGCCTTGAGCAGCGTCATGTCGCCGACGATCGGATAGATCCCCGGCTTCTTGATTTCGCCACTGATCGCAATGACCTGACTGGAGGTTTCGGTGAGGTTCACCGTCACCTGCGGATTGCGCAGATAGCGGCCCTTGAGCATGGATTCGATGGTGCGCGCCGCCTCGCCCGGGGTCTTGCCCGCCATTTCCACCGTTCCGATCAGCGGAAAGGTGATGCGCCCGCCTGCGTCGACCTGGATTTCCTTGAGATTGAGGTCTTCATTGCCGAAAACGTCAATACTGACAATGTCATAGGGGCCGATAATGAAAGGCCTTGCCGCAGCCGCATAGTCGCCGGCGGTAGGCGCAGGCAACGAGTCGGAGGGAACGACCGCGAGATTCGATGCCCCACCGATCTGCACGGCGCCACCGGTCGAACAGGCGGACGCCAGCAGCGCAGCCATCACCGGCACCAGAACCATTTGCGCACGATTAAACATTGGCTTCCTTGCCCTTAAATTCGCGAATTGCCTGATTCGGCCGACACGACCACACCGTCGCCACTGCAAAAACCGCCGCCATGATCGGCGTCCTTAGCGGATAATCGACAAGGCTAGCAATGGCCAAAACCAGCACCATCAGCAGGCCCAGCCGATTGAACTTGGCTTGCGGGCCTCGCGCTCTGGCGCTGCGCCAAGCCGCGATCAAAAAGGCCATTACGGCAACCAGCAACAGACACAGACCAGGTATGCCCATCGTCAGGACAACCTCAAGCCAGTCATTGTGCGCGTGATTGGAATAGCTGGAAATCAGCAGTTCGGCCGGCTCGTGCAACTGATAAATCTCGACATAGCTGCCGTTCCCGGCCCCCCAGGGTAGATATTCGGGCAAAAACGCCCAGACCTCACGCCATACCGAATATCGAAGATCCTCATTCACCAGCGAAAGACGGTCAACGGCTACATTACGCGACATTGCAAAGCCGATTACAGCAATCATCGCCAAAACAGCCGCGACCGCACCGGCAATCAGCAGCTTGCCGTGCCGCCTGACCCAGCGCTCAGGCAGCAGCTCCAATCGCAAGAACAGTATACCCAGAGTTGCAACCGCGCTGACGAGCAAGCCCATCCGTGATCCGGTGACAAGCACCAAGGGCACGACAGCTACAGCTAGGGCGCCTGCCAAAATCCGTACGAATCCCCCGTTCAAGCCGAAACGCTCGGCTGACGATGCAATCAGAGCTAGCATTGGAAACAACATGGCGAGCATAGCCGCCTGGTGATTACGGTTTGCAAACAGGCCGGGCGGTGTATCCGACATGATGGCGTAGAGCTTGACGTCGATCCCGGCGGCTTGGATGACCCCAACCATTCCACTGAGCAGGCCAAGTCCGGTGAGCGTCACCAGGAGCCAGAAATGGTCTTGATCGTCCAGCTGCATGGCCAGAAAGAACGCAGCAATCGGCACGAACAGCGCATAAAATGCATTCCAAGCAGCGCCCGGGGCCATCGCGAGGGGCATCCACACCTCTGATTGACCCGCAAGAGCCTCAATATCCAGGATAATCTCCCGCCCTGCCAGTGACTGCCACACGGTCGGCGGAAGCGGAACGAGATGCGCGATGGCCATCCCGGTTATCAGTGCCATCAAAACTACGGGCCACAGATATGCCCGCCAGCGCTCAATAGGTGTAATGGCTATAGCATAGAAGGCGATCAAAACGGCTAGCGGCCGCAACAATATCAATCCCGGAATTTCTGGCCGCGAACTGCCGCCTACCAGGAAGGCCAGAGCGAGCAATCCAAGAAGAATCCAGAAGCTACGACTGCGACGCTGCGGCTTTTGTGCCGTTTTCCGCCTGGATTCCGACTTTGATCGGTAACGCTTGCCATCTTGACCCAATTTGGTCCGGCCATTTTTTCGCGCGAACGTGAAGGCCATCAGGGGCGGCCCCCCTCAGCGACGATTATACCAACCTTGGCCATAGATGCGATTGCCATCTGCCTTTTCATCTTTCCCGTCCAATGCTGGCAGCCCCAACCGCGCTTTGCTGAGAAGCACCAATTTTCGCAAGAGCTTTGTCGCCCCGGCTCATTCAACCAGCGGGCGCAGCGACTTGACACAAGCATTCACTTTGAGCCTTCGCAAAGCGTCGATCAGCCCTGCCGCAGCGTCAGACCGCATGAGCGATACGCAACCATCGGCTGGGCGCAGATTATGGAATAGCCATGCAACGCGACGCTTTCATGTCTCGGGGCCAAGCCACGCTCTTGCTGAGCCAGATTTCAAGTCTACCGTAATAGCTCAATGGACGATATCGGCTGACGATGTATTGGTCCAAGAGATGCACCCCACTGCCAACAGCGCTGCCATTTGGCTCCGAGACATTGTCAAAGCTGCCATCTCTGACAATCCACTGAACACCATTATGCTGCAATTCACCTATCATCTGACGCTGCACATCACCTCGCGTCTGCAAGCCTGGATCAAAATGATGCCAGCGGGTGCCTGGCAGGCGATCAGATGCGAAATACAGAACTTGCGGATTGACGAAAATCTTGTCGTGGCGCCCCAACCCGACCAGAATTCGTGCGTCAGGTGGGGTGTGGCGACGGACAAAGCTCGCCACGGCGCGATAGTCTCCCCCCAGCCTGAACATCGATCGCTCGTCGATTGCTGCGCAAGATCTTGGCTGAGGTTTGGCAGTGACTGCCCAGCCCAGCAAAGACCTTTGCGGTTGCCGCAGATCCAGCGCCAGTTCGCGTATCGCACCGAGACCCGGGGCGAGGCCAATCAAGACCGTTATCGCCAGCGCTGCTCGCCACCCTCGTCTGGTCATCATCTGGTCCGCAACCAGCCCAGCCAGTACCGTGGCGGGAACAATCGACATCATCATGTGCAATCCTGACACCCGCACAACGCCTTTGTAGAACAGCACGACCTGCAGCACGGCCATCATCACCGCCAGTGGAAACCATGAGCGATCTGCGGCGATGCCCTCGTTTTGCGAGCGCCTGATCGGCAAAATCCAAGCGGCGAGCAGCAGGATCAGGATCGGAAAATAGACCGCAATTTCTTGTGGCTGGGACTTCAGTTCGCCCGGTCCGGGGAATGGCAAGCCACGCATTTCGGCATAATATGTCGTTGGAAAGCGAATGATATCATGGAGAAACGCATCTAGCGGTGCAACGGCCAGATACGAGACGGCAAACGGCAGAAAAATGGCCGCAGAGGCCAGCGCGTAGACGATGCAATCGACGAACCAGCGCCTGAACCACGCACCCGAAGCACAACGCCAGCTTATGATGGCCAGCGCCAGGCAGTGCGCAACCAGAATGAAAAACCCGCCATCATAGCGGAACAGCGCAGCCCCACCCGCACATGCGCCGGCAAGGATCAACGCCGTGCGCGAAGGGGCGACGGGGTTGCGCAGCAACGCGATCGCACCAACCAGGGCCAGCAGGATTACCGGATAGATCGGATAGAGATGGGCCTGCCAGCCGACCAGGAACGCCAGGACCAAAGCCAGCACGAGCAGGCTGAAATACCAGCGCATGCGCCCCAGCGTCACGACGAAGGCCGCACCAGCAGTCAACGCCATCAGCAAGAGGCTAAACAGCCGTGCAACAATCAGCTGCTTGCCGAATAGGGCGAAAAGTCCGGCAACCAGATAATTCTGCCCGGGGCCGTACGTCGAGTAATAGTCACGGTGCGGGATATCACCAGCCAGCGTCCGCAAGGCTCCAGTCAGCACGATCCCTTCGTCATAGGGGTTGATATCTCGCACCATCAGCGCGCCCAGCACTAGGAACGCGAAAAATCCGGCGATCAGGCTTGCAGCGAACGGTTTGTCGTCGATCAGCCTGCGCATGGATGGTCCTTTGAAGTGCGTGAAACAGTGTTGTTGCAAAGCAGCGCCTCCCCGCGCCGTCAAGCGCTTCCTTGTTGCACTGCAACCAAAGCATCCGTAATGGTCCGCCGCATTTGGAGGCGGCATAATCGCTGGGAGATGTGGCAGGTGGGGAAGAAGATAGTCATTACAGGCGGTGCGGGTCTGGTCGGGCAGAACCTGGTCGCCAAGCTCAAGCAGCGTGGCTACACGCGCATCGTCTCCATCGACAAGGCTGCCAACAATTCCCAGATCCTGCGCGAGCAGCATCCCGATATCGAGGTGATCGTCGCCGATCTGGCGCGCGAGGATGGCTGGCAGCATGCGCTGGCCGATTGCGATGCGCTGGTCCACGGCCATGCCCAGATCGGCGGGCTGGTGCCGCAGGAATTTGTCGACAACAACATCCTGGCGAGCGAGCGCGTGATGGCCGCTGCGATCGAACAGGGCGTGCCCTATATCGTCAACATCTCCTCGTCGGTGGTCAATTCCATGGCCGTGGACGATTATACCGAAACGAAGAAGGCCCAGGAAAAACTGGTGGCCGAAACCGGCATTCCCCAGGTGATCCTGCGCCCGACGCTGATGTTCGGCTGGTTCGACCGCAAGCATGTCGGCTGGCTGGCGCGCTTCATGGAAAAGGTGCCGGTCTTCCCTATTCCCGGATCGGGCAAGTATCTGCGCCAGCCGCTTTATGTCGCCGATTTCTGCGACGTGATCGTGTCGGCGATCGAGAACCGCACCACCGGCGCCTATAACATCACCGGCCAGGAGCGGATCGACTATATCGATCTCATTCGCGCGATGAAGCGCGCGACCGGGGCCAGGGCGATCATCCTCAACATTCCTTACGACCTGTTCGCATTGCTGCTGCGCATCTATGGCCTGTTCAGCAAGAACCCGCCGTTCACCGAAAAGCAGCTGAAGGCGCTGTCGACGCCCGACGTGTTCGAGATCATCGACTGGCCCGGCATATTCGGCGTAAGGGCAACGCCACTGGACGAGGCGCTGAAGGAAACCTTCGGGCACCCTGTCTATTCGAAGATTGCCCTGCAATTCTGATTGGCGCGGGCTGGCGCCAGGGACTTTAAGGGGGCTCCGTCGATCGGGCCCCAGGAGAAGCGAATGTCACGTGTTGTCGTCATCGGTGCCGGAGCCATGGGGCTGGCCGCCGGCTATCATGCAGCCAAGGCCGGTCATCAGGTCGAGGTGATCGAGGCATCGCCCGATGCAGGCGGCATGGCGGCGCATTTCGACTTTGCGGGCATGTCGATCGAGCGCTTCTATCATTTCGTTTGCAAGACCGATCAGCCGACCTTCGATCTGATGGCGGAGATCGGCCTGGGCGACAAGATGCGCTGGCGCGACACATCGATGGGCTATTTTGCGGGCGGCAAGCTGCACAAATGGGGCGACCCCGTCTCGCTGCTGACCTATCCGCATCTCAGCCTGATCGAGAAGATCCGTTACGGGCTGCTCGCGTTCGTCTCGGTCAAGCGGGACCGCTGGGACGCGCTGGAAACGCAGAGCGCGCGCGAATGGATCGTCCGCTGGTCGGGCGAGAGCGTCTATAACAAGCTGTGGAAGCCATTGTTCGACCTCAAGTTCTACGAATATGCCGACAATGTCTCCGCCGCCTGGATCTGGACGCGCGTCAAGCGCACCGGCCGCTCGCGCAAGTCGATGTTCCAGGAACAGCTGGGCTATATCGAAGGCGGCAGCCAAACACTGGTCGACCGGCTGGTCGAGAGGATCGAGGCGCTGGGTGGAAAGATCTCGCTGGGCAATCCGGTGAGCCGGGTGGTCAGCGAGAACGGAAAGGTGACCGGGGTCGAGGCGGCGGACGGTTTCCACGCCGCCGATCATGTCATCTCCACCGTCCCCACTCCGCTCGTGTCCGAAATGATCCCCGACCTTCCCGCCGACTGGAAGGCGAAGTACGATGCGATCGACAATATCGGCGTGTGCTGCCTGCTGTTCCGGCTGAAAAAGCCGGTGACGCCGCATTTCTGGGTCAACATCACCGAGCCGGATATCGAAATCCCGGGCATTATCGAATTTTCGAACCTGCGGCCGACGCCCAACGGGGAATCGATCGTCTACGTGCCCTATTACATGCCGGTCACCCATCCCAAATTCTCGTGGGACGATCAGAAGCTGCTCGACGAGGCGTTTTCGTACATCCAGCGCGTGAACCCCGCGATCAAGCGTGACGATATCGTCGCGACCAAGGTTGGCCGACTTCGCCATGCCCAGCCGATCTGCGAGCCGGGCTTTGCCGCGAAGATTCCGCCGATCCAGACGCCGATCGCCGGACTGCAGGTCGCCGATACCTGCTTCTACTATCCCGAGGACCGCGGCGTTTCGGAAAGCGCGCGGCTGGCGAAGGAAATGGTGGAGCAAATTCCCGGATGACCGGCCTGTCCGACAAGGTGGCCCGGCCCGGTGCGGTCGCCGGTTCAGGCGAGGGCAAGCGCTTTGCCAGCTTCATCGTCACCGGCGGCATGGCCGCGCTGGTCAATCTGGGCTCGCGCTGGCTGTTCAGCCATGCAATGCCCTATGAGGCAGCGGTCGCGCTCGCCTATCTGGTCGGCATGACGACGGCGTTCCTGCTCGCGCGCATGTTCGTGTTCAATGCCAGCGGGGACAGCTGGCTGGCGGAATATGGCCGCTTTGCCGTGGTCAACGCGTTCAGCTTCGCCGTCGTGCTCGGCGTCAGCGCCGGGATGCTGCGGCTGGTGCTGCCGTTCGTCGGCTGGACCTGGCATGCCGAGGAAATCGCGCATCTGGTCGGCGTGGTCAGCCCGATCGTGCTCAGCTATTACGCGCACAAGCATTATTCCTTTGGCGAGAAGACAAAGCCGTGATCGATCCGCAGCTTCCGTTCGAGGGCGCAACCGACCGCACGCCGCTGGTCGTCGATGTCGACGGCACGCTGATCTGCAGCGACCTTCTGTACGAATCCGCCCTTCAACTGATCGCGACCCAGCCATGGAACGCCTGGAAACTTGGCACCTGGCTGGCCAGCGGCAAGGCGCAGCTCAAGCAGAATCTGGTCGAAACCACCGATCCGCATATCGCCACCATCCCGCTGCGCGAGGAGACGGTGGCCTATATCGCTGCCGCCAAGGCGGAAGGCCGCCCGGTCTGGCTGGCGTCCGCCTCCGACAAGAGCTGGGTCGAACAGATCGCGGCGCGCATCGACGGCATCGACGGCGTCATGGGATCGGATGGGGTGACCAACCTTGCCGGTCCCAACAAGGCCAAGGCGCTGGTCGAGCGCTTCGGACACAAGGGCTTCGATTATATTGGCGACCATCATGTCGACATGCCGGTCTGGGATGCGGCCCGCCGTGCGATTCTGGTCGCGCAGAGCAGCGCGCTGGAGCGCGCAGTCAAGCGCCGCTTTGCCGATGCCGAGGTGATCGCCCGCCCCAGGACGCCGATCAAACCCTATTTCAAGGCGATGCGGCCCTATCAATGGGCAAAGAATGCACTGGTGTTCCTGCCCGCGATCGCCGGGCACTCGATCGGCGAGTTCTCGGTGCTGCTCGCCGCGTTCATGGCTTTCTGGGCCTTCAGCTTTGCCGCTTCCAGCGCCTATATCATCAACGACCTGCTCGACCTTCCGGGCGACCGCGACCATCATCGCAAGCGCAACCGGCCCTTTGCCGCAGCGCAGATACCGATCCCGCGCGGCATCGCGATGGCCGCTGGCCTGATGACACTTGCGATCGTCATCGCCGCGCTGCTGCCGCTCGAATTCCTGGGCATTCTGGTCGGCTATGTCGTCATCACCCTGGCGTACAGCTTCTATCTCAAGCGCCAGATGCTGGTCGACGTCATCATTCTGGGGGGCCTCTACACGATCCGCGTGCTCGGCGGCATTGCCGCGACCGGCGAGGAAAAATCGCAATGGCTGCTGATGTTCTGCCTGTTCTTCTTCCTGAGCCTCGCGATCGTGAAGCGCTGTTCGGAACTGGTGGCGCGTCGCGATGCCGGCAAGTCCAGCCCCCCGGGCCGCGGCTATGCCATCAACGACCTGGCGATGCTGCTGCCGCTGGGCGCGGCGGCGGGCTATGCCTCGGTCATGGTCGTGATGCTGTATCTTTCCAGCCCGCAGATAACCGCGCTGTACGCGCATCCCTTGCGCATGTGGCTGATCTGCCCATTGCTGATCTACTGGATCAGCCGGACGCTGATGCTGGCCAATCGCAACGAGATGCACGATGACCCGATCATCTTCGCGATGACCGACAAGATAAGCTGGCTGACCGGCGTGGTGGCGGCACTCATCATCGCGGTTTCGATCTGATGCCTTATAGCGCGCCTCTTGCCGGCTGGGGCCGCTATCCGGTGCGTGACTGCACCGTGTGGCAGCCGACAACGGCGCAGGCCTTGCACGAGACGCTGGGGCCCCTGCCCGTCAGCATCGCCCGCGGCAACGGGCGTTCCTATGGCGATGCGAGCCTGAATCCCGAAGCGACGATCGACATGCGCCGGCTGGACCGGCTGATCGCCTTTGACGACGCAACCGGCGCCATGGAGTGCGAGGCGGGCGTGCTGCTGTCCGATCTGGTCGCCGCCTTCGTTCCGCGCGGCTGGTTCCCGCCGGTAACGCCGGGCACGCGCATGGTCACCATCGGCGGAATGATCGCCAGCGACGTGCACGGCAAGAACCATCATGTTGCAGGCTCGTTCTGCGACCATGTCGACTGGTTCGATCTCGATCTGGGGGATGGTCGGGTGCTGCGCTGTTCCCGGACCGAAAATCCTGATCTGTTCGCGGCGACCTGCGGTGGCATGGGGCTGACCGGCATTGTCGTGCGCGCCGCGTTTCGCATGCTCAGGATCGAGACGGCGTTCATGCGCCAGCGCACCATCCGTGTCGGCAATCTCGATCAGGCCTTGAGCGTATTCGAACAGTCGCATGGTTCCACCTATTCGGTCGCGTGGATCGACTGCATGGCGACCGGTCGCCATCTGGGCCGCTCGGCGATCCTGCTGGGCGAGCATGCCAGGGTCGACGAGCTCGACGAACGCCGCCGCGCCGCACCGCTGGCGCGCCCGGTCCGCAAGCCCAAGACCGTACCGATCGATTTCCCCGGCTTTGCGCTCAGCGGCTTCAATGTGAAGATGTTCAACCATCTCTATTACGCGATGCAGCGTCCGGGCGATGAGGTCGTCGACATCGATCCCTATTTCTACCCGCTCGATGCGCTGTTCGAATGGAACCGCATCTACGGGCGGCGCGGGTTCGTGCAATATCAGTCGGTGCTGCCGCTGGCCGAGAGCGAGACGGGGATGCGCCGCCTGCTCGAGGCGATCTCGGCCGCCGGTGCAGGCTCGTTCCTTGCGGTGCTCAAGCGCATGGGCCCGCAATCGTTCGGGATGCTGAGCTTTCCGATGGAAGGCTATACGCTCGCGCTCGATTTTCCGGCGACGCCCGGCAATCTGCAGCTGCTCGAACGGCTCGATGCCATCACTGCCGACCATGGCGGTCGCGTCTATCTCACCAAGGATGCGCGCGTTTCTGCGCAGATGTTTGCGGCCGGCTATCCCCGCCTGCAGGAATTTCGCAATCTTCGTGCGCAATATGGCCTCGACCAGCGCTTTTCCTCCCTGCTTTCGCAACGATTGGGACTTTGACCATGCTTGCATCTCCCGTCCTGATCCTGGGCGCCCGTTCGGACATCGGCCGTGCTCTCGCCAAGGGCTATGCTGCCCAGGGCTGCGAAGTGATCCTGGCCGCGCGCGGCGATATCAGCGCCGATGCCACCGATCTGGCGCTGCGCAGCCAGGCGAAGGTGCGCTCCGTCAGCTTCGACGTAACCGACGGCAAGCCCGATGCATTCTTCGATGCGCTGGGAGTCGTGCCGGGGACGATCGTGATGGTGGCGGGGCTGCTGGGCGATCAGGCCGAATCGGCTGCCCATGACGAAGCCGCGCAGAAGGTGATGGACAGCAACTATAACGGCCCGTCGCGCTATCTGCTGGCAGCGGCCCGCCGGATGGCGAGCGTGCCCGATGCCTGCATCATCGGCATCAGTTCGGTTGCCGGCGAACGTGGCCGCGCATCGAACTTCGTCTATGGCTCGGCCAAGGCTGGGTTCACCGCTTTTCTCTCGGGCCTGCGCAACGCCCATGCCAAGACCGGGCTGCACGTGATGACGGTCAAGCCCGGCTTTGTCCGCACCCAGATGACGGCGGGCATGAAGCTCTCTCCTGTAATGACGGCCGAGCCCGAACAGGTCGCCGATGCCATCATCAAGGCACAGGGCAGGAAGGCCGATGTGATCTACACCCTGGGTCGCTGGCGGCTGGTGATGGCGATCATCCGCGCCATTCCCGAGCCCATCTTCAAGAAGCTCTCGCTCTGACCGTGGCCAGGCCGCGATGAACGGTCTGCTCGATCATCTGGCGGCGTTCATGACCGAGTACCGCTGGTGGGCCGGGCCCGTGTTCGCCCTGATCGCCTTTGGTGAATCGCTGGCGGTCGCCGGCATCTTCATTCCCGCAACGCCGATCCTGTTCATGGTCGGCGTGCTTGTCGGCAACGGCCGGATCGATGCGGCATCGGTCGTGCTGTTCGGCATGGCTGGGGCGATTGCCGGCTATTGGGTGTCGTGGAAGATCGGCCATCACCTCGGCCACCGCGCCTGGCAGACGCCGGCGCTGGTGCGGCATCGGCGCGGGATTGCGAGAACCCGGCTATTCTTTCGCCGCTGGGGCGGAATTTCGCTGATCGTCGGTCGGTATCTGCTCGGCCCGTTCCAGTCGATGCTGCCGCTGGTGGCAGGCGTCGCGCGGATGGATGCACGGCGCTTTCATCGCTGGAACATCGCCTCCGGGGTGTTGTGGGTCGTGCTGGTGCTTACCCCGGGGTTTCTCGTCGGCCGGGGTATCGCGATTGCAGGGATCGACCAGCGCTATCAAAATCAGATGATCGCCGTGCTGACTTTCGCGAGCTGTCTTCTGATCGTCGCGGGGCTGGCGGCAATGACGCGTCGGGGCAAGGCCTGACAGCGGCGCCGGCAACTGAAATAGCATTGATCATATTATAACAATTGCTATTATTTTAGCTCCAGATCGGCCGTATTTTTGCTGGATTGAAGGGCCTGCTGGTGTCATTCTAAGCCTCTGAAAAAGCTGGCAACCCCGATATTCCGTACAACCGGATGGCTGGCGATCTGGCAAGTTCCGTCAGTGGAGACCCAACGCATGCCGCCGTTCAGTGGCCAACCCGTCGAGCTTGATCCCAAGGTTATGCCCTTGCAGGATCGCGCGCGCGCCACCTATGAACAGATCATCCAGGCGACTGGCGAACTGCTTCCCGAGATCGGCATCGAACGCCTTTCGACGAACATGATAGCCGAACGTGCGGGGCTGACGCCGCCGGCGCTCTACCGCTATTTTCCCAACAAATATGCCATCCTGAGCGAGATGGGGCGGCGCCTGATCGCGGCGGAAAATGCGGTGGTCACCGAATGGCTGCAAAGCGACGGTTTTGCCATCGGCCGCGATCTGGAAGAGGAGGTGCAGACCTTTGCCGCGCTGCTCGACAAGCTCCGCGATGTCGTGCTTGCGCATCCCGGCGGCGCGTGGATCTATCGCGCGATGAGCGCCGTGCCCGTCCTGCAGGATATGCGCAAGCGCATGTCGAAGGAGATTGTCGACATCGTCTATCAGGCGGTGACCGAGGATTTCCCCAAGGTCGATCCCGAGCGGGTGCGCGGAGCAACCCTGCTGACGTCCATGGTCAACAACGCGGTGACCGAGACCATGGCAGACGACATGCCCACCGCCACCCTGTTGCGCAGGGAAGCAGCAAGAATGATGAGCATCTATTACCGCGATGTCGTTCTGTCGCATGCGCCGACACCCAAGGTCGAACCCGCCGACTGAGCCGCGATCGCAAGCGCATTGACAGTATACCATTTCTGATTTTAATAGTCCTAGCTAACTAATGCGGGGCGGATATGGATCATGAGCGTGATGGCAGGGATATCGGGGGTTCCGGCCGCCCGCAGGCATGTCATCGCGTCTGAACAGTGACCCGGATTTCCAGCTCGAAGCGCCGCCCGGCCTTGCGATCGACCTTGCGGAGCCGTCGCAAGCCGCACAACACCCGGGCATTGCCGCGCCAGCCCATTGCTCCCCCGGAAGACCTGACTGAACAGTCCGCCATTCCGGCCGAAGACCCCGTTCAACGCAAGCGCATCAAGGCAGCCCATCGGGCGCGCCGCGACGCAAAGGGCAGCCTGAGATTCGGTATGGCCTTGCGCCGCGTGATGCGCGCCGCAGGCCGCGCCTCGATCCAGCGAACCCGCAGGCACAGGCCCTGGCGCGGCCGGTAAAACGAACCGGTCCGGCAGCCAGCCTTGCGTGGCGCGCATCGCCACTGCTAAGTCGGCAGCATGGTGGCTCCTGATCTGATACCGCGCAAACAGCCCCAGCAGACCCGAAGCCGCGAAACCATGCAGCGCGTGCTCGAGGAGGCCGAGGCGCTGCTGGTCGAGCAGGGCGTGGACGGCTTCAACACCAATGTGCTGGCAGACAGGGCCAAGGTCGGCGTCCGCGCGATCTATCGCTATTTTCCGAACAAATGGGCCATTCTGGTCGAGCTGGTCGACCGATCCTATGCACGCGAACGCGAATGGGTCGGCCATCTCGGTGGGCTGAGGCCGGGGGACGACTGGCGCAGCGCGGTGGATCGCATGATCGACGGCTTCTATGCCGGAGCGAGCGCCAGCGCGAGCTATGGCGTGCTGCGCGCCGCCTGTCAGGTCTCGCCCCAGTTGCGCGCGGTCGAAGCCCGCAACGTCACCCGTTTCGAGACCGATGTGGCCGACACGCTTCTTGCCCTGGGCATGACCATCGCATCCGATCGTCGGCGGATCATCGCGCAGATCATCATCGAGATTTCGGGGCGCCTGATCGACCTCGCGCTGAAGGCCGAAGATCGCTCCGATGCCGCCCTGCTACTGGACGAACTCAAGCGGATGCTCCACGACCTGCTGGCACCGTATCTCCCCGGTTGAGAGCAGGAAGGAGATGGTCAGCCAGTCGTGGTCAAAGCCCTGGCAGGACCACCGATGCGATAGGGGTCGATGCCGGCAGCCCGCAACCGCTCATGCGCCTGACGATAGATTTTCGGCGCGGCAATGCCCATGCGCGCCCGCGCTGCCGCTAGCGGCTCTGCCAGCAAGGCGCGTACATCCTGGCGGAAAATGGCCTGTGCGATCCTGCCATGCCGCCGCGCTTCGGCCACCGCTCGAACAAAGGGCGCGTCGCTGCGCAGCCGAAGCGCGAATTCGGCCGTGCCCGCCCAGGCGATGACGATCTCGGTCCAGTCGCGATACTGGCCGCTGGTAAAGCCGAGCACGCATTGTTCGCCCAGGGGATCGCGACCATAGCCGGTCAGCACATGGGCCAGATCGTGCGTGTCGCGCAGCCGGTTGTTGAACCATTCGAGCTGGTCGGCATGCACACGCTGCCCGGGCCATCGGCTTGCCTCGACGAGACCCGCAGCCGACAGCCCTTCCGATCGCATGAAGCTGACATAGGCGTGGGCCACGCTGCCGGGTCCGTGACGCAGCAGGCTCTCATGGTCATCCAGAATATCGACGAGCGCGGGCTCGGCTGCCATGCGGGCCCGCCCCTCCGCGCTGGCGCAGAAGCGCCGTGCGATCTGCCGCGTGCTGCGGTTCGGAAGGCAGTCTGCCATGTGGAATACCTGGGCGGTATCCTCGGCATCGCGCATCAGCGCGCGAAAATGCTGCAAGGCCCGAATCGGGCGCATCCGCCGTGCTGAACGATCGGAGGCTTCGAAGGGAAGTTCGGTGAGCATGCACGCACCATCCTGACAAGGTGGAAGGTCAAGGATGAAAGTAATTACTTCCCTTTTGCGCGTCAACCCGTCATGGCAAGGCTGGTCGTGCCGTTGCGCGCTTCAGGACGATGCCCTTGCGAACAGGGCCGGCGTTCGCGGGTCAGCTTCGCACAGCCCTCGATCGCGCGCGCCAGATTGGCCTGGGTGCGATTGAGGCAATCGATCGCATATTCTATCCTTGCACGCACAAGCTCGGTAGTTTCAGCGCGCCAACGAAGCGCCATTGCGTGACAGCGCAGGCTCCAGATTACGGAACGCGCCGCTTCTGCTGGTCAGCGGGGCAGAATATCACTGTGCGCCGGGCGTTATCGACGCCTGTAGCGGAAATACCAGACTTCGTGGCCCTGCGCGCGCGCCTTGGCCTCGTAGCGGGTCTCGGGCCAGCCGCCGGGCCGGGTCAGGAAATCCCCGGGCTTCTCGCACAGCCAGTCAAAGGCGGGGTGATCGTTCATCACCATCATCGCATGCGCGACATAGATCGGGTGGTCAGTACCGAAGCGGAACTCGCCGCCCGGTTTCAGCTTGGACGCGATCAGGTCGACCGGCCCCTTGTTCATCATCCGGCGCTTGGCGTGGCGCGCCTTGGGCCAGGGATCGGGATGCAGCAGATAGACGAAGCTCAGCGCGCCGTCGGGCACCCGCTCGAGCACGTCGATGGCGTTGCCCATGTGCAGCCTGACATTGTGCAGATTCTGCTCGCGCACATGCTGCAGCGCGCCGACCACGCCGTTGAGGAACGGCTCTGCGCCGATGAAGCCGTGGTCGGGCAGCATGTCGGCGCGATAGGCCATATGCTCGCCCGCCCCGAAGCCGATCTCGAAATGCAGCGGGCGATCATCGCCGAACAGGCGGCGCGACGTGATCTCGCCCTCCTCGGGCACACTGATCTGCGGCAGCAGTTTCTCGACCAGCTCGGCCTGGCCCAGGCGCAGCTTGTGGTTCTGCTGTCGGCCATAAAGCCGCCGCACCGATACGGGGTCTCCGGGTTTGTACGCAGTCATGGGCAACGCGCCTAGCAAAGCCGGGCGACGATGCAAGCGGCTATCGGTTCATGGCTGCGCACCGGGCCGGTCCGGCGCTGCCTCCGATCCGGTTTCTTCGATCGCAACCGTGGTCAGCGGCCGCTGCGAATGAACGATTTCGTTCAAATGCGCGGGCGAGACAAGTCGATCGTGATCGACATATTGCAGGCTGCGATCGAGCTCGAGATACGAGATCGCAAAGCTTTTCTTCCCGTCCGCATCGAACAGGCCCGGTGAAGGCCGGACCGACGCAACCCGCCCGGCGTCATTATAGGCCAGCAGATACTGATCCGATGTCCCTTCGATGCGATAGATTCCGTGCGTTCCGAACACCGAATCGCGGCAATAGGCCTTGCCGCGCAAGGGCGCCCCGATGGTGGCATCGCGTTCGGAACCTTCGAGCAGGGCGCCTGCGACCGCGCTGGCCGCCGCCTTGTCGCGGCTGCGTCGCACCGGCCTGGCGGCCTTGCCGAAGGTCAGCGGCGTCGGGCAGTCGGCCAGCGGGCTCACTGCCGGGGCGGTAGCCAGAGTGCGGGGCCAGACAATCTGCCGCTGGAATTCGCCCATCAGGGCCTTCATTTCGGCCGCATCGAGCTTCAGCGACGTGATGCGGATCTTGATGATCCACCCGTCGGTCGCCGCCATGGCGATGGCGGTTGACCTGAACTCCCCGCCGCCGAGTGCATAGATCGCCTGAAGTCCGTTTGCGCGATCCTGACCTGGGGGGACGAACGGGCCGAATTCCTCTGTCGACGCGATCGTCCAGCGATCGGCCGTTGCGATGGTGGCAGTGGCGCGGTCGAACCAGAGCGGCAGGTCGCCAGCGGCAGGTCGGAAAACATAGACCGTGGCGAAGGTCGCCTGGTCAGGGCTTTCAAATCGCGCATGGACATCGAGCTCTCGCGGCGCAGAAGACAGGACTTTGTAGAGTTGCAGGCCGGCAAGGACCGGTTCCAGCGACAGTTGCGTCCGCGCATGCGTCCATTGGCCGCGCTTCTGGCTGTCCGGGACTTCGCGCGCATGAACAGTGTGGCCGGCCAGCCCAAGTAAGACCACCAGAACTTGGCAGGCTCTACTGATCGTCGTCATGCTGGCACCTTCTCCCCGCGTCCGCACACTGTGTTGCGAGAAACCAAGGATTGCAATCGAACATTTCTATCGGCAGCGTTCAGGCTTATGGATAGCAAGCGGCTTGTCTGGCGCGCGGGTCTTATTTACAGTGATGTCAATGACAGACGCTTCTGCCCCCGCTTCGACCGCCCCTTCCGCCGCTGCCGATGACGCAGAGCCGATCTGGAAGACGCATT
Organism: Blastomonas natatoria; assembly: GCF_003201955.1. Lineage (GTDB taxonomy): Bacteria > Pseudomonadota > Alphaproteobacteria > Sphingomonadales > Sphingomonadaceae > Blastomonas > Blastomonas natatoria. Next base: position 89,091 of record NZ_QJJM01000005.1, read on the forward strand.
ACAACCATCCCTGCCCCTGGGATCAGACCTTTCCGCCGCTGTCGCTGCCGGACATGTTCTTCGCTTCGGTCGCACGCAAGCATTCGGCACCCCTGCTCGATTTCATGGAGCGCAAGTACAGCTACGACCAGGTCGCTCACGGTGTCGCCAGGGTAGCCAAGGGTCTGCAGGCTCTCGGGATCGGCAAGGGCGACCGGGTCGGCCTGTTCCTTCCCAATGTGCCGCATTATGTCGCTGCCTATTACGGCGCTATGGCAGCCGGGGCGACGGTGGTCAATTTCTCGCCGCTCTATACCGTGGACGAGCTCGCCCATCAGGTCGAGGACAGCGGCACGACGATCCTCTTCACGCTGTCCGCGACGGCACTGCTGCCGACTGCACTCAAGGTGCTCGACAAGTCCACACTGCAGCGGCTGGTCGTCGGATCGGTGGCAGGCGGGCTGCCGCCGCTCAAGTCGCTGCTCTTCCGGCTGTTCAAGAGCAAGGAAACGACGCCGCTCCCGAACGATCCGCGCATCACGCGGTTTTCGAAGCTGATTGCCAATGACGGGCAATATGCGCCCGTGCAGATCGATGCGGAGCGCGACATCGCACTGTTCCAGTATACCGGCGGCACCACCGGCACGCCCAAGGGTGCGATGCTGAGCCACCAGAATCTCTCGGCCAATGCACGCCAGGTCAACGCGATCGATCCGCGCAACGACAGCGAGCATGACCGCATTCTGGGCGTGCTGCCCTTCTTCCATGTCTTCGCCAACACCTGCGTGCTCAACCGCACCGTGCTCAACGGCGGCGAGATCGTGATGCTGCCGCGCTTCGAGGCCGAGGCCGCGCTCAAGGCGATTACCCGCACCCGGGTCACCGCCCTGCCCGGCGTGCCGACTATGTACCAGGCGCTGCTCGACAATCCGGAGATCGCGAACACCAATTTCGCCAGCTTGCGTGCCTGCATTTCGGGCGGTGCACCGCTGGCAGCCGAGGTCAAGGCGCGGTTCGAGGATGCGACCGGCGCCAATGTCGTCGAAGGCTATGGCCTGACCGAGAGCAGCGGCGTCGTCTCGACCAATCCCTATGAGGGGCTCAACAAGCCCGGCACCATCGGCCAGCCCTTGCCCGGAACGCTGGTACGCCTTGTGGACAAGGAAGACCCGACCAGGGACGTGGCGCCCGGCGAACCCGGCGAGATCATCTTTTCCGGCCCCCAGGTGATGCGCGGCTACTGGAACCGCCCCGATGCCGATGCCGATGTGTTCATCGGCAATTTCCTGCGCACCGGCGATGTCGGGCAGATCGACGAACAGGGCTATATCCGCATCGTCGACCGCATCAAGGACATGATCGCGGTGGGCGGGTTCAAGGTGTTTCCCAGCCAGATCGAGGAAGTGCTCTATCGCCACCCTGCCGTGAAGGAGGCGCTGGTGATCGGCGTGCCCGATACCTATCGCGGCGAAAGCCCCAAGGCGTTTGTCGCGCTGCAGGACGATGCCGAGATCGACGGGCCTGGGTTGATGGCGTGGCTCAATCCGCAACTGGGCAAGCACGAAAGGGTGATCGCGGTCGACATCCGCGAGGCTCTGCCCAAGACGCTGATCGGCAAGCTCGACCGGAAGGCCCTCCGCAAGGCCGAAGGCATTGCGGCATAGAACGGCGCGCAAGGCCGGGGATATACGGCCCTAAGCCGTTGCGCGATGCCCCTTGCCAAGCTGTCACATCAATGACACACTCCCCGTAAATGCAGGGGTGGGGCCTGCATTTGGCAAGGCAGGGGAACGCATATGCCCAATGCTCTGGAAAAGCGGTTCGAGGCCGCGCGCTACAACGCCAATATCGTCAAGCCGTTCGTGCCCGAGAGCCTTTGGGAAAAGCGGATCAGCAACCATGTTGCCTATGCGCTGCTGGTCTATACCGGCCTGCAGATCTTCGTGGTGATGCAGGCGATCAAGGTCGATGGCATGACCATTCTGCCTTATCTGGGCCTGGTCGCGCTGGTCGGCATCGTCATTCCCCTGTGCCGCCGGGTCGAACGGCGATGGCAGGGCCTGGTGCGCAGCAATGCGGCCGAAGCAACGCTGGCCGCGGCCTATCGCGGCGATCGCCTGGGCATCTGGCTGTTCGCGATCGGCTTTCCCTTCGGCTTTGTCGCGCTGATCAAGGGCCTTGCCGCACTGATCTGAATGCGGCGGTTCGATTGACCCGAGCCTGCCAGCGACCTACATCGCGCTGATGCAGACCCCCGAACAAGCCAGCGATCTGGCGCAAGACCTTGTTGCCCGCGCCATGGCCGCCGGTGCGACTGCCGCCGATGCCGTCTTTGCCTGCGATGCTTCTACCGATGTCCAGATGCGCCTGGGTGCGCTCGAGGACGTGCAGCGGTCCGAAAGTGCCGCGATCGGTCTCAGGGTGTTTCACGGGAAACAGTCGGCCAGCGTCTCGGGCGCCGACGTCAGCGCCGCCGGACTTGCCACCCTGGCCGAGCGCGCCGTCGCGATGGCGCGGCTGGCCCCCGAAGACGCCTATGCCGGACTTGCCCCCGAAGAGCTGCTGATGCGTAGCGCCCTGCCCGATCTGGAACTCGACGATGGCGGCGACCCCGATCCGCAGCACTTGCGCGAACTGGCGCTCGCCTGCGAGGATGCGGCACGCGCCGTGCCGGGCGTGACCAACAGCGAGGGAGGCTCTGCCAGCGCGGTACGATCGGTCATGGCGCTCGCCACCAGTCACGGGTTCTGCGGCAGCTATGGCGGCAGCCGCTATGGCATTGCCGCCAGCGTGCTCGCCGCGCGCGACGGACAGATGGAACGCGATTCGGCCTCGCACAGCACACGCTTCCTCGCCGATCTGGAATCGGCCGAAGCCGTCGGGCGCCGCGCCGGAGAACGCGCGGTCGAGCGGTTGGGCGCGGGCAAGATCGAGAGCGGGCCGATGCCGGTCATCTATGATCGCCGCGCGGGCGGATCGCTGCTCGGGCCGCTGCTCGGCGCGATCTCGGGCGGCGCGATCGCGCGCAAGACGAGCTTCCTGCTCGACCGGCGCGGCCGGCCGGTGTTCGATTCGAGCGTCTCGATCATCGACGATCCGCACCGCGCCCGGGGTCAGCGCTCCCGCGCCTTCGATGGCGAAGGCCTGCCCACCGCGCCCTGGCGGATCATCAATCATGGTGTGCTGAGCGGCTGGATGATGGACAGCGCCTCGGCCCGTCAGCTGAGCGAAGCGCCGACCGGCCATGCTGCCCGCGGGGTGAGCGGTGCACCCTCTACGGGCTCCAGCAACGTCCATATGGAAGCGGGAAGCGTCAGCCCCGAGGCGCTGATGGCGGACATCAAGCTGGGCGTGTACGTCACCCAGCTGATCGGCATGGGCGTGAATGGCGTCACCGGCGATTACAGCCGCGGCGCGAGCGGCTTCATCATCCGCGACGGTCAGCTTGCCGAACCGATCAGCGAGATCACCATTGCGGGCAATCTCAAGGACATGTTCGCAGCGCTGATCCCGGCCGACGACCTCGAATTTCGCTATGGCGTCAATGTCCCGACGCTGCGCATCGACGGCATGGTCGTGGCCAGCAGCTGATGCGCATCGCCGCGAGCGCGCTCGCTTTTGCCGGGCTGGTGCTGCTTGCAGGCTGCGGCGGCTGGCGCGACGAGGGGCGCCCGCCGCGCACCGATGACGCGATCACCATCCCGCCCCAGGCCTCGCTTGTCTCGGTGCCGGTAGAAGCCGATCTCGGCAATCTTGCGCGTGCGATGGAGCGGCAGGTGCCGCGCCGCCTGTGGAGCATCGACCAGAAGGATCAGGTCTGCATCGCCAGCGAAAAGGTCGATCTGGGGATCGCCAAGGTCAAGACACCCAAGATCAAGTGCCGCATCGTCGGGCAGGTGACGCGCGGCGCGATTTCGGTCGCAGGGTCGGGCCAGCGCATCCGGCTGTCGATCCCGATCACCGCGGTCGTCCGGGCCGAGGATATCGCCGGAATCCTCAAGCGCGAGACCGCGACCGCGCGCGCGATGGTCCATGCCGATATCCGCATGACCATCGCCCGCGACTGGACCCCGCGCGGAACGCTCGACCTCGACTATTCCTGGACCACCGAGCCGCATATCGAGTTTCTCGGCCAGAAAATCCGGTTCACGCAGGAAGCCGAGCGCGAGCTGGCGCCGATCGTCGCCAGGCTGGAGCGCGAACTGCCCGGCGAACTCGGCAAGCTCGAGCTGCGTCGCCAGATCGAAAAGGCCTGGGCCTCCGCCTTCACTTCCGTAGTGCTGAACGAACGCAACCCCGAGGTCTGGATGCGCATCACCCCGCGCGAGCTGCAATATGGCGGCTACGAGATCGCGAGCGGTCGGTTGCGGCTGAAGCTGGGGATGCGCGCGCTCACCGAGACCTATGTGGGTCACAAACCACGACCGCGTGCCCCGAAGCCGCTGCCGCCCATGCAGCCGCTCGAGGCGCAGACCGGCGAACTGGCCTTTTTCCTTCCGGTGTTCGGCGACTATCGCGCGCTGCAGCCGGTGCTGCTGGAAGCGCTGCAGAAGCGGTCGCGCCGTCCGTTCGAGGTGCCGGGCCTGAACCCCGTCGATGCGACTTTCAAGGCAGCGACCATCTATGGCACCAGGGGCGGCAAGATCGCCGTGGGCCTGACCTTCAGCGCGCACGAACGCGGCAGCAAGACGCCGACATCGGGCACGGTCTGGATGACGGGCAAGCCGGTCAATGCCGAGGATTCGCGCCGCGTCGGCTTCGAGGATTTCGAGGTCACGGGTACGACCGACATGACCGGAGGCGACCTCATTCTCGATCTGATCAACGCGCCTGGCGTCGCGCCGATGGTGGCCGAGCTGCTCGCACAGAATTTCGAGCGCGACTATGCCGAACTGCTCGGCAAAATCGACCGCGCGATCGAGGCCAAGCGCACGGGCGATCTGGTCATCCATGCCGAGGTGAAGCGGGCGAGGACCGGCCAGCTGCAGGCCGCCGGCGCCGGGCTCTATCTGCCCGTCTGGGCGAGCGGCACCGCGACGGTGACGATCGCCCCCTGATCCTTGGTCAGGCCTTCAGCCGCTCGGCATGCCAGCGCAGGTGATCCTCCATGAAGGTGGAAATGAAGTAATAGCTGTGATCATAGCCCGGCTGCAGGCGCAGCGTCAGGTCGATTCCCGCCTTTTCGCAAGCCTCAGCCAGCAGTTGCGGCTTGAGCTGTTCGGCCAGGAAGCTGTCGGCATCGCCCTGATCGACCAGCAGCGCCGGCACGCGCGCGCCATCCTCGATCAGTGCCACCGCATCATGGGCGCGCCAGGCGGCACGGTCCTCGCCCAGATAGCCGGTCAGCGCCTTGATGCCCCACGGCACCTGCGACGGCGCGACGATCGGCGCAAAGGCCGAAACCGCACGAAAGCGCTCGGCATGGGTGAGGCCGATGGTCAGCGCACCATGCCCGCCCATCGAATGGCCCATGATCGATTGGCGCGCCAAGTTCGCCGGGAAGCAGTCGCCGATGATCTCGGGCAGTTCCTCGGTGATGTAGCTCCACATGCGGTAATGCTGCGCGAACGGGTCTTGCGTGGCATCGACATAGAAGCCGGCGCCAAGGCCGAAATCATAGGCCCCGTCCTGGTCATCGGCGACGCCCTCGCCGCGCGGGCTGGTATCGGGCGCGACGAAGATCAGGCCGAGCTCGGCGCAAGCCCGCCTGAAATCCCCCTTTTCGGTGACATTGGCATGCGTGCAGGTCAGGCCCGAAAGATACCAGACCACCGGCAGCTTCTCGCCCTCTGCATGATCGGGCACGAAGACCGAGAAGGTCATGTCGTTGCCGGTCACCTCCGAGGCATGGCGCAGCACCGCCTGCTCGCCGCCGAAGCTCTTCGCCGACGAAATGGTTTCCACCGCGACCGGCATCAGAACACCACCACGGAGCGGATCGACTTGCCCGCATGCATCAGGTCGAATGCGGTGTTGATCTCTTCCAGACCCATGACATGCGTGATCATCGGGTCGATCTCGATCTTGCCCTGCATATACATGTCGACGATCTTGGGCACGTCGGTGCGGCCCTTGGCCCCGCCGAACGCGGTGCCGCGCCAGTTGCGCCCGGTCACCAGCTGGAACGGCCGAGTCGCGATCTCCTTGCCCGCTTCCGCAACGCCGATGATGATCGAGGTGCCCCAGCCGCGATGGCAGGCCTCCAGCGCGGTGCGCATCACCTCGGTATTGCCGGTCGCATCGAAGGTATAGTCCGCGCCGCCATCGGTCATTTCGACGATCTTCGCGACGACATCCTCGCGGCTCATGCCCCTGGAATTGAGGAACGCGGTCATGCCGAACTTGCGGCCCCATTCCTCGCGATCCGGGTTGATGTCGACGCCGATGATCCTGTCCGCACCCGCCAGCCGCGCACCCTGGATGACGTTAAGGCCGATGCCGCCGAGACCGAACACCACGACATTGTCGCCGACCTGGACCTTGGCGGTGTTGATCACCGCACCGACGCCGGTGGTGACGCCGCAGCCGATATAGCAGCTGGTCTGGAACGGCGCGTCCTCACGGATCTTCGCGACCGCGATCTCGGGCAGCACGGTGAAGTTCGAGAAGGTCGAGCATCCCATATAGTGATAGATCGGCTGTCCCTTGTAGCTGAACCGCGTGGTGCCATCGGGCATCAGGCCCTTGCCCTGGGTCGCGCGGATCGCGGTGCACAGGTTGGTCTTGCCCGACAGGCAGCTTTTGCACTGGCGGCATTCGGGGGTGTAGAGCGGGATGACATGATCGCCCGGCTTCACTGACGTCACGCCCGTGCCGACCTCGCGCACGATCCCGGCGCCTTCATGACCGAGTACGCTGGGGAAGATGCCCTCGCTGTCGAACCCGTCGAGCGTATAGGCATCGGTGTGGCAGATGCCCGTTGCCATGATCTCGACCAGCACTTCTCCGGCCTTGGGGCCTTCAAGGTCGAGTTCGACGATCTCCAGCGGCTTCTTGGCTTCGAAGGCAACGGCGGCACGGGTCTTCATGGGTCGCAGACTTTCTTTCGATGGGGGTGCGCCGCCTCTAGCATCGCTCCGGCCTTCCGTTAAGCCCGCAACTGCGCCGACCACCTGGCCCAAGAAAAACATCGATGCTTCTGGTGCTTGGCGATCCTTGGCCTATATTGGCGCAAAACTTGGTGCGCGGCATGCTTCGCGCGACTACGGACGGGTCGATGCTGCTCAATCCCAGCCAGGCCGGCCTCAGGGCCGATGACGACGCCGCGCGGCTCAATGCCCTGCGCGCCTATCAGCTGTCTCCCGATGACAGCGACAATGCGCTTTACGAGGATCTCGTCAGCATCGCCCGGTCGATCGGTGCCAGCGAGGCGGCGTATATCTCGATCGTCGAGGACGAGCGGCAATGGTTCAAGGCATCACTGGGCCTGGATCTGAAGGAAACGCCGCGCTCCATTGCCTTTTGCGACCATGCGATCCGATCGAGCGAGGTCATGGTCGTGCTCGATGCGACCGCCGATCCGCGCTTTGCCGACAATCCCCTCGTCACCGGGCCTCCGCACATCCGCTTCTATGCCGGCGCACCGGTGATCAACGCGGACGGTTTTGCGCTGGGGACCATCTGCCTGTCCGACAGCCGCGCGCGCGAGGGCTTTGACGGAGCCCCCCTGCTCGCTGCACTGGCACGGCAGGTGGCGGCGCTGCTCGAACTGCGCAAGCAGCTGATCCATCAGCAGCTCGCCGCAGACCTCGCCGCCGATCAGCGCGACCGGCTGTGGGACAGCTCGCTCGACATGATGCTGATCACCACGACCGACGGGCTGCTGGTGGCGGGAAACCCCGCCTGGGAAAAGGCGTTCGGCCCGGTCCCTGCCGATGGCCAGGGGCATATCCGCGACTATTTCGCCCATCCCGACGAGGCCGAGGTGGTCCATCTCGCCAGCGGTCAGACCGATGTCCAGCTCGAGCGCGAGATGCGCGGGCACGACGGCCAGGCAATCTATGCGAGCTGGAGCCTGGCACGCGAGGGTGAACTGATCTTCGGCATCGCGCGCGATATCACGCGCGCCCGCGCCGCAGAGGCCCAGCTGGCCCAGGTTCAGCGGATGGAATCGATCGGCCAGCTGACCGGCGGCATCGCCCATGATTTCAACAACCTGCTCACGATCATCACCGGCAACCTCGACATCGCCCAGAAGCGCATCGCCTCCGGTCAGGTCGAACGTGCCGAGGCCGCGATCGCCAACGCCCGCGATGGCGCGAGCCGCGCCGCGAACCTGACCCAGCGCCTGCTCGCCTATGCCCGGCGCCAGTCGCTGACCCCGACGCTGATCCGCCCGACCGAACTGATCCGCGACCTTCAGCCACTGGCCGCGCAAGCGCTCGACGATCGCCACGAACTGGCGGTCGAGTGCCCCGACAGTCTCTGGCCGATCACGGTCGATGCGAGCCAGCTTGAAAATGCGCTGCTCAACCTGGTGGTCAACGCGCGCGACGCGATGGAACAGCCCGGGACGATCACCATCCACGGTGCCAATGCGCTGCGCAGCGAAGAGGACATGCACGACGGGCATGATGCACCGCCGGGCCGCTATGTCCGCTTCTGCGTGCACGACACCGGATCGGGCATTCCGGCAGACATTGCCGCGCATATCTTCGAGCCGTTCTTCACCACCAAGGAGATCGGCAAGGGCACAGGCCTTGGCCTCAGCCAGGTGCAGGGCTTTGTCGCGCAATCGGGCGGGTTCGTGACGCTGAAGACCGCGCCCGGCGAGGGCACGACGCTGAGCCTGTGGCTCCCGGTGACGGCGGATGCCTTCGACGATCTGCCGGGCGAGGGAAGCGCGGGTCTGGCCGAACCTGCCTGCCGTCCCGATTGCACGATCCTTTTGGCCGAAGACAATGCCGCGCTCCGGGCGCATGTCAGCGACGTGCTGCAGGAAGCTGGTTTCAACGTGGTCGAGGCCGAAGACGGCCAGGCCGCGCTCAACACGATGCGCAGTGCCGAAAAGCGCCCCGATTTGCTGCTGAGCGACATCACCATGCCGCGGCTCGACGGCAAGGCGCTTGCTGCCGAGGTCCATCGCTCCTGGCCGGACATCCCGATCGTGCTGATGACCGGCTATGCCGGCGGCGCGCTGGAAAGCTGCCCGCACAATGTTCTGATCACCAAGCCGTTTGCGCCTGACGATCTGGTGGCTCTGGTCCGCCGGACCATTGCCACCAGCCAGCCTGGCTGATCAGCCCACCACGCCCGCCGAGGCCAGCAGCGCCAGCGTCAGCAGATCGCCAGCGGTCGAGGACATGGCGGCAATCTGCACCGGCTTTTCCATGCCGATCAGCATCGGTCCGATCATCGCGTCGCCGCCCAGTTCGCGCAGCAGCTTGGCCGAAAGATTGGCCGATTGCAGCCCCGGCATGATCAGCACATTGGCCGGTGCCGACAGACGGCAGAACGGATAATTGGCCATCAGCCTGGGGTTGAGCGCGACGTCGGGCGACATCTCGCCTTCATATTCGAATGCGACCCCGCGCTGATCCAGGATGCTCACCGCGTCGCGGATATTGTCCAGCCAGCGACCCGAAGGATTGCCGAAATTGGAATAGGACAGGAACGCGACACGCGGTTCATGCCCCAGACGCCGCGCGACATGGGCGGTGTTCTCCGCGATGCACGCCAGTTCCTCGGCGCTTGGCCGCTCGTTTACCGTGGTATCGGCCAGGAACACCGTGTGACTCTTGCCGACCATCACATGGATGCCAAAAGGCGTTTCGCCCGGCTTGGGATCGAGCACGCGGCGAATCTCGCGCATCGACTGGCCGAAAGTGCGGGTAATGCCGGTCAGCATCGCACCGGCCTCGCCCAGATGCAGCAGCGCCGAGCCGAAGATGTTGCGATCCTGGTTGACCATGCGCTTGACGTCGCGCTTGAGATAACCGCGCCGCTGCAGCCGTTCGTAGAGCACGTCGACCATGTGCGGCACCAGCGGCGAGTTGGCGCTGTTGTGCACCTCGAACGCCATGGGATCGTCGACCGCCAGTTCCTTCAGCTTGTCGCGGACGCGCTGTTCGCGGCCGACCAGCACCGGCGTGCCATAGCCGCCATCGCGGAACTGGATCGCGGCGCGCAGCACCACTTCTTCCTCGGCCTCGGCAAAGACCACGCGCTTGGGATTGGCGCGCGCATCGCTATAGACCTGGGTCAGCACGGCGGTCGTCGGGTTGAGCCTGGACTTGAGCGAATGGCGATATTCGGCCATGTCCTCGATGCGCTTCTGCGCGACGCCGGTGTCCATCGCCGCCTGCGCGACCGCCGCCGAAACGCGCTCCATCAACCGCGGATCGAACGGTGCCGGAATGATGTAGTCGACGCCGAATTTCTGGCTCGCACCGCCATAAGCCGCAGCGACCTCCTCGGGCACCTGCTCGCGCGCCAGTTCGGCGATCGCCTTGGCCGCCGCGATCTTCATTTCCTCGTTGATCGCCGTCGCACGCACATCAAGCGCGCCGCGGAAGATGAACGGGAAACCCAGCACATTGTTGACCTGGTTGGGATAGTCCGACCGGCCGGTGGCGATGATCGCATCGGGGCGCGCCGCCTTGGCATCGGGCGGCGTGATTTCCGGGTCGGGATTGGCCATGGCGAAGATGATCGGCTGGGGCGCCATCTTCATCACCATCTCGGGCTTGAGCGCCCCTGCGGCCGAAAGCCCCAGGAAGATATCGGCGCCATCCAGCGCCTCTTCGAGCGTCCGCCGGTCGGTCTTGGCGGCATGCGCCGACTTCCACTGATCCAGATCGTCGCGGCCCTGATAGATCACGCCCGAGCGGTCGCACATCAGCACATTGTCGTGCCGCACGCCCATCGCCTTGATCAGCTCGGTACAGGCGATGGCAGCGGCGCCCGCACCATTGACCACCACCTTCACATCGGCAAAGTCACGCCCCGTGAGGTAACAGGCGTTGAGCAGGCCGGCGGCGGATATGATCGCCGTGCCGTGCTGGTCATCGTGCATGACCGGAATGTTCATCCGCTCTTTCAGCGCCTGTTCGATGATGAAACAGGCAGGTGCGCCGATATCTTCCAGGTTGATGCCGCCGAAGCTCGGCTCGAGCAGCTCGACGCACTCGATGAACCGGTCGACATCCTCGGTATTCACCTCGATATCGATCGAATCCACATCCGCGAAGCGCTTGAACAGCACCGCCTTGCCTTCCATCACCGGCTTGGAGGCCAGCGCGCCCAGATTGCCGAGGCCAAGGATTGCGGTGCCGTTGGAGATGACCGCAACCAGGTTGCCCTTGGCGGTATAGTCATAGGCAGTGGCCGGGTCTTCGGCAATGGCGCGCACCGGCACGGCGACGCCTGGCGAATAGGCGAGGCTCAGATCGCGCTGGGTAGCCATCGGCTTGGAGGCGATGATCTCGAGCTTGCCGGGGCGCCCGGTGGAATGGAAGTGCAGCGCCTCGCGCTCGGTGAACTGGACGTTGCTCTTCTCGCTCATCGACAGGCCCTTGTCTGGCGACCGCAGGGGCGCGGCCGCAGGTTGATTCGATTGTGGTTTTGCCGATTGCCGGCCTGATGGTTTGAGGACGCCCCGCAGGTTCGTGCATAGCCGTGACGGTACGGATTGGGCAAGTGTTCGCGCGGGGAAATGTTGCGCAGCACGCGGTTACAGCATGAGGGGATCGCCGCGCAGGGCCGCTGCCACGAGGTCGGGCCGCTGGAAGAGCAGCATGCGCCCCGCCCCGGCCACGACATGCGCGGCCGCGCCCGGCCAGAGCGATTGCCAATAGGGCACGGAATCGGATGCCTCGTACATCGTGTCCTCGGCCCCGCACAGGATCGTGATCGGGCTGCCATCGGCTAGCGGCTGCACCGTGTCGTGCGGCTCGGACCGGGCGATCGCCAGAAAGCCTGCGCCGCCCTGCATCGCGCTTTGCTGCGTGGACCGGACATAGGCGGCGAGAATCTCCGGATCGGCCAGCGTCGCCCGGTCTGCGGCAGAGCCGCCGACGACCTGCAGCACCAGACGCTCGACGGTGCCCGCCGAGGCGCGGCGCGACAGATGGGTCGCCAGGGGCCCGATCAATCCGGGCCGCGAATAGACCAGCTTCTTCACATGCCCTTGCAGACCGTTCAAACGGCCATCGGCGCGGGGCGGCGGCTCCGGATTGAGCACCACGGCGCGGTCGAAGCGATCCGGATATTGTGCGGCAAAATGGGCCAGCACCATCGTGCCGCCTCGCGCCAGGATGGAGGTTCGCGCGATGCCGAGCGTGTCGAGTATCTCCAGAATGTCGCGCATGTTGTGCTTCAGATAATCGCCCTCGACCATCGCGGTCAGGCCGAAACCGGGCCGGTCGAGCGTGATCGGACGGATTCCGCCGGCCTGCAGCGCGCTGATCGCGCTGGTGGGCAGATGCCGGCCTGTGGTCGCGGTGTGCAGGCAGATCAGCGGTATCGCGTCACGCGGTCCATGATCGGCAAAGGCGATGCGCCCCGGCCGATCCGCTCGTGGCAGCAACCGCAACGGCTCTGCGCCGCGTGTCGCCACCGACAGGTCGATATCGGTCGCCTCGGCCAGTGCGGCAACAGCCTGGATATGCCCGACGAGAGTTGTCAGCTGCACCACTGAGCTGAGCTCGCATTGCACGAAGATCGCCTTGAGTTCGGCCTTGACGACATTGACCGACAGCATCAGCCGCTGCGCGCACTCTTCCCGCGTGAGCCCGCGCGCCATGGCATCGGCAATGCGCGCCTGGCGTTCGGTCAGGCCGAATATGTCGCGCAGCACCGGCTCGACCGCGAGCCCCCCCGGTTGCTCTCCGCTTTCGATCTGCAGGCAGAGCGCGACGAACTCGCCCTGACGATGGCAGCCTGCCCTCGCCATGGCAGACTTGATCGCGTCGCGCCCGGTCTCATAGGCGATGCCTTCCAGCCGAGCCGCCTCGCGCACGTCGCCGCCGCGCACCAGGGCTTCCGCCATGCTGACTTCGCGCGCGGTAAAGCCGAACATCCGTGCCGCGCTCGCGAGCCCGCGCGGTTGCAGCGTCGGCGGAAGATGGGCGACCAATGCGTAATCCGCGCGTCCCTTTTCCAGCGCGCGGCGCACCTCAGGGGCCAATGGCCAGTGACGCGCAGCCGCCAGCGGCGCTGCAGCCACCGCGATGAACTTGCCATCGCGCCCGGCAGCGCCGGAGGCGTCCTCGAGCAGATAGGAGACGCTCGCGCGCCCCTGTTTCAACGCGCCCAGCTCGGCCCGGCCGCGATGCAGCGGCGCGGCCCAGGCGGCAAAGGCAGGATCGGCAATGATGATCGTGCCATCGGCATCACAGGCGGCCGAGGCATAGGCGCGCGGATTGACAAAAGCGGGACCCGCGGGTGCACGATCGGCATCGTCCATCAGCGCTTCGGCCAGCGCTTCGGGCGCTTCGGCCAGCAGGGCGCCAAAGCCTTCGGCATCCTCGTGCAGCATGTCGAGCGGGTTGCGGTCATCGGCCGAAGACCGGAACCGTTCGAGAAAACGCTGTGCGCGCGACACGGCAAAGCCCCCTGCCTGAAGCGCGACCCCCAAGGCGCGGACATTGTGTGCCAAGCCGGGGATATTGGCAAGGCTTGCCACCCATGCGCGGCCCGCATAGCCTGAATCCGGATTATAGAAGCCAGGAGAGAGACATGCCGCTGGTGTCCATCGAATTGGCCGACAGCGTCGCCATCGTGACCCTGAACCGGCCCGAGGCGATGAATGCCTTGTCCAGCGCTTTGCGTGCCGAGCTAGCCGATGCCATGCGGGCAGTGGCCAAGGATGACGCGGTGCGCGCGGTGGTGCTGACCGGCGCGGGCACCCGCGCGTTCACGGCGGGGCTCGATCTCAAGGAGCTGGGCGCGAGCACCGAGGGGCTGGGTGCGGCCAATGCGACCGATCCCCGGGACAATCCGGTCAAGGCTGTCGAACAATGCGCCAAGCCGGTGATCGGCGCGATCAACGGGGTCGCGATCACCGGCGGGTTCGAGCTGGCTCTGGCCTGCGACGTGCTGATCGCGTCCACCAACGCCCGCTTTGCCGATACCCACGCGCGGGTGGGCATCATGCCCGGCTGGGGCCTGTCGCAGAAACTGTCGCGGATGATCGGCATTTCGCGTGCCAAGGAGCTGTCCCTGACCGGCAATTTCCTCGACGCTGCCACCGCCGAACGCTGGGGCCTGGTCAATCGCGTCGTCCAAGCCGAAGAACTGCTCCCTGTCGCCACTGCCCTGGCGCGCGACATGGCCAATATCGACCCCGTCATGGTCGCGGCCTACAAGCGGCTGATCGACGATGGCTTTGGGATGAGCCTGGCCGACGGGCTGGCGCTGGAGGCGCAAAGATCGACCGACGCCAATCGCCAGGTTGCGCCGGAAGCGGTCGAACAGGCGCGGCTCGCGGTGATGGCGCGCGGCCGCAGTCAGGGCTGAAACGATCTTAACCGAGCGATTAAATAGCGATTGACGTTTACGTCAACGCAGCGCTAGACCTTGAAGCACTGCCACGCGGCATGAATCGCGTGGCCGAGGATTCACCGGAGAGAAGCCATGTCGCTCGATGAACTTGCCCGCACCGCCTATACCCCTGATCATGAAGCCTTTCGCCAGACCGTGCGCCGCTTCATGCAGGAAGAAGTGGCCCCCAATGCGGTCAAATGGGACGAGGAAAAGATTGTTCCACGTGAAATCTGGCCCAAGGCAGGCGAGCTCGGCATGCTGTGCCCGACAGTTCCGGAAGAATATGGCGGCCTGGGCCTGGACTTCGGCTATAACGCCATTGTCAACGAGGAAGCCGCCTATTTCGGCGGATCGCCGCTCGGCTTCTCGCTGCAGTCGGACATCGTGGTCAACTATCTCGTCCAGTACGGTTCCGAAGAGCAGAAGCAGAAATGGCTGCCGCGGCTTGTCTCCGGCGAGACGATCACCGCCATCGCGATGACCGAGCCTGGCACGGGCTCCGACCTGCAGGGCATCCGCACGACGGCCAAGAAGGATGGCAACCATTACGTCATCAACGGGTCAAAGACCTATATCACCAACGGCCAAAATGCCGACCTGATCCTGGTCTGCGCCAAGACCGATACCGAGGTGCAGCCGGCCTGGAAGGGCGTGTCGATCATCCTGGTCGAAGCCGATCGCGAAGGCTTTGCGCGCGGGCGCAATCTCGACAAGATCGGCCAGGACGCCGCCGATACGTCGGAACTGTTCTTCAACGACGTGCGCGTGCCGATGACCAACTGCCTCGGCGAAGAGGGCAAGGGCTTCATCTACCTGATGAGCGAACTGCCGCAGGAGCGCCTGTCGATCGCCGTGTCCGCCCAGGCTTCGGCGCAGAAGGCCTATGACGATACCGTCGCCTTCGTGAAGGACCGAAAGGCCTTCGGCAAGACGGTGTTCGATTTCCAGAACACCCGGTTCGTGCTCGCCGACCTCAAGACCAAGCTGCAGGTCGGCTGGGCGCATCTCGACTGGGCGCTGAACCGCCACGCCAAGAAGGAACTGACGGCCACCGAAGGTGCTGCTGCCAAGCTGTGGCACACCGAACTGCAGTGGGAGATCATGGACAAGTGCCTCCAGCTCCATGGCGGCGCAGGTTACATGAACGAATATCCGATCGCGCGGGCCTGGCGCGGTGCGCGCGTGACGCGCATCTTCGGCGGCACCAACGAGATCATGAAGGAACTGATCGGTCGTTCGCTCTGAACGGCCTGTCAGGACTCGACTGAATGCCCAGATCCGAAGCCTGGCAGCGCGAACCGGAAAGCTATCCGTTCAGCACGGTCACCGAGACGCGCTTCCAGGACCTCGACCCGCTCGGCCATATCAACAATGTCGCGATGGCGGCGCTGTTCGAGAATGGCCGGGTGCGGTTCAACCGCAATCTGGGGCTGGAACGCCGCCAGCCCGGCGAGCGCTGGCTGATCGCGTCGGTTGCGATCGATTATGTCGCCGAGGCGCATTTCCCCGACCCGGTCGAAGTGATGAGCGGAATCGGGCGCATCGGCTCGTCCAGCTGGGACATCTGTTCCGCCGCCTTCCAGCAAGGCGTGTGCGTTGCGACCTGCGTCTCGACGCTGGTGCTGACCGACAGGAACGGCCCAAAGGCGATCCCCGATCCGCTGCGGCGGCGCTATGAAGAGCTGTTCGTCCGCAAGCCCTAGTGAATTGATTTTGACATTTGCATCCCCTTGCGGCGGGATTGGGTCTGCAAATGTCAGTATCGGACCACTAGAAGACGAACTTGAGCGCGGCGAAACCGCCGACGAACAGCACGCCGACCACAGTCGTTGCCAGCGCGAAATGCCGGTCGATCCAGTCCTGCATCGGCTGGCCGAACTTCCACAGCAGAGCGCCGACAAGGAAGAAACGCGCCGATCGCGCGACGATCGAGGCGAAGACGAGAATGTAGAGCGGCATCGCCGTTGCACCGGCGGCGATGGTGATGACCTTGAACGGCAGCGGCGTGAAACCGGCGAGCAGCACGATCACCCAGCCCTGCTCGTTGAAATTGATCTTGAAGGTGTCAAACTGATCGGCAAGGCCATAAAAGTCCAGAATGGCACGGCCGATCGTCTCGAACAGGAAGAAACCGATCGCATAACCGAGCAGCGCGCCGAGCACGGAGGCGATGGTGCAGATCAGCGCGTACTGGAACGCCTTTTGAGGCCGCGCCAGACACATCGGGGCCAGCATCACATCGGGCGGAATGGGGAAGAAGCTGGATTCGATGAAACTGACGGCGGCCAGCCAATAGGGCGCCTTTTCATGCGCGGCCTTGGCGAGCGTCCAGTGATAGAGCCGTTTGAGCATCCGGGCGAAACCTTGTCATGTCAGCGCTGATCCGGACGGGATGCAACGGGCGCCGTGCGCCGCGCTCCTTAAGCGCAGGCCCATCACCAAGGCAAGCCATTCCGCTGCGCATCCACACGGAAAAGGGCCGGAAAGCTGATGCTTTCCGGCCCTTTTCGCGGCTCAGGTGATCGAATCACCAATAGGGCTGGACCTGCCAGTAATTGTAGACGCTCGACTGGTAGTCACGGTCGTGCGCGCGGTCGCGATCGCTTTCGGAAAAGCGCGGCGCGTCCTTGAGCTGGTCTGCCGTCACATTGACCAGATAGCCGCCGAGTTCGGTGTCATAGCTGAGCTTCGACCACGGCAGACTGTGCAGCTCGCTGCCAATGCCGAGGAAGCCGCCGACCGAGACGATAACGTCCGTCACCCGGCCTTCACGCTTGCTGATCAGCATGTTGGTAACAGAACCGATCTTCTCGCGATCGGCGCCATAGACTGCGGTACCGTCAACGCGGTCGCTCGAAATCGTGTCATAGCCGCGCTCAAGCGTGCTGTCCTGCATCATGTTCATGGGGTGTCTCCTCGTGCTGTCCGCCGTCTGACCTGCTGTTCTTGGGAAAGTCAGGCTGCTGACCGGGCCGAGAGGCGGTTTGGGGGTGGCCCGGCCAGCAAGACACCAAGGGTTGAACGGCAAAAGCGTTGCTCGGGTCGTCGCATTCCTGCCCTTGCCTGCCGAGCCGCTTCTGTTTTCGAAATGCCTGGGCTAGGATCGATGGAGAAGCCAGACTGTCGGCATCGCAGGGGGAGAGCGTGGAGGTGACGGGCCACACGGGTGAGTATCCGGCAGAAGGGGCCCTGCGCGACTGGATGCAGGCCGGCCTGTTCGCCAATGTCGATCAGGCTGCGATCGATGCGCTGAGCAGGCGCGCCCATCGGCTCGATCTGCCCGCAGGCAATATTCTGGTTCGCCAGGGCGACCCGGCGGATTCGCTGTATTTCCTGGAAACCGGTCGGCTGCGGGTGCTGATCGAAACACCGACCGGCACCAAGGCCGTGGCGCAGATCGAGGCCGGCGAGCCGGTGGGCGAACTGGCCTTTTTCGGCGGCGGCACGCGCACCGCGACCTTGCAGGCCAGCCGCGACAGCGTGGTGATGGTGCTGGATCGCCAGAACTATGATGCCGTGGTCGCCGCCTATCCGCAGCTGGTTCCCGCGATCCTGACCGCCGTGACCCAGCGGCTGGCCGCAGTCACCGCCAAGACTCCGCCGATGGAGGCGCGGCTGCCGCGGGTCATCGCGGTGGTGCCATGCGGCACGAGCCGGGTCGATCCCGTCCTGCTCGACCGTCTGATGGCTGCGATCCGCGCCACCGTGCCCGACGATCGCCAGGTCATGCTGGTGCGCGAAAGCGACGTGCCGCCCGGGCCCGCCAGCGCCTATCAGGCCTGGCTGCGCGAGCACGAGGCACGGCGCGGCTATCTGCTGATCGATGCCTCGGGCGAGGCAGAATGGGGCGCACTGGTGTGTCGCAATGCCGATGGCCTGCTGATGATCGCCGAAACCGGTGCCAGCCCGGCCATGAACCCCCTCGAACGGGCAGGCTGTGCGGCGATCGAACCGCCCAACCGCAGCCTGCTGGTGATCCGCGACCGGGCTGATCAGGCGATCTGCGGCACCGCCGCCTGGCTGGCCGGGCGTGACCCGCATCTGCACCATCATGTGGCCAGAGACAGCGACGCCGATTTTCATCGCGTCGCGCGCTTCCTGACCGGCCGGGCGGTCGGGCTGGTGCTGGCGGGCGGCGGCGCCCTGGGGTGCGCGCATCTGGGAATCGTCCGCGGCCTGCAAAAGGCGGGCGTGCCGATCGACCTCATCGGCGGCACCAGCGCGGGCGCGGCCATGGGTGCGGCCATCGCGCAGGGCCTTTCGGTGGCCCAGACGCTCGATCAGATGGAAGCAATGTTCATCGGCGCCAGGGCGATGCGGCGCTTTACCGTGCCGATCCATTCGCTGCTCGACCCGGCGGTGTTCGACAGCGAACTGGAGGCGCGCTACGGTACGGCCGACATTGCCGACCAGCCGCTCAATTTCTTCGCCATTTCCACCAATCTTTCGACCAACGACCTGCATGTCCACCGCCGCGGGCCGCTCTGGCATGCGGTGCGCGCTTCGGGCTCGCTGCCGACCATCCTGCCGCCGTTCATCGATGCCGATGGCAATATCCTGGTCGATGGCGGCGTGCTCGACAATGTGCCGGTGGTGACGATGCGCGCGCTCAAGTCCGGGCCCAATATCGTCGTGACCCTGGGCGAAGCGGGACAGGTATGGCGGATCAAGGCCGCCTATCAGTCGCTCCGGCGACGCGGGCAACTGATCCGCGACCTGTTGCTGCGCCGCAAGTCGGACAGCGATTTCCCCTCGATCGTCGAGATCATGCAGCGATCGATGGTGGTAGCGAGCCGCATCGCCTCGCGGTCGATGATGCGCGACGGCGACATATTGCTCAGCCCCCCGATCGTGCCGGGCATGCAGATTCTCGACTGGCATCTCGGCCGCAAGCAGGCCGATCAGGCGGCGCATTATGTCGAACAGCAGGTGTCAGCGAATGCAGCGCTGCGGCAGCTGGCCGATCAGCCCGATTGATTGCCTGTTAGAAGCCAGATCGCCACGATCAGCGCCAGCGTGGCCAGCGACAGCAGCCAGGACAGAAGACGGATGCGCATCGGCTTGAGCGCGATGACGCTGTGCTCGTCGAGCCTGGTGAGAATGCGGCGCGCACGCCGATCCGCAGACAGGAATATGTAGATGGCCACCAGCAGGAACGCGCTGGCAATGGCCTTGGGGACCCAGGCCGGTTCGAGAGCGCGAAACAGCGCGTTGAAACCGAGTCCGATGCCGACCGCTGCCATACCGGTACGAACCCATCCGGCAAAGCTGCGCTCATGCACCAATATGGTGCGGTCTTCGGCCAGATCGGTGCGATCCCTGGCCAGTTCTCGGCGTTTCTCGGCATTCATCGGGCGGCTCCTTGCGCGCAACAACGGCATGCAGGGCCTCCCGCCGCAGCAACATAGGCTGGACCGATCAGCTGATCGGATCGAGCGTTTCGGCCACCTCGCGGGTTTTCCGGCCCGGCAGCGCGATCATGCCGAAAATGAAGAGCGCAAAGCACAGGCAGATCGCATTGGGGATGATCAGTGCCCATTCGCCTTTCAGCAGGCCAAAGGTTGTCCAGGCGGCAAAGGCCAGGCAGGTCAGCGCAAACATGCCGAGCGAAAGGCCCTTGGTCGATCTCTCCCGGATGATCTTCCACGCCTGGGGAGTGAAGCTGGCCACCGAGGCACAGGCGCCGATCGTTCCGACGATATTGATCCAGTCGATGGTCATGCGGTCTCCAACGGCTCAAGCGCCACGCGGTTGCGGTTGAGGGCATCAGGCATTTCGGTGGCGATGAAACGCAAGACCGTCTCGCGCACGTCGCAGCGCAGATCGAACAGCTCGCCGCCATTCCGCCCGCTCATCAGGACGCGCAGTTCGAGCACATTGGCATTCAT
The DNA here is from genome assembly GCF_003201955.1 of Blastomonas natatoria. Lineage (GTDB taxonomy): Bacteria > Pseudomonadota > Alphaproteobacteria > Sphingomonadales > Sphingomonadaceae > Blastomonas > Blastomonas natatoria. Next base: position 109,442 of record NZ_QJJM01000005.1, read on the forward strand.
GTCGGTCACCTGCAGCAGCGCGACCCGGCCATCCCACAGGCGATGGGCGCGCACCTCATCGAGCGCGCAGGCGCGGATACGCTCGACATCGGCGGCATGGTCGACATGGATCATCACCGTGCCGAGCAGATGGCTCGTCTGCAGCGTCCAGTTCTCGACCGGCTCTTCCAGCAGCTTGGAGACCGGAATGACGAGCCGGCGATCATCCCAGATCTTCAGCACGACATAGGTCAACGTGATCTTCTCGATCCGGCCCCATTCACCGCGGTACACTACGACGTCGTCGATCCGTACCGGCTCGGTAAAGGCCAGTTGGATTCCGGCCACCAGGTTCTTGAGCAGCGGCTGTGCGGCGACGCCAAAGGCGAGGCCAGCAAGGCCTGCAGAGGCAACCAGCGCCAGACCGATCTCGCGGACCGCGGGTATCTTCAGCAGTAGCAGTCCCAGGCTGACCAGCGCGACGATGACGATGGCAATGCGCGCCAGAATGTCCGCACGGGTCCGCCTGCGCCGCGCCGCGAGATTGTCCTCCGCGCTGACATCGGACCGCGCGTCGATATAGCCATGGGCGAACCGGATGACGGCGATCACCAGCCAGCCCCAGAGCAGCGGCATCGCAATGCGCACCACTGCCGTCACCGCGCTCGACAAGTCGTCGCCCCGCGCGGCGAGGCTGTCCGCACCCAGCAGCAGCAACGCCACCATGATCCACCGCAGCGGGTGGAAAAGGCAGGCGAGCAGCGCTTCGTCCTGATCGGTGTCCGTGCGCTGCGCGATCCGCACGGCGATCGCCATGATCACCCGGTGTGCCACCAGGGCGGTCGAGATCAACGCGACCACGATCGCGGGCGTGCGCAGCATCTCCCAGAGTTCGGATTGTTCCATCAAGGGGTAACGGCGCACGCCCGATCGGGTTCAGCCAGGGCCTCAGAAAAGCGGCTGATAATTGACCTTGTCGGCCAGATCCTCGCGTTCGAGGATCTCGAGGCGGCAGTTGACCAATCGAATGACGCCATCGGCGCGCATCTGCTGCAGCGTGCGGTTGACGTGCACCGAGGAGATGCCGACCAGGTCGGCGAGCAGCTCCTGAGTCAGCGGCATGTGATAGCAATCCGCCTCGCCCTGGCCGCGCATCGCGAGGCGCTCGCCCAGTTCGAGAAACAGATGCGCCATGCGCTCATAGGCGTTCAGGCAGCCAAGGCGGAAGATGCTGTTTTCCAGCTGGCGCTCGATCAGCGCGCATTCCAGTTCGACCACATCGGCTTCGGGCAGCGAACCGAATTCGATGAGCTGCAGCCGGCTGATCGACATGACCGCGTGGTAGAAACTGGTCTGGTTGCTGCGCCAGACGCCGATGATCTTGCCGGGCAGATACAGGTTGGTCAACTGGCGCCGACCGTCAAAGGTGATGCGGTATCCCGCTGCCCAGCCTTCCAGCACAAGCCGCGGGCGGACGACAGTGTCACCCTGCTGGATGAAGTCGCAACGCGGCTCGATGGATCTGGGGCAAGGGCGGGATTGAGACGGAAACGCGATCGGCAAGCTCGCATGCATGTTCATGGTGTTTTGTCTCTCTGCTAGGTCCCTCCACTCGCAACCTTTCACCTGGCTGAACAAACGTCCTTATACTGGTATATGTTAGGGAGGCATTCGCGACGAACCGAATGCAAGCGGGGGGCAAATCGCCCCCCGCCGCGGTTCAGGCCGCAATCGAATTAACTTGCATCAACTCTTGGGTTTTTCCGTCTTGCCGAGACCCGAGGGCGAATCGGACGCGCTGGCGCCATCCCGTTCGGAGTCCTGACGGTTCTTCGACCGCCATTCGCTGAACTCCTGATCGAACTGGCTCTGGCGCTGCTGGTTGAAGCGATCGTAATCGCTGTCGAGCTGCTCGATCTGCTTCTGCCGCCAGTTCGAATAATGCGGATCGTGCTGGTGCCGGTGTCCTTCCGAGCCGCCTTACCGGCTGGCGGGCCTATGAGCATCGCGTGCTCGCCCATGTCGACGACCAGCGGGTGCCGATGCCGATCAACCGCACGACGCTCAACGCGCTCTACTGCCTCGACCTGCAAAGCGATGAGGACGCGGCGGAATATCTGCAATCGGTGGCGATCGATGTCGGCGAGATGCGCAATTCACGCGATACCGTGGTGTCGCAGCCGGCCAAGCGTTTCGCCAAAGGCTGGGTCGCGCTTGTCCATCTGGCCGAGCTCGTAGAGCAGCGCGCGGCGGTCGGTCTGGTCGGGCGAGAGCTGTTCGAGCTTGTCGATGACAGCGAGCGTCGCCTTGTGCTCCAGGATCAGCCCCTCGCACCAGTCCTGCGCCATGGCGGTCGGGGCCTGGACCGCCATCTTGCGACCAAGATTGGCAATGGCGGCAACGCCTGCGGTAAGCAGCAGCCCCTTGGCCGAGCTGCCGAGGATCGAGCTGCCGCCCTGTCCATTGGGTGTGCGTCCATTGTGCGTTCGTGAATGGGCCATGGGGTGTTCCTCTCGATGGGTCCGCCGATTCGGGGGAGGCGGTTTCACACCCTGTGTCGCGCAGCCGCGACGCGCCCACACACGCCTATGTTAAGGGGCAGAGCAATTGCCGCGCCTAGCCTTCAAGGCTCATTTTTCAGGAGGACGGAGCCATGACCAACAAGACGCGTATCCCCGACGACATGAAAGCGCAGACCGGCAAGGGCGGTGCGGGGGAATCGGGCGGCGGACCCTATCCCGACCCGCATACCGGCAAGCAGGAACGCGGCGAAAAACGGGGATTCATCGAAGGTGGACAGAGCGAGAACCGCTATTACGGGCCCAGGCATGCGCAAGGCAATGCCGCCAAGAATGCCGGGCGCGACGATCTGGCAGGTGACAAGGACCATGAGGGCATGTGACCGACCCGGCGCTCGCGCCCTATGAGCGCGGGCGACACGCTGGTCTTCACCAGCGATGACATGCCCGGCATCACCCGCAAGCGGCGCGGCAAGGGCTTCAGCTATCATGACAGCAAGGGCAGGCTGATCCGCGACAAGGCGGTGCGCAAACGCATCGAGAGCCTCGCCATCCCGCCGGCCTATGAAATGGTCTGGATTTGCCCCGACCCCAATGGGCATCTTCAGGCGACCGGGCGCGACGCGCGCGGGCGCAAGCAATATCGCTATCACTCCGCCTATCGCGAGCAGCAGGACGCAGCCAAGTTCGCGCGGCTTGCCAGCTTCGGCGCAAAGCTCCCCGCGATCCGCGAACGGGTGGAGCGCGACATCAGCACGCGCGGGACATCGCGGCCGTGCGTGCTCTCGACCATCATTCATCTGCTCGACTGTACCGCGATCCGGATCGGCAACGCGCTCTATGCCAAGGAAAACCGCTCCTATGGCCTGACCACGCTGCATTGCCGCCATGTCGCGCTCGAAGCCTCACAGATCCGCTTCCGCTTCAACGGCAAGGGCGGGCGCAAATGGGACGTCTCCTTGCGCCATCGCCGCGTCGCCAGGGTGCTGCGCGCCCTGCAGGAGCTGCCCGGCCAGCAGCTGTTCCGATACCGGGACGGCGACGAGCTGCGCAGCGTGAGCTCGGACGATATCAACGCCTATCTGCGCGAGATCGCGGGCGAGGATTTCTCGGCAAAGGATTTCCGCACCTGGTGCGGCACCGTCACCGCCTTTTCGGCGCTGTGCGAATTGCGCCAGCACGACGAACCGCCGGCGACCGAAGCCGCGATCCGCACGGCGGTGGCCAGCGCGGCCGATGCACTCGGCAACACGCCGACAATCTGCCGCCAGTCGTACATCCATCCCGAAATCCTCGAAGCCTATCGCGAAGACGAGACGCTGTTCCGCCGGACCGACCCCGATCAGGCCGAGCCCGCAGTGCTGAAAATGCTGAAAAAACGCGGCTGAGGGGAACCGGCGTGGCGGTGGTGCGTGTCCCTATCACACCCTCATGGATGGACCCTGAAAAGGAGCAGCACCCGCGTGCCTGACAGCCTTGCGCAGACAATCGCCGCTGACGATCGTGATCAAGACCCAAGGCCTCTGGCGCTGCTGCTCGATTTCGACGGGACCCTGGTCGAGATCGGCGATACCCCCGATGCGGTCGCGCTCAGCGCTGCGATGGCGCAGACACTGGCGCTGGCGGCGCACCGGCTCGACGGGCGGATCGCGGTCGTCAGCGGACGCTCGCTGGAACAGCTTCGTCACCTGCTGCCGCACGCGCTGGCCGATGGCGTGATCGCAGCAAGCCATGGACAGGAATTGAGCGTGAACGGCACGGTGCATGCGCCCCGCCCCACCCGGCTGTTTGCCGATCTGGCGGTGGAGGCAGCACAGCATTTCAGGCCGTTTGCCGGGATCGTCATCGAGGAAAAGAGTTTCGGCCTCGGCATTCACTACCGGCTGACGCCGCAGCTGCGCGATCGCGCGGAACAATGGGCGATGAACCGGGCCGCCGCGCACGGGCTTGTCGTGCAACAGGGCGACATGGTGTTCGAACTGCGCCCGGGCGGATCGGACAAGGGCGATGCGGTGCGCCAGATCATGGCGCTCGAGCGCTTCAGGGGCAGCGAGCCGGTGTTCATCGGCGATGACCTGACCGACATCCCGGCATTCGAGGCGACACGCGCGCTTGGCGGACAGGCGATCAGCGTGGGTACGCGCACCGCCGATCACAGCGACGAGCGGCTCGACACCGTGGAAGGCGTGCGCAGGCGCATTGCGGAGCTGATTGCATGAACGGCGCTCCGGACCAGGCCCAGCATCAGGCCCAACATCAGTCGATGAATCTCTGGCCGATCGGCAATTGCGAGATTGCCGCGCTGGTCGACGCCAAGGCCCGGATCGCCTGGGGCTGCCTGCCCCGCTTCGATGGCGACCCCGTCTTCTGCTCGCTGCTCGAGCCTCAAGAGGACCATGGCTATTGGGACATCGTTCTGGAAAATTGCGCGCGGATCGAACAGCATTACATCCGCAATACGCCGGTGCTGGTCACCCGAATGTCTTGCGAAGCGGGCAACGTCATCGAGGTTGTCGATTTCATGCCGCGCTTTCCGCGTCATGGCCGCATGTTCCGCCCTGTTGCCATTGCTCGCATCGTTCGCGTCATCAGCGGCAGCCCGCGCATCGCGGTACGCCTGCGCCCGGCTTATGGCTGGGGCGAAGGCAGCCCCCGCCACACGTCCGGCTCCAATCACATACGCTATATCCTGGGAGAGCAAGTCCAGCGATTGACCAGCAATGCCCCGCTAGGCTGGATCAGGGACGAGCGCATGTTCAGGGCCGAACGCGACCTTTATTTCTATTTCGGACCCGATGAAGGCTTCGATGCGCAGCTCGAGGCGCGGATGGAGGCGATGCTGGGCGAAACCGTATCGACCTGGCAGCACTGGGTGCGCGGGCTCAACCTGCCGCTCGAGTGGCAGGAGGCCGTGATCCGCGCCGCGATCACGCTCAAGCTCTGTCAGTACGAGCAGACCGGCGCGATCGTCGCGGCGCTCACCACCTCGCTGCCCGAACATGCCGATTCCGGGCGCAACTGGGACTATCGCTTCTGCTGGATTCGCGACGCCTATTTCACCGTGCAGGCGCTGAACCGTCTGGGCGCACTCGACGTGCTCGAATCCTACCTTCACTATCTGCGCAACATCGTCGATGCGGCGCGCGGCGGGCATATCCAGCCGCTTTACGGGATCGGCGGCGAGGCGACACTGACCGAGCATGTCATGCCCGCACTCCGGGGCTTTGCCGGGATGGGGCCGGTGCGATCGGGCAACCAGGCCTATGAGCAGATCCAGCACGATGCCTATGGCCAGATCGTGCTGTCGAGCGTTCAGGCCTTTTTCGATCAGCGGCTGCTCCGTCAGGCGACGGTGCAGGATTTCGAGGCGCTCGAGGTGGTCGGTCATCGCGCCTTCGCGATGTTCAACCAGCCCGATGCAGGGCTGTGGGAGCTGCGCACCCGGGCGCATGTCCATACATATTCCGCCGCGATGTGCTGGGCCGCGTGCGACCGGCTGGCCAATGCCGCAGGCGCCATCGGACGACAGAAAGCCGCGATGTTCTGGGGCGAGCGTGCCGAACATATCCGCACCCATATCGACGCGAACGCCTGGAGCCGTGCGGGCAACCATTATTCGGCGGTGCTCGGCGAACGCACGCTCGATGCCAGCCTGTTGCAGCTGCTCGACCTCAAGTTCATCCGCGCCGACGACCCGCGTTTCATATCGACGCTCGACGCCATCGAAGGGGGCTTGCGCCGGGGCAGCCATATGCTGCGCTATGCTGACGAAGACGATTTCGGGCCGCCGCAATCGGCGTTCAACGTCTGCACCTTCTGGCTGATCGAGGCGCTGCATGCCACCGGCCGCTATGGCGATGCGCGCGCGCTGTTCGAGGAGATGCTGAGCCGCCGGACGCCCGCAGGCCTGCTGTCAGAAGATATCGACCCCAGCACCGGTGCGCTGTGGGGCAATTATCCGCAAACCTATTCGCTGGTTGGGCTGATCCAGTGTGCAGGCCTGCTCTCGCGGCCCTGGAGTGACGCTCGATGAAACGCCTGATCTGCATTTCCAACCGGGTCCAGGCCGCCAGCAGCGGCGCAAGCAGCAACCGGGGCGGCCTGGCCGTCGCGCTATCCGCCGCTCTGAGGGAAAGCAACGGCATCTGGTTCGGCTGGTCGGGCGAACAGACCGACGAATTCACCGGCCAGATCAGCTTCCGCCGCCAGGACGGGGTCGCCACTGCGACCATCGATCTCGAGGCACAGGATATCGAGGAATATTATAACGGCTTTGCCAATCGGACGCTGTGGCCGCTTTTCCATTACCGTCTCGATCTGACCGAGATCGCGCGTGATTTCGCCGGCGGCTATGCCCGCGTCAACCAGCGCTTTGCCGAAACGGTCGCGCCGCTGATCGAGCCCGAAGACATGATCTGGGTGCACGACTATCACCTGATGCCGCTGGGCCAGCGCCTGCGCGAGCGCGGGTTCAGTAACCGGCTCGGCTTCTTCCTGCACACCCCCTGGCCGCCCGCCAGCCTGATGATGTCGCTGCCTGGCCACAAGGACCTGGTCAAGAGCCTGCTCAGCTATGACGTGATCGGCTTTCATACCGACGAATGGCGCGCTTCGTTCATCGACTATATCGTCACGCATCTGGGCGCGGAACTCGACGGCGATCATGCGCTGCTCGACGGGCGCTCGACCCGGCTGCTGATCTGCCCGATCGGCCTCGACACCAGCGAGTTCACTGCCGCGCGCGACACGCCTGCCGCACGGTCCGCCCAGTCGCGGCTGATCTCCAGCGCGGTCGGTCGCCAGGTGATCGTGGGCGTGGATCGGCTCGACTATTCCAAAGGGCTGCAGGAGCGGTTTATGGCCTATGAGCAGCTTCTGACCACCCGGCCGGAGTTGCGCGAGAGGCTGTTCCTGCTGCAGATCGCACCACCCTCGCGCGGCGACGTGCCGAGCTATCAGCAGATCCGCGCGGAACTCAACGCGCTGTCGGGCGGCATCAACGGCGAGTTCGCCTCGATCGACTGGGTGCCGGTGCGCTATGTCAACAAGGGCTATGCGCGTGAGGAGCTGTTCGGAATCTATCGCGCCTCGCGCGTCGGGCTGGTCACCCCCTTGCGCGACGGAATGAACCTGGTCGCCAAGGAATATGTCGCCGCCCAGGATCCCGAGGATCCGGGCGTGCTGGTGCTGTCGCGCTTTGCAGGCGCCGCCGCGCAGCTGGATGCGGCCTTGATCATCAACCCGCACAGCAGCGAGGACATGGCCGATGCAATCGCCCGCGCGCTTTCCATGCCGCTCGAGGAACGCCGTGAACGGCATGCCGCGATGCTGGCCTCGGTGGTCAAGCAGGACGTGCGCTGGTGGAGTGCGCGCTTCATCGCCGCGCTTGAAGCACCCGAGCCGAGCAAGGACCGCCCGCGACTGACACTGGCCGGAGGCCAGAGCTGAGCGCTCCGCCTGTAGCGATCCAAAAAAATGGCGACCCTTGGGGCCGCCAGTGAGGTGGAGAGAAGGAGCGGATCCGCTCTGGTTGGCCGCAATTACCGACCGGCAGTGGCACCCGATTCATTCGCCGTGCCCATGCTGCCGTTCTGCATCGCGCCGCTGCGATTGCCCGTGCCGACGCCTGCGGTGGTGCCGTTGGCGCCATGACCCTGCTGTTCCAGCCAGTCATGATGCTTCTGGACCACAGGAATCACCTGTGCGGCAAAGCCCTTCAGCTCGGTATTCTCGCCATTCTGCGCATAGCCCTGATGCAGCGCCAGCGCCTTGCGATGGGCAGCCATCTGCTGGCTCATGTATTCCCGGTCGAATGCTTCGCCTCTGGCAGCCTTGAGCCGGTCGATCATCGCCTGATGCTCGTCATCCAGTCGCGCCGGTGGCTGGGCACCAAGATTGGCCTGCGCAACCATCGCCTTCATGTCCTGCGAGGATTTGGTGTGATCCTCGACCATCCTCTTTCCGAAATCCTTGACCTGCTGCGACTGGCCGTTCTTCACCGCCAGTTCGCCGGCCTGGATCTCGTACCTGTCCGAATCGGCGGCCTGAGCGACATAGGTGCCGGTCGAAACAGGCGTTGCCGCCATGGTCGTGCCGTCCTGACCCGCCATCATCCCACCATCCTGCCCGGTGGCCAGGCTATCGCCCTCAGCGGTGTCGGACCGGGCTCCGCCGGGCGCATTGCACGCCGGCGCCAGCAGGGTCGCCGTCAAGATAACCATATTGCGCATCGTCACATCCTTTCGATGACTGATGCCGCATGGATAGGACGGCGTGGGTCCCCCTGAACTTACATAAGCGAGTCTTCGCCGACCTCGCCCGTTCAGCGCAACGGACCACCCCTGGGACTGGCGACCAGCCGGGCGATCTTCTGGACCATTTCGCTGAAACTCTGATGCGACAGCGGTTTTTCAAACCGGGTGACATCGCGAAAGCATTCGCTGATCGGGTCTTCGCCATAGCCGGTGCAGAACAGGAACGGTATGCCGGCTGCCTCGAGGTGCTGTGCGAACGGGAAGACGAGTGTCCCGCGCAGATTGATGTCGAGCACCGCGACATCGACGTCTTCCCCGTCGCCCAGCGCAGCGCGCGCGGCATCAAGGGTTGCGGCCGGGCCTATGATCTGCGCGCCGCGGCCTGCAAGACGGCGGGAGAAATCGTCGGCAATGAGGAAATCGTCTTCCACCACGAGCACGCGGCAACCGCGCAACAAGGCTTCGTCAGCAGGTGATGATGTCATGAACCACTCGGACTGTTGAACCCGCAAAAAGGGCGAAGACGGTTTCTCATGCAACATACCCGCAGGACGTGCGTAGGTTCCCTCGGACGATGCCCAAGGGAGGCCAGAACGTGACGTCCCCCGTCACCCAAAAGCTGCGCGGCTTCGGCTCGCTCGACGCCCGTTCCGAAGCATGGCTTCTGGAGGCGGTACAATGCGATGTGCGCAGCGTGCCGCCGCGGGTCGATCTGCTGCGGCAGGGCGAAGGCACAGGTTCACTGCACGTGCTGCTGGAGGGCTGGTCGATCCGCTACAAGACGCTCGAGGACGGGCGGCGGCAGATCCTGTCGGTTCTTCTGCCGGGCGATATCTTCGATATCAACGGGCATCTCGCCGAATCGATGGATCACAGCATCGCCACCCTAACCTCCGCCAGCCTGGGCGTTCTCGCCGATGATTTTCTCGACATGGCCCGCGCCCGCCATCCGGATCTCGAAAAGCTCCTGTGGTGCGACATGCATGTATCCGCCGCGATCCAGCGCGACCGGTCGACTTCGCTCGGTCAGCGCACTGCGCGCGAACGCATGGCCCATATCCTGTGCGAACTCTATCTGCGCCAGCGCTCGGTGAATCGCTCATCGGGGCACCGCTGCGCGTTTCATCTGACCCAGACCGAACTGGCCGAGCTGCTCGGAATGACCCCGGTCTATGTCAATCGCACGCTTCAGGATCTGCGCCGCGAGGGGCTGATCCAGCTGGAACAGAAATGCCTGACGGTGCTTGATTTCGACCGTCTGCAAGAGCTCGCATTGTTCGATGCGGGCTATCTCAGGATCTGCGAATCCGATGGCGGAGCAGATTCGCACAGGGAGAATGCCCATGCCGTCTAGCTGGTCGGGCCCGGTCCAGACCCTCAACCATTTCATCGCGACGCTGCCCCTGCTTGTCTGGCGGGCCGGGCGCGATGGCGCATGGTTATGGGCCAGCCCCCAATGGGAGCGGTTTACCGGGCAGAGCGAGGCCGATTATGTCGGCGATGGCTGGCTGGATGTCATTCACCCTGATGACCGCGAGGCGGCGCAGAGTACCTGGAGCCTTGCATCCGATCGGCAGAGCTTCGAAGTCGAGTTCCGCATCCGCAAGGCCGATGAAGGCCGCTATTACTGGCACCAGACCCGCGCCGGTCCGGTCTATGACGATGATGGCAGCATCATCGAATGGCTCGGCACCTCAACCGATATCGACGATCTCAAGCGACTGCGCGACCAGGAGCGGTCGCTGCTGGGGGAGTTGCAGCATCGCGTCCGCAACACGCTGGGCGTGGTGCGGGCGCTGTCGCGGCGGACCGCCGATCACTGCGATTCCATCGAGGAGTTCGTGCTCAAATTTGATGGCCGCATCAACACGTTCGCGCGCACCCAGTCGCTCTCGACCCGGTCGGCGACAGGACAGGTCAATCTGGCCGATCTGGTGCGCGACGAGCTGTTCAGTCATCATCTCTATGCCGACGATCAGGTCAGCGCGGAGGGGCCCGACATCATGCTCGGGGTGAAGGCGGCCAACATGCTGGGCCTTGCGATCCACGAACTGGCAAGCCACGCAGTGACCTTCGGCAATCCGGGCGATCCACCGCCCCGGCTGCAGGTGCGCTGGGGCATAGATGACAGCACGCCCAGGCCCTTGCTGACCCTTGTCTGGAAGGAAGAGGGGCGCAATCTGGCCGATCCGGAAGAAGCGCTTGGCGCACTGGCCCGCGATTTTGTCGAACGCGCGCTGCATTACGAGATGGATGCCGAGACCGCCATCGAAGTGCTGCCTGCCGGATTGATGTTCGATGTGCGCCTGCCGCTGGCGCGCGCGCAGGATCGCGATAGCTGATGCATTTTCATGTGCTTTTATGAAGGCTTACCAACCCATGTGATGATTGCTGCGAACAGGGCCGCTTAATGCTGCCGGTGACACGGTGCCTTCTCCCACCCCCCGACGAGCCTTGACGGGCACCGTGTCACCACGTCTTGCAGACAGGAAGACCCGGCCATGACCCTTGCCAACTGGGCCCGTTATGGGCTGGCAGCCACGCTTGCCACGGCAGCAGGCGGCATGCTGATCTATCGTCGCCAGCCGCGCATCAACCATGACGCTGCGCCTGCGCGCAGTGCCCGCCATCGCCGCCGCTTCGGCGATTACCGGGTCACCGGCGCTGCCGTCACTGTCCGCGCCACGCCGCAGCAGATACTCGCCTGCTGGCGGAACAACGCCGCGCTCTGGCCTGTTCTGGAGTTTCTGCCCTTTCCCGAAGGCCATCAGGACGATCTGCTGCTGCCGCCATCCGGACTGCGCGACATGGCGTCGCGGCCGCTGCTGACCCGTATCGTCACCGAGCGCGAGGACGAACTGGTCGCCTGGCGGTCCGAGGGCGAGGGTCATGCCGATATGCACGGCCGCCTGCGCTTTCGCGACAATGGCGACAAGGGCACGGCGGTCGAGGTGATCGTGGCGGTGCGCCCGCACCATTTCGCCTCCGCCTGGAAGACCGAGGCGATGATGGCCGAAGCGCTCGAGCTTGGCCTGCTGCGCGATCTGCGCCGGATGAAGATGCTGATCGAGACAGGCGAGATCGCCACCGCGCGGTTGCGCCCCGACGCCGTTTGAGCGCTGCACATCACCGGTCGAGCAAGACAGAAGAATTCAAGCCATGCGAGCTGCCACCTTCCAGGGCAAGGGCGATATCGACGTCCGCACCATGCCCGATCCGGCCATCGTCAACCCGCGCGACTGCATCATCGAGGTCAGTTCGACCGCCATCTGCGGATCGGATCTGCATCTTTATGACGGCGTCATCCCCGCCGTCGAGAAGGACGACATACTCGCCATGAGTTCATGGGCCGCATCGTCGCCGTCGGCAAGGAGAGCACGCTCGAGGTCGGCCAGCGCGTCGTCGTGCCCTTCACCATCTTCTGCGGCCAGTGCTTCCACTGCAGCGAGCAGCGCTACAGCAACTGCGACAACAGCTGCCCGGTCGAGGACCAGGAGGTGGCGGAAAAGGCGTTCGGCCACCCGATGGCGGGCATGTTCGGCTATTCGCACCTGACCGGCGGCTATGCCGGCGGACAGGCCGAATATGTCCGCATCCCCTATTCGGACGTCGTGCCGCTGGTCGTGCCCGAGGATATTCCCGACGATCGGCTGCTGTTCCTGTCCGACATCCTGCCCACCGGATGGATGGCCGCACTCAATGCCGACATCGCGCCGGGCGATACCATCGCGGTCTGGGGCTGCGGCCCGGTCGGGCTGTTCACCATCCTCAGCGCCTTCCAGCAAAAGGCCGGGCGGGTCATCGCGATCGACGGGGTCAAGGGTCGGCTCGCCATGGCCGAGCAACTGGGCGCGGAGCCGGTGAACTACCATGAAACCGACATTCTCGATGCGCTCATACAGATGACCGGCGGGGTCGGCCCCGACGCGGTGATCGACGCGGTGGGAAAGGAGGCACACGGCTTTTCCGTCGACACCATCGCCGACAGGGTCAAGCAGACGGTCGGCCTGGGGCAAGACCGCGCGCATGCGCTGCGCCAGGCGATCATGGCCTGCCGCAAGGGCGGACGGGTCTCGGTGCCGGGGGTCTATGGCGGCAAGGCGGACCTGTTTCCGCTGGGTGCGATGATGCAGAAAGGTCTGCAGCTGCGCACCGGTCAGACGCATGTCCGGCGCTTTACCGGGGAACTCCTCGACCTCATCGAGCGTGATGTCATTGATCCCAGTTTCTTGATCAGCCATCGCCTCCCGCTCGACGAGGCAGCGACCGGCTATCGCAATTTCCGCGACCATCAGGACGAATGGATCAAGGTGGTGATGCACCCCTGATCATCACGTCGAACACGGAGTTTACCCCCATGGAATACGGAATTTTCGGGATCGTCATCCTGATTCTCGACATCATCGCGATCATCAGTGTCTGGTCGAGCGCTGCCAGCACGCTGTCCAAGCTGCTCTGGACCGCGCTCATTCTCATCCTGCCGGTGATCGGCCTGATCGCGTGGTTCTTCCTGGGCCCCAAGCGCGGGCGCATCTGACCCGGACGGATATCAGTCTGGTGGCAGCAGGTGGGCGCGCAGCACCTGCCATTCCCGTGCCTTGTCGGCGAGGCTGCGGGTATATGCCGGGCTGCTCGACGGCAGCGCGATGACGGGCAGCGCGGTTTCGTGCAACAGCCGCGCAGCCGTTTTTGCGGCAAGCGCGCCGTTACAGGCTATGGCACGAAGGTCCGGCAGGGTTTCCAACAGCGGCATCAGCGGATTGGTCGCGGCGTCGCGGATATCGGAATCGAGACTGGACGCGCGCCGCGCAGAGGCAATCACATCCCATAGCCCGACGCCGCGCGCACCCAATCGGGAAAGCCGCGTCGGATAATCCTGCGCGGCCAGCGCTTCGCCAGTGACCAATTCCATCAGCTGCCAGAACTGGTTGCGAGGGTGTGCGTAATAGCTGGCTGCCGCGAGCGAGGCTCGGCCAGGCAGGCTGCCAAGCAGCAGCAGCGTGCAATGCGATGGCAGCACGGCCGGCAGACCCTGTACCGGCAAACCCGTGGCGGGTGGCTGGCCATCGAACATGGCGGTCATGACCTGATCCCTGGCCTGCAGCATCCTGGCCGCAAGCCGTGCGGGTGCACTGCCCTGCCTGTCACGTCGCGCTGTGGAAGAAGATGGATGCCCCCCAAGGATTCGAACCTTGATTAACGGAGTCAGAGTCCGTGGTCTTACCATTAGACGAAGGGGCAATGGAGCCGCCGCAATTAAGCGCGTCAGCTTGTGCGGTCAAGACCCAAATCGCTGCGAATCGGTGGCAAGCTTGCGCATTCGCCGCATAATCGCTAGCCTTGATCTCAAGTACCGGCGAAGCGCGGACATTTTGGCCGCGTGGGCATGACCGGATGAGAAAAAGAGCAATTTGGCATGGTGGAGCGACCCACATCCATGCCGCAGGCCGATACAGCGGTGACCTCGCCAGCCGAAAGCGGCAAAGTCCCGAAGGATATGGCGAAATCCGCCACATCAGGCCGGAATGCGGCAAAGCACAGAGGCAGGCGTCCAGCCGCGCCTGCTTCATCCCACCGTCCCCCGAACAGTGCGGCCAGCGCGTCATCGCGATTCGGTGATCAGCCCGGTCATCACGACCGCGGTGGGTGGAATGCGCGCCGCGCCTATGCGGCGATCGACCTGGGCACCAACAATTGCCGATTGCTCATCGCCAAGCCCGCTGCCGACGGTTTCGTCGTGGTCGATGCCTTTTCGCGCGTGGTGCGCCTGGGCGAAGGGCTGGGCCAGAGCGGGCGGCTGAGCGATGCGGCGATGGACCGCGCGGTCGCCGCGCTGTCGATCTGCGCCGACAAGCTGCGCCGCCGCCATGTCGCGCTCGCGCGTTCGGTCGCGACCGAAGCCTGTCGCAAGGCTAGCAACGGCCCGGCATTCATCGATCGCGTGCGCCGCGAGACCGGCATCGTGCTGGATATCATCACGGCGGAGGAAGAGGCGCGGCTGGCGGTGCTGGGCTGCCATATCCTGCTGGAGCCCGGCGATGGCCCCGCGCTGATCTTCGATATCGGTGGCGGATCGACCGAGCTGGTGCTGGTCGACAGTTCCGGCCCGGTGCCCGACATTCTCGACTGGATGAGCGTGCCCTGGGGCGTGGTGACCCTGACCGAAAGCGAGCGGTTCGACAGCGAGGATGCACCTTCGCGTTCCGCTGCCTATGACAGGATGCGTGCGCGCGTGATGGACGCGTTTGCCCCCTTTGCCAGCCGCTTGCCCGCGCTGCCCGATGCCGAGCGGCGGCTGCTGGGCACCAGCGGAACGGTCACGACGCTGGCCAGCCTGCATCTCGACCTTCCCTGCTATAACCGCGACGCGATCGACGGGCTGATCGTCCCCTCCGAATCGATGCGCGCCATCAGCGCACGGCTGGCGGGCATGAGCCTGCAGCAGCGTCGCGAGCTTCCCTGTATCGGCAAGGAGCGCGCCGATCTGGTGGTGGCGGGATGCGCGATCCTCGAATCGATTCTCGACATCTGGCCGGCGATGCGGCTGGGCGTCGCCGATCGCGGCATCCGCGAAGGCATATTGCGCGCGCTGATGGGCCGCGACGCCCCTTCCACCCGGCCGGAGCAGCGCGGATGAGCGACGAAAAATCGGGTGGCGGCAGCGGCAAGATCCCCGGAGACAGCCGGCGCAAGGCGACGGGCAAGTATCGCGACGGCCTCAAGCAGCGGGTCAAGACCGCGCGTGGCCGCACCGCCTCTTCGAACCGCTGGCTCGAGCGCCAACTCAACGACCCCTATGTCCGCAAGGCCAAGGCCGAGGGCTATCGCAGCCGCGCGGTCTACAAGCTGGTCGAGCTGGACGAGAAATTCGCGATCGTCCGCAAGGCACGGCATGTCGTCGATTTAGGGATTGCCCCGGGCGGCTGGTCGCAGCTGGTGCGCCGGGTGAACCCGAAAGCAGCGGTGGTCGGCATCGACCTGCTGCCGGTCGATCCGATCGAGGGCGTCACCATCTTCCAGATGGATTTCATGGCAGACGACGCGCCGGACAGGCTGATCGATGCCCTGGGCGGCAGGCCCGATCTGGTGCTGTCCGACATGGCGGCGAACACGGTCGGCCACAAGCAGACCGACCATCTGCGCACCATGGGCCTGGTCGAGGCGGCCGCGCATTTCGCGGTCGATCAGCTGGTCGAGGGCGGCACGTTCGTCGCCAAGGTGCTGGCCGGCGGAACGGACAACGATCTGCTGACCCTGCTCAAGCAGCATTTCAGGACGGTGAAACACGCCAAGCCTCCCGCCAGCCGCAAGGGCAGCAACGAATGGTATGTCGTGGCGCAAGGCCGCAAGCCGCGAGCAGCCGCATCAGAGGACGAGGAACTGGCCTGAAAATGGCGTAGATTGGGCTTGCAGTCCGCAGCCGAAGCGCGATGGTAACCGATCTGCAGCCTGAGTGATGCGCTGCCATGGGCGCGGGGGCGGCATGATCAATCGCAATTTGCTGGTGCTGGCCTCTATCGTGTTCATCGACATGGCGGGAATCGGCCTGATCGTCCCGGTCATGCCCTCGCTGATCCAGTCGCTGACAGGGCAAGGCCTCGATCAGGCGGCGACCTGGGGCGGCTGGCTGCTGTTCACCTACGCGATGATGCAGTTCCTGTTCGCTCCGGTGATCGGGGGCCTGAGCGACCGGTTCGGGCGACGTCCGGTGCTGCTCGGAACGCTGGCGCTGCTGGGCATCGACTATGCGCTGATGGCGATCGCGCCGACCATCGGCTGGCTGTTCGCCGGGCGGCTGATCTCGGGCGTGATGGGGGCAAGCTATGCCGCCGCCAACAGCTGCATCGCAGACAGCATTCCCGCAGAGCGGCGCGGGGCAGCCTTTGGCATGCTCGGCGGTGCGGGCGCTGCCGGCTTCGTGCTGGGCCCTGCGATCGGCGGGCTGATCGGCCAGTATGGCGATCGCCTGCCCTTTGTCGCGGCTGCGCTGCTCTGTGCCGCGGGAGCGATATTCGGCTGGTGGCGCTTCGAGGAGACGCTCGATCCCGCCCGCAGGCGCCGTTTCGATCCCTTCCGCTCCAATCCGCTGGGCACGATCGTGCAGATGCGCCGCAGTCCGCTGGTCGTCGGCTGCCTGTCCGCGATCTTCCTGATGCAACTCGCCAGCCAGTCGCAGCTATCGGTCTGGGCCTATTATGGCGCGGCAAGCTTCCAATGGACTCCGGCCGTCACCGGAATGACCATCGCGCTGTTCGGCATCCTGCTGGTGCTGACCCAGGGCGTGCTGTCCGGAAAGGCGATTGCCCGGTTCGGCGCGGTCCGCACCGCGACCTTCAGCCTCGCCTTTTCGGTGCCGTCTTTCCTGACGCTGGCCTTTGCGCCGACCACAGCGGTTGCGATCCTCGGCATGGTCATCGGTTGCGTCCCCGGCATGTGCTTCCCCGCGATGCAGCAACTGATGAGCCCGCGCGTGGGCGAGGATGCGCAGGGCGAGCTGCAGGGCGCGATCGCCAGCGTGATCAGCCTGACCGCGATCATCGGCCCGCCGCTGATGACCGGCGTGTTTGGCGCCTATGCCGACGATCGGGGCGCCTTTTTCCCCGGTGCGCCCTTCGTGCTGGCGGCCGGGCTGATGGTGGGCGCGGTTGCGGTTCTGGCGGTTACGCTCGCCCGTCACGCCGGGCGCGACTCCGCCACCTGAGAGCAGCAAAAAGCCCCGCCCGCAGCGCGCGGACGGGGCCTTTTGCGTTACGCTGGCAAATCGATCAGAAGCGACCGCGCAGGGTGATGCCATAGGTGCGCGGTTCGCCGAGGAACGCCGAGAAGATCTGGCGGCCACCGGGGAATTGCGGATCGACGAACGGGCCTCCCGCACCGCCTGCTTGGAACGGGCTGTTGAATGCGACCTGGGTGAAGTCCTCGTTGAACAGGTTCTGGGCCCAGAGTTCGATCGCCCAGGCCTGATCGGGTCCGCGCACACCGACACGCGCATTGACGACGACGAAGCTCGGCTGTTCCTTTTGCGGGAACAGATCCGATCCAGTGTTGAAGGCGTCGGTCACGCGGCTGTCGACATAGACAAGGCCCGACAGACCGCTGTCACCGATATCCGGGGTCCAGGCCATCGATCCGGTCAGCGTCAGCTCGGGCGCGTTCGACAGATTGTCGCCGGGCAGCTTGCGCAGCGCCGGATCGAGCGGCGCACCCGTGCGGTTGCCGACCAGATTGTTGCGATAGCTGGTATCGGCATAGGTCACGCCGCCATTGACGGTGAAATTGCGCGACGGGCGGATCGAGGCTTCGAGCTCGACACCCTGGGCAACCACGCCGTAGGTGACATCACCAGGCGCGCAACCACCCGTGGCCGCGCTCAGATCGCGATCACCGCCGTTCAGATTGGTCGAGCAGCCATTGACCGTCTGCACCAGGAAGACGGTGCCGTTGAAGGTGTTGAGCTGGAAGTTCTCGAACTGCTGGCGGAACAGCGCGAGGTTGATGGTCAGCGGGCCACTCGAATATTTCGCACCCAGTTCGAAGGCATCGACGATTTCCTGATCGAACTGCAGGTTGCGCACCAGCGCCTGCGCACCGCCAACAGCCGCAAATGTCGTGGTGGGCACACCAGTGCCGAGCGGTGCCACGATTGGACCTTTTAGAGCCGAGCGGTCAAGGTTGAATCCGCCCGCCTTGTAGCCGCGCGAATAACTGCCATACAGCAGCAGATCGTCGGTCGGCTTCCACGAAAGTACGGCAGTGCCCGTGAACTCGTTCTCGCTACGCCGGTCGCGGATCGAAACGCCATTCAACTCAGCCGTCGAGTTCCCTTGGCACGACAGGCCGATGATGCCGCCTGCCAGCGCGCCGAGCGGTGCAAAGTCGGGTCGCCCATCGCCATTGGTATCGACAGTCGGAGCAAGCAGACCAGTCAGTGCCGCCTGATTCTGCTGGCAAGCCACGTTGTCGTTACTGAATGTCGCATTGAACCGTTTGCGCTCGTTGGTATAGCGCAGGCCGAGGGTCAGATCGAGCTTGTCGGTTATGTGGAAGATGTTGTGCGTGAAGAACGCGTAGTTGCGGCTGTTCTGGAAATAGCGGTCGCTAATTGAACCTCGATCGCTGATGCCGTCCAGTCGATCAAGCGATCCCAAGATGAGCGGGGTAGCTGCGCCAAATTGGCCTAAGCCACCATTCGCAGCAAGCACGGCAGCGCGGCCTGGACCACTAATACACCCTGTTGATGTTGGCGAGTAAAGGCCTGCAAGACTTCCACCGGATATTAGCCGGCACGCGGCAAAACGACCATACTGTGTGCCGAAGCGGAGATTGTCGCGCACCGTCAGGTCTTCGTCGGCGAAATAACCGCCGACCAGCCAGTCGAGCTTGCCATCAAAGGCTTCGCCCTGCAGCCGGAGTTCCTGGGTAAAGGTCTTGAACTGGCGGAACTGCGCATCATCGTCGTCAGCGCGATAGAGAATGTCGACTGCGCTGTAATCGGTGTCCGATGCCTGGCTGTTCTTGTAATAGCGATAGCCGGTAATCGAGGTCAGCGTCGCGCCGCCCATGTCCCAGTTCACTTCGAGCGAGACACCGCCGTCCCTGGTCTGGCCGTTGTAATTGCGGCCGCGGGTGACGAAGGTCTGGCGGCTGAAGGGATCGTTGAACGAGCCGATCGGCTGGCCCAAATCGCGCAGCACGTTGATGATGTTGTTGCCATTTGCTGGTGGAAAGCCAGCAACAGACAGAGGTACTGCAGGATTGTTGAGATCGCCGATCAGCGGGTTGAAATCGCGGCCGAGATAGACCGCGCCGCAGCAGCGCTCGTCACGATTGGTGTAATCGGCGATGAAACGGAACGAGACGGCATCGACCGGCTCCCAGAGCAGCTGGCCCTTGACGAAATAGCGGTCGCGATTGCCCAGATCGACATTGTTATTCACGTCGCGCAGGAAGCCGTCGCGCTTTTCATACACGCCGTCGAAGCGCGCCGCGAGCGTTTCGCTCAGCGGACCGGTGAGACCGGCCTGCAGGCGGATATTGTCGAAATTGCCATAGGTGGCTTCGCCGAAGCCGCCGAATTCGAATTCGGGCTTCTTCGAATAGATCGAGAGGATACCGGCCGAAGCATTGCGTCCGAACAGCGTGCCCTGCGGACCGCGCAGCACCTCGACCCGGTCGAGCTCGCCCAGTTCGTTGAGGCCGATGCCCGAGCGCGAGCGATACACGCCGTCGATGAACACCGCGACCGAGCTTTCGAGGCCCGGATTGTCGCCCACGGTACCGATACCGCGAATACGCGCCGATCCGTTGGCCTCGTTACCGGTCGAGGAGACGAGCAGCGAGGGAACGACCTGGTTGAGCTGGCGAATGTCATTCGCGCCGGTATTCTCGAGCGTTTCGGCGTTCACCGCCGAAACCGCGACCGGAACGTCGGAGAGCAGCTGCTCACGGCCCTGTGCGACGACGACGATGGTGTTGCTGTCGTTGATGCCTTCCTGATCGGTGTCCTGTGCCAGGGCGGGGCTCGCCATGGCGACAAGACCGGCTGAAAGCATGAGGGACACACGGCTGGCTTTGCCGAAACGCATGGGCATATCTCTCTCCTGATTGTGGTCTCTCTGGCGGTCATTCGCCGCCTTGACGTGAACGTTAGACCAAAATCGGCGGGATTCCAGCGTTTGCGCGGGATGGCCGCAAAAATGCAGACTGTTGTCGCAGAATCGCAACACCAGTTATGCAAGTGACTTTATCGCCGAATTTCTGCCGTTTTTTGCAAGTCGAAGCGCAAGGCAGTGCTTTCCGTAGCGACAATCGCGCACGGGCCCGGACCCATGACCGACAGGATGGCCGGATTGTCTGCATCGAGCCCGCCGGTCAGTGCGCCGAATGCCGGGAGGATGAGCCGGTCGGAACAGGCCACGAAGCAGGGCCGCGATACGGTCCGGCCACGCAGGCGCAGGCGGATGCGCGGATGGAAATGACCCGACAGCTCGGGCACGCTGCGGCACGACTCGGCCTTGTGCCGCAGCGCCAGTCCACGGAAATCGGCCTCTTCGACCACCTGACCGCCAAAGCCGCGCTCGAGCGCACTGTCATGATTGCCGGTGATCCAGTGGAGCGCAATCTGGCGGGAGAGGCGTTCGAGCCGATCGGCCAGGGCTGGGTCGAGCCGCGCTGCGCCATCGCTGTCATGGAAGTTGTCGCCCAGGCACCACAGGCTTGTCGCGCCGCATGCATCCAGCGCGCGCTCGAGCCGGTCGAGCGTGGCGGCGCTGTCATAGGGCGGCAGCATCTGCCCGCCCCGTGCATACCAGCTCGCCTTTTCGAAATGCAGATCGGCGACGAACAGCGCCTTCTCGCGCGGCCAGTACAGCGCGGCACGATCGACGATGACGAAATCCTGTCCGGCGAACGAAAGGGGAACCATAGCGCCGCCATGCCGCAGCCGGGCGAGCCATGCAAGCCCGGTCCTTGGCAGATCGTCGCATGCCGATTATGGGGCAGCGCATGACCGGCCCCATCGAATATCCGCTGACCGTGGCGGCGCTCTATCACTTTGCGACGGTTCCCGAGCCGGAAGCCGTGCGCGATGCACTGCACAGGCTGTGCGAGGCGCGGGGGCTGTGCGGCACGCTGCTGATCGCGCGAGAGGGTGTCAACGGCACGCTGGCAGGGCCGGACGCGGGCGTTGCAGACCTGGTTGAGGCCATCCGCGCAATGCCCGGTTTCGAGCCGATCGAGGTCAAATATTCGGGCGCATTCGAACGGCCGTTCAAACGGCTCAAGGTCAAGGTGAAGCGCGAGATCGTGACGATGGGCGTGCCCGATATCGACCCGGTGCACGGGCAAGGCGCCTATGTCGAACCGGCGGACTGGAATGCGCTGATCGAAGACCCGGACACGCTGGTCATCGACACGCGCAACAGCTTCGAATTTGCGCAGGGAACGTTCGCCGGATCGGTCGATCCGGGCACCGAGCGTTTCACCCAGTTCCCTGCCTGGTTCGACGCACAGGCCGAGGAACTGCGCCGATCGGGCAAGAAGATTGCGATGTTCTGCACCGGCGGCATCCGCTGCGAAAAGGCGACCGCCTATGTCCGCGCGCAGGGCTTTGACGCAGTCTATCACCTCAAGGGCGGCATCCTGAAATATCTCGAAGAAGTGCCTGCCGAGCGATCGCTGTTCGAAGGCGGGTGCTTCGTCTTCGACGAGCGGGTCGCGCTGGGCCAGGGGCTGGAACTGCTCGACGTAGAGCGCGCCGTGGCCAAAGGCGGGGAATAAACCTGCATCCTTTGCACCGTCACCCCCGCGCAGGCGGGGGTCCCGCTTCGACCTTCATCACCGGCTCCGAAGCGGGATTCCCGCGTTCGCGGGAATGACGACAAGGTTCAACTGGCTGCCCTGCTGCCGAAGGTGCTCTTCACCAGCCGCACCACCAGCCCGGACAGGCTGCGATAGTTCGCAAGACTGTAAGTCGATTCCACCCCCAGCTCGCGCGACAGACGGCGATGCGCCTCGGGCAGCGCGTGATAGGGCACGCCGGGCAGCAGATGGTGCAGCGCATGGTAGCGCAGGCCCACGGGAGCCCAGAGTTCGGGCAGCAGGCCCGGCGGCGGCACGTTGACGCTGTCGAGATATTGCGCGGTCACGCTCATCGGCTCGTCCTCGTTCTCCCACAGATGTGCGACCAGCGTGCGCACCTGGTTGAGCACCATGGTGCCCGAGACGATGGCGAGGCCGATCAGGAAGGCGCGCAAGGGCAGGGTTCCGGTCGCGACCAGCGCGATCAGCGTCATCGCCCAGGCGCTGGCGAGCGTTTCGAGCACCAGCCAGTGGCGGCGCGCCTCGCCCTCGGGCATCGCGCGGCGGAAGGCGGGATTGATCACCAGCCCCGAATAGCGTTCGACCACGATGCGGCGCAGCGGCGGGATGACCAGCGAGAGCGGCGACAGCACGCCATAGCGTACAATCAGCCCGATCGGACCCAGCGCCGCGACAAGCACGAACAGCGGAACCGTCCACGGCTTCATCAGCGCGAGCGGAAGATATTCGGGGTCCTTGACCGTGCCATAGCGCAGCCGCTGGTGGTGCAGATTGTGGACGCCTTCGTACATGAAGCTGGGGATCAGCAGCGGAATTCCGACCAGCGCGTTCCAGCCCTTGTTGAACCCCGGCACCGCATCGGGGCGCAGATGGGTCAGCTCATGGATGAAGCTGCCCGCGCGATAGAGCGCCAGCACCGCGACAAGTGCGAAGACCAAAGCCATCGCGACGCCATCGGCCAGGACAGCACCTGCCAGCGCGCCATAGCCGATCGTCACCGAAGCCAGCATGTCGATCCAGTATACGCCCGGTTTCGCCGCGTTGAGATCGCGCGTCAGCGATGCCGCCGCGCGGATCATCGCCATGTCGTCGGGCACCTGACCGCTGGCGCGCGCCAGGGTCGCGCCTGGGGCGGCGCTGCGACCGGGATCGGAAAGAGGGAAACTGCTAGCCATAAAAATCCTGTAATGATCGCCTGCTTAAGCCAGAGCAACGTGGCAGCATGATGGCAATATCTGGCCCGCAATTCCTTGACACAGATCATCGCGCGGCGAAAAGAAGCGCGTCCCCACGGGGTGGCAATGTCAGGCAAAGGAAGCGATTTTGGCGGACCAGCAGCAGATAAGCGTCAGCCCGGTGAACGACAAGGCCGCCCTCAAGGCGTTCGTCGAGATCGCCTATGAACTGAACGCCTCCGACCCTGCCTGGGTGCCCCCCCTGCGCGCCGAAGTCTACGAGATGTTCAATCCGGCCAAGAACCCGTTCTATGGCCATGCCACCGTCCAGCCGATGATCGCCCGGCGCGGCGGCAAGGTGGTAGGACGCATATCGGCGCATATCGATCATCTGGCGCTGACCCAGCCGGCCAGCCAGGGCATGGGCCCCGGTACCGGCAATTTCGGCATGTTCGAGGCGGCGGACGAGGACGTTGCGCGCGCGCTGCTGGCGGCTGCGGAAGCCTGGCTGCGCGATCAGGGGATGACCCGCGCGCTCGGCCCCTTAAGCCTTTCGATCTGGGATGAACCCGGCCTGCTCACCTTCGGCCATGACCGCCCACCGATCATCATGATGGGGCATCACAATGCGGCCTATCAGGGCTGGATCGAGCGCGCCGGCTACGCGCCGGTCAAGAAGCTGCTGAGCTACGAACTGCCCATCGTCGAGGGATTTTCGCCGCTGGTCCAGCGCATCGTCGCCGCCGGACGCAAGAACGACCGTATCCGGCTGCGCAAGGTGGACAAGAGCCGGTTCGACGAGGATGCCGCGATCATCCTGTCGATCCTCAATGATGCCTGGGGACAGAATTGGGGCTTCGTGCCGATCACCGACGCAGAGGTCGCCTATATCGGCAAGAAGCTGCGCCCGCTGGTGCGCGAGGACCTGATCATGATCGCCGAATATGACGGACGCCCGGTCGCATTCCTGATGACGCTGCCCGATATCAACACCGTCATCGCGCCGCTCAAGGGCTCGCTGTTCCCCTTCGGCTGGGCCAGGGTGCTGTGGTGGCTGCGCAAGTGCCGCTCGCCCAGCGTGCGCGTGCCGCTGATGGGCGTGGTCAGCGACCTGCAGAATTCGCGCATGGCCGCCCAGCTTGCCTTCATGCTGATCGAGACGATCCGCGTCGAGGCCGTCAAGCATTACGGTACGGTGCGCGGCGAGATCGGCTGGGTGCTCGAGGACAATCAGGGCATGAACGCGATTGCCGATGCGATCGAAAGCAAGGTCAACCGCGAGTATCTGATCTACGAAAAGACGCTCTGATCCGGCGCGGTCCTCTGGCCTCGTTCAGATCATTGCAACATTCGCTGGCTATGGCGCTCTGCCAGTCCTGCGTCGCCGGGTTTGACGCCCCGCGCGCGGCCCACTAGACGAAGCCCGGTTGCTGTGGAGCTTATCCCCCTATGAAGATCGCGATGATTGGTTCGGGCTATGTCGGCCTGGTGTCGGGCGCCTGTTTCGCAGATTTCGGCCATGACGTGGTCTGCGTCGACAAGGATCCGGCCAAGATCGAATCCCTGCTCGCAGGCAAGATGCCGATCTACGAGCCCGGCCTCGAGGGCCTGGTCGCCTCGAACGTCCGTGCCGGCCGCCTGTCCTTCTCGACCGATCTGCCCTCGAGCGTCGCCGATGCCGATGCGGTGTTCATCGCGGTGGGCACGCCCTCGCGCCGTGGCGACGGCTTTGCGGATCTGAGCTATGTGCGCGATGCCGCGCGCGAGATCGGTGAATCGATCGCCAAGCGCTGTGTCGTCGTCACCAAGTCGACCGTGCCGGTCGGCACCGGCGACGAGGTGGAAAAGATCATCCGCCAGACCGCGCCAGAGGCCGAGTTCGAGGTCGTGTCCAACCCCGAATTCCTGCGCGAGGGCGCGGCGATCGGCGATTTCAAGCGCCCCGACCGCATTGTCGTGGGCACCGAAGTCGAATGGGCACGCGACTATATGCGCGAAATCTATCAGCCGCTGTTCCTCAACGAATCGCCGATCCTGTTCGTCTCGCGCCGCACTTCCGAAGTGATCAAGTACGCCGCGAACGCGTTTCTCGCGACCAAGATCACCTTCATCAACGAGATGGCCGATCTGTGCGAGAAGGTCGGTGCCAACGTGCAGGATGTCTCGCGCGGGATCGGGCTCGATGGGCGCATAGGCTCCAAGTTCCTGCATGCAGGGCCGGGCTATGGCGGCAGCTGCTTCCCCAAGGACACGCTGGCGCTGATGAAGACCGCACAGGATCACGAGGCGCCGCTGCAGATCGTCGAGGCGGTGGTGCGGGTGAACGACCTGCGCAAGCGCGCGATGGCGCGCAAGGTGATCGCAGCGATGGGCGGCGATGTCGAAGGCAAGCGCATCGCGATGCTGGGCCTGACCTTCAAGCCCAATACCGACGACATGCGCGATGCACCCGCGATCGTCATCGCCCAGGGGCTGATCGACGCCGGGGCTGAAGTGATCGCCTATGACCCCGAGGGCATGGAGGCCGCGCGGTCACTGATGCCCGGGGTGATCATGGCAGAAGGGGCGTATCAGGCGCTGCAGGATGCCGATTGCGCGGTGATCGTGACGGAATGGGACGTGTTCCGCGCGCTCGCGCTGCCCCGCGTGCTGGGCACGATGCGCGGCAACACGCTGGTCGACCTGCGCAACATCTACAAGCCCGAGCAGATGAAGGCGGCAGGATTCAATTACGTGAGCGTCGGGCGCTAGGCCGATCGACAGGCAGGGGAGAAGGACATGGCACGGCGCATCGCGGTGATCTTCGGCACGCGGCCTGAAGCGATCAAGCTCTTCCCCGTCATCGCGGCGCTCAAGGCTGCGCCCGATCTGGAACCGGTGGTTCTGGTTACCGGCCAGCATCGCGAGATGCTCGACCAGGTGCTCGATATCGCCGGGCTGGTGCCCGATCACGATCTCGCGCTGATGCAGCCCGGCCAGAGTCTCGACGAGATCAGCGCGCGGCTACTCACCGGAATCGGGAGCGTGCTCGACGCCGAGAAGCCCGACATGGTGATCGTTCAGGGCGATACCGCAACCGCCATGTGCGGCGCACTCGCCGCCTATTATCGCAAAATTCCCGTCGCGCATGTCGAGGCAGGTCTGCGGTCGGGCAATATCTATCACCCCTGGCCCGAAGAGGTGAACCGCAAGATCATCGGTACATTTGCCGACCTCCATTTTGCTCCGACCGAAACGGCGGCCAATGCGCTTCGCCGCGAGGCGGTGGACGAGGCCAAGATCCGCGTCACCGGCAATACCGTGATCGATGCGCTGCACTGGGTCACGGACAGGCTGGCCGCAGATCCGGGTCGCGCGGGCATGGTTGCCCCGGTCGAGGCGCGCTTCGCCGGTAAGCGAATCATTGGCGTCACCACGCACCGGCGCGAGAATTTCGGCAGCGGAATGGACGATATCGCCCACGCCATCCGCGAGCTCGCCACACGCGACGATGTCGCGATCATCTTCCCGGTCCACCTCAATCCGCAGGTGCGCGCAGCCATGCTGCCGATCCTGGGCGGCCTGGACAATGTCGCGCTGCTCGAACCGCTCGACTATCTCAACTTCACCCGGCTGCTGCAGATTGCCGAACTGATGCTGACCGACAGCGGCGGTGTGCAGGAAGAGGCACCCGCGCTTGGCAAGCCGGTTCTTGTCATGCGCGACACGACCGAGCGGCCCGAGGGCGTCGCGGCGGGCACGGCCAAGCTGGTCGGCACCGACCGCGCGCTGATCGTTGCCGAAGCGACCCGGCTGCTCGACGATGCGACCGCCTATGCCGCGATGGCGCAGGCGCACAATCCGTTCGGCGACGGGCACAGCTCGGCGCGGATCTGCACGGCGATCAGCGACTGGTTTTTACAGGCCGAAACCTCGCAACCACATTGAGTTTGCCGCATTGAGCCGATAGGGCGGACCGCCGGGTTCGCACCTCCTTCATTCTCGACGGCCCGCTTGCGGCCGGATGCCATTGCCGGAAGTTGATTTTGCCATGACCCACCAGTTCCACCCCACCAGTCTTCGCGAATATGACATCCGCGGCATCATCGGCGAGACGCTTGGCGAAGCCGATGCCTATGCCATCGGGCGCGGTTTCGGTACGCTGATCGCCCGCGCAGGCGGCAAGTGCGTGGTCGTCGGCTATGACGGGCGCGTCAGCTCGCCGGTGCTGGAAGCCGCGCTGATCCGGGGCCTCAACGATAGCGGCGTCGATGCGATCAGCGTCGGAATGGGCCCGACCCCGATGCTCTATTATGCCGAATCAGTTCTGGAAGAGGCGGATGGCGGCATTCAGATAACCGGCAGCCATAATCCCGCCAATTACAACGGCTTCAAGATGGTCTTTCAGGGCCGCCCGTTTTTTGGGCAAGACATCCGCAAGCTGGGCGAGATGGCGGCGGCGGGCGACTGGGATAGCGGCACCGGAACCTCGCGCCAGATCGAGATCCTGGATCGCTATGTCGACCGGTTGGTCGAGGATTTCGGCGGCACGGCAGCACGCATCGGCTGGGACTGCGGCAATGGCGCGGCGGGTCCGGCGGTGGAAAAGCTGGTCCAGCGCCTTCCGGGCGAGCATTACACCCTGTTTACAGAGGTTGACGGCAATTTTCCCAATCATCATCCCGATCCTACCGAGGAAAAGAATCTCGCTGACCTCAAGGCACTTGTCGCCGACAAGAAGCTCGATTTCGGTGTGGCTTTCGATGGCGATGGCGACCGGATCGGTGCGATCGACGGCGAAGGCCGCGTAATCTGGGGCGATCAGCTGCTGAGCATTTACGCCGAAGCGGTGCTGAAAGATGTGCCGGGCGCCACGATCATCGCCGATGTGAAGGCGAGCCAGGCGCTGTACGACCGGGTGAGCGAGCTGGGCGGTCAGCCGCTGATGTGGAAGACCGGGCACAGCCTGATCAAGTCCAAGATGAAGGAAACCGGCTGTCCCCTCGCGGGCGAGATGAGCGGCCATGTCTTCTTCAAGCACCGCTATTACGGTTTTGACGATGCACTCTATGCCGCCGTCCGCCTGATCGAGGCGCAGACGCTGCTCGGCAAATCGGTGACCGAGATGCGCGGCGCCATGGCGCCGATGATCAACACGCCCGAGATGCGCTTCCAGGTCGATGAGAGCCGCAAGTTCGCGGTGGTGGACGAGGTGCTGGAACGCTTGTCGGCGGCAGGCGCCAGCGTGAACGCCACCGATGGCGCGCGGGTCAATACCGAGGACGGCTGGTGGCTGCTGCGCGCCTCGAACACGCAGGACGTGCTGGTCGCCCGCGCCGAAGCGCGCAGTCAGGAAGGCCTCGACCGGCTGATGGCACAGATCGACGATCAGCTCGCCCAGTCGGGCCTGGTCCGGGGCGAGAGCGTCGGCCATTGAGGAGCACGCGATGACCGCGATCGAAAGCTTCCGCGCGGCGCACACCATATTGGTGACAGGCGGGGCGGGCTATATCGGCAGCCATGCCGTGCTCGCGCTCAAGGATGCAGGCTGGAAGGTCGCGGTGATCGACAATCTGGTCACCGGCTTTGCCTGGGCCGTTCCCGGTAATGTCGCCTTTTACGAAGGCGATATTGCCGATGCCGATCTGGTCGCGCGCATCATCGCCGAGCAGCAGATCGGCGCGATCCTGCATTTCGCAGGCTCGGTCGTGGTGCCCGAATCGGTGAGCGATCCACTCAAATATTATCACAACAACACCGCCAAGAGCCGGTCGCTGATCGAATCGGCGGTTGCAGGCGGGGTGAAGCATTTCATCTTCTCTTCGACCGCTGCGACCTATGGCACCCCCGATGTCAGCGGCCCGATCGGCGAAGACACGCCGCAGGTGCCGATCAACCCTTATGGCACATCGAAGCTGATGACCGAGATGATGCTGCGCGACGTCGCCCTTGCGCACGACTTCAACTATTGCGCGCTGCGCTATTTCAATGTCGCCGGGGCCGATCCGCAGGGCCGCACCGGCCAGTCGACCGCAGGCGCGACCCACCTGATCAAGGTTGCGGTGGAAGCCGCGCTCGGCAAGCGGGAGAGCGTCGCCGTGTTCGGCACCGGTTTCGACACGCCCGACGGCACCGGCGTGCGCGATTACATCCATGTCAGCGACCTTGCTCATGCCCATGTGCTGGCGCTGGAAGCGCTGATCGCCGAGCCCGACCGGTCGCATGTCCTCAATTGCGGCTATGGCCATGGCTATTCGGTGATGGAGGTGCTCGACGCTGTCGACCGCGTCACCAACAACCGGATCAAGCGCGTGCTCTCCCCCCGCCGTGCAGGCGACCCCGCCTCGCTCACC
This sequence comes from Blastomonas natatoria, assembly GCF_003201955.1. GTDB lineage: Bacteria > Pseudomonadota > Alphaproteobacteria > Sphingomonadales > Sphingomonadaceae > Blastomonas > Blastomonas natatoria. The sequence continues at coordinate 139,021 of NZ_QJJM01000005.1, forward strand.
GCCGACAGCAGCGCCATCCGCGCCCGATTCGGCTGGCAGCCCGCGCATGACGATCTCGACACCATCGTTGCTCATGCATTGGCGTGGGAGCGCCGCCTGAACGAGCGTAACGGCTGACAGGGATCCGCACAGCCATGTCCTCTGCCTTTATCGCGCTTCAGCATCTGGTTCCGCAGCACGCCCTGACCCGGCTGGCTGGGAGGCTGGCGGCCAGCAAGTCGCCATGGCTGCGCGATCCGATGATCCGCCGCTTTGCCGCCGCCTATGGCGTCGACATGGGCGAGGCGGCGCGCAGCTTTGGCGAATTTGCCAGCTTCAACGACTTTTTCACGCGCGAGCTGAAGCCCGGCGCAAGGCCGCTGGCGGATGCGGACCGCTACATCCTCAGCCCCGCAGACGGCGCGGTCAGCCAGCTTGGGCCCATAAGTGACGGGCGCATCATCCAGGCCAAGGGCCGCGATTACAGCGTCGAGGAACTGCTCGGCGGTCAGACAGGCGATGCACACCGATTCGACGGCGGGCAATTCATCACCATCTATCTCAGCCCGCGCGACTATCACCGCGTCCACATGCCCGCTGCCGGGGTGCTGCAATCGAGCGTCTATCTTCCGGGCAAGCTGTTTTCGGTCAATCCGGGCACGGCTGCCGGGGTCGACCGGCTGTTCGCGCGTAACGAGCGGCTGGCGTGCCTGTTCGACGGGCCCGATGGACTGTTCGCGAGCGTCATGGTGGGGGCGATGATCGTCGCAGGGATCGACACGGTCTGGCCGCACCGCTTTCAGGACCATGAAACCGCACCGGTGCGCGAGGATTTCTCCGCCAGCGATCATCGCTTTGCGGCAGGCGACGAGATGGGCCGCTTCTATCTCGGCTCCACCGTGGTGCTGCTGTTCGAACCGGGCCGCGTCGCCTGGAATGATGCCCTGCAACCCGGTGCGGCCTTGCGCATGGGCCAGGCAATCGGAGTGCGATTGTCGGGAGAGTGAGGGGCCGCCCTGGCGGCGGAGCCCGGTGTGACTGGTGCGGTCAAGAAGACTCGAACTTCCACGGGCTTTCGCCCACAACGACCTCAACGTTGCGCGTCTACCAATTCCGCCATGACCGCACAGTCAAGCAATTCGCAGGCAAATGAGGGTTGAAAACACCCCCTGCCCGCGTGGCAGGCCGCGCCATTAGCAAAGCGGCAAGCCCATAGCAACAAGGGAATGTTACCGGCCTGTCATACGGCCGGCGGCGGTCAGTTGCGCCTGGCCCAGGCGATCTCGGCAGAGGCGGCAGAGCGCGGCACATCGACCATCGCCTGGCGGAAATCGGCCTTCTGGCCGGGCTCCAGCCGTTCCACCGGCGGGTTGATGATCCAGTTGAAGACGACACGATCCTGCGAATCGCGCAGCACCACCAGCATCGGCGGCACGTCCTGCGCGCGCTGGCTGAGATTCCGGATCGTGCCCGAGGCGCTGAAATATTCGGTGCCATTGGGCAGCGTGCGCCGTTCCTGCTTCTTGGGCGGGAAGTCGATCACCAGATCGGGTTCGACTTCGGCAAAGGGCAGGCTGTAATCGGCGATGAAACCGGGAAGGCCGAAGGTCTGGATCGCCACCGCCGCGCCTGACGCCAGCACGGCAAAGGCGACAGCGCCGATCATCCACAGCTTGGCCGGGTTGCGGCGCGGGCGGAACGGCGGCTCGTGGCTGAAGCTGCTGGGCCGGTCGGCCAGCGCGTCGTCGGCATAGCTGGCGACGATCGGACGGCTGACAGGGGGGACGGGGCGTGGCAGCGGCGGAAGATCCGGCTCCGGCTCGGCCTGGCCTGCCGGTTCGGCAGGAACGGGAGCGACCATCGGCGCTTCGGCCGGGGGCGCTTCAGGCAACGGGGCTTCGGTCGATGTCCTGGGAGTGGGTACAGGGGCCGGCGGCGGGGTTGCAGGCGCAGCAGGCGCAGCTTCAGGAACAGCGACGGGCGCCTCCTGCGCCGCGGCAACCGGAGCGGAAGCAGGTACGGGAGCCTCCGGACCATGCTGGAACCAGCTATGCCCGCATTTGGCGCAACGAACAGACCGGCCATCGATACCGATGGCGCTGTCCGGAACCGCATAGCGGGTGTTGCACGCAGGGCACGCAATAATCATGGCGTTTCTAACCATGCCGGACGAATCGCCGCAAGAGGCTTGCAGCCCCTGCAAACGCGTGCTGGCCCGTTTTCCACTGCTGATTGCATCCTGCAGCGGTATTTCAACAGCTTGCCGCGCGGTTTGCGGTTAATGCCCATGCCAATGACGGCATGACGCGCATTCCCATTGCCTGTCGCGGCGCCATCGCGCTATCGCCGCTGCATGAGCGCCGCACCCATGGCCCCTTCGGTCGACAGCATCGTCCAGTTCGAGAATGTCGGGCTGCGCTATGGCACAGGCCCGGAGGCGCTGTCCGACCTGTCATTCACCCTGTTTGCGGGCCAGTTCTACTTCCTCACCGGGCCTTCGGGTGCGGGCAAGTCCTCGCTGCTGAAGCTGCTCTATCTGGCGCAGCGGCCCAGCCGGGGGATGGTGCGGCTGTTCGGCAGCGACCTGATGACGCTGGCGCGCGATCGCCTGCCCGGCTTCCGTCGTCGCATCGGCGTGGTGTTCCAGGATTTCAGGCTGGTGCCGCACCTCTCGGCGTTCGACAATATTGCGCTGCCGCTGCGCATTGCGGGCATGCGCGATAGCGACATCGCAACGCCGGTGCGCGAGATTCTGGACTGGGTCGGCCTCAGCGCCCGGGTCGATGCGCTGCCCGCCACTCTTTCCGGTGGCGAACAGCAGCGCGTCGCCATCGCCCGCGCGGTCATCACCCGGCCCGACATTCTGGTCGCCGACGAGCCGACGGGAAATGTCGATCCCGACATGGCGGTGAAGCTGCTCAGGCTGTTCGAGGCGCTCAACCGCATGGGCACGACGATCATCGTCGCCACCCATGACGTGCATCTGATGACCCGGATCAGGCGCGCGCAGATGATGCGGCTGGAGGGTGGCCGCCTGTCCGACCCCACGGGTGCCCTGCGCTATCCGCCGCGCCCCGCCGACATGCACGGCTGGGCCGATACGGACGGTCGGCAGGACAGGCCGTTCTGATGCTGGGATCGTTCTTTCCGACGCGCCACGATCGCCGGCTGATTCCCCAGGCGCGCCTGACCGGGCCGATGCCCTGGGTCATGGCGGTCATGCTGTTCCTGACGCTGCTGGCCACCGCAGCGGCGCTGGCACTGGGCAGCGCGGCACGGCAGGTCAATGCCGATCTTGCCGGGCGCGCGACGGTGCAGATTGTCAATGCCGATAGCGAGGCACGGCAGAAACAGGCCCTCGCAGCAGAGGCAGTGCTGCGATCCGACCGCGCGGTCACGGGCATAAGGCAAGTGAGCGAGGCTGAAGTGCGCGCCTTGTTGACGCCATGGCTGGGCAGCGGTGCAACCAGTCGTGACATCCCCCTGCCCGCGCTGATCGATGTGGATTTCCGCACGGCAGCAGGTCCTGCAGCACTCGCCAGGCTGCGCGAGGCACTGAAAACCGCCGCCCCCGATGCGCGGATCGATGCCCATGGCCAATGGCTGAAACCGGTCTTCGGTCTCATCGCGACGCTGCGCTGGCTGGCGATTGCGCTTGTCGCGCTGCTCGCGCTTGCCACCACGGCATCGGTGATGCTCTCGGCGCGCAGCAGCTTCGCCGCCCATTCCGAAACGATCGACATCATGCATCTGCTGGGCAGCACGCACCAGCAGATCGCGCGGCTGTTCCAGCGACGGATTGCGCTGGATGCCGCCATGGGGGCGCTGCTGGGCTGCCTGCTGGCCGTACCGGTGCTGTGGATGCTCGCCCGGGCCGCATCGCAGCTCGATTCGGGGCTGGTTTCCGCCGGAAGCTTTGCCGCGATCGACTGGCTGCTGCTTGCATGTGTGCCGATTGCAGGTATTGCGCTGGCTGTGTTCACTGCGCGGGTGACGGTGCTCGGCGCGCTCAGGAAGAAGCTGTGATCGTTCGCCTCCTGTCATCGGTGCTGCTGGCCTGGATCCTGGGCTTTGCCTGGTTTGCCATCCTGCTGCCCCAACCGCTGGGTGACCAGCAGACCGATGCCGTCGTGGTGCCGACTGGCGGCCCCTTGCGCATCGACCGCGGGCTGGAGGCGCTGCGCAACAAATGGGCCGAACGCATGCTGATTTCGGGCGTTGACCGCGACGTCCGGCCTGCCGAACTCAGCGCCCAATATCCCGGCTCGGTCGCGCTGTTCGACTGCTGCGTGGACCTGGGCTTTCGTGCCTATGACACGCGGTCGAATGGCCTTGAGACCGCGCGCTGGGCGAAGCAGCGCAAGGTCCGATCGGTCCGCCTGGTGACCACCGACTGGCATATGCGCCGCGCCGAATACGAACTGCATCGCGCCCTTCCGGACGACATCGCGATCTATCCCGATGCGGTCGCCAGCAAGCCCAGCCTGATGACGCTGTGGCGCGAGTATAACAAGCTGGTGCTGCGCGTGCTGGCCGGGCTGTTCGGAGTCTGATCATGGCACGCACGCTGCTGGCGCTGTTCCGCTCGATCCTGTTTACTCTGGCCTTTTACGGCGGATCGGTGTTCATCGTCATCATCGCCTTCATCATCCTGCCCTTCTCGCGTCACCGCCTGCAGAGCATGGCGCGCGGATGGGGCATGTACCATTATTGCTGCGCCAGGACGTTCCTGGGTATCCGGGTGCGTATCGAAGGCCCCAAGCCGCAAGGTCAGGTGCTCTATGCGATCAAGCATGAGAGCTTTTTCGAGACGATCGAACTGCTGCGCATCTTCAACCGTCCGGCCGTCGTCGCCAAGATCGAGCTGTCGCGCATTCCGCTGTGGAGCCATATCGCCCGAACCTATGGCATGATCTTCATCGACCGTGCAGGCGGCGCGGTAGCGTTGCGGAACATGATGGCCGAGGTGCGTCGCTTCGTCGCGGAAGGGCGCTCGATCGTCATCTATCCCGAAGGCACCAGCACCCCGCCGGGCGAGCAGCCGCCGCTCCAGGCCGGTTTTGCCGGGCTCTACAAGCTGGCCAAGCTGCCGGTTGTGCCGATCGCGCTGGCGAGCGGACACCTCTATCCGCGCCGCGGCTTCATCAAGCGCCCGGGCGTGATCGTCTATCGCTTCGGCGAGACTATTCCTGCAGGCCTGTCGCGCGAGGAGATCGAGGCGCGGGTACACAAGGCGATCAACGAACTGAACGCAGTGGATCGGGGCTGAAGGTTCTTCCCCTGCCCCTTTTCAGCGTCACCCCCGCGCAGGCGGGGGTCCCGCTGCCCTGAACGTAAGCACTTGAAGCGGGATTCCGGCTTCCGCAGAACTGACGGGTTAAATATTTGTAATAATTAGATAATCTCACCCGAAAGACGCTGGCAGATCAGATCGAGCTGATCGAGATTGCCATAGCGAATCGTCACAGCGCCGCTGCGCTGGTTGGCTTCTGCCGTGATCTTGACCTTGAGCCCGAGCAAATCTTCAAGATGCCGCTCGACTGCCTCGATATCGGCATTGCTGCCGTCCGATGAACCACCCGTACGTGCCTTGCCGCCCGTTTTTCCGGCAGCATCGCTGCGGGTCCGGCGCACCAGCTTTTCAACCTCGCGCACCGAAAGGCCACGGTCGACCACCTCGGCAGCGATCGCCTCGGCATCGGGAACATTGATGAGCGCGCGGGCATGGCCCATGCTGAGGCTCTTGTCGGCGACCATCTTGAGCACCGGCTGCGGCAATGCGAGCAGGCGCATGAGGTTCGCGATATGGCTGCGCGACTTGTCGACCATCCGCGCGACCTCGACCGGCGAATAGCCCTGATCGCCGACCAAGCGCTGATAGGCCTCGGCCTCCTCGACCGGATTGAGGTCCTCGCGCTGGATGTTCTCGATCAGCGCCAGAGCCAGCGTATCGGGATCGCTCAGCTCGCGCACGATCGCCGGAATCTCGTGCAGCCTTGCGCGCTGCGCCGCGCGCCAGCGGCGTTCGCCCGCAACCAGTTCGTAGCCACCGCCCTTGCGCGGGCGCACGATGACCGGCTGGATCACCCCGCGCTGCGCAATCGAGCGCGCCAGATCGTCAAGCGCCTCCTCGTCGAAATAGCGGCGTGGTTGCCCGGGATGCGGGCGGATTTCCGCGAGCGGCAAGGTGCGCAGCCCGGTCGCCGGACTGGCCTGGCTCTCACCGCCCTCGTCGCGGCGCACCAGTGGTTCTTCGCGCCCGACTTCACCGAGCAGGGCATTGAGGCCGCGACCGAGTCCGCTCGGCCGCTTGCGCCCCAGCGCCTTGGCAATATCGGGCAGTCCGCCGGTATCTTCGGCCATCAGGCAGCTTCCTCTTCCATGCGCGGCATGCGAGTAATGAATTCGCGGGCCAGCGCGATATAGGCTTCCGACCCGACGCAGCGATGATCGTAGATCAGTGCCGGCATGCCATGACTGGGTGCTTCGGACAGGCGGACGTTGCGCGGAATGACGGTATCGAACACGAGTCGGCCCAGGACAGCGCGGACATCATCAGACACCTGGTCGGTCAGCCGGTTACGGCGATCATACATGGTCAGCACCACGCCGATGATCGACAGGCCCGGATTGAACCGCTGCTGCACCCGTTCGACCGTCTGGAGCAGCTGGCTCAGCCCTTCCAGAGCAAAGAATTCGCACTGCAGCGGGACCAGCACCTGATCGGTCGCCACCAGGGCGTTGAGCGTCAGCAGGCCGAGCGAGGGCGGGCAATCGATCAGGCAGACCTGCCAGCGATCCTGGGGGGCGCCGTCCATCGCCGCCTTGAGCCGGTGGGTACGATGCTCGAGATCGACCATCTCGATCTCGGCCCCCGAAAGATCGACCGTGGCCGGGATGATGTCGAGCCCCGGAATCTGGGTCGGGACACAGCATTGCACCAGCGAGCTTTCGTTGGTCAGCAGGTCATAGCTGGAATATTCGCGGTCATTGCGTGCAATTCCGAGGCCCGTCGAGGCATTACCTTGCGGGTCCAAGTCGATCAGCAGCACCGAGAGTCCAGTGGCCGCAAGCGCCGTCGCCAGGTTGATCGCGGTCGTGGTCTTGCCCACCCCGCCCTTCTGATTCGCGACCGCAATGCGGATCATCACTTGCTCCTGTATGCGCGCCGGGTCTGGCGGCGCGCTGCCTTCCGGCTTTCGGGTTGAGCCACTCGGCCTGTCCCCACCAGAATCGCCGCATCGGCATCGGTAAGGCTCTGTTCCACGTGAAACAGTTTCTGCCACGATGGCGCGATGCTTTCCAGTTCCGTGCGTGCATTGCGCCCCTTTGGCAGCAACCAGCGCGTCTTTTCTGTGGAAAAGCGGCCTGCGCCTTCCAGCAATCGAGGCAGCGGGGCAAAGGCACGAGCAGAAATGTAATCCGCCTCGATGGCCGGCAGCTTGTCGAGTGCCATTCCGGCGACATCCACCCGGTCGGACAGGCCGAAAAGATCGATCGCGCGATTCAGATAGGCGATTCGCAACCCGCGCGATTCGACGAGGGTCACACGGCACGGCGCGATCAGCGCGACAACCAGCCCGGGGAAGCCGGCGCCGCTTCCCAGATCGATCCAGTGCTCGCCGGGCTTCGGCTCGGCGAAGCGGAGCAGTTGCGCGCTGTCGGCGATATGGCGCTGCCACATCGAACCCAGTGTCGCCGCCGAGACGAGATTCTGATGCCGGGCCTCTTCGGTGACATAGGCTACCAGCGCTTCGAGAGCGGTCATTGTTTCACGTGAAACACCCGGAAACGCCGAGACCCATGCCCGCGCCTGATCCTCGTTCCCGATGATCATGCGGCGCGCTTGCGGGCGTGTACCAGGATCGCTGCGAGCGCCGCCGGGGTCACACCGCGCACCCGGCCTGCTTCGGCCAGCGTCTGGGGCCGGGCCAGCGAAAGCCGCTCGACCATCTCGTTCGAAAGACCGGTGATGGCCCGATAGTCGATATCGGCGCCCAGCAGCACCTTCTCGTTGGCGCGCAGGTCGCGCAGCTCTGCCTCCTGCCGCGCGAGATAGGGCGCATAGACGGCATCCTCCTCGATCTCGGCACGCAGGTCCTCAGGACATTTGGCAAGTGCATCGGGCAGCAAGTCAGCCAGGGCATCGAGCGTGATCGAGGGGAAGCGCAACCAGTCGTAGAGACACTGGCGCGTGCCATCCGCCTTCACCGGCAGACCCAGCGCCGCAAGCTCGGTGCAGGTCGCCGGACGCTGGAGCGCAGCGAGCATGGCTTGCTTGCCGGCTTGACGCTGCTCGAACCACCGCCGGCGAACCCCTCCGACCGCGCCATTGGCGATCGCCATCCCGGTCAGCCGGTCACTCGCATTGTTGGCTCGCAGCCTCAGCCGATATTCCGCTCGTGCGGTGAGCATCCGATATGGCTCCGTGACGCCCTGCAGCACGAGATCGTCGATCATGACGGCAAGATAGCTGCTCGCGCGATCGGGCAAGCCGATCTCCCGGTCCAGTACCGCTGCCGCTGCCGCCATGCCCGCGACCAGCCCCTGCGCCGCAGCTTCCTCATAGCCGGTGGTGCCATTGATCTGGCCCGCACAATACAGGCCCGGCATCGCCCGGACCTCAAGCCGATGGTCGAGCGCACGCGGATCGATATGGTCATATTCGACCGCATAGCCCGGCACCACGATTTCGGCGCGCTCAAGCCCTGCCATGCTCCGCACAAAGGCCAGCTGCACATCGGTGGGCAAGGAGGTGGAGATACCGTTGGGATAGACCAGAGGCGTGTCCAGACCCTCAGGCTCCAGGAACACCTGATGCCCGTCGCGGTCGCCGAAGCGGTGAATCTTGTCCTCGATCGAGGGGCAGTAGCGCGGACCCTGCGCACCGATCGCGCCACTGAACAGCGGCGAGCGGTCAAGGTTCGCGCGGATGATGTCATGCGTCTGCTGCGTCGTCCGGGTGATCGCGCAGAACACCTGAGGCACCATCCGGCCTGCACTCATCGGCGACATGGTCCAGGCTTCGTCATCGCTGGGCTGCTCGTCAAGCCGCGCCCAGTCGATCGTCCGCCCGTCGATGCGCGGCGGCGTTCCGGTCTTGAGCCGCGCCATCGGCAGCGCAGCATCGCGCAGCTGCCCGGCCAGCAGACTCGCGCCCTGCTCGCCGATCCGCCCGCCTTCGAGCCGCTCCTCGCCGCGGAACAGCCGTCCGCCGAGAAAGGTGCCCGTGGCGAGCACGACTGCCCGCGCCGCCAGGATTGTACCGTCGGCCAGATCGACACCGGTCACCCTGCCCTGCTCCAGTCGAAGGGCTGCGACTTCACCCTCGACGATGGAAAGTCCGTCCTGTTCGGACAGCATCGCCTGGATGGCCGCCTTGTACAGCTTGCGATCGGCCTGGACGCGCGGGCCCTGCACCGCGCTGCCTTTCGAGCTGTTGAGCATGCGATAATGGATTGCGGCCTTGTCCGCCGCCCGCGCGATCAGCCCGTCAAACGCGTCGACTTCGCGCACAAGATGGCCCTTGCCCAGCCCGCCGATCGCCGGATTGCACGACATCGCGCCGATCGAATCGCGCGTAAAGCTGACCAGCGCGACGCGCGCGCCCATGCGCGCGGCCACGGCCGCAGCCTCGCACCCGGCATGACCGCCGCCGACAACCAGAACGTCAAATTTCTGCATGAAGCGGCGCATACAGCAATTGCGGGATTCGGTCGAGAGGGTGTCATGCGAGCGAGGCAACGACACTGGGCACCGCTTCACTCTTCCCCTTCGGGAACGTGGTTGAGCCGAAGGCGTTACGGGGTCGGGTGGCAAGCCCCCCAGGCCCGGCCCGCCATTCTGGCACCCCTCCCGCAAGCGGGAGAAGGAAGATCATTTGCCGATGCAGAACGCCCCGAACAGCGCGTCCAGCATATCCTCGACATGCGTCCGACCGAGGAGCTGATCGAGCGCCAGACGGGCCAGACGGAGCGATTCAGCGCGGAGCAGCAGATCGGATTGATCGCTCGCCTGATGCAGGGCTGCGGCACATTCACCCAGCAGATGATGCTGGCGCGCGTTCAGCGCTGTCTCTCCCGCTGATGGAAGCAGCGTTCGTGCCGTCTCCACCAGATCGCCGACCAGCCGTTCCACCCCTTCGCCCGTATGGGCCGAGAGACGATGGCGGGGCGCGCGTTTTGTTTCACGTGAAACACCGGTCCTGTCGATCTGCGCCTCGATCTCCCACGCTCCCATCGGCCCGTCGCCTTCGGGCCCAAGCCACAGCACGATGTCTGCTGCCTCCATTGCATTGCGGGCGCGAGCGATGCCGATCTGCTCGATGGCCTCCGCCCCGTCGTCGCGCAGCCCTGCCGTATCGGTGAGTACGAAGGGGATGCCGCCCAGCGCCACCGGAGCTTCGATAATGTCCCGGGTGGTTCCGGCAATATCGGAGACGATCGCGGCATCACGCTGCACCAGGGCGTTGAGCAGCGTCGACTTGCCACTGTTGGGCGGTCCTGCCAGCACGACGCGAATGCCATCGCGGAGCCGTTCTGCCCTGGGTCTCGCCAGTGCCGCGTCTATCGCTCCAGCGAGCGTGGCTATCCCTTCCCCGACGGCATCTGTGGCATGGATTCCGACATCGTCCTCGTCGGAAAAATCGAGCTCAGCCTCGACCAGGGCCGACAGCCGCAGCACCTCGTGCCGCCAGCTTTCCACCTGTCTCGACAGATGCCCGCTGGCCATGCGGATAGCAGCCACACGCTGGGCCTCGGTCTCGGCGAAGAGCAGATCCGACAGTCCCTCGGCCTCGGCAAGATCCATGCGACCATTGAGAAACGCGCGGCGGGTGAATTCTCCCGGCTCTGCCAGCCGCAGCCCCGGCAACCCGCCCAGCGCCGCCTCCACCGCCCGCACGACCGCGCGGCCGCCATGCAGGTGCAGTTCGGCCAGATCTTCGCCCGTCGCCGTTTTCGGGCCGGGAAACCATAGCACCACGGACTGGTCGAGCATATCGCGGGTGTCAGGATGCCTCAGCGTCCGCAGCGATGCGCGGCGGGCCAGGGGCAAGACTCCCGCCAGCGCCTCAAGCGCCCTGCCCGCCTGCGCACCGCTGATACGGATGATCGCCAATGCAGCAGGCGGCGCGCCGCTGGACAGCGCGTAGATCGTTTCGCCCTGCTGCATCGCTCAAGCGGAAATATCAGTCCGAGGACTTCTTGCCGCTCGCTCCGGCTGCAGCGGCGTCCATGATCTGCTGGAAGAAACGGAGCCCCATCTCGCCCATCGGTGCGATATTCTTGGCAATGTTCTGCAGCTGGTCGACATTGCTGGTGCCTTTCATCGCGTTGACGACACCGTCGACATAGGTGCGGTTGACATCGGACACGTCGGGAAGGCCCATGAAGCGGCGCATTTCCTCGGGGGAGCAATCGACTTCGATATTCACTTTCATGGGATTGGATCCTCTCTTGGCACAAAGGCCCCCCGGCCCCGAATTGCCGCTTACCAGCCCGGCTAAAGTGGGTATAAATCCGATTCAAATCAATCGAATTGATGATGGAGAGCATAATGGGTTCGACGCACAGCATCGCCACTTTCGACAATGAAGGCAGCTTCAGCGCCTATGTCGCTGCGCCCGAAGGCACGCCAAAGGCCGCGATCATCGTCATCCAGGAGATTTTCGGGGTGAACCCCGGCATCCGCCAGAAGTGCGACGGCTGGGCGGCGCAAGGCTATCTCGCAGTTGCGCCGGATCTGTTCTGGCGGATCAAGCCGGGCATCGAGCTAGACCCCGATGTGGAGGCCGAACTGCAGGAAGCGTTCGGCTATTTCGGCCAGTACGATCCCGATGACGGCGTCAAGGATATCGAGGCAACGATCCGCGCGATCCGCTCGGGCATTGGCGGGCTGGACGGCGTCGCCAAGGTGGGCGCGGTGGGCTACTGCCTGGGCGGCCGCCTCGCCTATATGACCGCTGCCCGCACCGATGTGGATGCCAGCGTCGGTTATTACGGCGTGATGATCGATCAGATGCTGAGCGAGGCGCACGCGATCGCCAACCCGCTGATGCTGCACATCCCCACTGCCGATCATCTTGTCGGTCCCGAAGCGCAGGCTGCGATCCATGCCGGGCTGGACGATCATCCCAAGGTCACGCTGCACGATTATGAAGGGCTCGATCATGGCTTTGCCGCCGAGATGGGCAATCGCCGCGACGAAGCTGGCGCTCAGCTCGCCGACAGTCGCACCGCAGCCTTTTTCGCGGAGCACCTTGCATGAGTGTCGCCAGGACCGGAATCGCTGCCTGGCATGATTACATGCATGGCGGATCCGAACCCGAAAAGCTCCGCGCGATGCTGGCGGACGACGCCGTGTTCCACTCGCCCGTCGTCCACACCCCGCAGGAAGGCAAGGCCAAGGTCTTTGCCTATCTGCATGCAGCATCGCATGTGCTGGGCAATGACAGCTTTCACTATGTCCGAGAGATCGTCGACGGCGATACCGCCGTGCTGGAATTCGCGCTGGTGCTCGATGGCATCCAGGTCAACGGCGTCGACATGATCCGCTGGAATGCCGATGGCAAGATCGAGGATTTCAAGGTGATGGTTCGCCCCCTCAAGGCGATCAACAAGGTTTGGGAGAAGATGGGCGAGATGCTGGCCAGGGCGGGTTGATCCTGCGACACGGTACTAACCATTACGGTTAGTCATCCGCCATCAGATAGGCGATGATCGCTGCCCGCTCCTCGGGCTTGCGCAGGCCGAAAAAGCCCATCTGGTTGCCGGGGATCAGGGCTTCCGGATTGGTCAGGAAACGGTCGAGCAATTCCGGATTCCAGCGGCGATTCCTTGCCGCAAAGGCTTGAAAGGCCTTGGAATAGGCGAAGGCCTTGTCCCCTGCGATCGGGCGCTTCGACAGACGGTCGAGACTGGGGCCGCTCAGTCCCTTCTCGCCCTTTTGCACCGAGTGGCAGCTGTAACAGCGCTGGAAGGCGCGTTCACCAGACTGGTTGGCGGAGTGCGCCAGCGCCGCTCCGGGCAAGACGAGCGCCACCAGCGCCAGAAATCGTGCAAGGTTCATTTGTCGGTCCGCACCACCATCAACCGCTCGGTGCCCGATTCCGGCAGGAAGACCTCGCCCTTGCGGCCCAGAATCTGGCGGACATTGGCGTTTTCCCCGCTGCCCGGGTAGCGCCGGACGAATTTCTCCGACCGGGGATCAAACACGCGCGTGGAATTGTCGCCGAAATCGCTGACCCACACCATGTCGCGCTCATCGACATAGACCGCATAGGCCTTGGGCGCATCGCCTGGCAGCTTCCAGGTCTTCCAGCTCCTGTTCGACGGGCGATAGCGATAGAGCTCGCCGCTGTTCCAGCCGGTGATCCACAGATCGCCCCTGCTGTCCGCCCAGACGCGGCGCAAGCCTGCATCGCTGGTCGGCGGCTCGATCACGCTGATCTCGCCGGTGGCACTGTCGATCCTTGCCAGATGGCTCCCGGCGAGCGAGACATACCAGACCGTCCCGTCGGGCGCGGTGGCAATGCCATAGGGGCCGCGGCCCTTGGGGTCCTTCCAGACCTGCACCTTGCCGTCAGACGCGCTCACGCGTCCGTAAATACCGTTCTGGCCGGTAAACCAGTGCGTGCCTCGGGCGTCGAACGCGCCGGTATTGAGATTGGTATAGCCCGTATCCTCGGGCAGCTTCCACACGTCCAGCTTGCCGTTCTTAGGGTTGTAGCGAACGATGGCGTTCTGACCGCCATCGGTGATCCATGCCATGCCGTCCGGCCCCTGGATAACGCCGTGCGGGGCTGATTCAGGACCGAGCGGTATCTGCTTCACCTCGCCCGTGGCCGGATCCAGTATGCCAAGCGCACCCTGGCGCTGCGCCGTGTACCAGATCCTGCCATCGGGCGCCGGCGCAACATCATGCGGCCGCGAACCCCTGGGAAGCTCGAACAGCTGGACATTGCTGCTGATTTCGGCCGAGGCCGCGATCTGCGCCTTGTCTCTGGCTGCCATCGGCATGCTGGCCAGTCCGGCCACCGTCAGCGCGCCCAAAACGATCCTGTACATGCAAAAATCCTCTCCATCGATGTCCGAACCTATCAGGGATCGAACATCGATGGAGAGGAAATATTGCGCGCGCCTTGCGATCAGAAGAAGAGCGTTACCACACCGACGCCCGGATCGACAAAGCCATCATAAATCATCTTGCCCGCGACATAGAGGATCACGGCGAGGCCGATATAGGCGATCCAGCGATAGCGCTCGATATATTTGGCGATGAAATTGGCGGCGATGCCCATAAGCGCGACCGACAGGATCAGCCCGACAATGAGGATGCCCGGATGCTCGCGCGCGGCGCCAGCGACCGCCAGCACATTATCCAGGCTCATGCTGACATCGGCAACGGCCACCGCCCAGGCAGCAGCGGCGAAGCTCTTGGCAGGCTTGACCCCGCTATGCTCGTCACCCTCGATTTCAGGCGAGCCTCCGCTCGCGCCTGCCGGCTGCAGCTCGCGGTACATTTTCCACGACACCCACAGCAGCAGCAGGCCACCGGCAAAGATCAGGCCGACGATCTGCATCAGCTGGGTCACGACCAGCGCGAAGCCGATACGCAGGATCAGCGCCGCAATAATGCCGATCAGAATGACCTTGCGCCGCTGATCTGCGGGCAAGCCTGCTGCCAGCGCGCCGACGACGATCGCATTGTCACCGGCCAGCAGCACGTCGATCATCAGCACCTGGCCGAAGGCGGCGAGCGCGGATGGGGAGCCGATATTCGAGAAATCGGCAACGATATGGTTCCAAAGTTCCATCATGATGGGTGTCGCAGCCCTGAAGGATTACTGGTTCATGGAATCGAAGAAGTCTTCGTTGGTCTTCGAATCCTTCATCTTGTCGAGCAGGAACTCCATCGCATCGATGGTGCCCATCTGCATCAGGATGCGACGCAGCACCCACATCTTGGAAAGGATATCCTTTTCCACCAGCAGTTCCTCCTTACGCGTGCCGGACTTTCCGACATCGAGTGCAGGGAAGATACGCTTGTCGGCCACCTTGCGATCCAGCACGATCTCGCTGTTGCCGGTGCCCTTGAACTCTTCGAAGATCACTTCGTCCATGCGGCTGCCGGTATCGATCAGCGCGGTGGCGATGATCGAGAGCGAACCACCTTCCTCGATGTTGCGCGCCGCGCCGAAGAAGCGCTTGGGACGCTGCAGCGCATTGGCATCGACACCGCCGGTCAGCACCTTGCCCGACGAGGGCACGACGGTGTTGTAGGCACGGCCCAGACGCGTGATCGAGTCGAGCAGGATCACGACATCCTTCTTGTGCTCGACCAGACGCTTGGCCTTTTCGATCACCATTTCGGCAACCTGGACGTGGCGCTGTGCGGGCTCGTCAAAGGTCGAGGAGATGACCTCGCCCTTCACGCTGCGCTGCATGTCGGTGACTTCTTCCGGGCGCTCGTCGATCAGCAGCACAATCAGGAAGACTTCGGGATGGTTGTCGGTGATCGCCTTGGCGATATTCTGCAAGAGCACGGTCTTGCCGACGCGCGGCGGCGCGACGATCAGCGCGCGCTGGCCCTTGCCCTGCGGCGAGACGATGTCGATGACGCGGGCCGACTTGTCCTTGACCGTGGGATCGAGCGTGTCGAGCCGCAGCTTCTCGTTCGGATAGAGCGGGGTCAGGTTGTCGAAATTGACGCGGTGGCGGACCACGTCGGGATCGTCGAAATTGACCGCGGTGAGCTTGGTCAGGGCAAAATAGCGTTCGCCATCCCGCGGTGCGCGGATTTCGCCTTCCACCGTATCACCGGTGCGCAGGCCGAAGCGGCGCACCTGGTTCGGCGAGACGTAGATGTCATCGGGCCCGGCGAGATAGTTCGCCTCGGGGCTGCGCAGAAAGCCGAAACCGTCGGACAGCACCTCGATGGTGCCCAGACCCATGATCTGCTCGCCATCTTCGGCGAGTTCCTTGAGGATCGCGAACATCAGGTCCTGACGACGGAGCGTCGATGCGCCCTCGACGCCCAGCTCTTCGGCCATGGTGACGAGTTCGGCGGGGGTTTTCTGCTTGAGTTCTTTAAGGTGCATGAGGTGCAGGATTCCGTGGGAAGGGTGCCGCCAAAAATTGCAACGCGGCAGAAAGGAAAGAGATGCGGGACGCCCAGCCGGTAATCCGGTCACTGGTGAAGCGGGTCGTCGAAGGTCCCGGACGGGACGCCAGCGGAAATAGGCCCGAGAGCGGCGAAAGTCAATCCGGCCTGCGATGAGGCGAGGGACCCACCTCTCCCCTCCACCTGTTACCCCATCCGCTCGGCCTGAGCCTGTCGAAGGCCCCGCGCCGAGAACTGCCTCAACTCGTCATCATTCCCGCGAAAGCGGGAATCCCGCTACGTATCTACACTTTCGCCAGAAGCGGGACCCCCGTCTTCGCGGGGGTGAGGAGTTCATGGTCCGAACCATGAGCGCGGGGCCTTCGACAGGCTCAGGCCGAGCGGGACTGGTTATCGTGCACGCGCAACCGCACGATTCGACCGCAAACAACCCTCAGAACGGCTTCACGATCACCAGGATCACGATGACCGCCGCAGCAATGCCCGGAACCTCGTTGATCAACCGCAGCTGCTTGCCGGTCAGCTTGCGTTCGCCGCGCGCCAGCTTTTTCGAATAGCCGATCATCCAGCCATGATAGCCGCTCAAAAGCAGCACGAAGAGCAGCTTGGCGTGCATCCAGCTCGAGGTCCACCAGTTGCCCTGGGTCGCGAGGATCAGCCCCAGCAGCCAGACGATGATCATGGACGGGTTGAGGATGATGTTCTTGAGCTTGGATTCGCGGTCAATCCAGCGCGTCGCCTCTTCGGAGCCATGCTCGGCCTCCTGATGATAGACCAGGAAGCGCGGCATCATGAACAGGCCGGCCATCCAGAAGATGACGAAGATGAGGTGCGCTGCTTTCAGCCAGAGATAGAGCATGGAGAGAACATAATCCGTTGTCAGAAGAAGCTCGTTCATGGGTTCTGCCGTGGATACGGCAGGGCGGTCATACGCCCTGCTTCACCAGTGTAAGCAGTGCATGCACGTGTTCAATGGGGGTCTGCTGCAATATGCCGTGGCCCAGGTTGAAAATATGCGGCCGCCCCTCGAACGTGCGCAGGATGTGCCGAACGGCATTTTCCATCTGTTCGCTGCCGGCCAGCAGCGCCAGCGGGTCGAGATTGCCCTGGACCGGAAGATGCGCCGGAATATTGGCTGCCGCCCAGACCGGATCGATCGTCTCGTCGAGCCCCAGCGCGTCGACGCCGGTCTCGCGCGCATAGGCGGCAAGCTTTTCGCCCGCACCCTTGGGGAAACCGATCACCGGCACGCCCGGGCGCGCTTCGTGGATGGCGGCGGCAATGCGGGCATTGGGGGCGATCACCCAGCGTTCGAACTGCGCCGGCGCGAGCGAGCCTGACCAGCTGTCGAAAATCTGCACCGCATCGACGCCCGCATCGATCTGGCCGATCAGATATTCGATGGTGAGATCGACGATTCCGTCGATCAGCGCCTGGAAGCCTGCGGGATCGCGATAGGCATATTCGCGCGTTGCGTGCTGGTCCTTGCTGCCCTCGCCGTTGACCATATAGGTCGCAACGGTCCAGGCCGATCCTGCAAAGCCCAGAAACGTCTTCTCAGGCGCGAGCTCGGCCTTCACCAGGCGGACGGTCTCATAGATCGCCTCGAGCCGCTCAGGGACCGCGACAAGGCTCTCCAGCGCATGATCGAGCAGCCGGGGCGACAGATGCGGCCCTTCGCCCACCAGGAACTTCAGATCCTGTCCCATCGCATAGGGCACGATCAGGATGTCGGAAAACAGGATGGCGGCATCAAGCTCGAACCGGCGCAGCGGCTGCAGCGTGATCTCGGCAGCGGCGGGGCTGTCATAGACCAGCTCGAGAAAGCCGCCCTTTTCCGCACGCAGCGCGCGATATTCGGGAAGATAGCGTCCGGCCTGGCGCATCATCCACATCGGCGGCACCTTGGCCACCGCACCGTTCAGGCAATCGAGCAAGGGCGCCTTGCGCGCCGTCGTCAGAGCTGTGTCCCCACCCATCTTAATTCTTATATCCTTTATATAGGGAATCTGTTGAAGAAGGCCGCTGGAAAACCGGCATGACGCTTTCTTGCCCTATGTATCGACAGATTGACAGTCGGCAAATCGCGCTGGCCTGACGAGTCGGCAAATTTATCCCGGCTATCAACAGCCTGTGGGTAAAGCTTTCCCTTGTGGACAAGCCCTGTGAGGAATCTCCGGTCAGGGGGGAGCAAAACCATCCCCGGTTTTGCCCACAACATCATGCCTTGATTTATCCCCGCGCTGCCCACAGACCATGGGCATGAGCCGTTTTCACCTGCACCTCTTGTCAGATTCCACCGGCGAGACGCTGGAAAACATCGCCAAGGCGGCGCTGGCGCAGTTCGATGCGGTGGAGATCATCAAGCATTTCTGGCCGATGGTGCGGTCCGAAACGCATCTCGACCGCATATTGGACGAAGTCGCGGCCAATCCGGGCCTGGTGCTGTTCACGCTGGTCAATCCCGACATCCGCGCCAAGCTGGAGCGGCGCTGCCGCGTGCTCGGCCTGCCAATGGTGCCCGCGCTCGATGCGGTCAGCGATGCCCTGTCCAACCTGCTGGGTCAGGCCGCCAAGGCCCGGCCGGGCCGGCAGCACGTGCTCGATGCCGCCTATTTCGCGCGCGTGGAAGCGATCCAGTTCACCATCGCGCATGATGACGGGCAGAACTGGGAGAACTGGGAAGCGGCGGACATCGTGCTGGCTGGCGTTTCGCGCTCGTCCAAGACGCCCACCTCGATCTATCTCGCCAATCGCGGGTACAAGACCGCCAATATCCCGATCGTGGTCGAATCCCCCCCGCCACCATCTCTGTTCTCGCTCAGGCACCCGCTGGTCGTGGGGCTGACGACCAATCCCGAGCGCCTGATCGCGGTTCGCCGCAACCGGCTGTTGTCCTTGAACCAGGCCCCCGAAACCGACTATGTCAATGACGAGAAGGTGAAGGCCGAGCTGGCCTTTGCCCGGCGGATGTTTGCGGATAATGGTTGGCCGGTGATCGATGTGACCCGCCGGTCGATCGAGGAATCGGCAGCAGCGA
This sequence comes from Blastomonas natatoria, assembly GCF_003201955.1. Lineage (GTDB taxonomy): Bacteria > Pseudomonadota > Alphaproteobacteria > Sphingomonadales > Sphingomonadaceae > Blastomonas > Blastomonas natatoria. The sequence goes on from NZ_QJJM01000005.1 coordinate 158,162, forward strand.
TCATCAACCTGTTCAACGAGCGCGAGGCCGCGCGCGAGAGCAGGCGTCAGGCGACAACGCCGGTAGACAGAACCTAGTTTGTACAGGGCATAAGGACGACGGAACATGCTGATACTCGCATCCCAAAGCACCGCGCGCCGGGCCATGCTGGATGCTGCGGACGTGCCCTTTTCGGTGGTTGCGGCGCATATCGATGAATCATCGATCCGCGCCTCGCTGCATGCCGAGGGCACTTCCCCACGCGATATCGCCGATGCCCTGGCGGAAGCCAAGGCGATGCGTGCCGGCACGCGCCGCCCCGAAGCGATGGTGCTCGGCTCCGACCAGATCCTCGAAACCAGCGATGGCGAGATGCTGAGCAAGCCGCAGACGCCCGAAGACGCGATCCGCCAGCTCGAGGCGCTTTCCGGAAAGCCGCACAGATTGTGGAGCGCTGCCGTGATCGTCGAGGGTGGCAGGCCGATCTGGCGGCATGTCGGCAAGGCGGTGATGCACGTGCGCCCGCTCGGCCCTGCCTTTGTGCGTGAATATGTGGAAAAGCACTGGGAAACTATCGGATATACGGTGGGCTGTTACGAGATCGAGGGCGCGGGAGCCCAGCTTTTCAGCCATATCGAAGGCGATGTGTTCACGGTGCAGGGCATGCCGCTGCTGCCGCTGCTCGGATTCCTGCGCGAACGCGAACTGATGCCGAGCTGATTTATCCGCTTGGAAAATCGGCAAGGATTCCAGCAGAGTCCGCCTTACCCCCTCCGTTTGTCCCGAGCGAAGTCGAGGGACGCAGACCCAAGGGTTTCCCATGTCCCAACCCTATGCCGAGGTGATCGGCGATCCGATCGCGCACAGCAAATCGCCGCTGATCCACGGCTTCTGGCTGAAAGCGCTAGGCATGGAGGCGGATTATCTTGCCTGTCATGTCACGCCCGAGGGCCTTGCCGACTACATCGCCGCACGCCGGGACGATCGTCTGTGGCGCGGCTGCAATATCACCATTCCGCACAAGATCGCGGTGATGGAGCATGTTGCCGATCCGGGCGATGTCCGCGCCAGCATCGGTGCGATGAACACCGTAGCGCGCGATGAGCAGGGTGCGCTGTTCGGCACCAATACCGATGCAGGCGGCTTCTATGCGCCGCTCGGCCAGAGCGATTTCACCGGCGCTGATGTGGCGCTGATCGGCGCAGGCGGTGCGGCGCGTGCGGTGCTGTTTGCGCTCGCGCGGATGGATGTCGCCAGCGTGACCATCCATGCGCGCAATCCCCTGAAAGCCATGGGGCTGCTCGCAGGTTTCGGGCTCAAGGGCCAGGTGCGCGGCATGGAAGATGCGCTGGGCGAGGTCGACCTGCTCGTGAACACCAGCCCGCTCGGCATGAAGGGCTTCGATCCGCTGGTGCTCGATCTCTCGCCGCTGCCCGACAGCGCACTCGTTTATGACATCGTCTACAACCCGCTCGAAACCGGCCTGCTCAAGGCGGCGCGTGCGCGCGGGCTCGATACGGTCGACGGGCTGGAGATGCTGATCGGCCAGGCCGCGCTCGCCTTCGAGATCTTCTTCGGTGCTGCCCCGCCGCGGAACCGCGACGACGAACTCAGGGCCTTGCTCACCGCATGATGGCCCCGATCAAGCGCCTGCCGCCGCACCACCGCCACCGGCCCATGGTGCTGGGGCTGACCGGATCGATCGGCATGGGCAAGTCGGCGGTGGCGAAGATGCTCCGGTCCGAGGGCGTGCCGGTGTTCGATGCCGATGCCGAGGTGCATGTGCTGCAGGGGCCGGGCGGGGCGCTGCTTGCGCAGATCGAGGCTGCCTTTCCGGGCACGACAGGGCCGCAGGGGGTCGACAGGGCCAGGCTGGGCGCTGCCGTCTTCGGCAATCCTGTGGCGCTGAAACGGCTCGAGAATATCGTCCATCCTGCGGTGGCCCGATCGCGCGCCGCCTTCGTCCGCGCCAACCGTTCGCGCCGGATCATCGTGTTCGACATTCCGCTGCTGTTCGAGAAAGGAGGGACGCAGAATGTCGACGGGATCGTCGTCGTGTCCGCCGCCTTGTGGCAGCAGCGCAAGCGGGTTCTGGCCCGGCCGGGAATGACCGCAGCGCGCCTCCGGCACATCCGCCACCTGCAGATGGCCGATCATCACAAGCGCGCCCATGCCGATTGGGTGATCCCCACCGGCGGGACCAAATTGGCGACGCGACAGGCGGTGCGCAGGCTGCTTCAGAATTTGCGATCGGCCCTTGCGCACTGACCAAATCGGTCCAATAGTATCGGAAATGAGAGAGATCATTTTCGATACCGAAACCACCGGCCTGTCCCCTGACGAAGGACACAGGATGGTGGAAATCGGGTGCATCGAGATGGTCGGTCGCAGCCTGACGGGCCGCACCTTCCACGCTTATTTCAACCCCGAAATCCCGATGCCGCCGGAAGCCGAGAAGGTGCATGGCCTGGGCGACGCGTTCCTCGCCGACAAGCCGCTCTTTGCTGCCGGGGTGGACGATCTTCTCGAATTTCTCGGCGAGGCGACGCTGGTGGCGCACAATGCCGGTTTCGACATGCGCTTCCTGAATGCCGAGCTGGCGATGGTCGGCAGACCCGCCATAGCGATGAACCGCGTGATCGACACGGTCGCGATGGCGCGCGCCAAGTTTCCAGGATCGCCCGCCAGCCTCGATGCCCTGTGCAAGCGTTTCGGCGTCGACCGCAGCCATCGCGTGCTGCACGGCGCGCTGCTGGATGCCGAGCTGCTGGCGCAGGTCTATATCGAACTGACCGGCGGTCGCCAGATCGGGCTGGGCCTCGCCGATGACAGCGCGGACGCGGCCTCCGGGCCGGCTACCCGGCCCCGCCTGATCCCTTCGGTCCAGCGGCCGCACCGCCTGCCACGGCCGTTCGCTGCAAGCCAGGAGGAACTTGCGGCGCATGCGGCGTTTCTGGACAGGATCAAGCAGCCGCTCTGGCGGTCGACACGCTAACCTTGTTTGCTGAATCCATCGCGGAAAGGAGGTCTTTACCGGAATTGTCACCCCATCCTTAGCGTTGCACGCCAAGGATAACTCGATCCGGCCCGTCGCGGCAGTGATCCGGCGGCTGGCCTCTATAATGGAGAACAACATGGACATTCGTATTTCTGGTCATCAGGTCGATACTGGCGAAGCGCTGAAGGTGCACGTCGCGGACCGGCTCAATGCGATTGTCGAAAAGTATTTTTCCAAGGCGATATCCAGCCATGTGACCTTCGGGCGAGGGCCTCACGACCAGTTCCAGTGCGATATCGTCACCCATGTCATGCAGGGGCTGATCCTCAAGGGCCATGGCCTGGCACAGGACGCGCATGTCGGATTTGACGGTGCTGCCGACAAGATCGAGAAGCAGCTGCGCCGCTATATGGGCCGCCTCAAGGGCCGCCACGAGCAGTTTCAGCATGCCGCACGTGAGGAAGAAGCCGCTTATGTCGTCTTCGAAAGCGGCAGCGAGGAAGAAGAGGTCGTCGGCGACGCTCCGGTCGTGATTGCCGAAACGCGGGTCGATGTGCCCGAGGCGACCGTGTCCGACGCCGTGATGATGCTCGATCTGCGCAACACCAACGCGCTTTTCTTCAAGAACACCGGCACCGGTCGGCACAACATGGTCTATCGCCGCCCCGATGGCTCGATCGGCTGGGTGGAACCGCGCGCCACCTGAATCGCGCGCGCTGTGCGCCCGTGCATCGCATGACTTGGTTTTTTGCCCGATATGGTGCATGGGCGCCGCAGCAACGCGTCGGCGGGATGAGGCAACCCCCTCCCGGCAGGGCCGACGATGATCTGAACACCATTCGTACGCGCCGTTCCCGCAACGACCGGGACCGGCGCGACAGAATCGAGAATTTTGACTGTCATGGCGTGGTTCGAACTCGACAAGCAGGCGGTGCTGATCTCTGCGCGCGTCGCGGACAAGCAGCAGGTCCTCGAACTTGCGGCCGAACAGTTTGGCCATTGCTACGGGCTCGATGCGGACAAGGTGCTCGCCTGTCTGCTCGAGCGCGAGCAGCTTGGCTCGACCGGCTTTGGCCGCAGGGTCGCCATTCCCCATGGCAAGATGGAAGGGCTGGATCACTCGGTCGCCGTCGTGCTGCGCCTGGGCAAGCCGATCGAGTTCGGTTCGATCGACAATCTCCCGGTTGATCTGGTGATCGCGCTGCTTTCGCCGGTCGCGACCGGAGCCATGCATCTCCAGGCGCTGGCGCATATCTCGCGCCTCACGCGTGACGAAAAGACGCTGGCGAAGATCAAGGGAGCCGACGATCCCGACGCCATCTATGCGCTGGTGACCGCCGAGCTGGATCGTGACGCTGCCTGAACGTGCCGCTGGACCGGGCGAGGAGGCGCATTTTCGTGCGCTCGAGCGCCTGTATGCTGCTGCCGCGATCAACCGGCTGTTCCCGTCCCGCCTGACGATTACAGGCGCTGGCAAGGCGCGGATCGACTTTGACGTTACGCCCGAACATTTTCATGCGGCCGGGGCCGCGCACGGCACGCTCTATTTCAAGATGCTCGACGATGCGGCCTTCTACGCCTGCAATGCGCTGGTCACCGACCGTTTCCTGCTGACCACGGCGTTCAACCTGCATTTCACGGCGCCGGTCCGGGCCGGGCCGGTCTATGCCGAGGGCCATTGGGTCAGCGGGCGTCGCCGTGTGTGGGTTGGGGAATCGCGGCTGGTCGATTCCGAAGGGGAGGAAATCGCACGCGGTACGGGCACCTTCATGCGGTCGCACATCCCGCTGTCGGGGCTGGAAGGCTATGCTGTGCCGCCAGGCGAGACTGCTCGGTGATCGAGCCGCGGCTCGCCGCCAATGTCCGGATCGAAGCGCTCAAACGCCTGTCTGCCGCTTCCGGCGCCTTTGCCACCCTCATCGCCAGGGGAGACCCGGTATCCGGTGCGATCCTGATCGCGCGTACCATGCGCGGGCAGGACAATGCGCTGTTCGAAATGTTCAGGGGAATGGACGGAAAGACCGACTGGCAGGAGGTCTGGAGCGACGATTCTGAGGCCATTGCGCGCAAGGGCAGCATGGCCGACTATATCGAAAGACGCCGGTCACGCGATGCGGATCTGTGGATTATCGAACTGGATGTCGCCAGCCGCGCACAGTTCGACGCTATAATCGCTGCGATGAGTTGACTCGCCTGGCCCTCTGCTAGAGGGGCCGCTCCATCGTTCAACGCGCAGGCGGCTCCAATGGTTCCCCGGCTTTTTCAACAAGCCAGAGAAGAACAGGGCTAGCACGCAGACGGGGGGTTGCCCTCCGGGACCGCCCGGGCATTTCTGTCCGATGCGTGTTCCGGTCGTGGTGATTCACCGCACAGTCAAAGTCTATAATGAGTAAGATCCTCAAGGCCGCCAGCATGGCCGCCGTGGCACTCTACAGCATTGCCACCATCGCCTTTACCGACGCTTCAGCCGCTCTTGCATCGCCGCTGATCGCCGACATGATCCAGCCGGTTCCCGCCCAGAGCAGCGAACAGACGGACTCCAGCGCCCCCCAGGACGCTGTCGAAGCCATTGCCGACGCCGGAACCGCTCCCCAGCAGATCGACACTCAGACCGCCCAGCCGCCGCTCAAGGCTGAAAGCCTGGCGCAGCTCGTGTCTATGTCCGATATTCCAGCCGAGATCGACGAAGAAACCCGCTGTCTGGCCGGTGCCGTCTATTTCGAATCCAAGGGCGAAACGCTCAATGGCCAGCTGGCCGTGGCCAAGGTCGTGATCGCGCGCCGCGATTCTGGCCGCTTTGCCAGCAGCCTGTGCGGCGTCGTCTATCAGCCCAGCCAGTTCTCGTTCGTCCGTGGCGGCCGCATGCCGGCCATTCCGGCTTCCAGCCAGGACTGGAAGGAAGCCGTGGCCATCGCGCAGATCGCGATGAAGGACGCGTGGGACAGCCCGGTCGAGGGCGCCCTGTTCTTCCACGCGCGCCATGTCTCGCCCGGCTGGCGCATGCAGCGCCTTGCGGCTGTGGACAATCACGTATTCTATCGCTGATCCTGGCGGCTTTCGGGCCGTCAACCAGCATCAGAGCTAGTCCTTTGGGTCGCAAAGGACTGAGGCGGGCGCATCCTTTGCGTCCGCCTCAACCCTGTTCGGGCACCGCGAGAAAATCCGGGCGCATGCAGAAAGAGACCGGCGGCTTGGGGGCCACCGGTCCAGTCTGTTTTTTACCAAGGGGTTGGCAAAACTGAGGAAGGTCAGCTGCCGACGGCTATCCGTTCGCCGGGCTTGAAATTCTCGCCAGCTTCGGCGCGGGCGATCAGCGTCACCATGGCGCGCTGGCCGCTGACAGTCGTTTCCCTGACGCAATTCTTGTAGTCGGTCTGTTCGCGCAGCGGGCCACGGGGCAGGCTGCCACAGACTTGGTGGGTCGCTGAGCGCAAACGGACCTTGAGCGTCTCGGTGCCCTCGGGCGTGGTCAGGTCCAGATCGACGAACGGAACTTCGACGCTGCGGACGAGGCGGTTGCCGACCGTCTGCTCGGATATGGCAGGCTTGGCCTGGACGGCGGCGGAAAAGAGGACGGCCGAAGCAGCGGCGGCGGCCAGGGTGCGGGTAGCGATCGGGGCAAGAGCACGGGCGAACATGGGGTGGGGTCCTTTCGATGGGCAAGCAAACTGAACGTTGGGACCGGTCCTGCTGGCAAGGGTCCCTGCAGGACCGGTCTTGTTGTTGTTTGCCGCCGATGTCCGGCCTGGGGAGCTATGGAGCATCGGCGACATCATCTGGATAGGGGAGGATGCCGCCAGGGTCGCGCCGCGCTCGACAAGGGCGCAGCAGATGTCGCTCAACGACTACAGCTGTCGACGAACGACACAGCTGTATCGACCAATGTTACATATGCTAAGAAACTGTCATCGAATCGGCAAGATTCGGTCACACTTCCGTTACGGAATGCTGACCTGCCTGGTCAGGGTGACGATCGTGTGCGGTTCCACGTGGAACGTTATCAGATCAGCCCTGCCAGCGGGCTCGAGGGATCTGCATATTTGCGCGTTCCCATGCGACCCGAAAGATAGGCGTCACGTCCGGCCTCGACGGCCAGCTTCATTGCCCGTGCCATGCGGATGGGGTCTCTGGCCTCGGCGATCGCGGTGTTCATCAGCACGCCGTCGCAGCCCAGTTCCATCGCGATCGCGGCATCCGATGCCGTGCCGACACCGGCATCGACCAGCACGGGCACCTTGGCATTCTCGACGATCAGCCGGATGGTCACCCGGTTCTGGATGCCCAGGCCCGATCCGATCGGCGCGCCCAGCGGCATGATCGCCACCGCACCCGCATCTTCCAGCCGCTTCGCGCCGATCGGGTCATCGACGCAATAGACCATGGGCTTGAAGCCTTCCCTGGCGAGGATCTCGGTCGCATGCAGGGTTTCGTGCATGTCGGGATACAGCGTCTTCGCCTCGCCCAGCACCTCGAGCTTGACCAGATCCCAGCCGCCCGCCTCGCGCGCGAGGCGCAGCGTGCGGATCGCCTCCTCGCCGGTGAAGCAGCCTGCGGTGTTGGGAAGATAGGTGATCTTCTTCGGATCGATGAAATCGGTCAGCATCGGCGCATTGGGATCCGACACGTTGACACGGCGCACCGCGACGGTGACGATCTCGGCGCCGGAGGCTTCGACGGCTGCCGCGTTCTGCGCAAAATCCTTGTACTTGCCGGTCCCGACGATCAGGCGCGAGCGGAAGGTATGACCGGCCACGGTCCAGCTGTCATCGCCAGGTTCATGATCGCCGCCGCCGACAAAGTGCACGATCTCCAGTCGATCGCCCTCGGACACCGCGACATCGGCCAGGGTCGAGCGCGGCACGATATCCAGATTGCGCTCCACGGCCACCTTTGCGGGGTTGAAGCCCAGCGTCTCGACCAGTGCAGCAATGCTCTGCCCGGCAGGCACGCGTCGCGGCTCGCCATTGATATGGACGGTGATCTGGGCGGTATCGGTGGAGGTGCTGTTCATAGGGCGCGACTCTTGGCGCGGATGAAGGGGCCAGGGCAAGCCCCAATATGACCTGCAGAGACGATCAGTGCTGCCGTGCTGCGCGATAGTTGAGCAGATGGGCGATGCTGAGCAGGGCCACGCCGACAAAGGTCAGCGCATATTCCCAAGATCCGCCATGGGGGACCGTCATCGCTGCGAGCATGGCCGCTATCCCGGCGCTGCCGATCATCAGCGGCGTGCGCGCGCCGTGCAGCTTCAGACCGTGGCCCAGCGCGATGGCTGCCATCACGGCCGCCAGCACGAAGCCGATCTCGTGCACCCAGGGCGAGAGGAAAATGCCGCCCATCGAGGCGAATCCGGCGACCAGCCAGATGCCTGCCGCGCAATGCACCATGCACAGCGCAGACAATGCGATCGCGGCCGAATCAAGACGGCCCGAACGGGTGATACGAGACAACATGGCAGCTCTAATAGGTGATATAATATCATTGCGCAATGCACCGTCTCGCATAAAGTTCCGCGATCGGCCGGGCAGCCCACGCAAAAACACCTTGCAACGGCGGCCGCACAATCCGAAATGCGGGCGTATGACCAGCCTGTCCCAGCCTCGGATCGCCGCCCCTCTGTCTGTCCCCCGCGCCGCCCCGCGCGCCATTGCCCTCTGGCTCTACGGGGTTGCCCTGCTGGTCTTCTGCATGGTCGTGGTCGGCGGCATCACCCGGCTGACCGAATCGGGCCTTTCGATCACCGAGTGGAATGTCGTGACCGGCACGCTGCCGCCGCTCAGCGAAGCCGCTTGGGTGTCGGAATTCGAGAAATACAAGCGCATCCCGGAATATATCGAGGTCAATGCCGGCATGACGCTGGCCGAGTTCAAGAACATCTATTTCTGGGAATATGTTCACCGTCTGCTCGGACGCCTTGTCGGCCTGGCCTTCGCGCTGCCCTTCGCATATTTCGCGATCCGCCGAGCGATACCGAAGGGCTATGGCTGGCGCCTGTTCGCCCTGTTCGCGCTGGGCGGTCTGCAGGGCGCGATCGGCTGGTGGATGGTGGCATCGGGCCTGACCGAGCGCACCGATGTAAGCCATTTCCGCCTCGCCGTTCACCTGCTCAATGCACTGTTCATCATGGCCGGGCTGATCTGGACCGCGCGCGACCTGCAGGTGCTGGCGCGCGATCCCGACGCCCGACCAGCACGGATGACGGCCGTGGCGCTGGCGACGATCCTGCTGCTGTTCGTCCAGCTGCTGCTCGGAGCCTGGGTCGCCGGGCTCAACGCGGGCTATGCCGCCAAGAGCTGGCCGCTGATGAACGGCAGCTTCTTCCCGCAGGATGTCGACTGGTCGCAGGGCGTGGTGCACGCGCTGACCCATGACCCGTTCCTGCTCCACTTTCTCCATCGCTGGTGGGCATTCGTCGCGGTAGCCGCGCTCGTCGTGATGGCGCGTGCGGTGCGCAAGGCAGACCGGCCCGCCTCGATCGCGATCCACAGCGCGTTCGGGGTGCAGGTGCTGCTCGGCATCGCCACGGTGATGAGCAGCGTCGATCTGCATCTGGCGGTGCTGCACCAGGCCGTGGGCGCGATCCTGGTCGGTACGGTCGCCTGGGGCGCCCACAGCCTGGGCCACAAGGGTGCGACGCGCCCGGCATGATCGGCGATTCGCTGATCGACACCAGCGAGATCCGGCTGGTCTATTGCCCCTTTGCCGACAAGGAAGAGGCGCAGACGATCGCGCGTACGGTGGTGCGCGAACAGCTTGCCGCCTGCGCCAACGTGCTCGGCACGGTCCAGTCGATCTATCACTGGAATGGCGAACTGACCGAACAGGCGGAAGTGCCGGTGCTGTTCAAGACCGCCCTGCCCCAGTCCAAGGCGCTGGTCGCGCGGATCGTGCATCTGCACAGCTATGACGAGCCGGCGGTGCTGGTGCTGCCCGTGGAATATTGCCCGCCCAGCTTTCGTGCATGGGTGCTCGGCCAGACACTGGCGATCGACTGAACTGCGCCGGGCGACAGCTCCTGTCGGTCGTGCAAATCGAGGGTTTTCTCGGACTCATGCAGGGTCAGAACCTTGATGGTATCATGATACCCTACGCCAAAACCCCCAAAATGCTTGACGAATCGGGGCCTGATCGTCATTAGCCGCGCTTCGCTCAGGCCTGCATAGCGCCGGCCTGTCGTGTCACAGAAATCTGTCAGCCGGTTGTCGTCTGGATCAGCAAGGTCCGGACATCGCAGCGGAGGACGTTTTGGAAGGTTGAAGGCCATGAAGGCTTTGCTCAAGACCACCAAGTCGATCAAGCCGGCTGAGGTGGAAAAGAAATGGCATGTTATCGATGCCGACGGACTGGTGGTCGGCCGCGTTGCGGTGATCATCGCCAATATCCTGCGCGGCAAGCACAAGCCGAGCTACACCCCGCATGTCGATTGCGGTGACCATGTCATCGTCATCAACGCCGGCAAGGTGCAGCTGACCGGCAACAAGCGCGGCCAGAAGGTCTATTACAAGCACACCGGCTATATCGGTGGCATCAAGGAAGTGACCGCCGCCAAGGTGCTGGACGGCCGCTTCCCCGAGCGCGTGCTTGAAAAGGCGGTGGAGCGCATGGTCCCCCGCGGTCCGCTCGGTCGCAAGCAGATGCGCAACCTGCATCTCTTTACCGGAACCGAACATCCGCATGCCGGCCAGCAGCCTGAAGTGCTCGACGTGGCCTCGCTCAACCGCAAGAACAAGGTGGGTGCATAATGTCTGATACCGTGCAATCCCTGTCCGACATCAAGGACATCGCCGCCGACATCGAAACCACCGACGCACCCGCCGTCAAGGTTTCCAACGCCCCGCTGCGTGAGCAGGAGCTTGACAAGCAGGGCCGCGCCTATGCCACCGGTCGCCGCAAGGATGCCGTGGCCCGCGTGTGGCTGAAGCCCGGCACCGGCAAGATCATCGTCAACAAGCGCGACCAGGCCGTGTATTTTGCACGCCCGACGCTGCGTCTCGTCATCAACCAGGTGTTCGACATTACCGATCGCAAGGATCAGTATGACGTGATCTGCACCGTCAAGGGCGGCGGTCTTTCGGGCCAGGCCGGCGCGGTCAAGCACGGCATCAGCCAGGCGCTGACCAAGTACGAACCCGCGCTGCGCAGCACCGTCAAGCAGGCAGGCTTCCTGACCCGCGACAGCCGCACCGTCGAGCGCAAGAAGTACGGCAAGGCCAAGGCGCGCAAGAGCTTCCAGTTCTCGAAGCGCTGATGCGCCTCGTCGCCGGGGTCCTTTCAGGGCTCCGTGCGATGCCGCAATGAAATACGGGGTGATCGCCTCCCTTGGAATGCGCTGCTTGGGCGCCTCCATCGGACTAGCGATCGCCCCGATTTTCATATCGGGCCACAGGATCGTTGCAGCAGCGCTTGCACTGCGCGGTTGCACCCGCTAAGGGCGTCGCCTGCCCGCACAGGAGTGTAGCTCAGCTGGTAGAGCGTCGGTCTCCAAAACCGAATGCCGGGGGTTCGAGTCCCTCCACTCCTGCCAGCGGCGATCGATCGTCCCCTGATGGGGCGTCTCCCCGACCATTGAATCCCCTTGCTTCTGCGGATTTGCGCGGCTATGGGGCTGTCTTTCTCCGACAGGGTGCATATATCGTGTTTCAGCCGGGCAAGGCTGGCGGCGATGTGCCTGCCAAAGCGGATATGCCCGCCTTTCGGAACAAGGGAAGTTGAAGGCCATGGCCAGCGAACGCAAGAAGACCAGTCCCGGTGAGTTTGTGAACCAGGTCAAGACCGAAGCCTCGAAGGTCGTCTGGCCGAGCCGCCAGGAAACGGTGACCACGTCGATCATGGTGTTCATCCTGATGACGATCCTCGCCATCTTCTTCCTGACCGTCGATTCGATCTTCGGCGCCATCGTCAAGTGGCTGCTCACCCTGGCCTGATCGCCAATCCGCTGTTTTGAAAGAGAACTGAATGTCGCGCTGGTACATCATTCACGCTTATTCGGGCTTCGAGAACAAGGTCCGCGACGCGATTCTGGCCGATGCCGAGCGCATGGGCCTGTCGGCGCTGGTCGAGCAGGTCGAAGTGCCGACCGAAACCGTGACCGAAGTGCGCCGCGGCAAGAAGGTGCAGACCGAGCGCAAGTTCTTCCCCGGCTATGTGCTGGCCAAGCTCAAGATGACCGACGATGTCTATCACGTCGTCAAGAACACGCCCAAGGTCACCGGTTTTCTCGGCCCCAATGGCAAGCCCCAGGCGATCAGCGATGCCGAAGCTGCGCGCATCTTGAACACCAAGGAAGAAGCCGCCAACGCGCCGCGCGCCCGTATCGACGTCGATTACGAGATCGGCGATTCGGTCAAGGTGCTCGAAGGTCCGTTCGCCAGCTTCAACGGCATTGTCGAGGAGCTCGATTTCGACAAGGCCCGCGTCAAGGTCTCGGTCTCGATCTTTGGCCGCGCGACGCCGGTCGATCTCGATTTCGAGCATGTCGAACTGGCGAAATGATTCTTTTCCCTCACCCCTTTAGGGGAGAGGGCAACGAGACTTGGCAGCTTGCTGCCTAGTCGCAGTGGGAGCGGGGCTCCGACGTTCAATCCGAACGCGGCCCCTCTCCAACTCCGCGTAACCGGCAAGCCGGTAACGCTCCGTATCCTCTCCCCTGAAGGAGAGAGGATGCACCGTGCGGAAGGCTCATCCTCGGGTGCGCTGCTTGACCGCTTAATTTGAGGGCGACCGGCACATGGCTGTCGCCTGACAGAATGAAGGAGTGCCATCATGGCAAAGAAGATTGAAGGCTATATCAAGCTGCAGGTGGCCGCTGGTGCCGCAAACCCCTCTCCGCCGATCGGCCCTGCCCTGGGTCAGCGCGGCGTGAACATCATGGAATTCTGCAAGCAGTTCAACGCTGCGACGCAGGAAGTCGAAAAGGGCACCCCGCTGCCGACCGTCATCACCGTGTACGGCGACCGCAGCTTCACCTTCGTGACCAAGACTCCGCCAGCGAGCTACCTGATCAAGAAGGCTGCGAACCTCAAGAGCGGTTCGAAGCTTCCCGGCAAGGAAAGCGCGGGCACCATCAAGCGTTCGCAGCTGGCGGAAATCGCGCAGGTGAAGATGGCCGACCTCAATGCCAATGACATTGAAGCGGCAACGAAGATTATCGAAGGCTCGGCGACGTCGATGGGCCTTGAAGTGGTGGAGGGCTGAGTATCATGGCAAAGGTGACCAAGAAGGCAAAGGCTCTCGCCGCCAAGCTCGACGCGAACAAGCTGTACAGCGTCGATGACGCCATCAAGACCATCAAGGAACTGGCCACGTCGAAGTTCGACGAAACCATCGAAGTCGCGCTGAACCTGGGCGTCGACCCGCGTCACGCCGACCAGATGGTGCGTGGCGTCGTGTCGCTGCCTTCGGGCACCGGCAAGGACGTCCGCGTCGCCGTGTTCGCACGCGGCGACAAGGCCGAAGCGGCTCTGGCCGCCGGTGCCGAGCGTGCGGGTGCCGAAGACCTGATGGAAGAAATGCAGAACGGCAAGGTCGATTACGACCGCGTCATCGCCACCCCGGACATGATGGGCGTGGTCGGCCGTCTCGGCAAGCTGCTGGGTCCCAAGGGCCTGATGCCGAACCCGAAGCTCGGCACCGTGACCCCCAACGTCGCCGAAGCCGTCAAGGCGGCCAAGGGCGGCCAGGTCGAATTCCGCGTCGAAAAGGCCGGTATCATCCATTCGGGAATCGGCAAGGCGAGCTTTTCGGACGAGGCACTGCGCGCCAATTTCGACGCGTTCGTCGATGCGATTGTCAAGGCCAAGCCCTCGGGCTCCAAGGGCAAGTATCTGCGCAAGATCTCGGTCAGCTCGTCGATGGGCCCCGGCCTGAAGGTCGACGTGTCGGAAGTGCACGCGGGCTGATTGTCACAATCTGCTGCTAAGCCATTCAGGGGCCGGAGGGGAACCTTCGGCCCCTTTTTGGTGTCTGGCTTCGACAGCCACCCTGCATCGCCCATCCCTTCTGGCCGGAGCCGCACCCCATGACCCTCGATCTTCACGTCACGCTCACCTATGACATGGAGGTTCCGACAGACATCCTGCTTCAGGTCGAGGCTGCCGCCATCCCCGAACAGCGGATCGAGCAGGCACATATCCAGGCATCGCATTGCGACCATTTCGTCCGCGTTGCCGCGCTCGACGGGATCGGCGACCGCATCTGGCTGCGCACCAGCGGACGGCTCAGCATCGATTATCGCGCGCGGATGACGGTGCTGCGCGATCTGGCCGATGTCGCCACGCTGCCGCAGATGCCGCTGCACCAGCTGCCGGGCGAAACGGTGCAGTATCTGTTCGATTCGCATTACTGCCCGGCGACCAAGTTCCACAGCTTCGTCGATACCGAGTTCGGGGAGCTTTCGGGCGGTGCCCGGATCGCGGCGATGCGCGACTGGATCGCCGAGCACTTCACCTATCAGGCCGGCAGCTCGGACGCGACGACCACCGCGCTCGACAGCTTCGTCACGCGCCATGGGGTGTGCCGCGACTATGCGCATGTGATGATCGTGCTCGCGCGCGCCTGCTCGATCCCGGCACGTTTCGCCAGCGTCTATGCGCCCGATGTCACGCCGCAGGATTTTCATGCGGTGGCAGAGGTGTTCCTGGCCGATCCGCAAGGCGAAGGCGGGGCCTGGCATCTGGTCGATCCCACTGGAATGGCGACCGCCGCCGACATGGTGAAGATCGGCGTCGGCCGCGATGCGCTCGACGTGGCTTTTCTGACGGCCTTCGGGACGGTCGAGCTGGTTGAACAGCGGGTCAGCGTCACCCGAGTGCCCTGAGTGCCACGCGCAAGCTTGACTCCTTGCTCGTAGCTGCTAATGCCCGCGCCGACCGGATTGCTCGCAAGAGCATATCCGATCGCCGTCCGAGACAGTTGGTGCGGGGGATCTGCCCCGCTTAATTTCCAGCCTAGACGGGGACATGTTTTTCACCGTGCCCGCAGCGATGCAGCACGGACGCTGCCTTTAACGTCCCTTCCGCCATTGGCGCAGCAGGGGCTTCGGCTCGGCAAACACCCCCCACGGACAGACGAGCAGAACGGCAAGGACCGGCAACGGCCCTTTACGCGCTGCACAAGCAACCGGGCGCACCGGTGGATGGCCTTGTGTCATCCGCAAAGCCGATGCGCTCATGTGGAAGGAGAACGGCATGGATCGTGCTGAAAAAGAAGCCGCTGTTGCCTCGCTGAACGCAACCTTCGGTGAAGCCGGTGTGGTGGTGGTGACCCGTAATCTGGGTCTGACCGTTGCCAAGTCGACCGAGCTTCGCACGAAGATGCGCGCAGAAGGCGCCAGCTACAAAGTGACCAAGAACCGGCTGGCCAAGCTTGCCGCTCAGGGCACGCCTTATGCCTCGATCGCCGACCTGTTCACCGGCCCCGTCGCGCTTGCGACTTCGGGCGACCCGGTGGCAGCGGCCAAGGTCGCGGTCAATTTCGCCAAGGATAACGACAAGCTCGAGATCGTTGGCGGCGCGATGGGCGATGTGGTCCTCGATGCCGAAGGTGTGAAGGCGCTTGCCTCGATGCCCTCGCTCGACGAACTGCGCGCCAAGATCATTGGTCTCGTCAATGCCCCGGCCACCAAGGTGGTTCAGGTCATTCAGGCTCCCGCCGGGCAGCTCGCCCGTGTGTTCGGCGCCTATGCGGCCAAGGAAGACGCATAAGTTTTGGTACCCCTGCCGCACGCCCGGATCGGCTGCGGCAAGCAACATCTTAGAATTGGAGACTTAAAATGGCAGATATCGCAAACCTGGTCGAAGAACTCTCGAAGCTGACCGTTCTGGAAGCCGCTGAACTCTCGAAGGCCCTGGAAGAAGCATGGGGCGTTTCGGCCGCTGCTGCTGTGGCTGTTGCCGCTCCCGCCGCTGGCGGCGCTGCTCCGGCTGCTGAAGAGCAGACCGAATTCGACGTCATCCTGACCGGCGACGGCGGCAAGAAGATCCAGGTCATCAAGGAAGTCCGCGCGATCACCAACCTGGGCCTGACCGAAGCCAAGACCCTGGTCGAAAGCGCTCCCAAGGCGATCAAGGAAGGCGTCAGCAAGGCTGAAGCCGAAGACATCAAGGCGAAGATCGAAGCAGCCGGCGGCACCGTCGAGCTCAAGTAATCTTCTGCTCCCAGGCCTGCGGGCCTGGGGATGAAGAAAAGGGCGGCCTGCACTGCGCAGGTCGCCCTTTTTCGTGTCTGGTGGTCAGGGGGGCACGCCAAGCCATGGTGGAGGATCTTGGCCAACCTTCTCATCGTCACCCCCGCGAAGGCGGGGGTCCCGCTCAGTGGCAAGCGCCGAATGAAAAAGCGGGATTCCCGCTTTCGCGGGAATGACGGGACAAGCGTGAGGGTTAGCTGCGCAGCAGCTCGTTGATTCCGGTCTTGGAGCGGGTCTGCGCATCCACGGTCTTGACGATCACCGCGCAGTAGAGCGACGGCCCCGGCGTGCCATCGGGAAGCGGCTTGCCGGGCATCGCGCCGGGCACGACCACCGCATAGGGCGGCACCTTGCCATAATGCACCTCGCCGGTCGCCCGATCGACGATCTTGGTCGATGCACCCAGATACACGCCCATCGAGAGCACCGCGCCCTCGCCGACGATCACGCCCTCGGCGACTTCCGAGCGCGCACCGATGAAGCAATTGTCCTCGATGATCACCGGGCCGGCCTGGAGCGGTTCGAGCACGCCGCCGATGCCGACGCCGCCCGAGATATGCACGTTGCGCCCGATCTGCGCGCAGCTGCCGACGGTGGCCCAGGTATCGACCATCGTGCCTTCACCCACATGCGCACCGATATTGACGAAGCTCGGCATCAGCACCGCGTCCTTCGCGATGAACGCGCCGCGCCGCGCCACCGCGCCGGGGACGGCCCGAAAACCGGCGGCCTTGAACTCGTCGGCGCTCCAGCCGTCGAACTTGCTCGGCACCTTGTCCCACCAGCTTGCGCCGCCGGGCGCGCCGCTGATCAGGTCCATCGGGTTGAGGCGGAAGGAGAGCAGCACCGCCTTCTTGAGCCACTGGTTGACCTGCCACCCGCCCTGGCCATCGGGCTCGGCAACACGTGCGGCGCCGCTGTCGAGCAGGTTCAGCGCTTCTGCCACATCGGCGCGCACGGGGCTGTCGGCGCCGGTGTCGAGGCTGTCGCGGCCTTCCCAGGCGGCGTCGATTCGGGCTTGCAGGGTGTCGGTCATGCAGAAGTCTCCTCGGTCAGCGCTGCGAGCCACTCGCCCAGCGCGGTAATTTCATGGTCGATATAGTCGTGATCGTGCTCGTGATCGCCACCGTCCGAGCCGTTGTTCATCCAGACCGTGGTCATGCCGAGCTGCTTGGCGGGTTTGAGGTTGCGCGCCAGATCATCGACGAACAGCGCGGACGCCGGATCGATGTCGAGCGCATCGACCAGGCTCGCATAGGCGGCGGCATCGGGCTTGGGCCGGTACTGCGTCGCGTGAATGTCGTGGATCGCCTCGAACTGGTCCACCAGCCCGAGACGGTCGAGCACGCGCCCGGCATAGTTCACGTCGCCATTGGTGAAGATGAGCTTGCGCCCCGGCAATCGCGACAGGCCCTGCGCGGTGATCGAACAGGGCGAAACGCGGCCCATGTCGATATCGTGCACAAAATCGAGAAAATGGTGCGGATCGACGCCATGGTCGAGCATCAGCCCGGCCAGCGTCGTGCCGTGCTGATAATAATAGGCCTTCTGGATGCGCCGCGCCTCGGCCAGATCGACCTGCATCAGGTCGGACACATATTGCCCCATGCGCTCGTCGATCAGCGCGAACAGGTCGGTCTCCGCCGGATAGAGCGTGTTGTCGAGATCGAAGATCCAGGTGCGGACATGATCGAAAGGCGGGCGCATGATGGCCAAAGCGCCTAGACTGGCTGCGGCGCATCGGCAAGCCGCCATTCGGCCTGTACCTGCGGATCGGATTCGCTGACGGCTCGCGCGGCGCGTTCGGCAGACGCGCGCTCCGGATCGAGCCGTCCCAGCGCCCAGACCGCTGCGCCGCGCACCACCGGATCGGAATCCTCGAGCAACGCCGCCACCGGGGCAACCAGCGCCGCATCGCCGCTATTGCCCGCAGCGATCAGGGCATTGCGCACCATGCGCCCGCGGCCGCTGCGCTTGATCGGCGAGCCCGAGAACAGCGCGCGGAAACCGGCGTCGTCGAGGCCGAGCAGATCGGCAAGCGACGGCGCGACCAGCTCGGCGCGGGGAAGGAAGGCGCGGTTGCGGTGCGCAGCATCGGCGAACTTGTTCCAAGGGCAAACCGCAAGGCAATCGTCGCAGCCATAGACATGGTTGCCGATGCCGGCGCGCAGCTCCACGGGAATCGGGCCTGCATGCTCGATCGTCAGATACGAGATGCACCGCCGCGCATCGAGCCTGTAGGGGGCAGGGAAGGCATCGGTCGGGCAGATGTCCTGACAGGCGGTGCACGATCCGCAGCGGTCCTGCCCGGCCCCACTCGGCGCAAGGTCCAGCGTAGTGTAGATCGCGCCCAGGAAGAGCCAGCTGCCATGGCTGCGGCTCACCAGATTGCTATGCTTGCCCTGCCAGCCGAGTCCCGCCGCCATCGCCAGCGGCTTTTCCATTACCGGCGCGGTATCGACAAACACCTTCACCTCGACGTCATCCGCCAGCTCGACGATCCAGCGCGCCAGCGCCTTGAGCGCGGACTTGACCGTCTTGTGATAATCGCCGCCTTGCGCATAGACAGAGATCCGTGCTCGATCGGGATGCTCGGCCAGTGCAAACGGATCACGCCCCGGCGCATAGCTCATGCCCAGCATGATCACCGAGCGGACGTCGCTCCACAGCGCCCTGGGCTCGGCGCGCTGGTCGGCGCGCGCCTCCATCCACAGCATGTCGCCATGGAAGCCCTGGTCGAGCCACTGCTGAAAGCGCAAGGCGTTTTGCGGGCCTAGAACGGCGGGCGCGAAGCCGCAATCGGCAAAGCCCAGCCGGGCCGCTTCCGCCGCTATCTCTGCCTCAAGGTTTCGCTTGCCGCTCGCCATGGTCATCCGCTACCCGATTTGCCCAGAACCACCAAGCTGCATGCCCATGCTGCATGCCCCGACGGCTCAGGAGAGACGGTGACCGCCAACGCGATCGAAGCGCACGGGCTTGTGAAGATCTTCGGGCGTCAGCGCGCGGTGGACGGGGTAGACCTCACCGTGCCGGCCGGCAGCATCTTCGGCATTCTGGGCCCCAACGGCGCGGGCAAGACGACGACGCTGCGCATGCTGCTCGGGATTCTCGATCCCGACGAGGGCACACGCACGCTGCTCGGCACCGATCATCCGCTCGATGTTGCGCGGCGCGTGGGGTATCTCCCCGAGGAGCGCGGCCTCTACCCCTCGATGAAGGCTTATGACGCCATTGCCTTCATGGGCGCGCTGCGCGGGCTGCCGCTCGCCGAAGGGCGTCGGCGCGGGCGCGCGATGCTGGAAGAGCATGGCCTGGGCAAGGCTGCCGACAAGGAGGTGCGCACGCTCTCCAAGGGCATGGCGCAGACCGTGCAGCTGCTTGGGACTCTGGTGCACGATCCCGAACTGATCGTGCTCGACGAGCCTTTTTCCGGGCTCGACGCGCTCAACCAGGCCAAGCTCGAACGGATGATCCGCGCCCAGGCGGCGCGCGGGGTCACCGTGATCTTTTCCACCCACGTCATCGCGCATGCCGAACGGTTGTGCGAGCGGATCGCGATCATCGCGGGCGGCAAGGTGCCCTTCGCCGGTTCCGTTTCGCAAGCGCGCGACCGGCTGCGCCCGCAGGTGCGGCTCGAGACGCGCGCGCTCGACGGGCCATGGCGCGCGGCTTTGCCCGCCGATGCGGTGCCCGAGGGGCATTTCTGGCATTTCACCCTGCCCGAAACCGGGGTCGAGCCGCTGCTGCGCGCGCTGATCGAGGGCGAGGCGGGAATCCTGTCGCTGTCGATCGAGCGGCCCGGGCTGCACGATGCGTTTGTCGCCATCGCCGGGGCCGATGCCGCGCGTCAGCTCGAGGAAGACCAGCAGCAGGAGAGCGCCGATGCCTGAACTCCTGCGCGCCTCCTGGGTGATCGCCCGGCGCGATTTTGCTGCGATCATCTTTTCCAAGGCGTTCTTCTTCTTCCTTCTGGGCCCGATCTTTCCGCTCGCCATCGGCATTGCCGCAGGCAGCATCGGCGGGCAGGTCGCGCGCGACATCGACCGGTCGAGCTTTGCGCTGGTGATGGCCGGGGCCGACAGCGCCGCAATGCTCCAGGCGCGCACCGCGCTCGCCGAGCAACTTGGCGAACAGCGCGTTCCGGTGCTGGTGGCGGTCGAAACCGATGACCCCGAAAGCGTCATCGCGTCGGGCAGGGACACCCGCTATCTGGGCGTGCTGACCGGCAATCTCGCAAACCCCCGGCTGATCGGTACCCAGGCCGAGATCGACCGCTGGCAGGGGCCGCTGGAGCTTCTGATCGAGCGCGCAAGGCAAGGCGAGGGGGCGGCGCCTGTCCGCATCGCGACGCGCATCGTCACCGAGAGCAGCGGTTCGGTCGAACAGGGGCGGCTGATGACCGCGCAGGTCGGCCAGGCGCTGCTGGTGCTGCTCACCATGCTGCTCGCAGGCATGGTCCTTTCCAATCTGGTCGAGGAAAAGACCAACAAGATCATCGAGATTCTCGCTGCTGCGGTGCCAATCGACGCGATCTTCCTGGGCAAGCTGTTCGCGATGCTGGGCATGGCGATGATCGGTATCACCTGCTGGGCGGCGCTCGCGGTCTCGGCGATCCTGCTCGCCGCCAGCGGTCTGCCCGCCCTGCCAACCCCGGCCATTGGCTGGCCCGCATTCCTGGCGCTGGGCATCGCCTATTTCGCCATGGCCTATCTGCTGCTCGGATCGCTGTTCCTCGGCATCGGCGCGATGGCGACGACGGTGCGCGAGGTGCAGACACTGTCGATGCCGGTGACGATGGGACAGCTGATCTTCTTCTTCCTTGCCTCGTTCTCGGTCACGCGCCTGGGCGAACCGATCGAGCTGTTTGCCGCCATCTTCCCGTTCAGCTCGCCCTTCGCGATGCTGGCACGCGCGGCCCAGCAGGACGTGCTGTGGCAGCACCTTGTGGCGCTCGGCTGGCAGGCCTTCTGGGTGCTGGTGCTGATCCGCTTCGGCGCCAGGCTGTTCCGCCGCAACGTGCTGAAATCGGGTGGGGGCAAGCGCGGGCTGATCGCCAGCATGTTCACGCGGGGTTGATGCAAAAAGGGCCGCAAGGGCTTCCCCCTGCGGCCCGTTCTGCGGTTGCTGGTCGTTCGATCAGTACATGTGCTGACCGCCGTTGATCGACAGCGTCGATCCGGTAATGAACGCGGCCTCTTCGGCGGTCAGGAACACCACGCCCCGCGCGATTTCCTCCGCCTGGCCGAGACGCCCGACGGGAATCTGCGCGACGATCTTGTCCATCACGTTCTGCGGAATGGTCGAGAGCATCTCGGTGGCGATATAGCCCGGCGCGATGGCATTGGCGGTGACGCCGTATTTCGCGCCTTCCATCGCCAGCGACTTGGTGAAACCGTGGATGCCCGACTTGGCAGCGGCATAGTTGACCTGGCCGATCTGCCCGCCCTGGCCGTTGACCGATCCGATATTGACGATGCGGCCCCAGCCGCGCGTGCGCATGCCGGGGAAGCACGCCTTGGCCATGTTGAAACAGCCGGTCAGGTCGACGCGAATCACCTCGTCCCACTGTTCCCAGGTCATCTTCATCATCGTCGCGTCACGGGTGATGCCGGCATTGTTGACCAGAATGTCGACCGGGCCATAATCCGCCTCGATCCTCGCGACCGCGTCCATGCTCTGCTGGTGATCGCCCACATCCCATTTCTGCACCGCGATTCCGGTACGCTCCGAAAACGCCCTGGCCGCATCGTCATTGCCGCCATAGCTGGCGATGACATGCGCGCCGGCGTCTTTGAGCGCCAGGCTGATCGCCTCGCCAATGCCGCGCGTTCCGCCAGTAACGATTGCGATTCGGCCCATCATCATCCTCCTTTTCGCCCGAAAATCGGTGCGTTCGGGGCCACACTAGGAAGCCGCCCGCCACAAGACAAGTTGACGCGCACGGGAAGCTCTAGCGGACCATGCGAGCCATGGCGCAAAGTCCGGTGGCTCGCGCAGGAAGGTCAGACGCTCTGGATATAGTCGCGCAGCGCCGCTGCCTCGCTCTCGATCTTGTCGATGCGGTATTTCACCAGATCGCCGATCGAGACGAAGCCGATCAGCGTCGTGCCTTCCACCACCGGCAGGTGGCGGATGCGCCGCCTGGTCATGAGCGACAGTGCCGACATGACAGCCGAATCGGGGGTTACGGTGATGGCCGGGGCCGTCATGGCGGCTTCGACTGGCTGGTCGAGAATGCCGGGCCCGTCAGAGTGCAGCCGATAGACCAGATCGCGTTCCGAAAAGATGCCCACCACCTCGCCATCCCGCACGATGGGAAGCGCGCCGATGCGTTTTTCCGCGAGCAGATTGGCGGCATCGCGCACGGTGGCGGTGCAGGTGCACTGGTGCACGGTGCCGTCGCGGGCGGAAAGGATATGGGCAATCGTCATGGCAAGCGCTCTCCTCGGCAAGGCCCGGTCGCCTTCTGGAAAGGCAGCGCTGCTGCATGAGCGCCGCCAGAGCGACTCAAGACTTGGCCATGGTCCCACGAAATGCTTGGAAAGAAAAGCGGTGCGCACCTATATCCCGGTTCATGCCGCGCTTTTCCAATCTCGACGATCCCGACTATGCCCGCTTCGCCTGGGGCCGCTACTGGCGGGTGATGGGCTGGATGGCCGCCGTAACGACGCTGGCGATCGTGCTGATTCTGGGCACGCTGTTCCTGCTGCACGGCTGGGTATCGATCCATCTCTATATTGCCGCCGCGCTCGGGATCGGCTTTACGATGCTGCTGACTGCGGCGCTGATGGGGCTGGTCTTCCTCTCCAGCGGCACCGGGCATGATGAATCGATAGACGACGCGCTCGATCCCGACGCGCCTTGAGGGGGCCTGTTTGATGTCTGAACCCACCGGATCGCTGACTGCGGGCCGCGAGCCCGTGCTGCGCGTGGTGCCCGCGCCTGCGGACATCAACTCCAATGGCCATATCTTCGGCGGCTGGGTGCTGGCGCAGATGGATATCGCAGGCGGCATCGTTGCCGGCCGCGAGGTGCAGGGGCCATGCGCGACCGTCGCCATCGAGACGATGCAGTTCCTCGCCCCCATCCTGCTGCGCGACATCATCTCGATCTATGGCGAGGTCGAGCGGGTGGGGCGCACCTCGATCGCGATCCGGCTCGACGTGATCGCCACGCGCGGGCGCGATGCCAAGGAAGTGCGCGTGACCAGCGGGCTGTTCACCTTCGTTGCGCTCGACGAGAATCACCGCCCGCGCCCGATCGTCAGGGAAGCGCCTCTGGTCTGATCGTCATTCCCGCGCACGCGGGAATCGTGCTTCTGCGTCGCGTTCGAGGGAGAAAGCGGGACCCCCGCCTGCGCGGGGGTGACGGGTCAGTTGCCCGAGAGGTCCGCCAGCAGATTCCCCACGGTTTGCACCAGCAGCGCGATATCGCCGTCGCGCGACAGTCGATGATCGCCATCCTTGATCAGCATCAGTTGCACGTCTTCGGACCGCAGCTGCTTCGCGGTCTCCAGCGCATATTGCCAGGGCACTGCATCGTCCTTCTGCCCCTGGATCAGCCGCACCGGGCCATCATAGGCAATCTCGCCGATCAGCACACGGTTGCCCTCGCCCGATTGCCAGAACTTGCGTGTCGTCACCATCGGTTCGGGGCCATATTCGCTCACCCGTTCGAGCCGCCCTTCGGTGAGGATCGTCATCTTCTCGTCCTGGGTGAAGCCCCACATGGTGAAATCGGGCGCAGCGGCGATGCCGATAATCCCTGCGACCCGCTGCGGCCGCGCCAGCGCCACCAGCAATGCCAGCCAGCCGCCCATCGACGATCCGATCAGCAGCACCGGGCCGCTTACCACTGTATCGATCAGCGCCAGCGCATCGTCGCGCCAGTCGGCCAGGCCCTGATCCTCGAACGCGCCGTTGCTGGAGCCGCACCCGGCATAATCGAAGCGCAGCATCGCCAGGCCCTGCGCCCCCGCCCAGGCATCGAGCGCCAGCGCCTTGGTCCCGGTCATGTCGCTGGCATAGCCGGGCAGGAAGACCAGCGTCGGCGCTGCCGCACGCTCCGGCGCAGCCCGGCGATGGGCATAGACAAGACGCGGACGGTCGGCGCGGTCGAGAAAGGAGAGGGTGTTGGTCATGGGCTGCGGCTTAGCCGAGCACTGCATCAACCGCCATAGTCTTGCAGAAATGCCTCGACGGCCTGCGCAAAGGCTTCAGGCTGATCGAGCATGATGAAATGCCGGCTGTTGTCGATGCGCTTGAGCGTGACGCCGGTCAGTCCCTGATAGGCATGGCCGTACAGCGCATCGACCATCGCCACCGGTCCCACCACGGCGTCATGTGGATAGAGCACCGTCACCGGAACGGTGATGCGCGCAAGTTCGGGCCGAATGTCGGTCAGCAGCACATCGTGAAACGCCTGAGCCGAGACGCGGTAATCGGCGGTCCCGCTCCATGCGGCCACTTGCGCCCGGCCTGTATCGGTCGCCGACATCGTGGCCAGCATGGGATTGGCGGGATTGGGCGGCTGCTGGCCTGCGGCAAGTGCGGCCTTGAGCAGAGCGTCCGCCTGGCTGCGGACCGAATCGACGGTCGCCATCGGTGAAAAGATCAGGCCGATGAACGGCAAGCTGTCTTCGATCAGCACCCGGCCCAGCAGATCGGGATGGCGAGCTGCGATGATCGCCGCCGTCAGCCCGCCCATGGAATGACCGATCACGGCAGGCTTTTTCAGCCCGGCGTCGCGGACATAGCCGGCAAGATCATCCACCAGTGGTGCGAGCACCGGACCGCTTGCATTGGCGCCCGCTTCATCGCCGAAGCCGCGCACCTGCACCAGATGCAGGCGGTACCGTCCCTTGAGCTGATCGACCGTCCGGTCCCAGACGGCGCGTGGGCTGGCGAGGCCAGGGATCAGGATGACGTCGGGGCCTTTTCCGACGACCTGCACCGTCAGGCGGGGGCGCTGGACGGCAGGCATGGACGCATCCACCGAGACCGGCGCCGGGCTGGCGGCTTGCGCCGTGGCCTGGCCAGCAGGCATCGAAGCCGCCAGCAGGGCGGCAAGGGCAATCAATCGCATTGATGGAACTCCAGAAAATTTCTGCGGAATCGTTCAATCGCGCATGAAGATCGCCTCGATCGGGACGCCGAACAGGTCGGCGATCCGGAAGGCGAGGGGGAGCGAGGGATCGTATTTGCCGGTCTCGATCGCGTTGACGCTCTGGCGCGAGATGCCCAGCGCATCGGCGAGATCGCCCTGCGTCCAGTCGCGCTCGGCGCGCAGCACCTTGAGCCGGTTCTTCATCCGCAGTCCCCCGCGTCGCCAAAGCCGAAGCGGTTGACGAGTTGGCCGATCGCTAACCCCACGCACCACATCGGGAAGACGAAGAACACCGGCATGCGCGGTATGCCGGGCGAGAACAGCTCCAATATGCCCCAGACGCTGGTGATCGCGAGCGTGAGGCCCGTCGCGACCAGCATCTTGCGCACCTCCAGCATGCGCAGATATTCGTCGTCGAGCTCGACCAGCAGCCGCGCCATCGCCCAGAGCCAGCCGAGAACGGCAAGGCCGGGCAGAAGCGCCAGTCCGATGGTGAGGACGCCGGCTGGAGCATTGTCCGCCACCAGGAAGGTCGCCAGCGCGATACTCGCGACATAGGCAAAGGTGATCGGCACGAAGCGGCGCACGTAGCGCCGCATTGCCGGATGGTCCTTGGCGCGCATCAGTTACTGGTCCGCGCCTTGAGGCAGCGCCGGTTGCGGTTGATCGAGATGACGGCCAGCGCCGGCATAATCGCGAGCATCACCTGCATCGAGGCGTCCGAGACAATGCCAAAGACGTTCAGGACCGCGAGCCCGAGCATCGGCAGCGCCCAGCACAATGCGAGAATAT
Source organism: Blastomonas natatoria (assembly GCF_003201955.1). GTDB lineage: Bacteria > Pseudomonadota > Alphaproteobacteria > Sphingomonadales > Sphingomonadaceae > Blastomonas > Blastomonas natatoria. Next base: position 184,219 of record NZ_QJJM01000005.1, read on the forward strand.
AGGCTTTCATGGTCAAGCTCCCTTGATTCGATGTAAAGGTTGTTTGTCATTTAGGGCCATGAATGTCAAGGGTCCTTGATAAAATGATTGGGAGGGTTGTCATGCGTCTTTCCTCTCCGGCGGACCAAGCAGGAGAGAGGTGCACACTATCCGCCTCTCTCTCGATGGGAGAGGCAGCAAGACTTGCCAGTCCTGAGCCTGTCGAAGGGCTGGCTGGTTGCAACGGTGAGGGTGAAGGTGCGTCTCGGCACCCAGGCATGGTTTGGCCCGATCACCCCCACCCAACCCTCCCCCATCAAGGACGAGGGCTTTGGGGATGGCGCACCATCACCCCTAGTGACTCCTTCACCTTTCCCCGCTATGCCTCGCGTATGGCGAGCATCCGCACCCTCACTAGCACCACTACTCCGGGCGACCGGGGGCGGGGCTGCGTGGGCTGAAGGCGCACGAGGCCAGCCACCCGGAGCGGGTGGCGCGGCGTCGGCTCCCCCGCACTTTCCGGCAGATCAAACAGGCGCGTAACCCCTTTTGGGGCGCGGCGCTTTGTGCCATGGCGCTGCGACCAGTACAGGAAAGACGGCCATGTCCCAGCTTTTGAAGATCAGCCTGCCCGATGGTTCGGTGCGCGAGATGCCGGAGGGCTCCACGCCCGCCGATGTCGCCGCCGCGATCGGCCCCGGCCTTGCCAAGGCGGCGATTGCCGCGCGCGTCGATGGCGAGCTGCGCGACATCACCCGGCCGTTCACGGGGGACGCGACGCTGGCCCTGGTCACCGCGAAGGACGAGGCCGATGCGCTCGAGCTCGCCCGGCACGATTTCGCGCATGTGCTGGCCGAGGCGGTGCAGAATCTCTTCCCGGGCACACAGATCACCTTCGGCCCATCGACCGATGACGGCTTTTATTATGATTTCGCGCCTGCCGAACGCCCGTTCACCGACGAGGACCTGCCCGTCATCGAGGCCGAGATGCGCCGCATCATCGCCGCGAACAAGCCGCTCAGGCGCGAAGTCTGGGACCGCGATGCGCTGATCGCGCGCTGGAGAGAGCAGGGCGAGACGTTCAAGGCCGAATGGGCGGCCGAACTGCCTGAGGGCGAGGAGATCAGCGTCTACTGGTCGGGCGATGACTGGATGGACATGTGCCGTGGCCCGCATCTGGCCTCGACCGGCAGGCTGGACCCGGCCGCGTTCAAGCTGACGCGCGTCTCGGGCGCATACTGGCGCGGCGACCAGCGCAACCCGCAACTCTCGCGCATCTACGGCACCGGCTGGCTCAACAAGAAGCAGCTCGACGCGCATCTTCTGCGGCTCGAGGAAGCCGCCAAGCGCGACCATCGCAAGATCGGGCAGGAAATGGACCTGTTCCACCTGCAAGCCGAAGCGCACGGCTCGGTCTTCTGGCACCCGCGCGGTTTCGTCATCTATCGCGCGCTGGAGGCCTATATGCGCCGCCGGCTCGATGCCGCGGGCTATCTCGAGGTCAAGACCCCGCAGGTCATGGACGCGCGGCAATGGGAGCAGTCCGGCCACTGGGGCAAATATCGCGAGAACATGTTCGTCATCCCCGACGAGGTGCCGAATACCGAGGATGAAGGCCCGGTGGTGTCGAACGATGCCGCCTGGATGGCGCTGAAGCCGATGAACTGCCCGGCGCATGTCCTGATCTTCCGCCAGGGCATCAAGAGTTATCGCGACCTGCCGCTGCGCCTTGCCGAAATGGGCTGCTGCCACCGCAACGAGCCGCATGGCGCGCTGCACGGGCTGATGCGCGTGCGCCAGTTCACGCAGGACGATGCGCATATCTTCTGCCGCGAGGATCAGCTGGTCGACGAGATCAGCCGCTTCTGCGACCTGCTCGACGTGGTGTACAAGGATCTGGGCTTTGGCGATTATGCCATCAAGCTGGCGCTGCGCCCCGAAAAGCGCTTCGGCACCGATGAAATGTGGGACTGGTCCGAACAGTCGATGCGCGATGCCGTCGCCGCGACCGGACGCAACACGGAAGAATGGGGCTGGGAAGAGCTTCCCGGCGAAGGCGCCTTCTACGCGCCCAAGCTGGAATTCCACCTGACCGATGCGATCGGCCGCACCTGGCAGGTGGGCACGATCCAGACCGATACCGTGCTGCCCGAGCGACTCGATGCGAGCTATGTCGCCGAGGATGGCGCCCGTCACCGCCCGATCATGCTGCACCGCGCGATCCTGGGCAGCTATGAACGATTCATCGGCATCCTGATCGAGCATTATGCGGGCAAGTTCCCGCTCTGGCTCGCGCCGGTCCAGGCGGTGATTGCGACCATCGTCTCGGATGCCGACGATTATGCGCGCGAGGTGGTGGCAGAGCTTCAGGCTGCGGGCATCCGCGTCGAGGAGGATCTGCGCAACGAGAAGATCAACTACAAGGTGCGCGAGCATTCGGTCGGCCGCGTGCCCAACATCCTCGTCGTCGGCAAGCAGGAGGCCGAGAAGCGCACCGTGGCGCTGCGCCGCCTGGGCGAACAGCAGCAGCAGTTCCTGTCGCTGGACGAGGCGGTGGCGATGCTGAAGAGCGAGGCGCTGCCGCCCGATCTCAAGGGCTGAGCCTAAAACCCATTGGTGCACGAAAAAGCCCCCCCGGCGATCACCGCCAGGGGGGCTTTTTCATGCGCGCCTTTCCCTGCACCCGGTCAAGGAAAAGGGGCGCGATGGTCGAAACCACCGCGCCCCCGATCCTCTCCCCGAGGGGAACAGGTCTTAGAACTTCACCCGGACGCCGACGCGGATGCCGTACAGTGACGGCCGCGTAACCAGTGCCTCGTTCGGCAGAAGCACGTTGGAATAGCGATACTGCGTGCAGTTATTGCCATTGGCCTGCGCACAGGTTGCCTGGACGAGGCTCGAGGTCTGCGGGAAGCCGACCTGGCGCAGGGCACCCCAGTCGCTGTCGATCATGTTGAGCACGTTTTCGATATCGGCGAACACCGACAGCTTCGAGCCGAACAGCAGCGGAACTTCCTGCTCGAGATGAACGTCGACCTTGAAGAAGTCGGGCGACTGTTGCGTGTTCTTCGAAACCACCCGACCGCGGAACCGTTCGAGGCCCAGCTGCTCGATCGCGCTGTTGAACGCAGCTTCGGTCGCAGCATTGGCGAAGGTTACGCGCGGATCGGCGCCTGCGGTCGGAATGTACAGCAGCGTGCGGCTGTTGTTGCCATTCGTTCCGGTCAGGCTGGGACGGCCGCTCGCATCGTTGACGTTGTCGAACATGGTGATGCTGTACGGACGGCCCGAGCGATATTCGCCGAACAGGCTGATCCGAGTCATGTGCGTGTCGTCGAACAGCGCCTTGTTGAAGTCGATACCGAACTTCCACTGATCCTTGATCTCATAGATCGAGCGGCCCAGGGCAACCGTGTTGGGATCGATAAAGGCATTGTTGCCGTACAGCGAGCTCGAGGTGGCCGAAGTGATGGCATTGACGTCGGTGATGTCCGAACGGGTGTAGCTTCCCGAAAGGGTCAGACCCCAATCCCAGCTCTTTTCGACCTGGAACGAACCGATCCAGCTGCGGCCTTCGGTGGTGTTGGTCATCACCAGGTCGCGGTTGACGGTCGGGACGCCGTTGACCGGGCCGTAGCGCAGGCGGCCATCGGGCAGCGTACCGATCGGAACCGAACGGGCATCGACCCAGTTATAGCCGTATACCTGCTGACCATAGAGCACGGTCGCTCCGAACAGCCAGCCGTCGCCCAGCGGACCCAGATCCGCTTCGTAGCTTGCCGAAAGCGTTGCACGCATCTGACGTGCAAGCTTCAGGTTGGGGTCGACTGCATCCGTCGGTGCCGCAGCAAGCGAAGCCGTGTTGGTCGTCAGGAACGAGAGGACCGCGGGATTGAACGTGGTCGGATCCACATTGTTCAGGCCCAGCGCGCAGAGCGAACCCGGCGTGTTGCACTGGGCGGTCCGGTTGATCGTGATCTGGTTGGTCAGCTGGCCAGTGTTCGAGAAGCTGTTCGATAGGAACACGTCCGGCGTACCGCCAGCGAAGATGCCGGCACCACCGCGGATCACCAGACGGTTGGTCGCGTTCCAGGTGAAGCCGATACGCGGCTGAACGACGCCCAGACCGTTGAAGGTGAACTGGTTGGTAAAGCCGGTGCGCGCCAGGAAATTGGCGTTGGCAGCCGGGCGCTCGGGCACGTTGAACAGATCGTAGCGGACGCCGTAGCTCACCTGCAGCGTGTCGGTGACCTGCCAGTCGTCCTGAATGCCGAAGGTGAAGCTCTGGCTGCTGAACCGAGCGGCGCCATCGGCGGGATCCAGCGACGGCACGGCATTGTTCAGCTGCAACTGGCTGAGGTTGCGATTCTGGAAATCCGTGACCGAGTCGAAATAGAACTGACCCAGCGAGCGCGGCACGAACAGGTTGAACGTGCTCTGATCGGTATAGCCCACCATCAGACGCAGGTCGTGATCGCCAACGTTCAGGCGGCCGGTGAAGTCGAGCGACAGGTTTTCCGTGTTCAGCGCGTTGGCATGACGGAAGACGTCCGGCCCGAAGAACACCCGCGGGACACCGGTCGAGCAGTTGGTGACGGAGCCGAGCGAGGTTTCGTCAAGGCAGACCGACACTTCACCGATGCTGGTGTCGCCAAATGCGGTCTGGCCGCGATTGTAATCGCGATACGAGGCACGGAATTCGGTGGACAGGTTATCCGACCACTGGCTGTTCAGCTGGAACACGCCCGAATTGACTTCTTCGGTGAGTTCATAACCGTTGGAGAACAGACCAACCGACGGCGTCGAGAGGCTGATCGAGGTGTTCTGCTGGAACTGCTGGTTGCCGACGTTGCGGATATAGGTCAGCGAGGCACGGTGACCGTCGGTGATGTTCCAGTCCAGCTTGGCGACGAACTTCTCGTCTTCCTCGACCGCATTCTGGATCTGGCCGAGCGTGTCATAGCCATAGACCGACTGGGCAATCTGGCTGATGCGGTCAATCTGCGTCTGGGTCAGATTGGGGATCTGTGCCGAGAAGCCTGCACCGACGCCGTTGTCGAACGGATCGCTTTCTTCGGTCTTTTCATAGGCGAACATGAAGAACAGCTTGTCCTTGATGATCGGACCGCTGATGTTGCCGCCATACTGCTTCGAATCGAAATCGAGAGCGACGTTGCGTCCGCGCGTGCGGTCGCCCGTCAGGCTGTCATCGGTGTAGGTGAAGAAGGCGCCACCATGGAAATCGTTCGAGCCCGAACGCAGCACGACGTTGATCGCGCCGCCCTGGAAATCGCCTTCGGCAATGTCGAACGGCGCCACCTTGACCGAGAACTGCTCGATTGCATCGAACGGCACCGGACCGCGCGAGGTCGGCAGGCCGCCATTGTTGAGACCGAAATCGTCCGAGAACTGCACGCCGTCGACCGAGAAGCGGTTGAGACGTCCGTTATTGCCGGCAATTTCGATGGTGCGGCTGTTCGTCAGGTCCATCGTCACGAACGGGTCGCGGCGGGCGAGGTCGCGGATGTCGCGGTTGATCGAGGCAACACCGTCAATGTCTTCGCGGCTCAGCGCGGTGATCGGACCCTTGCTGGTTTCCAGCGAGTTGCGCACCGAAGACGCGGATACGACGATCACAGCCTGAGACTGCAGTTCGATCGGCAGACGCAGCGGCTGGCCAGCCTGAAGAAAGATGTCGGTGACCGACGACTGCTCGTAACCATCGGCCGAAACCTCGATCACGAACGGGCCGCCGACGCGCAGGCCGTTGGCGCTGAAATTGCCCTGAGCGTCGGTCGTCGAGGTCGAGACCGTGCCCGAAGGCGTATGGATCACGCGGACCTGAGCACCCGGCAGGGGCTGTCCGTCAGCGGTGACGGAACCGCGCAGGGCCGAAGTCGTTTCCTGTGCATGCGCCGGTGCGGCCATGACGGTGGCCAGCGAAAGCGCCGCGGCGCTGGCCGCGAGATAATAGCGAATCTGCATGTGTCTTTCCCCGTTTCTTGCCGCCCTGGGACACCGGCGGCGATGAAAGCGCTCTCAAAAATCAAGAGATGAGCGGCGCACTAGGCGGCGCTAAGGACAGAAAAGCGAAACCAATGTGAAAGAAATGTGACAGTTTTAAGTCACGATATGACAGCGGTCGCGCAAATCGTTCGCAACTGCGTTATAGCATTGGAAAATAAAGATATTTATGGAGGCGACAGGCTGTTACAGGGCGTGGGGCCAGCACGGGCCTATCGCTCGCCTTGACGTTTTGTTCGCAACTGCGGCATAAATGACACGCTCTTTCCGCGACCGGCCAGCCCGACCGGACGATGCCGTCACAATGGCCTCGCGATAATGGCGATTCGCTGCCAGCCGCAGCAAAAAGGGGCGCAGCGATGGCTCGCCGCGCCCCTTGTCATGGGTTCTGCAGGCCGCTCAGCGACCAGGACACCAACGTCAGGCTGCGTCGCCAGCGCCAACCTTGTCCTTGGCAGCGAAGACCTGAATCGGGTCCTTGCGGCCCTCGACCACGTCCTTGTCGACCACGATCTCGGCCACGCCCTTCATGCCCGGCAGCTCGAACATCGTATCGAGCAGCATCGCCTCGACGATCGAGCGCAGGCCGCGCGCGCCGGTCTTGCGCTCGATGGCCTTTTTCGCGATCGCCTCGAGCGCGTCGTCGGTGAAGCTCAGCTCCACATCCTCGAGCTCGAACAGCTTCTGATACTGCTTGATCAGCGCGTTCTTGGGTTCCTTGAGGATCTTCACCAGCGCCGAGACGTCGAGATCCTCGAGCGTCGCGATGACCGGCAGGCGACCGACAAATTCGGGTATCAGGCCGAATTTCAGCAGATCCTCCGGCTCGCCCTGGCGCAGCAGCTCGCCGGTCTTGCGCTCCTCGGGGGCGGCAACATGCGCGCCGAAGCCGATCGACTTGCCCTGCAGACGGTCGCCGATGATCTTTTCGAGACCCGCGAATGCGCCGCCGCAGATGAACAGGATGTTGGTCGTGTCCACCTGCAGGAATTCCTGCTGCGGATGCTTGCGGCCACCCTGGGGCGGAACGCTGGCGGTGGTGCCCTCCATCAGCTTGAGCAGCGCCTGCTGCACGCCTTCGCCCGATACGTCGCGCGTGATCGAGGGGTTCTCGGCCTTGCGGCTGATCTTGTCGATCTCGTCGATATAGACGATCCCGCGCTGCGCCTTTTCGACGTTGTAATCGGACGCCTGGAGCAGCTTGAGGATGATGTTCTCGACATCCTCGCCGACATAGCCGGCCTCGGTCAGCGTCGTCGCATCGGCCATGGTGAAGGGCACGTCGAAGGTCTTGGCCAGCGTCTGCGCGAGCAGCGTCTTGCCGCAGCCGGTCGGGCCGACGAGCAGGATGTTCGACTTCGCCAGCTCGACCTCGCCCGAGCCCTTGCCCGAATGGTTGAGGCGCTTGTAGTGGTTGTGCACCGCGACCGAGAGCACGCGCTTGGCGCGGTCCTGGCCGATGACATAATCGTTCAATACGTCGCAGATTTCCTGCGGCGTCGGCACTCCGCCATCCTTCTTGCCGGCAAGACCGGCCTTGGATTCCTCGCGGATGATGTCGTTGCACAGCTCAACGCACTCATCGCAGATGAATACCGTGGGTCCGGCAATCAGCTTGCGCACTTCGTGCTGCGATTTTCCGCAGAAGGAGCAGTACAGGGTGCTCTTCGAATCGGAACCGCTCAGCTTGGTCATAGCTCTTCCTTCTGTTCCTGCGGCATCGTGCCCGGAACGTGACGTTTCAGCCTAGTGCCAAAAACGCGAAATTCAACACGCAACACCTGTCCTGTGGACAGGCGTTGCGACGAATCCTGCATGGGCCAGGGCCCGTAGCGCCCGTGATAGGGCGCAATCCTTGTTAATTTCCTGCCTCGTCCGAGGGGGCAGGGCGCTTTTCCATGACATGGTCGACCAGGCCGAACGCCTTGGCTTCCTCGGCCTCGAGGAAGGTGTCGCGGTCCATGGCCTTCTCGATTTCCTCGAGCTTGCGGCCGGTGAACTTGACGTACAGGTCGTTCATCCGCTTGCGGATGCGCAGGATCTCGCGCGCCTGGATCTCGATGTCCGATGCCATGCCGCGCGCACCGCCCGAGGGCTGGTGCACCATGATGCGCGCATTGGCGAGCGCGGTGCGCATGCCCGGTTCGCCCGCCGCGAGCAGGAAGCTGCCCATCGATGCCGCCTGGCCGATGCACACCGTGCCGACGCGCGGACGGATATACTGCATGGTGTCATAGATCGCCATGCCCGCCGTGACGACGCCGCCCGGCGAGTTGATGTACATGAAAATGTCCTTTTTCGGATTTTCCGATTCCAGGAACAGCAGCTGCGCGACGATCAGCGAGGCCATGTTGTCCTCGATCTCACCGGTCACGAACACGATCCGTTCACGCAGCAGCCGCGAGAAAATGTCAAAGCTGCGCTCCCCGCGATTCGACTGTTCGATGACAATCGGGACCAGGGCATCGCGGACGGTATCGTACATAAACTAGCCTTCTTTCTGCGCTTTTGTTTCGACCGCCTAAATCGGCCTGTTTGCGCGCAAGTTCAAGCCCCGATGCGTTGCGCCCTGCCGACCATCAGCGTTGCGACCGCTCCGCACAGCATCAGCACCCCCGCCAGCAATATCGCATTGCGCGGATCGGAGCCGAGCAGCGGACCGTAGATCAACGGCATGGTCATCGTCTCGATCAGCATGGGGATGACGATGAACATGTTGAAAATGCCCATGTAAACGCCGGTGCGTTCGGGCGGAATGCAGTCGGCCAGCATCACATAGGTATTGCCCATCATGCCTGCCCAGCCGAGTCCGATGCCGATCATCGGAACGAACATGGCAGCGCGGCTGTCGAGCATTGGCAGGCTGAGCATTGCGATGCCCGATGCCACCAGGCAGAGCGCATGAACGGGCTTTGCCCCCAGCCGGCGCACGATAGGGATCAGCGCGAGTGCGGCGACAAACGAAACGGCATTATAGGCAACGCCCATCTGTTGCGCGGTGAGCGAGGCGGAGATGAAATCGGCACTGCTGGCCCGTGCGCTCTCGCCTGCAGGGAACAGCGTTCGCGAGACCGACAGCGCAATATACTGCCAATAGACGAACATTGCGTACCATTGGCACAGCATCGCCCAGGCGAGCTGGCGCATCGGCCGGGGCATGGCGATGAAGGCGTCGCGAATCTCTGCCAGTGCTGCCGCCGCGCCCATTGGCCTGGCCGCCATCTCGGCAAGTTCGGCATCGTTCAGCTTCAATTCGGGCACGCGGACCACCGACCAGACAATGGTCGAGATCGACAGGATCGCGCCGATGACAAAGGCGATGCGGACGATCACCGGAATGCCGTTCAGGTCGACCAGATTCTGACTGATCCCGAACCCGACGAGCAGGCTGGGCGCGGCATAGGACAGGCATTGCGCGAGGCCCGTGAACGCGCTCTGCACCAGAAAGCCTGCAGGTCGCTGTTCCGGCTCCAACCGGTCGGCGACATAGGCACGATAGGGTTCCATGGTGATGTTGTTGCCGGCATCGAGCAGCCAGAGCAGGCTGGCGGCCATCCACAGCGTGCTCGAATAGGGCATCAGGAACAGGCAGAGCGAGCAGATGACTGCGCCGATCAGGAAATAGGGCGTGCGGCGACCGAGTTTCGAGCGGGTGCGATCGGACAGCGCGCCGACGATCGGCTGGATCAGAAGGCCCGTCATCGGCCCGGCCAGCCACAGCAGCGGCATCGTCGCCTCGTCCGCGCCCAGAAAGGTGTAGATCGGCGTCATGTTGGCCTGTTGCAGGCCGAAACTGAACTGGAGACCGAAAAAGCCGAGATTCATCTCGACGATTCGCGCCAGCGAGAGGCGTGGCGGTGTCGCCCGGGGCGTCGCGAATTCGGGAGCCGGGGCGTGCGTGGCGCTGGTCATCTGCCTCTCCTCAATATCCGGTACGGCGTCTTGCCCTGCGCCTTGGAAGCCATGCTAAGCTGCGGCAAGCACCGTTGGCAAGCTTTTTTGCAAACGATTGCAGTTTAGACTTGCAATCGTTTGCCATATTGCTAGCCTCTGAGGTCATAGCCGATCAACCGGCAGGTTCAGGAGAGAAACGATGTCGATTTCCAAGGCTCTTCGCGCATCCAGCGCTACTGCGGCCCTTGCCGCTTCCAGCTTCTTCTTCACCACCGCCGCCTTCGCGCAAGACACCGCCGCTCAGGACGACAGCGCCGAGAGCGAGGTCATCGTCGTGACCGCCGTGGCGCGCGGCGCCAACGTGCTCGACAGCTCGGTCTCGGTGAGTGCGCTCGACGCCGAGCAGATCGCCACCACCGCTCCGCGCAGCGCGGCGGAAATCTTCCGCAACATTCCCGGCATCCGTTCCGAATCGTCGGGCGGTGAAGGCAATGCCAACATTGCCGTGCGCGGTCTGCCGATCGCCTCGGGCGGCTCGAAGTTCCTGCAGCTGCAGGAAGACGGCCTGCCGATCCTCGAATTCGGCGACATCACCTTCGGCAATGCCGACATCTTCCTGCGCTCGGACCTCAACATCGCGCGCGTCGAGGCGATCCGCGGCGGTTCGGCTTCGACCTTCGCCTCCAATTCGCCCGGCGGCGTGATCAACATGATCTCCAAGACCGGCAAGGGTCAGGATGGTGGCACCATCCAGGCGACGCTCGGCCTCGATTATGACGAGAAGCGCTTCGATTTCGATTATGGTGGTTCGCTGGCGGACGACCTCTATTTCCACATGGGCGGCTTCGTGCGCCAAGGTGAAGGCCCGCGCGACATCGGCTATGACGGCAATCGCGGCGGCCAGTTCAAGATCAACATCACCAAGGAATTCACCGGCGGCTTCATCCGCTTCTACGGCAAGTATCTGGACGACCGCGCAGTCGCCTATCTGCCCAATCCGGTGCAGGTGACCGGCACCAATGCCAACCCGAATTACCGCAACGTCCCCGGGTTCGACATCAGCGGCGACAGCCTGCATTCGCGCTTCTTCCGTTCGGCACTCAGCCTCAACGGCAACAACCAGCCGCAGCGTTTCGATATCACCGCCGGGCAGCGGCCGCTGGTCAAGGCCTTCGGCTTCGAGGGCGAGTTCGAGGTCGCCGATGGCTGGACGGTCACCAACCGCTTCCGCTTCTCCGATGTGTCGGGCAGCTTCGCCTCGCCCTTCCCCGGATCGGTCGACACCGCCACGAACACTGCGGCCTTCCTTGCCGGGGCCGGTTCGCGCCTCGTCTTCGCCAATGGCCAGCAGGCCGGACAGAACGTGCCCGGCAACGCGCTGGTCGCCAGCGTCGTGCTGTTCAACACACGGCTGAACAGCCTCGACAACATCACCAACGACCTGCGCATCACCGGCGATTTTGATGTCGGCAGCGGCAAGGCGACGCTGACAGCCGGCTTCTACAAGTCGCGTCAGGACATCAACACCGACTGGCTGTGGACATCGCATCTGCTCGAAGTGCGCGGCGGCGGCAATGCAGCGCTGATCGATCTGGTCGGTCCCACCGGCCAGCGGCTGTCGGACCTCGGCACCGTGGCCTATTCGGCGAGCTTCTTCGGCAATTGCTGCCGCCGCAGCTATGATCTGCAATATGATACCAACGCGCCCTTCGCCTCGCTCTCGCTCGAATTCGACAAGCTGACGCTCGATGGCAGCATCCGCTATGATTTCGGCGATGCCTCGGGCCGCACTTTCGGCGCGGACCTGGGCGGTGGCCGCGTCGGCATCACCAGCTTCGATTTCAACGGCAATGGCGTCATCAGCCCTGCAGAGGCACAGACCGCGACCATTCCGCTGAATGCGCCGGCGCTGGTCGATTACAGCTATGACTATTTCAGCTATTCGTTCGGCGCCAACTACCGTGTCTCCAACGATCTGGCGGTGTTCGCGCGCTACAGCCGGGGCGGCCGGGCCAATGCCGATCGCATCCTGTTCAACCCCAACAACGTGAACTTCACCACCGGCGCGATCGCCAACCAGGGACTTGCCGTCGATTTCGTCAAGCAGGCCGAAGCCGGGGTGAAATATCGCGCGGGCGGACTCGCTCTTTATGCCACGGCCTTCTATGCCGAGACCGAGGAAACCAATTTCGAAGCCACCACGCTGCGCAGCTTCGACCGCGTGTTCAAGGCCAAGGGGCTCGAGCTCGAAGCCTCGTACCGCACCGGCGGCTTCACCTTCAGCGCTGGCGGCACCTATACCGACGCCGAGATCAGCCGCGATCGCATCACGCCGGCCAATCAGGGCAACACGCCGCGTCGCCAGGCCGATTTCATCTATCAGTTGAGCGGCCAGTACGAACAGGACATGTTCACGGTGGGCGCGAACATGGTCGGCACGACCGACAGCTTCGCCCAGGATGACAACCAGCTCGTGCTGCCCGGCTTCGCCCAGGTGAACGCGTTCGTCGCAGTGCGTCCGTTCGACCGGGTGCAGCTGTCGGTCAATGCGAACAACCTGTTCGACACGCGCGGCTTTACCGAGGCAGAGGAGGGCACCATTCCGCCCAACGGCATCGTGCGCGCCCGATCGATCAACGGTCGCACCATCTCGGCAACGCTGCGCTACGACTTCTGATCTGCGATGACCACCGCCTGGACCGCTGAACATGTCGCGGCACTCGCCGATCAGCCCCTTCCCGCTCCGGGGCTGATCGGCGAGGCGGATGCCCGGCGGATCATGCCCGATCTGCTGCTGTGGGACATGTGGCCCTTGCAGCTGCCTGACGGCGCCATTGCACCGGTCAACCAGGGCAGCCTGTGGATGGTGCTTGCCGCGCCAGACCGCGGCGACCCGATTTTGCGCCATTTCGAGGCCAAGATCCGTCTGCTCCACCTCGATGCCGCGGGTTGGCACGATCTGGGCGAAATGATGCCCGGCGGTCTGGGCGATTTCGAGCGTGAATGGTCGGGCTCGGCGCTGCTCGAAGGCGATCGGGTCACGCTGTATTTCACCGCGGCAGGCTATGCGGATCGTCCCGGCGGCTTCCAGCAGCGGCTGGCGCAAACGACGGGGACCCTGCAGGCCGATGGTCGCATCACCGGCTGGAGCCCCGTCCGCGAGAGCATGGTCGCCGATGGGAAGATGTACCTCGCCGCCGACAGGCACGAAGGCGCGCCCGGTACGGTCAAGGCGTTTCGCGACCCGGCCTTCTTCGTCGATCCGCGTGATGGCGCGCGCTATCTGGTGTTCACCGCCACGCTCGCGACGTCGAGCCATGCGTTCAACGGCGCAGTGGGACTGGCGCGGATGGATGACACCGGCGCATGGCAGCTGTTGCCGCCGATCATCCATGCCGATACGCTGAACAACGAGCTTGAGCGCGCGCAGATCATCGCGCATCAGGGGCTCTATTATGCCTTCTGGTCCACGCAACGCTCGGTGTTCAACCCCGATGGTCCGACCGGGCCGACCGGATTTTACGGCATGGTCGCCGATTCGATCGCCGGGCCATGGCGCCCGCTCAATGGCACCGGGCTGGTGATCGCCAATCCGGACGAGGAGCCGATGCAGACCTACAGCTGGTTCGCCAGCACCGAACTGCTGGTGTGCAGCTTTATCGACCATTGGGGCCTCAACGGTCGCAAGCCATCGGACAGCGCCCTGGTCGCCGCCGAGACGTTCGGCGGAACCCCTGCACCGATGGTGCGCATTGCGCTCGACGGCGACCGCTCGTCCATCGTCGAGGTCTTCGCGATGGACCAGCTGCACGCGGTCTGCGATGCCGGCTGAACGCCCATTGCTCGGCGCGATCGAGGCGGGGGGCACCAAGTTCGTGCTGGGTGTCGGTGATGGTCCCGATGCGATCATCGAACAGATGCAGATTCCGACGCGCGATCCTGAAACCACACTGGCTGAGACGGTCGCCTTTTTCCGCAAGCATGCGGGCCTCGCCGCGATCGGAATCGGCTCTTTCGGGCCGCTCGAACGGAACCGCGATGCGGCAAAATGGGGGCATATTCTCGCTACCCCCAAGCCCGGCTGGAGCGATTGCGACCTCGCGGGAAGCATTGCGCGCACCTTCGGCCTTCCGGTCGGTTTCGATACCGATGTCAACGCTGCGGCCCTGGCCGAAGCGCGCCGCGGCGCAGCGCGCGATGCCAAGGTCAGCGTTTATGTCACCATCGGAACCGGCATCGGCGGCGGGGTGATTGCCGATGGTCAGATCATCGGCGGCACCGGACATCCCGAGCTTGGCCATATGCGCCCGCGGCGTGCGGCGGATGACCGGGACTTTGGCGGTACTTGTCCCTTTCACGGCGATTGCCTGGAGGGGCTGGCAAGCGGTCCGGCAATCATCGCGCGCTGGGGCCAGTCGCTTTCGCACCTCGCGCCGGATCATGAAGCCCATGCGATCATCGCGGGCTATCTCGCCGAAATGTGCAACAGCGTACGCGCCACACTCGCACCCGATGCCATCGTGCTCGGCGGCGGCGTCATGGGCACGCCGGGACTGTTCGAGCGGATCGTGGCCGAGGCGAGTGCGCGCGACGGCGGCTATTTCGCGCTGAGCGCAAACCAGGTGATCCGCCGCCCCGCGCTCGGCCCCATATCGGGCCTTGCCGGTGCGTTCCTGCTGGCGGCGGACCTCTTGCAGGACTGACTATTGCGCCGGTTCGGCGGCCAGCTTGTCCTGGGTGCGCAGTTCGAAATCGCTGGCATCATGGCGCTCGTGCAGCTGCTGGCTCAGGTCGTCCCCAAAGGTTCGGTTGACGATCCGCCCACGCTGCACCGCCGGGCGCTGGCCGATCTGATCGGCCCAGCGCAGCAGGTGCGTATATTCGTGGGCCTGCAGGAATTCGGCGGCGTTATAGACCTGTCCGGTCGCGACCCCGCCATACCAGGGCCAGATCGCGATATCGGCGATCGAATAGTCGCTGCCCGCCATATATTCGTTGTCCGCCAGATGCCGGTTGAGCACGTCGAGCTGGCGCTTGGTTTCCATGGTGAAGCGGTCGATGCAATATTCGATCTTGAGCGGCGCATAGGCATAGAAATGGCCGAAGCCGCCGCCGAGATAGGGCGCGCTGCCCATTTGCCAGAACAGCCAGTTGAGCGCCTCGGTGCGCCTGGCCGGATCGGTCGGCAGGAATGCGCCGAACTTCTCCGCAAGATACAGCAGGATCGATCCCGATTCGAACAGCCGAACGGGTTCGGGTCCGCTGCGGTCCATCAACGCAGGGATCTTGCTGTTCGGGTTGATGGCAACGAAATCGCTGCCGAACTGACCGCCCTGGCGGATGTCGATCAGCCAGGCATCATATTCCGCGCCCGCATGCCCTGCTGCGAGCAGCTCCTCGAGCATGACCGTCACTTTCACGCCATTGGGCGTCGCCATCGAATAGAGCTGCAGCGGATGCTTGCCGACGGGCAGCGCCTTATCGTGGGTCGCGCCGGCGACCGGCCGGTTGATGCTCGCAAAGGCGCCGCCATTGTCCTTGTTCCAGGTCCAGATGGCAGGTGGCGTATAATTTTCGGGGAAGTTGGTCATGAGGCTGGTCTTTCGCGGTTCGATCGCGATTCGAAAGGCCGGATCGCGACGACAGGGGCGTCGCTGAACTAGATGGCTGTGCGCGCTTTCCAGTCAAGAGCGATGGCGCGCGCCGGGCACCCAACGAAAAAGGGCGGCCGTTGCCGACCGCCCTTTCCCGAATCAGTACCTGATTGCCTTGCGGCTATCAGGGGCTGTTGGGCTCATCATCGTCAGCGATGACGATGATGCCGCCCACGACGGCGGCAGCGGCCACGACACCAATGATGATGCCGGTGCTGCCTTCTGCGTCGCTCTCTTCGCCCGAAGCGCTGACGCGAGCTGCGGAGGTCGCAGCCTGTGCCAGAACCGGAGCGCCGACCATCGTGGTCAGAGCAAGCGCAGCCAGTGCGGTCTTTGCAAGTTTCATAAGATTGTCCCTTCAGACATGCTGCTAGCAGTTGCGATATTCCACAGCTTGTTAGCAAATGCAACATGCGTTGGGCGCAATTATCGTGACTTTCACCGCAGTTTTTACACCGTTTTGAGAGCGTTACAGCATCTCGAGCAGTCCCATGGCCGCAAGTTGTAACGGCGCAAGCATCACCGCATCATCGAATGAAACGCTATTGGTCAGCGCGTAGAATCGCGCGGCGCTGTCTTCGCTCAGCCCCATTTCACGGTAAAAATCGAGATATTCCCGGTGGACGGGATCGTCGGATGGCAGGTCCCGTGCCTCGCGCCCCAGCTCGTCGCGCCAGCTGTGCACGGCAAACTCCGCCTTCGAATCGGCGCGGCGCTTCACGCCGGCCAGAAACAGCTCGACCGCGCCCGATCGGACCGACCCGCCTGCGGGAACCAGGGTCTCTATCCCCGCCTTGCGCAGCATGCGCGCCAGCTTCAGATTCGCCTCGTCGTCCTCGGACCCGGGGCATTCGATCATGCACAGCGTCGCGATCCCGGGAAAGGCCTCGAGCATCGCGGCAAAATCGTCAGGCGTCCCCGAATCGACCAGTCCGATCATGTCGGCGGTGGCGGGCCCGGTCACGCGAAACGGGCCGAAGGCTGCGAGCGCCGGGATTGCGGCACGAGGCGCCTGGGGAGCCTGCATGCTGCCGCTCGCCACCTCATGGTCGGCGACCATGTCGTGTTCGAGGACGGTCTGGAGAATGACCGGGCCGGCGGCATGGGCAGCCGCCCGCTCATGGCACAGCGCGAGGGCCAGGACGAGCAGGACGGGCAAGGAACGCAGCAGCGACATGGGCGGGCATCTTCGGACCGGAGACGATGCTCCATCGATGCGCCCGGCGATTTGCCGACGGGTTGACGAACAGGGTCAGCTGCGAATGTTAAGTCAGGGTTAACCCCGCCGACCGGCTGAAGCCTGTTCCTGCAATTTCAGAGGTTTGCGACATGCATCATGGTTACCCGGCCTCTGCAAGTTCGGCAAGCTGATCACCCATGGTGGCC
Organism: Blastomonas natatoria; assembly: GCF_003201955.1. GTDB lineage: Bacteria > Pseudomonadota > Alphaproteobacteria > Sphingomonadales > Sphingomonadaceae > Blastomonas > Blastomonas natatoria. The sequence continues at coordinate 201,156 of NZ_QJJM01000005.1, forward strand.
CAGCCAGCCTCGAAACCCATAGCCTTGTGCTGTTCGCAGGCTTCCTTTGTCCAGTGCCAGGTCGTCGCAGTATAGCGCGTGCCTTCGCCTTCGGGAGTGATCTCGAGGCATCCGACCATGAACGCAGGCTGCGGTATCCATCCGGCGCGAAAGGCATCGGTAAACACGATGCGCCGGCCTGGAGTCACCTCCAGCAGCACGCCATCGCCGTCATGGCGCTCACCTTCGGGGCCGCACATGGTCGTCGCCATGCGTCCGCCCGATCGCCAGTCAATCTCGATGATCTCGGTCCGCCAGGGGCGCGGGCACCAATAGTCCTCCAGCCGTTCCGTCATCACGTGCCAGACCCGCTCGGGCGGTGCGGCGATATGGCGGGTGACGCGCAACGGATAGCCGGGCTGGTCCTGTTCGTCTGGCATGATGATTCTCCTCAGAGCCATTGCGATCGGGCGGTCGAAGCGGCGAGGGCCATCGAGGCTCCGCGCCTGCGTCACGAAATGGGATCGCGTCCACGAGAGCATGCAGCGTCATTCGGCGGCCTTCCGGGGGCCGACGAGCGAGAAGATCGCGCCTTGCGGATCGCGTCCGGTGATGATGAAATCGCCGCCGGGAATTTCCGAGGGTCCGAACAGGATCTCTCCCTGGCGGATCGGGATGGTGCGCGCGGCGGCATCGATATCCTCGACATGGAAATAATGCGCCCAGCCGGGCCGGGGCATGTCGGCGGGCTTGGTCATCACCGCACCGATCTGCTCGCCATGCCGCAAAAACTCGTATGATCCCATCGGTCCCATGTCCATCGCGCCATCCTTCACCCAGCCGAACTGGGAGGTGTAGAAGGCGATGGCGCCGGCCTGGTCCGTGGTGGCAAGCTCGTTCCATGCGCAATGGCCGGGCTTCCCGCCATTGGCGACATAAGCCTGGCTGGTACGGCCCGACCGGTCTTCTACGATATAGAATGGCACATCCTGCGGGTCGGCGACCATGGCGATCAGGCCGGTGCCCTCCACCTCCATCGGGCCCATGTGAAGCGCGCCGCCAGCCGTCGTGATGGCCCGGATCGCTGCATCGATCCGATCGACGGCGACATAGCCCAGCCAGCACGGCTGCCATCCGCCTGCCAGCATGTCCGCACTCATCCCCAGCATGCCGCCGATCGGTTCGTGCTCGGCCTCGATCGTGTAATAGTCCCGGTCCGGCTGGTCGGAATCCTCATAGGTCCAGTTCAGCAGCGCGCCGTAAAAGGCCATGGCGCCGTCGACATCGCGGGTCATGAGTTCGTACCAGACGAAATCACCGGGGCGGTTGGGCATAAGGGTTCTCCTGTTCAGGCGGTCATGTCGACCACAGGAACAAAACCGCCGAAAATCAGCCGCGTTCCGTCGAATGGCATCGGGTTGGTTGCCGGGTCCATGCGCGGATCCACCTTGGCCGGATCGCTCATCATCTCCTGCATGCGCGCCATGGCCGCATCGCGCGTTTCCTTGTCCGGCCATTCGACCCAGCTGAACAGCACCGTCTCGCCCTCCCTTGCCTGTACGGCCCGGCGAAAGTCGGTGGTGTGGCCGTCGGGCACGTCATCGCCCCAGCATTCGACGATACGCAAGGCGCCGAGCTCCACGAAGACCGCATCGGCAGCGCGGGCGTGCTCGATGAATCCTTCGCGATTGGCAGTGGGGCAGGGGATCACGAATCCGTCGATATAGGTCATGGGGCATGGTCCTTGTCGCAGCAGGGAGAGAGAGTTCAGGCCGCGTCGGCAGCAGCTTCGATCGCGGCGATGTCGATCCTGACCATCGCCGACATGGCATCGAAGGCTGCTCTGGCACGCGCAGGATCAGGATCGGACAGTAATTCCATCATCCGCCTGGGCACGATCTGCCAGCGCACGCCCCAGCGGTCCCGGCACCAGCTGCATGCCATCTCTGCGCCCCCAGCGGATACAATCGCGTCCCAGAGCCGGTCGGTCTCGGCCTGGCCTTCAGTATAGATCTGGAACGAGATGGCGTCGCCATGCGGCTTGCCCGGTCCGCCATTGAGCGCGACCCAGCCCTGTCCGGCAAGCGTGAATTCGACCAGGATCACCGCGCCTCCAGCGGTCGAAGGGTTGTCGGACGGTGCCTGCACCACACGATCGATGCGGCTGCCGGGAAGCAGGCTGCAATAGAATCGCGCGGCTTCTTCCGCCGCCCCGTCGAACCACAGGCACGGTGCAATCTTGCTCATCACCACATCCTCGCTTGGCCCGGCCGCCTGTTTCTGCGACTCGGGACTGTCGTTGCCGAGCGTGCGAGCCTGTGTTACAAAAAGCAACCGTCTAGTTACTATTTATAACCTCAAAGGGAGTAACATTGCCAAAAAGGCTGTATGACGATGCGTGCGGCACTGCGCATGCGCTGGAACTGATCGGCGAACGCTGGGCGCTGCTGGTGATGCGCGAGCTGATGCTGGGGCCGCGCCGGTTCGGCGAGTTGCGCGCCGATCTGCCGGGCATCAGCGCGAATGTTCTGACCCAGCGGCTCGAGGGGCTGGAGGCGAAGCAGCTGCTCGTCCGTCGCCGCCTGCCGCCGCCCGCCTCGGTCCAGGTCTATGCGCTGACCCCCTGGGGATACGAGGCCGAACCGCTGATCCAGATGCTCGGCCGCTGGGCGGCGCGATCGCCCTGGCACGATCCCGGCCTGCCGATCAGCGGGGTGTCGGTGTTGCTCTCGTTCCGCACGATGATCGACCGCGCGCGGGTGGGCGATCTTGCCATTCGCGTCGGCTTCGTGTTCGGCGACATGACCTATGTCGGCCAGCTCGACCGCACCGGCATCGCGATCGCACGCGGCGAGGCCCAGGCTTGCGACATCGTGTTCACCGGATCGCCGCATGCGCTGGTGGGCGCAGTCTATGGCGGGGTTCCGCTTGCCGAGTTGCAAGGCGGTGGACAGCTGACCGCCACGGGCGACCCCCAGCTGATCGCCCGTTTCCTCACCCTGTTTCCGTTGCCCGAAAAGGTGGAATTGCATCCGGAATGAAGCAATTCTGCCGATTCCGCTCGACTCGAAGATAGCGTCGCGCCAGTCTCGCCTCTGGAACAAACAGGGGGCAGCGCATGGTCGCCATCGTCCAGACCGTCGCCTATCTGGGGCTGGAAGCGCGCAGCGTCGAGGCGCAGGTGCAGATTTCGCCCGGCATGAACAAGGGAATCGCGGTGGTCGGCCTGCCCGACAAGGCGGTGGGCGAAAGCCGCGAGCGGGTGCGCGCGGCGATCGCATCGCTCGGCCTGTCGCTTCCCCCTAAGCGCATCACCGTGAACCTGTCCCCGGCGGATCTGCCCAAGGAAGGCTCGCATTACGACCTGCCGATTGCCCTCGCGCTGCTCGCCGCGATGGGCATCATCGATAGCGAACTGGTCAGCGAATATGTCGCGGTGGGCGAACTGGCGCTCGATGGGCGCATCGCCGCCTCACCCGGCGTGCTGCTCGCCGCGCTCCACGCCTCGGCGACCGGCAAAAGCCTGATCTGTCCGGCATCGCAGGGCGCGGAGGCTGCCTGGGCGGGCGGGATCGACGTGATCGCCGCGCCCGATCTGCTCACCCTGCTCAACCATCTCAAGGGCAACGGACGGCTGAGCCCGCCGAAACCGGGCGTGGCCGAAGAACCCGAACCGGGGCCGGACCTGAAACAGGTCAAGGGGCAGGAAACCGCCAAGCGCGCGCTGGAGATCGCGGCGGCCGGCGGGCATAACATGGTCATGGTAGGCCCACCCGGTGCGGGCAAGTCGCTGATGGCCTCGTGCCTTCCGGGCATATTGCCGCCGCTGACCCCGCAGGAGGCGCTGGAGGTCTCGATGGTGGCGAGTGTTGCGGGAACATTGGTCGATGGCCGGATCAGTCGCGCGCGTCCCTTTCGCGCCCCCCATCACAGCGCCTCGATGGCGGCGCTGGTCGGTGGCGGGCTGAAGGTCCGGCCAGGCGAGGTCTCGATGGCGCATCTGGGCGTGCTGTTCCTCGACGAACTGCCCGAATTCCAGCGCATCGTGCTCGATTCGCTGCGCCAGCCGCTCGAGACCGGCGAGGTCAGCGTCGCGCGCGCCAATGCGCATGTCACCTTTCCGGCGCGGGTGCAGATGATCGCGGCGATGAACCCGTGCCGCTGCGGGCATCTGGGCGATCCCGCACTCGGCTGCTCGCGCGCGCCCAGATGCGCGGCGGATTATCAGGCGAAGGTCTCCGGCCCCTTGCTCGACCGCATCGACTTGCATGTCGAGGTTGAGGCGGTGACCGCCGCCGATTTGACCCTGCCCCCGCCCGCCGAGGGTTCGAAAGAGGTCGCCGCGCGCGTCGCCGCCGCGCGCGCCCTCCAGACCGCGCGCTATGCGGACATCAAGGCGCGCACCAATGCCGAGATCGACGGCGAAGCCCTCGAACGCTTCGCCACGCCCGACGAGCCCGCGCGCCAGCTGCTCGCCCGCGCCGCCGAAGCGATGCGGCTATCGGCGCGGGGCTATACGCGGGTGCTCAGGGTCGCCCGCACGATCGCGGACCTTGGCGGCGCAGAAACGGTGGGCCGGGTGCATGTGGCGGAGGCGCTGAGCTATCGGCGACGGGCACCGGTGGGGTGAGGGGGGGCGCTTTGCCTCACGGTTCGATCTCGTCCCCCAGAGGCGGCGGCTCGGTTCCGGCGCGATCAAGAAAGGCCAGCATATCCGATGGCTTGGCAGTCCCGGCGCGCTGCTTGAGAAAATCTGCAGCTGTTTCCACGGCTCCGATCTTTTGAGCCACGGCCACTGAGATCCATTGATTGAGCGACACGCCATCCTGCCTGGCTAGGCGCGCGGCGGCCTCCTTGATCGATACCGGCAACTTCAAGGGATAGGATGCCTTGGTCATGACCGCAATTCCTTCAACAGTTCTCCCGGTCTGACCACCGGCAGTCCAAACAGCGCCGCACCTTTGGCAAAATCGCGGACATTGTGCGTTACCAACCTGTCCGCACCGCCGTTGATCGCGGCTTCCAGCACCATTTCATCGTTTGCGTCGTTCAGCAACGGACGCCAGCGGAAACTTACTTCCGTCGCCTTGCAGCTGCTCGCCAGCGCATCGAGGAAAGCATCGATCTCGCTCGGGCTGAAGCCATGCACCATGCATTGCTCTGGTCTTTTCAAAACCGATTCGTATTCGACGAACAGCGCAGGTTTGACCAGCAGAACAATCCGCCCGGCGGCGACCAGTCGCAGGACGGCGTTGCTGCCGCCCTCTCTGCTCCGAAGCGCTGTCACAACCACGTCCGTGTCGAGCACGACTTTCAACATATCCTATAAGATATCAATTGATCGGCACAGAAGCAATCAGGTCGCCACACGAAAACCGGCGAAGCTTTCGTCCCGCCGTCCCCCTTCGTATCCGAATATCGGCGGAGCCCCCCGGCCCCGCCACCGTCATCGCATCACTGCGCCGTCCAGCCGCCGTCGATCGGCAGGGCGATGCCGGTGATCTGCGCTGCGGCGGGGCTGCACAGGAACGCGGCGAGCGAGCCGATCTGGTCGGGGGTGACGAACTGGCCCGAGGGCTGCTTGGCGCAGAGCAGCTTGTCGGTTGCAGCCTCGACGCTGATATTCTGGTCATCGGCCATCGCCTCGATCTGCTTCTGCACCAGCGGGGTGTGGACCCAGCCGGGGCAGATGGTGTTGCAGGTGATGCCGCTGCCTGCGGTTTCCAGCGCGACGACCTTGCTAAGGCCTACCACGCCGTGCTTGGCCGCGACATAGGCGGACTTGTTGGCGCTGGCGACCAGGCCGTGCGCCGAACCGATGTTGATGATGCGGCCATAGCCCTTGGCGCGCATGTGCGGCAGCGCGGCCTGGATGGAGAAGAAGGCGCTCGACAGGTTGATTGCCAGGATGGCGTGCCATTTTTCCGCCGGGAACTGTTCGACCGGGTCGGTATGCTGGATGCCGGCATTGTTGACCAGAATGTCGACCGATCCGAAGCTGCTGGCGCACAGATCGACCATGGCCGCGATCTGATCGGGTTTGGACATGTCGGCGTCGCTATAGACCGCCTTGATCCCGAAATCCGATTCCAGCCCGGCGCGTTCCTTTTCGATCGCGTCGGCATCGCCGAAGCCGTTGATCACCAGGTTCGCGCCCTTCGCGGCCAGCACCTTGGCAACCCCCAGCCCGATCCCGCTGGTCGATCCGGTAACGATGGCGTTCAATCCGTTGAGCATGGCGAAGACTCCCTTGTGGCGCGTGGTGGATAGGCGCAGATCGGCGCGGGCCGCGGCCCAAGGCCATCAACCCGCTTGGCCATCCTATGTTGCATATGCGAACGGAAAAAGACACTCGCGCCAGACGGGGCGACGCTCAGCTGTCGAGCAGCTCTGCCACGGTCTCGCTCGGGCGGCACAACCTGACGCCCCCGGGGCCGACCACGATCGGACGGTTGATCAGGATCGGATGCGCCATCATCGCCTCGATGATCTGCGCATCGGTCACGCCTTCGGCATCGAGGCCGAGGTCCTTGACCAGAGGCTCCTTGGCACGAAGCAGGCCGCGCGCGCCTTGCCCTGCCCGCGCGATCAGGCTTTCCAGCGTCTCGCGCGACGGCGGGGTCTTCAGATATTCGATGACCTGCGGCTCATGCCCAGCCTCGCGCAGCGCCGCGAGGACGTTGCGGGAGGTGCCGCATCTGGGGTTGTGATAGATTGTGAAGGCCATGACGCGCGTCCGATCAGAACGGCACGTCGTCGTTCAGATCGTCGTCGAAGCCGCCGCCGCCCCAGCCGCTCGATGAACCGCCATCGTTGAGGCCGCGCGAGCCGCCCGAACCGCCACCCGACGAACCGCCGCGCGAGCCGCCGCCGAAATCGCCGCCGCCGCCCATGCCGCCGCCACCGCCGCCGCGACCCTGCGCGCTGTCGAGCATGGTCAGCACCGCGCCGGGGCCCTGCAGCACCACTTCGGTGGTGTAGCGGTCATTGCCCTGCTGGTCCTGCCACTTGCGGGTGCGCAGCTGGCCTTCGACATAGATCTTGCTGCCCTTGCGCAGATAGCGCTCGGCGACACCGGCGAGGCCGTCACCGAACACCGCGACGGTGTGCCAGTCGGTGCGCTCCTGCTTCTCGCCGCTGTTGCGGTCCTTCCACGTCTCGGTCGTGGCGAGCCGCAGATTGGCGACCTTGCCGCCATTGGCGAAGCTGCGGACCTCGGGATCGGCCCCCAGATTGCCGATCAGGATGACCTTGTTGACGCTGCCCGACATATGCTTTCCTCAGGATAATGATGCTGTGATGGAGAGAACGCGCGATGCACCGCGCGGTCCGTTGGCCCGTTTATAGACCGAATGCGGTCGCGGTCCAGAAGGTAATCCCCGCCGCAATCCAGGCGAGGCCGAACAGGTATCCGACCATGAACATCGGCCATTTCCAGCCATTGGTCTCGCGCCGCGTGACCGCGATGGTCGAGATGCATTGCGGCGCGAACACGAACCAGGCAAGAAAGGCGAGTGCGGTCGGCAGCGACCAGCGCCCGGCGAGCCGTTCGCCCAGCGCCTGTGCCTGTTCGTCCTCGTCGGTCGCATCGATCGCGTAGGTCGTGGCGAGCGCCGACACCGCGACCTCGCGCGCCGCCATCGCGGGGATCAGAGCGAGCGCGATGTCGCGCGAAAAGCCGATTGGCGCGACGATCGGCTCGATCACGCCTGCGATGCGCCCGGCGGCGGAATATTCGGACTGGCTCATGCTGCTGCCCGCAGGCACCTGCGGATAGCTGAGCAGCAGCCACAGGCCGATGGTGACGGCAAAGATGATCGTGCCCGCGCGGCGCAGGAACAGCCAGGCGCGCTGCCACAGGCCGAGCGCGAGATCGGCGATGCGCGGCATCTGGTATTTGGGCATTTCCATCAGGAAGCCGCTCGCGCCGCCCTTGGCGACGGTCGAGCGCAGCACCAGCGCCACCACCATTGCGCCGATGATGCCGAAGACATAAAGGCCGAACAGCACCAGCCCCTGCAGCCCGATGCCGGGACCGACCGCAATCTCGGGAATGAACGCGGCGATGATCACGGTGTATACCGGCAGCCGCGCAGAGCAGGTCATCAGCGGCGCGATCAGGATTGTCGTCAACCGGTCCTTCTCGTCCGAGATGCTGCGCGTCGCCATGATGCCGGGAATGGCGCAGGCAAAGCTGGAAAGCAGCGGAATGAACGAGCGGCCCGAAAGCCCGACGCTCGCCATCAGCCGGTCCATGATGAAGGCAGCGCGCGCCATGTAGCCGGTCGCCTCCATCATCAGGATGAAGAAGAACAGGATGACGATCTGCGGCAGGAAGACGACGACCGAGCCGACGCCTGCGATCACGCCATCGACCACCAAAGAGCGGAAAAAGCCTTCCGGTATCGTCGCGGTGGCGAGCTCGGCGAGCGCGGCGGCACCTGCCTCGAGCGCATCGGCGAACGGCGTCGCCCAGCTGAACACCGCCTGGAAGATGACGAAGAGCAGCGCGAACAGGACCAGCGGTCCGGCAAAGGGGTGGAGCAGCAGGCTGTCGGCGCGATCTGTCCAGCGGCGGCTTTGCGTCTGGCTGACGATCGCGGCTGTCGCGATATGTTCTGCGCGCCTGCGCCGCGCGCGCATATCGGGCTCACCCAAAGGCGCGTGCGGCACCTGCTTGGCGAGGATCACCGCATCGAGCGCTCCCGCCAACTCGGTCAGGCCCCGGCGTCGCACCGCGACGGTGGGGATCACAGGAACGCCGAGGTCCGCCGCCAGCCGCGTCGCATCGAGCGTAAGACCATCGCGTTCGGCAAGATCGACCATGTTGAGCGCGATCACGGTCGGCAGGCCCAGCGCGAGCAGTTCGAGCGCGAAGACCAGATGCTGGTCGAGATTGGCCGAATCGAGCACGATCACCAGTGCATCGGGCTGGCGCTCGCCCGCCTGGCGGCCCATCACCACGTCGCGGGTCACCGCCTCGTCGGGGCTGGTCGGGTCGAGACTGTAGCTGCCCGGCAGGTCGATCAGCTCGGCAGGGCGTCCGTCGGCAAAGGCGAACCGGCCCGATTTGCGCTCGACGGTGACGCCGGGATAGTTGGCGATCTTCTGCCGCGCGCCTGTCAGCGCGTTGAACAGCGCGCTCTTGCCGGCATTGGGGTTGCCGACCAGCGCGATCAGTGGCTGGTGGCGGGTCATGCCGCAGTTTCCGGCGCGCGCAGCGTGATCGCGCGGGCGTGGACGCGGCGGATCGCCACGGTCATCCGCCCGATATCGAGCGCGATGGGATCGCGCCCGAAAAAGATGCCGCGCTGGCGGATCGAGACCATCGCGCCCTCGTCCACGCCGAGCGCGCGCAGGCGCTTGCCCTCGTCCGGAGGCAGAATGCTCCAGTCGATCGCGGCAATCTCCGCGCGCTGGCCGGTGGGAAGCTGGTCAAGAAGCATGGTTTTGCGAACCGCTATCAATATCCGCTCGCACGCGCCAGCGATTTCTTGCGATAATGTCCCGTGTGTGCGTGCTTGGCGGTTTCCCGCCGCTCGGCTAGGCCTTGGAGCATGGGAAGCAGCGACACGCAGCCGGATGCAATCATCATAGGGGGCGGGCATAACGGCCTGACCTCAGCCTTCTATCTGGCGCGAGCAGGAATGAAGGTGCGCGTGCTGGAGGCGCGGCCTGTCGTCGGCGGGGCGGCGGTGACGCAAGAATTCCACCCCGGTTTCCGCAATTCTGTAGCAAGCTATACCGTCAGCCTGCTCCAGCCGCGCGTCATCGCGGACATGGGGCTGGTGCAGCGCGGCTATCGGGTGATCGAAAGACCGGTATCGAACTTCCTTCCGCTGCCGAATGGCGATTATCTGATCCTGGGGGGCGGGCTCGAACGCACGCAGGCCGAGTTCGCGCGCTTCTCGAAACGCGATGCCGAGGCGCTGCCCGCCTATTACGCGATGCTCGACCGGGTCGCCGATGTGCTGCGCGATCTTGCGCTCAGGCCCCCGCCCAATATCGGCAGCGGTATCGCCGGTCTTGTCGAGGCGCTCACGACCGGGCGGCTGCTCTCCCGCCTGTCGCGTGAGGTGCAGCGCGATATGCTGGAGCTGTTCACCAAGTCCGCGCGCGAGTTCCTGGCCCAATGGTTCGAAAGCGCGCCCGTCCAGGCCGCCTTCGGCTTCGACGCGGTAGTCGGCAATTATGCCAGCCCCGACACGCCCGGCTCGGCCTATGTGCTGCTCCACCATGTCTTTGGGGAGGTGAACGGCAACAAGGGCAGCTGGGGACATGTTCTCGGCGGGATGGGCAGCATCACCCGGATGATGGCCGAGGCGTGCGAGGAGCAGGGGGTCGATATCCGGCTGAACAGCCCGGTCGAGCAGGTGCTGGTCGAGGGTGGTCGCGCGGTCGGCGTGCGGCTGGCGAGCGGCGAGGCGATGCGAGCGGCGCGGATCGTCGCCAATGTGGGACCCAAGCTGCTCTACGGACGGCTGATCGACGAGACCGCGCTGCCGGAGGATTTTGCACGGCGGATGCGCGGCTATGTCGCGGGGTCGGGCAGCTTTCGCATGAATGTTGCGCTGGGTCGCCTGCCCGATTTCACCTGTCTGCCAGGAGACGGCGAGCATCTGCGCGCCGGCATCGTGATCGCACCCAGCCTCGATTACATGGACCGCGCGTTCACCGACGCGAAACTGCATGGCTGGTCGCGCGAACCGATCGTCGAGATGCTGATTCCTAGCCAAGTCGATGACAGCCTTGCTCCTGCCGGACACCATGTCGCCAGCCTGTTCTGCCAGCAGTTCGACCCGGCTCTGGAATGGACCGACGCGCAGGAAGCGGCGGCGGCGAACACGATCATCGAGACCGTGGAGGCGCATGCCCCCGGTTTCCGCGCCTCGATCCTGGGGCGGCAGGTGCTCAGCCCCAAGGGGCTGGAGCGCACGTTCGGACTGGTCGGCGGCGACATCTTCCACGGGCGGATGAGCCTCGACCAGCTCTGGGCGGCGCGGCCGATCTTGGGCCATGCCGATTATCGCGGGCCATTGAAGGGCTTGTACATGTGCGGATCGGGCACGCATCCGGGCGGCGGCGTGACCGGTGCGCCGGGGCACAATGCCGCGCGCGCGATCCTGACCGATCGGCGCTGGCGGCGGACATGAAAAAACCCCCGCGAGCCTGGCTCGCGGGGGCTGTTTTCTGGTCCGAAGGCCCGAAAGATCAGGCCTTCTTGGCAGCGGCCTTCTTCGCCGGAGCCTTCTTGGCGGGCTTTTCGGCAGCTTCAGCGGTTTCGGCCGGAGCCTCTTCCTTCTTCGCTGCTGCCTTCTTGGCCGGCGCCTTCTTGGCGGGCTTGGCTTCTTCCGCTGCCTCAACCGGAGCAGCCTCGGCTTCCGCGTCCTTCTTCACCGCGGCCTTTTTCGGCGCGGCCTTCTTGGCCTTGGGCTTTTCGTCATGGCCATGGTCGTGACCGCAATCGGGACCGTGGACATGGCCGTCCTCGTCCGCCTCGATCGCAGCTTCCAGCTCTTCACGGGTCACGGCGCGGTCGGTGATCGTCGCTTTGTCGAACAGGAAGTCGACGACCTTGTCCTCATAGAGCGGCGCGCGCAGCTGGGCGGCGGCCATCGGCGTCTGGCGGATATATTCCGCGAAGCGCTGACGGTCTTCCTGGCGATACTGCTGCGCGGCCTGCGCGATCAGCATGTTCATTTCCTGCTGCGACACTTCGACGCCATTGGCCTGGCCGATTTCCGACAGCAACAGGCCGAGGCGCACGCGGCGCACGGCGATCGCGTGATATTCGTCGCGGTCCTTTTCCATCTCGGCGCGGGCGGCCTCGACATCGGCTTCCTGTGCGGCTTCCTGCTCGAGCTGCGCCCAGATCTGGTTGAACTCGGCTTCGACCATCGAGGGGGGAACCTCGAAGTCATGATTGGCAGCCAGCTGGTCGAGCAGGCGGCGCTTCATGTGCGTGCGGGTGAGGCCGTTCAGTTCCTGCTCCAGCTGGCCCTTGATCAGGCCGGTCAGCTGCTCGAGGCTTTCGAGGCCCAGCGACTTGGCGAAATCGTCGTCCAGCCTGGTTTCGCCGGGCTTCTTCACTTCGCCGACGACGATGTCGAACGTCGCGGCCTTGCCGGCGAGATCGGCAGCGCCGTAGTTTTCGGGGAAGGTCACATTGATCACGGCTTCGTCATTGGCCTTCAGGCCGACAAGCTGATCCTCGAAACCGGGGATGAGCTGGCCCGAACCGATGACGACGGCCATGCCTTCGCCCTTGCCGCCTTCGAAGGGAACGCCATCGACCTTGCCTTCGAAGTCGATGACGACCTGATCGCCTTCCTTGGCCTTGTAGCTCTTGGGCGCGGTGTCATAGCTCTTCTGGCCGTCGGCGATGCGCTGCAGCGCTTCGGTCACGGCTTCCTCCGCAGGCTCGACCGTCAGGCGCTCGAGCGTGATCGAATCGATCGACGGCGTGGGAACCTGCGGCAGCACTTCGAGCGAGACCTTGACCTCGGCATCCTTGCCGGCGGCATAATCCTCGTTGAGGTCGACCGAAGGCTGGATGGCGGGGCGAAGGTTGTTGTCGCGGATCGCCTTGTCGACGCTTTCCTGGATGGTGGCGTTGAGCGCATCGGCATGAATCGATTCGCCGTGCATCTTGCGAATCAGGTTGGCGGGCACCTTGCCGGGGCGGAAACCGGGCATGCGCACCTGCGGCGCGATCTTCTTCACCTCCGCATCGACCCGGGCGTCCAGATCCTTGGCGGGGATGGTGATGGTATAGGCCCGCTTCAGGCCCTCGTTCAGCGTCTCGACAATCTGCATCGGCTTAAACTCTTGTCTTTCCATAATAAGAAAGGGCAATCCCGCCCTTTCCCGGCCATCCATGCGATGGTGCGGGCGAAGGGACTTGAACCCCCACATCTTGCGATACCAGAACCTAAATCTGGCGCGTCTACCAGTTTCGCCACGCCCGCGTCGCGGTAATCAAGCGTGCGCGTCTAAAGAAGGTTGCCGCAAAGGGCAAGGGGGCGCATCCAGCAGCCGTCCCGGCATGCAACCAGCCGTCCGGCAGGGCGTAAGGGGCTCGAAAGGAACGATAGCATGGCCACCCGTCCCGACGATCCGGAAATCCCCGCCCCCGACCGCATCGAGCCGCAGAGCCCGCCCGAGCTGCCGGTGACCCCGACCCCGATGGAAGACCCGGTCCAGCAGCCTCCCGAAATAGATCCTGTCAGCCCTGATATCATCGAGCCCGATCGCGGGCCGGATGAAATGCCAGTCTGATCTGATCCCTACCGGCCCGAGGGAGCTTCGGTTTCTTCGGGCAGGACTACGAACGACCAGGCCTTGTCCCCGCGCAGGTATTTGGCGGCGAGCGCCTGCATCCGTTCCGGCGTCGTCTCTGTGTAATCCGGCAGGATCGTCCGCACCGCTGCAATCTTGCGCGGGTCACGCGTGGCGCCCTGCAACTGGTTGAGCCAGAAATTGTTGCCAGTGCTGGCGCGCGAGACCAGCTGGCGCAGCGGCTCGGTAGCCCTGGCCAGTTCGTCGGCATCGACCGGCCTGGCGGCGAGGTCGGCGGCGATGCTGTTGGCGATCTCGAAGAACTTGGCCACATTTTCCGGCGCCAGCTGGCCGATGACCCCCACATAGCCGCTCTTGTCGAACGCGATCGGCCAGTTGTTCAGGACCTGCGGCGCATAGCTGGCCCCTGCCTGCGCGCGGAGCTGATCGAACAGGCGGCTGTTGAAGATGGCGGTCAGGATCTCGAGCTGACGGCTTTCCTGCACGTTTTCCAGCCCGCCACCGGTCGGCCAGCCGATAAAGGCGGCTGCCTGGTCGGGCGCGCCTTCATGCCGGACCACCAGCGGCGTGCTGTTGGGTGCGGGGAAGCTGACCGTGTCAGGGCCCGCAACCACCGGCGCCGGCTGGCGCGGCGGCAGGGCACCAAAGGTCCTTTGCAGCGCGGCAATCGCTTCGGCCTTGTCGAAATCGCCGAACAGCAGCACCTCGACCGGCCCCTGTTGCAGCAGCGGTTCCCAGGTCGCGCGGAATGCTTCGGGCGTCAGTTGTGCGGCTTCGTCCGGCCCCGGGACCTTCCAGCGCGGATCGCGGTTGCGGGTCAGGTAATTGAGATCGCGCTCGAGTACCGTTTGCGGGGACATGCCGAAGCTGCGATAGGCCAGTTCCGTCCCGGCCCTGGCGCGGCGCACCGGGTTCGCATCCCAGCGCGGCGCGGCCAGCTTGGTCGCGAACAGCTTGAGCTGATCCTCCAGATCGGAGCGGCGGGTATCGGCGGAAAAGGCGAAGGCGTCATTTTCCACTTCGAAGCCGAAGCCGATCCGGCGCCCGTTTGTCAGCCTGTCGAGCCCCTCCTGACCGATCTCGCCGATTCCGCTCGCCACCAGCGCCGACTGTCCGGACCAGACCAGCGAGGGCTTGTCTGCAGGAAAGGCCTGATAGCCGTTGCCGAAGCGGACCTTGACCATGATCTTCGATACTTCGGCGTCGTTGGGGTAGAGAATGGCCTTCACCCCGTTGGAAAGCTCGATCATCTCGATGCCGAGCAACCTGAGATCGGTGGTTGCGGTGACGGTGCCGGGCGCACCCAGCTTGGGCAGGTCATCGAAGGTGACATTGGCAGCGGCAAGGCGCGCGCTGGCATCTGCACTGACATCGCGGGTGAGCGCGGCGGCGAGGAGCTGCTCACCATTTTCCACCGGCTTGGGTGCCACCAGAATCGCGCGGGTGGTGACGCCCGTGAACTGACGCCTCGTCGATTCGAGCAGCCTTTCGGGCGTATACTGGTCCTTCATCGCGCGGAACACGTCGAGCGCGGTCTGCGGTGAGGCCACCGCCTCTCGAATATCGACCGCACCGACAATGTCATCGGCCTGTTTCGCCCCCGCCTCGGTCTCCGCGCTTTCGACGCGGACGGCCAGCGCGGCATCGAATTCCGCCATCTCACGCGCGATTTCCTCAGGGGTGGGCGGGGTGGTGGTGGCATCGGCGAGCACGCCGCGTACGTCGGCCAGCGCCGCCTGCCAGTCGTCGCCAATCGGCACGATCGAGATGAAGGTGCCATCGACCGAGCGGCTGACATCCTCCTGGTTGACCTGCGCCTGCAGGAAGCTGCCACCTCCGCGCGCGCGCCCCTCCAGCCTGCGGTTGATCAGCTGGGTTGCGACCAGATCGATCAGCAGCTGCTGGTTGTATTCGATCGTGTCGTTGACCGGTTTCCAGGGCCGCAGGATCGCCATGCTGACAAGATAGGGAAAGCCGGGCTCGACGATCGTCCGCGCGATGGGCTGGGTGGCATCGGGCTCGCCGAAGCCGGGATAGGGGGCCTGTTTGCCGCTCACCTTCCAGTCGCCATAATAGGTCCGGATCAGCTGTTCGAGCGTCGCCGGGTCGACATCGCCCGCAATCGAGATCACGGTATTTTCCGGACGGTACCAGCGCTGATGAAAGGCGCGCACGGCTTGCGAGGTTGCCGCATTCAGCGTCTCTGGCTTGCCGATGGGGGACCGCTCGGCCAGCTTCTGCCCGGCGAAGAACAGGTTGCGGGTCGCATCGCCGACGCGCACCTGCGCGCCCGATCGTTCGCGCAATTCGGCCATCACCACCGGCACCTCGGCCTTGACCGCATCGGCGGTCAGCCCGGGCTCGCGGATCATGCCCGAAAGGATCTTCATGCTCTCGTCGAGCCCTGCCGGGGTCGCGGCAGGCAGGTCGAGCTTGTAGACCGTATGGGTTGGTGTGGTCTCGGCATTGCTGTCGCTGCCGAAGCTCGCGCCCAGCCGCTGCCAGATGCGGATCGCCTCGCCATCTGGCACATATTTCGATCCCCGGAAGGTCAGATGCTCGAGCAGGTGGGCATAGCCCTGCTCCGCATCGGTCTCCATCATCGAACCGGCATCGATGCGCACGCGGATCGACACCTGGCCGGGCGGCACGCCGTTGCGCCGCACCGCATAGCGCACGCCATTGCTCAGCTCGCCAAAGGTCCAGCCCTTGTCGACCGGCACGTTGCTTCCCCGGTACAGCCAGGGGGTCTTTTCGCCCGGCTCGAGATTGGGGGGGCGCAGCGGCTTGCCGTTGGCGTCCTTGCCGCTGGCCACCGGCTCGCCGGGAAGATTGGCGAGCAGCGGCGGAGAGAGTATCAGCGAAAATGCCGCCAGAGCAGCGGCCACGGGCGCACAGCGCATCAGGGGAAAGGTCATGCGCGAATCTATAGGCAGCCGCATGATGAAGGGCCAGTGAATATGCGGACCTGATCGCGGGCCGACCGCCATAGACAAAAACGGCCTTGCGCCGGGCCAAGGCCTGCACCAGATACGGCCCATGCTGATAGAGACCGAAACCACGCCAAACCCCGCCACGCTCAAGTTCCTGCCCGGTCGTACGGTCATGGAAATGGGCACGCGCGACTTTGCCTCGCCCGAAGAGGCCGAAGCCTCGCCGCTGGCCGAGGCGATCTTCAGCCTGGGCGATGTGACAGGCGTGTTCTTCGGGCACAATTTCATCTCGGTGACTTCGGGGCCCGGCGCCGACTGGTCGGTGCTGAAGGCTGATGTGCTCTCGGTCCTGCTCGACCATTTCTCGGCAGACATGCCGCTGTTCCGAGCCGCGACCGCAGCCGGCATCGCCGTTCCGCCCGAAGACGCCGATTGGCCCAGCAATCCGGAAGACGCCGATATCGTCGCGCAGATCAAGGAACTGATCGAGACGCGGGTGCGCCCTGCAGTGGCCAATGATGGCGGCGACATCGTCTATCGCGGTTTCGACAAGGGCGTGGTCTATCTGCAGATGCAGGGCGCGTGCTCGGGCTGCCCCTCGTCGAGCGCGACACTCAAGCACGGCATCGAATCGTTGCTCAAGCATTATGTGCCCGAAGTTACCGAAGTCCGTGCCGCCTGACGGCTCCTCCTCCCCCGACCCAGAAAGCTCCCCCATGTCCGCACCGCTCGACGATGCCGCGCTCGATCAGCTGTTCCGCACCGCACGCACCTATAATGGCTATACCGATCAGCCGGTCAGCACCGAGCAGTTGCATGCGATCTGGGACCTGATGAAGATGGGGCCGACGTCGGCCAACATGCTGCCTTCGCGAATGGTATGGTGCGTGTCCGACGAGGCCAAGCAGAAGCTCGCCGCCTGCTGCATGGAGGCGAATGCCAAGAAGATCCTGGCCGCACCGGTCAGCGTCGTGATCGGCATGGACCTGGAATTTCACGAGCTGCTGCCCGAGCTCTTCCCCCACACCGATGCGCGCAGCTGGTTCACCGGCGACGACAAGGCCGAGTTCCGCCGCATCTCGGCACTGCGCAACTCCTCGCTCCAGGGCGCCTATTTCATCCTCGCTGCGCGCGCGCTCGGTCTCGATACCGGCCCGATGTCGGGCTTCGACAATGCCGCCGTCGACAAGGCCTTCTTTGCCGATCAGCCGAACGTGAAGTCCAACTTCATCTCGACGCTGGGCCATGGCGATCCGTCGACCATTTTCGGTCGCAGCCCGCGTCCCGGTTTTGACCGGTTCAATACAATCCGCTAGCGGCTTCGGGTATGCCGCCCGAACCCCATAAGCTGCTGGTCATCGACACGGCAACCGAAGCCTGTTCCGTTGCCCTTTTTGCCGGTGACGAACTGCTGGCCAGCGAACATGCGGTCATGGGGCGCGGTCATGCCGAACGCCTTGTGCCGATGATTGCCACCCTGCCGCAACGCGGCCGCGCCGACGCGATCCTGGTCAATTGCGGGCCGGGCAGCTTCACCGGCGTGCGTGTCGGCCTTGCGGCGGCGCGCGCTCTGGCGCTCGCCTGGAATGTCCCGGTGAGCGGCTATGCCACGCACAGCCTGGTGGCCGCCACTGCGCTGGCCTCCCATCCGGATGCCGACGCTGTCGATGTGGTGATGACGGGCGGTCACGGCGAATATTTCGTCCAGAGCTTCGGACGGGAGGGCGCGGCGCTCGGCCCGCTTGCCTCGCTGCTGCCCGATGCGGCACATGCAGTGTGCGGGCACGAGCTCGTGGCCGGAAGCATGGCCGAGACGCTTGTCGCAGCGCGCGGCTTCGGAACTGCGGTGGCGCTGCTGCCCGATGCGCGCCAGGCCCTGTTGCTGACCGAGGCGGCCCGGAGCCTTCCCGCCGATCCGATCTATGGCCGGGGTGCCGATGCCAAGCCCATGGCCATGCAAGCGCCACGGTGATCGAGATGGAGTCCCCGCCGCCCCGAACGTCGAGTGCGCCAGCCTTCCAGCTGATCGACGGACTTGCGGCGGAAGACGCGCTTGGTCCGATCATGCAGGTCATGCAGCAGGCCTTTGACCCGCGATACGGCGAGGCCTGGAACCACAGCCAGACCCGATCGATGCTGGCGCTGCCGCTGACCCACGTACTGCTTCTGGAAACGATTGCTAGCGAGTTGGAGGAAAGCGGCGAACCGGTGGGCTTTGCCATGACGCGCCGTGTCGCCGACGAGGAAGAATTGCTGCTGATCGCGGTCGCCCCAAAATGGCGTCAATTTGGCGCGGCAACGATCTTGCTGGGTCAGGTTCTAGAGAATGCGCGAGAAGCCGGCGTGTCGCAGCTTCATCTTGAAATGCGGTCCAATAATCCCGCGATTCGTCTTTATTCAAAATTTGGCTTCCAGCCTATCGGTTTACGTAAAGATTACTACATAGGGACAGATAGTTGCCGATATGATGCCTTGACCATGGCTATGGCACTGGGTTAAATACAGTAATCGAATAGCTCCCAAAATGTTAGTATATGCTACCCGTTTTTTCCGAGGTGCTTAAGAGCGTTGACGTGGGTCAATCGGTCTTGCATATCGCCTCTGCCAGACCAATTGGCGGAATTAGCGGTCGCAATTCACAAAAAGAAACAGGATGATGGACCATGGCAGATACAGAAATCGACATGCATGAAACGCTGATTACGCTTACAGCCGATATTGTTGCGGCTCATGTCAGCAACAACAGCGTGGCCGTTTCGGATATTCCCGGACTTATCGAGAACGTACATCGCGCGCTGAACGGTCTTACCCCCGGCGAGACAGCAGAAGAGCCCGAGCTTCCCGAACCGGCAGTATCGATCCGCGCATCGGTGAAGCCCGATTATATCGTCTGCCTGGAAGACGGAAAGAAGCTCAAGATGCTCAAGCGGCATCTGATGACGCATTACAACATGACGCCCGAAGAATATCGCACGCGCTGGAGCCTGCCGGCGGATTACCCGATGGTTGCGCCCAATTATGCCGCCACGCGTCGCGAACTCGCCAAGAAGATCGGCCTGGGCCGCAAGCCGGGCAAGCGCACGGCGAAATAACCTGGCCGCAACCGGCCGTGCTTGCGTCACGGGCGGTTGCAATTGCGGCGTTGCGCGATAAGTTGAGCGACAGGCGCAGGAACTGGGTTTCCGGCGCCGGTCCGTCTTCGCATGACGTCGTGCGACGAGCCGGACTAGAACCAGCAAAGGCATTCAAAGGGGCAGCATGCGCCAGAAAATCGACCTGGAGGCGCTGTGCGCCGATCGCGGCCTCAGGATCACCGATCAGCGGCGTGTGATCGCGCGCGTGCTGTCCGAAGCCGATGACCATCCCGATGTCGAACGGTTGCACGAGCGCGCCTCGGCCATCGACCCGCGCATCTCGATCGCCACGGTGTATCGGACGGTGCGTCTGTTCGAAGAGGCCGGCATTCTCGATCGGCACGATTTCGGCGATGGCCGGGCGCGGTATGAAGCCGCCCCGGAAGCGCATCACGATCATCTGATTGATGTCGAGACCGGCAAGGTGCTCGAATTCGTCGATCCGGAACTCGAAGCGCTGCAGAAGCTGATCGCCGAGCGCCTCGGCTATCGGCTGGTCGATCATCGCATGGAATTGTACGGCGTCGCGCTCGACCGCAAGGATTGAGCCCGCGCATGAGCGAGGCCGAAGCTGCGCCGGTCGCCCCGAAGCCCGCACCGCTCTATCCCGATACGCCAGACATGGCGCATCTGCACTGGCGCGATCCGGGGCTGATCGGGCGCGTGCGCCTGTCCCTGCGCGTTCTGGCGATCGTGCTGATGCTGATCGTCTGCGTCCCGCTCTATTATGTCTGGCGCACGCTTCGGTTGTCCAATCCCTGGCCCAAGCTGTTCCTGCGCGGCGTCGGGCGCGCTTGCGGAGCCAAGGTCCGCGTGGTCGGCACGCCGCTCAAGCGGGACGTCTTCTATATCTCCAATCATCTGAGCTGGCTCGATATTCCTGTCATCGCGGGGCGCAATGGCAGTGCATTTGTCGCGCAGGACGGGATCAAGAGCTGGCCGGTGATCGGCTGGCTGTGCAAGCTCAACGACACGGTCTTCGTCTCGCGCACCAACCGGCTGGGCATTGCCGGGCAGATCAACGAACTGCGCGATGCGCTGGCCGAGACCTGGGCGATCACCATCTTCCCCGAAGGCACCACGACCGATGGCAGCACGCTGCTGCCGTTCAAGTCGCCGCTGCTGCAGGTGCTCGATCCTCCGCCGCCCGAAGTGCTGGTCCAGCCCATGTATCTCGATTACGGGGCCAACGCGCATGACATCGCCTGGGTCGGGGAAGAGACGGCACCCAACAATGCGCTGAGGCTGTTCACGCGGCGGGGCAGCTTCTGGGTGACGCTGCATTTTCTCGAACCGTTCAGCCCCGCCGATTTTCCCGGCCGCAAGGCGATTGCAGCCGAGGCGCGGGCGCGCATCGATGCGGCGCTTTGTGCTTCCTTGGGCCGCGAACCGGCTGTATAGCCTGACGCATTCATGACCGACACTTTCGATACATCCTCCGTCTCCGCGCCTGAAACGCCAGCAGACGCGCCCCGCCGCTATTTCGTCACCTCGTTCGGCTGCCAGATGAACGTCTATGACGGCGAGCGCATGGGCGAGATGCTGGCGGCGCAAGGCATGGCGCAGGCGGAAACGCGCGACGAGGCGGATCTCGTCATCCTCAACACCTGCCATATCCGCGAAAAGGCGGTCGCACGCGTTTATTCGGATATCGGTCGCCTGCGCCGCGAGGACGGATCCAAGCCGATGATCGCGGTCGCAGGCTGCGTCGCGCAGGCCGAGGGCGAGGAAATTGCCCGGCGTGCAAGAAGCGTCGATATCGTCGTCGGCCCGCAAGCCTATCACCGGTTGCCGCAGCTGATCGAGCAGGCGCGCAAGGGCGAAACCGCCATCGACACCGACATGCCGGCGGCCACCAAGTTCGGCCTGTTGCCTGGCCGTGCGCGCCAGCAGCGGCCTTCGGCCTTCCTCACCGTGCAGGAAGGCTGCGACAAGTTCTGCACCTATTGCGTGGTGCCCTATACGCGCGGCGCCGAAATCAGCCGTCCCTATGCCGATCTGGTGGCAGAGGCGCGCGCGCTGGTCGATGCAGGGGTGAAGGAAATCACGCTGCTCGGCCAGAACGTCAACGCCTGGACGGGCGAGGACGACCGGGGACGGGCCAAGGGGCTCGAAGGGCTGATCGAGGCATTGGCGGACATGGCCGGGCTTGAGCGCATCCGCTACACGACCAGCCATCCCAATGACATGACCGATGCGCTGATCGCCGCGCATCACGACATCCCCAAGCTGATGCCCTATCTGCACCTGCCCGTACAGGCCGGAAGCGACCGCATCCTCAAGGCCATGAACCGCAGCCACACGGCGGCGAGCTATCTGAAGCTGATCGACAAGGTGCGCGCCGCCCGGCCCGATATCGCCATGTCGGGCGATTTCATCGTCGGCTTTCCCGGCGAGACCGAGGCGGATTTCCAGGCGACGCTCGATATCGTGCGCGCCACCGATTACGCCCAGGCCTATAGCTTCAAATATTCGTCGCGCCCGGGCACGCCCGCTGCCGATATGGAGGATCAGATCAGCGCCGAAATCATGGACGAGCGTCTGCAGCGTCTGCAGGACCTGCTCAATGCCCAGCAGCATGCCTTCAATCTGGCGACGGTGGGCAAGCGGATGCAGGTGCTGCTCGAGCGGACCGGGCGCAAGCCGGGCCAGCTGGTCGGCAAGTCGCCATGGTTGCAATCGGTGCATGTGACGCAGGAAGGCGCCAGTATCGGCGACATGATCGAGGTAGAGATCGTCTCTGCCGGGCCGAACAGCCTTGCTGGCGAACCGCTCGCGCTGGTGACGGCCTGATGGCGCGCAAGCAGGGGCCGGGTGGCGGTCGCGGCAGCGATTCGACCAAGTTTCGCGGCAAGCGCGATCCGCAGTCGACCCAGCTTTCGCCGGTCTATGGCAGCGACTTTCCGTTCAACCGGCCAGAACCCGCCAACAAGGCGCGGATCGGGGTCGAGTTTGACGAGCCGACGCTGCTTGGCCCGCTGTTTGGCCAGTTCGACAAGAATCTGGTAGCGATCGAGAACCGGCTGGGCGTCTATATCCAGGCGCGGGGCAACCGAATCCAGATCGAGGGCGAGGCCGAAGCTGCGGCGCGGGCGCGCGATGTGCTGGTCGGCCTGCACAAGCGGATCGAGCAGGGGCTGGATATCGACGAGGGCGCGGTCGACGCGCTGATCACCATGTCGGCCGAACCGACGCTGGAGGGCATTGTCCGCTCCGAGGTGGCCGACCCGCCCGGCATCATGATCCGCACGCGCAAGAAGACCATCGTGCCGCGGTCGGCCACGCAAACCGAGTATATGCGATCGCTGGTGCGCGATGACGTGATCTTCGCGCTGGGCCCGGCGGGCACAGGCAAGACCTATCTCGCGGTGGCACAGGCGGTGAGCCAGCTGATTACCGGCACGGTCAACCGGCTGATCCTCTCGCGCCCGGCGGTCGAGGCAGGCGAGCGGCTGGGCTTTCTGCCCGGCGACATGAAGGAGAAGGTCGATCCCTATCTCCGCCCGCTCTACGATGCGCTCTACGACACGCTGCCCGCCGAGCAGGTCGAGCGCCGGATCGCCAGCGGCGAGATCGAGATTGCGCCGCTCGCCTTCATGCGCGGCCGCACGCTGGCGGACAGTTTCATCATCCTCGACGAGGCGCAGAACACCACGCCTGCACAGATGAAGATGTTCCTCACCCGCTTTGGCATGAACAGCCGGATGGTCATCTGCGGCGACCCCAAACAGGTCGACCTGCCCGGCGGGGTCGGTGCGTCGGGCCTCGCGGATGCGGTCGGACGGCTGGAAGGCGTGCAGGGCATCGGCACCGTGCGCTTCACGGCGGCGGACGTGGTGCGCCATCCGATCGTCGGGCGCATCGTCGAGGCCTATGAGGGCAAGGATGCGTGAGGCGTACCTCGGCTGCTTTCTATCCGTCACCCCCGCGCAGGCGGGGGTCCCGCTTCTTACGCTTGATTGAAAGAATAGCGGGATTCCCGCTCTCGCGGGAATGACGAAGGGATCGGGATAGCCCCATGATCGAGACCGAAACCTCTGTCGACCCTATCTGGCCCGGCGATACCGACTGGGAAGGGCTGGCCGCGCGCGCTGTCTCGGCCGCTCTCGCGGTCAGCGCGCAAGGGTCGCTGGCGCAGGCCCGGTTCACCGTCTCGATCAGCGTGCATTTCGGCAGCGACGATGAAATCCAGGCACTCAACCGCGATTACCGGGACAAGGACAAGCCGACCAACGTCCTGTCCTTCCCGATGATCGATCCCGATGATTTTGCGGCGCTTGCCAATACCGATGACGGTGAAGTGCTGCTCGGCGACATCATGCTCGCCTTCGAAACCTGCGCGCGCGAGGCGGAGGAAAAGGGCATTGCGCTCCTCGCCCATGCGACCCATCTGGTCGCGCACGGCATGCTGCACCTGCTGGGGCATGACCATATCGAGGAGGCCGATGCCGGGATCATGGAGGCGCTGGAAGTGAAAGCGCTTGCCAATCTGGGCATCGACAATCCATATTGATTTGGCCATATTGAACTGGCCATATTAAGCAGGCGTAATTGCATGCTGCCTTCCCAGTACAACCAAGAGCGGGGTTAAGAAACAGCCAGTCATGGCAGACGGAGACAGTAACGGCGGGGGGAAATCCGCCGCACAGGACGAAGGTTCGGGGCGAATATGGCGGGGCTTGAAGGCCCTGCTGTTCGGAGAACATCATGATCAGTCGCTCCGTGCCCAGCTCGAAGAGGCCATTGACGAGCATGAGGAGGATGACGATGCCGACAGTGCATCGTCGCGCGGCGACCTGTCCCGCATAGAGCGGGAGATGCTGCGCAACCTGCTGCATTTCAGCGAGCATGATGTCGATGATGTCGCGGTGCCGCGCAGCGACATCATCGCGATCGACAAGGATGCGAGTTTCGACGCCCTGGTGGAAATCTTCGCGGAACACGGCCATAGCCGGGTGCCGGTCTATGAGGGCTCGCTCGATCACATCGTCGGCATGGTCCATATCAAGGACGTCTTCCCGATCATCGCCGCCAACGGACCGCGGCCGACAAGCTGGGACAATCTGATCCGCCAGCCGCGCTTCGTGCCGGAAACCATGGGGGTGCTCGACCTGCTGGCCGAAATGCGCCAGACGCGCACGCACCTTGCCATTGTCATCGACGAATATTCGGGCACCGAAGGGCTGGTGACGATCGAGGATCTGGTCGAGGAGATTGTCGGCGATATCGAGGACGAGCATGACGACGAGCCCGAAACGCTGGTGACCCCGGGCGAGAACGGCGCGTGGGAAGCCGATGCCCGTGCCGAGCTCGACGATGTTGCCAAGCTGGTCGATCCGGCGCTGGGCGAGATCGACGACGAGGTCGATACTCTGGGGGGGCTCGCCTTCATGCTGGCGGGCGAGGTGCCGGCTCCGGGCCGCATGCTCGAACATCAGAGCGGCTGGCGGCTGGAAATCGTCGATGGCGACGAACGCCGCGTCACCCGCATCCGCCTGCTGCCGCCACCGCAACCGGTCGAGGCAGAGGTCTGATCGTTCCATTGGCCCGCAAATGCTGGCTTTTGGATCAAACCGGGCCTAAGGCGAGCCGATCATGGACATTTCCGATCTCCGCATTGCGCTGTTCAGCGGCAACTACAACTACGTCCGCGACGGTGCGAACCAGGCGCTCAACCGGCTGGTCGGCTGGCTGCTGGAAAATGGCGCGCGGGTGCGCGTCTATTCGCCGACGACGAAGACGCCTGCGTTCGAACCGGCGGGCGATCTGGTCAGCCTGCCCTCGCTGCCGATACCCGGACGCAGCGAATATCGCGTGACGACAATCCTGCCGCCCCGGATCAAGAAGGACCTGAACCGGTTTGCGCCCAATATCGTGCACGTTTCCAGCCCCGACAGCGCCGGGCACAGCGCCGTGCGCTGGGCACAGCGGCACAAGGTCCCGGTGCTGGGATCGGTGCACACGCGTTTCGAGACCTATCCGCGCTATTACAACATGGCGTTTCTTGAGCCGGTGCTGGAGGCGATCCTGCGCCGCCTGTACCGCAAGTGCGACGCAATCGTTGCGCCATCCGATTCGATGGCCCAGGTGCTGCGCGAACAGCGGATGAGCTATGATGTCGGCATCTGGTCGCGCGGCGTCGACAAGCACATCTTCAATCCGGACATGCGCGACATGGACTGGCGCCGGTCGCTCGGGCTTCAGGACGACGTGCCGGTGATCGGCTTTCTCGGCCGGCTGGTGATGGAAAAGGGGCTCGACGTCTTTTCCGACACGATCGACCGGCTGGTGCGCCGCCAGGTGCCGCATCAGGTGCTGGTGGTGGGCGAAGGGCCCGCGCGCAGCTGGTTCGAATCGCGGCTGCCCAGGGCGGTGTTCGCAGGCTTTCAGGGTGGCACGGATCTGGGCCGTGCGGTCGCCAGCATGGACCTGTTCTTCAATCCTTCGATCACCGAAACCTTCGGCAATGTCACGCTCGAGGCCATGGCCAGCGGCGTGCCGGTGGTCGCTGCGCGTGCAACCGGCAGCGAGAGCCTGGTCGAGCACAATGTCACCGGCCAGCTCGTCCGCCCCGGCGCGACCGTGGAGTTCGCCGATGCGCTGCAGGCCTATTGCGGCAATCCGGAGCTTCGCCTTGCCCATGGTCAGGCGGGCCTCAAGCGCAGCGAGAAATACAGCTGGGATCGGATCAACCGGGGGCTGGCGGAGACCTATATCCGTCTGATCCGCCAGCGTCAGGCGGGTAGTGGCGGCGTGCCCTATCGCGCCATCCGCTAAGAAACGGTCCCCGGACGCACCGGGGACCGCATTCGCGATCAGACTGTTTCGAGCGCCTGTTCGAAATCGGCGATCAGATCGTCGGGATCCTCCACGCCGATCGAGATGCGTACCAGATTGTCGGTAATGCCGAGCGCCGCCTTGCGCGCATCGGGGACGGAAAGGTGCGTCATTGCCGCCGGATGGCTCGCCAGCGTCTCGGTGCCGCCCAGGCTCACCGCCAGCTTCGCGAGGCGAAGCGAATCGAGAAACCGGAAGCTCTCCGCCTCACCACCCTTGATGAACAGCGAGAAGGTCGATCCCGCTCCCGAACAATGGCGGTCGAAAATGTCCTGCTGGCGGGCATCCTGGATCATGCCGAGATAACCCAGCCCCTCGACCTTGGGATGCTGCGCCAGGAATGCGCAGACCTTGGCCGCATTCTCGCCCGCGCGGGTCATGCGCAGCTCGACCGTCTCCAACGAGCGCATCAGCATCCAGGCGGTATTGGGATCGCAGATCGTGCCGATGGTGTTCCTGAGCGCGCGCACCGGATCCATCCAGCGCTTCGCGCCCGACAGGCCGCCTGCCACCAGATCGCTGTGCCCTCCGACATATTTGGTGAGGCTGTAGACCACGATGTCCGCGCCATGGTGCAGCGGCTGCTGCCACAAGGGCCCGAGGAACGTGTTGTCGATCGCGATCGGCGTCGGGATCTGGGCCTCGCCCAGCACCGCATCGCGCGATGCCGCCACCGCTTCGATATCGACCAGCGCATTGGTCGGGTTGGCGGGGCTTTCGAGATAGATCATCGCGACGCGGCCGCCCTGCTTCGCCGCCATGTCCTTCGCCTGTTCGAGCACCGCATCGATTTCCTCGCGGGTCGCGCCGGCGGGGAAGTCGAGATAGGTGATGCCGAAGCGCGAGAGGATGCGCGCGATCATCGTCTCGGTCGCCGCATAAAGCGGGCCGGAATGCACGATCACGTCACTGTTGCTGCAATAGGCGAGCAGCAGGGTGGCGATCGCGGACATGCCGCTCGAAAAGACAAGCGCGTCCTCGGCATCGTCCCAGATGCTCAGCCGGTCTTCCAGAATTTCCTGATTGGGGCCGTTGAAGCGCGAATAGACCAGGCCCTCCGCGCCGCCGGGGCGCTTGCCGGTCAGCCCTTCGAAATGGCGCTTGCCCGCCGCTGCATTCTCGAACGCGAAGGTGCTTGTAAGAAAGATCGGCGCCTTCAGCGAGCCTTCGGACAGCACGGGGTCGAAGCCATGGCCCATCATCAGCGTCGAGGGCTTGAGCTTGCGACCGCCGAGCTTGCCCACTTCGGGCTTGGGCTTGCGGCGCGGCGTGGGGGTGGCGATCGGCTTGATCGGGGTGTCGGTCATGAATGGGTTCCTGCGGTCTGGGCGGAGCTTTTCCCCGTCCCTTGTCATGCCCGCAACTATGCCCGAGCGCTCAACTGATTACAAAGGAAACCAACCAGATCGTGCCGACCATCAGGGGAACGCCCGCAAGATCTAGCCAGAACCCGGCCTTGAGCTGGCGCGGCAGCGCTATGTTGCCGCTGGCCCAGGCGATGGCATTGGGTCCTGTGCCCGAGGGCAGCATGAAGCCCCAGCTCGCCGCCATCGCCACCGGCATCGCCAGCAGCACAGGATCGACGCCCAGGGTGACGATCAGGCTGGCGACGACGGGCATCACCCCGCTCGCCGTGGCGACATTGCTGGCAAATTCGGTCACCAGAACGACCAGCCCGGTCAGCGCCAGCGCGATGACGATCAGCGGCACGCCTGCCAGCGGTTCGAGCGCGCTGCCGATCCAGCGATCCAGCCCGGATTCGCCTATCCCCGCAGCCAGTGCCAGCCCGCCGCCGAACAGCATGATGACATCCCAGGGCGCGCGGTTCGCCTCCTTCCACACCAGCATCGGCCGGCCGGTGCCATCGGGAAGGATGAACAGCGCGATGCCCGCGATGACCGCAATGCTGCCATCAGTCAGCGCACCGGCCGGCAGCATATCGCTGAGCCAGGGCTGGACGATCCACGCGAGCACGACGAGAACGATCACCGGGACCAGACGCCTTTCGGGAACGCTCCAGTCGGCCTGGCGCGCGATCGCGGTGCGTGCTGCATCGACATCGAAAGGATTTGCGGAGAGCTTCTGCACGCGGGCTAGGATGAACGCGGCGATCGGGACCGAGAGGATGACGATCGGCATGCCATAGGCCGCCCATTCGGCAAAGCCGATCTGCAGCCCGGTGGTCTTTTCGAGCAGTCCGGCGGCAATCGCATTGGTAGGCGATCCGACCAAGGTGCCCAGTCCGCCGATCGAAGCGGCGAAGGCGATGCCCATCATCAGCGCGCCCGGCAGGCCCTCGCTCTCCCCCTCCTCCACCCCGCCCGCGACCAGCACTGCGCTCGCAATCGGCACCATGATCAGCGTGGTCGAGGTGTTGGAGATGAGCAGCGACAGCGTCGCGGTGGCGATCATGAAGGCGAACAGCAGGTGCGCCGAGGTGTTGCCCGACCGGTTGACGATGGCAAGCGCGAGCCGTTTGTGCAGCCCCACCCGCTCGATCGCCAGCGCCAGGAATGCTCCGCCCAGGATCAGGAAGAGGATGGGTGAATAATATTCGGCGGCGATGTCGTTGGCGCTCATCACCCCGGTCAGCGGCAGCACGATGAACGGCAGCAGCGCGGTGACGGTCAGCGGCACGGCCTGGGTCATCCACCACGCCGCCATCCAGAAGACCAGGCCCGCCGTGCTCCAGGCGGCCGCGTCCATGCCTGCAGGCGCGGGCAGGATGAGCGTCAGCGCGAATCCGATGATGCCGGTGACAAGCCCCCAGATATTGGTCAACGCACCGTCATCCCCGCAAGCCGATCGCCCCCATCTGGCGTCCGTAATCGGGCTCGCCGCGATGGGTGGCGCGGCGGAAGCTGTAATAGCCCTGCTCGTCCGAATAGGTATCGACCCCGCTCATGTGCACCGTACCGATGCCGCAGGCGGCAAGCCGTGCCGCGATATAGCCCTCAAGGTCGAACTGGTAATGGTCGCTGCGGCCTTCGCGGAAAAAGCGTTCATTTTCCGGATCGGCCTCGCAGAATCGGCGCAGGAAGCCTGGATCGACCTCATAGCTTTTCTGCTGGATGCATGGGCCGATCGCCGCAACGATGGCCTCGCGATGCGCGCCCATGCGCTCCATCGCGGCCACTGTCGCCTCGCCAACACCGGCAAACGCGCCCTTCCAGCCCGAATGCGCCGCACCGATGATCTGCGCGTGCGTGTCGGCAAACAGGATCGGCGGGCAGTCGGCGCCCAGCACGCCGAGCAGAATACCCGGCCGGTCGGTGACCATCGCGTCCGCTTTCGGCCGTTCGTCGACCCCGATCGCGGCATTGACCCGCACCACATCGGCGCTGTGCACCTGGTGCAGCGTCACCAGCGTCGAACCGGGCAGGATCGCCTCGGCCGCGCGCCGCCGGTTCTCCTGCACCGCTTGCGGGTCATCATCCGATCCCAGCCCGACATTGAGCCCAGCGACAAGCCCGGTCGAAACCCCGCCACGCCGACCGGTAAAGCCATGCGCTATTGCACCGAGAGCAGGCGAGGTGAGGAGGGGGACGCTCATGGCGCTGTTGTCCTGAATACCTGTCTCGTCACCCCCGCGAACGCGGGGGTCCCGCTTATGGCATGAGTTGGCGATAACAAGCGGGATTCCCGCTTTCGCGGGAATGACGACCGAGTTTGCTGAGACAATTGTCCCATTGCGTGGTGACGGTTCGGAATCTTGGCTTTACTCAAGGCTCTTCACCACCTGTTCGGTCACGTCCTTGGACAATCCAGGCTGGGCCAGGATTCGCTCCAGGCACCCGCGCATCATGCCAGCGCGCGCTTCGTCGAACCGCCGCCAGCGGCCCAGAGGCGCGATGAAGCGCGCGGTCGTTTGCGGATTGAGCGGATCGAGCTTGAGCACCAGATCGGTCAGCAGCTCATAGCCGCGCCCGCTCGCCTCGTGAAACACCGCCTGGTTCGAAACGAACGGCCAGTAGAGCGCGCGTACCCGGTTGGGGTTGGTCAGCGTGAAATCCTTGTGCCGGATGAGCTCGAGCATCTGTTCGTGCACCCGCGGATGCGCCGAACCGGTCTGCAGCGAGAACCATTTGTCGATGACCAGGGCATTGCCCTGATAGCGGTTGTAGAAGCTGTCGAGCGCGGTCTCGCGCTCGTCGGCCTGCATGCTGGCGAGTATGGCGAGCGCACCCTGGCGGTCGGTCATGTTGTCGGCGCGCGCGAACTGATCGAACGCGATAGCCGCCGCATCGCTCGCTTCGGCAGACGCGATATAGCCGAGCGCGAGCGACTTCACCTTGCGCGCACCGCGCGCCTCGCGGCTGAGCGAATAGGGCACAGCCGACGCGCGTTCGTGCAC
Organism: Blastomonas natatoria; assembly: GCF_003201955.1. Classification (GTDB taxonomy): domain Bacteria; phylum Pseudomonadota; class Alphaproteobacteria; order Sphingomonadales; family Sphingomonadaceae; genus Blastomonas; species Blastomonas natatoria. The sequence continues at coordinate 231,692 of NZ_QJJM01000005.1, forward strand.
GATGCGCCACGGATCGAGCAGCCGCAATCCGATCGCCTTGCGCAGAGCGCGCCGCGCGGCATGGATCGCCTCGGGCCGGACGACGAGCATCTGTTCGCCCAGAAATGCTTCGGTCGGCAGGCTCAAAATCTCCGCGCGCATCGAATCGTCGATGCGCTGGTCGCTCACCAGATCGCCGAACACCGCGATGATCTCGTCCAGGGAGACCGCATGGTCCTCTGCCCCGCCGGGGCCGTCCAGGGCGGCAATGTCTGCGATCAGCCGGTCGATGACCAGTTGCTGCAACGCTTCGTAGCGCGCGAACGGATCGTCATCGTGGCGCACCAGAAACGCCAGGTCGCCGCTTGCCCTGGCGACATCCAGATTCACCGGCGCGGAAAAGCCGCGGTTGATCGAGAGCACCGGCGCGCGCGCATAACCTTCGAACTGCAAGCTCTGTTCGGCCTCGGTCAGCATCACCAGCGTCTCGCCGCGATGCGCCTTCATGTCGCGGTCGATCAAGGCGGTGCGCAGCGGGATCGGCATCAGCGGCTTGACCGGCTGGCCCGGCGTGGCCGCAAAATTCTGCCTGAGGTGCAGCGTCGCGGTGCCGGTGGCGGCATCATGTTCGAGCCGCGCCTGGACCTGCGGCGTGCCCGCCTGTTCGTACCAGCGGCGGAATTGCGTGAGGTCGAGCGAAGCCCCCTCCTCCATCGCGCGGACGAAATCTTCGCAAGTCGCAGCCTCCCCGTCATGCCGCCGGAAATAGAGGTCGCAACCGGCGCGAAACCGCTCGGGGCCCGCCATGGTTGCCATCATGCGGATGACCTCCGCCCCCTTGTTATAGACGGTGGAGGTGTAGAAGTTGCTGATCTCCATATAGCTGTCGGGCCGGATCGGATGGGCGAGCGGGCCGGCGTCCTCCGGAAACTGGCTGGCGCGCAGCATCCGCACATCCTCGATCCGCTTGACCGCCTCCGACCCCATGTCGGCAGAAAAGCACTGGTCGCGATAGACGGTGAAGCCTTCCTTGAGGCTCAGCTGGAACCAGTCGCGGCAGGTAACGCGGTTGCCCGACCAGTTGTGGAAATATTCGTGCGCGACCACGCCCTCGATCGCGTCATAGTCATAATCGGTCGCGGTATCGGGATCGGCGAGGATGTAACGCGAATTGAAGATGTTGAGGCCCTTGTTCTCCATCGCCCCCATGTTGAAATCGCTGACCGCGACGATGTTGAACACCGGCAGGTCATATTCCAGACCATAGACGCGCTCATCCCAGGCCATCGAGGCTTTCAGCGCCTGCATCGCATGCGCGGTGCGCCCCTCGTCGCCTGCGCGCACGAAGATGGCGAGATCGACCGTCTGCCCGCTCTTGGTCGTGAAACTGTCGCGCGTTGCCATAAGATCGCCCGCCACCAGCGCGAACAGATAGCTCGGCTTGGGATGCGGATCGTGCCAGCGGGCATAATGGCGGCCGTCCTCCAGATCGCCCGATTCGACCAGCGCGCCGTTGCTCAGCAGTACCGGGAACCGGCGCTTGTCGGCGCGCAGCAGCACCTCATAGACCGCCATATTGTCGGGACGGTCGATGAACGGGATGATGCGGCGAAAGCCTTCGGCCTCGCACTGGGTGCACAGCATGCCGTTCGAGGCGAACAGGCCCATGAGCTGAGTGTTGGTATCGGGCGCGATGCGGGTGGTGAGCGTCACTGTCGCGCGATCGGTGGGCACGTCGAAAGCGATGCCATGGCCTTCGCTGCGCCAGTTGACCGGCTGGCCATCGAGATCAAGCGTCTGCGGCAGCGGGCCATCGCAATCGAGCCGTACCGGGCGATCGTGCGCGCCATTGCGGACCAGGGCGAGCGTCGCGTGAACCTCGGCCGCCGAGAGGTCCAGATCGAACTCCAGCGCCACCGTTTCCACCCGCCAGTCGGGCGGCTGATAATCGGCCCGGTAGATTACCGGGGGGTCCTGCATCGCGGGATGGGCGGTTGCGGTCTGGATATCGGCCATGGGCGAACTCTAGTGCGCGGGCCGGGAATGCACAATCGGCCAGTGTCCCGATGGCGCGACTGGCTTACGGGAGGGACAGGACCTGTGCCCCTCTTCCCTAATCGCAGGTGAGGGCGCATATGTCGGGCATGACCCAGACAGACCCTCGCTCGTTCCTCTACCGCGCCGATGCGCTCGACCCCGATACCGCGCAGGCGATCACCCTCGATGCGCTGAAAGCCTGCGACGACGGCGAGCTCTACCTGCAATATGCGGCCAGCGAGAGCTTTGTCTTCGATGACGGCCGGCTCAAGACCGCCGATTATTCGACCGATTCAGGCTTCGGCCTGCGCGGCGTTTCGGGCGAGATGACCGGCTTTGCCCATGCCAATGATGTCAGCGCTGCGGGCATCCGCCGCGCCGCCGAAACCTTGAAGCTGCTCGATCCCGCCAAGGGCGAAGCCGCCCCGCCGCCGCGCAAGAACAACCGGCACCTGTACACCGATGGCAACCCGCTCGAATCGATCCCGTTCGAGGCCAAGATCGCGCTGCTCGAAAAGATTGATGCCGCCGCGCGCGCGCGCGACCCGCGCGTCGCGCAGGTCACCGCGAGCCTGGTCGGCAGCTGGTCGGTCGTCGAGGTGGTGCGCGCCGATGGCTTTGTCGCCACCGATGTCCGCCCGCTGGTGCGGCTCAACGTGTCGATCGTCGCGCAGAGCGGCGAGCGGCGCGAGGTCGGCAGCTTCGGCATGGGCGGGCGTTACCTTTACGATACGATGTTCGAGGACGCCGCGTGGAACCGCGCCATCGACGAGGCGCTGGCGCAGGCGCTGACCAATCTCGAGAGCGTGGCAGCACCTGCGGGCGAGATGACCGTGCTGCTCGGCCCCGGCTGGCCCGGCATCATCCTGCACGAGGCGATCGGGCACGGGCTGGAAGGCGATTTCAATCGCAAGGGTACCAGCGCCTTTTCGGGCCGCATCGGCCAGCGCGTCGCCGCCGATGGCGTCACCGTGGTCGACGATGGCTCGATCCAGGACCGGCGCGGCTCGCTCAGCATTGACGACGAGGGAACGCCCACGCAGGAGAATGTGCTGATCGAAAACGGCATATTGCGCGGATACATGCAGGACCGCCTCAACGCCCGCCTGATGGGCGTCGCCCCGACCGGCAACGGCCGCCGCCAATCCTATGCCCACGCCCCGATGCCGCGCATGACCAACACCTTCATGCGCGCAGGGAACGACGATCCGGCAGAGCTTCTGAGCCGCGTCAAGAACGGCATCTACGCCAGGAGCTTCGGCGGCGGCCAGGTCGATATCGTCTCGGGCAAGTTCGTCTTCACCTGCACCGAGGCGTACCGCGTCGAGAACGGCAAGCTCGGCGCACCGATCAAGGGCGCAACGCTGATCGGCGACGGCCCGACGGTGCTCACCAAGGTCACCGGCATCGGCAACGACTTCGCCCTCGATGAAGGCGTCGGCGTCTGCGGCAAGGGGGGCCAGGGCGTGCCCGCAGGCGTGGGCCAGCCCAGCTTGCTGGTCAGCGGGCTGACGGTGGGTGGGACTGGGGGATAGTGCTGTCCTCAAATGCCATCGAAATTTCGGCGCGAAGTTGTGGGGGTGCTGGCTGGACTCGAATTTGATCCAAGGCCGCCAAGGCACTCAGGATCATTCCTGCGATGAGCAAAGTTGGCATGCTGCAGACAGCGCAAAACCTGCTAACGTCGAACCCCTGAGTCGAGAGAGTTGTGCCACAAGATCGAGATAGCCCTTCGGCCAAGCCACAGATTGGTTGCTATATGTCCGCTGAGGAAGCGACCAATTTGTCCTCGTATGCAGAAAATCTGGGTGTGAAGCGTTCAGTCCTCGTATCCTTGCTCGTATTGCGGGAACTAAACTGTCACAGGCTTGCCTGGCTTCGAACCAAGCACAGGTACGCCGCCTTGAAAAAAGGACGTGAACGGGTGACGGCGCGCCTGAGCACGATGTCGCTCAAAGATTCTTTTGCGGTACACATTAGCAAATTTGGCATGGGGTCAGATGAGGCTGCCTGGATTCTCTTTCAGGCTGAGCTGTCGGAGAAATGGCTGGAAAAGTCGCTGTTTGATGGGAATCAAGATTGATTCCCACAGGTGAAAGTGGGACAATAAGGCGTTTGGGTTGTGCCGTCAGGCAGATCAAGGCGTGATGTTGGGGTTAGGTGTTTGATATGGCGCTGTCAGTTGTGAACGTTGGCTCACCACGAAAGTGCGCAGCCGTCGATTGGGCGGAGGTGCAACTCGCTCAGTTCGAGCACGATGAAAAGTATCATCGCGAAATTAGCCGTCTTTCGGTTCAGGATCGTTTGCGGCACATGGCTTTGCATTTCGCAAAATACGCAGGGCGTTTGCAGGAAGATTCTAGCAATTTGACGTTCAAGAAGGTGGCGACAGACTCGCTGATCATTGCCATCTCCAGTGCTAACATTCTCAATATCGATCTGACGACAGAAGGACTCGATTGCGCAAGTTCGGATAGCGCTAGGGAAGGTTTTGCGAAGCGCCTTGCCATCGCCGCTGGACGCATGGCCGGCGCGTGTGAGCGGCTCGATCACCTAGAGGATTTTCCGTTTAGAGCGGCCATAACTGCTGAAGTTCTCTCAATCTTAAGAGCCTGCATCGATTTGTTTGACGCAGAAGGCTGGTTGCTGGCGCAGGAAAGGGAGAAACGACTGGCGCCGGTCAAGGCCAAATCCATCTTCCACGGAAAGATATAGGTACCGATTACGATGACTTTCTGGAGTGGTCAGCGTCTTTCAACAGACGGCGTGACTCAACAGATTGTGGATCCTTTCCAACAGGATAGGATTGATTGCTCTGCCTACACCCTAACCTTAGGCGCAGAGGCTTACGTCACCCCACATTTCGGAGACAACTTGCGCGAGGGAGGAAAGCAGCAACTTGCAAAGCCTGAATTGGTGGATATCCGGGGAGTTCAGAGAACTCAAGGTGGTGGCCAGGTTGTAATCCCACCAGGACAATTCGCATTTCTCCTCACAGAAGAAACGGTATCAATTCCACCTGATGCAATGGGCTTTATTTCTTTGAAGTCGAAGCCGAAATTTGGCGGCCTGATCAACGTTTCGGGCTTTCACGTCGATCCTGGCTTTAAAGGTAAGCTTATTTTTTCGGTTTTTAATGCAGGACCGACGGCTTTACATTTCGCTAGAGGCGAACACCTGTTTCTCTTATGGATTGCTGATCTTTCGTTCAAAGGGGTGAAGGCTGATGGTCGTAAACAGCACATTAAAACGAGCGTCGGTTATGCTGAAATTCCTAATGATTTAGTAAATCAGATCAAGCGTGAGAATCATTCACTTCAATCACTCTCTCTACGAGTCGAAAAACTGACTACTCAAGTCAATATTGCAACAGCGGTTGCTACGGCGCTCGCCACTATTCTGGGTATTTTTGCTGCTTATGCGGCTCTTTGGCCAGGAGTCAAAACTGACAAATACGAAGTACGGATCGAGCAACCCATCCCGGCCATTGCTGTCCCTCAACATACTCCCAGCTCCGATGCTCAACCTAAACTCCGCACCAATCCTCCAAAGCCGTCTGGTAACTGATCATTAAAGGATGGCGAGGGTGGCCATCTTTCGTCACCCCAAAACATTTCAGCGGCACCGTCAGCGATTCTGCAGTTTCGGAGACGATACGCCATTGCTCTCGGAGGCCAACGGGCAATTTCGAGAGGGTTCCCCACGCGACGATTGTCACTTCCGCTGCTTCCAGAATCTCCCTTAGATGCATAGCATTATCTGGACCGACAGGATCGCTTGCGCGAGCCAGATGCCGAATGTCGGTTGCCCTGTAAGCAAACACATTGCCGACGATGACCTTCGACCAACCCAGCCGTTTTCCGAAACCGACCACCCGGCGGATCGTGGCATCGTCAACTTCCGCGTCGGCCGTGGACGGGTTAACCATAATGACCGCCGCAACGGGTCCGAACATGCTGACATTGCGCTCCAACCGGTAGCGGTAATTTTCGCAGGGGCTAAGCACCGCAGACATTCGACACTCCACTTCTCGCACCCCCGCCCAACATTTTGCTTTGGAAAATCGATTCTGCGGACGCGATGCTACACCCTTCGCGTTGTTGCCGCCCGAAGTCCAGCAGCGACCAGGCGCACATATTCCGTTGCTTCCCACTCCCCCCTTCCCCGCCGCAGAACCTTGCGCTAAGGGCTTGGCCGACTTATCGGTTGATGCATCGGCCCGCCGGCTTTCGCGCACAAAAAATGGTCGCGCGCGTCCCCATCCGGCCTGTCGGTGACGAACCGCCTGAGATCGGGCACCGCTTCGGTGCCGTGGGACACATAACTGGAAGGGACTCCACATGACCGCTGTTGGACTGGACACGCTCGGCACCCGGGCGACGATGGAAGTGGGCGGACGCACCATCGCCTATTATTCGCTGACCAAGGCGGCGGAAAAGCTGGGCGACATCTCGCGCCTGCCGTTCAGCATGAAGGTGCTGCTGGAAAACATGCTGCGCTTCGAGGATGGCGGCTTCACCGTTTCGACCGCTGACGCGCAGGCTATCGTCGACTGGCAGAAGAACCCCTCGTCCGATGCCGAAATCCAGTATCGCCCCGCGCGCGTGCTGCTGCAGGATTTCACCGGCGTGCCCTGCGTCGTCGATCTTGCCGCGATGCGCGATGCCATCGCCAAGCTGGGCGGCGATACCAGCAAGATCAACCCGCTGGTCCCGGTGCACCTTGTCATCGACCATTCGGTGATGGTCGACGAATTCGGCCATCCCAAGGCGTTCGAGCAGAATGTGGAAATCGAATATTACCGCAATGGCGAGCGCTACGACTTCCTGAAATGGGGATCGAAGAGCCTCGACAATTTCAAGGCGGTTCCTCCGGGCACCGGCATCTGCCACCAGGTGAACCTGGAAAACATCGCGCAGGCCGTGTGGACCAGCACCGATGAGAGCGGCGCGATCGTCGCCTATCCCGATACCTGTGTCGGCACCGACAGCCACACCACGATGATCAACGGCCTGGGCGTGCTCGGCTGGGGCGTCGGCGGGATCGAGGCGGAAGCCGCGATGCTCGGCCAGCCGGTCTCGATGCTGATCCCCGAAGTCGTCGGCTTCAAGCTGACCGGACAGCTGCGCGAAGGCGTGACGGCAACCGACCTCGTGCTCACCTGCACCAACATGCTGCGCAAGCATGGCGTGGTCGGCCGCTTCGTCGAATATTATGGCCCTGGCCTCGCCTCGCTGAGCCTTGCCGACCGCGCGACGCTGGCCAATATGGCCCCCGAATATGGCGCGACCTGCGGCTTTTTCGGCATCGACGACAAGACGCTCGATTACATGCGCCTCACGGGCCGCGATGAAGACGCGCTGGCGCTGGTCGAGGCCTATGCCAAGGAGCAGGGCTTCTGGATCGAACCCGATGCGGTGGACCCGGTGTTCACCAGCACGCTCGAACTCGACATGTCGACCGTCGTCCCCTCGCTTGCCGGTCCCAAGCGCCCGCAGGACCGCGTCGACCTCACGGAAGTGGACGATGTCTTCGCCAAGGACATGGCCGAGACCTACAAGAAGGCGAACCAGCGCGTCGCGGTCGAGGGCAAGGATTTCGACATCGGCGATGGCGACGTGATGATCGCCGCGATCACCAGCTGCACCAACACCTCGAACCCCGGCGTGATGGTCGCCGCAGGCCTCGTTGCCAAGAAGGCGAACGAGCTGGGCTTGCGTCCCAAGCCCTGGGTCAAGACCTCGCTCGCTCCGGGATCGCAGGTGGTCACCGATTATTTCGAAAAGGCAGGGCTGCAGCCGCATCTCGACGCGGTCGGCTTCAACCTGGTCGGCTATGGCTGCACCACCTGTATCGGCAACTCGGGCCCGCTCGCAGAGCCGATCAGCAAGGCGATCAACGACAATGGCCTGGTCGCTGCGGCCGTGATCTCGGGCAACCGCAATTTCGAAGGCCGCGTCTCGCCCGACGTGCGCGCGAACTTCCTGGCCTCGCCGCCGCTGGTCGTCGCCTATGCGCTCAAGGGCACGGTAATCGAGGATTTCACCACCACCCCGATCGGCACCGGCAAGAATGGCCAGGACGTGTTCCTCAAGGACATCTGGCCGACCAATCTCGAAGTCGCCGACACCATGGCATCGTGCATGGACCGTTCGATGTTCCAGGCGCGCTATGCCAATGTCTACAAGGGTGACGAGCACTGGCAGGCGATCAATGTCGAGGGCTCTGAAACCTATAGCTGGCGCGCCGGCTCGACCTATGTTGCCAACCCGCCGTATTTCGAGGGCATGAGCATGACCCCCGCGCCGGTGGGCGACATTGTCGAGGCCAAGCCGCTCGCGATTCTGGGCGATTCGATCACCACCGACCACATCTCGCCTGCCGGGTCGATCAAGGCGGACAGCCCTGCTGGCAAGTGGCTGATGGAGCATCAGGTCGCCAAGGCCGATTTCAACAGCTATGGCGCGCGCCGCGGCCATCACGAGGTGATGATGCGCGGCACCTTCGCCAATATCCGCATCAAGAACGAGATGGTGCCGGGCATCGAGGGCGGCATGAGCCGTTACGGCCAGGAAGTGATGCCGATCTACGACGCTGCCATGCGCCACAAGGCTGATGGCACGCCGCTGGTCGTGATCGCGGGCAAGGAATATGGCACCGGATCGTCGCGCGACTGGGCGGCCAAGGGCACCAACCTCCTGGGCGTCAAGGCGGTGATCGTCGAGAGCTTCGAGCGTATCCACCGCTCCAACCTGGTCGGCATGGGCGTGCTTCCGCTGCAGTTCCAGAATGGCGATACGCGTGAAACCCTCGGCCTGACCGGTGACGACACGTTCACGATTCGGGGCATTGCCGATCTCAAGCCGCGCCAGCAGGTGACGGTCGAAGTGACGCGCGCCGATGGCTCGACCTTCAGCTTCGAGGCGCTGTGCCGCATCGATACCGCCAATGAGCTCGAATATTTCATGAACGGCGGCATCCTGCACTACGTGCTGCGCAAGCTCGCTGCATGATGACAATCGTGTCTCGGGCCATCGTTGCGCTGTTCGGCGCCGCGATGGCCCTTGGCGCGTCCCCGATGGCGGCGGCGCAGCAGGCCCCGGCCCGCGCGGCAAGGCTGGCTGCGGATCCGCAAGAGGCCGGTCTCACCTGTTTCTACGCGGCCGTGGTGACCGGCGGCGGCAAGACCGAAGCTCTGGCCGAGGCGAGCTGGTTCCTGTTCGACCTGACCCGCCAGCAGACGGAAGGCGCGCCCGAAACATTCGCCGAGAAGCTCGAGGCCACGGCCAGTCTGCCCCCGCCCAATCTCGATACGCTCGCCGCCGATGCGCCGGCGCTGCTGCCGCAATGCGCCAGCCGCTATCCGCTGATCAGCTCTAAACGCGTCGTTACCCTGCCGTCCGATGCCTTTGCCCGCGACATGCAGTGCTTTGCCCTCACCAGTTATCTAGCCGGCATGGCCGAGAGCGAGCTGGAAGACTCAGGCGAAAGCCCGTTCGGCAAGCGCGTCGCTGCGCTGGCGGACAGGCTCGCCGCCGGACTGAGCGAAGAGCGCGCGAAGGCGGCGGGGATTGCGGACGAAGCCGCGATGATCCGGCAATTCTCGCTCGCGCTGCGTGACATCAGCCCGCTCGGCAATCCGATGAAGGTGCTGGAAGCCTGCGAGGCGGTGAATTGACCGGCGCGGCTCCTCCGGCCGAGAAGCAGAGGAGCCGCTAGATGCCGCGCCTGCGCCAGGTTCCGCGCGACGAGGCGGACGATTATGCGCGCAAGCTCTATACCGCTTTGTTCGGGGATCGCGATCCGGTCGAGCAGCCGGGTACCGCGACCGGCACGCCGGGCAACTGGTGGACGGTCTTCGCGCTCGTCCCCGATGCGTTCCGCCATACCACAGAGGGCTTCGGCTTCTATCGCTCCGACAAGCGTATGCTCGACCCCGCCTTGCGCGAGCTCGGCCAGACCCGCGCGGGCTATGCCGTGGGTTCGCGCTTCGTCTATTCGCAGCACATGAAGGCGGCGCGCTTTGCCGGGCTCAGCGAGGAACAGGTCGAGGCGATCGCGCACTGGCACGTGGCGGATTGCTTCACCCCGATCCAGCGCGCCGTGCTTGCCTATGCCGATGCGCTGGTGCTGCAGCATGGCCGCGTGTCCGATGGCGTGTTCGCCGCGCTCAAGGCGGAGCTTTCGGACGAAGAGATTCTCGAACTGACCTATGTCACCGCGACCTATATGATGCACGGTGTTATGAGCCGCGCGCTGCGGCTGGAATATGACGATGTCGACGATCCGGTGACCGAGGTGCCCGCATCCGAAGGCGCGACCGCCGATGTCATGGGCATGGTCGATCGGCGGAAACGGGACTGACATGAGCTATCATCATCTCGCCATGGCGGCGCGCGACATGGCCGCGATCCACGATTTCTACGAGCGGATCACCGGCTTCGAGCTGGTCAAGGTCGAGATTGCGCCGATGATGGGTGGCGGCTGGGGCAAGCATTTCTTCTACCGCATGGACGGTGACGACAGCAGCTTCATCGCCTTCTGGGAGCTGAACGAGGTGCCGGGGGCCGAGGCACACGAGTTCAACCTCAACAAGGCGGCGCACATGCCGCCGGGGACCAACCATTTCGCCTTTGCCGTACACAGCGCCGAGGAGCTCGACGCGCGGCGCGACCAGTGGAACGCGGCGGGGCTCGACGTGCTCGAGATCGATCACAACTGGTGCCGGTCAATCTACACCCGCGATCCCAATGGCAATATGGTCGAATTCTGCCTTACCACCGGCACGTTCAGCGATTCGGACCGGGCAAGGGCGCTTGCGGCACTCGACGAACGGACGATGAATCCTTCGCCGCCGCCTGCGTCGATGCGGCAATGGCTGGCCAAGGAGCGGGTGGCCACGGAAACGCAAACCGCCTGAAAGGTCGGCGCGCGCTTGACTTTCCACACCCCTCCCCTTATGCGCCCAACTTTCGCGGGGACGGCTCGGCCGGTTTCCGCAGCGAATCATTCACAACCGTTTTTCAGGAGTGCCGCATGAAGCGCACATTTCAGCCCAGCAATCTCGTGCGCGCGCGTCGCCATGGTTTCCGTTCGCGCATGGCGACCCCGGGTGGCCGCGCCGTGCTGCGTGCACGCCGTGCCCGTGGCCGCAAGCGCCTGAGCGCCTGATCGGGCCGCCGCCCGTGGTTGCGGGCGCGCACGGTAATCTGGACACGGACAATGCGGGCGCTCCGGAAGGCTCCGGGGCGCCCGTTGTCATGCGGCAACGCTCCGATTTCCTCGCCGCCAACGGGGGCCTGCGCGTCGGCACGCCGGGCTTCGTGCTGCTGGTGAAATCGCGCGCGGACCAGAATGCGCAGGCGCGGATCGGCTATACCGTCACCAAGAAGACCGGCAATGCCGTCGTGCGCAACCGCATCAAGCGGCGCTTTCGCGAGCTGGCGCGCGCGTTGCTGCCCGAACACGGAATCGCGGGCGCAGATCATGTGCTGATCGGGCGCACCGACGCACTGACCCGCGACTTTGCCGCGATGAAGGCTGATCTCGAGCGCGCGCTCGCCCGGGTGCGCGAAGGCAAGGCGAGTTCGGACCGCCGCCCGCAGCATGGCAAGCCGCGCAGGCGCTGATGCCGCGTCGCCGGTCGTTCGCCCGCATGCACCTGTCTAACGGCGCTGGCACATCGGGTGCGTTCTGGTCGAGGGCAGGGGGCATGGAGCATAAATGCGCCAGATCCTGATCCTCATCGCCCGCGCCTGGCAGCTCGGCCCCTCGCGGGTGCTGCCGCCCAGCTGCCGCTACAGCCCCAGTTGCTCGCAATATGCCATCGAAGCGCTGACGAAATACGGTGCGATTAAGGGTGGCTGGCTGGCGATGAAGCGGCTATTGCGCTGTCACCCATGGGGCGGGCACGGCGATGATCCGGTGCCCTGATGCACAAATGCGCCCCCTTATGAATTGCCGGAAGAAGGTTTGAAGCGTGGAGAATCAGCGTAACGTCATCCTGGCCATCGGTTTGATGGCTCTGGTCCTGTTCGGATGGCCTTATGCGCTGGAGTTCTTCTATCCCGCGCGCCCGGCGACGATCGAGGATGCGGTCGAAGCCCCGCGCCCCGGCCTCAAGAACAGCAATGCCGTACCCGATACCGGCACCGCGCCCAAGGTGATCCGTGAGCGCAAGGCGGTGATCGCCGGCTCCGCGCGCGTTCCGATCGATGCGCCGCGCGTCGCCGGATCGATCAACCTCACCGGCGCGCGGCTCGACGATCTGGTGCTCAAGGATTATCGCGAGAAGCTCGACAAGAATTCGGACCTGGTCCACCTGTTCTCGCCCGCGGGCACCGGGGACCAGTATTTCGCGCAGTTCGGCTGGATCGGGGAGGGGGTCACCGTCCCCACGAGCCAGACCGTCTGGACCGCGAATGGCAGCAAGCTGACGCAGAAGACGCCAGTGACCCTGAGCTGGACGAACCCGGCGGGCCAGCGCTTCGAGATCACTTATGCGATCGATGCCAATTATCTGATCACCGTCACCCAGCGCTTCGTGAACACCGGCCCTGCGCCCGCGATCGTGCGTCCGCTGGGGCTGATCAACCGCACCAGCGCCAATGCCGATCCCAGCACCTGGACGGTGCGCAACGGGCCTTTGGGCGTGTTCGACGATGTCGCCGATTTCGACGTGCATTATGACGATCTCGACGAAAACCCGAAAAAGCTGGTCGAATATACCGGCAATATCGACTGGCTCGGCTTTACCGACCATTACTGGCTCTCGGCGCTGATTCCCGCGCCCGACACCAAGGGCCAGATGGCAGGCAATTTCCGCGCGCTGGGCGGCAAGCTCTACCAGTCCGAGCTGCTGTTCGACACGACCGTGGTGGCCCCCGGCCGACAGATCGAGACGAAATCGATGCTGTTTGCCGGTGCCAAGGAAACCGAGCTGCTCGACGATTATGTCGACGCCAAGAATATCAAGCTGCTCGACCGCGCGGTCGACTGGGGCTGGTTCATCTGGTTCGAAAAGCCGATCTTCAAGCTGCTCAACTGGCTGTTCGAGCAGGTCGGCAATTTCGGCGTGGCGATCATCCTGCTCACCATCATCATCCGCGGCCTGATGTTCCCGATTGCGCAGAAGCAGTTCGCCTCGATGGCGCAGATGCGCGCGGTGCAGCCCAAGATGAAGGCGCTGCAGGAACGCTACAAGGACGACAAGCAGAAGCTCCAGCAGGAGATGATGGAGCTGTACCGCAAGGAAAAGGTCAATCCGCTCGCCGGATGCCTGCCGATGTTCCTGCAGATCCCGGTCTTCTTCGCGCTCTACAAGGTGCTGCTGCTGGCGATCGAAATGCGTCACCAGCCGTTCGCGCTGTGGATCAAGGACCTCTCGGCACCCGACCCGCTGACTCCGGTCAACCTGTTCGGCCTGCTGCCCTTCGATCCGCCGAGCATGATTGCCATCGGCGTGCTGCCGATCATCCTGGGCGTTACCATGTGGCTACAGTTCAAGCTCAATCCCGCGCCGATGGACCCGGTCCAGCAGCAGGTCTTCTCGATCATGCCCTGGGTGCTGATGTTCGTGATGGCGCCGTTTGCCGCCGGGCTTCAGCTCTACTGGGCGATGTCGAACGTGCTGACGATCGCGCAGCAGAAATGGCTCTACAGCCGCCATCCGCAGTTGAAGGAGCTGGCGGCAAAAGAGGCAGCAGAGAAGGCGGCCAAGGCCGACGGCAAGGGCAAGGCGTGAGCATCGCCTTCTCTCCCTTCGTCACTCCCGCGCAGGCGGGGGTCCCGCTATCCTTCACAGCCTTCTCGCAGAAGCGGGATTCCCGCGTTCGCGGGAATGACAGGAAGGGGTGCAGCGCCCATGGATGAACCCATCATCCACCCGCTGCTTCAGGAAGCGAACCGGCTGTTTTCCGGTTCGGTCACCTTCCTCAAGTCCGCGCCCTCGCTCGAATTCCTGCCGCCGCCGACCGTGCCGGAAATCGCCTTTGCCGGCCGCTCGAATGTCGGCAAGTCCTCGCTGCTCAACGCGCTGGTCGGCAGGCGCGCGATCGCGCGCACCTCGGTGACGCCGGGACGCACGCAGGAGCTCAATTTCTTCGACGTGGGCGATCCGCCGCGCTTTCGCGTGGTCGACATGCCCGGCTATGGCTTTGCCAAGGCGCCCAAGGATGTCGTCAAGAAATGGCGCTTCCTGATCAACGACTATCTGCGCGGCCGCGTGGTCCTGAAGCGGACCCTGGTGCTGATCGACAGCCGCCATGGCGTGAAGCCGGTCGATCTCGACGTCATGAAGATGCTCGACGAGGCGGCGGTCAGCTATCGCCTCGTCCTGACCAAGGCCGACAAGATCAAGGCGAGCGAGCTGGAGCGGGTCGCCGACCTGACCCGCGCCGAGGCGCGCAAGCATGCCGCAGCCTTCCCCGATGTCATCATCACCTCGTCGGAAAAGCGCATGGGGATTGACGATCTGCGCGGCTTTGTGATGGATTCGATCAGCGAGTAACCTTTTCCCGCCAGTCCCCTTTTCCGGCAGATGCCGGAATCCGGTAGCGGGATTGTGCAGTCTGACTCCTGGGCTTCGGCTTACGCTGGCGAACGGACAGACGAGAGTTTCAGGGGGCAGCGATGAAGCTTTATATCGGCAACAAGAACTATTCGAGCTGGTCGCTGCGCGGCTGGCTGGCGTGCAAGCAATCGGGGCTGCCGTTCGAGGAAGTGGTCGTGCCGCTGTACGACGAGGCATGGCCCGAGCGGCGGCAGGCGCCCGAATTCCAGCCTTCCGCCGGCAAGGTACCGGTGCTGTGGGATGGCGAGGCGGTGGTATGGGATTCGCTCGCCATCATCGACTGGCTGGCCGACAGGACGCACCGCGACCGCTTCTGGCCGAAGGACCCGGTCGCCGCTGCGCTCGCCCGGTCGATGGCGGCGGAAATGCACGCCGGTTTTCTTCCCCTGCGCCGCGAATGCGGCATGAACATGCGCCAGCGGTACGATGATTTCAGCGTCAGCCCCGAAGTGCATCAGGACGTGATGCGCATATTGTCGCTCTGGGCGGAGGCGCGCGCGCGCTTCGGGCGCGGCGGGCCGTTCCTGTTCGGCAGCTTCAGCGCGGCAGACATCATGTTCGCGCCGGTCATCACCCGCTTCCAGACCTATGGCATCACGCTGCCCGGCTTCGCGCAGGCCTATAGCGAGGCGATCCTGGGGCACGAATGGATGGTCGACTGGGCGGAAGCGGCGAAAGCCGAACCCTGGGTCATCGAGCGGTTCGAGCGCTGAGCCTAGTCTAGAGCGTTTTCAAATTGAGCGAAAACGCTCTAGTTTTTTGGATGCCGCATTTTCCGAGCCGTTGACCGTAAACGGTCAACTTGAAAATGCTCTAGATATTTGTTGTCGCATGATTTTCTGACAAAAACCGGTTCCCACTTTTTGTCATCATGCTTTGCCGCCGCCGCGCAGGATCGCGGCGAGGCCAGCCTCGTAATCCGGATAGGCAAGCTGCCAGCCGAGCAGCCGCTTGGCTTTGCCGTTCGAAACGCGCCGGTTCTCGGCATAGAAGCCCAGCGCCATTGGCGAGAGATTTGCCTCCTCCAGCGACTGTAGTGGCGGTATCGGCGCGCCCAATAGCCGGGACGCCGCCTCGATCACCCGGTTTTGCGAGCAGGGCAGGTCGTCGCCCAGATTGTAGACGCCCGCCGGGCCGTCGAACGAGGCGATGACGCCGCCTGTAATATCATCGACGTGCACCCGGCTGAACACCTGGTCCGGCATCGCGATACGTTTCGCGGTGCCATCGCGCACCCGGTCGAGCGCGCTGCGGCCCGGGCCGTAGATCCCCGGCAGCCGCAACACCCGTACCCGGCTGTCGAGCGCCTGCCAGACGAGATCCGCTTCGGTCCGCGCATTGCGCCTGCCCGTGCCGACCACCGAGGCTTCGTCCACCCACGCCCCTCCGGCATCGCCATAGACCCCGGTCGAGGACAGATAGCCGATCCAGCGGGCAGGCGCCGTGCGCAGGATGTCGGCATATTGGGTGAGCACCGGATCGAGCCCGGTGGTGCGATCGGGCGGGACGCTCGAGAGCACGTGCGTTGCGTCGGCCAGGGCAGCGTGGACGGTGGCGGTATCGGCAAAATCGACATCGCCGGCCCGGCCGGTGCCGCGCACCTGCCAGCCATCCGCCCGCAGCCTTTGCGCCAGCCGCGATGCGGAATAGCCCATGCCGAAGATGAACATATGGCTCATGTGCGCGGGAACCTAGGCCTGCAGCCGATCGAGTGCGCGGTCCCTGCCGATCAGCGGCAGCAATTCGCCCATGTCAGGGCCATGGTCCATGCCAGTCAGCGCACGGCGCAGCGGCAGGAACAGGGCCTTGCCCTTGCGCCCGGTGCTGGCCTTGAGTGCCTCGGTCCAGTCCTTCCAGACGGCAGGGCCGAATTCCAGCCCCTCGAGCACGGTGCGTGCTTCGGCCAGATAAGCGCTATCGTCTGCCTCGGGCGCAGGCGCGGTGACAGGTCCTGCGATAATGCGCCAGTAGTCACCCACCTCGCCCAGATGCGCGATATTGGGGCGTATGGCGTGCCAGATCGCCTCGTCGATCTCCGGCGGCAACTGGTCCGCTACCAGTGCATGATCGGCGGTGTGGACGAGCTGGCGGTTGATCCGCTCCAGGTCCTCCTCGGCAAAGCGCGCCGGCGCGCGGCCAAAGCGCGCGAAGTCGAAGCTGTTTAGCAGTGCCGCACGGTCGTGCAGGGCCTCGACCGGGTCCGACGTGCCCAGCCGCGCGAGCAGCGCGACGATCGCCTGGGGCAGGACATGCTTCTCGCGCAGTTCGTTGACGCCCAGCGAGCCTAGCCGCTTGGAAAGCTTGCCCTCGGCACCCGTCAGCAGCGCCTCGTGCGCGAATTGCGGCGGCGTGCTACCCAGCGCCGTGAACATCTGCAGCTGCACGGCCGTGTTCGAGACATGGTCCTCGCCGCGTACGACATGGGTGATGCCCATATCGACATCGTCGATGGCGGAGGGCAGCATGTAGAGCCAGCTGCCATCGGCGCGGCGGATGACGGGGTCGGACAGGCTCGCCGCGTCGAATTTCTGCGGGCCACGGATCAGGTCGTCCCAGGCGATCGGCTCGTCCCGATCGAGCTTGAAGCGCCAGTGCGGACGCAGGCCCTGCGCTTCCAGATCGGCGCGTTCTGCGTCGCTAAGGTTCAGCGCGGCGCGATCATAGACCGGCGGAAGGCCGCGCCCCAATGCGATCTTGCGCTTGAGATCGAGCTCCTGCGCGGTCTCGTAGCAGGGATAGACCCGGCCCGCCGCGCGCAACCGCTCGAACGCGGCCTCGTACAGCGCGCTGCGCTCCGACTGGCGATATTCGGCATCGGGATGGAGGCCCAGCCAGGCGAGATCGGCGCGGATGCCGGTGACATATTCCTCGCGGCTGCGCTCGGCATCGGTATCGTCGATGCGCAGGATGAAGCGCCCGCCGGTCTTCCTGGCCCACATCCAGTTGTGCAGCGCGGTGCGGATATTGCCGATATGCAGGTGCCCTGTGGGGGACGGGGCGAAACGGGTGATGGTCATTATGCAATTAGTTCCAGCTTTTCATGGCGCGCTGCCTTAGCCAGCGCCTTGTCGAGAGTCATCAACGGCGCTTCTGTCCTTATGGCAAGTTCCAGATAGGCCGCATCATAGGCGGTCAGATCATGACGTGCCGCCAGTTCCATGCACGCCCCCCATGCATGTCGGTTCGTGCCGTCGTCCAGATGGATGCGATATTCGGAGAGGATGGTCAGCGCTCTTTCGAGCCTTTGGGCATCAATCCGCTTCTGCCGCATGGCGGTCCTGCCGAGGTTCAGCACCTCAAGCCGCCAATGTTGCGGAACCAGCGCCCGGCCCTCGACCATGACAGGCATAAGCTGTGGCGGAATGTCCGGAGCTTCGTCCGGCAGGATCATCAGGCCGATGACGCTTGCGTCGATGACGCACAGCTTCAACGTCGGCCCTCGTTCTTCCATGCGATCATCTCTTCGATCGTCGCCGTTTTGCCCTCGGCACGCAACTCTTCGCGCAATTGGGCCAGAGCTTCCCAGGCCTTGCGCCCGCGCTCTTCGACATCATCCTGATCGATGATTGGCACCAGCTTCGCAGCCGCCTTGCCATGACGCGTTATGACGATTTCATCGCCTTGCTCGGCAGCAGCGATGAATTCGGACACCTTGTCCTTGAAGGTGGCGACGGGCACGTGGCGCATAAAATCCCTTTCGGCCAGAATTCTAGCCGAAAATTGCTCTACCGTCTATCCCGTCCGGAACCGGTTGGTGATCGGATAGCGCCGATCGCGGCCGAAATTGCGGATGCCCAGCTTCACGCCCGGCGGGGCCTGGCGGCGCTTGTATTCGGCGAGGTACAGCAGGCGCTCGATCCGGGTGACGGTGGCCAGGTCGAAGCCGCGCGCGACGATTTCGGCAACGCTCAGTTCCTCCTCGACCAGGCCGTGCAGGATCGGATCGAGGATCTCATAGGGCGGCAGGCTGTCATCGTCGCGCTGGTCGGGGCGCAGCTCGGCGCTGGGCGGCTTGGTGATCACGCTTTCGGGCATGACCGGGCCATCGGGACCAAGACCCAGCGGCGGCTTGTTGGCATTGCGCCAGCGCGACAGATCGAACACCGTCAGCTTGTAGGCGTCTTTCAGCACATTATAGCCGCCCGACATGTCGCCATAGATGGTGGCATAGCCGACGCTCATCTCGCTCTTGTTGCCGGTGGTCAGCAGCATCGGGCCGAACTTGTTGCTCAGCCCCATCAGCGTGACCGCACGGATGCGCGACTGGATGTTCTCTTCGGCCAGATCGGGCGCACGGCCCTCGAAACTCTGGCTAAGCATCGCATCGAAGGCATCGACCGCTGGCGCGATCGGGATGCTGTCGAGTCGGCATCCCAGAAGGCGCGCGCATTCGGCGGCATCGTCCAGGCTTTCCTGGCTGGTATAGCGGCTCGGCAGCATCACGCACCACACCCGGTCCGCCCCCAGCGCATCGACCGCCACGGCGGCAGACAGTGCGCTGTCGATCCCGCCCGACAGGCCCAGCACCACGCCGGGAAAGCCGTTGGCGTTCACATAATCGCGAAGCCCCACGATCATAGCGTGATAGACATCCTGCGGGAACGGATCGAGCGAGTGAATCTCGCCGGGGGCGCAGTGCCAGCCGCCGGTTTCGCTGCGCTTCCATTCGGTGCGCACTGTCGCCGGCTCCCAGTCGGGCAGCTGATGGCTCAGCGTTCCGTCTGCATTGACCACGAACGATGCCCCGTCGAACACCAGTTCGTCCTGCCCGCCGATGCGGTTCAGGAAGACCAGCGGCAATCCGGTTTCGGCGACGCGGGCGCGTGCGACAGCGTGCAGGCGGCGGTCGTCCTTCTCAATCTCGTATGGGCTGCCGTGCGGGGCGATCAGCAGCTCGGCACCCATGGCCTTGAGATGACCGCATACGGTCGGGAACCAGATATCCTCGCACAGGGGCAGGCCCAGCATTACGCCCCGGAAAGGCACGGGCGATTGCAGCGGCGCGGAAGCGAACAGGCGCTTCTCGTCGAACGTGCCGTAATTGGGCAGCTCGTGCTTCAGCCGGATCGCGCGGACCTGTCCTCCGTCCAGCAGGGCAATGCCATTGTAGAGGGCGTTCTCGCGCTGAAAGACGCTGCCCACCAGCATCGCCGGGCCGCCATCAGCCGTCGCGGCGGCAAGCCGGTCGAGTTCGGCCGCGGCGCGCGCGATCAGCGCCGGTTTCAGCACCAGGTCCTCGGGCGGATAGCCGATCAGCTGCAGCTCGGGAAAGACAATCAGGTCGCAGGGTTCAGCCTCTGCGCGCGCCTTCAACATGGCATCGGCATTGCCGACAAGATCGCCGATGGTCTGCCCGCACTGGACAAGCGTGATGATAAGCCGGTCAGTCATCGCTGCGGGATAGGGGCTGGCTTGTGGAGCGGCAACAGCTTTTGCTGGTGCCCGGAGCCGTGGACCTTCATTTCATCAAACTTTCATCTTCCGGTTTGCAGGCCATCTGGCTAAGGCAGCGCGCATTGAACACGGCAACGGGGAAGCCACATGAAAATCCTGTCAGGCAACAGCAATCTGCCGCTGGCGCGCGCTATCGCCGCCTATCTGGAAATGCCGCTGACCGAAGCCAGCGTCCGCCGTTTCGCCGACGAGGAAGTGTTCGTCGAGATCCATGAAAATGTCCGCGGCGAGGACGTTTTCGTGATCCAGTCGACCGGCTATCCCGCCAACGACAATCTCATGGAGCTGCTGATCTGCATCGATGCGCTCAAGCGTGCTTCGGCGCGGCGGATCACGGCGGTAATCCCCTATTTCGGCTATGCCCGGCAGGACCGCAAGCCCGGACCCCGCACGCCGATTTCGGCCAAGCTGGTCGCCAATCTGATCACCGTCGCCGGTGCCGACCGTGTTCTTTCGGTCGATCTGCACGCAGGGCAGATCCAGGGCTTTTTCGACATTCCCACCGACAATCTCTATGCCGCGCCGGTCATGGCAGCGGATATCCAGGCGCGGTTCGGCGAGCATCAGCTGATGGTCGTCTCGCCCGACGTGGGCGGGGTGGTGCGCGCGCGTGCGCTGGCCAAGCGGCTCGACAATGCTCCGCTCGCGATCGTCGACAAGCGGCGTGAGCGCCCCGGCGAATCGGAAGTGATGAACATCATCGGCAATGTCGAGGGCCGGTTCTGCATCCTGATCGACGATATCGTCGATTCGGGCGGTACCTTGTGCAACGCGGCGCAGGCGCTGAAGAATGCCGGCGCGGTCGATGTCGTCAGCTATGTGACGCACGGCGTGCTGTCGGGCGGCGCGGTCGCGCGGGTCAACAACAGCGCGCTCAAGGAACTGGTGATCACCGATTCGATCCAGGCGACCGAAGCGGTGGCCAGTTCAGACCGTATCCGCAGCCTGTCCATGGCATCGATGATCGGCGAGGCGATCCGCCGCATTGCCGATGAAAGCTCGGTTTCCAGCCTGTTCGACTGATCGGAGCGGGCCAGGTGCCGGGCTGGCTCCGATGTCGGGCGGCGGCCCTGGGCCTGATTGCCGCGCTGACTGGTTGTGCGACTGGTGCGGTACAAGGCCCAGCCGTGCATGTCCCTGCTCCCGGCATCAGCGAGCGGATTTCCGGCGCGATCGAGGCGGCGCCCGGCCACCATCTGGTGATGGGTGACCTCAACATCCCAGCCGGCGCGCCGATTCCCCGCCACTATCATCATGGCGAGGAGTTTCTCTACATACTGGGCGGCAGCACGGTGATCGTCCGCGCCGATATGGGCGAGGAGGAACTGCAGCCCGGCCAGGCCATCCGCATCGCCCCGGGCACGGTGCACTGGGGCAGGGCAGGGCCGAAGGGCTTGCGGGCGGTCTCCACCTGGATCGTGCCCGATGGC
Organism: Blastomonas natatoria; assembly: GCF_003201955.1. Classification (GTDB taxonomy): domain Bacteria; phylum Pseudomonadota; class Alphaproteobacteria; order Sphingomonadales; family Sphingomonadaceae; genus Blastomonas; species Blastomonas natatoria. The sequence goes on from NZ_QJJM01000005.1 coordinate 253,163, forward strand.
CAGCCGCTCCGCGTCCCGGTTCCGGATCAGCAAGGCACACTGCCATGAGCGATTTTCTCGATCGCTATCTGGCGAGGCTGGGACTGGCAGAAAGGCCCAGGGTCGATCTGGCCGGACTGGACGCATTGCTCTGGGCGCAGCGGCTTGCCATTCCCTATGATGCGCTTGATGCCCGGCTGCGGCGCGGGGTGAGCATCGATCCGGATGCGATTGCGGACAAGCTGCTGTCGGGCACGCGGGGTGGTTACTGCTTCGAGCTCAACCCGCTGTTCGCTCGTGCGCTCGAGGCGCTGGGCTTTGTCGTCGAGCCGCTGCTGGCGCGCGTCTGGTTCCGGCAGCAGCCGGACGATCCGGTGCCGCCGCGCACCCATATCGTGCTGGCGGTACGGCTGGGGGGTGAGCGCTGGCTTGCCGATGCCGGGTTCGGCGGCGGGCATGTCCCCGCGATGCGGCTGGCCGAGGGGGCAGAGGCGGCGGGCAATGACGGGTCGGTCCACCGCCTGCGCCGCGACGATGCGTTCGGCTGGATGCTCGAGAGGCATTTCGAAGGCCAGGTGCGGCCGCAATACAGCTTTACCGATGAACTGGCCCAGCCTGCGGATATCGCGATGTCGAACCACTGGACCGCCACATCGCCCGAATCGCGCTTCATCCGCAACGTCCTGGTCAGCCAGGTGACGCGCACCGGGCTCAAGTCGATCACCAACGATCAGTTCAGCGTGCAGGATGGCGCGGAGACCCGGCGGACGGTGATCGAGGATGGCGTTGCGATGCGCGCGCTGCTGCAACGCGAGTTCGGCATCGTGCTGTCCGACGACGAGGTGCAGGCGCTCGGCCTGTTCTGACGCCATCGCCTCTGGCCAAGCGTGCCGACAGGCCCTAGCTAGTCTGGCATGATTCACAGCAAGGATATCGAGCTCGCCCAGCGGCTCGCCGACGCCGCCGGGGAAGCAATCCGGCCCTTTTATCGCGCCGATTTCGCTACCGATCGCAAGGCCGATGCCTCGCCGGTGACCGAGGCGGACCGCGCCGCCGAGGCGGCGATGCGCGCGATCCTGGATGCAGAAGCCCCGCGCGACGGCGTGATCGGCGAGGAATATGGCGAGAAGCCTGGCACGACGGGGCGGGTCTGGGTGCTCGATCCGATCGACGGTACCACCAGCTTCATCGCCGGACGCCCGATCTTCGGCACGCTGATCGCGCTGATTTCCGAGGAATGGCCGGTGCTCGGCGTGATCGACCAGCCGATCGGGCGCGAACGCTGGGTCGGGGCGACCGGGCGTGGCACCACGTTCAACGGCAGGCCGGTCAAGGCGCGGCTCTGTCCCGAGATCGGCGATGCGGTGCTCGCGACCACCAGTCCGCATCTGTTCAGCGACCATGATGCGATGCATTTCATGGCGCTCGCCAAGCAATGCGACACGCGGCGGCTGATCTGGGGCGGGGATTGCTACAATTACGCGCTGGTGGCGCAAGGCTCGGTCGATCTGGTCTGCGAAAGCGGGCTGAAGCTGCACGATTTTGCCGCGCTCGTCCCCGTGGTCGAGGGCGCTGGCGGGCATATGTGCGACTGGAACGGCGATCCGCTGCACAAGGGGAGCGACGGGCGCGTCGTCGCAATGGGCGATCCTGCGCGGCTGGAGGATGTGCTGGAGGCGCTGGCGCAGCACGACCATTGAACGGAATGTCCCCCGCCCCGCCGTGTCCAGGCGGCAGGGCAGGGGACGGACGGCGCTCCAACAGGGGGCGGAGCGCCGGACCTCAGCGCTGGAGGCTGGCGATCTGCCTCGTGTCGATCGCCCGGGTGTTCTCGCCGATCAGCTTCTGCGCCTCTGCAATGGCCTTGGCCTCGCTCAGCTTGCCCTCGATGATCTCGTCAGCCATGGTCAGCAGGCGTCCGCTGATTACCGTCCCGGTCTGGGCCTCTTCCTGAATGGCGATGCCGCCCTTGGTGCTGGCGACCTTGTCCCATTCGGCGCGCACGGCTGCCCAATAGCCCTTGGTCGCGGCCCAGTAATCATCGGCCGCCTTGACGTTATAGCCGTCGAATTTCGTGTAGGTGTTCAGCACATATTCCTGAACGATCGGCTGCAGCTTGCCGTCCTTCAGCCCCATCTTGATATTGTCCTGCCAGTGCACCCAGCCATCGGGCGTCGGCTGGTGGCGGTTGATCGCGTAATAGCGGTCGTAGACGGGATTGCGCACCGCGTCGCGCCGGGCGAGCGGACGCCAGGTCCAGTTGGAGCGCCAGCGGCGAACACCGCCCTGTTCCTCGAACTGGCCCCAGCCGGCATAGCGCGGGCTGTCGTCGACCTGCCAGACGGTCTGCGACCAGCGACCGCGGCGCATCTTTTCCGACACGTCTTCCCAGGTCCAGGCGTTGCGGTCCGAATAGACCAGCAGCTTGGCGGGCTCATATTCCCAGTCCTGCCGCCAGTGCTTGATGATGTGCGACTTGCCGTCATGCTCGGCGACCAGCAGGTGCTGCAGCACGATGCGGCGGCCGGTATCCTCGATCACGCGCACGACCTCGTGCCCGCCCGAGATCTTGCGGTCCAGCGGGGTATAGCCACTCGCCCAGGGCGTCGCTTCCTGCATGTCGAAGCGCACCTTGAAATTGCCTGCCATGGCCAAGATGTCGGCGCGGTCCGCCTCGAAGGCGGCAGCTTCTTCCTGCGCGGGCCGTTCGGCGATCGGCGGATGGGCAAAAGAGGGAGTGGAGGCCAGCGCAAACAGGCTGGCAGCGGCAAACGAGATGATCTTCCTGTGCATGATCAAGACCCCTGGTTGAATGATAAAGGTATTGCGAATCAGAAGCGATAAGTCAACGAGACACTGCCGTTGCGACCGGGCTGGGTGAAGGCATCGGCGATGGTCGTGGTGCTGGCGAGCCCGCGCACGTCCTGCCACCAGGCGTATTTGGCGTTGGTCAGGTTGAACAGGCCGGCGCGCAGCGTCACCGGACCGAGATTCACGAAAGCGGTGGCATCGAGGATCGTGAAAGCATCGGGGCGGAAACAGCTGGGCGTGCAAACACCGGTGCTGCGTTCCTCTGACTTCTGGGCGCTATGGGTTGCGATCAGCTGCCCGCCGAACCGTCCCTTCGGATCGCGCCAGCCGATCCCGGCGACCAGCTTCAGCGGATCGACGGTCGCCAGTGGCAGGCGGGTGCCGGCCTGCGGATCGATGACATCGCCCTTGGCATAGGACAGCGCAACCTGGCCGTTCAGTCCGCTCGTGTCGCGCAGCTCCAGCCGGGCTTCGGCCCCCTCGACCTTGACCCGATCGAGATTGATGAACTGGAAGATCGCCGGATTGGCAGGCGTGAAACCGCCGCCCACGACCTCCTGACTGATGAAATCCTTGTAGCGCGCGCTGAAGGCCGTGGCGCTCAGGCTCACCGCGTCGCTGGTGAAGCGAATGCCGCCCTCGATGCTCTCGCTGCGCTCCGGCCCCAGATCGCCATTGGGGCGCGACGTATAGCCCTGGGCCAGATTTTCGAAGAACTGGTTGATCTGGCTGGGTTCGGGGGCGCGGAAGCCCTGGGCATAATTGGCAAAGAGCCGCACCTCTTCATTGAGCTTGAGCACCGCGCCCATTTTGGGGCTGAGGCGCTGGCCCGACTGGCCGGTGGTGACGAAGCTTGCCGGCAGCCGTGCATCGGCCTGTGGCGTGAGCTTGTAATGGTCGAAGCGCAGCGCGGGGAACAGCGTCAGTGGCCCGACGCTGATCTCGTCGCCCAGGAAGAATCCCGCCAGCGCATAATCGGTGACCGGAAAGGCGGGCAGCGGGAAGGTCTCGCCAAAGGGCGGAACGGTGCCGTCACGCACCCCTTGCTGCCGGGTCCAGCTGGCATCACCGCCGAAAATCAGCTTGTGGCTAAGGGGACCAGTCGAGAATCCGGCGCGTGCTTCAGCCGAAAGCCCGTAGACCCGGTTGTCAAAGGTGTTGAGCCGGGTACGGTCGGCCAGCGGGGTGCGGTCTTCCTGCGTGAACTGGCGGTCCTTGGCAGATTGCCAATAGACGCTGGCCCGCGCCAGTTCGATGGTACCGGTGCCTTCCCAGCTCCAGTCGCCTGCTAGGCGCCAGCGCTTGCCGCTATCCCGCGCGACCAGATTATCGACGCTCGCTGATCGGCCCGAGAGCAGATCGGTGACCATCCGGTTGTCGAGATACTCGCCGGTCAGCCGGACCTTGTGCCCGCCGGCAGGGTCCCAGACCAGCCGCGCGGTGGCAGCGTTGCTCTGGCCGTCCTGCGGATTGGGCGTGGTGCGGTTCGGCCCGAGCACGTCATTGGTGCCGCGGTTTTCCAGCTCCTCGAAATCGCGCCGGGTATAGGCGATCATCGCCGAAACATCGCCGCTCCGCCCGGCGAGGATCGCGGTCTCCGCAAATTCATTGTCGGCGCTGGCATATTGGCCGCGCACCATGCCCGCGACCGACTTGCCCTTCAGAATGTCCTCGGGATCGCTGAGCGTGAAGCTGACAGCGCCAGCCAGGCCGTCGCTGCCATAGAGCGCAGAAGCCGGACCGCGCAGGATTTCGACCGACTTGACGAGGCCGATGTCGACCGAATCCCCCCGGCCCACGCTCTGGGCGCCGAAGTTGAAGCCCATGGGCATGCGCACACCATCGACCTGGATCAGCACGCGGTTGCCGCCGATGCCGCGGATGGTGAAATCCTCGTTACCCGCGCGGCCGGTGCTGCCCAGCGCCGCGCCGAAACGGGCGGGCTGGCGGCGGACGCTGACCCCGGGTTCGAAGCGCACCAGGTCCTTGATATCGGTCGCCAGCTCGTCGGCGATTTCCTCGTCGGTCTTGGCCGAGATGGTGGCGGGAGCCTCGTCGATGGTGATGGGTGTGCGCGTTGCGGAAACCACGATGGTGCGGCCGTCGCCAGCCTCGGCACTGTCCAGTGCTTCGGTCTCGGCACGCACCGTGTCGGCGGCGGCGCCCTGTATCTGTGCGGCTGCGAGGCCGATCACGGCAGCAGAGTTCAACCAGCGGTTCATGGATAATCCCCCAAGTGATAATGCAAGCGATTCGCATTAGCCTAATAGGGATTTTGCCTTTCGGGTCAACCGGCCGCGTGCGGGATCCCGCCCGCAGACGCGCGCGGACCCGGCCCCAAGGCCCTGAGGATGGTGATAGAGGTATGCCGAGAGGCCGGGATCTCAGTCCGGTCCGGCGGTCAGAACGCCGATCCGTCCTTGCGGCATTTGTCGCCCGCGCCGTTCTCGTGCATGTCGACATCGGGATAATGGCACGGTCCGTTGACGCTTTGTCCGACGACCAGGAAGACGCAATCGGCATCGCCTTCGTTGATCACGCAATGGGCGTTGCCGTCATTCTTGGGAAAGGCCGCAATATCGCCCGGTTCGAGCAAGGTGCGGCCCGAATCGTCCACGAGCACCGCCTGGCCGGACAGGATGACGAGCAGCTCGTCTTCGTTTTCGTGCCAGTGCCGCTGCGCCGACCATGCGCCGGGCTTCAGCACGACATGGCTTGCTCCGAAATCGGTCAGGCCCAGCGCGGGCGACAGGCGCCGATACCAGCGTTCCTGCACGATATCGGCAAGGTGCGGCGGGTATCCGGTGGCGTTGCTTTGCGCAATGGCTTCCAGGTCGACTTTGGGCATGGCGCGATGCTAATGCGCGATGGATCAACGAGAAAGCCCCCATGACCGATACTGCAACGATTGCCGCCGCCCCGCTCGACCTTGCCAGCCGCCTGATCGCCTGCGAAAGCGTGACGCCCGCGACCGGCGCGGTATTCGATTGCCTTGAGGCGATGCTCGAACCCCTCGGCTTTGCGGTCACGCGCTTCGTCTGCGGCGAAGCACCCGACGGCCCGGTCGAAAACCTGTTCGCGATCCGGCGGCCGCTGGGCGATCCGGGGCGGCATTTCGCCTTTGCCGGGCATCTCGATGTCGTACCGCCGGGCAAGGGCTGGGCGAGCGATCCGTTCGTGCCGGAGGTGCGGGGCGACCTGCTTCACGGGCGCGGTGCGGTCGACATGAAGGGATCGATCGCGAGCTTTGTCGCCGCCGCTGCCGATATCCCGCGCGAGGCGGGCACGCTCAGCTTCATCATCACCGGCGACGAGGAAGGCCCGGCGGTCTATGGCACGCGCGCGCTGATCGACCTGATGCAGCGCGACGGCACGGTCCCCGATCTGTGCCTTGTGGGCGAGCCGACTTCGGTGGGCCGGCTGGGCGACATGGTGAAGATCGGGCGGCGCGGCTCGGTCAACATGTGGATTCGTGTCGCGGGCCAGCAGGGTCATGTTGCCTATCCGCATCTGGCCGACAATCCGATCCCGAAGCTCGTGGCGATCCTCTCGGCGATTGAGGCGGTGGTGCTGGACGAGGGCACCGACTGGTTCCAGCCGAGCAATATCGAGGTGACCGACCTGCATGTCGGCAACCCGGCGCACAATGTCATCCCGGCCGCCGCCGAAGCGCGGATCAGCATCCGGTTCAACGATCGGCACAGCGGAGAATCTCTGATCGCGCTGATTCGGGGCATTGCCGAGCCGCTGGGCGGCAGCGTCGAGGCGAAGATTTCGGGCGAGGCGTTCCTCACCCCGCCCGGCGAGCTTTCAGGCATCATCGCCGAGGCGATCCGGGCGGAAACGGGCGTGGAAACCGAGCTGTCGACCACCGGCGGCACGTCTGACGCACGCTTCCTATCGCGGATCTGCCCAGTGGTAGAATTCGGGCTGTGCAACGCGACGATGCACAAGCTCGACGAGGCGGTGGCGGTTGCGGACCTTGAGGTTCTTGCGCGGATTTACCGGAGGGTGACGCTCGCGGCCTTGGTGGGGACGAGCTGATTCGGCGAGCGTCGCTCTGCAGCGTCCCTCGAGCGAAGTCGAGGGACGTTATCAAAAAACGGCTGATCTTGGCCCGTCATTCCCGCGAACGCGGGAATCGCGCAATCCTTGCGGCCATTGCGCAGAAGCGGGACCCCCGCCTTCGCGGGGGTGACGGTGAAATCGGCGATGGGTGAACCCCTCAATGCGCGGCGTCGCCGCTCACCCATTCGACCCATTCGGGGAAGAAGACCGGTGCGCGCAGCGACCAGCCGGGAGCGGTCGCGGCGGCTTCGCTGATCGACTGGAGCAGCATCTTGCGCCGTTCGGGCTGGATCTGCGGCAGCGCGGCGGCGGCGCAATAGGCGGACGGCAGCCAGGGGCGCACATCCGCGCCAAGCAGGCGTTCGTAGAGAAAGCGGAAGGCGGAGAAGCTCTCGATCCGGCCCTGGGCGAGATCGAAGGCTGCCAGACGCACCAGCAGTGCCATGAAATGCTCGAAGCCGTCCTCGTGCGGCGCATCGGGCACGTTGCCGCGCAGCAGCTTCAAATCCTGATAGACCAGATAATGCATGCGGATCGAGGCGGTCTCTTCGGCATTGCGCGCCCAGCGCTTGAACGCGTCCTCGCGGGCGAGGCCGATATCGAGCGCGCGCTTGATATAGCGCTGCGCGCCGGGTGAGAAGCTCGCGAACTCGCGCAGCTCGGCGAGCGTCAGTGCCGCTGCGGAATTGCCGGATGCCGCGCCGGGATGGCTGGCCATGCCCCATTCTCCTTGCATCGCCACCACGGAGTCTTCGTGGCGGAACGTGCAAGGATGGTCACAAGATGGTTATCATCGGGTTAACCATGGGCGGGGTGATCCAATCCTCCCCGGCACGGGGAGGGGGACCGCCGATCGAAGATCGGTGGTGGAGGGGAAGCGGGATTGCACCATATTGAGGCGGGGCACGAAATCGCTGCCCCTCCACCACCCGCTGCGCGGGCGGTCCCCCTCCCCCAAGGGGGAGGAATTACAGATCAGTCGGCCTGACCCGAGAGTGCGTCGAGCATCGGGCGGATCGGGTTCAGGTCATAGCCGGCCTGCGCGGCGATGCGCGTCAGCTCTGCCGGGTTCTGCCCCTGCTTGGCCTGGGCAAGCGACCAGAGCAAGGTCGAGCGCGTGCCGGAGCGGCAATAGGCGAGCACCTTGCCCCCGCCTGCCTCGGCCTTGTCCAGAGCGGCGATCATGGCCTCGACCTGGGGAGCGGAAAATCCGGCATGGGTGACGGGGATCGAGACGTAATCGATGCCTGCTGCCCTGGCGGCAGCTTCGATCTCCGCGCTCTGCGGCGCGCCAGGATCCTCGCCATCGGGGCGGTTGTTGATGATCATCGTCACGCCCTCGGCCTTGGCCGCCGCGACCTGATCGAGCGTGATCTGCGGGGAAACCTGGACGGTGTCGGTGAGCGGGGTGAACATCGTTGTTTCTTTCATCGCTGAAGGGGCGGCAGTTGCGGACGCCAGGATCGGCGGCATCTGCACCGGAGAACGGTCGGACTGGCTGCGGTCCTTGCAGCCCGCCAGCGCCAGCAGCGCGAGGGCCAGCACGGCGGGGGTGCGGAAAGTCTTGCGGCGCATGTCACTCACGAAACGGCTCCCATGCTTTATCGACCAGTGCGCGCGAAGGCGCGTCGGTTAACGGATCAGCCAGGATCGCTGCATAGCGCTCCTTCAGCCCGGCGCAACTTTCATCCATCATCGCATTGAGGAATTCGGCGCGCTCTGCATCATAGGGCTCTTCGCCGGCAAAATGAAGACAGGCCTGTGCGGCATGCACGAACAGCCGCACGCGATAGGTCGCCCCGGCGTGCTGCGCTTCGCCATGCATGTCGGTCCAGGCACCAGAGCGGGTCGGCTGCAGGGTCTGCGCGGCCTCGGCCTGTACCGGCGATTCATTCGCCATATCCTGAAGCGCGAGAGCCAGCGCAAAAGCTGCCATGCCGATCATGCCGCCACCTCCTGCTTGGCGCGTTCCTGCGCCTGGCGTTCCCACATCGCTGCATAGAGCCCGCCCCGCTGCAGCAGGTCGCGATGCGATCCCTGCTCCGCGACCTGCCCCTTGTCGAGCACCAGGATGCTGTCTGCATGGGTCACGGTGGACAGGCGGTGCGCGATGATCAGCGTGGTGCGTCCTTCGGCGAGCGAGCGCAGCGTATCGAGAATCTCGGCTTCGGTGGCGCTGTCGAGCGCGCTGGTCGCCTCGTCGAAGATCGTCAGCGGCGGGTTCTTGAGCAGCGTGCGGGCGATCGCGACGCGCTGCTTCTCGCCGCCAGACAGTTTCAGTCCGCGCTCGCCGACCTCGGTGTCATAGCCCCTCGGCAACGATTCGATGAACGTGCCGATCGCCGCGCCATGTGCCGCGCGCGCAATCTCTTCCTGGCTCGCGCCCTCGCGACCATAGCCGATATTGTAGCCGATCGTGTCGTTGAACAGCACCGTGTCCTGCGGCACGATGCCGAGCGATGCGCGCAGCGAGGCCTGGCGGACCTTGGCAATGTCCTGCCCGCCGATCAGGATCTGCCCGCCTTGCGGATCGTAGAATCGGAACAGCAGGCGCGCGATCGTCGACTTGCCCGCGCCCGAGGGGCCGACAAGCGCGAGCGTCTGTCCAGGTTCGACCCGAAAGCTGAGCTTGTGCAGGATCTGCCGGTCCGGATCATAGCCGAAATCGACATCGCGGAACTCGACCGAGGGCTGGCGGATGTCGAGCGCAGGCGCATTCGGCACATCGACAATCTCCGCTGGCGTATCGATCAGGTCGAACATCGCGGCCATGTCGACCAGACCCTGGCGGATCGTGCGATAGACCATGCCGAGCAGGTCGAGAGGGCGGAACAGCTGCATCAGCAGCGTGTTGACCAGCACCAGATCGCCAACGGTGAACTGGCCCCGGCTCCAGCCCCAGATGGTATAGGCCATGGCGCCCGCCATCATCAGGTTGGTGATCAGCGACTGACCGACATTCAGCAGCGCCAGCGAGTTTTCGGACTTCACCGCGGCATTGGCATAGGTGCGTGCGGCATCGCCATAGCGCTTGGCCTCGCGTTCCTCGGCGGTGAAATATTTGACCGTTTCGTAATTCAGCAGCGAATCGACGGCGCGCGCGAGCTGCTTTCCGTCCAACGTGTTCATCGCCTCGCGCAGGTGATTGCGCCAGTCGGTGATCCTGCGGGTGAAGACGATATAGACCACCACCATCGCCACGGTCGCCAGCACCAGGCCGAAGCCGAAGTTGATCCAGAAGATCACGAGCACTGCGATCAGCTCCAGAACGGTCGGCGCGATGTTGAACAGCAGGAAATAGAGCATCACGTCGATGCTCTTGGTGCCGCGCTCGATGACCTTGGTGACCTCGCCGGTGCGGCGGGCGAGATGGAAGCGCAGCGACAGGCGGTGCAGCTGGACGAACACGTTTTCCGCGAGCGTCCGGGTCGCCTCCTGGCCGACGCGCTCGAACACCACGTTGCGCAGGTTGTCGAACAGCACCGAACCCAGCCGTGCCGCGCCATAGGCAATAACCGCAATGATCGCCGCCATGGCCATGCTGGTACCGTCGATCGTCATCCTGTCGACCGCGGCCTTGTAGGCGAAGGGCATGGACAGAACTGCCGCCTTGCCAAGCAGCACCATCAGCATCGCGCCGCAGATGCGCAGCTTCAGGTCCGGCCGATCGGCGGGCCAGAGATAGGGCAGGAACCGACCCAGAGTCTCGCGCATGGCGGGTGGGGGCGTCCGGGCGGCTGATGAGGGGGTTTGCGGCGGCATGCTGAGCCTTCGATAGGGGCGATGCCCTTTTTATCCAAGGGCTGTGGAAAAACCCTCGCCCCAAATTCGGGCGATGTTACCGGTAAAATGCAAGTTTTTCAGAGGGTATAGCCATTTTCGTGTCACGTTAGATTGCAAAGTTACATCGGCCGCTATATCTTCGAACCAACAAACGCGGACAGGATAACGGTTCCGGGCGCTTCATCCGTACTATCGACGAACAGCCAGCCCTGAAGGGGATTTTACCCAGGTGAGTGCGCAACCCGATAGAGGCGCATTGCTGAATGAACTAGGCCTGGTGATGCGATCACCAGAGTTCGTCCGCTCACCCGTATTGCGTCGCCTGCTCGAATATCTCGTGGAACAGACGCTGGCCGGCAATGGCGAGCGGCTCAAGGCCTATCAGATCGCGGTCGAAGGGCTCGGGCGCGACGACAGTTTCGATCCGCAGAGCGACAGCTACCCCCGCGTCCAGGTGGGCCGGCTGCGCAAGATGCTGGAACTGCATTATGCCGGCTTGTCGGCACAGGAATCGGCCTTGCGCCAGCGGATCGTCATTCCTGTTGGTCATTACAATGTCGATCTGGTTCCGCCGAACGTGCCGATGGCGACGTCTGCGCCTGAGGGTGCGGCCAGCCCCGGCGCGCTCTCGCAATCCGCCTCTGCAGCGGGCGCGGCGGGTTCCGCAGCGGATGCCACGGACACCAGCCGGACCAGTCCCGGGGACAAGGCGCCGGTGCCACCCTCGCGGTTCGATCGTGGCTGGATTTTGTGGGTGGTGCGGATCCTGCTGCTGCTGGGCGTATTGTACATCATCTGGTTTCTGGTCAGGCCCGAGTCGGCCAGTGAAGAGGCCGCCCGGCGCGACATGCGCGCCCAGATCGCCCATGTGACCATCGTGACCGAGCCAGCCGCAGGCAATGACAAGCTCAATACCGCAGCCCAGATTGCCGAAATGCACCTGCAGCGGTTCGAAACGCTCGCGGTCACCAGCGGTGCGCATCGCGATGTCACCAAGACGGATCTGGCGCGAGCCTATCAACTGGTCGTACGCGGTGGCGGAGAAGGGGTCGATCAGTCCAAGGCGCCGATCTTCCTGACGTTGCGGCACAAGGCCAGCGGGACGACATTATGGTCGTATGAAGTGAACCACGACGGCACCAGCGTCGCCGCGCCCGATGTCGAACAGGACATTGGCGAAGGCATTTCCGTGCTGGCGCGTTCGGGCGGGGTCATTGCACAGCACCAGCGCAAGCTGATCGGCAACGATCTGTCGCCTGGCTATCCCTGCCTGATCGCCTATGACAGTTTCCGCCAGACCCGCGATCCCGCGTTGCGCCCCGGCCTGGAAAAATGTCTCGAAGCCTCGCTGAACCAGTATCCGGACGAGCCGCTGCTTCTGCAGGCTTTGTCCTTCCTCGAACTGTCCAGGCCCCGGCCCAACAGCATGGTGCCGCTGGTTCCCACGGCGCGCGGCCGCGATCTGGCAGAGGCAGCGCTGCGCAATGACGGTACCTCAGCGCTCGCGCAGATCGCGGTGGCGCGCTCTGCCTGGGCGCGGGGCAACTGTCCGCGCGCCATCGCCTTTGCCCGAAGAGCTGTCGAAAGCAATCCCCTCGAGCCGGATACACTGGGGCTGGCGGGCAGCCTGCTGATGGCCTGTGGCGACTATACGGGCGCCGAGCCCATATTGGAGCGGGCCAGCGCCCTCAACGAGCAGCCTGGCGGCTATCAGATCTCGTCGCTGGTGATCACGCAGGTGATCAACGGCAAGCGCGCGCAAGCCCTGGCCCTGGCCCTGCGCGCCGACGTACCCGAATTGCAGACCCAGCCCAATTTCCTGCTGGGCCGCGCGCTGGCGCTGGCGGCGAATGGCCGGGTGGCCGATGGCCAGAAGGATTGGCGGGCGCTTGAAAAGCTGGTGGGTGTGCCGCCCGGGACGCCCGCTGCCGAAGTGCTCTCGCGCTTCACCATCTCGCCATTCTTCGCCCGCCGCATGCAGGCTGAAGCCGAAGCCACGGGGCTGGTGCCCAAGGCGGGCTGACCATCGCTGCGAATTTTTCCGACAGCCGATCCCGATTAATGGGAAATTTTCCCAACAGTCAGCATCCGTTCATGTTCGGATTAGGGCGGAAAACGGCTATGGCGCTGTAATCTCTCAGCTTTTCCAGTTTGGCACGGCCTGTGCAGAGTATCTGGCATCTCCGGACAAACGGTCCGGAACACACCGAACTCTACGAAAGGACAATGCCATGACCCTCTT
>NZ_QJJM01000006.1 GCF_003201955.1 Blastomonas natatoria
AGCTGCGCCAACTCGGCCAGCGTCTTCTCGCCCCTCACGGCAGCCAATGCCACCTTCGCCTTGAATGCCGGACTGTGGTTACGGCGCGGTCGTCTGCTCATCTCGTCTCCTGTCAGGCCGCACAATGGCCCCCGTCAGGCAGAAAATCCACTTATCCCGATGTCCAGTTTTGCCAGGCCACCTCTATATCGTGATTGTCATAGGCAATGTCGTCAGCCACCGCCGCCACCTGGGCTTCCAGCGACGAGTAGCGCGCCAGATCCAGATCGATTCCGGCGTTGATACCATCAAGCGCCCAGGTCGCGCGCGCAACAGGACCGTTGTGCTTGGCCAGGCCTTCAAGCACTTCCCAGCTGAGGTTCAGCCCCTGCCAGCGCGGATAGGGCGAATCGAGCACATGCAGCGCGCGCAAGGTATGGGCATTGTGGTCGAACCCTCCCTGCCCGGCCATTGCCGCCTCAAGAGCGTCCTCTCCGGCATGGCCGAAAGGCGGGTGCCCGATGTCATGTGCCAGGCACAAGGCTTCGGTCAGGTCTTCGTCCAGACCCAGCACGCGGGCAATGGTTCTCCCGATCTGCGCGACCTCGATGCTGTGCGTCAGCCGGACACGATAATGGTCACCATCGGGCGCGACGAATACCTGGGTCTTGTGGCGCAGCCGGCGAAAGCTGATCGAATGAATGATCCGGTCGCGGTCGCGCTGAAAAGCACTGCGCGGTCCGCGCGTCGGCTCGCCGCCCTCGGCATATTGGCGCCCGCGCGAACGCGACGGATCACTGGCATAAGGCGCGCGGGGGTGCATGGTGACCTGAAGACTCCAATAGCGCCAAGCCGTTCTCCGGCGAAAGCCGGAGCCCAGCGGTCAGATTGTGCCAGATGACTCTGGATTCCGGTTTTCGACGGAAAACAGGATCGCCCTCGCCCACATGGGTTAAAAGATCAAGCCTCGCCCATGATCCAGTCGACTGCGGCCCGGGCATGGATCTCGGTGCCGTCATAGATCGGCAGCACATTCGCCTTGGTATCGACGATCATCTCGAGCTCGGTGCAACCCAGCACCACCGCCTGCACGTCTTCCTTGGCGATATTGGTGAGGAAGGTCTTCATGGTGCGCTCGGACTCGCGCACGACCCTGCCCTCCATAAGCTCCTCGTAGATGATCCGGTCGATCTCCTCGACGCGCTCCATCTCGGGGGCGAGCAGGCCGATGCCGTGCTTGACGAGGCGCTGGCGGTAGAAGCTTTCGAGCATCACATTGCGCGTGCCGATGATAGCAGCGCGCTTGATGCCATCGGCCTGCATCTTCTCGCCGACGCAATCGGCGATATGGATGATCGGCACACTGACCGCGCCCTGCACCCGGTCATAGACCTTGTGCATCGAATTGGCGCAGATCAGGATCGCGGTCGCGCCCGCCGCTTCGAGCGAGCGCGCCGCCACGGTCAGCTTCTCGGTCGCATGGTCCCAGCCTTCGGGCGTGCGGATTTGTGCCAGATCGCAGAAGTTGAGGCTCTCGATCACGATCGGGCCGCTGCACAGCGATCCGGCGCGCTTTTGCACCCCCTTGTTGATCAGCCGATAATAGGTCTCGGTCGAAACCCAGCTCATCCCGCCGATCAGGCCGATTTTCCGCATGCGGCTCAGTGCCCCAGATTCTTGACGATATCCTCGACCATCTTCTTGGCGTCAGCGAGCAGCATCATCGTCTGGTCCATGTAGAACACGTCGTTGTCGACGCCCGCATAGCCCACGCCGCCCATCGATCGCTTGATGAAGAAAACCGTCTTGGCCTTGTCGACATCGAACACGGGCATGCCGTAGATCGGCGAGGACTTGTCGGTCTTCGCCGCCGGATTGACCACATCGTTCGCGCCGATGATGAAGGCGACGTCGGTCTGCGAAAACTCGCTGTTGATGTCCTCTAGCTCGAACACCTCGTCATAAGGCACGTTTGCTTCTGCGAGCAGCACGTTCATGTGCCCCGGCATGCGGCCTGCCACCGGATGGATGGCGTATTTGACGCTGACGCCTTCCTTCTTGAGCAGGTCGCCCATTTCGCGCAGAGCGTGCTGCGCCTGGGCCACCGCCATGCCGTATCCAGGCACGATGATCACGCTTTCGGCCTGCTTCATCATGTACGCCGCATCTTCGGCGCTGCCGCGCTTCCATGGGCGATCGACCTTGGCCGCGCCGTCGCCGCCGCTGCTCGCCTCGGCACCGAAGCCGCCAGCGATCACCGAGATGAAGCTGCGGTTCATCGCCTTGCACATGATGTACGAGAGGATAGCGCCCGAGGAACCGACCAGCGCACCCGTGATGATCATCGCGGTATTCGACAGGGTGAAGCCCATCGCCGCAGCTGCCCAGCCCGAATAGCTGTTGAGCATCGAGACGACGACCGGCATGTCCGCGCCGCCGATCGGGATGATCAGCAGGAAGCCGATGATGAACGAGAGCACGGTGATTGCCAGGAACAGCCAGCCCTCGCCCGCGCCGCCATCGGGCGACACGGTATAGACCGCGATCATGCCGAGGATCGCGGCGAGCACGCCCAGATTGATGACATGACGGCCCGGCAGCATGATCGGCGAGCCGGACATGTTGCCGTTCAGTTTGAGGAACGCGATGACCGAGCCGGAGAAGGTGATCGCACCGATCGCGACGCCAAGCCCCATTTCGACGCGGCTTACGGCCAGGATCTGGCCATTGGCATCGAGAATGCCGAAGGCTTCGGGGTTGAGCCAGGCAGCGAGCGCGACCAGCACGGCGGCGAGACCGACCAGCGAGTGGAAGGCTGCCACCAACTGAGGCATGTCGGTCATCTTGATCTTGCGCGCGATGACGAAGCCGGCGACACCGCCGATCGCGATGGCGATCAGGATCTCGGCAATGTTGGCAATCTCATGCGTCAGCAGTGTCGTGATGACCGCGATCGCCATGCCGATCATGCCGAAACGGTTGCCGCTGCGGCTTGTTTCCGGACTGGAAAGACCGCGCAGCGCGAGGATGAAGAACACGCCCGCGACCAGATAGGCCAGCGACACCCAGGGGCTTACCGGAGCGGCATCGCCGCCCGAGGCAAAGGCCGGAACAGAGGTGAGCGCGCTGCAGGCTGCGGCGGCAAAAGCGAGTGGACGGTTGATGTTCATTGCTGCCCCCAGAGCCATCACTTGCGCTCCTTCTTCTTGTACATCGCAAGCATGCGCTCGGTGACGGCAAAGCCGCCGAAGATATTGACCGCCGCAAACACCACTGCGAGCAGGCCCAGATATTTCGCGACCGGAGAAATCGCCTCGGCGCTGGCCACGAGTGCGCCCACGATGATCACCGACGAGATCGCATTGGTCACTGCCATCAGCGGCGTGTGCAGTGCAGGTGTCACCGACCAGACGACATAATAGCCCACGAAACAGGCCATTACGAAGATCGAGAGGATTGAGATGAAGTCCATCTTCACATTCTCCATTCGTCCCGCAGGGTCGGCTTTGCCTTGCTGCGGGAGGGGTCCGGGCCATGCCGGTCAGATGTTCGATTGTCAGGCCATCAGCCTGCCAGCAGCCTTTCACTGACGACCTTGCCGCCCATGGTCACGCGGACACCCTGAACGATCTCGTCGTCATCGGGGAACACGGGGGCTTTCGCTTCCTTGTCCCAGAAGGCCGAAAAGAAGTTGAAGAGGTTGCGCGCGAACAGCGCCGAGGCGTCGGTGGCCAGACGCGAGGGCACATTGCGGTGGCCGACGATCTTGACGCCGTGCTTGACGACGATCTCGCCTGCTACCGCACCCTCGACATTGCCGCCCTGCTCGACTGCGAGGTCGACGATCACGCTGCCCGGCTTCATGCTGGCGATCTGCGCGTCCGAAATCAGACGCGGCGCGGGCCGGCCCGGGATCAGCGCGGTGGTGATCACGATGTCCTGCTTGGCAATATGCGACGAGACCAGTTCGGCCTGCGCCGCCTTGTATTCGTCGGACATTTCGGTGGCATAGCCGCCCGCACCCTCGCCTTCGATCCCGGCGACATTCTCGACGAAGATGGGCTTGGCGCCCAGCGACTGGATCTGTTCCTTGGTGGCAGAGCGAACGTCGGTCGCAGACACCTGCGCCCCTAGACGCCGGGCCGTTGCGATCGCCTGCAAGCCCGCAACACCGACGCCCATGATGAAAACCTTGGCAGCAGACACCGTGCCCGCTGCGGTCATCATCATCGGGAAGGCCTTGCCATATTCGGCAGCGCCATCGATGACCGCCTTGTAACCCGCCAGGTTCGACTGCGAGGACAGGATGTCCATCGACTGCGCCCGGGTGATGCGCGGCATGAATTCGAGCGCCAGAGCCTGGAAGCCGGCCGCCGCGTAGGCGTCGATGCGCGCGCGCTCCCCAAAAGGATTGAGCGAGGCAGCGATCATGGCCCCGGGCTTGGCCCCGGCAAGGCTGGCAGGATCAGGCCCCTGGATACCGAAAATGATGTCGGCATCCGCCAGCACATCGGCACGTCCGGCAACGCTGGCGCCGGCAGCTGCAAAATCCGCATCGGAGATCGACGCGTATTCGCCGGCGCCGGTTTCCACCGCCACGGTCGCTCCCAATCCGATGAACTTCTTGACTGTTTCAGGGCTCGCCGAAACGCGCCGTTCGCCCGATGCCTGCTCCTTGAGGACCGCGATCTTCATGCCGCCGCCGGTCAGCTGGCGATGAGGACGACGACGAACGCCGTGACCAGCGCCGCAACGATCGTGCCGGTCTTCAGCAGGCCCATGAAGCCTTCATAGGTCTGGCGGGCATATTCAATGTTGTTAGGTGTGTCTTGGGCCATAGTCAGAGCCTTCCCCGGTGATTAATGCCGAAATTGATATCGGTTCGCCTTAACCGAATGCCGGGTGTCGCTCAATCCCGCAAGCTTCAAATCGCTAGGGTGGACCAAAGCTTAGCTTTAATGGGGTTTTTACCACATGGCGTTAAACATCTGGGCGATGGCCAAGGAACGCACAGACGCAGACCAGCAGATCCGCCGGGTAATGCTGATCGATAACGAGCCGGCGCAATGCCGCCTGGTCGCAGCGCTTGCGACCAAGGCCGGATGGCGCACGATCTTCGCCCATGATTCGGAAACAGCGATTGCCATGCTGGGTACCCAGGAAGGGATGATGCTGGATGCGATCATTCTCGATCAGTGGGTGCCGGGCGACGAGGCGGCCGAACTGATCAAGGAACTGAAGGCGCGCCGCCCTGCCCTGCCGATCCTGATGCTGACGACCAGCACCTCGCCACTGCTTGCGGTGGAGGCCATGCGCGCCGGCGCGACCGATTACCTGATCAAGCCGATTGCGCCGGACCGGCTGATCGCTGCCCTGAACGCTGCCGCGCGCAAGGACGATGTGGACGAACTGCGACCGCTGACTGAAAAGATCGCAGCTCCGCTCGATTTCGACGAGATGATCGGCTCTTCGCCGCGGTTCCGCGCGGCGCTTGCCATCGCCGCCAAGTCTGCGCGCACGCACAGCCCGGTGCTGATCGAGGGCGAAAGCGGCACGGGCAAGGAGATGATCGCGCGTGCCATCCATGCCGCGAGCCCGCGCTCCAAGCTCGCGCTGCGTCTCGTGACCTGCGCCGGGGCTTCCAGCGGACAGATAGAATCGCAGCTTTTCGGCCATGAACGTGGAGCATTTCCCGGTGCCTTCGATCGCCATGTGGGCATCATACAGCGGGTCGAGGGCGGGACGCTGTTCATCGACGAGGTCGATCAGCTGCCCCTCGAATCGCAGGCCAAGCTTGCCGATGCGATCCGCTCGGGCGAGGTCCGCCCGCTCGGCGCCCGCCATGGCTTCCGCTGCGATGTCCGGTTCATCTGCGCCAGCAACGCGCCGCTCAAGCCCATGGTGGAAGCGGGGACATTCCGCGAGGACCTCTATTACGCGATCGCGCCTGTGCAGATCACCATTCCCGCGCTGCGTGACCGTACCAGCGACATCCCTGCCCTGGTCCGCCATTTCCTGGCGCGCATTGCAGAGCAGCCCGGGCTCCGCGGTTTGGGCATTACCGACGAGGCGCTGTCGCTGCTCTCGTCCTTCGACTGGCCCGGGAACGTTCGTCAGCTCCAGAATGCGCTCTTTCGCGCCGCGATCTTCTGCGATGGCGATGCGCTGACGACCGCCGAATTTCCGCAGCTGACCACGATGCTGGGCGAAGAGGAGCCGCGCCGGACATCAAGCCCGCATGATGGCATCGGCATCACGCTTTATGCCGAGGACGGCAACCTGCGCCCGCTCGAGGAAATCGAAGCCGACGTCATCCGCCTTGCCATCGGTCACTATCGCGGGCGAATGACCGAGGTTGCCCGGCGGCTCGGGATCGGTCGATCGACGCTGTATCGCAAGCTGACGGAACTCGGGATCGACAACGCCGCCTGATCTGGCCATCAGGCCATTATTTGCGCTTCCCTGCATTGATCCTCGCTCATAAGAGCGGGGGGATGACCCGCGATCCCCTCGACGTCCTGCACGAAACCTTCGGCTTTCCCGCCTTTCGCGGAGTCCAGCAGCAAGTGGTGACGCGCGTGCTCGCGCGGCAGAACACGCTGGCCATCATGCCGACAGGCGCCGGAAAATCGCTGTGCTATCAGCTGCCGGCTGTCGCGCTCGACGGCTGCTGCATTGTCATCTCGCCGCTGATTGCCCTGATGCACGACCAGCTCCGCGCGGCGCAGGCGCTCGGGATTCGCGCGGCCAGCCTGACCTCGGTCGATACCGATTGGCAGGAGACGCAGGACCGGTTTCGCGCCGGCGAACTCGACCTGCTCTACGTCGCTCCGGAACGTGCGAGCTCGGATGGCTTTCGCAGCCTGCTGGCGCGCGCGCCGATTGCGCTCT
Source organism: Blastomonas natatoria (assembly GCF_003201955.1). GTDB lineage: Bacteria > Pseudomonadota > Alphaproteobacteria > Sphingomonadales > Sphingomonadaceae > Blastomonas > Blastomonas natatoria. The sequence goes on from NZ_QJJM01000006.1 coordinate 6,871, forward strand.
TCGCGATCGACGAGGCGCATTGCGTTTCCGAATGGGGGCATGATTTCCGTCCCGATTACCGGCTGTTGCGCCCTCTGCTCGACAGCTTTCCCGACTGCCCTCGCCTCGCGCTGACCGCGACTGCCGACGCGCATACGCGCGAGGACATATTGAAACAGCTTGGCATCGCGCCCGATGGCATGGTGATCGCCGGGTTCGATCGGCCCAATATCCGCTATGCCGTGCACCCGCGCGACGGTCTGACGCGGCAGATCGGTGATCTCGTCGCTACCAACCCCGGGCCCGGCATCGTCTACGCGCAGACCCGCGCTGCCACCGAAAAGCTCGCCGAGCAGCTGGGTCGCGACGGCCGTCGCCCGGTCCGCGCCTATCACGCCGGAATGCCGCCCGAGGAACGCCGCGCCAACCAGGATGCCTTCATCGCCAGCGAGGACATGGTGATGGTGGCCACCGTGGCCTTCGGCATGGGTATCGACAAGCCAGACGTCCGGTTCGTCGTGCATGCCGGGCTGCCGAAATCGATCGAGGGCTATTACCAGGAATCCGGGCGTGCGGGCCGTGATGGGGAGCCCGCAGAGGCGCACCTGTTCTGGGGAGCTGAAGATTTCGCCCGCGCGCGCATGCGAATCGGCGAGATAGAGGCAGAGCGGCAGGCTGGTGAGCGCGCACGCATCGCGGCGCTGGGTGCGCTGGTCGAAACCGGCGGCTGCCGCCGTGCGGTGCTGTTACGGCATTTCGGCGAATCGCCACCGGAGCAATGCGGCAATTGTGACAATTGCCTAAGCCCGCCGGACAGCGTCGATGCGACCCAGACTGCGCGCAAGCTGCTGTCTGCCGTATACCGGACCGGCCAGAGCTTTGGGCTGGGACATGTCGAGGCGGTGCTTCGCGGACAGTCCACCGACAAGGTCCAGCAGCGAGGCCATGATCGTCTGTCCGTATTCGGCATCGTCGATGGCGAGGAGGCGGTGCTGCTCAAGCCTGTCGCGCGTGCCCTGCAGGTGCGCGATGCGCTGGCGACCAACGAGCATGGCGGGCTGATGCTTGGCCCGGAAGCCCGTGCGATCCTGCGCGACGAGGTGCAACTGCCACTGGTGCTGCCGCCCAAGCGTGCGCGTCGGAGTCGGCGGGGAGGCGATGCCGTCAACCCGGTCAGCAATCCGCTGTTCGAGGCCTTGCGCGCGTGTCGACGCGATCTGGCCATGGAGGCAGGCGTACCGCCTTACGTGATCTTCCATGACAGCACGCTGCGCGAGATGACGGAAAGGATGCCCCGGACCCTCGATGCCTTGTCACGCATTTCGGGCATCGGAACGCGCAAGCTGGAAGCTTATGGTGAGGCATTTCTGCAGGTGCTGCGCGAGCACGGCTGATTTATTGACATTCATAGTGTCAATATATAGCCTTTCGGACAGAAACATGCCGAGAGGACAGGATCGTGCCACAACCCTTCACCGTCTTGAATGAAGTTTTTCCAGCCAATCCGGATACGCTTGCAGGCTTGATGCAGACGGGGCCGGACGGCCCGATCTTCATGATCAATCTGCTGAAGTTCAAGGAAAAGGCCGAATATGAAGACGGTCGTGCCACCGATCTGACGGGACGCGAAGCCTATATGATCTACGGGCGGGCGGTATCGCAGTTGCTGCCCAAATTCGGCGGTGTCGCGATGTTCGCGGCAGACGTCACGTTCCTGTCGCTCGGTCAGGTCGGCGAACTTTGGGATGAAGTTGCAATCGGGGTCTATCCCAAGCGCGGCGACATGGTGCGCATGTCCATGTCCGATGAATGGCGCGAGATCGCCGTCCATCGCAGTGCGGGCCTTGATGGCCAGCTGAACATCGAGACGGTTTTGTCACCCGAAGCAGCGAACATGCCATGGATGCAGCAGATCATGTCACTGGTTGGTCACAAGGGGTGACATAGGCCCAGCTTGGGGATAAGCGAATTTACATGATCCAGACCCCCTCCCCGCGCCATCCCGATGGTCGCAAGCAACGCAGCGAACGCAGCCGCCAGGCCATTGTCGATGCCATGCTCGAGATCATCATGGGCGGCAAAATGGAACCCAGCGCTGCTGAAATAGCAGAAAAGGCGGGGGTCAGCGCGCGTACCGTCTTTCGCCATTTCGAAGAAATGGATAGCCTTTACAGCGAGATGACTGAACGGATGGAGGCGGAGATCATGCCGATCATCCAGCAGCCGTTTACCGGCGAAGGCTGGCGGGCCCAGCTCGACCAGATGATCGAACGCCGCGCAATGATCTATGAACGAGTCATGCCGCTGAAGATCGCAGCCAGCATCCGCCGGTTCAGCTCGGACTATCTGATGCTGAATTACGAGCGTTTCGTGCATCTGGAGCGGACGGGCCTCGAGTCCCTTCTCCCATCTGCGATTCGCAAGGATTCGACGCTGTTTTCGGCGATAGAAATGTGTGCAGGGTTCCAGACCTGGCGGCGGTTGCGCCAGGATCAAGGCCTGACGACCCAGCAGGCGGCCGATGTCGTCCGGCTGACCATTTCGCGGCTGGTGGACTGACCTTGCCGCGTGCATCCTGGTTTCCCGGGATTGCCCTGGTTTACGTCATTGCCGGCTGCGGCCCCCAAGCGGTGCCGGAAAACGCTCCGAAGCAAGTCGCAAGCCGCGAATGCCCCGCCGCCATCGAGCAGGGCAGGTTTGTCGCCCTTCCTTCTGGCTCTTATCTGAAAGGCGCGGACCGGCTTTATCCCGAAGAGCGGCCGTCTGTCCGACTGCAAGTCGAAGGCTTTGCGATTCAGGCGCATGAAGTGACGAACGATCAGTTCGCTGCCTTCGTCAGGGCGACCGGCTATGTCACCGAGGCCGAAAGAGCTGCGACGAGCGATGATCCTGCAGCGGGCTCTGCGGTGTTCATGCGCGATGGCAGAGGCATGAACGGACGATGGCTGCTTCGCAAGGGGGCGACATGGCGGGCCCCTGAAGGCAAAGGTTCGAATATCGCGGGCAAGGGGCGGCATCCGGTGGTGCATGTCACGCTCGCCGATGCGCGCGCCTATGCCAGCTGGGCCGGAGGGCGCCTCCCCAGCGAAGAGGAATGGGAATATGCTGCCAGCAGCGGCCTGCCTGACCCTGCCAACCGCTTTTCGGGTGCGGTCGATGATCAGGGCCAACCCCGCGCCAATCACTGGCAAGGGGTTTTTCCGGTGCGGGACGAGGGCAAGGACGGCTTTTCGGGCACGGCGCCCGCAGGCTGTTTTTCCGCCGATCGCAACGGCGTGCACGATCTGATCGGCAATGTCTGGGAATGGACCGACAGCCCGGCGGATGACGCACGCATGATCATCAAGGGCGGAAGCTGGCTCTGTGCAGCGAATTTCTGCGCGCGCTATCGGCCCGCAGCACGCCAGCCTCAGGAAAGCGACTTTTCATCCAACCATATCGGCTTCCGGATCATTCGCGACGGCGCAGCGCCAGCACCAGGAACCAAGCGATAAGCGGCACGGCGACCAGCACCGCATAGCTTTCCGGCGGGTGATGATCGCTGGGTTTCAGGACCCAGAAGCTCAAGACGTGCAGAACTCTTTCAAGCAGCAGCAGCGCAAGTGCCAGCGGCACCAGTGCCCGGTGGAACAGGCCGATTGCGAGCATCATCAGCCCCCAGGCGATCTGCGTTGCCCCAGCCCAGGCAAATATGGAGACGATCCGGCTGCCATCGCCAGAAAGATCGATGCCGGCAATCACGCCCGCCCCGCCATCAGGCAGGAACACGTGGATGACGCCCGGGATAACCGCCAGAACGCCGCATAGCGCCAGGAACCGCGATGAGGCAGAGGGTTGAGCCGGTTCGATCCCGGGCAGCCGCATCGCCATCAGTTGGGCCAGTAGATCAGCGCGTCGCCCTTCCTGAACTTCACGCCAAGGGGCTTGTCGATGGCGACCGGCGCCTCGATCGTGTGCGGGTAGAGCGGCTTGCGAGCGCCTTGCTGGTGCCTGGCGAGCAGAGCCTTGAGCTCGGCGACCTTGGTCGGATTGGCGGCCGCCAGATCGCGCTGCTCGGTCGGATCGTCCTTGAGGTTGAACAGCCAGGTCTTGCGCGGGCGTTCGGTCACCTGAAGTTTCCAGTCGCCCTGACGCACCACGCGATAATAAGCGCTCTGCCAGAAAATGGCGTCATCGGGACGCTGGCCGACCGGGTTTGCCGGGTCGTCGCCAAGCAGATCAACCCCGTCGATCTCCAGGTCAGCCGGAAGCTTTGCACCGCCCGCCCTCGCAAAGGTAGGCATCAGATCGATATGCGCCACGGGCGTGTCGACCCGGGTCCCCGGCTTCACGCGGCCAGGCCAGCGCACGAACATCGGCACGCGAATGCCGCCCTCGAAAAGCGTGAGCTTCCAGCCGCGATAGGGAGCATTGACCTGTGGCAGGCCGATATAGCCGGCCCCGCCATTGTCGCTGGAAAACACGATGATGGTATTGTCGTCGAGACCCTGATCCTTGAGAGACTGCATGATGCGGCCTACCGAACGGTCGAGCGCGCGGACCATCGCGGCATAGACGCGCAGCCGGTGCGGCTTGATGTCGCCCACGGCGTCGTAATCGGCCCTGGTCGCCTGGAGTGGAGTATGAACGTTCCAGTGCGCGAGATAGAGGAAGAACGGGCGATTGCGGTTCGCTTCGATAACCTTGATCGCCTCGTCGGTCCAGTAGTCGGCCAGATAGCCGCCTGGTTTGAACCATTTTCCGCCGTTATAGCTGGTGGCGAACTGCATGCGCGCCCAGAGGAACTTGTCGATCGGGTCGAAATCGACCTTTGCATTGACGACGTTCGGATCGTCCTCGGGCAGGTGCATGGCGCTTGCCATCAACAGGCTTTCGTCAAATCCCTGCGCATTGGCGCTGAACTCGGGTCCGTCGCCGAGGTGCCATTTGCCGATATGCACGCTGTGATAGCCGGCAGGTTTCAGTATCTCGGCAATTGTCCGCTCGCTGCCTGGCAGGCCCTGACCATCGAAATCGGGCGCGCCTTCCACTGCGGCATCCAGATAGGTTACCGGAGGCAGGCCGGAATCCATTTCGTCGGACAAGGCCTTGACGATACGGCCCATGCCGTCGGGTGTCGGGGTAAATTCGAAGCCGGTGCGGGTGGGGTATCGTCCGGTGAGGATCATCGCGCGCGATGGGGCGCAACTCGCAGTGCCGGCATAAGCCTGCGAATAGATGGCGCCTTCGGCTGCCAGCCGGTCGATATTGGGCGTGGGCACTTTCCCGCCGGCCACCCCTCCTCCGAAGGTCGAGATGTCGTTGATGCCAAGGTCGTCCGCAAGGATGAACACGATGTTCGGCGGCCGCTTGTCTGCAGGCACGGCAGGACTGGCGGGGCCCTTCTGCCAGACGACATCGCGATGCGGCGCTATCTCGTGCTTGCCCATGTGCGACGCGGCAAAGAGCAGAACGGTGCTCTTGTTGAACCAGGCCCAGGTTCCTGCAGCGACAAGGACGACCAGCAGGCCGAGCAGGATACGGCGGATCATGCGACTGACTCGGGTGCGAACATCGCCTCGCACCCCGTTCCGGCAACCAGTGCGTCAAGTCTGTCCTTGGCCGCCGCAGAGAGGCTTTCGCGCGCTGCCCGCAACGTGACCAGGCATTTGGCCTGATACGGAAAGACAGGCTGGGTCCAGCGCCTGCCATCGATTTCGGTTTCGAAGTCGCTCTCTTCCGCCGCAGCAGCGCGCGCATTGGCGAGCAGGAAAGGTGCATAGGTGCGGCCGATCTCAGCCAGCAGCGCGCCGAGATGATCGGCCACGGCACCGTGTTCGAGCCATTGTCCATCAGGCAATCCGGACAGATCTTCTACCCTGTCCAGCCAGGCACGCAGGCGGGGAGCAGTTCTGGCCATGATCGCGGCGGGCGTCGGATCGACGATGCCGAGCTGGGTGAGCTGACCATAGATTGCAAAATCTGCCGCCGATGGCCGGGTGCCCAGCACGAAGCCGGTGCGGGCAATCACCCGGTCGAGAATTGCGACCAGCCGCTCGTAGCTTGCCTCGATGATGGGCGCGGTTAAATCATTCGAACCGACGACATAAAGCCGATCGATCTGTCGGCGGGCAAAGCTGTCTGCCATCTGCCTGCCCATCTCGTCCGAATAGGTCGGGTTCTGCCAGAACACGATCAGCGCTGCGGCGTTGTCGGCATCTGCCGCATAATGCCAGCGATAGTGGAACATCATCTTGGTCATCCACTCGTCGGCAAAATCCTCGATCAGCAGGTCGAGAAAGCCGAGCAGCTCATCTTCGGGCAGCACCGAGCGGCCAGCATGCTCTGCTTCAAGCCGCCGGATGATCGGCGTGGAATCGACCAAAGCCTCGCGGCTTTCACCTTCCCCGAAATAGAAGGTCGGCAGCAGCTTCACCTTGGGGACAGGATAACCTGCGGGGGGCTGCATATGGCTGCCCCAGATCATGCGATGCGCGATGCAGCGATAGCGCAGCAACGCCAGCATCTTGCGCGTATAGGGCGAACCCGGCGCCCCGAGCAGTTCGATCATCTGCATGGCATCCTCCACCGTTATATTGGCATAGGCTATGTCAATATCATTGACCGGTCAAGCCGGACGCTTTCGCAACGCCCTGCGTCCAAAGCGATACAGGCCAAAAACCATCCCCAGCCCCACCACCCCGGCGGCGAGCAAAATGTACCAATAGCGCGCGGCCATCCTGCGGACCGTGTTACTGGCGATCTGCGCGCTGGAGTCGTACCCCTCGGGCATTTCCAGCACGCCATTGCGCCGGGCATAGTCGCGATATTCGTCCATCATTTCCTTGAACTTGGCAGGATCGCTGTTTCTCAGATCACGGGTTTCACCGGGATCCTGAGCGAGGTCGTACAGACGCCAGACACCGTCGCCATAGGGTTTGAGATTGCGGACCAGCTTGTAGCTGCCCTTGAACAAGGCGGCATTGCCCGACACCTCGAAACCGGTCGCAACCTCGGGCGAGCGCACAGCGTCGGCCTGCCCCGCCAGCACCGGAAGCAGCGATCGGCCGTCAAAGGCATCGTCATCGACTGTCCCGCCTGCCATCGCCAGCAAGGTCGGCGCGATGTCGCTCACCGTAGCCATGGCCGCGCTCGGGGGTGCAGCGGCAATGCCGGGCCCTGCCATGATCATCGGTACGTGCAGGCCGCCTTCACTGCTGTAGAACTTGAACATCGCACCGGGCGATGCCGAGGCATTGGCGAATTCCGGGCCGATAAAGGCATAGGTGCCCTTGCCGCCCCAATTGTCGGCGGATACGCTGTAGCCGTTGCTGTCCAGCCACCACTGCATGGAGCGCGACGAAGCCAGAGGATTGCTGGGTTCGGGTCCATTGTCGGACGTAAAGACGAACACCGTATTGTCATATTCGCCAGTGCGTTTCAGATGCGCGACCAGTCTGCCGACATGATGATCCATAGCCTCGATCATGCCTGCATTGATCGCCATGTTGCGGGCGAACAGCGCCTGTTCCTGCGACGACAGGCTCTCCCATTGCCGCAGTCCACGCGGCGGGTCGGCCAGCGGCGCCCCCTTGGGGATCAGTCCGATCTCCTGCGCGCGCTGCCATCGGGCCTTGCGCATGGCTGCCCAGCCCTGACGATAGGTGTCCTTGTATTTGCGGGTGAATTCGGGCGGCGCCTGAACCGGGATATGGATGGCCTGGAATCCGATATAGGCCAGGAACGGCTTTTGCTGGTCACCCTCCCCAATATAGTCGATCATCCGGTCGACCAGAAAGCGCGACGAGTAGAAGTCCCCGGGCAGCGTCGCCGGCTTGCCATCCTCGAACCAGGGGGCGTCGGCATAATAGGGCATGTACGATTTCTGTTCCCAGTTGTCCGCGCCCGATGCGTCGAGCACGAACGAACGGTCAAAGCCATGCGCATCGGGCAGGTCGCCGGCTTCGTGACCCAGATGCCATTTGCCGGTCATGTAGGTCCGATAGCCGCGCGTCTTGAGCCGGGCTGCAATGGTCGTCACGCCAGGCTCGAACCTCAGCGCATAGCCCGGCTTGCCGATATGCTCCTCAGGGATGACCTCGGGTATGGTCGATACGCCGGTGCGATGATTGTCGAGACCGGTCAGCAGCATCGCTCGGGAGGGCGAGCAGAGCGGCGAGCTGTAGTAGCGCGTGAACATCCGTCCGCGCCGCGCCAGCGCGTCGATATGGGGCGTACGCGCCTCGCCGCCGTAAATGCCAAGATCCATCAGCGCTAGGTCGTCGGCCAGAAGGACGACGAAATTCGGCGAGCGCAGGGCCGACGAAACGGTAGGCGCTGCCTTGCCAGACGGGGCCTTGCCAGACGGGGCCTTGACGGAAGGTGGCGCTGACGGGGGCGCGGCAGCTACCAGAAGCAGCCCTGCGCCTAATCCCGCCAGCAGCCCGAATTTGGCCATGCGCCCTCTCCCATCCGGTGATCACGATCACCTTTTGACAGAGGGTATGACAGATATTCCCTCAGCGCAACCTGTGCAAACGATGTCAGGCCGAGGGTCTGAATACCAGCGACGCGGTGACCGGAACGGCTGGGCTGATCGCGGGCAGCTTGGCGATTTCCTGCAGCTTGCCCAGTCCCGCCTCGAGGCCGACAGCCGACGCATCGAGGATCAGGGGCTTGGCGGTTTCAACGAGAACAGAATCGCCGGCCAGCCGCGTGACCGTCAGCGGCGCCTCGATGCTGTTGGTGGTGCCGTGCAGGTCGAGCGTCACCGGCACGTTCATCATCTTTCGTTCGCCCGGTTTCAGCGCCTTGACCGCAGCAGGATCGATCTTCGCGGTGAGTTTGGCATCGGGAAAGCTCGCAACTTCGAACAGCATGTCGCGCATCCGCTGATTGCGCACATCGATACCGGTATCGACGCTGGCAAGATCGATGGCCACGCCCACTGTGCCGTCGGGCTGCACAGAGCCGGACAGCTTCGTGAAGCTGTGCGCTTCGCCCACATTGCCTGCCTTGACCGAGACGAAACCGATATTCGACTGATCGGCGACCAGCTGCCAGGCGCCATCGGGCAGCGGTGCCTCGGCCTTGTCCGCAGCGCCACCGCAAGCGGAGAGTGCGAAAGCCAGGGACAGTGCTGCAACGGGCAGGAACGAACGGATCATCGGGGAACCTCCAGACGGAATTGGTCGCCCATGTTTATCCGCGCATTGCGGCGCTGTCACGCGATCAGGCGCGCATCTGTTCGGGATAGCCCGTCGCAATCTGGGGCGGGCTCGACTGGCGGAAGCGCTCGAGGCTGATCGGCGTCTGGAATTGCAGGCCGCAGCGGTCTTCCACCGACCAGCGCGCTATGGCCAGAACCTTCAGATTGGCTCCCAGCGCCACTTCGAACTCGGTGCCGGGTGGTACGTCCCAAAGGCCTTCAATCAGCGCGCCACCCGGCGAGATGTTCTTGATGCGCGCAGGATAGCAGTAGCCGTCATGATAGATGCCGATCGTGCGCAATACCTTGTACCGCGCCTCGCGGCTGCGCTTGTGTCCAACCGGTTCGACATGGTTCTCGACCCCGGCGAGCCGCTCCGTGGCCTCTGCCAGGCCTACTGGCTTGCCGTAGATATAGCCCTGGACATGACTGCAGCCCAGCGACCGGATCAGTTCCAGCTCGTCGATCGTCTCGGCACCCTCTGCAGTGGTTTCCATGTTCAGCGCTTCGGCGAGCGAGACGATCGAGCGAATGATGGCGCTGTTCGCGCTGCCCGATTGCGCCGCGCCGCGCACAAAGCTCTGATCGATCTTGATCTTGTCGAAAGGCGCACTGCGCAAATAGCCCAGCGCTGAATATCCAGTACCGAAATCATCCAGAGCGAGACGCACGCCGATGCCCTTCAGGCGCTCAAAGATGCGCGTCGCATCCAGCTTGTCATCGAGAAACACGCTTTCGGTGATTTCGAGTTCGAGCCGCTCAGGCTCGAGACCGCTTTGCGCCAGGGCATTGAGGACGATCGAGGGAAAGGCTGGATCGGCAAATTGTATCGGTGAAACGTTGACTGCGATGCGCACCTGTCTTGGCCAGGTGGCCGCATCGGCGCAGGCGGTGCGCAACACCCATTCACCCAGTTGCATGATCAGACCGGATTCCTCGGCAATCGGAACAAATGCCGCAGGGCTGATGGGACCGCGGACAGGGTGGTTCCAGCGCGCCAGTGCCTCAAATCCGCTGATCGTCTCGGTAGCGACATTGACCACCGGCTGATAGGCAATGCTCATCCCGCCGGCCTGCAGCGCCGCACGCAGTTCGCTTTCGAGCGCACGGCGTTCGTGCGCGACCTTGTGCATGTCCTCGCTGTAGAACTTCCAGATACCGCGACCGTTTTCCTTGGCGGAGTACAGCGCAAGATCGGCATTGCGGATCAGCGTCTCGGCACCCGAATGGTGGCGGCCATCGGCGATGGCGATGCCGACCGATGCGCCGATCACGATCTGATTGCCCTCGACCATATACGGATGGCTGAGATTGATGATGACCGAGCGAGCAAGATCGGCAAGCCGGTCCTCGCTGATGATGCCGGGCAGCACAACCTGGAATTCGTCCCCGCCGAGGCGACCCACCTCGCCGCTGTCATTGATCGTCCGCTTGAGGCGCTCCGAGACCTGCTTGAGCAGCGCGTCGCCGATCGGGTGGCCGAGCGTATCGTTGACCTGCTTGAACCGGTCGAGATCGAGCAGGAACAGCGAACAGGGGCTGGGCTCGCCACGATGGCCCACCAGAGCCTTTTCGAACAGTTCCTTGATGTAGAGGCGATTGGCCAGGCCGGTGAGATTGTCATACCGCGCCAGTTGCGTGACCGCCTCATGCGATCGCTTCACTTCGGTCAGGTCTGTTCCATGGCCGCGAAAGCCGACGAACTGACCGAATTCATTGTAGAATGGTGCACCGGAAAGCGACCAGGCGCGTTCCTCCTGAAGCTGTGCCACGCGCACGGCAAGATCGCTGAATGCCGTTCTCGCCGAGAAATGGAAGTTGAAGGTCCGTTCGCTTCCGCCTCCCTGCGATCCGGGCGAGCAGATGACCGAACTGAGCGGCTGGCCGATGATCGTGGCAGGATCAGCCTGGATGGCGCTCACCGCCTCGGCACTGATGTAGACGATGCGACCGTGGCGATCGGTTTCCCAGAACCAGCCGCGGCCTGATTTCTCGTAATCCGACAGCAGGCGCCGGGCGCGTTCATTGTTCAGCTTCTGCTGGTCAAGCGCGGCCTCCTCCTCGCGGTCATCCTTGGCACGGATCAGCGCGACGAGCAGCATTGCGGGCAGGAACACCAGCGTGCCGAGGGCAAGCCGCAGATCCCATGCCGCCAGCAGCGCGCCGAGCCCGGTTGCCACGCTGGCAAGGAACATCAGCATGCGATGAGGAACGAGTACGGCCAGTGTCGGCAGGAGCGCGCCAAGCAGCGCCATGCTGCCGATAATGATGCCGGCTTCCGGCCCGGTCGAGACCAGATCGACCACAGCGTAGGAAAAGGCGACGGTCGATGCGCAGATCAGCGCCGTGAGCATGGCAGGAAATCTGTCGCCGAGCGTCTTGCGAGCCATATTGCTGCGACCTGGCAGGAATATGGCGAGATCGATCAGCGCAGCCAGCACCGCCGCCGTCACGAAAGGAACGGTAACCATGGCCGCCGAGAAGCCATGCGCGGCAGCGGCGAGAAGCAGCGCCGTCAGGCGGACACCCATGACGATCGGCCACAATGCGCACATGGCCAGCAGCGACCGAGCGGACAGCAGGCCAGATGCTGGCGCTTCACTCATTGCCAGTTCTGATTGCTTCTGTCCGAACATCGCTGAATCGATAAGCCTTCGCGATTAGCAAAGCGTTACCAACCCCGCGTCGGACCGGTTCAACGCATGTAAAATCAGCGATGACTCACCAAGCAAATGGCGCCCATCGACAAGTTGGCAAATGCAGCGATCTGCACCATATTAAGGCCATGCCGACGCTGCGTGATACCATCGGAGACGAGATCCGCCGCATCTTCGCGGAACCTGGCGGTCAGACGATAGAGATTTCGCGCAACGATGCCGGCCTGTTCGGGCCGGGCTCGGTCAGCTGGCAGGTGCATGGCGATGTCACCTCGATGATGATCGGCGGCATCGCGTCACTGCTGCTCCAGATGCTCGATCCCAGGGTTCTTGCAGGCGTATGGGACCATTCCGTCTTTCGGCAGGACATGCGGGGGCGCTTGCGTCGGACCGCAGCCTTTCTGGCGCGCACGACCTATGGTGACCGCGAACAGGCGCTGGGAGAGATCAGCCGAATTCGGCGCATCCACGATCATGTCCGCGGCACACTGCCCGATGGCACGCCCTATCATGCCAATGATCCGGCATCGCTTGCCTGGGTTCATGTCACCGAGAGCCTGTGCTTCCTGGAAGGCTATATTCGTTACCGCAAGCCGCACATGAGCGGCGCAGAGCGAGACCGCTATTTTGCCGAAATGGCGCAAATCGGAAAGCTGCTCGGCGCAGATCCGGTCCCCTTCACCTATCGCGAGGCCCAGCGCCTGGTGCATAAGTCACGACCGATGCTGCGTTTTGACGAGCGCACCCGGGAAATTGCCGATCTGCTGTTGCGCCAGCCGCCTGCAACATCTCGTCTGGCACCATTTCACCACATGACGATGCAGGCCGGTGTCGATCTCCTGCCTCGCTGGGCCCGGAGCATGCATGGGCTCTCGATCTCGCTGCCGGCGCGCCTCGCCGTACGCGGCGGGACGACTGGCATTGCCGCCGTCACGCGCTGGGCGCTGGCACCCGGGCGCACGGTCCGCGCCGCCGAAGCCTGATCCGGCTCAACGTGCCCGAAGGGCCCTTCCCGCGACCGCATCCAGCCGCGCCAGCAATGCCGGATCCCGTGCATCAGGGGCCGTGATCAGGGCAAAATCGAGACAGGTGTCGATCGGGCTGGACTCTCGCCTGGCGGGAAGGATTTTTGCCAGCTCGATCACCAGTTGCCGGGCTTTTGCCGAATTGTCCTGCATCTGTGCCAGGATCGCGCCGACCTCGACATGGTCTTCCCCCTCTCGCCAGCAGTCGTAATCGGTGACCATCCCGACAAGCGCATAGGGCAGCTCCGCCTCACGCGCGAGCTTCGCCTCTGGCATCGCCGTCATGCCGATCACATCGCAACCCCAGGCGCGGTACATGTGGCTCTCGGCGCGGCTGGAGAATTGCGGCCCCTCCATCGCCAGATAGGTACAGCCTTCACGAACCGGCGCACCCGCTGCTCGTGCAGCCTCGCCCGCCAGCGCAGACAGCCGGGGGCAGACCGGATCGGCCATAGAAACATGCGCGACCATGCCGGTGCCGAAAAAGCTGCTCGGGCGATGAACGGTCCGGTCGATGAACTGATCGACCAGCACGAACTGGCCCGGCGGCAACTCCTCACGCAATGATCCAATCGCTGAGATTGCCAGGATATCGGTGCAGCCGGCGCGCTTGAGCACATCGATATTCGCGCGCGCATTGACGTCGCTGGGGCTGAGCCGGTGTCCCTTGCCGTGCCTGGGCAGGAACACGAACCTGTGACCGTGCAGCGTGCCGATGACGATATCGTCGGAAGCCTCGCCAAAGGGGCTGTCGACGCGGATTGACTGAGCGTCTTCAAGCCCGTCAATGGCATACAGACCCGATCCGCCGATTACCCCGATGGTCCACTCGCTCATTGCACCACGCCTCCCCGATGCTTCAGAAACCGCCTGCTAGACCAGCTTGGGCAGCAGGCAAACCCTAATCGGCAGGCAATGAGGAAATCCATTGGCGGATCAGTGCTACGCCTTCTTCATGAACCAGCGAGCGGCCGACCTCGGGCATCGCGACCCCCGGCTCTGTCGATGCCATGCGATGGATCATGATCGACCTGGCAGGTTGGCCGGGTTCGATCGCGAATTCATGTCCGCCACTGCCGCGGCCTGCCGCAACAGGCCGCTTGTAGATCCCCAGGGCCGTCCGGCTCGACCCGGCATCGGCGTCGAGAAACAGCCCCGAATTGCTCGCCGAACCCGTGGGATTGTGACAATGGGCACAGTTGACCATGAGATAGGCCCGCGCCCGCTGATCAAGTGATCCGGTAGCGGGATCGTTCCAAACCGGACCATCTGCCCTGATCGGCGAGCCAGCCCAGTCGATCCGCGCACGAAACGCCGCCGCGCTTGTCGGAGCGATTTCCATATTGGCCGCAATCGGGCCGATCGGCACGATATTGCCCGACGACGAATGGCATTCCTTGCACTGGTTCTTGTTGGGTACCGCATAGCTGATCTGGGTGCTGGTGCCATCGGACAGCGTCAGCGTGACTGGCAGTCGCGTACCGGCCACTTTCAGATCAGCATCGCTCAGGTCGGCATTCCAGACATAGGGCAATGCCTCCCAGCCGTTGGCGCGGCGGAGGAGAACCCGGGTTTCGATCGGACGAAAGGCCTTGCCGTTGCCATAACCGAATGTCTTGATCAGCGCGCTGCCGACAGGAAACGCAAGCCTTCCCCGGCCATCTGCCGATATGCGCTCGCCGTCGGGCACGTAGACGAACCGCTGCTTTTCGGCATAATCCGAAAACAAGGGCGTGCGGAGGCTGTAGGCGACCAGCGCGGGGGTCGGACGTGTCGCACCCGGCCCTGCAAAAAATCGGAATTCGGACAGCTTGCGCGGAAACGCCGGCTCGATAATGGCGCTGTCGTTGACGCTGGCAGGATCGGGCAGCGCTCCTGCCAGCAACGCTGCCGCAGCAACCGCGCCAAGAACTCCCCAGCGCTTCACCGGATGGCCGCTTCCATCGCTTCGGGCATCACGATCTTCGGCAGCTTCGGTGCGGCATCACCCGCAAGCTTGGCGAGCGCGGGCTGCGCCGTGTCGATCGGCTGATCGGACTTGGTCATGCCGAGGTTCAGCACCGGTACGTCGTCGCTCGAATAGACGTTGGCGTCGGCGCCGCCCACCCCGTCCCAGATGATCGGGGGAACGGTGCCGCCAAAGGCAGCGGCAAGCATCTCTCCGCCATCGAACCTGGGCGCAAAACCGGTCTTGCCATGCGCATTGTCGCTGATGCGGACATTGCGGACCATTGGCTGATATTTGGCATCGTCGAATTTCTGACGATAGCCGATAATCATGATGTTCGAAGATCCGTTGCCATCGAAGACATTATCGAAAATCTCGATATCGCGGTTCGCCATCACCATAACGCCAGTGCCAGTAGGCACGCTGGCGACGATATTGCCCTTGGGCGCAAAATTGGGCGTGTCGTTCTCGACCACCAAATTGTCGAACACGCGCACATTGTGCCCGCCCTGCTGCGGCAGATTGGGCAGGTCGAACACCAGGATGCCGCCGGTATTCTTGGTGGCGACATTGTCGTGCACGTCCGCATCGAAGCTGTTCTCGATCTCTATCCCGGCGACATTGAAGCGGGCAACCGAATCGCGCACGATGATGTTGCGCGACTGACCGACATAAATCCCTGCGTCCGAAGCACCGATGACGAGCACGGAGTCGATGAGAACGTTCTGCGACTCGACGGGATAGATGCCATAGGCGCCGTTGGTTTCCTTGGGGCCGCCGGTCCATTCGACTCGGATATTGTGATAGACGATGTTGTCGGCCCCCTTGGACTTGATGGCATCGCCCTTGCTGTCCTCGACCGCGAAATCCCGGAGCACGACATTGTCCGATGTGACAAGCAGGCCCTCTCCGGCAGCCAGTTGGCCCTTGAAGCTCAACACGGATTTGTCGGGACCGGCGCCTCGAACGGTGACGCCCGCGACATCGAGCGAAAGGCCGTCGGTGAGCTCGAAGCGTCCTTCCCCCAGCGTAACCACATCGCCAGGCTCAGCGAGAATCAATGCCTCCTGAAGCCGTTCCTGCGCACCTGCCCCTGCCGCAACGGCCATATCCTTGGCCGAGGCGGGCATAGCCAGAGCCGTCAGCAGCAACGATCCCGACACTGCAAAATTCCGCTTCATGCTCTTGCCTCCCCGCGTTATCACCGCACATGACGGTGGCCATTCTCCGACTGGTGCGGAGATTGGGATGCAGGCTAGTCACAAGCTGTATGGAGAACAATATGCGCTGGTCGGCTTTCGCCGCAATTTTGGGGGCAATGTGCGCCTCTATAACGCCAGCTCTCGCTGCGGAATCGATCCAGGGCCAATGGTATACCAAGGGCAAGCGCGCCGTCGTGACGATCGCGCCCTGCGGTCAGAACCTTTGCGGCAGGCTCACGCGGTTCATCGAACAACCGCGCGAGGGCGTGACGACCGATGTCAACAACCCGGATCCGGCACTGCGCAAGCGCAAGCTGGTAGGGCTGCCGATCCTTACCGGCTTCACCCCCGACGGCAACAAGTGGCGCGGCAAGATCTATGATCCCGAAAGCGGAAGAACCTATCGGTCGATCGTGACTGCCGGAAAGAACGGCACGCTGAGTGTCGAGGGTTGCATTGCGATGTTCTGCCAGGCTCAAACCTGGACCCCCGCCAAGTAACGCGTCACCCGTTTCTTGGCGGGTTACATTGTGGCATTTGCACTGTCATGAAACAGTAACATTCAAAATGTCGGCAAATGGCGGGCCGGCGCAGTGCTTGCCTCAAAGCCGCAGCCGGCCCGCCACTCCATTCCTGCTTCCGGTTGCGACCCGGCAGGTTTGAAGCTGATATCTATTCTGCAGAGCCGCGAGGCTTCTGTTCCTGATCGCTCTTCAGGGCGAGCTCGCTGACATAGCGATCTGCCTGCCATAGCAACGACACAGTTGCGCGCAGGCCATGCTTGTCGGTCCGCCAGTAGCCCGCATCCCGCAGTTTCACCGCCAATTCCCGCAACCGCGTGCGCGCGGCAACGATGTCGCCATGCTGACGGCCCGCCGCAGCCTGATCGAGCGCGCGTGAAAGCTTATCGCTGGCGTCAACGAACGCCTGCTCATCGATTGCAGAGACAGAACGGGAACCAGCGGTTTCACCCTCGGCAGAGCCTGGGCGATCATTCGGGAATCGGGCGACAGAGTTTGACATGCCGCCTCATTAAAGAATGTTGCGACGATGTGTAAGTTTATTACCGTATTTCGATCGTATGTAACTCTCGCACTGACGGAACGTTACGGTTAACCGGTGTCACTAGGCCGAATTCCGGCTAAGCAGGCCGGGCATGATCAAATCAAGTGTATGATCGGCATAATCGTCACGCATCTGCTCGGTCATTTCGCTCTGGCCAAAGCAATGATGCAGCACCAGACGGGCCGAGAAGAACCGATCTGCCGCCCCAGTGACAGTGAAATAGAACAGACCAGGATCGATGGGGCGGAACAGCCCCTTCTGGACGCCTTCGTCGATCAGCCGCTTGTACGCGTTGGAGATGGGAACGAGATAGTCATCCGCGATCTTGCGGGATACCTCGGGCGCGGCATCGCGCACCATCCGCATCAGCAGGCGATTGAGATAGGGGAAACGGAAATAGGTGCCAATCACCGCGCGGATATGAACGCGCAGCTTCTCGTCCGGAGAAAAGTCCTTGGCGACCAGCGCATCGAGGCTGTTGACGATATTGCGCATGTCCCTTTCGAGCAGCGCCAGCATCAATCCTTGCTTGTTGCCAAAATAATATTTGACCAGCGCGCTGTTGAGGCCGGATCGCAGCGAAAGTTCACTCAGCGACAGATCGACCTGATCGCCATCGCGCATGATCTGGCTGGCGGCTTCAATCAGTTGATCGCGCGCGTTGAGTTCCCCCTCGGGCGCAATGTCATTCATATCCGGGTTCATCCCACCATGGATAGAATTGCGGCATGTCGGATGCAACCCGGTCAGGATAATTGGCCGTTCGCTTTTCGAGGAAGCTGGAAATGCCTTCCGCAGCATCGCCGGAACGAGCGCGCGTGTAGATGGCACGGCTGTCGATCCGGTGTGCGTGCATCGGATGCGGAGCAGAAGGAATGCGCCACAGCATCGCCCGGGTGAGCGCTACCGACACAGGCGCGGTGTTGTCTATGATCTCGCGCGCCAGTGCCGTGGCCGCTGGCAAAAGCTCCCCAGGAGCATGCACCGAACGAACGAGGCCGCCTGCGAGCGCTTCGTCCGCATCGAAGACGCGTCCGGTCATGCACCATTCGAGCGCCTGTTGCTGGCCGACGAGGCGCGGCAGGAACCAGGACGACGCCGCTTCGGGCACGATCCCTCGACGGGCAAACACGAAACCGAAGCGCGCACTTGTCGAGGCCAGCCGCATGTCCATCGGCAGCTGCATGGTGACCCCGATGCCGACCGCAGCGCCATTGATCGCACCGATCACCGGTTTCTGGCACTGGAAGATGCGCAGCGTGAGCATGCCACCGCCATCGCGGACCCGATCGTCCGAAAGGTCTGTGACCGGCTCATCGCTTGAAAAGGGGCCGCCGCCGCCATCGGGCGTCAGATCCGCGCCGGCGCAGAACGCCCTGCCCTCGCCAGTCACGATGACCGCGCGAACGGCATCATCGGCATCGATCGCGTCGAATGCCGCGATCATCTCGGCCATCATCCGGTTGGTGAAGGCATTCATCTTTTCCGGGCGGTTGAGCGTAATCGTGGCTATGCCGTCGGCGACGTCGTAGCGGATCGTACTATAGTCCATGGCTGCCTCCCGGAGAAAATGGCCCCGCCAAGCAGACGGGGCCGTGAATGATCAGCGCGGGGCCATGCGGATACCGCCATCCAGGCGGACATCCTCGCCGTTGAAATAGCCGCATTCGATCATGGTGAGCGCGAGCTGCGCATATTCTTCCGGATTGCCGAGACGCTTGGGGAACGGCACCGATGCGCCCAGCGCGTCCTTGACCGGCTGCGGCGCGGCGGCGAGCAGCGGGGTGTTGAAAATGCCGGGCAGGATGGTGTTGACGCGGATCGCCTCGCTCGAAAGGTCGCGCGCGATGGGAAGCGTCATGCCGACGACACCACCCTTCGATGCCGAATAGGCCGCCTGACCGATCTGGCCGTCCTCGGCCGCGACCGAAGCAGTGTTGACGATGGCGCCGCGATCGCCATCGGGCAGCGGATCGAGCGTCATCATGCCGGCAGCCGACTTGGCGATGCAGCGGAAGGTGCCGACCAGGTTGATCTGGACGATCCAGTTGAAGGCATCGAGCGGAAAATGCTTGATGCTGCCATCTTCCTTCGAGCGGCTGGCGGTCTTGATCGCGTTACCGGTTCCGGCGCAGTTCACCAGGATGCGCTCCTGACCGATAGCGGCGCGGGCCTTAGCAAAACCGGCGTCGACACTGGCATCGTCGGTGACGTTCACTTCGCAGAATACGCCGCCGATCTCGTTGGCGAGTGCGGTGCCCTTTTCTTCCTGAAGATCGAAAATCGCGACCTTTACGCCCTTGGCGGCGAGAGCGCGCGCGGTTGCGGCGCCGAGGCCCGAAGCGCCGCCGGTCACGACAGCGGAAATGGAGGAATCGAGTTTCATTGAGGTATCTCCTGAAGGATGGTCCAGTTTCAATCCTCCCCGCCGCGGGGAGGAGGCAGTCCGAAGGACTGACGGAGGGGTAGCGGGATTGTGCCTCGATCGAGGCAATGCACCTGGACGCTTCCCCTCCACCGCTTCGCGGTCCCCCTCCCCGAGTCGGGGAAGAGCGATAAGTCAGCTCAGGCGTTCGATGATCGTGACGTTGGCCTGACCGCCGCCTTCGCACATCGTCTGCAAGCCGTATTTGCCGCCGCGCTTTTCGAGCGCGTTGAGCAATGTCGCCATCAGCTTGGTGCCCGAAGCGCCGAGCGGGTGGCCAAGCGCGATCGCGCCGCCATGGACGTTGAGCCGGTCGTGGCTGGCACCCAGATAGGACATCCAGGCAAGCGGAACCGGCGCAAATGCCTCGTTGACTTCATACAGGTCGATATCGTCGATCTTCATGCCTGCCCGCTTGAGCGCCCGCTCGGTCGCGAACAGCGGTTCTTCAAGCATGATCACCGGATCGCCAGCGGTCACCGAGACATGATGGATGCGCGCGCGCGGCGTCAGGCCATGGTCCTTCAGCGCCTGCTCGGACACGATCAGCACCGCCGAGGCACCATCGCAGATCTGGCTGGCATTGGCCGCAGACAGCACGCCGGTTTCCGAAATCGGCTTTACCCCGGCAATGCCTTCAAGCGTGGCGTCAAAGCGGATGCCCTCATCGACCTTGTGCCATTCCTTGCCCTCGGGGGTTTCGATCTCGACCGGAACGATCTCGTTGTCAAACGCACCCGCCTTAGTCGCGGCAGCCGCGCGGCGATGGCTCTCGAGCGAGTAGGCGTCGAGCGCTTCCTTGGTCTGGCCGTGCTTCTTGACGATCATTTCCGCGCCATCGAACTGGCTGAACATCACGCCCGGAAACGCTTCCTCCAGCCGCGCAGACTTGTAGTTGCCCATGCCGGCCTTCATGTAGAGTACGGCGGTCGAGCCCATCGGCACGCGGGTCATGCTCTCGATGCCGCTGGCCAGCACGATGTCCTGCGTGCCGCTCATCACAGCCTGCGCGGCAAACTGCATCGACTGCTGCGACGATCCGCACTGGCGGTCGATGGTGACGGCAGGAATGCTGTCGGGCAGTTTCGAAGCCAGAATGGCGTTGCGGCCCAGGTCCATGGTCTGCTCGCCGCCCTGCATGACGCAGCCGGTGATGACATCGTCGATCGCCTTGGGATCGAAATCGTTGCGCGCCGCAATGGCATCGAACACGGCCGCGCCGAGGTCGACCGGGTGAACACCGGCAAGGCGGCCGCCACGACGGCCACCAGCAGTGCGGACTGCGTCTACGATATAAGCATGAGCCATAAGGGCCTCTCCTTGCAGATGTGCGGGTCGGCGCTTTTCAGACCGACTCCGCAATGGATTTAATCGAACGGTTAAACCGCGTCGTGACTTACGTCAACGGAAAGAGCACAGGAACAATATCTGCCACCATCGTCACCCCCGCGAACGCGGGGGTCCCGCTGCACTTCAAACACCATTGCTCAAGCGGGATTCCCGCGTTCGCGGGAATGACGATCAAAACCCAAATGACAGGCTGATTATGCCATCGCCTTTTCGCGCTTCACCGTGATCACCTGCGGATAGGTGAACTCGAGCAGACCCTCCTTGCCATATTCGGCACCGAAGCCCGACTGCTTGTGACCTGCAAACGGCGCGAAGGGCGAGAGGTGGAGATATTCGTTCACCCAGACGGTCCCGGTTTCAAGCTGCTCGGCAACCTTGACGCCCTCTTCCGGATTGCCGGTCCACACCGCGCCTGCAAGACCATAATCCGAAGCATTGGCGCGCTGGATCGCTTCCTCGACGGTCGAGAATTTCATCAGCGGCATGACCGGGCCGAACTGCTCCTCGGCGACGATACGCGCATCTTCGGGCGGGTTGTCGAGAATGGTGATCGGCACATAATAGCCGGGGATCGACGGATCGTGATCGCCGCCCAACAGGAACTTGTAGCCATTGTCCTTGGCGTCCTGAATCAGGTCGAGCACGCGCTCATACTGCTTCTTGTTCTGGATCGGACCGACGGCCGTACCCTGCTCCGCGCCGTCGCCAACCTTCACATGCCGTGCATATTCGGCAATCGCGGCGGACAGCTCGTCATAGATATCCTCATGGATGTAGATGCGCTTGGCCGCGACGCAGATCTGGCCTGCATTGGTGAAGCTCGACCAGAACAGCTGCTCGGCCACCTTCTTGACGTCGGCATCGGGCAGAACGATCGAGGCATCGTTGCCGCCGAGCTCGAGCGTGATACGCTTCAGATCCTTCGAGGCGGATTCCATCACGCGCTTGCCAGTCGCGGTCGACCCGGTGAAGGTGATCTTGTCGATATCGGGATGCGAGGTGATCAGCGGGCCGAGATCGTCGCCTCCGGTAATGACATTGAGCACGCCTGCCGGTACCTCGTCAGCAATCAGTTCGACGATGCGCAGCGTGGCCAGCGGGGTGAAGGGCGAGGGCTTTAGCACCATGGTACAACCCGAAAGCAATGCGGGCACGATCTTCTGGACCGCCATCATTACCGGGAAGTTCCACGGCACGATGCCGCCGACCACGCCGACAGGCACGCGGCGGGTGCGCGACAGGCGGGTGTCGCTGTCCTCGTTGATCTCGTCTTCCAAGGTGAGCGTCGATTGCGCTGCGGCCATCGCGGCGGCGCCATGAATCTCGCCCGCTGCCTGAGCGTGCGGCTTGCCCTGCTCGCTGGTCAGCAGGCGCATCAGCTCGTCGGCATTGGCCTTGATCGCGGCGGAAATCATCTGGATGACCGCGCGGCGTTCGTCGATCGGCACGTTCTTCCACGTCTTGAAGGCCGAGCGCGCAGCCGCGACCGCACGATCCAGCTCTTCCTGCCCGCAATCGGGGACCTGGCCAATAACCTGCTCGTTGGCCGGGTTGACGACATCGATCCACTTGCCGGGCTTTTCGAGCTTGCCGTTGATGAGAACGCTGTACTGCTGAACCATCGGAACATTCCTTTCCTGTGAAGCGCGCCCGGTTTCAAACGATCCGGGCTTTTGTCATATAATGCCGCGCGACACGCTAGCCTGAGCGCCCGCCGCAGACCACTGTCAATTCAACTCGGGACAAAGCGGATCGGCAGCGTCTTGGGCCCCCCGACGAAGGTGCTGCTTGCGCGCAGCGGCGTGCCTGCCAGTTCGACGCTGTCGATGCGGTCCAGCAGTTCATCGAACAGGATGCGCATTTCGAGCCGGGCCAGATGCAGACCGAGGCACTGGTGCACCCCGGCCCCGAACGCGACATGGCGGTTGGGCCCACGCGAGGCATCGAACCGGTCGGGATCGGGAAAGACCCGCTCGTCATGGTTGCCCGATACATAGCAGAGCATCAGCCAGTCATCCTTGGCAATTGCTTGTCCGCCGATCTCGCAATCCTCCGCCGCCGTACGCATGAAATGCTGCACCGGCGTCGTCCAGCGGATCGCCTCCTCGATCAGACCCGGCAGAAGGCTGCGATCGGCCTTGATCCGGGCAAACTGCTCGGGGTCCTTGGCCAGTGCCCACATTGCGCCCGCAGTCGAAGCCGAGGTCGTATCATGCCCGGCCGCCGCGACGATAATATAATAGCCTGCGGCATTACGGTCGCTGATCGGCTCGCCGTCGATCACCGCGTTGGCGATGACCGTGGCGACGTCATCCTTTGGATCGGCGCGCCGGGCCGCCGCCAGCTTCATGAAATAGCCCTCGAAGTCGCGCACCGCCTCGATCACGAACTGCGTCACCTGCTCGGGCGTCAGCTCGACCGACCGAGCGCGGTTGAGATCGGGGTCCTCGCCGCCGAACATTTCCTGCGTCAGCTTGAGCATCAACGGTTCATCCTCGTGCGGCACGCCAAGGATCTGCATGACAACATGCAGCGGATAGAGGGCCGAGACCTGATGCACGAAATCGCAACTGCCGCCCGTCGCCAGCATCGCATCGACCGAAGCACGAGCGATACCCCTGATCTTCTCTTCCAGACTGGCCAGATTCTTGGGCATGAACCAGCTCTGAGTCAGCTTGCGATAGTCCATGTGCTCGGGCGCATCCATGGTCACCAGAGATCGCACCAGATGCGGGCTGCCGCCGGTGATCATGTGGGTGAGCATCTGGACTGCGATCGGCCCCAGCACCACCGATTTGGGCGCGTTGAGGAAGCGGGCATTGTCCTTGCTCACCGTCATGATGTCCTCATGCCGGGTGATCGCCCAAAAGGGCATATAGCCCTCTGCCTGTACCAGCCCCACGGGCATGTTGTCGCGCGCCCAGCGGAACTTTTCCTTGATCCCGTTCCACTCGCCATAGGCGACCGGATTGACGATGGCCGAGGCGATCTCGGGCGGCAGCACGGCAGGGGCTATGGTCGCCATGGCTCAGGCTCCTCCTACCGCTTCGGTCTGTTTGGCCTTGGCCCAGTATTCGTCGCGCAGCAGGCGCTTGTAGAGCTTCCCGGTCGCGTGACGGGGAAGTTCCTCGCGAAAATCGATCTGACGCGGCATCTTCACGCCCGACAGCGACCCGCGCAGATAGGTACTGAGCTCTGCCGCGAGCGCATCGCCCGCCTCGGCAAGGTCGAGCGGCTGCACGATCGCGACGACGCGTTCGCCCATGTCGGGGCAAGGCGCGCCGATCACCGCCGCATCGGCGACCTTGGGATGGCTGACCAGCAGGTTCTCGATCTCCTGCGGATAGATGTTCACGCCGCCAGAGATGATCATGAAGCTCTTGCGGTCGGTAAGGTAGAGAAAGCCCTCTTCGTCGACCCAGCCGACATCGCCGAGCGTGGTCCAGCCTTGCGGATGCGTCGCTTCCTTGGTCTTTCCGGCGTCGTTGTGATATTCGAACTTGCCGCCGCCCTCGAAATAGACTGTGCCTTCGGTGCGCGCGGGCACCTCGTTACCCTCTTCGTCGCAGATGCGGATAGTGCCGAGCAGCGATCGCCCGACCGATCCCTGATGGGTCAGCCAGTCCTCGCTCGAGATGAAGGTGAAGCCATTGCCCTCGGTCCCGGCATAATATTCCTTGAGCACCGGCCCCCACCAGTCGATCATCGCCTGCTTGACCGGTACCGGGCAGGGTGCAGCGGCATGGACCGCAGACGTGAGGCTTGACACGTCATAGCGGGTACGCACCTCTTCGGGCAGCTTGAGCATGCGGGTGAAATGCGTGGGCACCCACTGGCTGACATTGACCTTGTACCGTTCGATCAGCTGCAGCGCGTTTTCAGGATCGAACTTTTCCATGACGATCACCGTGCCGCCCAGCTTGTGCACCGTCATGCACCAGCGCAGGGGTGCGGCGTGATAAAGCGGTGCGGGCGACAGATAGATGCTGTCCGGGCCGAAGCCAAACGCCCCCTGGGCCAGCATGACGAGGGTGTTGCTCGCAGCAATATCGCCATCTTCGGGCAGCGGCAGGCGAACGCCCTTGGGGCGACCGGTGGTGCCCGACGAATAGAGCATGTCTGAGCCCGCGCGCTGATCGGCAATCGGTGTGTCGGGCATGGCGGCGATGGCCGTTGCAGCGCTGGCATCGTCCAGATTGACAACCGGCGTCGAGGGACAGGCCCGGGTGATCGCATCGAGCTGCGGGGCGAGATAGTCGGAAGTGAAGAGCAGCTTGGCGCCGCTGTCCGCCAGGATATAACTGATCTCGTCCGCCGTCAGCCTGTTGGAAATCGCCACGAAAATGAGGCCAGCGCGCTGCGCGCCCCAGACCACGTTGAAATACTCCGCCCGGTTCTCCATGCACAGGGCCACCGTGTCACCGATGCCGACGCCTTGTTGCCGCAGATAGTGCGCAATCTGATTCGAGCGGCTGTCCAGCTCTGCATAGCTGACCGAAAGCCCGGAACCCGCCATGATGACAGCAGGCTTGTCTGCCTGCGATTGGGCATGAACCGATGGATGCATTGCGACATTCCCTCCTGATACTGGGAGAGCGCCGGCCCGCCATTCGGCGTGTTCCGTAGCGATTCCCGTTACAGAAGCATCATTGTTTAATCGCGCGATTAAAGCAATGGGAAAGCGGTACGCCTGTCACGCACAAACAAAAAGCGCCGGACAGCCCGGCGCTTGATGCTTGATCCGAAATGTTCCGCAAGGATTATTCGGCGGGGCCGCCCTGGGCCACCTTGCTGCCGTCCTGCATGGCGAGCAGATAATCGCGCGAGGAGATGAAGGGCATCGGATTCACCGAATTTCCGGCGATGCGCACTTCATAATGCAGATGGCTGCCAGTGGAGCGGCCGGTCGAACCCATCAGGCCAATGACCTGGCCCTTGGTGACCCGCTGATTAGGCTGAACCAGGATTTGGCTGAGATGACCATAGCGCGTCTGGATTTCGCCGCCGTGATTGACTTCAACATATTGGCCGTAGCCGCCGACCCACTGGGCGCGTCCGACAATGCCGTCTGCAGTGGCATAGATCGGCGTGCCGATCGGGCCTGCCATATCGACACCCTTGTGACGAGCGCGGCGTCCGGCAAAAGGATCAGCGCGGAAGCCGTACTGGCTGGTCAGCTTGAAGCTGTCGACCGGCTTGCGCGAAGGAATGGAGACGCGGCCGGTATCGCGCTTCTCGAGCGATTTCCAGTCCGCAAACAGAGCGCGGAATTCCGTATCCTGGGCTCCCAGAGCGCTTTCGGTCGAAACCTGCGGCACGGCAGCGGCGACATCGGTGGCGTTGCCTTCAGCGAAAGCGGGTGATGCAGCGCACAGCAGACCGGCTGTGGTGGTGGTAAGGACCGTTGCGACAATTCTGGTTGCGACCATGAATATTCTGCACCTTTTCCTGGGTCATCTGTCGGACGATTGGGTCCTGGCAGATGCTCCCCGTCCCCTGCAGCTTCGTGAGAAGCAGGGCACAAAAACACAAAAATCGTTGGAACCCCTTCCCTCCGATTTCGTTGGATGATGGGTAGAGGGAAAGGATTGTGCACCGCAACCCGCAACCGCCGACGGAGCGTTAAACCGTCCGGCTGGCACGTTGAACCGTTTAATCGTGTCAAATTGTGACGTTTTGAGCATCGATTTCCGCCCTGAAAGGCAGAAGAATCGGGTCTCGGAAGGGTGCTGAGGCCAATGGTGTTAACCTTTCACCGCCCTCACCGATTGGAAATTTCCGCCATGGACACAAAAATGGCCCGCCATTTCGGGTGGCGGGCCATGGCAATTGATGGATGATTCGGGTTCAGGCCGTCAGAGCGCCTGGGCTGCGGCAAGCACCTCGTCGACATGACCAGGAACCTTCACCTTGCGCCAGATGCGCACGACCTTGCCATCCTTGCCGATGAGAAAGGTCGAACGGTCCATGCCCATGTATTTTTTGCCGTACATCGATTTCTCGACCCACACGCCCATCGCCTCGGCAAGCCCATCGGCTTCGGCATCGCTGGCAAGCGGGACAGTTAGCCCATATTTCTCGATGAACTTCTGATGTTTTTTCGGGGGATCCTTCGACACGCCGAGCACGGAGACGCCCGCTCCCTCGAAATCTGCCAGTTGGGCGCTGAATTCCTGCGCTTCCCTGGTGCAGCCGCTGGTGTCATCCTTGGGGTAGAAATACAGCACCCACGCCTTCCCGGCATAATCGGCTGCCGATACGCTGCTGCCATCGGGCCGGGCCAGGGCAATGTCGGGAATGCTGTCACCAATATCGGTCATCATCTGTCCTTCTCTTTCAGACGGGCACGGATGGCGTGCGGGTTCCAAATAGGTGTTGCCAGGCAGTTTCAACACTTGCTCGTGCTTTTTCGACCTCCGCCAGCAAATCCTGCCAGGATTCATGGCCACATGCTCGCGCGATGAGCCGCTGACTGGCCGCCGGAGGTTCGGCACAATCGGGTGCGATCAACCGCAGCGACACAAGTAGTCGAGTCATGAGATCATGCGCCTGTGCCAGTTCCGTCTCCAGCAGTCCGCAACGCGACAGCGCCTCGATGGCTTGGCGGAGATCCGGATGAAACCCTTCCCGGTGGGTCAGCTGCAGCGTGTGGACGACAAATTCCAGATCGACCAGACCGCCGGGCAATAGCTTTACGTCCAGCGGACCCATAGGCCTTTTGTGATTGGCAATGTCCGTGCGCATCTTCAGCGCGGCAGCGCGAACTTCATCTGCGGATCGCGGCGTATTCAGCACCTCGGCGATCAGGCTCTCGAGCTGCGAACGACTTTGATCCGATCCATAGACGACTCTCGCCCGGCACAGCGCCATATGCTCCCAGGTCCAGGCCTGTTCGCGCTGATATTGCGCAAAGCTGGCAAACGAAACCGACAGCAATCCTTGTGCGCCATTGGGCCTCAGCCGTGTATCCACCTCGTACAGCGCCCCCGCTGCAGTCGGCACCGATAGCGCCGCGATGATCCGCTGTGCCAGCCGGTTGTAATATTGCGTGCTCCCCAACGGCCGCCTGCCATCGGACTCGCCACCGATATCGCCGCTGAACAGAAACACCAGGTCCAGATCGGAGGCATGGGTCAGCGCCCCTCCGCCCAGCCTGCCCAGCGCCAGAATGACCGGCTCGCTACCCGGTATCACGCCATGCACCGCCGTGAATTCCTGCACCGCGCAATCGGCCAGTCGCCGGATTGCCGCTTCGGCCACCCGAGCATAGCCGCCCGCGATCGCGATCGGGTCATGCCGCCGCTCGATAAGCTGGACACCCAGCGCAAACCGCATGTCCCCCACCCGGACCCGCGCCGCATCAAGCCGCTGCTGATAATCGTCTCCGGGCTCTTCGCGCGAGAGATACTCGCCAATTTCCTCCACGCTGCCGACAAGATCGTAGGCGCTCGCATCGATCAGCCCATCGAGCAGATCGCCCCTGCGCGCCAGGGATTCTGCAAGCGGCGGAGCGTGGCTCAATATGTCGACCAGGGTTTGCATCAGCGCCGGGCGCGCTTGAAGGAGGCGGAAGATGTTGACCGTACTGGGCAGCTGCCGAAGCAGATCGTCGAAACGGTTCAGGGCGCCGGCCTGATCGGGTGCATCGGCAAAGGCCGCCAGCAATGCAGGCAGCACTTCCTCGAACGCCTTGCGCCCAGCCGCAGTGCGCAGCGAGCGCACCGCCCCGCCCCGCCAGCCCTGCACCCGGTCCGCCAGCGCTGACGGGTGATCGAACCCTGCCTGCGCCAGAGCCTCGGCCAGCAACTCGGGATCATTGCTCAGCGGGACGACGGCCTCGTCCGCCTGGCCCCGCTGAGAGGCGATCAGCCCGTCATAGATGGCGGCGACATCGCGGGTGACCGGCTCCAGCGCCGCAATCATGGCGCGGCCATCGTCCAGTCCATGCAACCGGGCGACATTGTCCAGAGCGCCGGGATCGCCCGGGAGGCTGTGCGTCTGCTGATCCTCGACCATCTGCAGCCGGTGTTCAAAGGTACGCAGCGTGCGATAATGCCCTGCCAGCAGACTCGCCTCCTCAGCAGGAATGATCCCCTCTGCCGCCAGTGCAGCCAGTGCGTCCACCGTCGAACGGACCCGAAGCGCAGCGTTGCGCCCGCCATGAATCAGCTGATGCGCCTGGGTGAAGAATTCGACTTCTCGGATGCCACCCCGTCCTCGTTTGAGATCGAAGCCAGGGCCGAGCACCTGGCCCTTGTTGTAATGGTCCCG
Organism: Blastomonas natatoria; assembly: GCF_003201955.1. Lineage (GTDB taxonomy): Bacteria > Pseudomonadota > Alphaproteobacteria > Sphingomonadales > Sphingomonadaceae > Blastomonas > Blastomonas natatoria. The sequence goes on from NZ_QJJM01000006.1 coordinate 35,980, forward strand.
GATCTGGCGGGTCAGCGCAGCAATCTCGTCAATAGTGCCGAAATCAAGCGATCGGCGCCAGATGAATGGCCGGAGCGAGTCCATGAAATACTGGCCGAGGCTGCGGTCCCCCGCTGCTGCGCGGGCGCGGATGAAGGCTGCCTGCTCCCAGGTCAGGGCCTGCGATTCATAATGCGACAGGGCAGCATCAACCGGTATGGCCAGAGGCGTGACCTCCGCTGCGGGGCGCAGCCGCAGATCCATCCGGAAAACATAGCCGTTACCATCTCTCTGGCTCATGATATCAATGAGTTGCCGCGCAATACGCTGTGCAGCATCGGCTGCCTCCTCGCGCGGACGGCGAGGCAGCGTCGCCGGATCGTAGATGAAGATCGGATCGATGTCGGACGAGTAGTTGAGCTCCTGGCCACCATGCTTGCCCAGCGCGATCACTGCGAATCCGCTTGGCTCGGCGCCCGGCGTCCGGCGCTCGATCACGTCTGCCAGCGCAAGGTCGAGCGCCTGGTCCGCAAAGTCAGACAGGGCGCGGGTCACCTGATCGACCGAGATCATTTCCGCAAGATCTGCAAGAGCAAGGACCATCGCCAGCGCATTCTTCCGTCGGCGCAACCCCTCAGCTGCGGGCATTGCCGCATAAAGCTGTTCGATCCGGGCGCGCGCAGCCGAAAGACCGTGCGTCCTCAGGACCCCGACCAGATCGGGATTGCGTTCCATGGCAGAGGCCAGAAAGGGTGCATGGCGTTCGGCGCGGGCCTGAGCGTCGGAAAGGTCCGTTGGCTGGATCATGGCGGAGGTGCTAGCCCGTGCGAAGACGCCAGGCAATCGCCCGCACGATGGCGATCAGTCGTCGGCTTCGGGTCGCCCGATCAGCCCGCCGCTGACCCGATCGACATCGGCCATGATCGCCGCCATAGGATCGGTCGTCCGTTCGGCTCGGCCCTCGCTCGCGGTCGTATCCTCGATCAAGGCCAGCAGGGCCGCGCGCCCGCGCGCGACGCGACTCTTGATGGTGCCCAGGGCCACGCCGCAGATGTCCGCCGCTTCCTCATAGGAAAAGCCGCCTGCGCCGACGAGGATCAGGGCTTCGCGCTGGCTCTCCGGCAACTGCATCAGTGCCCGCTGCACATCGGCAAGGTGCAGCTGATCACCCTGGCCTGCCGGCATCGACAGGATGCGATCGGCAACGACATCGTCCCACTCGGTGGTAAATCGGGCGCGCCGCCGTTGCGAGAGGAACGAGTTGCGCAGGATGATGAAGGTCCAGGCCCGCATGTTGGTCCCTGCCGCAAACCGGCCGCGTGCGGCCCAGGCCTTCAGCATGGTATCCTGCACCAGATCATCCGCGACATCGCGATTGCCGCTGAGCGAGCGACCATAAGCACGAAGATGCGGGATCAGCGACGCGAGCTGCGCCTTGAAGGCATCATCATCCAGCGGCGGACCACCCTCTGACGCGGCGTCTGCAGTGCTATCAAACGCCATAGTGGAGAGGCCTGACTTTCACCCATCGGAAAAAAGACAGGCCCTCCCCCGACGATGCAGTCGCGGACCTGTCACTAACACATGTTAACCCGAAACGTCGGGATACGGAAATTCGTTGCATATCACAAGCATGCGTCGACGCTTCGACGTTGGGATGACTTGCCTGCATGACCGGCCGGTGGCAAACACCGCCGCAGCAGGGGGATTGCCCTTGCCCATCCCTGTCCCTGGCGGAAAGAGCGACCATGTACCTCAAGACCCTTTTCAAAATCGCAAGCGCTCCGCTGGCTATACTCGCAGCAAGCCCATTGGCTGCCCAACCGGCCAACTCGTCCGATAGTTCCGCAGCTTCCCCCCCGCCAATCTCTGAAGATACGATGAAAGAGGTGACCCGGATGCTCTCCTCGGACGAGTTCGAGGGCAGAGCGCCTGGCAGCGTCGGCGAGCAGAAGACCATCGCGTTGCTGACCGAGCGGTTCGCCCGGGCAGGTCTCAAGCCGGGCAATGGGCAAAACTGGCTGCAGAAAGTGCCGCTGGTCAGCATCGAGGCGGGCAAGATCAGCGCGTTGACGATTTCAGGCGGCAAGACGCCGCTCAGCTTCGAATATGGCCAGGACATGGTGATCGGCACCTATCGCGAGGCGCCGACCATCGACATTGCGAACAGCGACGTGGTGTTCGTCGGCTATGGCATCAACGCACCCGAAAAGGGCTGGAACGACTATGCCGGGCTCGATGTGAAGGGCAAGACGGTCATCATCCTGGTCAACGATCCCGACTATGACAGCCCCGACCTGAACGGCGATTTCGGCGGCAAGGCCATGACCTATTACGGTCGCTGGACCTACAAGTACGAGGAAGCCGCACGCCAGGGCGCTGCCGCTGCGCTGATCGTGCACGATACGGTGCCCGCCGCCTATGGCTGGGGCGTGGTGGAATCGAGCTGGACCGGCCCGCAATTCTTTGCGCAGAGCGCCGACAAGGGCGCGAGCGAAACCCGCGCCAATGGCTGGATCCAGAAAGAAGCGGCAGAAAAACTGCTCGCCAGCGCGGGGCAGGACCTGGCGGCGCTGAGCGCGGCGGCCAAGCGCAAGGGCTTCAAGCCCGTGCCGCTTGGCGTGAAGGCGTCGGTGTCTTTCGCCAATGCCATCGACACCACGATGTCCAACAACATCATAGGCATTTTGCCCGGGGCCAAGCGGCCTGACGAATATGTGCTCTACACCGCGCACTGGGATCATCTGGGCCGCTGCAAGCCCGCCGATGACGGCGACGACATCTGCAACGGCGCGGTCGATAATGCCACGGGAACGGCAGCTTTGGTGGCGCTTGCCGAAGCGTTCAGCAAGGCCGGGGCGCCCGATCGCAGCGTCGTGTTCCTTGCGGTGACGGCTGAGGAATCAGGATTGCTCGGTTCGTCCTATTATGGCGAGAACCCCATCTATCCGCTGGCTCAGACCGTAGGCGGCATCAACATGGACGCATTTCTGATGGCGGGTCCTTCGCGCAACGTCACCGTGGTCGGCCAGGGCAAGTCGGAGCTCGACGATTATCTCGATGCCGCGCTGAAGTCGGTCGGCCGCGTGGCGCAACCGGATTCGATGCCGCAAAATGGCTATTATTACCGCTCCGATCATTTCAGCCTCGCCAAGCAGGGTGTGCCGATGCTGTATATCGATGGTGGCGACGATCTGCTCGAGGGTGGCAAGGCGGCCGGCGAGGCTGCGGCCAAGGACTATACCGTCAACCGCTATCATGGCCCCAAGGACGAATATAATCCCGACTGGAACTGGTCGGGCGTCATGCAGGATCTTTCGCTCTATTACAGCATCGGCCGCAGCCTTGCGATGTCCACCGCCTGGCCGAACTGGGTCGAGGGTGACGAGTTCCGCGCCATCCGCGACAAGAGCCGGGAAGGCAAGTAACTCGCCATGGCAAAGCAGATGATGCCGCCCGAATGGACACCGCAACGCTGGATATGGATCGGCTTTCCGCATCTCGCTGATGAGTGGAACGGGTTCCTCGCCGCCGCCCAGGCCGAAATCGCCGCATTCGCCCGTGCCGTGTCGGAAAGCGGACAGGAAGCGCGGCTGGTCGTGCCCGACGAGGCGCATGCCGCTCTGGCGCGCGACCTGGCGGGTGATGCGGTGACCATCTGCGTTCACCCCTATGGCGATATCTGGCTGCGCGACACCGGACCGCTGGTGGTCCGCGACGCGGAGCGCAAGGGGTTCGCGCAACGTTTCGGTTTCAATGGCTGGGGTGGAAAATACGTGATGCCCGGCGATACGCAGATCGGTGGGCTGCTGGCTGCGGAAGCGGGGCTGGCAAGTGCAGAAGCGGACTGGGTGCTGGAGGGCGGTGCGATCGATGTCGATGGCACCGGGCTCGGCGTCACCACCGAGCAGTGCCTGCTCAATCCCAATCGCAACCCGCATCTGACGCGCGAAGAGATCGAGGCGCGGCTGCGACGCGACCTTGGAATCGAGCGGCTGCTCTGGCTTGGCGATGGCCTGATCAACGATCATACCGACGGGCATGTCGACAATCTGGCGCGGTTCGTGGCGCCGGGGACGTTGGCATTGCCGGTGCCGAGCGGCCATAATGATCCCAATGCGGCGATCTATGCCAATGCAAAGCACCGGGCGGAGGCCTTCGGCCTGAAGGTGGTGCCGATCCCCTCGCCCGGTCTGGTCGAGCGCGTCGATGCCGAGGGCGAGGTCAAGGTGCAGCCGGCCAGCCATATGAATTTCGCGATTACCAGCCACCTCGTCGTGGTGCCGACCTATGGCACGGCATCCGATGGTCCGGCGGTCGAGGCAATCGGTGCATGTTTCCCCGATCGCCGTACTATCGGTCTGCGCGCGGATGCCGTGCTGGCGGGGGGTGGCAGCTTCCACTGCGCCAGCCAGCAAATGCCGCTGCTCGATTGATCAGGCGGGCCCTGCCGGGTATAGCCTGTGCCAGGATCCGTCCTGTATTCCCCAGCAACAACCACAAAGAGGATTGCCCCCGATGCGCTCAATGATCCTGTCTGCCCTGATTGCAGGCACCGCCCTGCCCCTGATGGTCGCTGCCCCCGCTATAGCCGCCGAGACCGCCAGCGCTTCCTCGGCCATCGATGCTGCCGTAGCCGCCGATCTTCGCGGCGAGGACAAGGCTCGCGACAAGTATCGGCATCCGAAGGAAACGCTCGAATTTTTCCAGGTCGGTCCGAACATGGTCGTTGCCGAATATGCGGCGGATGCAGGCTGGTACACCAAGATCCTCGCGCCGCTGACTTCGACCAATGGCAAATATGTTGCGCTCGGCGTCTCTCCGACCGCTGCGTCGTTCAACGAACAGCGCAAGGCAGCAATGGCGGCCTATCCGACCAGCTTTCCCGAACGCGCAACCAAGGCGACGGGCATCGCACCGGACAAGATCCACGCCTATGTCACCAATGCCGTACCCGCCGAACTCAACGGCAAGGTCGACCGCATCCTCATCCTGCGCATGCTGCACAACATGAACCGCTGGGGCATCCTGGGCAGCGAGCTCGACGCCATGCACAAGATGCTGAAGCCCGGTGGCATGATCGGCATTGAACAGCACCGCGCCAAGGCCGATGCGCCCGCCAGCTATACCGATGGCTCGAAGGGATATCTCAAGGAGGCCGATGTCATCGCGATGTTCGAAAAGCACGGCTTCGAACTGGTCGGCAAGAGCGAGATCAACGCCAATCCCAAGGACACGGCCGACTATCCCGATGGCGTCTGGACGCTGCCGCCCAATTACGCGCTGAAGGACCAGGACAAGGCCAAATATGCCGGGATCGGCGAATCCGACCGCATGACCCTGCTGTTCCGCAAGAAGTGATGCGCACGCCGCCGTCAGCTTGCGGGCTGTCGGCGGCGATTTGACGCCGGGGGGCATGTATGGGCGCGTTGGTGCTGCGGGCGGTGATATCGGGTATACTGGTCGCGATCATTGCCATCGTTGCCCGCCGTAGTCCCGGTCTGGGCGGCCTCATCGCCTCGATCCCGCTGGTCTCTACGCTGGGCATGATCTGGCTTTGGAATGACACCGGCGACCGCGAGGTCGTAGCCAATTATGTCTCTGCTGCCTTCTGGTATTTCCTGCCGACACTGCCCATGTTCCTGCTCATTCCGTGGATGCTCCGTTCAGGCGTGAGCTTCTGGCTATCATTGAGCGCAGGCTGCGGCCTCACCATCATTCTGTATCTGGGCATGATTGCACTCCTGCCCCGCATTGGGATCAACGTTTCGCTATGACCGACATCACCGTTGCCGCTCTGCAACTGCCGCTGGGTGGCGGCGTGGCTGAAAATATCAAAGCGGTGAGCGATCTGGTAGCCCATGCAGCGGACAAGGGCGCCGATATCATCCTGCCGCCCGAACTGTTCGAAGGACCCTATTTCTGCCAGGTCGAGGACGAAGCGCTGTTCGCGACCGCGCACCCGACCGCCGAACACCCTGTCGTGCGCGCGATGGCGAAGCTGGCAAAGCAGCTCAAGGTTGCCATCCCGACCAGCTTTTTCGAACGCGATGGGCCGCATCACTACAACTCGCTGGCAATGATCGACACCGATGGCGAGATCATGGGCGTCTACCGCAAAAGCCATATTCCTGATGGCCCGGGTTATGAGGAAAAATACTATTTCCGTCCCGGCAATACCGGCTTCAAGGTCTGGGAGGTGTGCGGCACGCGGATCGGCGTCGGCATCTGCTGGGATCAATGGTATCCGGAATGTGCGCGCGCGATGGCGCTGATGGGGGCGGAGCTGCTCTTCTATCCGACCGCGATCGGATCGGAACCCTATGACGCGGACCTCGACACCAGCCGCATGTGGCGTCGCGCGATGCAGGGGCATTCGGTATCGAACTGCATGCCGGTGATTGCCAGCAACCGCATCGGCACCGAGGGAAATCAGAGCTTTTACGGCCACAGCTTCATCACCAACGAATGGGGTGACCTGATCCTGGAATATGGCGCTGACGAAACCGGCGTGCTGGTCGCGACACTTGATCTTGCCCAGGCGCGCAAGCACCGGGCGGGCATGGGCTTTTTCCGCGATCGCCGCCCGCAGCTCTACGGGCGGCTCGCCGAGGATATCTGATCAGTGAGGCGGGAGCGATGATCCTGCCTTATTCACCGATCCCGTCCCACATTTCCTTCAGCTTGGCGAAAAAGCCCGTGCTTTCCGGGCTTTCCTGACCAGTTTCGGTGGCCTGGAACTCGCGCAGCAGTTCCTTCTGCCGGGCGCTGAGCCTGGTTGGCGTTTCGACATCGATCTGAATGACCATGTCGCCCGTTCCGCGACCCTGCAGCACCGGCATGCCCGCACCGCGCTGACGCAGCTGCTTGCCCGACTGGATGCCTGCAGGAATGTTGATCCGGTGGCGCTTGCCGTCGAGGCCGGGGATTTCCAGTTCGCCGCCGAGAGCCGCCGTCGTGATGCTGATCGGGCAGCGCGTGATCAGCGTCGTGCCGTCGCGTTCGAAAATGCGGTGCCGTGCGACATGAATGAAGATGTACAGGTCTCCCGGAGGCGAGCCCTTGGGACCAGCTTCCCCCTTGCCCGACAGACGGATTCGCGTGCCATTGTCGACCCCGGGCGGAATATCGACCGACAGCGTCTGCTGCTTGTCGACTCGGCCCTCGCCGCGACAGGTGCGGCATGGGTTCTCGATCACCTGGCCGCTGCCGTGACAGTTGGGGCAGGTGCGCTCCACGACGAAGAAGCCCTGCTGCGCACGCATCTTGCCGCTGCCACCGCACAGGTTGCAGGTGCGTACCTTGGTACCAGGCTCTGCGCCCGAACCGTCGCAGGTATCGCAGGTCGCTGCCACGTCGATGGTGATCTCGCTTGATTTGCCGTGATAGGCCTCTTCGAGCGTGATCTCCATGTCGTAGCGCAGATCCGCACCGCGAACGGGTCCACGCCGTCCGCCGGCGCCGCCGAAACCGCCGCCGAAGATCGTGTCGAAAATATCGCCGAGATCGGAAAAGCCGCCCGCAGCCCCATGACCGCCACCGCCGCCGGACATTCCGCTTTCATAAGCCTCATGCCCATAACGGTCATAGGCCGCGCGCTTCTGCGGGTCCTTCAGAGTGTCATAAGCCTGGCTGATCGCCTTGAACTTTGCTTCCGCCTCAGCATCTCCAGGGTTGCGGTCCGGGTGCCATTGCATCGCCAATTTGCGATAGGCGGATTTGAGCGCGGCATCGTCCGCATTGCGCGAGACGCCAAGGCGCTCGTAATAATCTTTGGCTGTGGTCATGGTCATGGGTCGCGATTCATCATGCAGCGACCGGGCGGGATCGCGGCGCTGGGATGGCATTGGCCACCCCTGCCCCGCAGTCCCGCCCGGCCGGACTGTCGAACATCAATCCGGCAATCAGTTTTTCGCGTCGCCGTCAACTTCCGAGAACTCGGCGTCGACGACATTGTCCTCAGCCGGGGCAGCATCAGCCGCCGGAGAAGCCGCGGCCGCCTGCTCCTTCTCGTAGATCGCCTGACCCAGCTTCATCGCGGCCTGCGCGAGCGCTTCGGTCTTCGACTTCATCGCCTCGGCCTCGCCGCCCTCGACCGCAGTCTTCAGCTCGGCAATGGCGGTCTCGATCTCGCCCTTGACTGCAGCGTCCACCTTGTCGCCATGCTCTTCGAGCTGCTTTTCGGTGCTGTGCAGCAGGCTTTCGGCGTTGTTCTTCGCCTCGGCGGTTTCGCGGCGCTTCTTGTCTTCCTCGGCAAAGCGCTCGGCATCCTTGACCATCTGATCGATGTCAGCATCGCTGAGACCGCCCGATGCCTGGATGCGAATCTGCTGTTCCTTGCCGGTACCCTTGTCCTTGGCCGAAACGTTGACGATGCCGTTGGCGTCGATGTCGAACGTCACCTCGATCTGCGGCACGCCGCGCGGTGCCGGCGGAATGCCGACCAGGTCGAACTGACCCAGCAGCTTGTTGTCCGCCGCCATTTCGCGCTCGCCCTGGAAGACGCGGATCGTCACGGCCTGCTGGTTGTCGTCAGCGGTCGAATAGGTCTGCGACTTCTTGGTCGGGATCGTGGTGTTGCGGTCGATCATGCGGGTGAACACGCCGCCCAGCGTCTCGATGCCCAGCGACAGCGGGGTCACGTCGAGCAGCAGCACGTCCTTGACGTCGCCCTGCAGCACACCCGCCTGGATCGCCGCGCCCATGGCGACGACTTCGTCGGGGTTCACGCCGGTATGCGGTTCCTTGCCGAAAAATTCCTTCACCACTTCGCGCACTCGCGGCATGCGGGTCATGCCGCCGACGAGCACGACGTCGTCGATATCGGCCGCCTTGAGGCCGGCATCTTCGAGCGCCTTCTTGCACGGATCGAGCGTGCGCTTGATCAGATCGGCGACCAGCTTTTCGAGGTCGGCGCGACTGATGGTCTTCACCAGATGCTTGGGACCGTTCTGGTCGGCGGTGATGAAGGGCAGGTTGACCTCGGTCGTCTGCGCCGAGCTAAGCTCGATCTTCGCCTTTTCAGCCGCTTCCTTCAGACGCTGGAGGGCCAGCTTGTCCTTGGTGAGGTCAATGCCTTCGGCCTTCCTGAACTCATCGGCCAGGAACTCGACCAGCTTGGAGTCGAAGTCCTCGCCGCCCAGGAAGGTGTCGCCATTGGTCGCCTTCACCTCGAACACGCCATCGCCGATCTCGAGGATCGAGATGTCGAACGTGCCGCCGCCAAGGTCATAGACCGCGATGGTCTTGCCGTCGTTCTTGTCGAGGCCGTAGGCGAGCGCCGCAGCGGTCGGTTCATTGATGATGCGCAGCACTTCGAGGCCGGCGATCTTGCCCGCGTCCTTGGTGGCCTGACGCTGGGCGTCGTTGAAATAGGCCGGCACGGTGATGACTGCCTGGGTCACGGTTTCGCCCAGATAGCTTTCAGCCGTTTCCTTCATCTTCTGCAGCGTGAACGCGCTGATTTCCGAAGGCGAATAGTCCTTGCCGCCCGCCTGCACCCAGGCGTCGCCGTTGCCGCCCTTGACGATGTTATAGGGCACCAGCTCCATGTCCTTCTTGGTCAGCGGATCGTCGAAACGACGGCCGATCAGACGCTTGACTGCGAACACGGTGTTTTCAGGGTTGGTAACTGCCTGGCGCTTGGCCGGCTGACCGACGAGACGCTCGCCATCCTTGGTGAAGGCGACGATCGACGGCGTCGTGCGCGCGCCTTCGGCGTTTTCGATCACCTTGGGCTTGTCGCCATCCATCACCGACACGCAGCTGTTGGTGGTGCCAAGGTCGATACCGATTACTTTTGCCATAATGCTTTTCCCACGTAACTTTCGATATGCAGATGAAAGAATACGAACCGCCGTCATGCCCCCAAGCATCCGGCAATTCCGTCCCCGTCGGCGGATATAGGGTTGCTTTCGCTTGGCACAAGGCATCGCAGTATCTACATCACGCACCGGGCTGAACCGGCCCGATCCGGCACAGGATGACGAGGGAGAAATCACCGATGCTGCGTACACTGACGCTGATGATCGCAGGGCTTGCGATGACGCTGCTCGCTGCGTGCCAGCCGCCTGCCCAATTGCTGGTCGAAAAGGCCTATGTGAAGCTTTCGCCCGTCGAAGGCAGTCCTTCGGTTCTGTATTTCACCATAAAGGGTGGGCCGAGCGACACCGTGCTGCGCTCGATCACCTCTCCCAACATCCTGCGGCTGGAAATGCACGAGACGGTCGAGGAAAACGGCATGTCGATGATGAAGCCAATCACCGCCGTCGCGGTACCGACGCGCGGCAAGGTCGCGTTCGAGCCGGGCGGCAAGCATGTGATGGTCTGGGGATTCGACAATGCCTCGCGCAAGGCGGGCAAGGCGGAGTTTGTCTTCTCCTTCTCCAACGGCGAGAAAATCTCAGTCGACGCCGCATTGAAGGAAATGAAGCCAGAAGACGGCATGGCGCACCACTAATGGCACCACCGCTGATCGACCGGCCACTCACACAAGCCGAGATCGATCTCTCTCGTTCGGTCTTCGGCGATGCCATCGCTTATGACAGGGTGCGCATCCGGCTGAAGAAATGGATTTTCTTCCAGCCAAAGCGCACGGTCATGGCGCCGATGGGGCACATCCATTTCCACCCCGCCGGGGCGGCCTATTGCGACGATTTTAGCTGCGCCAGCCTGTCACGCCAGGGCTTGTTCATCCACGAAATGGTGCATGTCTGGCAATATCAGCAGGGCATTTTCCTGCCGCTGAAGCGCCACCCGTTCTGCCGATATGATTACGCGATCAAGCCGGGACAGCGCTTCGGCAAATACGGCATCGAGCAGCAGGCCGAGCTGGTGCGCCACGCGTTCATGCTGCGCCAGGGAGTCAAGGTTCCGGGCGCGCCATCGATAGAGACCTATCGCCAGATCGTGCCGTTTCCGGTGTAGCGGACTTATTATCCTCCATCGTCACCCCCGCAAAAGCGGGGGTCCCGCTAGCTTCACGATCCCGGCTGAGAAGCGGGATTCCCGCTTTCGCGGGAATGACGTGGAGTTAGCTGTAAGAGCAGATCAATCGGGCTTCTTGGCGACCGCGACCAGCGCCGGGCGCAGCAGACGGTCCTTGATCATGTAACCGGCCTGAAGCTCCTGCACCACGGTGCCGGGTTCCGCCTCGTCGCTGGGCAATTCGATCATCGCCTGATGCTGGTTGGGATCCAGCGGCAAGCCGATCGCGGCGATGCGCGAGATGCCGTGCTTGCCGAAAACGCTTTCAAGCTCGCGGCCCGTAGCTTCGAGGCCGACCACCAGCCCCTTCCACGCCTCGTCATTGCGGGCATCCTCTGGGATCGCCTGCAGCGCGCGGGTAAGATTGTCGGAGACCGAGAGGATGTCGCGTGCGAACCCGGTGGCGGCATAGGCACGGGCATCCTGAGCGTCCTTTTCCAGACGACGGCGCACGTTCTGCGTGTCAGCGCGGGCATAGAGCACGTCCTGCTTGGCCTCGGCGAGCTGGGCCTCGAGCGTGGCGATGCGTTCTTCGAGCGCCGCCTGGCCCTCGCCCGGCTCCTTCAGGCTGTCCGGCACACCCTCGAGTTCGGCAGCCGCTTCGGCGTCGAGATCGGCGGGCTTGCTGGGGTCGTTCTGGGTCACTGTTTCGTCCTGAATCACGGTGTTCCTGCTCATTTCAACAATCGGGTCAGGCTCTGCGCGGTGAAATCGACCATCGGCACGATCCGCGCGTAATTGAGACGGGTCGGGCCGATAACGCCCACAACCCCCACAACACGGCCTTCGCCATCACGATAGGGCGCCGCTATCACGGATGACCCCGAAAGCGAAAACAATTTGTTTTCCGCTCCGATGAAGATACGGGCCGATCCAGCCTCGCGAGCGCTGTCGAGAAGATGGGCAATCTCCTGCATCGCTTCAAGCTCGTCGAGCAATCGCCGTACGCGCTCCAGATCGGCTGCGGCCTCATTATCGAGCAAATTGGCCTGGCCGCGGACGATCAGCACCGGACGATCCGATCCGTCACGCGACCATATGGCCAGACCCCGCCGCACCAGATCGGAGCTGGCGGAATCGAGCGCTGCCCTTTCCATGCCGATCTCTGCATCAAGGACCGCGACCGCCTGGCTGAGGCTGCGTCCGGCCAGGCGTGCCGTGATGAAATTGCCGGCCTGAACCAGCATCGATTCGGTAACCCGCCGGTCCATTTCCAGCACGCGATTGTCGATGCTGCCATCATGCCCAACCAGAACCGCCAACACCTGACTGTCAGATAACCGAACGAAATTCATCTGGCGGAGCACCGGCTCACGACGCGGCACCATCACGATTCCGGCACATGCGGAAAGGCCCGAAAGCGCCTGCGTCGTGGCGGCCAGAGCAGCCTCGATCGGACCCGTGCCATCGAGCTGCTTCTCGATCGCTGCGCGCTCTTCGGCAGAAGGTTCGGCTACCTGCATCATGCCATCGACGAACAACCGCAGGCCCTGCTCCGTCGGCATGCGCCCGGCGCTTGTGTGCGGCGCGGCCAGCAGGCCTAGTTCCTCGAGATCCTGCATCACGTTGCGGATCGAGGCGGGCGAAAGATTGACCGTCGACGTCTTGGAGATCGTGCGCGATCCGACCGGCATGCCGGTTTCAAGATAGCTTTCGACGACGATGCGGAAGACATCGCGTGCACGGTCGTTCAGTTCGGTGAACGGACTGCTCATGCCATGAAGTTAGGCAGAATGGTCGGCTCTGCCAAGATGGCAAGCATGGCGGCTCTCACCCTGCCATGCCGCCGCGCGCTTCCACCAGAGCGAACCAGCCGCAGACGTTACGGAAAGCGACATCGGACAGATCGATGAACATCCGCCTTGCATCCTTTGTATCGGCGCGCCGCTCGAGCAGACCCTGATCCGTCATCATCCGGATCCAGCGCAGCGCCGTGGTCGGCGGAACCGCTGCAGCGATACACAGGCTGGATACCGCTACCGACTTGCGCTCAAGGCGGGACGCGGTGAGATCCAGCAGGATATCCCAGGCCGGGTCGGCAAACAGTTCGGAGCTGAAGAAGCGATCGCGCATCCGCCGCATGGCGATCAATTGACGTATCAGCCGAGCCGCAGGAGGCTTTGCGCGCCTGAGGTCGGCAGCAGGTTCAGCGTGGTAATCCAGTCCATGATCGGCAAGTCCCTGGCCCGATCCGGAGTTCTGTTCATCGGAGATTGTCCCCAGCCGCTCGGCCAGCTGCGCCAGTTCGCGCGCCAGCGCCGCAAGTCGGGCCCGCTCGTCACGACTGGAATCCGATGCCTGACGCGTGCGCAGATGCACGACCAGATCGTGCAGTTCCGTTGCGATCAAGGCAGGGTTCGCCCCCACCACTAGGCGGACTTCGCGTCCGGCGAGCGTGGCATCGGCCTGATCGACCGCATCGAGTTCGACAAGGACAAGCAGGCCGCAATCCTGGGCGAGACGGTCGATCGGTATGCCCGCAGGCACGCCATCACGCCAATCCAGGACCATGATGGCGGCACGGCCGATGTGATCGAAACCCTCGGCAGACACATCCCAGCCCGCAGCGGAAACCAGTGCAGCAGTGTCGGAAGTGTCCGCATGGATCGGCAGGGCATCGCCATGCGGTGCCAGCCATTGATCCAGGCGACTGCCTGTGTCTTCCGACATTCTGTTTCAGCCCCCCGGCAATCTCAATCCGCGAATGGATCGCGAACCAGAATGGTGTCGTCCCGCTCGGGTGATGTGGACACCAGCGCCACGGGACACTGGATCAGTTCCTCAACCCGCTTGATATACTTGATGGCCTGTGCGGGAAGGTCAACCCAGCTGCGCGCGCCTGCGGTCGATTCATGCCAGCCATCCATTTCCTCGTAGATCGGCTGGACGTTGGCCTGATCGCCGGCATGCGCCGGGAAATAGTCGAGCACCTTGCCGTTGAGACGATAGCCGGTACAGATTTTCAGCTTGTCGAAACCATCGAGCACGTCGAGCTTGGTCAGCGCAATCCCGGTAACGCCTGCGACAGCGCAGCTTTGCCGCACCAACGTCGCATCGAACCAGCCACAGCGACGCTTGCGACCGGTGACAGTGCCAAATTCATGGCCGCGTTCGCCCAGCCGCTGGCCGATTTCATCTTCGAGCTCCGTCGGAAACGGTCCCGATCCCACACGCGTGGTATAGGCCTTGACGATGCCGAGCACGAAGCCGCTCGCCTGCGGGCCGAGGCCACTGCCGCCCGACGCCGATCCGGTGATCGTGTTCGACGAGGTGACGAAGGGATATGTGCCGTGATCGACATCGAGCAGCACGCCCTGCGCGCCTTCGAACAGCATGCGCGCACCAGCGCGGCGGATTTCCCCAAGCCGCTTCCACACCGGCTGGGCGAATTCGAGCACGAAAGGCGCGATTTCGGCAAGTTCTGCAACCAGCTTGGCGCGGTCGATCGGCGGTTCGCCAAAACCGGCGCGCAATGCGTCATGATGCGCGCACAGCCGGTCGAGCTGCGGGTCGAGCGCATCCAGATGCGCCAGATCGCACACGCGAATGGCGCGGCGACCGACCTTGTCTTCATAGGCCGGGCCGATACCGCGCCGGGTGGTACCGATCTTGCCCTGGCCGCTGGCGTCTTCACGCAGGGCGTCGAGATCGCGGTGGAACGGCAGGATCAGCGGGCAGTTGTCGGCGATCGCCAGATTGTCCGGGGTGATCTCCACGCCCTGGCCGCGCAGCTTCTCGACCTCGTCGCGCAGCGCCCAGGGATCGAGTACCACGCCATTGCCGATGACGCTGAAGGTTCCGCGCACGATGCCCGAAGGCAGCAGCGAAAGCTTGAACACCTTCTCTCCGATGACAAGCGTATGCCCTGCATTATGGCCGCCCTGAAAGCGGATCACGGCATCGGCCCGTTCTGCGAGCCAATCGACGATCTTGCCCTTGCCCTCATCGCCCCATTGGGCGCCGATCACGGTCACATTGGCCACAAACCAACCCTTTTCGATAGTGGAGCGCATGGGACCACCACGCGCAAAGCGGGGCCGTCCTAGTGACGGTAGGCCGCCCCGTCCAGTCCGTTGCGCTTATCCACGATACAATTTGATGCACTTCAAGGATGGACCGGGCACGACCCGTCACGGCAGATTGCTTCCCGGCAGGAACTGGAGGACGAGACATGCTGAAAAAGGGCCTGATCATTCTGAGTGCAGGGTTGCTGATCGCGCCGGTGCTGGCACAGCAGGCGCGCGAGGGCGGGCGCATGCTGTCGCGCGAATGTCGGCGAGAGGTCGTGCAACTCTGCGGCGTCAATCGCGGCGAGATGCGGGAGTGCCTGCGCGAGAAGAAGGACCAGCTATCCCAGCCCTGCAAGGGTGAGATGCTCAAGGCCATGGCCAGGCGCATGCAGCAGAGCGACACCAGCGAACAGACCGCCGCCCGTGCGCGCACCGTCACCTATGGCAGCAACGCAGCGCAGAAGCTGGACCTCTACATGCCGAAGGCTGCGCTCCCGGCCAAAGGCTATCCGCTCTTGGTCTATGTCCATGGCGGCGGTTGGAGCAAGGGCGACAAGGGGATGGTTCAGCAAAAGCCTGATTTCTTCAACGCGCAGGGCTGGGCCTTTGCTTCGGTCGGATATCGCCTGCTTCCCGAAGCGCCAGTGGAGCAACAGGCTGCGGACATCGCTGCCGCCATTGCGCGGCTGAAGCGGGATGCAACTGTCCTGGGCATCGATCCCGAACGGATCGTGCTGATGGGCCATAGCGCGGGCGCGCACCTTTCCGCGCTTGTCGGCACCGATCCGCAATGGCTCGAGCCGAACCTGAGGAGTCTGGCCGCAATCATCCTGCTCGACGGCGCGGCCTATGATGTGGCGGAACAAATGAAGCAGGGCAGCTTCATGACGAGACGGACATATGAGCCTGCATTCGGTACCGACCCCGCCCGGCAGGCGAGGCTCTCGCCGACCGTCCACGCCGCTGCGCCGAACGCGCCGCGCTGGCTGATCCTTCACGTTGCCCGTCGCGCAGATGCCGCCGCCCAGTCAAACGCCCTGGCGCGTGCCCTGCAGAATGCTGGCGCAACGGTTCAGATCGATCCGATCGAAGACGAATCCCACATGACGATCAACCGCGAACTTGGCGAACCCGGTCATCCGCATACCGGCGTGGTCGAGAGGTTTCTGGCCAGTCTCTAGAGAGGAACGCTATCCTGGCCCACAAGCTGATGGGTGCAGCCGAGTGCAGCAGGGTCGTCGTCCGGCGTGAGCGCCGCGACTGTGCGCCAGCCGATTGCTCGCAGCCGTGCAGCCACTTGGTGATCGTGATCGAGGGGGAGGAAGAGTTTGCCTGCCCCCTGCCCGCTGTCCGCAGCACCCAAGTCGAGCAGTGCATCTGGATAGAGCGAAAATCCCGTGGCAACCTCCTGCCCGCCCTTGCCATCGGGAATGGCATAGGTTCCACCGCGTGCGAGTGCACCGGGGCATCCATCGGCATAAACCGAGAAACCGAACCAGCTTTGATATTCGAAGCCATGCCGTTCGGTCGGGTCAAGGGTCACCTTCACATCAACCGGGATCGCTGCAGCGATCTCTCGCAACGCACGGATCCGGCTGGCCAGAGCACCGCCGGCGTCGATCGCTGCCAGCGCGTCGATCGCTTCGTCGAACGGCCCCATGGCATATAGCAGAGGCAGATAAGCATCGGCGCCCAGCGCTGTCAGGCCGCCAGCGTCCTTCATGTCGAGCTCGCGCCGCACTGCCCCGATCATCGCCGGGGGTAACGGAAAAGCGCTGGTTGCGAGCGTATCGACCAGATCGGGCAGGGTCAGGTCTACCGTGATCCCGGTAGCCCCGGTCTGGACCAGCGCCTCGATGGCAATCCGCACGACTTCTTGCGCGGCGGGAACATTGTCATGCCCGATCAGTTCTGCGCCGATCTGCAGACGTTCACGCTCTGGCGCAAGCTGGTCAGAAGCAATACGCAGCACCTGCCCGGCATAGCTCAACCGCAAGGGGCGCGGCGCGGACGCCATCAGCGTGGTTGCGACCCGGCCAACCTGCACCGTGATGTCCGAACGGATGGCGAGCGTACGCATCGACGAGGGGTCAACCATGCGGAAAAGATGCTGGCGGCCTGTGCCCTGCATTCGCGTCGCCAGCGACCGCTCGTACTCCACCAGGGGCGGTGAAACGCGATCATAGCCATGCGCGGAGAATACCTGCATCGCGGTGCGGGTCAGCCAGGCAGCCTGTTCGGCGCGTGGGGGCAGCAGATCGGCCAGACCTGCGGGCAGAATATCGGGATTCGCATCAGACATGGCGCTGCGCTTAGACGATTAACCGAAGCGGGAAAACCTTGCAGCGTGGTGGAATCTGACCGAGGCCGATCAATCTCCGCCCTGGACGGCGCCCAAGGTTATGGAATCCTTGATGGCAAAAGCATCGCGCGTCCAGTTGAAGCTGTGAGGACCGTAGGAATCGACATCTATCTTCGCCTCGCGCGCCAATGGATAGAGTTCTTCCTCCTCCCGGTCCAGACGCGCGAACATCTCCAGAACGCGATGACGAGAGGCTGACCGAAACGTCTGCCAGTCTGCTGCGATCCGCTCTGGAGTCCAGGTGCGTGCATGTTCCGCATGATGAGTGAAAAGGTCCGCCAACTCCGCCTGGAAGCGGTTGCCCAAGGCACGAACCTCCTCGCGCGGGTCTGCCAGCAGCTTGCCGAAAAGATGGCGATCCTCGAGAGATAGGTGTTGCATGATCTGACTGGTCAGCTGCCAGCGCGCATCCGCCAGAACAGCTGGATCGGGGGGCTCTGGCAGGTCCAGCAGGCCCAGAAGCGTCTCGCCTCTCGCTCGGAGCAGCGCATGATCACGCAATAAACGGTTGAGCATCAGACAGCCTCTTGACGTTATGAGGCCGCATTAACATTGAGGCATTAAGTCAGCGTAAACTCTTGCCTGTCACCAGAACATACGACTGGCTGATCCGCTCAGCCTGCGGAGCGACGGTGTCACCCCGCAGGCCGTGCGCAAACCGATCAGGCTGCGGCAGAAAGGCGGACAGCCGCCATCTTGCCACGACGATCCTGTTCCAGTTCGAAGTTCACGCGCTGATCGCGATCGAGCGTGTGCATGCCCGACGCTTCGACCGCGCTGATGTGCACGAACGCATCGTTGCCGCCGTCATCGGGCTGGATGAAGCCATAGCCCTTGTCGGCGTTGAAAAACTTTACGGTGCCAATAGGCATAGTCATTTCCTTAAGAGAAGAACGCAGCAGGCCACGAGAAATGTGGACAGTCCTTGCAGCGCGGTTGGAGCCGGAAGTTCGATTGCGACCCCTGCAACGCCCGGCTCCGGCCATTGCGAGGGAAGTACGGACATCGCCCGCAAGGGGCGTGGCCCGATGACTTCAGCAGGGCAGAAAGCTGCCCGGCTGAGGATAGGCGTGGACATGCAGGCGCTCGCGGTGGCGCCGCACATGGCCGTGTTGCACCGCGCGCTCGCCTCCGGTGGGGGCGTGTAGCGCGCGCAGATGCGCAACGTGAAGATTGTCGAAAAGCTGATTGATATCGGGCAAGGCTGTCGCTCAATTTGCTGTACAAGCAAGAGCGTGGAGCAGCAGAGCCGCAGGTCTCTCAGTCGCGCGTAGGCTTGGGATCAGGATCGCGCGATGACGATGCTATAGCAGCAAAGCTCCAAAATGTCGCATGCCAATTGCAGATAATGTGAAATCAGTCACGAACCCCTAGTCCGCGCTGGGCGGCTTGCCGAAAATGTTGACGTCATCCGGGCTGATCCAGCCATTCATGTAATTGGCGTAGAAAAGCCCGAACGCGGCTGCAGAGACCAGTGTGGTAATTGCCATGACGCGGACCGGCTTGAAATTCGCCGGAGCACTATCGGCCTGACCGCGCACCTTTTCGACGCCCAGTTCATCCGCCGTGCGGACGCCGAAGGGCATCACGACAAACGCCGTGATGACCCAGAACAGCAGATAGATCGCGAGGATGCTCGTCCAGCTCATGTGTAATCCCTGATTGCGCCGCCGAAATGGGTCACTGCGCCTCGATCATCAAGACCGTAACCACCGGCTTCTTGCCCGTCCAACGCGTGGCAGCGCGACGCACGGCGAGACGGATCGCTTCCTGAACATCATCATTGCCCTGCGGCGCTGCGCGCGCCTTGCCCTTGCCCTTGGCGGGCGGCTTTTCGATAGCCTCGCGCACATCCTCGACAGCCTCGGCTATGAAGGCCTCAAGATCGTCCTCTACCGGCAGGCCCAGCGGCCGCAGCACAGGATCACCGACCAGACGCCCCTTGGCATTCAGCGCCACTGCAACACTGACCTGACCGTTCAGCGCCAGCTTGCGGCGTTCGCCCATCGTCAGGCCATCGGCGGGCAGAATGACATCGCCGTCCAGCACCAGTCGCCCGGCTCGTTCATGGCCGATCACGCCCGGCTCGCCAGGGGCCAGGCGCACCAGATCGCCGTTCTTCTGCACCACCGCAGCCGGGATGCCGAGTTCGAGCCCGAGCCGCGCCTGCTCCGCCATGTGCCGCATCTCGCCATGCACAGGGACCAGAACCCTGGGACGGATCCAGCGGTACATTTCCGCCAGTTCCGGGCGTCCGGGATGGCCGGAGACATGGATATCGGCCTGGCGGTCGGTGATCATCTGGATGCCGTCAGCCGCCAGCCGGTTCTGGATGCGGCCGATGGCGATCTCGTTGCCGGGAATGACCTTGGACGAGAAGAGAACTGTGTCACCCTCTTCCAGCTTGATCTGGTGATTGCCCTCGGCAACGCGGGCCAAAGCCGCACGCGGCTCGCCCTGGCCACCGGTCGCGACGATCAGGATCTCGCGCCGCGGCAGCCCCATGGCAGTGTCGAAATCGACAAGCTCCGGCAGATCAAGCAGATAGCCGTTCGCCTTGGCGACCGCGATGATCCGGTCGAGCGACCGCCCGGCAACGCACAGCTGGCGGTTGGTCGCACGCGCCACTTCGCCCAGCGTGTGCAGCCGTGCGACGTTCGAGGCGAAGGTGGTGATCAGCGCACGACCTTTCAGCGGTTTGACCGCCGCGATCAGCGCATCGCGCACATCGCCTTCGGAGCCGGAGCTTTCGGGATTGAACACATTGGTCGAATCGCAGACCAGTGCGAGCACGCCCTCGTCGCCCAGTTTCGTGAGCGCTTCGGGGGTGGAAGGAACGCCGATCAGCGGCTCATCGTCGAGCTTCCAGTCACCGGTATGGAAGACGCGGCCATAAGGCGTGTCGATCAGCAGCGCATTGCCTTCGGCAATCGAGTGCGCGAGCGGCAGATAGCGAAAGCCGAAGGGTCCGAGCTGCAGGCTGCCGTCATTCTCGACGACATTCAGCGTGACCTCGTTCACCAGCCCCTGCTCTTCCAGCTTGCGGCGGATCAGATCGGCGGTGAATGGAGTGGCGAACAGCGGCACGCCAAGGTCCGCCGCCAGATAAGGCAGCGCGCCGATATGGTCCTCGTGACCATGGGTCAGCACGATGCCGAGCAGATCCTCGGCGCGTTCCTCGATGAACTCGAGATCCGGGAACACAAGTTCCACCCCCGGATAGGCGGGATCGCTGAACGTCATGCCCAGATCGACCATGACCCATTTGCCGTCACAACCATAGAGATTGGCGTTCATGCCGATCTCGCCCGACCCGCCAAGGGCCAGGAACAACAATTCTTTACCGGGTGTCATCTACTCAAAAAGCCCTTTCGGCGATCATTGCGAGGCCCTGCAAAGTCAGGTCCGGCTCGACCGCATCAAATATCGTCGTGTGCCGATCGAACAGCACGGCCAGCCCGCCGGTGGCAATCACCTTGGCAGGGCGCCCAATCTCGGCGCGCATCCGGGCGACCAGCCCTTCCATCATCGCCACATAGCCCCAGAAGACGCCGATCTGCATCTGGTCTTCGGTGTTGCGCCCGATAACCGATCCCGCAGTGTCCGGAATTTCTATGGCAATACGCGGCAGCTTGGCTGCGGCATTGACCAGCGCATCGAGCGAGAGGTTGATGCCCGGCGCAATGATCCCGCCCTTGTAAGCGCCGGTATAATCCACGACGTCATAGGTGGTTGCGGTGCCAAAGTCGATGACGATCAGATCGCCCGGATGCAGGGCATGTGCGGCGATACTGTTCACCGCTCGATCGGCGCCCAGCGAGCGCGGTTCATCGACATCGATCTGGATCCGCCAGTCCGCCGGTTCCACCCCGGCGATCAAGGGCTCGACATCGAAATATTTGCGCGAGAGCATCTGCAGATTGTGCAGCGCCCTGGGTACGACGGTTGAAATGATGACATTGGCGATGTCCTGCCGGACAAAGCCCTCGATCGCCAGCAACTGGTTGAGCCACACCGCATATTCGTCCGCCGTGCGCCGCGGATCGGTCGAAATGCGCCAGCGCGTCTTGATCGTGCGGCCATTGAAAAGGGCGAAAACGGCATTCGTATTGCCGACATCAATCGCAAGCAGCATCTCAAACACCCCTTTCAGCACAACTGATGACATCAGCCGACAAGATCGACATCTCCGGCGCTGATTGTTTCAATCCGGCCATCGGATAGGCGCAGTCGCAATGCACCATCATGGGCCAGGCCTTCGAAGACACCTTCGATGCGGTCTCCGGGCCCGCGCTGCACCGCCATGGCATCGCCCGGCTTATGCGCCGCAGCGCACCAGACATCAAGCAGCGTTGCAGACGCCACCGACCGCCATTGTGCCAATCGCGCCGCGAAATGATCGGCCAGCAACTCGACGACAGCCTGTGCATCGATCTGTGTCATGGCACCCAGATCGCGCAGGCTGGTTACCGAACGACCCGGCACATCCGGTGCGAGCGCGACATTCATTCCAATCCCGACCACGACGGCATCACCGCGCCGCTCGAGCAATATGCCTGCAAGCTTGGCCCCCTCGACATGCACGTCATTGGGCCATTTCAGCCGCGCGCCGCAGCCGGGCAGAATATGCAGAACGGTATCGTGGACCGCGAGCGCCGTGACGAACGCGAGCAGATGCGCCGGAGGGTCGTCGGGGCGGAGCCGAACGAGCGTGCTGCAATAGAGATTGCCCACCGGGCTCAGCCACTGGCGCCCGAGCCGCCCCCTGCCCCCGTCCTGCTGTTCGGCGCGCAACCACAAACCTTCGGGCGCGCCCGCATCGGCGCGCACCATCATATCGGCATTGGTGGAGCCGGTCAGCGCGACCGTTTCGATCACGCTGCCCAGAACAGTGCCTTGGCAGCCCCAGCCGTTACCGGGCTCAACGCGAGGGTGGCGAAATAGCCCAGCGGCGAGACGAACAGCGCCGTCAGCGTCACCAGTGCCATGCGCGCGGCGGAGTCGCTGGGCGCGATGACGTCGGCGGGTTCGTCAAAATACATGACCTTGACGACCTTGAGATAGTAGAATGCACCGATCACCGAGGCAGCGATACCAATAGCCGCAAGCGGAATGAGACCAGCTGCCACGGCGGCATCGAACACCACGAACTTGCCCCAGAAACCGAACAGCGGGGGAATGCCGGCCAGGCTGAACATGAAAACGGCCAGAGCAGCAGCAAGGCCAGGACGCGTCTTGGACAGTCCAGCAAGCTTGCTGATTTCCTCGACCGGACGGCCTTCGCGGTCGTTCAGGTCGAGCACGCAGATGAAGCTACCCAGCGTCATCGCGACATAGATGATGAGGTAGGTCATCATCGCCGACGCCCCTGCCTCCGTGCCGGTGGCAAGGCCGATCAGGATGAAGCCGATATTGTTGATCGACGAATAGGCGAGCAGACGCTTGATATTCTGCTGACCGATTGCCGCCACGCCACCAAGGATGATCGAGGCAAGGGCCACGAAGATCACGATCTGCTGCCACACCGCCTGCTGCCCGCCGAACGCTTCGATCGCAACGCGCATGGTCAGCGCCATCGCGGCAACCTTGGGCGCGGTGGCGAAGAAGGTGGTCACCGGGGTCGGCGCGCCTTCATAGACGTCGGGCGTCCACATGTGGAACGGCACCGCGCTGATCTTGAACGCCAGGCCCGACAGCACGAAGACGATGCCGAACAGTGCGCCGGTCGACACGCCATCGCCGAAAGCAGTCTGGATTCCGATGAAGCTGGTGGTGCCGGTAAAGCCATAGAGCAGCGACAAGCCGAACAGCAGGATGCCACTCGCAAGCGCGCCCAGCACGAAATATTTCAGGCCCGCCTCGGCCGAGCGGTCATCGCTCCGCAGGAAGCTCGCCAGCACATAGGCGGCAAGGCTCTGCATCTCGAGACCGACATACAGCGTCAGCAAATCGACCGCCGACACCATCAGGCCCATGCCGATCGTCGCGAACAGCACCAGGATGGGATATTCGGGACGCATCAGGTTGCCGCGCGCAAAGAACTTGGGCGCCACGATGATGCAGCCGATGGCCGAGAGGAACACCAGGATCTTCGACAAGGATGCGAAGCGGTCCATGCGGTACTGGCCATAGAACGCATCCGCGCCTTCCGCGAACGAAGGGTTCAGCAGGAAGTTGAACGAGAGAGCCAGCGCGCCGAACAACGCGGTCACGGTCAGGATGCTGACAAGACGTGATGACTGCACGCCGCCCCATGCCGCAATGAGCAGCAGGACGAGGCTGGAGATGCTGAGAACGATTTCCGGCGAGGCCAGCTGGAACCAGAGCGCGTAATTCATCAGTGATGGCCTTCTTCAGCATGGGCGGCAGGCATCAGCACAGGCGCTTTGCCCATCTTCACCTGCGCGTCGCCCGCAGGCTTGACCGAGGCGAGCCGCGCTTCGAGCGCGCCCACATCCTTGCGCATCGGTGCCATGAAACTTTCAGGGTATACGCCCATCCACAGCACGACGAGCGCAATGGGCAGCAGCAGCGCGATCTCGCGCTTGTTCAGGTCGGGCATGGCGGCGACGTCATCGGACTTGATCACGCCATAGGCCACGCGGCGATACAGATAGAGCATGTAGGCCGCGCCCAAGATGATGCCGGTGGTGCAGACGATCGCAGCCCAGCTCGACACTTCGTAAACGCCGACCAGCGAGAGGAATTCGCCGACGAACCCGCTGGTGCCCGGCAGGCCGATCGAGGCCATAGTGAACAGCAGGAACAGCAGTGCATAACGCGGCATGTTGATCGAAAGGCCGCCGTAACGGTCGATCTCGCGGGTGTGCAGCCGGTCGTAGATCACGCCGACGCACAGGAACAGCGCGCCCGAAACCAGGCCATGGCTGAGCATCACGACGAGCGCGCCTTCCAGACCCTGACGGTTGAACGCGAACAGGCCCACGGTCACGATCGCCATGTGCGCGACCGACGAATAGGCAATGAGCTTCTTCATGTCGCTCTGCACCAGCGCGATCAGCGAGGTGTAGACCACCGCGACCATGGACAACGCCAGCACCAGCCACATGTAATCGACCGAAGCTTCCGGGAACATCGGGAGCGAGAACCGGATGAACCCATAGCCGCCCATCTTGAGCAGCACACCGGCGAGAATCACCGAGCCAGCTGTCGGCGCCTGCACGTGCGCGTCGGGCAGCCAGGTGTGCACCGGCCACATCGGCATCTTGACCGCAAAGCTCGCGAAGAATGCGAGCCACAGCCAGGCCTGCGCCTCGACCGGGAAATCATAGGCCATCAGTGTCGGGATATCAGACGTGCCCGCCTCGTTCACCATCCAGAACATCGCGATCAGCATCAGGACCGATCCGAGCAGGGTGAAGAGGAAGAACTTGTACGACGCGTAGATCCGGTTTGCGCCGCCCCAGATGCCGATGATCAGATACATCGGGATCAGGCCGGCCTCGAAGAAGATGTAGAACAGGAAGATGTCCTGCGCGGCGAAGACGCCGATCATCAGCACTTCCATCAGCAGGAACGCGGCCATGTATTCTCCGACGCGCGTTTGAATCGCTTCCCAGCTCGCGCCAATGCAGATCGGCATCAGGAAGACCGAGAGCATGATGAGCATGAGGGCGATGCCGTCTATGCCCAGCGCCCAGCTGAACCGATCAAACAGCGCCGCCTTCTCGACGAACTGCCACTGTACGCCGCCGATGTCGAAATGCATCCAAAGCACGATGCCGAGCGCGAAATCGATCAGCGTCGCCAGCAGCGCGATCCAGCGCGCGGCATTGGCACCGACGAACAGGCACGCAATCGACGCCGCCATCGGTACGGCGAGCATCAGCGACAGGATAGGAAAGCCCAGTTCGTTCATGTCAGCGCACCATCAGCCAGGTCAGCGCGGCCACAAGGCCCAGCAGCATCACCAGCGCATAACTGTAGAGAAAACCCGATTGCAGCTTCATCGCGATGCGGCTGCCCGAGGTGACCAGTACTGCGGCACCATCGGGGCCGAAGCGATTGATCGTACCCTCGTCACCCACCTGCCAGAAGAAGCGGCCCAGCGCGAAGCTCGGCTTGACGAAGATGTGGTTGTACAGCTCGTCAAAATACCACTTGTTGAGGAAGAACCGGTAGAGCGGCGACAGCGCGGTCGCGAGCTTGGCCGGAAGGCTGTTGTTGACCAGATACATCAGGATCGCGGTCAGCAGGCCGATCAGCATCGCGACGGTCGACGCCAGCTTCACCCATAGCGGCACTTCATGCATTTCGTGCATCAGGTGCGTATTGAAGAACAGGCTGCCGTTCCAGAACGCCGCGCCATGTTCAGCATCGATGAACGCGTGGTGGAAGACGAAACCGGCAGCCACCGCGCCTATGGTCAGCACGCCCAGCGGGATCAGCATCGGCAGCGGGCTTTCATGCGGATGATAGCCGCCCGTCATGTCCGCACCAGCCTGAGCCGGGGTCTTGTGGACGCTGTGCTGGATATGCTCGGATTCGATCCAGCGGGGCGTGCCGAAGAAAGTCAGGAAGATCAGGCGCCAGCTGTAGAAGCTGGTCAGCAGCGCCGCGAACACGCCGATGGTAAAGGCAAACTGGCCGACCTGCGTGCCGCTGGCAAAGGCAGCTTCGATGATGCCGTCCTTCGAATAGAAACCGGCAAAGCCCGCCACGCCGACGATGCCGACGCCGGTGATAGCAAGAGTGCCCGCCATCATCGCCCAGAAGGTGAGCGGGATGTGCTTACGCAGACCGCCATAATAGCGCATGTCCTGCTCGTGGTGCATCGCATGGATCACCGAGCCTGCGCCGAGGAACAGCAGCGCCTTGAAGAAGGCGTGCGTGAACAGGTGGAACATCGCCGCACCATAAGCGCCAACGCCCGCAGCAAAGAACATGTATCCCAGCTGCGAACAGGTCGAATAGGCGATGACGCGCTTGATATCGGTCTGCACCAGACCGACGGTCGCAGCGAACAAGGCGGTGCACGCACCGACGACGGTCACCACGGTAAGCGCGGTCGGGCTGGTTTCGAACATCGGCGACAGGCGGCACACCATGAACACGCCGGCGGTCACCATGGTCGCGGCATGGATCAGCGCCGACACCGGGGTCGGGCCCTCCATCGCATCGGGAAGCCAGGTGTGCAGGCCGAGCTGCGCCGACTTGCCCATCGCGCCGACGAACAGCAGCAGGCACAGAACGGTCATCAGATCGAAGCGGCCACCCAGGAAGCCGATGGTCGATCCGGCCATGCCAGGCGCGGCTTCGAGGATCGCGGGGATCGAGACGGTGCCGAACACCAGGAAGGTGCCGAAAATGCCCATCATGAAGCCGAGGTCGCCGACGCGGTTGACGACGAACGCCTTGATCGCGGCGGCATTGGCGCTTGGCTTGCGGAACCAGAAGCCGATGAGCAGGTACGAGGCAAGGCCCACGCCTTCCCAGCCGAAGAACATCTGGACGAGGTTGTCGGCGGTCACCAGCATCAGCATGGCGAAGGTGAAGAGCGACAGATAGGCGAAGAAGCGCGGCTGATCCGGATCCTCGTCCATATAGCCCCAGCTATAGAGGTGGACGAGCGCCGAGACCGAGGTCACGACGACGAGCATCACCGCAGTCAGCGTGTCGACGCGCAGCGCCCAGTCAAACTGCAGATCACCCGAACGCAGCCAGGACAGCACCGGCACGACATATTCGGTGGTGCTGCCCGACAGGAAACCGATGAAGATCGGCCAGCTGAGACCGCAGGCGACGAACAGCGCGGCAGTCGTCACCAGCTTGGCCGGGACGTTGCCGATGATGCGGTTGCCCAGGCCCGCGATCATCGCTGCCAGAAGCGGCAGGAAAACGATGAGGGTAATGCTCATGTGCCTCAACCCTTCATCTGGTTGATGTCGTCAACCGCGATCGTACCGCGGCCACGGAAATAGATGACGAGGATCGCGAGGCCGACGGCTGCTTCGCCAGCAGCGACGGTCAGCACGAACATCGCGAATACCTGGCCCACCATGTCGCCCAGGAACACGCTGAACGCGACGAGGTTGATGTTCACCGCGAGCAGGATGAGCTCGATCGCCATCAGGATGATGATCACGTTTTTGCGGTTGAGGAAGATGCCCAGCACGCCCATCACGAACAGGATGGAGCTGACCACCAGATAATGCTCGATGCCGATCATAGCTGGACCCCCTGGCCAACCGCAGGCTGGGTGTTGCGCGTCGCCTCTTCCGGACGGCGGCGGACCTGCGAGCCGATATTCTGCGGACGAACGCCAGCGCGCTTGCGGTGCGTCAGCACGATCGCGCCGACCATCGCGACCAGCAGAACGACCCCGGCGCTTTCGAAGAGAAAGATATAGCGGGTGTAGAGCAGTTCACCCACCGCCTGGATGTTGCTCGCGCCCATGCGCGCCGGGTTCAGTGCGTTCTCGCCGAGCGCAATATTGCCGGCCTGATAGGCTCCGATGCCGAAGATCAGCTCCGCCAGGAACACGGCCGCGAGTGCAAGGCCGAGCGGCAGGTTCTTCATGAAACCGCCACGCAGCTCGGCAAAATCGATGTCGAGCATCATCACGACGAACAGGAACAGCACAGCGACCGCGCCGACATAGACGATGACAAGCAGCATCGCGATGAACTCCGCGCCGATGAGCACCATCAGGCCTGCGGCATTGAAGAACGCAAGGATCAGCCAGAGCACCGAGTGCACCGGGTTGCGCGCGAGGATCGTGAATGCACCGCTGGCGATCACCACCGAGGCAAACAGATAGAAGGCAAAAATCTGGATCAAAGCTTTACAGCCCCCGATGCGCCCAATCGAGCTGGTCTTGTGTCAAGCCCCTGCCCGCCTCTCCCAGCGGACATCAGGACCGTGCGTGAATCGAATTCGAGTGCGCCTTAACGATAAGGGGCATCGGCTTCAAGGTTGGCGGCAATGGCTCTTTCCCATTTGTCGCCATTCTCAAGAAGCTTGCCCTTGTCGTAGATCAGCTCCTCGCGGGTTTCCGTCGCATATTCGAAATTCGGCCCCTCGACGATCGCGTCAACCGGGCAGGCTTCCTGACAGAAACCGCAATAGATGCACTTGGTCATGTCGATATCGTAGCGGGTGGTGCGCCGCGATCCGTCTTCGCGCGGTTCGGCCTCGATCGTGATCGCCTGGGCCGGGCATACCGCCTCGCACAGCTTGCACGCGATGCAGCGCTCTTCACCGTTGGGATAACGGCGCAGCGCATGCTCGCCGCGGAAGCGCGGGCTCAGCGGGTTCTTTTCGAACGGATAGTTGATCGTCGCCTTGGGCTTGAAGAAATACTTCAGCGTCAGTGCGTGGGCCTTCACGAACTCATAGAGCGTGAATGCCTTGATCGTCTGCAACATGTCTATCAGACCCCGTATCTCGTGAGCATCAGGTAACCCGACACCAGGAAAATCCACAGCAGCGAGATGGGCAGGAACACCTTCCAGCCCAGCCGCATCAGCTGGTCATAGCGGTACCGGGGAACGGTCGCCTTGACCCAGCTGAAGATGAAGAAGAATGCCGAAATCTTGATGATCAGCCACACGATGCCGGGCACGGCATAAAGCGGCTCCCATTCGAACGGCGGCAGCCAGCCACCCCAGAACAGCACGGCATTGAGCGTGCACATCAGCAGAACGTTGGCATATTCGCCCAGCCAGAACAGCGCAAAGGCCATCGACGAATATTCGGTCTGATAGCCTGCTACCAGTTCGCTCTCCGCCTCGGTCAGGTCGAACGGCGCGCGCGCGGTTTCTGCCAGCGACGAGATCAGGAACATCACCGCCATCGGGTAGAGCAGCAGGTTGAACCCGTACCAGTTGATGAAGCCCAGGCCATGGCCACGCTGCGCCTCGACAATGTCGTTTAGGTTGAAGCTGCCGGTCCACAGGACGACCGTTACGATGATGAAGCCGATCGAGACCTCGTACGAGATCATCTGCGCCGAGGCACGCAGCGCCGAGAAGAACGGGTATTTCGAGTTGGAGGCCCATCCGGCGATCACCACGCCATAGACGCCCAGCGAGCTGACGGCGAGAATGTAGAGCAGGCCGACATTGATATCTGCCAGCACCATGTCCTGATCGAACGGGATCACAGCCCAGCTGAGCAGCGCGACCGTGAAGGTGATGATCGGCGCAAGCAGGAACAGACCCTTGTTCGCACCCGACGGAATGATCGTTTCCTGCAGGAACACCTTGGCCGCGTCGGCAAAGCTCTGCAGGATGCCCAAGGGTCCGACAACGTTCGGCCCGCGCCGCAGCGCCATGGCCGCCCAGATCTTGCGGTCGAAATAGATGACGATCGCCACGGACAGCATCACCGGCAGCGCGATGAGCAGGATCAGGATGAGATTGGCAACGAACCAGCCCCAGCCGGTGCCCAGCGTCGCTTGGAAAAACTCGGTCATTCCGCGGCCTCCAGCATTTCTTCGCCGTGCAGCAGTTCGGCCGAACAGCGCTGCATCGTCGCAGAGGCGCGCGCGATGGCGTTGGTGAGGTAGAAGTCCTTGATCGGATAACCGACCTCGCCCGACGGGCTGGCAGCCAGCTTGGGCGGCGACCAGTCATAGCTGGCCAGGCCCTCGAAGCCGAGCGCCGGGACCGCTGCAATCATCGCAGCACGGCATTCGGCAAAGCTGTCGAAGGGCAGCTTGTGGCCCAGCACTTCGGACAGCGCGCGCAGGATCGACCAGTCCTCGCGGGCATCGCCCGGCGCGAACACGGCCTTGTCGCTCATCTGCACCCGGCCCTCGATATTGACATAGGTGCCGTTCTTTTCGGGATAGGCCGCCGAGGGAAGAATGACATCGGCAGCCGCCGCGCCCTTGTCTCCGTGGTGGCCGACAAAGACCTTGAAGCTGCCATCGAACTTGCTGAAATCGACCTCGTCCGCGCCCAGCGCGAACAGCAGCTTCGGCCTGGCAGCGACCAGATCGGCCATGCCGCCGGGCTGCGCCCAGCCGAGCATCAGCCCGCCCATGCGCGATGCCGCCATGTGCAGCACGTTGAAGCCGTTCCACGGACCGTCCTCGGTGTCGCGGACCAGATTGAAGGTCTCGGCCAGCGCCAGTGCCGCGCCATGTGCGCCTTCGACCGCCAGCGCGCCGCCGCCCAGAATGATCGCCGGACGCTTGGCGCCCTTGAACGCTTCGGCCACCGCCTCAGGCAAGCTGGCCAGCAAGCTCATGTCGTTGCCCAGCCATTCGACCTTGTAGGTCAGATCGATCTCGGCGCCGATGCCATAGACCTTGGCACCATGCTTGATCGCCTTGCGGATGCGCGTGTTGACCAGCGGCGCTTCCCAGCGCGGATTGGTGCCGACCAGCAGGATCGCGTCAGCCGTCTCGATTCCGTTCAGCGTCGTGTTGAAATTGACGGCGGCTAGGCTTGATACGTCATATTTCAGACCAGTCTGACGGCCCTCGATCAACGTCGAGCCCATCTTCGCGAGCAGTTCGCGCGCAGCGAACATCGTTTCGCAATCGAGCAGATCCCCTGCAACGGCGGCAACGCTCGATCCTGCCTGCACATCGGCTATCGCCTGGAAAGCTTCGGCCCAGCTGGCGGGCACCAGCTTGCCGTCACGGCGCACATAGGGCTTGTCGAGACGGCGGCGCATCAGGCCATCGACCGCATAGCGGGTCTTGTCGTGCGCCCATTCCTCGTTCACGTCATCGTTGACGCGCGGCAGCACGCGCAGCACTTCCCTGCCCCGGCTGTCGAAACGGATATTGGTGCCGACCGCGTCCATCACGTCGATGCCAAGCGTCTTCTTGAGCTCCCACGGCCGCGCCTCATAGGCGTACGGGCGAGACGTCAGCGCACCGACCGGGCACAGATCGATGACATTACCCGAAAGCTCGGAAGAGACCGCCTTCTCCAGATAGCTGGTGATCTGCATGTTCTCGCCGCGACCGATCGCACCGATCTGCTCGGTGCCGGCAACTTCCTCGGCAAAGCGCACGCAGCGGGTACAGTGGATGCAGCGGGTCATCACCGTCTTGATGATGGGGCCCATGTATTTTTCGGTAACGGCGCGCTTGTTCTCGTCATAGCGCGATCCGCCGCGACCATAAGCGACCGACTGGTCCTGCAGGTCACACTCGCCGCCCTGATCGCAGATCGGGCAATCGAGCGGATGGTTGATGAGAAGGAATTCCATCACGCCTTCGCGCGCCTTCTTCACCATCTCGCTGTTGGTGCGGACTTCCTGGTTGTCCATCGCGGGCAGCGCGCAGCTTGCCTGCGGCTTGGGCGGCCCGGGCTTCACCTCGACCAGGCACATGCGGCAGTTGCCGGCAATGCTCAGCCGCTCGTGATAGCAGAAGCGCGGGATTTCCTTGCCGGCAGCCTCGCAGGCCTGCAGCACCGTGGCACCTTGGGGGACTTCGACCTCGATCCCGTCTACGGTAAGTTTGGGCATAATTACTCCGCAGCCTCCATCAGCCCACCGCCCTGCTTCTCGATGATGCGGCGCTCCATTTCCGGGCGGAAATGGCGGATCAGGCCCTGGATCGGCCAGGCGGCAGCATCGCCAAGAGCGCAGATGGTGTGACCTTCGACCTGCTTGGTGACTTCATACAGCGTATCGATTTCGCTGAGATCGGCATCGCCGGTGCGCATGCGCTCCATGACGCGCCACATCCAGCCGGTTCCTTCACGGCACGGTGTGCACTGGCCGCAGCTCTCGTGCTTGTAGAAATAGCTGAGGCGGCTGATCGCCTGGACGATGTCGGTGGATTTATCCATCACGATGATCGCGGCAGTGCCAAGGCCCGAACCCAGTTCGCGCAGGCCATCGAAATCCATCGGCGCATCCATGATCTGCGCCGCCGGAACCAGCGGCACCGACGAACCGCCGGGGATGACAGCGAGCAGATTGTCCCAGCCGCCGCGAATGCCGCCGCAATGCTTCTCGATCAGATCGCGGAACGGAATGCTCATCGCTTCCTCAACCACACAGGGCTTTTCGACATGCCCGCTGATCTGGAAGAGCTTGGTGCCCTTGTTGTTCTCGCGCCCGAAGCTGGCAAACCAGCTCGCGCCGCGCCGCAGGATGGTGGGCACTACCGCGATCGATTCCACGTTGTTGACCGTGGTCGGGCAGCCATAAAGACCGGCACCAGCCGGGAACGGCGGCTTGAGGCGAGGCTGCCCCTTCTTGCCCTCGAGACTCTCGATCATCGCGGTTTCTTCACCGCAAATATAGGCACCGGCGCCGCGATGGACGAAGACGTCGAAATCATAGCCCGATTTGGACGCGTTCTTGCCGATCAGACCGGCCTCATAGGCCTCATCGACCGCTGCCTGCAGCACTTCGGCCTCGCGGATATATTCACCGCGCACATAGATATAGGCTGCACGCGCGCGCATGGCGAAACCGGCGATCAGCGCGCCCTCGATCAGCTTGTGCGGATCGTGGCGCAGGATTTCGCGGTCCTTGCAGCTGCCGGGCTCGGATTCGTCGGCATTGATCACCAGGAAGCTCGGGCGACCATCCTTCGATTCCTTGGGCATGAAGCTCCATTTCATGCCCGTCGGGAAGCCCGCACCGCCGCGGCCGCGCAGGCCCGATGCCTTGACTTCCTCGATGATCCTGTCCTGGCCCCAGGCGATCAGGTCCTTGGTCTTGTCCCAGTCACCGCGCGCCTGTGCCGCCTTCAGGTTCCAGGGCTGGAACCCATAGACATTGGTGAAGATGCGGTCCTTGTCGGCAAGAAAATCAAAGCTCATCACCATTCCCCACGATAATCATGGTTGGCATCGACCATCTGCTTGAGCGTGGTCGGTCCGCCTTCAGGTTCGCTGGTATGACGGCCCGGGATCTGGGTTCCGGCCTTGGGGCTTTCGCCAGCCGCCAGCGCCTCGAGAATTCCGATCGTGCGGTCGTAATCGAGGTCCTCGAAATTGTCGTCGTTGATCTGAACCATCGGCGCGTTGGCGCAATTGCCCATGCACTCGACCTCAGTCAGCGTGAACAAGCCGTCGGGCGTCGTCTTGCCCTTCACCAGCCCCTTGTTGGCGCATGCGGCCATCACATCGTCCGATCCGCGCAACAGGCAAGGTGTCGTCCCGCACACCTGCACGTGATAGCGACCAACCGGTGCGAGATTGTACATGGTGTAGAAACTCGCAACCTCGTACGCCCGAATGTACGGCATATCCAGCATCGCTGCGACATATTCGATCACCGGGACTGGCAGCCAGCCCTGCGTCTGCGTTTCTGCCCCCACCTGGCGCTGCGCCAGATCGAGCAACGGCATCACCGCGCTGCGCTGACGTCCATCGGGATAGCGCGCGATGATCGTTTTCGCCTTGGCGAGATTCTCGTCGGTGAACGCGAATGCACCCCAGCGGGCGCGAGTTTCGGCTTCATCGGGAATATGGGCTGCTTCAGCCATCAGCGGACAAACTCCACGCGCGACACCTTGTCGCCTTCAAAACTGTAGATCGACATGACCTCGAACGGTTCGGACTCTGCCGAGCGCCGGACCTTTTCGTGCAGGACCACCGTCTCGCCGAGCACATGGCCCGAAAGGATGTCGGCGCGATTGTCAGGGAATTCGGCGAACATCGCCTTCAGCCCCGAACGCACGCCTTCGCGCCCTTCGCGCAACACCGCACCGCGATAACCCGCCTCGCAGGCATCCTCGGTCATCAGCGCGACATATGCGTCGGCGTCCTGCGCATTGTAATGCGCGATCATCGCCTCAGCGACGGCCAACCGCTCAATCACCGGTCGCACTCCCCGAACACCACATCGATCGCACCCAGAATGGCGGTGGCGTCGGACAGCATGTGCCCCTTGCTCATGAACTCCATCGCCTGAAGGTGCGAGAATGCCGTCGGACGGATCTTGCAGCGATAGGGCTTGTTGGTGCCGTCGCTGACCAGGTACACGCCGAACTCGCCCTTGGGGCTTTCGGTCGCGACATAGACTTCGCCCGCAGGCACGTGGAAGCCTTCGGTGTAGAGCTTGAAGTGATGGATCAGCGCTTCCATCGACTGCTTCATCTCTCCGCGCTTGGGCGGGACGACCTTGCGGTCCGACGAGGCGATAGGGCCTTCGGGCATCTCGTTCAGGCACTGGCGCATGATCCGTGCGGACTGACGCACTTCCTCGACGCGCACCATGAACCGGTCATAGCAGTCGCCGCGCGTACCGACGGGCACGTCGAACTCCATCCGGTCATACACATCGTAAGGCTGCGACTTGCGCAGGTCCCATGGAATGCCGCTGCCGCGGATCATCGGGCCCGAAAAGCCCCAGCGCACCGCATCGTCCTTCGACACCACGGCGATATCGACATTGCGCTGCTTGAAGATGCGGTTGTCGACCACCAGGCTCATCGAATCCTCGAACAGCTTGGGGAAGGTGTCGAGCCAGTCGGCCAGATCAGTCAGCAGCTTGAGCGGTACATCCTGGTGCACGCCGCCGGGGCGAAACCAGGCGCTGTGCATGCGGGCGCCCGAGGCGCGCTCGAAAAAGTTGAGGCAATCCTCGCGAATTTCGAACAGCCACAGGTTCGGCGTCATCGCGCCCACGTCCATCACGTGCGCGCCCAGGTTGAGCATGTGGTTGCAGATGCGGGTCAGCTCGGCGAACAGCACGCGCAGATACTGGGCCCGCAGAGGCACTTCCAGATCGAGCAGCTTCTCGATCGCCAGCACATAGCTATATTCCATCGCAAGCGGCGAGCAGTAATCGAGCCGGTCGAAATAAGGCAGCGCCTGCAGATAGGTCTTGTACTCGATCAGCTTCTCGGTCCCGCGGTGCAGCAGGCCGACATGCGGGTCGATCCGCTCGACGATCTCGCCATCGAGCTCCATCACCATCCGCAACACGCCATGCGCCGCCGGATGCTGAGGCCCGAAGTTGATCGTGTAATTCTGGATTTCCAGATCGCCGCTGGTCGAATCCTGTTCGACCAGCCCGTCGACGGTCATGTCCTGAAGCGACTCAGCCATCATGCCTTGCCCTCCTTGGCGTCTGCATTTTCGCTCGGCTTGGCAGCTTCCTTGTTGGCAGCCGCGCCGGCACCGGTGTCCGACGGCTTGTCGGTCGTCTTGGGAGTTGCAGTCGGCGGCGGACCGCCCAGCGACTTCTCATCACCCGGCAGCACATAATCCGCGCCCTCCCAGGGCGAGGTGAAATCGAAATTGCGGAAGTCCTGCGCCAGCTTCACCGGCTCATAGACCACCCGGCCCTGCTCTTCGGAATAGCGCATCTCGCTATAGCCGGTGAGCGGGAAATCCTTGCGGAAGGGATGACCGCGAAAACCGTAATCGGTAAGGATGCGGCGGAGATCCTGGTTTCCGGCGAAGATCACGCCGTACATGTCGTACACTTCGCGCTCGAGCCAGCCGGCCACTTCCCAGATATGGGTGACGGTCGGCACCGGAGTGTCCTCATCGGTCGTGCAGGCGACGCGGATGCGGTGGTTCTTCGTCAGGCTGAGCAGGCAATAGACCACCTCGAACCGCTCGGCACGGTCCGGATAGTCTACGCCTGCAATTTCCATGAGCTGCTGATACTCGTGTACATCACGCAACAGATCGAGTGCTTCGGCCACCGCCTCGCGACGGACGGTGAAGCAATATTCTCCCTGCGTGAAGCGCGTCGCCAGCAACCGGTCACCCAGCGTGGCGGCGACAGAATCGCCCAAGCCATCGAGAACGGCATAACGTGGTGCCGAATGTCCCATGTGCGTCCCTTAATCGACCCGCCTCCACAGCAGGCCTTTCACTCTGATCAACGTTCGATCGTGCCTACCCGGCGGATCTTGCGCTGCAACTGCATCACGCCGTAGAGCAGCGCCTCGGCCGTCGGCGGGCACCCGGGGACGTAAATGTCCACCGGAACGATGCGGTCGCAGCCACGCACCACCGAATAGCTGTAATGATAATAGCCGCCGCCATTGGCGCAGCTGCCCATCGAAATCACATATTTCGGTTCGGACATCTGATCATAAACGCGGCGAAGCGCCGGGGCCATCTTGTTGCAGAGAGTCCCTGCGACAATCATTACGTCCGACTGGCGCGGCGAGGCGCGGGGCGCGACGCCGAAACGCTCCATATCGTACCGCGGCATGTTCACGTGGATCATCTCCACCGCGCAACAGGCCAGGCCGAAGGTCATCCACCAGAGCGAGCCGGTGCGCGCCCATTGGAACAGCTCTTCGGTCGAAGTGACCAGAAAGCCCTTGTCCGAAACCTCGGAATTGAGGTCATTGAAGAATCCGGTATCAGGCAGGGTCCCGGGTGCAGGAATGACCGCACTCGAGGAACCGGTGACAAGACCGGGATTTTGCGGATTTACTCCCAATCGAGTGCTCCCACTTTCCATGCGTAAATCAGGCCGATGATCAGTTCGAACAGGAACACCATCATCGTTGCCCAACCCGCCCAGCCGATCTGCTCAAGCGACACTGCCCAGGGGAACAGGAACGCGGCTTCCAGATCGAAGATAATGAACAGGATGGCGACCAGATAGAAACGGACGTCGAACTGGCTGCGCGAGTCTTCGAATGCAGGGAATCCGCATTCATACTCGCTCAGCTTGGCGACGGTAGGTTTGTGCGCTCCTGTGAGCCGCGACACCCCGATCGGCAGAAAGACAAACGCCACCGACAAGAGCAGAGCGACCGCCAGGAACAGCAGGATCGGCAGATATTCGGCCATGCGCGCGTCCCATTCGTGCGTGTTGCTTGGGGCGTCTTTAGGCCAGCAAACGGCCTATCGCAAGCCGCAACACCCCCCTTTTTTGACGTGTTGATGACGCCGTCCAAAGCGGCAAAAAGTTGCGTATTTCTTTGGATTTCTGCACAATCGCGAAACGACGTGACGCCAGACAGTCGGCGCAGTGCAATCTGCGCGATCAATCCGGAGGGAATCGGGGGGCCTCGTGGGGAAGAAATCTGTATTTTTCGGACTTATGGCCCTGATGGCCGTCGGCGATCTGCCAGCCAAGGCCCAGAATGTGACCGCCAGCAGGCCAGCCACCATCGAAGCCATCCTGAAGGAGCGCGGGCTCCCTTCGGAACTGAA
Organism: Blastomonas natatoria; assembly: GCF_003201955.1. GTDB lineage: Bacteria > Pseudomonadota > Alphaproteobacteria > Sphingomonadales > Sphingomonadaceae > Blastomonas > Blastomonas natatoria. Next base: position 73,392 of record NZ_QJJM01000006.1, read on the forward strand.
ACAGGGCGAAGGCAACCCTTATATCCGCAGTGCCTATGATGACATGCCGTTCCTGATTGCCCTGATGAACTGCGACGAGGCCAAGGCGAATTGCGCCACGGTCCAGTTCTATTTCGGCTTCAACGACCGGAAGGGCTTCGATCTCGAAAAGCTCAACGAGTGGAACGCTACCAAACGTTTCGTTCGCGCCTATCGCGACAGCGAGAACGATCCGGTGCTGGTCATGGATGTCGACACCGACAAGGGCGGAGTGCCCGAAGCTGTCTTCAACGAGAATCTGAGCGTCTGGCTGGACCAGATGCAGCAATATCGAAGATTCGTGACGGAATGATTCGGACTGCCCTGACTCGTCACCCCCGCGAAAGCGGGGGTCCCGCTACTATCACCCAGTTGGACTCAATAGCGGAATTCCCGCGTTCGCGGGACTGACGGAAAACTGCCTGAAGGGGAGGCTCAGCGCAACGCGCCGACCAGCAGCTTGTGCAAGCGCGAATGCAGCGCGTCATTGCCAGCAATGACCTGCTGGCGCTCGATTGGCTGGCTGCCGCCGCGATAATCGGTGACGAAGCCGCCTGCTTCGCGCACCAGCAGGATGCCAGCGGCGACGTCCCAGGGCTTGAGCCCGCTTTCCCAGAAACCGTCGAACTTGCCAGCTGCAAGCCAGGCCAGATCGAGCGAGGCGGCACCGAAGCGGCGGATGCCTGCGACTTCAGGCGCAATTGCACCGAAAATGCGCGTCCATTCCACCATGTCGCCATGGCCCAGGAACGGGATGCCGGTCGCGATCAGGGCTTCGCTGAGATTGCGGCGGCCCGAAACGCGCAAACGGCGATCGTGCAGCCAGGCGCCGCGGGACTTTTCGGCCCAATAGCTCTCGTCGGTAACCGGCTGATAGATCAGCGCGGCGCTGATCTCGCCCCAGCCCTTGCCATCGATCGTCGGCTCCTGAACTGCGATCGAGATCGCGAAATGCGGAATGCCATGAAGGAAGTTGCTGGTGCCATCGAGCGGATCGATGATGAAGCGCGGCTTGCCGGGCTCGGCGGGAATGTCGCCGCCCTCTTCGAGCAGGAATCCCCAGCCCGGACGCGCCTTGCTCAGCTCATCGTACAGCACGCGCTCGGCATGCTGGTCGGCCTTGGACACGAAATCCGCCGGGCCCTTTTTCGAGACCTGGAGATGTTCCACCTCGCCAAAGTCACGCCGCAAGCGGCCGCCCGCCTTGCGCGCGGCGCTTTCCATGACACGGATGATGGCTGAAATGGCAGGCATGAATACAGGTCCGATCAGTCCGCCTTGCGGACATATTCCTTGGCATAGACATCGACGACAATGCGCGTGCCGCTGCTGATATGCGGCGGCACCATCACGCGCACGCCATTGTCGAGGATCGCCGGCTTGTAGCTCGAAGAGGCAGTCTGCCCCTTCACCACGGCATCGGCCTCTACGATCGTCGCTTCGATCTGATCGGGGAGCTGCACCGAAATCGGACGCTCGTCATACATTTCCAGCGTCACCTGCATGCCATCCTGCAAAAAGGCAGCCTCGTCTCCGAGCAGCTTTTCGGCGATGGTGATCTGGTCGTAGGTTTCCTGGTCCATGAAGACAAAGCTGTCCCCATCGGCGAACAGGAACTGGAAGTCCTTGGTATCGAGCCGAACCTTCTCGACCGTGTCGGCGCTGCGGAACCGGACGTTGGTCTTGCGGCCATCTTCGAGGTTCTTCATCTCGACCTGCATGAACGCACCGCCCTTGCCGGGCTGCGTGTGCTGGATCTTGGCAACCTTCCAGATGCCGCCTTCATATTCCAGAATGTTACCGGGGCGAATATCGACACCGCTGATCTTCATGCGAGGCTCGTTTCCATTGGATTTCAGGGATGGACAGGCCCTCTAGGCGCATGATGCGGGCATGGCAAGGACTTTGGCCTGCCGTATGGCACAGGACAGCATCGACCGATGCCATCTGTCGGCCCGAGTGGCCGATTGGTCGAGGCAGCGGCGCGGTGACGCTTTCTTCCTATCTAGCGCTTACCGAAGATAGTAGATGCCAATTAACCCCAAATCGGCTATAACGCCAACGGGATTGGATCATACTGTCATGCCATTGTTCAGCATCAAGACACCCGCTGCAGGAATTTTCGGCCGCACCCTCAACGAGGTCGCGTCCGCACATTCCGGGCGTGGTGACGGCATGCCCGATGTCGACGAGTTCGAAGCAGACTTCGTGAGCTATCTCAACCGGCTCGAAAGCTCACCCCGCGTCTGCGCTTCGGTGTTCGGCCATGATCGCAAGGAATTCTCGCACAGCTGATTGCGGCCCATCCGGATGGTTCCAGACCCCGCCGGATACAGCCAGAAAGTCCGCACCAGCCTCCACCAGCGAGGCGGCATTGGCGGTGGTGATTCCGCCAATTGCAACACAGGGCAGTTCCATCATGGATGACCACCAGTTCAGAATCTCGGGCTCGGCCTGATATTTTGCCTGCTTTGTTTCGCTGGGAAAGAACGCACCGAAGGCCACATAATCAGCCCCCGCCTCGCCGGCTTCGAGAGCCAGATGGCGGCTATTGTGGCAGGTGACGCCAATCTGCGCATCGCGGCCCAGCACGTCGCGTGCCTCGCGCGGGTCGCCATCGCCCTGCCCCAGATGAACGCCATCCGCGCCGAGCCGCTTGGCAAGCGATATGCTGTCATTTACGATGAACGCGCAATCATGCTCCGCGCAGATCGCCTGGAGCGGGGCGGCGAGCCGGGCCGCTGCGTGCTGGTCGATATCCTTGACCCGGAACTGGAACGCCGCGACCGGCCCGGCCTCGATCGCCGCGCGCAGCCGGTCCGGAAAATCCCCGCTGACGTCGAGCGGAGAGATCAGATAGAGCTGGCAGCCGGGGTCGGTCATGAGATCAGGCGACCGATGCAGCGTGGATCTCGTCGATCGCCCCACCGAGCGAGGCGTCGAATTCCTCGTCGCTCATCTGGTGCTTGAGATCGTTGAGCAGCGCGCGCGAGAAGCTGGCGATGACGCCGGGGTTCCTGGCCAGTTCGACACAGGCTTCGGCGCGGCTGAAACCGCCCGACAGCGCAACGACGCGGACGACCGCCGGATGGGCGACCAGATCGGCGAACAGGCCGGCGTGCTCGGGCAGCGAGAGCTTGAGCATCACGCGGCGGCCTTCAGGCAGCGCGTCGAGCGCCTTTTTGAGTTCTGCATTAAGGATTGCGTCGCATTCCCCACGCGTATCGCTCTTGATGTTCACCTCGGGCTCGATGATCGGGATCAGGCCATGGTCGAGGATTTCGCCAGCAACCTCGAACTGCTGCTTCACAATCGCCGCGATGCCACTTTCCGACGCCGAATTGATCACCGAGCGCATCTTGGTGCCGAAAATGCCGAGCGCCTTTGCCCGATCGAGCAGATCGCCAAGGCCCGGCATGGGCTTCATCAGCTGTACGCCATAAGCCTCGTCCTCCAGACCCTTGTCGACCTTGAGGAATGGCACGACACCGCGTTCCCAGAGCAGCGCCGGAACCGGCTTGCCGCCGGCTTCACCGTCCATGGTGCGCTCGAACAGGATCGCGCCGATCACCTTGTCGCCATTGAAGCAGGGCGAGGTCACGATACGGCTGCGCATGCCGTGGATCAGTGCGAACATTTCCTCGTCATTGTTCCATGCGCCGTCCTCGATGCCATAGCCCTTGAGCGCCTTGGGCGTCGAACCGCCGCTCTGGTCGAGCGCGGCGATGAAACCCTGACCCGATTCGATCTTGGCCAGCATCTCGTTGAAAACGGCGGTGTCGGTCATTGTCACTCTTCCCTGATTTTAGGCTTATTGGTTGATTGTTGACGATCGGCGCTCAGCTTTCGAGCGACTTGACGCCCGGCAGTTCCTTGCCTTCCATCCATTCGAGAAAGGCGCCGCCAGCGGTTGAAACAAAAGAAAAATCATCCGCTGCGCCGGCATGGTTGAGCGCCGCCACGGTATCGCCGCCGCCTGCCACCGAGACAAGAGTGCCTTCGCGGGTCAGCGCGGCTGCGGTGCGCGCCAAAGCCACCGTGGCCGTGTCAAAGGGCGGATATTCGAACGCGCCGAGCGGGCCGTTCCACACGAGGGTGCGGCAGGTCTTGAGCACATCGGACAGCGCCTCGACCGCCGCCGCGCCGACATCGAGGATCATCTCGTCGGCTTCGACCTCATGCACATTGGCAGTGCGGCAAGGCACGTTGGCACCGAACTCCCTCGCCACCACCACGTCATAAGGCAGATGCACGGTGCAGCCTGCTGCGTCAGCAGCGTCGAAAATGGCATTGGCGGTATCGGCCAGATCATGCTCGCACAGCGACTTGCCGACATCGACACCGCGCGCGGCAAGGAAGGTATTGGCCATGCCGCCGCCGATGATCAGATGATCGACCTTGCCGACGAGATTGGTCAGCACGTCGAGCTTGGTCGATACCTTCGAGCCACCGACCACGGCAGCGACCGGATGCTCGGGCTTGCCGAGCGCGGCTTCGAGCGCTTTCAATTCCGCTTCCATCTGCCGACCGGCAAAGGCGGGCAGCAGATGTGCGAGGCCTTCGGTGGTCACATGCGCACGGTGCGCAGCGGAAAATGCGTCGTTGACATAGAAATCGCCGAGCGCCGCCATCTGCCTGGCCAGGACGGGATCATTCTTCTCCTCGCCGGGGAAAAAGCGACTGTTCTCGAGCACCGTAATGCTGCCCGGATCGAGCACGTCGATCGCGTGGCGATCGGGCGATTCGAGAAAGCCGACCGGGCGGCCCATCACATCGGCCAGCGCGTGCGCGATCGGGCGCAGCGTATATTCGGGATCGACCTTGCCCTTGGGGCGGCCGAAATGCGCGAGCACCAATACCTTGGCGCCATGGTCGGCGAGTTCGGCGAGGGTCGGCATAGCGGCACGCAGCCGGGTATCGTCGGACACCCGGCCTTCGTGCATCGGCACATTCAAGTCTTCGCGAACCAGGACGGGCTTGCCCGCCAGTCCGTGGCGGTCGGCAATCAGGTCATCGAGGGTCTTGAACATGCGCTGGTCTTCCTCCGTTGTGTCGTTCCGATCAGAGCAGGTCGGCGATCACGCCTGCGGTATCCACCATGCGGTTGGAGAAGCCCCATTCATTGTCGTACCAGCTGATCACGCGGACCAGCTTGCCGTCGATCACTGCGGTTTCCAGGCTGTCGATGGTCGAGCTCGCCGGATCGTGATTGAAGTCGATCGAGACCAAGGGCTCGTCGGTATAGGCGAGCACGCCCTTGAGCGGACCTTCGGCGGCGGCCTTGAGCGCGCCGTTGATTTCCTCGACCGTGGTGTCGCGGCCCGGGGTGAAGGTCAGATCGACAAGGCTCACATTCGGGGTCGGCACGCGGATGGCAGAGCCATCGAGCTTGCCCTTGAGCTCGGGCAGCACCAGCCCGACGGCGCGTGCTGCACCGGTGGTGGTCGGGATCATCGACATCGCAGCAGCGCGCGCGCGGCGCATGTCGCCATGGATCTGGTCGAGGATCTTCTGGTCGTTGGTATAGCTGTGCACCGTGGTCATCAGGCCGCGCTCGATGCCGACGAGGTCGTTGAGCACCTTGGCCATCGGCGCAAGGCAGTTGGTGGTGCAGCTGGCGTTCGAGACGACCAGATCGTCGGCGGTCAGCACGTCATGGTTGACGCCAAACACGATGGTCTTGTCCGCACCGGTTGCCGGGGCCGAAATCAGCACGCGCTTGGCGCCTGCGGTCAGATGCGCGCTCGCCTTGGCCTTGTCAGCGAAGAAGCCGGTGCATTCCAGCGCAATGTCAACGCCCATCTCGCCATGCGGCAGCTTGGCGGGGTCGCGCTCGGCGGTCACCTTGATCGCCTTGCCGTTGACGATCATGCTGTCGCCCTCGGCGCTCACCGTGCCGGGGAACGCGCCGTGCACGCTGTCGCGCTTGAACAGCAGGGCATTGGCCTTGGCATCGCCCAGGTCGTTGATCGCGACCAGCTCGAGGTCATGGTCGGTGCGCTCGAGGATCGCGCGCGCGACCAGACGGCCGATGCGGCCAAAACCGTTGATTGCAACCTTGACTGCCATGGGAATTCTCCTGCTTTCAATTCGTTGTATTTGGGGTCAGCCCCAGCTCAACCCTGGCCAAGCGCTGCGCGCACGGCTGGCGTGATCTTGTCAGGCGTGAGGCCGAAATGGTCGAACAGCGCCTCAGCCGGGGCCGACGCACCGAAGCTGTCGATCCCGAATGTCAGGCCATCACGGCCAACATAGCGTTCCCATCCAAAGGTCACGCCTGCCTCCATCGACACCTTGAGGATATCGGCGGGGAGCAGATCGGCGCGGTAGCTTTCCGGCTGCGCATCGAACAGCGACCAGCACGGCATCGAGACGACATCCGCGCCGATGCCTGCGGCCTCGAGCTGGTCGGCGACGGCGAGCGCCAGCGATACTTCCGAACCCGTGCCGATCAGCACCACCTGGCGCTTGTTGCCTGCCGTCTTGATCCGATAGGCGCCGCGCGCGCACTGGTTGCCCTCGGCCTCGACGCGGCGGAACTGCGGCAGATTCTGCCGGGTCAGCGCCAGGACAGTGGGCGTGGAGGATGCCTGCAGCGCAAGCTCCCAGCATTCTGCGGTTTCCACTGCATCGCCCGGGCGGAAGGTGAGCAGGTTGGGCATCATCCTGAGGCTCATGACATGTTCGACCGGCTGATGGGTCGGGCCGTCTTCGCCGAGGCCGATGCTGTCGTGCGTCATCACATAGATCACGCGCTGACGCTGCACTGCCGAGAGGCGGATCGCCGCACGGCAATAGTCGGAGAACACGAGGAACGTGCCGCCATAGGGAATGACGCCTCCGTGCAGCGCCATGCCGTTCATTGCGGCGGCCATGCCGAATTCGCGGATTCCGTAATTGACATAGCGCCCACCATAATTGGTGGCGTTCATGACTCCGAGGCCGGCAGTCTTGGTATTGTTCGAACCGGTAAGGTCGGCCGAGCCGCCCACGGTTTCGGGCAGCCGGGGATTGATCGCCTCGAGCGCCAGTTCCGACGCCTTGCGGGTGGCCACCTTCTGCGGCTCGGCCAGCAGCGCGGCGACATGCTGCGAAAGGCTGAAACCGGCGGGCAGTTCGCCCGCCATGCGGCGGTTGAGTTCGGTGGCCTTGTCCGATGCCGCCAGACGCTGCGACCAGGCGGCGTGCTCTCCAGCACCCCGACGACCGAATTCTGCCCAGACGGCACGAATATCGTCAGGGATGACGAACGGGGCATGCGACCAGCCAAGGGCTGCGCGCGCCGCATCGACCTCGGCCGCGCCCAGCGGCGACCCGTGCGTCGCCGATGTGCCCTGCTTGTTCGGCGCACCCTTGCCGATTACCGTGGCGCAGGCGATCAGCGAGGGGCGCGGGTCTGCAATGGCGGCATCCATGGCGGCGCGGATCGAAACGGGATCATGACCATCGCAGTCCACGACATGCCAGCCGGAAGCCAGATGGCGCGCGCGAATGTCCTCGCTGGTCGACAGATCGGTCGCACCGTCGATGGTAATGCGGTTGTCATCCCACAGCACGTTGAGCTGGCCGAGCTTCAGATGGCCGGCAAGCCCGACCGCCTCGTGGTTGATGCCTTCCATCAGGCAACCATCACCCGCGATCACCCAGGTGCGGTGGTTGACAAGATCGTCGCCGAACTCGGCATTGAGATGGCGTTCGGCCATCGCCATGCCAACCGCCATCGCCAGTCCCTGGCCGAGCGGACCGGTCGTGCATTCCACGCCCGCAAGTTCGAAATTTTCCGGATGCCCCGCACAGGGGCTGTGCATCTGCCGGAAATTGCGAATGTCATCCATTGTCGGCGCCGCATAGCCGGTCAGATGCAGCAGCGAATAGATGAGCATCGATCCGTGACCGGCAGACAGTACGAAGCGGTCGCGATCGGCCCAGCCTGGCGCGCTGGCATCGAACTTAAGATATTCGCCGAACAGAACCGTTGCGACATCGGCCATGCCCATCGGCATTCCCGGATGGCCGCTATTGGCCGCTTGAACCGCATCCATCGACAGTGCGCGAATGGCATTGGCGAGATCTTGAAATTGAACGCTCATCGCCCTTTGAAACTCCCTGCTGATCCTCGATCAGAGCCTATGTGCCTGCACGTAATAGGATTTCGCGTTAGCGTGTGCGCAGGCCGAGTCGGCTTTGGCGTCACCCTTTGGTGTCCATGGTGCACCGCGTCAAGTTCCGCAAAAGCCACAGTTTGCCGAAACGTTGCTTTTGCCGCGATTGCTGGTAAATTCATTCCATGGCAAATGAACGACTTATCCTTGCTATCGGACAAATGGAAAGAGCTTTGGCGCGGCTTGAATCGGCCCATGTGCGCCTCGCAAAAGAGCTTTCTGCGGGAATGGGCGTGCCCGATGCGGATCTTGCCCGCCGTCATGACCAGTTGAAGGCCGCCGCGTCCGACGCGCTGGCCCAGATCGACTCCCTTCTCGCCAAGGCAGGATAAACGCCATGCCCGATATGCGCCTCACCATTGCCGGACGGATTTACAGCGTGACCTGCCAGCCGGGCGAGGAACAGCATCTGGCGCGGCTCGGTACCATGCTGGACGCCGCGGCCCGCAAGGCGGGCGCCACCGGCGGGCTGACCGAAACGCGCACGCTATTGTTTGCCGGCCTGCTGCTGGCCGACGAGCTGGCCGAGACGCAGGATCGGGCCGCCGAGGCGCTGGCTGCACAAGCGGCCCAGGCCGAGAGCGCTCGGCCGCAACAAGGCGACCTGCTTGCGCACGACAACGACACCGAACTGGCTGCGCGCGCTATCGAGAAACTGGCACAACGGATCGAGAATCTGGCGGCGGGGCTTGAGAACCACACAGCACGGACCTAGATTGCGTAGCGGGACTGCCTGGTACGAGCTGCAGAGAACATCCCTGAGGCGATACATCTTCCAAGGGAGCTGTCCCTGTCCTGGCTCCGGCCAGAGGCACACGGCGCCCACCTGACGTTACTGGCGTCAGAGGATATTCCAGCAAACGGCCAAGGCGGTTCCAACCCGTGCCCGACAAGGGGCACCCCTCCCCACCAGACATGCAGGTGCGCTTTTGACCGATCTACTCAGCCAGAAGCGCGAGATGCGGCGAGCGATGCGCGCCGCGCGCCTGCAGCACTGGCAGGCGCTTCCGCAAACGCACCGCGCCCTGATCTTCGGCCGTCCGCCGCGCGCCATCCTGCCCTTGATCGAGAGCGCGGAGATTGTCGGACTATATCACGCCGTGCCGGGCGAAGTGCCGACCCAGCGCTACGCGATGCACATGCTTGATCTCGGCAAGATGATCGCCCTGCCCGCGACCAGAGAACATGCAGGTCCGATGACCTTCCGGCTCTGGACCGGTTCTGATGAAACGCTCGAACGGGGCCCATGGGGGTTGCAGCCCCATGCTGCCATGCCAGAGGTGGTGCCAGATGCCCTGTTCATGCCGCTGGTGGCGTTCGATTCGGCTCTGAATCGGCTGGGTCAGGGCGGCGGGCATTACGACGGCTGGTGCTCCGCGCATCCGGCTGTACGCCGAATCGGGCTCGCCTGGACGGTTCAGCAGGCCGATACCGTCCCTGCTGATTCGCACGACATGCCACTGGATGCAGTCATAACCGAGCAGCAGGTGCTGCTGCCGATCAACGAAAGAATGGCGCCATGAAACCGACAATGCGCAAGCCGGTGGGAATTTTCGCGATTCTCGCCATCATCACGATATGGGCTGTCATCGTGGCGAGCTTTTCCAGTGTGATCGGAAACTGGCACATCGCGGTGCAATCGGTGATCTACTGCATCGCCGGGATCATCTGGATCGCACCGATGCGACCGCTGATGATCTGGATGGAAACAGGTCGTTGGCGGGCCTGATTACTTTATCGATTTTTCTGAATGATTTCCAACGCATGCAGGTGACCATTGAGGTGATTTATCACCAGACCAATGGCGCGAGTGACGGGGCTCGAACCCGCGACCTCCGGCGTGACAGGCCGGCGCTCTAACCAACTGAGCTACACCCGCATCGCGTTGGAGCGCTGCCACTAGAAGCGACCTCGCCGCCTGTCAACAGCTCTTTCAATTTTTCCCGCGAACAGGGGAAAGTGGCTCTGTCGGCGGAGCTTCGCCATCCCGCGGGTTGCGGGTCAGGGTACCCGATTCGAACAGGAAACCTGCGATATCCGGCTTGCCAGCGGCTGCAACGACCGTCTGGATGATGATCAGCAGCGGAACGGCCAGCAACGCGCCTGTCGTGCCCCAGACCCATGCCCAATAGCTCAGCGAAACAAGAATCAGCAGCGGGTTCATCGTCAGCCTGCGGCCCAGAACCGCCGGCGTGATCAGATTCGCCTCGACCAGATGGAACACGATCTGCACGCTGGCAGGAATGAGCGCCGTCCACAGATCGCCGAAGCTCATCAACCCGCCCAAAGCGAGCAGAACGGCTGCCAGAACGGGCCCCAGATAGGGAATGAAATTGAGCAGCGCGACGATGCCACCCCACATGGCAGGCGATTCCATGCCCAGCAACCAGACCACGACGCCGACAGAAACGCCGAGCAGCAGATTGATGACGGTGATCGTGGTCAGATAGGCCGAGGTCGCCGAGACGACATTCTGGATGACGCGTGCGGTCGCCATGGCCCCGGTGAAACTCCCCCGGCTGCTGATCGCGTTTTCGCGCAGCCGCGTCCAACCCGCCAGAAAGAAGAAGATCAGCAGGATGACAAAGGCCATCTGCAGCGCGACGCCAGGCGCGGCGCTTGCAAACAGGTCAAGCAGCGATTCGGGTGATGCCGTCGCCGCAGCCTGTGCCTTGACCATCGAGCCCGAAACAAGACGCGTGGTATCATCGACGAATTTCTGCAGATCCGAATAGAGATCGATCAGCGGCGCCAGGTTCTCCATGATCTTGGGGATCCGGTCGGGCAGCAGCAGAAACCAGTCGGTCGCTGGCACGACGATTACAGCGAGTGCGCCATTGGCGATGGTCAGGAAAAGGACCAGGCAGAGAAAGGCCGCTGCCATGGACGGCAATCCGCGGCGCTCCATCCATTCGAGCGCAGGGACCAGCGCGATCGACAGGACGATGGCGACGGCGAGCGGCAGGAAGAATTCGGCTCCGGCCCGCATCGCAAAGGGAAAGGCAAGAAACAGCGCAACCCCGGCAATCAAAGCCAGCGCTGCCAGCAATCGGTCACGCCTGAGTTCATCGGCAACGGCGCGCTCGTCGGAAGGTAATGACATGGAATGCATGGTCCTTGGCCCGCACATCGGGCCCATCAAGCCTATATCTGCACCCGATGGCCCCCACAATCCAGCGGCATCGCGCCGAGCGCGCGATCAATTCCTTTGCCTGCGTTAACCATATGTTGGCCAATGGCATTTACCCGGTCAGCCAAGCCGGACTTCTGCCGGTGGGGGCAAATCGGGGATTTGAATGCTTCTGCGCACCGCACTCGCGCTGACCGCCATGCTGATGCCTGGCGCGGCCCTGGCATCGAGCGATGTCATGACCAGGGCTTCCATTTTCGTGGAACGAATCGCGCCGCAGGCTGGCGGCGCGCGGCGTATCCGCCTCGAACCGGCGCGCCAGGTAAGCCCGGGCGAGCGGCTGATCTATGTCGTCGAATATCGCAACACCGGCAATCGCCCCGTCCAGGGCTTCACCGTGACCAATCCCCTGCCCCGGACTGTCCGCCTCGACGAGACCGTCGATGGCAGCGAGCTCGTGTCAATTGACGGGGGTCGGACATGGGGCGCCCTGCCGGAACTGCGCGTGCCGCTAGGCAATGGCGGATGGCGTCCAGCCAACCCGGAGGACGTGACGCACCTGCGTTGGCGCGTCGGAGACACGCTGATGCAGGGCGAGAGCCGCCGGGTGACGTTCCGGGCGATCGTGCGATAAAGCCAGCAAAGCGGCTCGCTAGTCATTCCCGCGAACGCGGGAATCCCGCTGCTGCGCCAGGATCGAGAAGAAGCGTCACCCCCGCCTTCGCGGGGGTGACGATACCCATTCGTTTTGACTGACACTCAATCCGCGAAGATATAGATCGGCGTCTCGATCCGGCGCTTGAGTGCCTGGACGAAGCTTGCTGCATCGTACCCGTCGACGACGCGATGATCGCACGAGATCGACAGATTCATCATCTTGGCGATGCCGATAGCGCCGTTCACCACCACCGGACGCTCGACGATCTTGTTGGGCCCGATGATGGCAACCTCGGGCCGGTTGATCACCGGAGTGGTCGCAATGCCGCCAAGCGGTCCAAGCGACGTCAGCGTCAGCGTCGAACCCGAAAGTTCCTCGCTCTTCGCCTTGCCGCTGCGCGCGGCGTCAGCGAGACGCGCAATCTCGCTCGCCATGTCCCAGACGCTCAAGGATTCGGCTCCGCGCAGCACCGGCACCATCAGCCCGGCATCGGTCTGGGTGGCGATGCCAAGGTGCACTGCGCCGAAACGAGTGACGACATTGGCCTCGTCGTCATAGCGTGCATTGAGCATCGGATAGTCGCGCAGCGTCTTGCAGATTGCTGCGATCAGGATCGGCAGCGCGGTCAGCTTTGGCCTGTTCCCGCGCGATTCATTCATCTCGGCGCGCATCTCCTCCATCTTCGTCACGTCGATTTCCTCGACATAGGTGAAGTGCGGGATGTGGCGCTTGGATTCAGCCATGTTCTGCGCAATGCGCTTGCGCATGCCGATGACCCGGATTTCCTCGTCCGCCGGGCGGCCCGGCCCAGCGCGGGTCCCACCATAGTTCAGATACGCGTCTAGGTCGGCGTGACGAATGCGATTGCCTTCAGCCGGGCGCACCTTGGCAAGGTCGATGCCCAGATCACGCGCGCGCTGGCGGACGACCGGCGATGCCAGCACCTTGGCAGACGCATCAGCCTCTACGGCCGTCGGAGCGGACGCAGCCTTGGGCGCTGCCGGAGCTTGAACAGGCGCGGGCGCGAGGACAGGAACTTCGACCGGAGGTGCCTTGGGCGTCTCCGCCTCGATCACCTCGGGCTCCGGCTCAGGCGCGGATCCGATCGCAGGCGCATCCTCACCCTCGGTCTCGATCTCGACCAGCATCGATCCGATCGCGATGACATCGCCCTCGGCCCCGGCGACCTTGCGGATCACGCCCGAGACAGGCGATTCCATCTCGACCGTCGCCTTGTCGGTCATCATGTCGGCAATGCGGCCGTCTTCCTCGATCCGGTCGCCGACCTTGACGTGCCACGCCACGATTTCCGCCTCGGCAATGCCTTCGCCGATATCGGGCAGGTTGAAGGTATAGGTGGCCATCAGCGTCAGTCCTTCATGATCTTGGCAATGGCGCGACCGATGCGGATCGGGCCGGGGAAATACGCCCATTCCAGGCTGTGCGGATAGGGCGTGTCGAAACCGGTCACGCGCTCGACCGGGGCCTCGAGATGATAGAAGCAGCGCTCCTGCACCAATGCCGAAAGCTCGGCGCCAAAGCCGCTGGTGCGCGTCGCCTCGTGGACGATGAGGCAGCGCCCGGTCTTCTTCACCGAGGCCTCGATGGTCTCGATGTCGAGCGGCAGCAGCGTGCGCAGATCGATCACTTCGGCATCGACATTGTTGGCCTCGACCACGGCCAGCGCGACATGAACCATCGTGCCATAGGCCAGGATGGTCAGCCCCTCGCCTTCACGCACGATATTCGCCTTGCCCAGCGGGATGCGATAATGGCCGGCAGGAACTGCCGACGCTGCATGCTTCGACCAGGGTTCTACCGGGCGGTCGTAATAGCCGCTGAACGGGCCGTTATAGATGCGCTTGGGCTCGAAGAATATGACCGGGTCATTGTCCTCGATCGCCGAGATCAGCAACCCCTTGGCGTCATAGGGCGTCGAGGGGATCACCGTCTTCAGGCCCGCAACGTGGGTGAACAGGCTTTCGGGGCTCTGGCTGTGCGTCTGGCCGCCGAAGATGCCGCCGCCAAAGGGCGAACGCACCGTGATCGGCGCAATATACTCACCCGCCGAGCGATAGCGCAGCCGCGCCGCTTCGGAGATCAGCTGGTCGATGCCGGGGTAGATATAGTCGGCAAACTGGATCTCCGGCACCGGGCGCAGGCCATAGGCCCCCATGCCGACCGCAACGCCGACAATGCCGCACTCGCTGATCGGCGTGTCGAACACGCGCGTCTTGCCGTATTTCTTCTGCAGGCCGGCGGTGCAGCGGAAGACACCGCCGAAATAGCCGACATCCTCGCCCATGATGACGACATTGTCATCGCGCTCCATCATCACGTCGAGCGCGCTGTTGATCGCCTCGATCATGTTCATGGTGCGGGTGTCGCTCGCGGCTTCGATCACTTCGGCCATTTTGCGGCCCTTTCTTCCAGCGCCTGCGCCATCTGTTCCTGCAGATGCCAGGGCAGTTCCTCGAACACGTCTTCGAACATCGTCTCGAACGGCTGGTGCATGCCGTGTCCCAGAACGCCGTTCTTCTCGGCCTCCTTGGTAGCCTGCTTGACCATCTCTGCCAGTTCCAGGTCCATCGCGGCGTGGCGTTCCTCGTCCCAGATACCAAGGCCGATGCAATGCTGCTTCAACCGGTGGATCGGATCACCCAGCGGCCATTCGGCGCTTTCCTGTGCGCTGCGATAGGCGGATGGGTCATCGGACGTGCTGTGCCCTTCGGCGCGATAGGTGAAATGCTCGATCAGCGTCGCCCCCTTGTTGGCGCGCGCGCGCTCGGCGGCCCAGCGCGTCGCGGCATAGACCGCGAGCGCATCATTGCCGTCGACGCGAAGGCCCGCGATGCCATAGCCCAAAGCGCGCGCGGCAAAGGTCGTGCGCTCGGCCCCGGCAAAGCCCGAGAAGCTCGAGATCGCCCATTGGTTGTTGACGACATTGAGGATGACCGGCGCGTTATACACCGAGGCAAAGGTCATCGCGCTGTGGAAGTCACCTTCCGCCGTCGAGCCTTCGCCGCACCAGCAGCTGGCAATGCGCGTATCGCCCTTGATCGCGCTGGCCATCGCCCAGCCCACCGCCTGCGGATATTGCGTCGTCAGATTGCCGCTGATCGTGAAGAAGCTCAGTTCCGGCACCGAATACATGATCGGCAGCTGACGGCCCTTCAGCTTGTCGCCCGCGTTCGAATAGATCTGGTTGACCATCTCGACCAGCGGATAGCCGCGCCACATCAGGATGCCCTGCTGGCGATAGCTGGGGAAGACCATGTCATCGCCCTGCATCGCCGCGGCGGCGGAAACCGAGGTCGCCTCTTCCCCGGTGCATTTCATGTAGAAGCTGGTCTTGCCCTGACGCTGCGCGCGATAGAGACGCTCGTCGAACGCGCGGGTGAGCGCCATGGTGCGCAGGATCTTCAGCAGCGTTTCGGCGGGCAGGCGCGGGTCCCAGGGACCGACCGCCTGGTGTTCCTCGTCAAGCACGCGGACAAGGCCGAACGCGGCATCGCGCATGTCGTGGGGAGAGATTGCCTCGTCGGGGCGCGCCATGCTCCCGGCTGCGGGGATCACGACATCGCTGAAATCGACCGGATCGCCGGGGCGCGAGCGGGGCTCTGGAACGTGCAGCGCAAGCGGCAGCAGGTTCGTGCGGGCTGGACCATCGGCCATCAAATATCCTCTCGGGCTGGTGGGCGACGCGTCGGGGCGGCTCTTGCTGGCCTTTCGACTAATTGCCCTACCCGGACATATTATTTCAAGATTCGCGATAGGTCAATAGTGCTGCCCTTCACACTGCGACGGGTGCCGCGATATGCGCCTGGGGCGCATAATTGCGGACCTCGAAATCCTCGATCCGGTAGTCGAAAATACTGTCGGGCCGCCGGGTGATCGCCAGCTTCGGCGCGCCGGAGGGCGAGCGGGCGAGCTGGGTTTCCACCAGGTGCTGATGGTTGAGATACAGATGCACGTCGCCGCCGTTCCAGATCAGTTCGCCCGGCTCAAGATCGCATTGCTGCGCCAGCATCCGAGTGATCAGCGCGGCGGAGAAGATGTTGAACGGGACGCCCAGCGCCAGATCGCACGAGCGCTGATAGAGCAATCCCGTGAGCTTTCCGTCGGCCACAAAGAACTGATAGGTCTTGTGGCACGGCGGCAGCGCCATCCGGTCCAGCTCGGCGACATTCCAGCCCTCGAAGATATGGCGGCGCGATCCGGGATTGTGCTTGAGGCTCTCGACCAGCTCGGCAATCTGGTTGATGCCCTGCGCGCGCTGGCGAAACAGCCCCTCGCCCACTGGCTCGTACACGGGCCAGTTCACCCATTGCTTGCCATAGACCGGGCCGAGATCGCCCCAGCGTTCGGCGAACTCCGCATCGGCGATGATTCGCGCCTCGAACGCGTCGCGGTCGATTACCTCACCGGTTGCCTTGCGATAGGCATCGAGCGGCCAGTCGGTCCAGATATGCACCCCCTGCTCGACCAGCGGGCGGATATTCGTCTCGCCGGTCAGGAACCACAGCATCTCGCGCGCGGCCGCCTTCCAGTAGACGCGCTTGGTGGTGAGCAGCGGAATGGCATCGCCCGAAAGGTCGAAGCGCATGGTCGCGCCGAAGACCGAGCGCGTGCCGACACCGGTGCGATCGGACCGCTCGTGCCCGCGCGTCCAGACCCGGCGCATCAGGTCCAGATACTGCCATTCGAAATGATCTTCTGCGGCAATATCTGCCGGGCGACTCTGCACTGCTGTTTCCATGCGCGCATGCCTAGCACGCGCGTCCGATCGCCGCCAACGCGGGGCCGACAAGAAAAGCGCAAAAGGCCGCTTGCAGTCTGCGAAACCCGTGGCTATAGGCACGCCCCTGCCTCCCAGGCGCCGCAAGGCACCATGAAGTCTGGGTCGGGGAGTAGCTCAGCCTGGTAGAGCACTGTCTTCGGGAGGCAGGGGCCGGAGGTTCGAATCCTCTCTCCCCGACCATTTAACCGCTGAAATTCCGGCGTTTTTCGCACCCCGGCAGACAGGGGCCGACGCCACATTTTGAACCTCGAACCTCAAGAAGCCCTCCTCTGAACCCTGTTTGCGACCGTCCGCAGATAGTCGGGACTGTACCTGGCGTAATGCCGAGAGGTCGTTGCCGCGTCGTCGTGACCCATGAACTGGGCGAGCTCGTCCATGCTGACGCCCGCCTCTGCCGCCCAGACCGCGCCGGTATGGCGAAGGCTATAGGGCGTGGCATGGATTCCCGATCGTTCCGACGCCGCTTGGAACGCCTTCTTGATGTTCGCGACCTGCTTGCCACCGCGCTCCACCACATAGGCGCATTGCCGCGCTCGGTATGCGTCCTCGAGCGCAGCGCGCAGCTCGTCGTTCATCGGCACCACTGGCCGGCGCTTGGCGGTCTGCTTGCGCCCAGGCGGGTTGAGATCGATCAGGCCGCGGTCAAAATCGACGCGATCCCATGTCAGATCCAGAATTGCGGACGGCCGGGCCATGGTGAAAAGGCCGAGCAGCACATAGAGGCGGGCATGGGGAGCCTTCACCTCAGCATAGAACTGCTCGAACTGCTTGTGCGTCAGGTGCCGGGTCTGGCGCTCGGGCGCGGACGGCAACCACATTTCGGGCCGCGCGCTGGTGTGA
Organism: Blastomonas natatoria; assembly: GCF_003201955.1. Classification (GTDB taxonomy): domain Bacteria; phylum Pseudomonadota; class Alphaproteobacteria; order Sphingomonadales; family Sphingomonadaceae; genus Blastomonas; species Blastomonas natatoria. The sequence continues at coordinate 91,001 of NZ_QJJM01000006.1, forward strand.
CCGGCCTTGCGGGCCCAGCCAACCGCCGTGCTGACCATCAGGAGCTCATAGCGCACGGTGGAGGCGCTGGCCTTGCGCTGGTCGGCATAGGACCGGCACATCGCTTCATCGATCAACTCAGGGTCGGTGTTCTCCCAAAACGTCCGCATCGCGCGCCAGCCATCCTTGCGGCGCTGCGTCGACGGCTTCTGGTCTGCCTCGAGCGTGGCGATGTAGGCGGTCACGATCCTGCCCAGGGTCCACGGTGAATTGTCGCTTCCCGCCCAGATGCGACGCGCCTCGGATTCCGCGCCCGCCCGATCGGCGGCGTAGAGGGTGCGCCTTCCCCGGTTGCCGGGGGCTCCGATGGGTCGGGACCGGTCTTTGGCCCAGACGAGGGCGAACCCTCCCCTGAACCTTTGGACGGTGTATTCTGGCTGGGATTGCATTCGATTCTCTCCACTTCGGCGACGGGGATGCGGATTAACGTCCCGATCGTGAAGCATTGCAAGGTTCCGTCCTTGATCATCTTGCGGATCATGCCCTCCGAGCATGACCATCGTTCGGCTAGGCTGCGAACGCTGAACGGCATATCCGCCTGCTGGTTGCGCGCCGCTGCCGTCATCCCTTCCGCTCCTCCACATAGGCCGCCGCACGATAACGCGCCGCGCGCCTGGCAGCGTCCCGATCGGTCCGCTGCAAAATCTGGTCGATGCGCTTCTGCACCCGGTTGGGCTTGCGGCTGTTGCCGATGTGCCAGCCAGCGCATTTGCGGCACTGATAGACATCCATGGCGGCGCTTTTCATGCGCCGGGCAGCGATGCACGCAGAGGTCTTGTCGGGGTGCCGGACCTTGCCGGTGCAGCCGTCTTTAGCCACGCGCCTTCTCCTCCAAATAAAGCCCCGCCCGGACATGATCGGCGGCCATGCGAAAAGCGCGGGCGAAGTGCCGGTTCTGCGTCCACAGATAGCTATCCTCGGGTATGTCTCTGAGGCTCAAGTTCCTCTCCGCCGCAAGCCGGTCCAGCCCCTCGGCTATCTCGCGCTCGATCTGCGCGCGGGTGGGGGTGGTGGTCATGCTGCGGCCTTTCCGTAGGGCGAAGCCCAGTTCGGATCGCGTCGCTCGCCACAGAACTTGCACTGATCAAAGGGATTGTCCTTCGTCGAGCTGCCGCTGCGCGTATAGTCATGGCCGGGGCAGTCAGCCGGATCGACATGAAGCCCCTTGGGCAGGCCGGTCTGCGGGATCAGCGGCTCAAGTTGACGGCCAACGCGATCGGTGACCCATGCCCATTCGAGATGAGGCTGGAAGGTCGCGGCTATGTCGAGAAAGACCTCGGACTTGATGTAGAGGCCGAAATAGCCGCCACGCCGATACCATGGTGGACGCCGATGCGCTCGCCAGCCCATAGACTCGTCGATTTTCTCGTCGATATCGTAGCTGATTTCTAGGTAGCCATCCGGTGCGCCGCCGTGCCAGGGGCCGCGCAGCCGCAGCGGCGTGCCAGCCTCAACCTTGGTCAGCGTGGTGACGCCATCGGCAAAGACTGGCAGCTCGCATTCGGCCATCGTGATATCGAAGTGCCGCCCGCCGTAACCCTCGCTGTGAGACGTGGCCAGCATCCGATACTCGCTGCGTTCCTCCTCGCCGTTCCAATTGTTCTCCTTTGACGGCTTTTCGATCCAGCGAACGTGCTTATCGAACGTCTGCATCGAAATGCGCCCGCCGTGATAGTGGACGGCAGCAACGCCATCGCGCTCTGCTTTCCAACACCGGGAATCGGCCTTGTGCTTCTGCCATGTCCAGACCGGCGATCCGTCGCGGGTGAACTCCAAGGGATCGGTTCGGCAGCGCACCTTGTAGCGCGGACGGTTGCCCCATCCGTGCATGAACTCGACGTGCAGATCGCGCGCCCATGGCGGCAGAATGCGGGGGCCTGCGGCAAGCTCGATACGCTCGAACGTGATCTGCGCCTCTGCCGCGCGGGTGGCTGGCGGGGTGTCAGGCATGGACTTCGGCCTTTCGTGCGGCGCGTAGTTTCGCAAAGCCCGCGCATCCCCTCGTCGGGTTGCCCTGATCGTCCAGATGCTCGTGGCACATGAACGGCGGTGACAGCGGGTCGCTGCAAAAGTCGGCATCGGCAGTCGTGATCGGTGACTGATTGGCGATGGTGCCCAAGCGGAAAGCACAGCCGCCGCAGGCTTCGGGCGCATCGACCTTGCTGGCCAAAATGACGCCTTGCAGCGCGCCAAAAGGCGTCGGCAGGTTGACCCGATCGCTTTCCCGGTCAGGGTGTTCGTGCCCGTCGATGATGCGCTGCATGCTCACCATCTCGGCAGCATTCGCGCAGACCGAATTGGCAAGTCCGATGAACTCGGAAAACAGGGCGGCCATGCGGTCAGGTCCAATGTGCTCCATCATCGCAGACATGACCTCCCTTCGCATGTCGGAAGGCAGCATCGTTGCACCCGCAAGCCACTCGGCATCGTCGGCGTTGATCGCGTAATCGGTCTGGTCAACCATCACCGCAACCCCTGCTTTTCGCGCCAGGCCATCGCGTGGCGCTCGTCCATCGTGATCAGCGGCTCGCCCTCGCAAATATCGCTGAACGCATCCGCCGCAGCGTTGTCGCGCTCCTCGTCGGTCATCGGACGCCAGCCAGCGCCTTCGCACTCCCCGCACGGGGCCGTAAAGTCGCTCGGGTCGAGATCATCGTGGCCGACCATGCGTGCACGCGACGCGCTCGGGATCGTCGTCTGAACTTCGCCGCAGCCATTGCAGGCCGGGCATTCGATTTCGGGGGTGTCAGGCATGGGCGGGTTCCTTCGAAGCGGCAGCGAAAGCCTCAAAAGCCTCTTTGTCGCCAAAGCAGCAGGTGACACCATGTGTGCCGCTGACATTGCGGTCCCATCGAAACGCAGCGGGGCCTATCTTTTGACCGGGCCAGTCAAACTCAATGATCACTTGCTTGATGCGCCCGCCGTCGATGTAGACATGCGAGCCGTGGAAACCCGAACCGATCGGCTTGGGCGTGATGCCGGGAAAGCGATTAGCGAGCCGCTGCGCATAGTGCGCGACAGTCCGCACCTTCAGGCGTTCATCAAAAGCGGCTTCGTGTTCGTGCGCGGTCTGGCATCCCTTGTGGCAGAAAACGGCCCCCTCGCCATATCCAATCACATAGTCGGGGGTCCAGCTTTTGAATGCGCGATAGTCGGCGCAAATCCGCGCGCCGCAATAGTGGCACTCAAAGTTCCATCCATTCCAAACCATGTCGGATGCCGGAACAATCCCGGTTTCTGCATACTGATCAGCCCATTTGGCTCGGCAGCATGAGACGAGGCTGAAATCGCCATCGGCGTAGCGGTCCGCGCCCATCCTGCGGGCGGTGACGGCGTGGCGGGCAAAAATAATGCTGCCCGTGTTCTCAAATCCTTCAAGAACGGCGTAGGCTTTCATCTCAACCATCGTTCTGCATCCTCGGAAACTTCCCCGCCGTCGCGCTGCGGGTGACAGTGAACAGCGGCTCCATCGGCTGCGCGGCGACATCGGCGAGCGGGATCGCGGTGGCACAGGTGGCGCACTCGGCCGACATCCGCCCGACATGCCAGTGCTGGCCGCCGCACCCGGGGCAGCGGTTCGGCTCGCCAGCGTGGTAGAGCGGTTGGAAGCCCCGGTTTGAGACCTGGCGCGCGAAGGCGTGGCTACTAGAGGCTTTCAGCGGCTCACTAAGGGCGGGGGCGGTCATGATGGGAAATCCTCGGGGCAAAGCTTCTCACCCTTGCGCAGAGCCTTTTCCGCGCCTTGGCGGGTCAGCCAGAAGATATCGTCCCCGCCAAATGGCAACGTGCTGCCGTCGCGCTTCTTGGCGTCCCCAGCTTCCACCATCGCCAGCCAAGCCGGATGATCGCTGCCACCAGGGCCGGTGACGTAGCGATTGCGGTATGACCGCTTGCGCTGGCCGTCCAAGCCCAGAGCATGGCGGGCTAATTCGATTTGCTCGCTCGTCATCCCACCCTCCCCTCGACCAGCTTGATCCAGTCGCCGACCGTGGTGCAGGCGGCGGTTTCGTCGTCGGTCACCGTGATCGAGAACTCGTCCTCGACGGCCAGCGCCAGTTCGACCGGATCGAGACTGTCAGCGCCGAGGTCATCGGCCAGGTGCGCATCATCGGTCAGCTGCTCGGCATCGACGCCGAGGTGTTCGCGCAGGATGCGGCGGGTGCGGTCGGCGGGGGTCATTCCGGATCTCCGAAATAGACGCCCGCGATGTTGTGCTGGCAGAACTCGGCCTCGCAGACCTCGCCCTTCCAGACGCGGACGTAGGGAATGTCGCAGTAGACGCCCGGCTTAGCGCAGGCCTCAATGCGGGTGACGCCATTGCGCCCGACCCTGTAGAACGTCGATCCTTCCTCAGAGAGATAGACATCGACCTCGCAGATCGGCTGGTTGACGGGGTGAAGCAGGGCCTGGGTCACTTCCCCTTCCCCTTGTTCTGCTTGAGGTTCTTGCTCGCCTGGGCGATGTCGGCCGTCCACTTGTTCGCCAGCGGGCGCAGGTGGTCGATCTCGGCGCGGAGTTCAGCGATCTTGTCCGCCGCCTCCTTCATCAGCGCGTTGGTGCGCTCGCTGCTCTCGTGCCATTTCGCCAGCGCCGCCTCGTGCTTGGCCTTGGTGACAAATCCGAACATCAATCATCTCCTCGAAAAAGTGACCGGGCGGCATTCTGGTTACCGCGCCGCCCGGTTCCGGGGTGGAAGGCTAAAATTCCGTCAGTGTCGTGACCGGCACATTGAGCCACTTGGCCAGCGTCTCGAATGCCCAGTCGATGTAGGCAGCGCGCTCGTTCTCGGTCATCTTGTGGAACGACACGCTGTCGTAGTTCTTGATGACCTCGCCAGACGGCAGCACGGTTTCAGTGAACAGCCCGCGCCGGTCCTTCAGGATGCGGTGCAGCATATTTTCGTCGATCGCATCGCCCTGACACATGTCGGACAGGATCGGCGCGACTTTGCCCAGCACGACCCAATAAAGCGCCATCCGCTTCATGTTGCCGCGCGTCCGCTTGATCTCGATCCGCACCGGGCCATTGTGATCCAGAGCAGCCAGAGCCTTTTCCGTGGCAGGGTTCGCTGGGAACAGGCCGCCAAGCCTCTTGGTGCACAGCAGGGGGGCGCTTTCAGGCATGTTCCCTCTCCATCTTGTGGCGGTGCGGGCTGGCGCGGTAGAACGATTCCGCCATCGCCTTCATGTCCAGGCCGGTTTCCCGCTCAAATGTCTGTTCGCCCTGCTGATGCTGGCGAGCATGGCATTCCTTGCAGAGCGATATGGTCCAGCGGTCGGATGGCTTGATGCCCGTCCCGCCATCAGTGCCCGTGCGGACATGCGCGCATTCGATAGCGGTCTGCGATCCGCAGGCGCAGCAGGCGTGGCCACGGACCCAAGCGCGGTGCGCAGGGCAGCGCCGGGGCTTCTCGGCCTTGTCGCTCTTGCGGGAGATGCGGGGCGGCAACATCAGAAGGGCACGTCCGAACCGTCATCAGACGGCCAATCGTCGTTCAGGTCATCGTCGCGCGATGCGCTGCCCGGCGCACCGCCCTGCGGCTTGCCGTCGAGCAGCACGATCTTGGCGTCGAAGCCTTGCAGGACGCATTCGGTCGAGTAGCGCTTATTGCCCTGCTGATCGGTCCATTCGCGGGTCTGCTGCTTGCCCTGCACCAGCACGCGGCTGCCCTTGCGCAAGAACCGCTCGCAGATGCCGACCAGGCCATCGCTGAACACCGCGACGGATACCCATTCGGTGCGCTCGCGCTTTTCGCCTTCCTTGGTCTTCCACTGCTCGCCAACGGCAAGGCGGAAGTTGGCCACCCTGCCCCCGTTCTGGAAGCTGCGCACTTCAACGTCAGCGCCCAAGCGCCCGGTGAAGGTAAGTTGGTTGAGGTCGGACATATTCAAACTACCTTTTCTTCGCGGAAATTGAAGCCAGGCACGCCGCGCACCCGGTGCGCCTCAATGCGAGCGTCACGATCCGCCCAGCGCTGGATCAGTGCGCGAAACTCATCCATGAACTCGGGGATCTGCTTGTAATGACCATAAGCTTGGGCCCAGCACCCCGGCTCGCCAGTGCTCTCGGCGTGGTAGACAGTCCGCAGCGAAACCGCGCGAAAGCCAGCGCCGCCAACGCGCACCCGTTCTCTCGACACACCCTCGGCCTGCTGCAAAAGCGACTTTGCAATGGCGAGAGAGTCCTCGGCGCGGTCAATGACCTCAAGGTCTGTGCTGTCCTTGGCCTGCTGATGTTCGGCGATCGCCACCTTGGCTGCTTCAGCCGCACGATCTGCGGCTTCTTTTTCGCGCGCCTTCCGGTCGTCTTCCAGCTTTTGCAGCCATCTGGCCGTGAGCAAGCCAGTTGCCCGGTGCGCATTTGTCAGCAACCCGTCAGGAATCGTCTTCTTGCCCTTAGCGGTGTAGCCGTTCTGCCAATCAGAAATGTTCTTGAGCGCTTCGTTTAACGGCTTTTTTTCGGCGTCTGCGGTTTCTTCGACGAGGTTCTTGGCTTGCTCAAGCATGCGATGCAGCTTCGCCACTTCATCGGCCTGCTGCTGATTGGCGATCGGGGTTCCATCAGCCCAATTCTTCGCCTCGACCAGAAGATCGGCGACGTGAATATCGACAGCCGCTCGGCCATCTGATTTGGCCGGCGCTTCCTCGGGCGGGTTATTGTCGCCGGGGGCAACGCGCGGGTTCTCGTCCTTGTTGGCATCCAGCGCGGCGACATGTTTTTCGAGCGCGGCAATTTCTTCAATGCGCTCGGGAGCCTCCCGCCGCAACTTTTCCAGAGCGTTTTTGGCATAACGGAACGGCATCGTGTCGATTGCGACCGGGCCTTTGCTAGATAGATACATCATGACTTTTTCCCTCTCAGTAAGGAATTTCGTCAGCCAGGATTTCATCCCGCTGCGGCGCGGCCTTCCGGCATTCTGCCTTGAGCCGGTTGATGGTCTTGGCGGCTTGCTCTGCGGTCAGTTCGGTGAGCGCGCTGACGTTCCATCCCTCGACGATGATCTGCGTGGTAAGGGCCGTCTGGTTGGGGATCAGCGCCTTCATTTCGTCGAGCTGCTGTTCGGTGATTCCGGCGGTCGGCTTGGCCTTGCGCTGCGGCTCTTGCTTTGCCTGACGCGGCGCAACGTCATGCGTCGTCGCATCCGCGTCATTGTCGCCCTCGGTGGGGATCGCGAACGCCATGAATGCCGCGTATTTGTAAGCCGCGCTCATGGCCTTGTTGGTGGCCTTGTCGCCGCTGTCCATCGCCTCGCCATAGGTGCGGACGGTGTGAGTGCTGCCATCCTCGACCGACACGAAGTCAAATTCGGCTGTCACGGTCACATAGAAAAGGACGCTTTCCTTTTTCTGCCCGTTCCATTCTTTGACGGTGACGCGCTCGTGCATCTCGCGTTCAATGATGCGGGGCAGGACGCACAGGCCATGCTTGGCAAGCAATGGCGAAAGCGCGCCATAGACCTGATCGATGCCGCGAAACCTATAGTTTTGCTGGGTGTTTTGCCCGTTCTTGGAAATGCCAACCTTGGCCAGCTCGCCTTGCACGGCAGCGATTGCTTTGTAGACAGCAGACATTCGATTATCCTCCAATCACCACAACGGCGGCGGTAAAAACGGTCCATCCTGCGACCAGCCACCCGACCAGCGGGCGCTGGGTGCGCCATGCGAGCGTGAGGATGCGGGTTGCGTGCGGGGTCATGCGAGCCACCATGCGATGACAGCAGCCCAGCCAATGAAGCTGAGCGCAAACATGGCCGCCCACATGCGCAGCGCGGTTACGTCGTCGCTGGTCATGCGCTGACACCTTCCATGGCCGGAAGCTCGACAACAGGCGGGCCCGCGCGCCGTGCGGCAAGATCGCTCAAGGCCATCTGCACAGCCGAAACCAGACCGTCGCCGGGATGGCCGCATGTTCCGCACAGGCCATCTGCCTGCGCATATACGTTCGGGAAAATGCCAAGATCGGGATCGCTGCTGCGGATCAGGCCGACGCTGATGCTGGTGAGGTTGTGCGCTTCCATGAGTGCGACAAGCTGCTCTTCAAGGGTCATGCCGTAATCTCCTTCTTGTTCAACAGCCGCGCAGTCGCGTCGGCCTTCTCCTCGTCGCTCCAATGCGCAGGCCAGCGAGTGCCAGCCTGGATCATGGCGCAGTCGATAATGGTGTTGTGCAGGTCGCGCTGGTGCTGTTCGGTGGCGGCAACCTCGGCGCGATAGGCCGGGTCAGCGCACCAGCGGGCGAGCGTCGGACAGTCGAACGACACGTCGCTGCCGTGCGGGACGTAGCTGATGCCGTCCGTCTCGACGCTGCGAATGCAGGCGGCTTCGCGATGCAGGCGGGCGCTCATGCTGTCACCTGCAATTCCAGCGCAGGCAAACAGGCAACATCGGGCACCCGATTGGCGCGCGCTTCGATGAGCATGGCCTGCAAAGCGTCGGCAACAGTCGCGCCATATCCCCCGCTGCACCCGATGCCAGACTTTGCCGGGCCGTCATAATGACCGCGCGCGTGAAAAGCGTAGGGACCGGGAGTGAACTGCGGAGTGACGCAGATCGTAACGGTGGTCAGGTCATTGTCCGTCGCAATTTTCAGCAGGGCGTCTTCGATCGTCAGGGGCGCGCTCATGCTGCCACCACCTGCCGACGAGCGGCAATCTCGGCTGCGACCAGCTCGCCAAGGTTCTGGCTCACCAGATACCCGAAGTCGTCATAGGTCGCGCTGCCCGGCTTCCCGCCTTCCGGCGTCGCATGGCGAGCATTCAGCGCATCGGTCAGCGCCTGCTGCTGCAGTCCGGCAAGCTGCTCGAACTCGAAGCAATCATAGACCAGGTTGTCGATGTAGTGCGGCGCGTAATCCGCCGACAGGGCGTTGCGGAACGGGCGGTTCGTCGGCTCAATGCCAGATGCGGCGATCAGGCCGATCAGCGCCTGCGCGGCGGGGGCGGTGTGCCAGTGCTTGGGATTGTGCTGCATGGACTGTCTCCGTGGTGTGGAGACATAATTACACCCCGTGTAAGTTCCCTGCAAGCCTAAATTGCATGGGGCGTAACTTTTTTATCGCCGCCATGGTCGCGACGAATCGCCCGCTTACACGGTGGCATGTGCTGGCGATGTAGGAAACTGGTTTTTGCCTAGCGCGCGAGCTGGGCGGTGACGGCATCGACCTTGGCGAGGAACGCGGCAACCTCTACCGGCGCGGTTTCGCGATCGCCATGGCCGCCGTCAAATGCAAGGCGCATCTTCCAAGGGCTGTCAGCGGGCTTCGCTGCGGCATAGTCGAGCACCGCGCGCGGCACGATCGCATGTGCCTCCATGGCGAATAGGCACCCGTAGCGCTGGCAGCCGTCCACATCGCCTGGCAGGTTCACCATATCCAGCGGGACCGCGCCTTCCGGCCCCTCGGCATTCATACGGACCAATCGAAAGCCAGAACGCGCGCTGTAAACCGCGTGAAAGACATAGGTATAGGTCGCCTGCCCGGTTTTGCGATCGATCTCGGCTATGAGATAGGAGTCGGCTTTGCTGACACCGCCCTCCATATTCTGCGCCTGATAGACCGCCCTGCTATCGACGCGAACAAAGGTTTCCATGGGATCATCTACGACGCCGATCAGATCCGAGATATCATCGGGCTTACTCGAGGACAGGCGAGCCCACCAGTCGGCATCGGCCTGGGCTTGCTTTTTCCCGGCAACAGCGGGCGTGGCGATCAATGCCAGCGCCGCGAGCCCCAGTGCAAGCCTCATTTTCACGCGATCAATCCCCGCTATTGGCAGCCTTCAAGCCTTCTATATACGCCATAACACGCTCCTGCTCACGCGCATTCAGGTGGATCATCATGTCGATGACCTTGCCCTCCTTCAGCGGGTTGCGGCCGATCAACTCCCATGGCTGACAACCGTACACATCGGCGAGTGCCAGCAACACCCGCTCGCTATACTGCTGCTTGCCATTTTCGAGCCGTGACAGGCTGGCCTCGGTCGTGGGCAGGTTCGGATCGTCGAAACCCTGCATCGCGCTGACAACTTGCGCCTGAGTTTTTCCGGCGAATTTTCGCCATTCCTTGAGATAGATGCGTCGCTCAGCCATGGCCGCGATCATACTACGCCCGGTGTAAGCAGATAATGCCGCCCGGTGTAATTCGGGCTTGACCGTTAACTTACATGGGGTGTAAGTATGCGGCATGACCCTAGACACCTATTTCGACAGCGGCGCGATGACGCCAGCAGAGCTTGCCAGAAAGACCGGGCTTAGTGCCGCATCGATCGGGCGTATTCTCTTCGGTGAACAGCAGGCGTCGCATAGCGCCATCAAGGCGATAGTTGATGCGACTGACGGCAAGGTCACGGCGCACGATTTGATTTTCGGCGCGCCTCGGGACGCATCTCGCAAGAGGGAAATGTCGCGCCCCGCCCAGCAGGACGCCGCCGCATGAGCGCGCCGCGCACCACGGGAGGCCGCTGACATGGCGCAGATCGGCCCGGTCACCCTGACCCTCACCTGCATTGCCGACAACGCGGTGGAATCGATCCAGTCAGCGCTTGCGGCGATTGAAGCGTCGGGCACTGCCCCGCAGGGATTTGACGACTTCTTTGCGGGCCTCGGCAGCGACCTTGGCGCGGACCTGCGCGAGGATGCTGTTGACCTGCTCTTCGCTGAACCTGTCCTCCGCACCGCAGACGGGGCATTGGAATGCGCTCTCAAGCCCAGCCAGCGGTACATCGAACTTGTGGCCGCAATCGCCCGTGACGGGAATGTGGCCGTTGATTGTAGTGGCCATGGCTGGCCTGTCCTTTCGATCGTGAGTCCTAACACGATTGTAGCCGATGCTGGCGGGGCGGCAATCCCGCCAGCGGAGGGCTGCGCATGAAGGTCTACGGCCACCCCGCGCCATGCTTGGTCACCCTGATCGACGGCGGGCCGGGCATGGTTGTCGAGCCCCTGCGCTTCATTCCCGTTTCCGAACTTCCTTTGCCCTCGGGTCGCGCCTTGGGCACGGCGGGAGAGGTGGCCCCCTTCAGCGCCTATCCCGCCACACAGAACACCGGCCCCCGCTACTCCCTGACAGCCGACACCGTGCGCGGCTGCGAAGGCGATGCTGCTTCGGTTCAAAAGGCGTGCGGGGGATCCGGGGTCCGCAGAGCGCCTGGAAGCATCGCAAGCACGGATTGATGAAATCGCAGGTTTCATGACCCCTGAATTAGCAAGGAAAGTCGATACGATCATGGCTGACCGAGACGGAACAAAACACGACGTTCTGGCCCAGCAGGAGGCCATGCTGCGCCTCGCCGAGCGCGATTACGGCCTGACCGCCAAGCGCATCGCTGCTGAAACCGGCATCCCCCTTTCGACCGTGCAAAGCTGGAAACGCAGTCTTGCACCGGCCCAGATGGCGCTGGGTGATTTCGTGGCCGTCTGCCGCATCATTCCCGATCACCTGACCAGCCTGTGCCTTGAGCCGGCTGGCAAGCAGATCGTCGATGACGGCAGCGGTGACGGCCTGCTGCACGAACTGCTGGTCGAGACCTCGGGCTATGCCGCCGACCATATCGAGCGGATGGCCGATGGCACGATCTGCCACAAGGACAAGGCGGCGCTGGCTGAACGCGCGCGGCGGATCGGCAACCTGGCTGTGAAGGTTGGGCGGTCGTGAGCGCGTCGAGAAAGGAACTGGTAGCGCTCGCGGAGCGCGTAAAGGCTCTCACAGCTCCCAACTTTGCGATCGAGCAAGAGATTTGCCGAGCGCTATTCCCCGACATGCCGTGGCTCTCGCAACCGTATACCTCTGATTTTGAGGCATCGATCTCGTTGGTCCCCAAGGGCTGGTGGTGGTCGTCTGGTGACTGCAGCGTATCGGCAGACGCATCCATGGGGCCTGATGTTGCGCACTGCGACAAGCAAACCCTGGTCCGCTTCGACGAAGGCCTGCACCTCGATCTGCCCAAACCGTCTTGGCCAGCGCAGGCGATGACCGCTCTTGCTTTAACGGCACACGCCGCATTGTTGGAGCCCGCAGCATGATCCGCTGGAACCCCTTCCGCCGCAAGCCCAACCCCGCCGACGCCGGACGCACGCTGTCGCAGCTCGCCGCCGCTGAGCGCGAGGCACGGCAGCTGACCTATCGACAGGCTGTGCGGGCGCGGGCGCTGGAAATGGCGCGCAATCGTGGGCTGGATAAGGCTGTGAGGGTGTTGTCGCGATGAATGCTTGCGTCAACATCGGCAGCGCAACGCTCTACTGCGGCGACAGCCTGCAGATCGTGCCGACGCTTGGCCGGCTCGATCACTGGATTACCGACCCGCCATACGAGAAGATAATGCACGACAGCAAATCGGGCATGAAGGGGCTGGTTCGGCCTGATGGCTCCCATCATTGGAAGCCGCTGGACTTCGCCCCGATCGACGAAATCCGTGCCGATGTAGTGTCGCTGGCATCGGGTAATTGCGACGGCTGGTTCATAGCATTCTGCACGGCTGAGGGTGTTGCCCGGTGGGCCGATGCCATCAATCCCAGCCCGATCAAATACAAGCGCGCCTGCGTCTGGATAAAGCCGGACAGCACGCCGCAGATGAATGGCCAAGGGCCTGCACAAGGGGCCGAGATGTTTGTCTGTGGCTGGGCTGGCAAGGGCTTTGCGCGCTGGAATGCTGGCGGCAAGCGCGGGGTCTACACGCATTGCGTCAATGGCTCTGAGCGCGACGGGCTGCACCCCACCGAAAAGCCGCGTCGCTTGATGGCCGAGATAATCGTCGACTTCACGAACGAGGGCCAGACTATCCTAGACCCGTTCATGGGCACTGGTTCGACTGGCGTTGCCGCTGTTCAGCTTGGTCGCCGGTTTATCGGCATTGAGCAGAACCCGGAATATTTCGAGCGCGCTGTCAAGCGGCTCGAGCAGGCACGCTTGCAGACTGACCTGTTCATCGAGGTCGCCTGACATGACCGGCGGCTCCCTCAATCTCCGCCTCTACCGCCGCGCACGCCGAGATGGCGAGACGCTTGAACGCGCCTGCGAGATATCCGGCCTGACGCTCGGTGAGGCCCGGCTGACCGATGCCGAGGACGCGCGAAATCCACCACCGCCCGAGGCGTTTGAGCTGATCGGGCATAATTCGAGGAACCAGACGATGAGCGATTCCACCGTGACGGCCGACCAGCAATTGCGCCTTTTCATCGAGCGCATTGAGCGCTTGGAAGAGGAAAAGAAGGGCGTCGCCGACGACATCCGCGACACCTACGCCGAGGCGAAGGCGCAGGGTTACGACGTCAAGATCATGCGCCAGGTCGTGAAGCTCCGGAAGATGGAACCTCATGACCGCGCGGAAATGGAAGCGGTGCTCGAGACCTACAAGATCGCCCTGGGAATGCTCGCTGGCACGCCGCTGGGTGACTACGCGCTTTCGAAGGCGGCTTGACCGATGGCAGCGGTCACCATCACTCTGCCCTGGCCGCCATCGAGCCTGAGCGGGCACAACAAGGGCCATTGGCGCGGGAAATCGCCCACGGTCGCGGCGCATCGCAAGACAGCTTGGGCAGAGACCCTGAACGCCAAGATCAGCGTCGCGGCAAAAGGCGATATCCGCGTCCATGTCCGCTTCGTGCCGCCTGATCGGCGTGGCGACCGCACGAACTTCCCGAACCGGATCAAGCCCGTGTTTGACGGTATCGCCGACGCGCTCAAGGTCAACGACGCCCGGTTCCTGCCTTCCTATGAGTTCGCCCAGCCTGAAAAGCCGGGGCGGCTTGAGGTCACGATCGGGGGTGAGGCATGATCGACATGGCACAGCCTGCACCGACGAGCGCGCCTATCACCGCCAAGCGGATCATCGAGATCGTCGCCAAGCACACCGAGGTTTCGGTCGAGGACATGAAAAGCCCACGCCGATATTCGGAGCTCGTCACCGCGCGACACCTGGCTGCGGCACTCATTCGCCAGTGGCGGCCCAACCTGTCCTATCCGCAGATCGGCAAGCTGTTCGGCGGGCGCGATCACAGCACCATCATTCACGGCCAGAAGCTGATCCGCGAGCGTATCAGGCGCAACCCTGACTTGGCGACGCTCGCGCACGATGCCGAGATCGATGTCGTCTACGAGGCATATTTCTCCAAGCGGAGGATGCTGGGGTGAGCGGCTTTGCCGTCATGTCGCGGGCGATGCTCGAGCACCCTGAGCTGCAAGGCGCAGAGCGTTTGGTGGGCTGGTTCAAGCTGGTCGCCAGCGCTGCATTTGAGCCTGTCACCGTCGCGGTCAATGGCGCGCAAATGACCCTCTCAGGCGGCCAGGTCTACGGAACGATCAAGCAGTTTGGCTCCGCCTTTGGCTGGAATGACCTGTCCGTAAACCGATTTTTGAAGCGTCTGGAGATGGCGGGCATGATCTCGCGTTGCATGGTTGGGCGCGGCGTTGTTGTGACCATCCTGGATCGATCGACGTTTGCAGTTGATCGGTTCGAGGGCAATGGATCGGGCCTTATCGCTACCGCGACATCGCCGAACCGCAAGCGCAGGCCAGTTTTCGGCCGCGGTCGGGACACGATACCGGCAGCAGTTCGCAGCGCGGTTCGCGATCGGGATGGCGATAAATGCCGGTATTGCGGCTGCGTTGATGGCCCGTTCGAGTTTGATCACGTCGTTCCTCACTCTCGTGGCGGGCTGGACACGATCGCAAATCTGGTCGTTGCCTGCAGGGCCTGCAACTCGCTCAAGCGCGCTCACACACCTCAAGAAATGGGATGGACGCTATGAGCCGGTGGTTCCGATTCTACGCCGAGGCGATGCGCAATCCGAAGGTGCTGCGGCTGTCCGATAAGGACTTCCGGCTGTGGGTGAACCTGCTCGCCGTCGCATCCGAAAACGATGGGCACATCCCTGCTGATGACGTCCTTAAGCTGGTCTTAGGCATGCGCTTAGACCATCTTAAAGGGGGTCTTAATCGACTGATAAGCGGGGGTCTTATCGATGCCCTAGACGACGGCTATGAGCCGCATCACTGGTCAAAATTCCAATATAAATCAGACACATCGACCGAGCGGGTCCAGAAGCATCGCGCAAAGGGAAACGTTTCTGAAACGGCCCCAGAGACAGAAGCAGATACAGAAACAGATAAAGGGAAGAGAAAGCGCGCGAGCGTCGAGACGGTTTTGCCCGACGACTGGCAACCCGCTGAATTCGGCCCCGATACCAAGTCCCGCAAGATCGTAGACAGTTGGCCGCCCGGAACGCTCGAACACCAGGTCGAGCACTTCGTCGCCCACCATCGCAAGCGCGGCGACAGGTTTCGAGACTGGCAAGCCGCCTGGGCAACATGGGTTCTGAACAGCAGGAAATTCGGGAATGGAACAGACAATCGGAAATCTGGCGGCAGCGGTGGTCAATCCCGATCGCGCGACGGGTTTTTCAACGCCTGCGCTGACGCAGCCATGGGCGGGCACGATGCCGGCGACCCTTTCGGACGACCAGATGGCGGAGCTGGCGATGATCGCCCGCAGCCCCGCCTGCGCCTTGCCACCGGTGGATCCTAAGCGGTTCGCCAAGATCATGGGCTCGATGGCCGCTGTGCTGCCCAAGCGTAACGTCGACGATGCGACCGGAGAGGCGATGTTGAAGATCTACCACCGGATGTTTGGACACCAGCCAGAGCCCGCGCTGGCGTTCCTCGCCAAACAGGCAATCGCGACATGCAAGTGGTTTCCGACCATCGCTGAATGCAACGAGATCTTGGCGAAGTGGAAACGACCGGCAGACCCGCGCCAAGGGGCCCGGGAGCAAATCGCCGAGGAAATGCAGGCGCGGCTAGACCGCGATATCGCCGCCCTCAGGGCTGGGCGCGTCACGCAGGCCGATGTCGACGCCTGGCCTCCCCGCTGGCGCCAGATCGGCATTACGCAGGGCTATCTCGACGCAGACGGCACGCTGCGGTTCAGCAAAGAGGGCGCGCAATGATGGCAACCGAAAGCCGCAGATCCGATGGCAAGCGGCACGACACCGGGCTCGAGCGTCCGCAGCGCCCCTGCCCCCGCGATTTCCGCGAGCGCTTCCTGGAGATGGGGCACTCGAAGGAACTGACGGAGCATTACCGCACCAACTGGCGCGTGATCGCCCGATGGATCGAAGAATCGGGCGGCGACGAACTGCGGGCCGCGCGCAGCCGGATCACCGGTTGCCCGGTTCGCCCGCACCGCAGGTCCGACCGGGCCAAGCGGTATGTGATGGGGCTGCGATTGACCGCGGCCAAGGGGGATTGAGCATGGCGCTGACACCGAAACAGGAGGCTTTCGTCAGGGAGTACCTGATTGATCTCAACGCCACGCAGGCGGCCATACGGGCGGGCTACAGCGCCAAGACGGCAAAGCAGCAGGGGCAGCGTCTGTTGACGAATGTTGACGTGCAGGCCGCCGTTACGGACGGTCAGGCCAAGCGCGCCGAGCAGACCGGTATCGATGCCGCCTATGTACTCAATCGCCTTGTCGAGATCGACCAGATGGACGTGCTCGACATCCTGGACGATGCCATGAGCCTGAAGCCCGTTTCGGACTGGCCCAAGGTCTGGCGGCAATACCTCTCGGGGGTGGATGTAGCCGAGATGTTCGAGGGCAGCGGGGATGACCGCAGGATGGTCGGCATCCTGAAGAAGATCAAATGGCCGGATAAGGTCAAAAACCTTGAATTGATCGGCAAGCATGTCGGGGTGCAGGCGTTCAAGGACAAGATCGAGCACAGCGGCGAGATGTCCATCAACGTGCTGCCCGAGGATGCGGCGCTGTGAGCCCGCGGAACGCTTTGGGTGCGACAATACTCACAATGTTCGGGGTGATCATTTTTATGATCATGCATCACGCAATAGGCCCCACGCTTGGCCCGCTGGCATTCTTTGGGTCAATCGCTTTGGCTGCGTTGCTGATTAAGGCGGTCGATTTGTTGATTGAATGACCACCGCCCCTGCCCCTGCCACTATCGGCCACAACGGCGGCCCGCCGATCGCCAAGCTCACCCCTAAGCAGCGCCTCGCCAACAAGCTGCTGGCGTCGGCAGCAACCTACATCATGCTGCGCGGCGGCTCGCGCTCGGGCAAGACCTTCCTGCTGTGCCGTGCGATCGTCCAGCGAGCCATCAACGCGCCTGGCTCCCGGCATGTGATATTTCGCTTCCGGTTCAACCACGCCAAGACCAGCATCTGGGCCGATACCCTGCCCAAGGTGCTCAAGCTGTGCTTCCCGACACTGCGCGTGCGGTTCGACAAGAGCGATTTCTACGTCGAGCTTCCGAACGGCTCGCAAATCTGGATCGCCGGCCTGGACGACAAGGAGCGCGTCGAGAAGGTGCTGGGCGCGGAATATGCGACCCTGTACTTCAACGAGAGCAGCCAGATTCCGTGGTCGTCGGTCGAAGTGGCATTGTCTCGCCTTGCGCAGAGCGTCGAGCTCGCACCTGCCATCGCCGCTGCCACGGGGCGCACGCATCTGCCGTTGAAGGCCTATTTCGACTGCAACCCGCCCTCCAAGCTGCACTGGTCCTACCAGATGTTTCGCGCGAAGGTGAAGCCCGGCACCAAGGAACCGCTGCCGAACCCCGAAGACTATGCCGAGATGAAGGTCAACCCTTCCGACAATGCCGAAAACCTGCCGCCCAAATATTTCGACGTGCTCGCATCGATGTCGGCCGCCAAGCGCTTGCGGTTCGAGGCTGGGGAGTGGGCTAGCGAGATCAACGGCGCGCTCTGGTCGCTGGAGGATCGCACGGCCCCGGATGGCAAGACCATTCCGGGCATCGATGCCAACCGCGTTGCCACGGCACCCGACATGCGCCGCATCGTCGTCTCGGTTGACCCGTCCGGCACGCGCGGGGATGGCGGCGGGGACGACATCGGTATCGTCGTCGCGGGGCTGGGCATCGATGGCCGGGCCTACATCCTGCACGATGGAACCTGCCAGCTATCGCCCGAAGGCTGGGGGCGGCGCGCGGTTGATCTCTACCACCTATACGAAGCCGATCGCATCATCGGCGAGCGCAATTACGGCGGAGACATGGTGCGGTTCACGGTGGCTACGGCGGACAAGAAGGCGGCGTTCAAGGAAGTGGTCGCATCGCGCGGCAAGGCGGTGCGCGCCGAACCCATCAGCGCGCTCTACGAGCAGGGCAAGGTCAGCCATGTCGGCACCTTCCCCGACCTCGAAGACCAGATGTGCAATTTCACGCCCTCGGGCTATGTCGGCGAAGGCTCGCCAGACCGGGCCGATGCGCTGGTCTGGGCGCTGACCGAGCTGATGCTCGACTCGAACTATTCGTACGACCTATCCAACGCCCTCTAGACGGCGGTAACACCCGCGCGCGATCCGGCATACCCCCGCATCATGGGTAATCTGCTGACCATGGCGAAAGACCGCCTGATGAACGCCATCGCGGGCACGGGCACAGGTCGCGACCCGCGCACGGCGAACGCTTACACCGCCGTCCCGATGAACCAGCACCAGATCGCGGCCGCCTATTCCGGCTCGCCGCTGATGCGCAAGATCGTGCAGATTCCCGCCATGGACATGGTGCGCGAATGGCGCGAGTGGAAGCTGGACGCGGAGCAGATCACCGCGGTCGAAGCGCTCGAAAAGCGGCTGATGATCCGGCAGAAGGTCCGCCAGGTCGAGGTGTTGCGCGGCATAGGTGGCGGCGCTCTCATCCTCGGCCTGCCGGGCAATCCGAGCGAGCCCGCGCCCGAGAATATCAGCCGCAACCAGCTGGCCTATGTCAATGTCGTCTCGCGCTGGCATCTCGGTTTCAGCCAGTACCAGGAAGATGCCCGCGAGCCCGGTTATCTCGATCCGATCATGTGGACGCTGACCGGACAGGGCGGGCAGCAGACCCTGCACCCCTCGCGCGTGATCCCCTTCCGCGCCGACACCACCGCCTCGCTCGCCATGATCACCAATACCGGGCATGACGCCTATTGGGGCGAGAGCACGGTGCAGCAGGTGCTCGACGCCGTGCAGGATAACGACAGCGCCCGCTCATCGTTCGCGGCGCTGGTCAACAAGGCGCGCACCCTGCGCATCGGCATCCCCCGGCTGATGGAGCTCGCCTCGACGCAAGCGGGCACGGACCAGGTTTCCGCCCGCATGTCGATCCTCGCCATGGCCGAGAGCATCCACAACGCCTTCATCTACGACGCTGGCGATGCCGAGGGCAAAGGCGGCGAGAAGATCGACGACAGCAGCTACAGCTTCGCCGGGGCAAAGGACATTCTCAACAGCTACGGCGAGTTCGTCGCGGCTGTGTCCGACATTCCGGCCACCCGCCTGCTGGGCCGCGCACCCGAGGGCATGAACAGCAGTGGCGAGAGCCAGCAGACCGACTGGAACAAGAAGATCCGGGCGATGCAGGAACTCGACCTTGCACCGTGCCTCGAGCGATTCGACCGCTACCTGCTGCAATCCGCAATCGGCAGCGTTCCCGATGGGCAATGGTACGAATGGGCGCCGCTCGACTTGCCCGACCAGAAGGCCGAGGCGGAACGACGCAAGGCCGAGGCCGAGACGATCAAGATCATTCAGGAAACCGCGACCATCCCCGACCGCGCGTTTGCTCAGGCGGTGCAGTCGTGGGCGATCGATGAGGGCATGTGGCCCGAGCTTGAGGCTGCGCTGATGCCGCTTTCCGATGATGAGCGATATGGGCTGGAGCAGGCTGACCCGAGCGATGATGATCTTGGTGGCAACTCAGCGGAAGGAGGTGATCCAGATCCAGCGAACGGCGCGAGCGTGGACGATTCGCGCCGGATGAACGACGCCACCCCGCGCCCGCTCTACGTGCACCGCAAGCTGCTCAACAGCGCCGATCTGATCGCATGGGCCAAAGCGCAGGGAATTGCTACGACCATCGACGGCAGCGACATGCATGTCACCATCGCGTTCAGCCGCCAGCCCATCGACTGGCTGAAGGTCGAGGCGAACGACTGGAACGAGGAAAAGGACGGTACGCTCGTCATCAATCCCGGCGGCCCGCGTCTGGTTGAGCGACTGGGCAAGGATGGCGAGGCCGTGGTGCTGCTGTTTGGATCGTCGCGCCTCTCATGGCGGCATGAACAGATCCGCAATGCCGGTGCATCATGGGATTGGCCGGAATATCAGCCGCACGTCACGATTTCCTACAACGCGCCCGAGGTGGATGTGGACGCGATCGAGCCCTATCGCGGTGTCTTGCGGTTCGGGCCGGAAATCTTCGAAGATTTGGACGATGATTGGAAGGCCAAGGTCAAGGAAAGCTGATGATGAACGACCCCGCCTTGATGCTTATCGCGCTCATCGGCGCTCACTGCCTGTTCGACTATGCCGGACAGGGCGATTTTATGTCCAAGGCCAAGAACCGCACGACAGCCATCCCCGGCGTGCCGTGGCAGACCGTTCTTGCCAGCCATGCTGCAATCCATGGCGCAGCGGCATCGCTTATTACTGGCGTCTGGTGGGTGTTCTTTGCCGAGGCTGCCATTCATTTCATGACCGACGATGCCAAGTGCCAGGGCAGGATCAGCTTTAATGCCGATCAAGCAATCCATATCGGCTGCAAGCTCGCATGGTGGGGCCTCGCCATAGGTTTGACCTGATGGCGTCCGTTGACCTCGCCACCCTGACCCGCCGCGCCAAGAACCCCCGCCGCCGCGTCATCACCCTGCGCCCGATCACCCCGCCCGCGCTACAGGCGACCGCGCTCTACACCAGCGTCTACGCCCCGGTCATCGCCATCTGGTCCGCCTCGCTGGAAAGCATCACCGCCGCCTATGCGCAGTCGCTGAGCGAGCTGCAAACCGACGCCCCGGCTGATGTCACCGCGCGCATCGAGGCCGCATCGTCGTCCGTATCTGGCGTCATCGTGTCGCTGCGGTTCGCGATCGGGCGCTGGTCCGAGAGCGTCGAGGCATGGCATCGCAGGCGGTGGATTGGCAATGTGCTGACTGCAACGAATGTGTCGCTGGAAACCCTCATCGGCGCATCGGACGTTCGCGCAACCCTCGCCACCGTGATCGAGCGCAACGTCGCGCTCGTGTCGTCAGTTTCGGACGAGACCAGGCGCAGGATCGCGGATGCCGCCTTTCGCGGGCTGACCGAGCGCAAGCCGGCTGCGGAGTTCGCGAAGGAGATACGCGGGTTTGTCGATATGTCGCGCCGCCGCGCCAAGAACATAGCCGCTGACCAATTGGTAAAACTTGGGTCAGAGCTTAATCAGGAGAGGCGACGGCAGGCTGGCATTGATTCCGTGGAATGGGTCAGCTCGGGCAAGATCAATTATCGACCTGAACACAAAGCGCGCAACGGCAACCTGTATTCCGAAAACGCCGATCGCATAGGCCAAAAGTATCAGGGCAAGATCATCAAAAAGCCACCCCCGGCAGACGATCGCGCTGGCGTGCCAATCAACTGCGCATGTACGGAAAGAGCAGTTTTGATTTTGGATTAATGGCCATCTATGCTACTTAATTCGGGCTGGAACAGTGGTTGCACACTGCCCAGCCCTGACCACAAACGAAGGATGATTTCGATATGGCTAATCGACCAATATGCACCGCGCCAGGATGTGACAAGCCCTGTGGACTAAAGATGCTTACGGGTATGGCGAGGATCTTAAAGGCCCCGGCACAATCGGGGTTGATGGGTGGGTGTTGCCAGAAGATATTGTCCGCGCCGTCCTGACCGCGATCCGGAAGCCGGATGAGGCGATGGTTGAAGCTGGGGTTCTTGCGCCAAACTATCTAGAAGACCAGAGCTCAAAGCGCGGCTGCGCCAACATCTACACCGCCATGATCGACGCCATTCTGGCAGGGGGTGAGTGATGGGTGATCGGCGACATGGGGATTCCCATATCGACCTTTCGAAGGCCAACCCGGCGCGCGTGATGCAGGGCATTGCCGAACATATCGTGCCACCGCACATGCGCGGCGATGATTGGGATGCCCGATGGCAGGCAATGGCCGACTATTGCGAGCAGCCAGCGGAGATAACCACTCCTACCTGACTGTACCCTAAGACGGCGGTAACGCCCCACCCGACCACGGTTTATCCCGTGGGGCATGATCGCATTCGACCATCTGACGCTCGACGCTCGCAAGACCACCAAGGAAGGATTCTTAGCGGTTCGAGCCCGCGCAGCCAGGACCGGCCTCTACGATTACGCCGGGTCCGAGGTTGACCCCGATAACGCCCACGGCCTGCGCGACAAGGCGGTGGTCAAGGTCTATCGCAGCGGCGACCAGGTATTCGACCGCGCCAGCATTGCCAGCTTCATCGGCAAGCCCATCACCAACGATCACCCCGCAACCGCAGTGACCGCCGACAACTGGCGCGAGCATGCGCGCGGGACCGTCATGGGCGCTGTCCGTGATGGCGAATATGTCTCGTTCGACCTGATGCTGACCGATGCCGCCGCGATCGCTGCGGTCAAGTCCGGCAAGCGCGAGCTGTCGAACGGCTACCAGACCACGCTCGACTTTACCCCCGGCACCACGCCCGAGGGGCACGCTTACGATGTCAAGCAGACGGCCATCGTCGGCAATCACATCGCCCTGGTCGATCGTGGTCGCGCTGGCCCCGAATGTCGAATCGCCGACGCCATCGCTGTTTGTGACGCCAACCCTGCGGCAGTCGCCGCGCTTCAAGAAGGAAATGCCGTGAAGAAGATCACATTGGACGGCCTGCAGGTCGATCTGTCGGACGCCGATGCGGTGTCTGCGGCCATCGCCAAGCTGCAGGACAAGGCGAGCACCGCCGAAGCCGCGCTGGCGGATGCGAATGCCAAGCTCTCGACCGCAGCCGGTGAAAGGGCCGCGCTGGAAAAGCAGCTGGCCGACGCCAATACCAAGCTCGAGCCCGCCTCGCTCGACAAGCTCGTCGCCGATCGCGCCGCGCTGATCGTCAAGGCGAAGGCCGTCAAGGCCGACATCGTGACCGATGGCAAGACCGATGCCGATATCCGCAAGGAAGTCGTGACCGCCAAGCTGGGCGATGCGGCTGCGGGCATGGATGACGCGGCGATTTCCGGCGCCTTCGCGGTGCTTTCGGCTGATGTGAAAAAGGCCACGCCGGAAATCCACAATCTGCCGAGCGTGACCGCCACCGATGCGCAGTCTGCCGAAGCCAAGGCGTTCGCCGATTCTGTCGCCAACCTCAACGCATGGCGCAAGGCCAAGGCTTAAGGAGAAACCGAAATGCCTGCACTCCAGACCACTTATCCGCTGAACCAGGATGCCGGTTTTCCCGGTATGCACGCCGACATGGCCGAGTGGGACGCGCGCACTCGCACCGCAACGGCCGCGATCAATTTCGGCGTCCCCGTCCAGCGCAATGGTGCGGAAGGTTGCCAGACCCTCGCATCCGGCGGCGAATACATCGGTATCGCCGGTGTCCGCCGCGTGACCAACGCATCCGGCGACGGATATGCCGCTGGCGACAACGTGCCGGTCGCAGATGAAGGCTGCTTTTTCGTGTTGGCCGATGCCGCCATCGCGGTCGGTGCCGCCCTCAACTTCAACACTGCGTCCGGTCGGTGGACCACGGCTGCAACCTCCGGGACCGTCATTGCTGTGCCGCAGAGCGAAGCGGAAACCGCTGCATCCGGTGCCGGTGCAATCTTCAAGGTGCGGCTGCGCCGCATCCCCTCGTAATCAAGGATTATGACGATGCAGCTTAACGACGCCGCAGCATTCAACTTCGTGGTGGCTCAGGCGGCCACGATCAACCCTATTGTCTATGAAACCCGCTTCCCGGAACTGCCGTGGAATGAGCTGGTGTTTGTGGACACCAGCGCACCCGAATGGACGCCGGGCATCATCACGTTCAGCTCGACCACCGTTGGCCAGGCTCGCTGGTATTCGGGCGGCGCAAAGGACGTTGCCAAGGCCGACATCGCGATGGACAAGGTACAGCAGGCCGTCCACATGGCCTCGATCGGCTATGGCTACGACCTTGAGGAAGTCGGTCAGGCCCAGCTGCTTGGCGTCGGTCTGACGGCTCGCAAGGGCGTTGCGGCTGCGCGCGCCTACAATGAGTTCATGTGGCGCATCTCGCAGACCGGCGATGCTGACAAGGGCTTGAAGGGTCTGGTCAACCAGAGCGGTGTCAGCACCGGCACTGCGCCGGCTGATGGCACCGGCTCTGTCACGACGTGGTTCGACGCTGGCGGCGTTCGCACCAAGACCCCAGCGCAGATTCTCCGTGACTTCAACAACGTCATTGTGGGCATCTTCACCGGCTCGAACACCGTCGAAATGGCC
The DNA here is from genome assembly GCF_003201955.1 of Blastomonas natatoria. Classification (GTDB taxonomy): domain Bacteria; phylum Pseudomonadota; class Alphaproteobacteria; order Sphingomonadales; family Sphingomonadaceae; genus Blastomonas; species Blastomonas natatoria. The sequence goes on from NZ_QJJM01000006.1 coordinate 115,285, forward strand.
GATACCGTGCTGCTGCCGTTCGCGGTGCTGGCATGGCTCGGCGCGACGCCAATGAGCGACACGAACAGCGAAACGATCCTGTCGTTCATCCAGCGGAACAACTATTACACTCAGCAGACTGGTCGCCCGCTGACTATTCGCGGCGTGCTGGGCCTCGACACCGCTGGCGGTTCGGGTACGCGCCGTATGGTTGCATATGCCAACCGCGAGGACGTGGTGGTTCTGCATCTGCCGATGCCGCACCGTTTCCTGCCCGTCTATCAGGACGGCCCGACCAGCTACGAGATGCCCGGCATCTTCCGCACCGGCGGCGTCGATGTTCTGCGCCCCGCAGCATTCCGCTATCTCGACGGCATCTGAGGGCATCGCGATGATCATCAAGAACATCACCGATGGCCCGAAGGTCGTCAACAGCCTGGTCGGTCCCGTCACGATCCCGGCAGGTGGCGAGGCGACTGTGGAACTCAACGAGGCAGAGCACGACGTTGCGATGCTGATGGGCTGGTTCGAGGAAGTCGATGCCAAGCCCAAGGGCAAGCAGGCGGCAAAGCCCGACGCCGCCGAATAACCGGCTCAACCGGGGGGATTGGGGGCCGCTCTCGCTCACGGGCGGGTGCGGCCTTCCCCGTTTAAGGAACAACCATGGCTTACACCGCGCCCACGCCTGACCAGTTCCGCGCCCGCTACTCTGCGTTCGCCGCGCTCGACAATGTTGCGATTCAGGTCTGGCTCGACGAGGGGGAAACCGAGACGGCAAGCTGGGCAGACGACACCCGCGCGCGTGCGGTGATGGCCTATGCGGCGCATCGACTGGCAGAGGGTGGGCAAGGCACCGGCAACATCGCAGCGGGCGTGACCAGCTTCAAATCGGGCACGTTCAGCGCGACGATCACCGACGCCGCAGCATCGCGCACCGGGTACGATGCCACCGTCTATGGCCGCGAGTATCTGGAACTGATGCGCCGCAATTTCGGCGGCCCGCGTCTCGCATGGACACCCCCTGCCCGTGCTTGACCAGATCTTCGCCAATCTCGCCACGAGCTTCTCGGAGGCATTCGGCGGGCCGTTCATCGACGCGACGGCTTCGTGGCCCGGCACTCCGGTCTATGACGACGGCGGCTCGATCGTGACGCCCGGGACGCCGGTTGATCTGCCGTGCCGGGTCCAGTTCGACAGCGCAACCACAGCCATGCGCCAGGCCGAGGGCTTTCTGCAGACCGATGTGCGCATTCTGGTGCTCGGCGCATCGCTCGCGGCAACCCTGACCACCGAGGCAAGCATCGTGGTGGCAGATGGCCCCCGCGCCGGCACCTGGTCGCTTTTGAGTGCCGAGCGTGACCCCGTGGGCATCGGTTGGGAATGCGCTGGACGGCTGATCGGATGAAGGGCCGCCGCAAGCATACCGATCGGCTCAAGAAGCTGTCGAGCAAGCGCGTGATCCAGATCGCGGGTGCGATTGCCTATGAGGGTGCCGACATGATCCGCGCCGAGGCCTTCCGGCTTGTTTCCGCTGGCAGCGTCTCGGGCAAGGGGCATGTGCCGTCACGCCCTGGTGAGCCGCCCAACCGCGACACCGGCGTGCTGCAGGCGAACATGGAATCGGTGCAGACAGGTGCGCTGACGGCCGAGTTCAGGTCCAAGGCCGAGTATGCCCGCGCGCTCGAGTTCGGCAACTCAAAGATGGCGCAGCGCCCTTATGTTCGGCCCGCGCGCGACAAAAAGCTGCCCGAGATCCGCAAGCGCTATGTCGAGCAGATGAACAAGCTGGTGAAAGGAAGCGGATGAACATCAGCCTGAAAGCGCCGTGGACCTATCGGACGCCGCTGGCCACCGTCACCTATCCCGCTGGCACGCACGACGTTGCCCAGCCCATCGCCGACGCCGCACGGGCCGCAGGCGCACTGATCGAGGAGGAAGCCGATGGCCAAAGGATTGCAGCGCCTGCTGCGCCGCGCCGTGCTCGTTCGCCTAAAGGCTGACCCCCAGCTGACCGCACTGGTCCCGCCCTCGTCGATCTATGGTCAGGCCGTGCCCAGCTCGCGCCCGTGGCCCTTCATCAAGCTCGGCCCACCGCTGACCCTGCGGCTGCGGCAATCCTGCGTCGATGGCGGCACGATCACCATGGACGTGCATGCCTTCGCCAATGCCCGCAAGTCCGGCTCGCAGACCGTCGAGACAGCCGAGGATCACGCAAGCCGCATTGGCGAGCGCATTGAGGCGGCGCTGAACGACAACCGGATCGAGCTCGACACCGGCATCACGGCGCGAATCCGCCTGTCCGACATGCAGCTGCTGCAGGACGACGAGCCCGAGGCGTTCCATTATCTGGCACAGATCACGGCGCGGGTGCTGGCGCAGCCCTGACCGCAGTGTTATGCTGCCTGCCGTGGCAACCCCTCCTCCCATTGATCCAGTGATCGAAGTGCTGATCGCGCAACTGCTGAAATCCGGCGCGCTATCAGGTGCCGACCTGTCCAACATGGCGAACCGCCTGGAAAGCATCGGGATGGACGATGCTGCATTTGCGCTGAATTTCCTGCCGATCGCAAACGCCATGGACGAGCCCGACGAGCGCCGCGCCGGATTCGAGGTGATCGAGGGCGGGGCATTGGACGGCGGTAACGAAGGCGACTGACAGCACCTAGAACGGCTCTGACTATCCATAGGAGCCGCAGATGTCCGTGCCCAATGAAAGTGATTTTGCGCTGATCAAGGTCGGCAATGGTGCCAGCCCCGAGGTTTTCGCCGCAATCTGTGGCATCGAAAATGTCTCGATCAATCGCGTCGCCAACACCACCGACCGCAATCGCCGCGACTGTGCCAAGCCAGGCGCGCCCGGCGTGCGCCGCTCCAAGACCACATCGAAGCAGATGGACATCACCGGAACGGGCGGTGTGGACAAGGCTGATATCGATGCATTCGACGATGCGCTGGGTGTGGTCAAGAACTACAAGGTCGAGCTCTACAAGTACGACGGCACCGACACCGGCGCACTGATGGGCACCTTCGCGGGCGCGTTCAACCTGACCAGCGCCAATATGTCGCTAGACGCCAATGGCGACAGCAGCGGCGAAATCACCCTCGCCAGCGATGGTGCCTGGACCTGGACTGCCGCAGCCTGATCCGATGCAAACCCGCGTCGAAATGCCGTTCGGCGACGGCGAATATGTGTTCTGGCTTCCACTTCCACAGGTGGTCGAACTCGAGCGCGTAACCGGACGCCCCATGCTGGCGATCGAAGAAAGCCTGCGTCAGGCAATCGGTGGCACTGGCGACGGCGAATTGTCGTTCCTGGGTGGCGGCTCGGCCAATGCAAAGGACGTGCTGGACGTGCTGCGGCTCGGCCTGATCGGCGGCAATTCCGGCATGGTCGATGGCGAAGAGGTCGAGGTCGGGCCCATCCGCGCCAAGCAGCTTGTCGAGCAATACGCCTACCCCGCCCGCCCGCTCTCCGAGGGCGTCGTTCAGGCTTGGCGCGTGCTGTCCGCCGCGATCTTCGGCGTCGAGCTTAAAAAAAAAGCGGAACCGGACCCCGGCGAGAACCCGAGCGATACCGAAAAGGACAGCTGATCGCCAACTGCGGCGCGATGGGGCTCGACTGGCGCACGCTCGACCTGTCGGATTATCTCGAAGCGCTTGAGGCGCACAACGAGGCTCACAGCAGCGAGAAGCCCGAACGGCAGGCCAGTGACGGGCTCAAACGCTTTCTCGCTGCGCACAGGGACGGCGGTAACGGGTAATCCGAAGGCGGTGTAGCCATCCGACATGGCCGCCGAAATCGACCCTGTTATCCTGGAGCTGCACGCCAAGGTGGATCGCTATCTCGGCGATGTACGGCGTGCGACCAAGACCGTAGACCAGCAACTCGGGCTGCAAGAGCGCCGGGTGCGCGATCTGGAAGCGCAGATGCAGCGGTCCAGCGGGGCCATCGGCTCGTCGCTCAAAGGACTGGCCGCCACCTTTGCGACTGCCTTTACGGGCCGCGAGCTCGTCAACATCATCGACAGCTATACCCGGCTGCAAAACAGCCTGAAGGTCACTGGCCTGGAGGGTGAGAACCTGGCTGCGGTGCAAGAGCGGCTGTTCGCCGTCGCGCAGAAAAACGGCGTCGAGCTTGAGGCCGTGGGGCAGCTCTATTCGCGCGCCGCACAGAACCAGAAAGAGCTCGGCGCTTCCACGTCCGACCTGATCAACCTCACCAGCGCGGTCAGTGCATCGCTGCGCATCTCCGGCACGAGCACGCAGGAAGCATCGGGCGCGCTGCTACAGCTTGGCCAGGCGCTGGGCTCGCCTCGCGTTCAGGCGGAGGAGTTCAACAGCCTGCTCGATACCATGCAGCCTCTATTGCGCGAGGCCGCCAAGAATATCGAGGGTACCGGTGGCACGCTCGCGGGCCTGACCCAGCGTATCAAGGACACCAATGGACCTGGCGTGTCGAACGTCGAGCTTTTCAGGGCGATCATCGCTGCATTGAGTGATCTGGAAAAGCAGGCGGCATCGTCAACCTTGACGATCTCGGGCGCGTTCACGACGCTCAACAATGCGCTGACCACCTATGTCGGCGAGTCGGCGGAGGCCAATGGCGTCACAAACGCGCTGGCGACTGGAATCCAGAAGCTCGCCGAAAACCTTGATACGATCATCCCGGCCATCACGATCATCGCCGGACTTGTGGCTGGCCGCTTTGCAATCGGGCTCGCAACGGCGGCTGTAAACGCTGCTGCGATGCGCGTCGTCGCGCTGGGCCTTGCCGCTTCCCTTAACGGCACCGCAGCCGCCGCCACGCTTGCGGGCCGATCCTTGCTCGCCGCATTTGGCGGGCCGGTGGGGCTGGCTATCACCGCTCTGGCGCTGGGCATCGGCTATGTCGCAACCCGCACGGAAGAAGGATCGGTTGCCGCCGGCACCTATCGGAAAGCACAAGATGCTGCTGCCGAGGCATCGCAGAGGGCGAGCGACGCCGCTGACCGCCTGGCAACCGCAACGGGTCGGGCACGCGAGGAAGCGCTGGCCAACGCAAAGGCGGTCCGCGAGGAAACCAAGCAGAAGCTGGCCAGTGCGCAGGCGAGCCTTATTCTTGCCGCTGCCGAGGCACAGCAGGCCAATGCGTTTGCCCGCCGAGCGCGTGCCACTGGTGGCCTTGCCGCTGCCGATCCTCGCGTTGCTCAGGCGGGTGGGCGAAGGCTGGCCGATGCTGCCGCTGCACGCGCCGCTCGGGCAGATGCGAACGAGCGCGCGGCATTCACGTCCGTGCAACAGCTTGAAGCCTCGCTAGGCAAGATCAACGCCGCCATCAACTCAGTGCCCGGCGTGGCGAACGTCGCGGCCCCGTCGAGCCGTGGGCGCGGTGGTTCGAGCGGCGCATCATCTGGCGGCCTTACCGATTCCGATATCCGCCAGACCGCAGACAAGGGCCGCGAGCTTGGGCGGTCCATCGTCCGCTCGCTGGAACTGCTCGATCAGGAAACTCAGAACAAGTTCGACCTTGCCACGGCGGCCAACGAAAACGAACAAGACCTCGTGCGCGCCAGCCTCGCGCTCGCCACGACCCGCGAGGACCGCGCACTGCTCGAGAACCGGCTGCTCGACCTTCAGGCGAGCCAGCGTCAGGCGGAACAAGAGTTGGTGCTGTCCCTGTTGCGCAGCACCGAAGTCCAAGAGCGCATGGCGCAGGCACGTCTCGCCATTCTGCCACAACTTGAAAAGCAGCTGCGCCAAGAAACCGAGCTTGCCAACCAGTCGCCGGGCCAGCGCTTCCTGCGCGACCTGACCATCTCGGGCAACAACATCAACGATCAGGTCGAGGGCATCGCGATCGATGGCCTGCAGAACCTGAACGACCAGCTCGTCGACGCCATCTTCAATGCGGAATCGCTCGGCGACGTATTCAGCAACGTGGCGAAATCGATCGTCGCCGACCTGCTGCGCATCGCGATCCAGCAGGCCGTCATTCGTCCGCTGGCCGAGAATCTGTTCGGTGGTGGCGGTGGTGGAGGAGGCGGCGGCGGCGGATTCCTGTCGTTCGCCAGCAGCATTGCCAGCATTTTCGGCCGCGCCAGTGGTGGCCCCGTCGCGCCCGGTCAGGTCTACCGCATCAACGAGGGCGCATCCCCTGGCCGCGTCGAGGGGTTCGTCGGGCCATCGACCGGGGGAAACATCGTGCCGCTCGGGCGCATGGACGCCATGCGCGGTGGTGTCAGCCAGCGAGTGGGAGGCACGATCCGGCTGGAGCTTTCCGGCGACATAGACGCGCGCATCGCCAATGTCTCGGGCCCGATCGCGATTGAAGTGGTGCGCGTCAATGCGCCTGGCATCGTCGAGTTGTCTGCCGCCGAGACCGAGCGGCGCTTGAGAAGGCCGAGGCTGGGATGACCGAAGTATATCTCCCCGACGATCCCGGCGCATGGGAAATGACCTCGCTCGACCTGTCCGTGCCCGGTCAGCAGAACCGATCAATCTGGACCGGACGGCGGCAGATCATCGGCCTGCCCGGCGCCGAAGTTTGGGCAGCGCGCATTTCCATCGTCGACATTACGACCGAGGAGCAGGAACGCGCCTGGCGTGCCTTCCTGCTGTCCCTGCGCGGGCAGCAGAACTGGTTCCGCCTGCCCCTGCCCTGCAACCGCCATTACGGTCCCAAGCCGCTGGTCAATGCCGCGACGGGCGACGGATACAGCCTGCCGCTCGACGGCATGGCTCCCTCGACCCGCATCCTGCGCGCCGGTCAATTCATGACCGTGCCGCTGCCGTCTGGTCACTGGCGCACCGTGGGGCTGACCGCGGATCTGATCACGAACAGCAGCGGCCAGGCGACGGCGCAATTCGAGCCAGCGCTTAACGAGGTGCCTGCTGATAATGCGGTGGTCGAGACTGGCGATCCGTTCATTCCCGTGTCCAATGCGGATGCCGGGTTCTCGCTGGCCTATTCGCAGGCCGTATCCGGCACCGAGCTTTCGCTGGTGGAGAACCTGTGAGCCTCCCCGACAGCACAGCAGCGGCCGCACTCGATGCCCGTATCATCAAGCCCGTGTGGTTCGCCTTTCTCGACATCGATGGCGACCCGGTGCGCGCGAATACCTCTGGCGCTGACTGGACGCCGAGCGGGACGGGCGACCCTGACCTCGACGGCCAGCTCTTCACCGGCATCGGTGCGGCGTTCGTCAATATCTCGTCGGTGCAGGTGCGCGAGGGTGGCAGTGAAAGCGTGACGGCGGAACTGTCTGGCCTGCCCGGTATCGACGACGAGACGCTGGCCACGATCGGCGACCGCGCCAACTGGCAGGGCCGTGTCGCCCGGCTCTGGCGCATCATCCGCAACAGCGCGAATGTCCAGCAGGGCGGATACCAAGCCTATTACACCGGCTACATGACCGCGCTCGACATTGGCGGGAATGATCAGGGGCAGATCATCCGGGTCACGATCGAGACATATCTGGCAGCCTTCCGCGCCGCGTCCAACCGGACATATCTCGACCAGGAACGATACGACAGCGGCGACCTCTCGGCACGGGCCGCTATTGCCATCGCGAACGGCATCAATGCGAACCCGGCGACCGCAGGCACGGGTGGGGCTATCATTGGTGGGCCGAGTTTTGGGATTGGCGGAGGCTTCGGCCCGCCACCGTTCGCACAATGATCGCGCGCCGATCCGATTGGGATGCCCGGCTGTCCGAGTACCTGGCCAGCGTGCGGCGCAAGCCATTTTCGTGGGGCCAGCACGATTGCGCCCTGCACAGTGCCAACGCCGTCCTCACCATGACGGACACCGACATCGCGGCTGCATTCCGGGGGCGCTATTCGACCGCGCAAGGCTCTGTGCTGGCCCTGTCGCGCTATGGTGCCGGGACGCTCGACGCGACCGTTGACACAATGCTGCCTACTATCCCGCCCAGCCATGCCCGGCGCGGCGATCTGGTCTGGACGGGGGAAGCACTCGGCGTCTGTGACGGCACGACCGGGCTGTTCGTCGGGCAGGAAGGTGAAGCCGAGGGACTGGTCACCATCCCGCGCGCCGCCTGGCAACGAGCCTGGAGGGTCTGATGGCGAAGGTTCTCAAGGTCGCGGCGCTTGCGGTTGGCGCAGCTGCCGTCATCGTGGCAACGGGCGGGGCCGGCATTGGGTTCTTGGGCGCGGCGGCCGCTGGTCTGGCAACCGCTGGTCTGAGTGCGGGCCTGCTGATTGCGGCATCCACTGCCCTGTCAATCGGCGCCTCGCTGATCGCGAAGAAGCCGCAGGCTCCCCGCAACAGCCCGGAAGCGATCAACCGCCTGAATGCCAGTATCGACCCGCGCACGCCGCGCAAGATCGTGTTCGGTCAGACCGCGATGGCGACCGATATCCGCGACCAGGAATATACCGACAACCAGACCTACCTGCATCGCTTCATCGTGACGGCCAGCCATGCGGTGCAGTCGATCGACGAAATCTGGTTCGACGAGAAGCTGGCATGGACATCGGGCGGCGGCGCGCAAGGCGAGTTTGCGGGCTATCTTGACGTTGCCACCCGCACCGAGGGCAGCGCAGTGAACGCCATCAATATCAGCGCTCGCATGGGCAGCACCCGACGCTATACCGGCCTCGCCTATGTCCATCTGCGCTTCAAGCTGACCGGCAACACCAAGAGAACCGACAGCCCGTTCGCGCAGTCCATCCCGTCGCGCATCACGATCCGGGGCAAGGGTGCGAAGGTCTATGACCCCCGCCTCGACAGCACTGTTCCCGGCGGCAGCGGCTCGCAACGCGCGGATGATCAATCGACCTGGGCTTGGGATGATGACGCTGCCCGCAACCCGGCACTGCAACTGCTCTGGTATCTGCTGGGCTGGCGGATCAACGACAAGCTCGCGGTGGGGCTCGGCATTCCGCAGGAACGCATCGATCTGGAATCGTTCATCGCGGCGGCCAATCTGTGCGACGACGAAATCTCGCTGGCAGCAGGCGGGACCGAACCGCGCTACCGCAGCGATGGCGTGTTCTCGGAAGCCGACAGCCCCCCCACGGTCATAGATGCCCTCAAGGCCAGCATGTACGCCGATTTCGATGACGTGGGCGGCAAGCTGCGGCTGTTCGTGTTCTACAACGACCTTGCCGTTCCGCAGGCCAGTTTCGACACCGGCAATGTGCTCGGCGAGTTCGAGTGGCGGCAGACGCCGGCGCTCGACGAGACGTTCAACATCGTGCGCGGGATCTTCACGGACCCCAGCGATAACGCGCTCTATCAGCCGGTGGATTATCCGCAAATCGAGCTCGACAGCGTGGACGGCATTGATCGCATCGACACCTTCGACTTGCCCATGGTCCAGTCTGCCAGCCAGGCGCAGCGGCTCGCCAAGCAGCGCTTGCAGCGCCAGCAGTTCGGGGGGGCATTCACCTGCACATTCGACGCGACTGGCTGGCGCATCCGCAAGAACAGCCCGATCGAGCTCTCGTTCGCGCCGCTGGGCTGGGTGGACAAGCTCTTTCGCGTTGCCGAAATGGAGCATCGGGTGGACGGCACCGTGCCTGTAGTGCTGCGCGAGGAAAGCCCGCTGATCTATGCCTGGGACGAGGAGGAACAGCCCCCGGTGCAGGCCGCGCCGCCCTCGACCTATGATTTTGGCAAGAACCCGATCGTGCAGGGCATCGACGAAAACGCTGCCGCTGGTGCGCTGGCCAACAGCTACACCGCTGGGCTCGCCGGCAACATCACGCAGGCCGATGCGGGCAGCGACGTGACCGTGACGATCCCGACGCATACCAGGGTCTATACCGGTGCCTTTCCGCAGCGATCGGTCACGGGAGGCACGATTACCGGCCTCGACTATGAGACCGATTATCTGATCTATTACGATGACCCTGAACTGGACGGCGGCGCGGTCACCTATCAGACGACGACGATCGCAGCTGACGCCTATTTCAGTTCGGACCATCCTTGGCGTCATTTCGTGGCGCGCGTCACAACGGTTGCGGCTGGCGGTACTGGCGGCAGTACCGGTGGCAGTGGCCCGCCTGGCTCTGGTGGATGGGACGGCGACCCCGGAACCCAAATCCCGTGATGGGACGGCGGTAACACGGGGCCACGCGCTGCCATAAGTCATGCAGCATGGCCGTGAACCTTCCCCTGCTCGCCTATAAGCGCGTCCCGTTCCTCGATCCTGACGGGGCGACGCTGGTCATCATCGGACCGAACTGGTCCGGCGCGGCCTTCAAGATGGATTTGCGGCAGAACCCCGGCGACACCGGGACGGCCATTCTCTCGATCACGGGCGCAACAGCGGGTTCTCAGGGCATCAGCGCGACCTATGACGCAGCCTATGCCTATGTCGACGCGCAGGGCCAGCCAGCCACCGCGCCTGCAACCAAGGTGATGATCCAGATCGACGAGGCGACGATCGAGGGGCTCGACCTCGGGACGCCGACCGACAAGCCGCTGGTGCTGCACTACGACCTGCACATCACGCCCAGCGGCGAACCCAAGCGCGTCTACTGCGAAGGCACATTCACCATCAAGCCAGGTGTGACCATATGACGATTGCCATCATCGACGGGCGCGGCTCGAAGCCGGTCATTATCGGGGCCGGTGCCGATGTCGCGGGAACGCTTGTCCTGCAGGCCGAATCCGCAGCCGATGCCGCAGCATCCAGCGCAGCAGAGGCCGCCGACCTGCTGGCAGACGCGACCCTTACCAACGCCAAGGTGAAAGCGAGCTTCGACACCATCATCACGACCGCAGTCGATCGCCCGGCAGCGGGCAATTACAATACCGGCAACAGCACGAACCTTGCGATTGCCGTAATGGGCGGCGAAGATGTGCCCGCCGACACGCCTCTTGCCACCCTGCTGGTTCCCTTCACGTTTACCAGCAGCGCGGCGACCAAGATCATCGTCAAGCGTTCCAGCAGGTTGAGCACCGACGCATGGCTCAACAGCCAGCCGGGCAATGCTGGCGACACGGTTATTGACACGCGCGAATTCACGCTTGCCGATGTCGGTCTGGTGTCCGGCGTCGGCGGTGTCGCGACGATCCCGCTCGGCGGCCAGACGGCGCCGGATGGCACGTTGCTGATTTTCGATGTGGTCGCCGTCAACAATTCGGATGTACCGCAGTATAACAATCTGTCGCACGGCCCGGTAAGCGGTGCGACCCAGCAATATCAGTATGGCTGGTATCGCTTTGAGGGACAAGCCGCCGGTTTTTGGGAAGCCATCCCCATCATCGCCATCCGCCCGGCCTTTGCGGTGACGACGGAGCTGTTCGATACCGGTGCCGGAGCGGTCAAAGCTGATCCGTTCCGCAGCGCCAGCGTTGATGTCGCGCTGGTCGGCAACAATCTGACCGTCTCGGGCAAGCTGTTTGCGAACGGCAATGAGGTGGCTGTCAGCGACACTGTGACATTCACCGCCGCTGCCGCTGGCAAGGAGTGGGCGTTCGGGGTTTACGCTGACCGGCTTACCGGGGCGATTTCGACAGAGGCAACCGAGCAGCGCGACGAGGAGCTCGACGCGATCGAGTATCTGCCAGCCACGCCTGCCGGCAAGATCCTGCTTGCCCGCGCGCTTGTCCGCGACAGTGGCGCGGTCGGGGCGGTCAACTGCGCGCAGTTCCGTGGCCTGATCAAGATTGGCCAGGAAGGAAACATGGCGCGTCATGTCGAGCGCAATCGTGGCCTGTTGCGCCCCGTGATCGGCAAGGCGATGCGCGGCGATGCGATCAACTGGGGCGGCTATGGCGACAGCATCACTGCCCTGCAGACGGGGGCGCCCAGCGATTCGGCGGTGCGTTATGCGGCGAATGGGGAGTGGCGCGACAGGCGCTCGGTATATTTCTCGGCCTATCCCAGCGACACGCTCGCGCTGTTGCCGCTGTTCGATTTCGGCGACGGATCCGGCCAGGTCCACACCAAGATTGGCTGGAACTGGTCGATCAAGGCCGCGCTCGATGCGATCGCGGGCGCTGATGTTGTCGATTATCTGAATTACGGCATCGGCGGCACGACTAGCGCGAACAGCGATAATAACGGCCTGTGGCCTGCCCGCATCGCCGTGCCGCTGGCTGCATCCCTTGATGCCGTCGTGATCGCCTTCGGCATGAACGAACGCGGCAGCACATCGACCTATGCAAACATCGTCAACATGGCCGGGCAGTTTCAGGCCGAGGGTGCGATCCCGATCGTCATGGGTTGCCCCCGGCCTCATGCAGACGAAAGTGTGAGCAACTGGCGCTACACCTGCGACGCTCTGGAAGCCGCCGCCATGGACTCGGGCGCGGCCTTCATCAGCACGACGGCGATTGCCGATGATCGCAATCTCGGTGCTATGGGTATGCCCGCCGAGGCGCTTTGCTCCACCAATATCGGCGCAGGCGGCAATCACCCCGGCATCTTCGAGCTTCAGCAATATGGCCGCGCTGCGGTCGAACAGCTTGGCCTGGCCTGACCATGCCAAACACCACAGGAGCCCAAGTGCAACGCGCAGAGTGGATCGCCGCAGCGGCGCTAATCATCAACATCCTCAGCATCGTCTTCGGCGGCGGCGCGCTGTGGCAATCGCATCAGGACCATGATCGCCGCATCGTCGCGATCGAGGCGGCGGAGCGGGCGCGGGCGGCAGAGATGACGCAGATCCTGGTCAGGCTCGAGCGGATCGACAGCAACACGATCGCGCTGAAGGAACGCATGGACAAGGAAACCGGGCGATGAGCATCAACGATGTGTTCCGCGCGGCCGCTGCCGCGTTTGATCGCGTGTGCCCCGTTCCTGCAGCGCCCGTCTATTCCGGCGTGATTGGCAAGATCGACGTGCAGCTGCTGCGCGTGGCCTGCCCGGAGCGCACCGAGGCGCAGCTGGCGCCCTGGGTCGAGCCGATCCAGCGGGCCTGCAAGCGGTTCGACATCAACACCGTGCGGCGCGTGGCGGCCTTCATCAGTCAGATGGCCCACGAATCCAGCCTGAAGGAAGGGCGCGAGGAGAACCTGAATTACAGCGCGAGGCGACTGACCGAGGTGTGGAAGTCTCGCTTCCCAACGATCGCCCGTGCCGAGCCCTATGCGCGCAATCCCGAGAAGCTGGCGAACCGCGTCTATGCCGGGCGCATGGGCAACGGCCCCGAGATTTCCGGCGATGGCTGGAAGTTCCGCGGCGCGGGCCCGATGCAGCTGACCGGGCGCTCCAACTGGACCGGCTTTGCCGACGCTATGGGCATGACCGTCGACCAGGCGCTGACCTATGGTCGCACGCTCGAGGGCGGGGTCATGTCTGCGGCCTGGTTCTGGAACGTCAACGACCTCAATCGCCTCGCCGATACGCCCGGCGTCGAGGATGAAACCCGCCGCATCAATGGCGGCACCCACGGCCTCGCCGACCGCACTGCCCGTTTCAACCGCACCGTCGCCGCGCTTCTGGCGGCGGGTGCCTGATCACCGAAAGGAACACCCATGTCCAAAGGCAATACGTTCGAGAACGACCTGCTGGCGCTGATCTTCAACGCCACCCCGATCGGCAATATCGCGGACAATGCAGCAAGCGCGCCGCTGACGCAGCTGTTCGTCAGCCTGCACACCGCGGACCCTGGCGAGGCGGGAAGCCAGACGACCAGCGAGTGCAATTACACCGGCTATGCGCGCATCGGTGTGAACCGGAACTCGGGTGGCTGGACCGTGACCGGCAACAGCGTCAGCCCTGCAGCGAACATCGACTTTGCCAATCCGACCAACGCCACCAACCTGCCGCAGACCGCCACGAACTTCGCGATCGGCACGGCTTCCACCGGCACAGGCAAGGTTCTCTACAAGGGCGCTCTGTCACCCACGATCGTTATCAGCAACACCGGGGTCACGCCGCGCATCACGACCGGCACCACGATCACCGAGGACTGATAGTCGATGGTCGATCAGAAGATCACCGACCTCGACCCGGCGACACTGCCGCTCGATGCGGCGGATCAGTTCGAGGTTGTGCAGGGCGGCACCAACAAGCGCGTTGGCGGTCCCGCAATTGCGGCGTTCGCCAGTCCAAACGTCCAAGTGTTCGACTCTTCCGGCACGTGGAACAAACCGACCGGCGCAAAGCTGGTTCTGGTGCGCGCCTGGGGTGGCGGTGGTGGCGGCGGTTCGGGTCGCGCATCGTCAGCGGGCACAGCAGCGGGTGGCGGTGGCGGCGGTGCAGGCGGCGGCTTTGCCGAATACTTGTTTCTTGCCGCTGATCTGAGCGCAACCGAGACAGTCACGGTCGGCGCTGGTGGCAATGGTGCTACCGCCCGAACACCGGACAATAACGGCGGTGGTGGCACGGCGGGCGGCGGTTCCGCCTTTGGTGGCACGGGTGCTGGCGCAGACCTTTTTGTGAACGGTGGTGCCCAAGGCGGCGGTGGCTCCAACACTGTCGCGGGCGGTGGCGGTTCTACTACCACGATCGGATTTTTCGGGAACTCCAACAGCGGCGGCGGTGGTGGTGGCTCGCAGGCTGGCGGCAATGGCTCGAACGGCAATATCGGTGTGTTTGCGGGGGGCGGTGGCGGTGGTGGCGGCGGTCAGGGAACGAGCCTTGCAGCGCGTAATGGCGGGACTGGCGGCGTAGGACATGGAAACATTTCGCGCGCGTCAACCGCTCCGGGGTCCGGCAACGGTGCAACGGCGGGCAACGGCATCAGCGGGACAGCGGGCGGCGCCGGTACTGCGCTGCCTTCTCAATCCGGCGGAGGTGGCGGCGGCGGCGCTTCGACAGCCGCAGGCGTGGCAACGGCGGGCGGAAACGGCGCGACCCCGGCAGGTGGTGGCGGAGGCGGGGGTGCAGGTGTCGGGAACAACAGCGGCGCGGGCGGCAATGGCGGTGGCGGCAGGGTTGTCGTCATCACGTATTTCTGAGGTGTGGCATGGAACGCTATGCAGTCATTGACAACGGGACCGTGACCAACGTGGTTCTTTGGGACGGTGAAACCGAATGGGGCGGCGCTGACCAGGCTGTCCCCTGCCCTGAAGGTGTCAACATCGGCGATACCTACCAGGATGGCGAGTTCATCCCTGCCGAGCCTGAATAAATGACCCGCCGACTTCTTGAGGACGGCAGCGTCCGGCTTCTCGAGAACGGCAGCGCTCGGCTGCTGGAAGATGCGGGTGCGGGCAGCGGCATTGTCTCTGGCGCTGGATCGGCAACCGGCACAGCCAGCGTATCGGGTGCAGGTGCAGCGACGGTAGCGGGCGCTGGGTCATCCGCAGGCATCGGAGCGGCTTCCGGCACTGGTCGGACCATCGCAGCAGCAACCGGCAGCGCGTCCGGCTCCACAACGGTCAGCGGCGTCGGCGCAGCGCCTACGGTCGCGGCTGGGGTGGGTTCGTCATCCGGGGCAGCGACGGTCAGCGGTGCGGGCGCATCGGTCGCTGGCGGGGCTGGTAGCGCATCTGGTGCGGCAACCGTTTCTGGTGGCGGCGCATCCCGTGCATCGGGAGCTGGTGCGTCGGCAGGTGTCACCACGGTTGCAGGCACGGGCGGCGCGCGGCTCGCTTCGATCGGCACGGCAGCGGGTCAGTCGGCTATCAATGGCGGCGGAACGGCTGTCACCGGGGCAACGGGCAGCGCAGCGGGTGTGGCAACCGTCAGCGGCGCAGGCGCGAGCCGGGCTTCCGGTGCTGGCAGCGCTGTAGGCGTTGCGACTGTCGCGGGCGTCGGCCAGGCGCTCGACAATAGCGGTGCAACAGGATCTGCATCTGGCTCGGCAACGGTGTCCGGCGTCGGGCGGACGATTGCTGCGTCAACCGGCACGGCAAGCGCAGGGGCAGCGGTCGCGGGCGTTGGGCGGCAAATCGCCAGCGCGGCGGGAGCATCGTCTGGCGCTGCAACAGTGTCCGCCATGGGCGCGGCTCGGGCGAGCGCTGCGGCAAACAGCAACGGCGCTGCATCGGCCACGGGCGGCGGGACGGCCCTCATATCGGCAAGCGGGTCTGCATCGGGTCAGGCAACCGTCACGGGCACTGCGCGCACAATAGCGGGCGGTATCGGCCAGGCGCAGGGCTCGGCAACGGTTCAGGGCGTCGGCGCCGCCTATTCGACCGGCGCTGGGGTGGCGGCGGGCTTTGGCGTCGTCGTCGGGGAAGGCAGATCGATTGCCGAGGCCAGCGGTAGTGCTGCGGGTCTGGCAGTGGCCAATGGTGTGGGCGCGTTCATTGTGCCCGCCCCGGTCAACGCCGATCGCCGGTTCACCATCGCCCGCGAGTCCCGCAGCTTCACTGTCGAGCGTGAGGCCGTCCGCTTCACCATCGCGCCGGAACCGCGCCGGTTCGCCGTACCACCCGACCCCCGCGCCTTCACCGTTCCTGCAGAACCGCGCCGCATCACCATCACCGAAAGGCTTGCCGCATGACCTACAGCTTCAAGGCTCCGAACAAGGATCCCGACGCCACGCTAGATTACGAGCTCAACTGGTCGACCTGGCTCGCAGATGGCGAGACGATCACCGCGCAGACCGTGACGTGCGACAATGACGACATCACGATCAGCGCTGTCACTCAGGCGGCAGGCGTGGTGCGCTTCCGGGTCGCAGGCGGGACGGCGGGTTCGTCCTACCTGGTCACGTGCGAGGTTACGACCAGCGCCGGGCAGACCGACCAGCGCACCATGCTTATCCCCGTTCGCGAACGCTGAGAAAGGACATCACCATGGCAGAACAGACCCCCATCATCGTCACCGACAACACACTCGAGGGGCAGGTCAGCACGCTGCTGCGCTATCTTGTCGCAGCGGGCGGAGCCTTTGCTCTGGGCAAGGGCTGGATCGACGACGCCACCCTGCAAGCCCTGACCGCGCTGGTCACTGTGGCCGCGCCCATGGCCTGGGGCATCTGGCGGACCTACTCGGCCAAGCGGAAGCTGATCAAGGCCGCCCTGTTTGCGCCGAACGATATCGCCCAGGTGGTGCATAAGTGACTTGGGGCACACCCCTGCGCCGCTACATCATCGCGGCCGCCGTCATCGTTCTCGCCTGCCAGCTATCCTATTGCCGGGGCTATGACCGGGGTGTCAGCGTCGAGCGGGCATCGTGGCAGGCCAAGAGCGCGGCGATCATTGATCGGCGTGTCAAGGCGGCTGCGGCGGCCGAGAAACGAGACGCTGCCATCAAGGCGCAGGGACAGGCTATCATTGACCGGCGAAAGGAATTGGACGATGCGACAGCGGGGATACCGGACCAGGGGCTTTCTGCTCGTCAGCGCGCTCGGGTGGAGCGTGAGCGCCTGCGGGGACAAGCCCAGCGTTGAGCACCTTCCGCCACCGCCGATGGCGCTGCAAGCCGATCAGGTGGACCCGCGCCCTGCCCTGCCGGCGGGAGCGGAATCGTCCGAAGCGATCTACGAGGCGTGGGTCAGCGACGTGATGGACTGGGGCGAGCGGCGGGATCTGCAGGCGCGGCGCTGGTGCGAGTGGGTGAATACCTGGCTGGCTGACAAGGTGGCCTGCTGATCACCCTTCCCCACCCTTCCATATCCGCGCTACCCATGGCGGCGAAGCCAGTATAGGAAATAGCGCACCACTGCCCAGGCCAACAAGGCGATGATGCCCGCTGCGGTGGATACGCTGCTCACGCCCTCTCTCCACCCATGGCGGCGGTCACCATCGCGATTGCGCAATCTGCTGAGCGGTTTCCTCGCTGTAGCCGATACCGCTACCCCGCTTGCCGATTTTCGACCGGGCCAAAATCTCGTCAACCTTCTCTTTCGCGTCGGGAAAGCGATCCTTCCATCCATGCAGGCTGTCGAACTCCCAATCGCCCGCCTCTGCAATCTCGCTGGCGATCGGGAAGGCCGTGGCCACATTCCCGTTGATAATCGCGATCCGATGACCACTGCCGAGGTGTGACAGCGACCACATCGCAGGGCGTCGGCCCTTGGGCGATTGCTGCATAATGAGGTGCAGCCCAAGCCCTCGATAGGTGTAGCCAGGAACGTCTGCGGGGCCATAAGGCATCGCGACCTTAAAGGTTTCCGGCTTCCAGCTCACTTCCCCTCTCCCCCCATGGCGGCGATGGCGGCGATGGCTGCGCGGGCTTTGTTGCGCCAATCATCCTGACAGCTTGCGGGCAATTCGCCCCATGCCCTCGTGATCTCAGGGAACGAACCAAACATCCATTGCTCGTCATGCTCAAAAAGAGCCTTGGCCACCCTCTCCACCACATCCTCACCCACAGCAGGCTGGCAATCGAGTTCCGCAGCCTTGCTCTGCATCACCTTGAACGGCTCAGCATCCATGACAACGATCTCCCGCCCTGCGATGGTGATGAACATGGGCTGGCCGGTTTCTGCCAGGTCAACGTCCTGCCCAAAGCCCGCCGCGATCTGTTCCGCTGTCTTATCCATTGGCCTGCTCCCATGCTGAAAGGGCTGCGAGGCAAATGTCGGACATGGCGCGATTACGCTCGATCTTGGCGAGTATCTGGCGGTGCTCGCTAGTGCGCGTTTTTGACAATTTCCGTCGGTGCATTTCTGCATATTTAGCAAACACCTTTTGCGACTGCCTTACCGCCTCCACCAGCGCGGATGCGTCCTGGGCTGGGCGATGGGCATAGAGCGTGGTTTCGGTCCAGCCTCTTTCAATCAGTTCAGGCCACGGGTCCGTGAACCATTCCTCTGCGCAGCCCGGCTTGCTATACATCCACGCCACGGCTTCCGGCTTATCGTTCATCGCTCTTTCCTTTCAGGTGGTCGCCGCGCTCGATTTCGTCGGCTGCGTTGGCATAAGCGGCGCTGCCATGAATGTAGATGGCGGCAAATTCTTGGTCGCCGTTGGCCGTTTCATCTGCCGCAAGTTTGTGCGCATTTTGGCTTTTGTTCCGCAGCCAAGCGACTATCGCCTCTCGTTCATTCATCGGGGTCATCCTTCTTGGGGTGGCGGGCTTCGCTGGCCTGTTCCGAAAGCCCTTGCGGCAGGGGAGATACATGCACTTATGATGCCGCTGGCACGATCCGATGCGGCACTGCTGCCAGTCTGTCTGCTCGGTCATGTGGTGGGGCCTTTCAAATCAGCGATGGCGGAAATCGTAAACGGCTTGGTGATTTCGATCAGGGCGTCGGCCATCCTCTCAGGATCGTTGATATTGGTGTATTGGCAGAACACCCCGGCAGCAGCAGCGTTGGCCACTCCTGCCGCCATGATGGCAATGGCCACCTTGCCGTCGAGGTCGGGATGCAGCGCCATGGTGCGCCGGATCGCAGCTGCAACGTCATCTCCGCACTTGCGGGCAAGGTCTTTGGTGAAGGCATCGTATTTGATGGGCGGCTTATCCTGTTCGGTCATGATGCACTCCTTGCGCGTAGGGCGGCGGCGCGGGTGATGATCGGGCAACCGTGCATCGAATACCGCGCTGGGCAGCCTTCAATCAGCGCCATTAAGCTGTCGGCTTCGATGCTGCCGCTCGATTGGTAAGCGGCCCCGCCGATGGCGTTGTCCATCTTGTCGCGCAACTCGTTGTAAGCAGCCTCTAGGCTCTGCCAGTTGCGTGTGCTGATCGCTGCGCCGATGGCCTGCATTTCGCGGCGTCGCCAGCCATGTTCGCCTGCCAGAGCTTCAATCAGCCCCTCCGCCCTCTCGATCCGGGCGGCTAGTTCGTTGTGGGTCATGATGCGACGCTCCCGGACTTGCGGGCATCCGGCAAAACAACCTCGGCCCGCACAATGATCTTCGTGCCGGGTGGAAAGTCGTCGGCGAACGCTTTGAAGCCGGGGCCGTGGATAAATCCAGAGTTGCCCCAAAACTTGCCATACGAGCGCTCTTCAAGAACCGTCTCGTGGCAAGTAGCCAGGTTGTCGATCCCCAGAACTTCATTCGGGCGAGTGTGGCGCACGCAGCGCCAGCGACCGTTGCTGTAGTTTTTGCTCTCGTAACTGCTGACAAGATCGCGGCGGGTCGGATAGCGGTATGTTGCCCGCTCTGTGCAGCCCTCATGGCCACAGTTGAATATCAAGGTCCATTCACGACGGCTCATTACTGCGCACTCCTTGCGGTTGGGTGGGTCGCGAGGCGGGTCATGCGGCGAACCTCGCGAGGCTGTTCAGGTAGCCGCCCCACTGGTCGGCCATGGCCTCGGCAATTCCGGGGAAGAACCGGCTGCGTTCTTTCCAGCGGTCGGGACCGGGCGACATGCGGTGCACCCGCGCCTCCCTGCCCTCGACCACCAGCGTCGGCTTGAGCGGCGGCAGATTGCGCAGCCAAAGGCAGGTGCGTTTCGTCTCACCATGGCCGAACTGCCACGGCTGCACCGATTGCGCCGGCTCGGCGTAATTGCGGATCAACGCCTTGGCGTGCTTGTGCATGACCGGGTTCTCGACCGCGACGTGCGGGATCGGCGCGTTCCACATATCCGAGAACAGCGCCGCGCCTTCCTCGAGCTCAATGCGCATCTGATCGGCCGTCTTGCCTGGCGGTGGTGACGACAGCCACCGGACGCCGGAATTGCAGAGCCGCGTGCACGGTGGATGCGCCACAATCAGCATGTCCCAGCCATCGTGCAGGATGTCGCGGACATCGCCCACGATATGCTTGTTGCTGCGATCGTCGGAAGGCAGCAGGTCGCAGGACCATGCGTCGAACCCGCGCGCGGCAAATGCGCGGCGGACGATGCCGGAGAACTCACAGGCGACGAGAACGCGGGCCATCAGCGATCACCCCCATTAAGACAGGGGTTGAGGTTCAGGCGTGAACCTCGGCCGTGAACGGCACAGGAACAGACACCGCTCTGTGAGGGGTGTTCACGCCGGAAAGTGACCGAAAACTGCCGTGTGCGGGCAGGAGCCACGCCTTCGGGAGGCAGGGGCCGGAGGTTCGAATCCTCTCTCCCCGACCATTTCCTCGTATCGATCCTGATATGCGCGACGAACCCGGCTTGCCGGGCAGCGTCGCGTTGCGCCTTTGCTCGGCTTCAATCGACTCTTTCGATTGAACTGACATAGTTTGATCGTTTCAGCCGTTCATGGAACTTTCCTATGTTAGCGTCATTCGTTTGATGAAGGAGACGAGCCATGGACATGAAAACTAGCGGCATGGGCGGAAACTGCCCGTTTTCCGGCAGGGACGGCGGCGTTCGCGCGCTGCTCGGGCGGACCAATCGCGACTGGTGGCCCGATGCGTTGCAGCTCGACATTCTGACGCAGAATGGCACCTCGCCCGATCCGATGGGGCCGGACTATGATTATGCCGAGGCTTTCAAGCAGCTCGATTATCAGGCGCTCAAGGCCGATCTGCATGCGCTGATGACCGACTCGCAGCCCTGGTGGCCCGCCGATTACGGCCATTATGGTCCGTTCTTCATCCGCATGGCCTGGCATTCCGCCGGCACCTATCGCACCGCCGACGGGCGCGGCGGATCAAGCAGCGGGCAGCAGCGCTTCGCCCCGCTCAACAGCTGGCCCGATAACGGCAATCTCGACAAGGCGCGCCGCCTGCTCTGGCCGATCAAGCAGAAATACGGCAAGCACATCAGCTGGGCCGACCTGTTCATCCTGACCGGCAATGTCGCGATCGAATCGATGGGCGGCCCGGTCTTCGGCTTTGGCGGCGGCCGCGCCGACGTGTTCGAGCCCGAGCGCGATGTCTATTGGGGCACCGAGGAGGAATGGGTCGATACCGGCGCGGAAACCCGCATCCAGCCCGACAAGGGATGGGAGCTCGAAGCCCCGCTCGCCGCGATCCAGATGGGCCTGATCTACGTCAATCCCGAAGGTCCCGGCGGCGTGCCCGACCCGCTGCAATCGGCGCGCGACATGCGCATCACCTTCGAGCGCATGGCGATGAACGACGAGGAAACCGTCGCGCTCACCGCTGGCGGTCACGCCTTCGGCAAGGCGCATGGCGCGGTGCCGCCCGACCAGCTGAGCGGCGCACCCGAATCCGAGGCGCTGCACCTGATGGGCTTCGGATGGGCGACCGATGCCGAGCAGATCGAGCGCGGTCACATCACAACGTCGGGCATCGAAGGCGCGTGGACGCCCAACCCCACGCAATGGGGCGGCGACTATTTCAGGTTGCTGTTCAAATACGATTATGAGCTCGTGCGCAGCCCGGCGGGTGCGCAGCAATGGCAGCCGATCAACCCGGACCCCGAAGACATGGCGCCCGATGCGCGCGATCCTTCCAAGAAGGTGCCGACGATGATGACCACCGCCGACATGGCGCTGAAGATGGACCCGGAATATCGCAAGATCTCCGAACGCTTCCGCGACGATCAGGCGGCGCTCGACGATGCCTTTGCCCGCGCCTGGTTCAAGCTGACGCACCGCGACATGGGACCCAAGGTTCGCTATCTTGGCCCCGAGGTCCCGGCAGAGGACCTGATCTGGCAGGACCCGGTGCCCGCCGGTTCGAAGCCCTCGGATGCGGCGGTCGAGGCGTTCAAGTCGGCGATCCTGGCGAGCGGACTGCCGATGAGCGCGCTGGTCAAGGCGGCCTGGGCCTCGGCCTCGACCTATCGCCGCAGCGACCATCGCGGCGGAGCCAATGGCGCGCGCGTCCGTCTCGCCCCGCAAAAGGACTGGGCGGTCAACGATCCGGCGGAGCTGGCGACGGTGCTGGCGAAGATCGAGGAGTTGCGGGGCGAGCTGTCGGTGGCCG
The DNA here is from genome assembly GCF_003201955.1 of Blastomonas natatoria. Classification (GTDB taxonomy): domain Bacteria; phylum Pseudomonadota; class Alphaproteobacteria; order Sphingomonadales; family Sphingomonadaceae; genus Blastomonas; species Blastomonas natatoria. The sequence goes on from NZ_QJJM01000006.1 coordinate 137,849, forward strand.
ATGCCATCGTGCTGGCGGGCAGCGCCGCGGTCGAGAAGGCGGCGCGTGACGCCGGGTTCGACGTCTCGGTGCCGTTCCTCGGCGGTCGCGGCGATGCGAGCGACGAGCAGACCGATGCCGAGAGCTTCGAGCCGCTCGAACCGCGCGCCGATGCCTTCCGCAACTATCTCGCGACCAAGCAGACGGTGAAGACCGAGGAGATCATGCTCGACCGCGCGCATCTGCTCGGCCTGTCGATCCCGCAAATGGCGGTGCTGGTGGCGGGTCTGCGCGTGCTGGGGGCCAATGCCGGCAACAGCAGCAAGGGCGTGCTCACCGATCGTCCGGGCCTGCTGACCAACGATTTCTTCGTCAACCTGCTCGACATGCGCACGGCGTGGAAGACCGTCGACGAGAGCGGCGACGAGGAGTTCGTGGGCACCGACCGCGCCACCGGCGAAACCCGCTGGCACGCGACGCGCACCGACCTGGTCTTCGGCTCCAACTCGCAACTGCGCGCGGTGTCCGAAGTCTATGCCGAACACGGCAACGAGCTGAAGTTCGTCCAGGACTTCATCGCCGCATGGGTGAAGGTGATGAACGCCGACCGGTTCGATGTGAAATGAGCGGGTGGTGCGTTAGGTAAATGAGGGAGCCCCGGGCAGCGATGTCCGGGGCTTTTTCTAGGCATGAGTAGCGGCCACAGATTGAATGACGTGAAATCTAATTGTCAGTTACACGCCGCAAAATATGCTCGTATTCACGCAGCGCAAGAATCTTGCGGTTCCGCCTGTATCGCAGCCATGACCCAAGGTAGACGGCAGGCAGGACCGCAATAGTCACCACCAACATGAGCTCAGGCACTTGGGACAAAACCAAGTGGCCCAAGTGGACCACCCAAAGCAAATAGGCTGCAATGAGCAGCCACGATCCCAAAGCGAATGTGAAGCAAATCCGCTCGAGTGCAACGCTTGGTTCAATGGGACGCTGAAAAGCCATGTGGCTGAAAATATCATTATTGCAGCGTCTGTAAACAGCGCTTGGGCACGTATCCCATTACATTGTCCGTTACCGGGGCAGCAATAAACCACCACCACCGCTCAGCCTGAGCCTGTCGAAGGCCCCGCAAAATGGCCAGCGTCGGCGCGGGTCCTTCGACGACGCGGGCTTTCGCCCGCTGCTCAGAGCCTGCCCTGAACTTGTTTCAGGGATGAGCGGGGGTGGCAAGGCTCAGGTTTTCTGATCGCCCGTGCTCACTCCGGCGCTTCCGTCTTCACCAGCGATTGCCCGTTCTTTGTCGGGATCGACCAGATCACGACGTTCGCGATCATCACCACCGCCAGCACCAGCATCAGCGCGGGCTGTTTGCGCTGGCCGCGGCGGAAGAGGACGATCGCGCCGAAGACGAGCGCGATGGCGGTCAGCATGGCGATGGAGAGGACGAAGCTGGTCATGGCCGCCCTCTGTCAGTCCAGCCCCGGCACCGTCAAGGCGGCATCGCGCAGGCCGCGCCAGACGCGGGCGGCCTGGACGGTTTCGGGGACGTCATGGACGCGGACGATCTGCGCGCCGCTGCCGATCGCGCTCATCGCCAGCGCGATAGATCCGCCGAGCCGCGCATCGACCGGAGCCTCGTTGGATAGCGCACCGATCATCCGCTTGCGGCTCGCGCCAAACAGGATCGGCTGGCCGAGCGCCTGGAACAACGGCAGCGCGTTGATCAGCGCCAGATTGTCGGCGAGCGACTTGCCGAAGCCGATTCCGGGATCGACGATCACCTTTTCGCGCGCCACGCCTGCGGCAACCACGGCGGCGACGCGCGCCTCCAGCCAGTCGAAGACATCGGTCACGACATGGCCATAGCCGCCCCCCGCATGCGGGTTTGCACCTTGCGAAGGCGCATGCATCAGCACCACCGGGCAGCCCGAACGCACCACGACATCGAGCGCGCGTGTGTCATAGAGCAGCGCCGAGACATCGTTGACGATATGTGCGCCAGCCTCCAGCGCCGCCTCCATGACGGCGGCCTTGCGGGTATCGACCGAGAGGATCGCGCCGCTATGCGCCAGCGCCTGGATCGCGGGGACGACGCGAGCGATCTCGTCGCCCTCCCATACCACCGGCGCGTCGGGCCGGGTGGATTCGCCGCCGATATCGATCAGCGATGCACCCGCAGTCAGCATCGCGAACCCTGCGTCCGCCGCCTGCGCGGGATCGTCGGTAAAGCGCCCGCCATCGGAAAAGCTGTCGGGCGTGACATTTAAAATGCCCATGACCTGCGGCTGGTCGAAGCGCAGCACGCGCTCGCCCAGTTGTAGCGGCGGATGCGCGCGCGACAGGTTGGCGAACTGGGCTTGCGCCCGCTCGGCCTGATCGGTGGGAAGCGCGTTCAGCGCATCGGCAAAACGATCGACCGGCACGATCTGCCGCGCGGCCAGGCGCCCGCCTTCATAGCTTTCCAGCGCGACGAGATGGCACCAGACCAGGCTGTGCCCCAGCCGGATCGTCGCGCCGTCAAAGGTCTGCGGGCTTTCCGCCAGCGCGACCGGCCGGACATAGACGCGCGTGGGCCTGCTCACGGTTCGGTGGCGAGCAGATAGGTCTGGCGCAGGCTGTCGAGCGGCTTCAAGCCGTCATCGGTCTCGAGATGCCACCAGGTCCAGCCGTTGCACGACGGCGCGTTCTGCAACAGCGCGCCGACCTTGTGGATCGATCCGCTATGCTCGCCCGAAAGCAGCGAGCCATCGGCGCGGATCGTCGCGAAATGCTTGCGCGCCTTATCGCACACCTTCGTGCCTACGGGCACATAGCCGGTCTCGACCAGAGTCCCGAAGGCGACGCGCGGCTGGCTCTTGGGCGACTGCATCGTCTTCAAGCCCGATTCATCGAGCGGCAGCGCAGCGGCGATGCGCTCTTCGGCGACCTCGCAATAGATCGGATCGCGCTCGCAGCCAATCCAGTCGCGTCCCAGGCGCTTGGCGACCGCGCCGGTGGTGCCGGTGCCGAAGAACGGATCGAGCACGACATCGCCCGGATTGGTACAGGCGAGCAGGATGCGATAGAGCAGCGCCTCGGGCTTCTGCGTCGGGTGCGCCTTGGTGCCGCCGCGCTTCAGACGCTCCTGGCCGCCGCAGATCGGCAGCACCCAGTCGGAGCGCATCTGCAGCTCGTCGTTGAGCGTCTTCATCGCGCGATAGTTGAACGTGTATTTCGACTTCTCGTCGCGCGAGGCCCAGATCAGCGTCTCGTGCGCGTTGGTAAAGCGCGTGCCGCGGAAATTGGGCATCGGATTGGCCTTGCGCCAGACGATGTCGTTGAGGATCCAGAAGCCCAGATCCTGCAGCGTCGCGCCGCAGCGGAAGATATTGTGATAGCTGCCGATCACCCAGAGCGAGCCGTCGGGCTTCAAGATGCGGCGTGCCTCGGTCATCCATTCACGGGTGAAGCGATCATAGGCGGCGAAGGTGTCGAACTTGTCCCAGTCATTGTCGACCGCATCGACGCGGCTGCCTTCGGGGCGATAGAGGTCGCCGCCAAGCTGCAGGTTGTACGGCGGATCGGCGAAGATCATATCGACCGACGCAGTGGGGAGGCGGCGCATCTCCTCGATGCAGTCGCCCTTGAGGATCTGGTTGAGCGGCAAGGCCGGACGCGGCGCGACCCGGGCACGCGGCGGCGCCTTGATTGTGCGCTTTGCAGGCGCAAGCATTTCGCCGATCTGAACCATATTAAACCCCCGCTAACCCCGTGGAACGAGGCCCTGAATGAGTCCTTGGCGACCATCGGTCAAGGCCAAAACCCTAGGGAATCCGGGTGTTCAAATGGTTAACATGGGGTTTGCCATGCGGAACAATATGAGTCCAAATCCACATGTTGAGTCCCGTTAACCAGCCGGGACTCAACCAATGGTGGTGTTGCCGCGAAGACTCGGGCCGCAAAAAAATGTGTCAAAGCAGACAGGCCTGCGCCACCGGAGCGAAGCTGCGACGGTGAAGCGGCGTTGGGCCATGCTCCCGCAATGCCGCCATATGCTCGGCCGTCCCATAACCCATGTTGCGATCCCAGCCGTAATGCGGGTGTTCGAGCGCTGCGGCACGCATCATCCTGTCGCGTTCCTGCTTGGCCAGGATCGACGCAGCCGAGATGCACGGGTGCAGCGCATCGCCCTTGACGATGGCGCGCGCGCTGTAACGCCACTTGGGCAGCCGATTGCCATCGACCAGCACCTCGTGCGGTTCCTGACCCATCGCCTCGACCGCGCGCGTCATTGCCAGCATCGTCGCCTGCAGGATGTTGATGGCGTCGATCTCTTCGACGCTCGCCATGCCGATGCCGAACACGCTATGTTCGCGGATCAGCGCTTCAAGCTTCTCGCGCCGTGCAAAGCCCAAAGTCTTGCTATCGGCCAGGCCTGTGATGCCGTCCGGGCACAGGATCACCGCCGCAGCAACCACGGGTCCGGCCAGCGGCCCCCTCCCCGCCTCATCGACGCCCGCGACAATCGTCAGATTATCAAATGTTGGGGAACCCGCTGTCGTCATGACGCGTCTGTGCCGCATGCCCCTTGCGACCGCAAGACCCGGGCACCATTCAATAACTCTACCCGAATCGTTTGCAATCTGCCCCCGGATGGCGATGATCAAATCCATGATGAACGGAGTGAACCAGATGCACCGACTGACCCTTTGTGCGGCCCTGCCGCTGGCGCTGATTGCCTGCAACAGCAGCGACAAGGCCGTGGCCAGCGGAGACGAAAGCGAAGCGGTCGCCACAATCTCTCCGATCGACACCGTTCCCTTTGAAACCGCCGTGATCACAAAGTTCGACGAACCCTGGGCCATGACCTTTCTGCCCGATGGCCGCGCGCTGGTGACCGAGAAGAAGGGCAAGCTCAAACTCGTCACCTTCGCCACCGACGGCAAGATCAGCATGGTCGATGTCAGCGGAACGCCGAGCGTGGCCTATGGCGGCCAGGGCGGCCTGGGCGATGTCGTGCTCTCGCCCGATTTCATCAACGACAGCTATGTATATCTGAGCTTTGCCGAGGCCGGCGATGGCGACACCAGCGGCGCAGCCGTGGCGCGCGCCAAGCTGGTGATGGCCGATGACGGTGCCGCTTCGCTCAAGGACATGCAGGTGATCTGGCGGCAGGAGCCCAAGGTTTCGGGCAAGGGCCATTACGGGCATCGTATCGCCTTCGGCCCCGACGGCATGATGTATATCTCGTCGGGCGAGCGGCAGAAATTCGATCCGGCGCAGGATCCAGACCAGAATCTCGGCAAGGTGGTGCGCCTCACGCCAACCGGCATGATTCCGTCGGACAATCCGATGTACGATCAGGGCCGAATCAAGGCGCAGATCTGGTCCTGGGGCCATCGCAATCCGCTGGGCCTCGCCTTTGATGGCGCAGGCAATCTGTGGGAACTCGAAATGGGCCCCAAGGGCGGCGACGAGCTCAACCTTGTCAAGCGCGGCACCAATTACGGTTATCCCAAGGTTTCGAATGGCGACCATTATGACGGCAAGGACATTCCCGATCATGCCCCCGGTGATGGCTTCGAGCCGCCCAAGGTCTTCTGGAACCCGGCCATCTCGCCGGGAAGCCTGATGATCTATTCGGGCGAGCTGTTCCCCGCCTGGAAGGGCAGCGCCTTTATCGGCGCGCTCGGCGCGCAGGCGCTGGTGCGGGTAAAGCTTGACGGCGTGAATGCAGAAAAGGCTGACAACTGGACGATGGAAGGCCGCATTCGCGAGGTCGAACAGGGGCCCGATGGTGCCATCTGGCTGCTGGAAGACGGCGCGCGCGGTTCGCAGGGGCGTCTGCTCAAGCTTACGCCGCCGAAATAATCTGCCCTGGCCTTGTTCGGGCCAAATGGCATTTCAATTCGCAACCTATCGCGATATGCCTCGTGTTACTTAGATAACCGGGAGATGATGAATGGCGACTTTGGCAGACGCACCGCTCAAGGCGGACCAGCTGGATGACGTTCTCGAACGGCAGAAAAAGGCGTTTCTCGCCGAACTGCCCGTGCCGATGGCCGCGCGCAAGGACCGTATCCGGCGCATGATGAAGCTGGTGCACGACAATGCCGACGCGCTGGTTGCCGCGATGAGCGAGGATTTCGGTCATCGCAGTGCCGACCAGTCGAAGATGACCGATATTGTCGCAGTGCTCAACTGCGCCCGCCACGCGCTCAAGCATATGGACGACTGGGCCAAGCCTGAAAAGCGCCCGGTCCAGTTTCCGCTTGGCCTTCTCGGCGCGCGGGCGCGGGTCGAATATCAGCCGCTCGGCGTCGTCGGCGTGATCGCGCCGTGGAACTTCCCCGTGCAGCTCTGTCTTACCCCTGCGATCGGCGCGCTTGCCGCCGGCAATCGAGTAATGATCAAGAACAGCGAGTATACCGAGAATACCTCCAACCTGCTCGCCGAGCTCGGTCCGCGCTATTTCGATGCGAGCGAGGTCGCGTTCTTTACCGGCGGGCCGGAGGTCGGCCAGGCTTTTTCGGAGCTGCCGTTCAACCACCTGCTGTTCACCGGGGCGACCAGCGTCGGCCACCATATCATGCGCGCAGCGGCCAAGAATCTGGTTCCGATCACGCTGGAACTGGGTGGCAAGTCGCCCGCGATCGTCGGGCGCGGTGCCGACAAGGCCAAGGCTGCACAGCGCATCACCATGGGCAAGATGCTCAACGCCGGACAGATCTGCATCGCCCCGGACTACCTCTATGTTCCGCGCGAGGACGAGCGCGAGATCATCGAGAACATCCAGCAGTCGGCTGCTGCGCTCTATCATACGCTGCTGACCAATGACGATTACACCGCCGTGGTCAACGAGCGGCACCACCAGCGCCTGACCGGATATCTCGACGATGCGCGCGAAAAGGGCGCGGAGGTGATCGAGGTCAACCCGGCGGGCGAGGACTTCAAGTCCGCGAACAGCCGCAAGATGCCGCTGCATATATTGCGCAACGTCACCGACGACATGAAGGTGATGCAGGACGAGATTTTCGGCCCGATCCTGCCGGTAAAGACCTATTCGACGGTCGATGAGGCTATCGATTTTGTCAACGGGCGCGACCGTCCGCTGGCGCTCTATTATTTCGGCGAGAATCAGGACGAGGCGAAAAAGGTGACCGATCGCACCGTGTCGGGCGGGGTGACGCTCAACGACACGATCTTCCATGTCGCGATGGAAGACCTGCCGTTCGGCGGCGTCGGCCCTTCGGGCATGGGTGCCTATCATGGCGTCGATGGCTTCCGCACCTTCAGCCATGCCAAGGCGATCTACAGCCAGCCCCGTATCGATGTCGCCAAGCTCGGCGGTTTCCTGCCGCCTTATGGCGATGCCACGAAAAAGGCGATCGCGCGTGATCTGAAGGTTTGACGATCTGGAGCAACAGCTTTTGCGCCTTGCCTGTCGCGGGCAAGGCGCTATAGGCTCCGCTCCACACGCGGGCGTGGTGAAATGGTAGACGCGCCGGACTCAAAATCCGGTTCCGCAAGGAGTGTCGGTTCGAGTCCGACCGCCCGCACCAGCTATCTTCCAGCAGACGCAACCCGAATGCTCTTGCCGCGTCATCCGGCAAAGGCCTTGCGCTCTGCTGGATAGCGATTAGGGCCGCAACCAGTCACTCGATGGTCTGGACGGCAACATGACTCACCCTGTTTCCCCACTTGCGCTCCCCTTTCCTGAACTGCCCGCAATCGCTGGCGTCACGCCGCGCGTTGCCCGCGCGCGTTACAAGGAATGGGACCGCTGCGATCTCAGCTATGTCGAGCTGGTGCCGGGAACCAGCGTCGCAGGCGTCACCACCACCAGCAAATGCCCCTCGCCCGAGGTGGAATGGTGCCGCGCCGCCCTGCCCCAGGGTCATGCGCGCGCGCTGATCGTCAGCGCGGGCAATTCCAATGCGTTCACCGGCGGCAAGGGCCGCGCGGCAGTGCAGCTGCTGGTCGAGACCGCGTCGGCGCGGCTGGATTGCGCGGCAGAGGAAATCTTTGTCTCGGCCACCGGCGTGATCGGCGTGCCATTGCCGCAGGACAAGGCGCGCGCAGGACTCGAAGCCGCCTTTGACGCTCCCCCATGCGACTGGAGCGCGCTGACGGATGCGATCGGCACCACCGACACCTTTCCCAAGGCCGCGACAACGAGCGCGATGATCGGCGACACCAAGGTGCATCTGGTCGGCGTGATCAAGGGCTCCGGCATGATTGCGCCCGACATGGCGACCATGCTCGGATATATTTTCACCGATGCAGCCATTGAACCGGCACTGCTGCAGGAGATGCTGAGCGCCGCGAACGCCAAAACCTTCAGTTGCATCACCGTCGATAGCGACACCTCGACCAGCGACACCGTGCTCGCTTTCGCCACGGGCCAGGCTGACCATGCCCGGCTGCAGAGCATGGACAGCTCCGGTGCTGATGCGTTCGCCGCTGCGATCACCGACCTTTGCCGCCAGCTCGCGCATCTGGTCGTCCGCGATGGCGAGGGTGCGAGCAAGTTCATCGAGGTGCGCGTGACCGGCGCGGTCTCGGACGAGAGCGCACATCGCATCGCATTGTCCATCGCCAATTCGCCCTTGGTCAAGACCGCGATCGCGGGCGAGGATGCCAATTGGGGCCGCGTCGTGATGGCGGTGGGCAAGGCTGGCGAACCTGCCGAGCGAGACCTGCTGTCGATCCGCTTCGGCGGGGTAGAGGTCGCAGCTGAAGGCATGGTCGTCCATGGCTATGACGAAGCGCCGGTTGCCGCGCATCTCAAGGGCAGCGACATTCTGGTTGAGGCCGATATCGGGCTGGGCAATGGCCGCGCCACCGTGTGGACCTGCGACCTGACGCATGGCTATATCTCGATCAACGCCGATTACCGGAGCTGAACGCATGCATCCGCTTCACGCCCCTGTCTCGGCTGTCATTCGCACCGTCGCGCGCGATGTGGTGCTGCACCATTATCAGGATCTCGCGCAGCACCAGATTGTCGAGAAGACACCCGGCGATCTGGTGACCATCGCCGACAAGGAGAGCGAGAAGCGGCTGAGCGCGGGGCTCGCGACCATCCTGCCACAGGCGAGTATCGTCGGCGAGGAAGCAGTGGCGGCCAACCCGGCGCTGATCGAGCGCGTCAACGACAGCACCGCCTGGGTCATCGACCCGATCGACGGCACCCATAATTTCGCGCACGGCCATCCCCCGTTCGGCATCATCATCGCGCTGGTGGAGGGCGGAGAGACGGCTGCAGGCTGGCTTTACGACCCGCTCGCCGACCGCATGTGCCATGCGGTGCTGCGCGGCGGCGCCTTCATCAACGACGAGATCGTTCAGGCGCGCGAGAGCGGTGAAGCGCTGCCCATCGCGGCGATTTCGACGCTGTATATCCCGGAGCCGCGACGCAGCGTTCTTTCCTCAGCAATCGAAGGCAAGTTCACGATGGTCGATATTCCGCGCTGTGCGGCGGAGCAATATCCCCGGCTGGTGCTGGGGCAGAACGACGTGACCCTGTTCGAGCGGACGCTGCCCTGGGATCACGCCGCCGGCGTGCTGTTCACGCTGGAAGCGGGCGGCCATGCCGCGCGGCTGGACGGGTCGCCCTATCGCCCCGGCGACCAGCGCAAGGGCATGCTCGCCGCCGCCAGCCCCGCCATGTGGGACAGAGCGGCAGCGATCATGATCTGAGCGATCAGGCCGGAAGCGCGCCTTCGAGCCAGCTCTTGAGCGCGCTCTTGGGCGCCGCGCCGACCTTGGTTTCGACAATCTGGCCCTTGTCGAACAGGATCATCGTCGGGATGCCGCGCACGCCGTATTTCGCGGGAGCATCGGGATTGTCGTCGATATTGATCTTGGCGATGGTCACCTTGTCGGCCAGCTCGTCGCTGATCTCTTCCAGAGCCGGACCGATCATCTTGCACGGACCGCACCATTCGGCCCAGAAATCGACCAGAACGGGCTTGTCGGACTTCAGCACGTCGGCTTCGAAGCTCGCGTCGCTGACTGCAGTGGTTGCCATGGGGGTAAACTCCTTGTTCGTGACTTGTTGAGGGATGTAAGCGCTGCAGCGCCGCGGCTCAAGTTCGGTTGGCCCAACTATTCATATCGGATGATTCAATCCAGCTTCGTCGCTGCCAGCAGTTCGTCGGGCAGCCTGAAAAGTTGCGGCGTCGATGTATAGAGCAATCCTGCCTGCACCTCGCTCCCCGGGAATATGAGCCGCAGCGCCGCGACATAGGCTGCCATCTGCCGGACATGCGCCACGGGAAGCTGCTCGAGCGATCGTGGCGGGCGACGCCCCGTCTTGAAATCCACCACCAGCACGCGCCCGTCCGTCACCAGCAACCGATCGACCGTTCCGGACACGACATTGGGCCCGACCACGGCGGCAATCGGCGCTTCGCCCAGCGCGTCGTCGCTGAAAACGTCAGCAAAGTCCGGATGCTCGATCACGGCGCAAACCGGGTCGATGATAGCGTCTGCCTCGCTCTCGTTCTCGATGCCATGCTGCCGTGCCAGCCAGCGCCGTGCCGCACCGCGCCGCTGATCGGGCGCCACCGATGGCAGGCGATCGAACAGGCTGTGCATGATGATCCCGCGCCGTGCAGCCATCTCGCGGTCCGGACCCGACAGCGGCGGGCTGGCAACGTCGTCCTTGCCGAGAGAGGACGGTGCGAGGGGAATCGGCGGGCGCTGCTCCGGCGCCGCCGGCGTCAGTGCCCAATCCGGCAGGCCATCGAGCGCTTCAGTCGTCGCGACCTGGACCGGATCGGCACGAGGCGTCGGGATGGCTGCGTTGCCGAACCGGCGACACGGTCCTTCGATCGTCTCCCCCCAGTCGCACGCCAGCGCGGCGAGGCTGCGCTCGATCGCAGCATACCAGCTCAGCTCTGGTGGCTCCTTCGCCTTCTTGCCCAGCGTTCCGCCAATATAGAGCTGCTCTGCCGCACGAGTCATCGCGACATAGAGCAGCCGCCAGTGCTCCTGCATATCGGCCTCGCGGGCGATATCATGTGCTTGCGCAAGCGGTCCGATGCGCTGGGCCTTGGGCAGCGAATATACTGGCAATGTGACCATGGCATCGCGCCCCACGATCTCGATCGGCCAGTCGAAGCTCGAATCGACCTTGCGGGTCGGATCGACACAGGCATCCGCAAGGATCACGATTGGCGCCTGCAGCCCCTTCGAGCCGTGTACGGTCATTACGCGAACCATGTCGGACTGTCCGGCAAGCTCGCGCTTGATCTCCTCGTCACCCGCATCGAACCAGTGCAGGAAAGCCTGCAGCCCGCCGTCATGGCTTGCCGCGAATTTTTGAGCCAGGGCGAGCAGTTCCGCGATGGGATCAAGGGCTTCTTCGCCGAGCCGGGCCACAAGTTTTGCACGCCCCTGAATCGGGCCGCTCAGAACCTGTTCCAGAAAATCATAGGCAGTACCGAAATCCGCCATCGCGAGGATCGCGTACAGTGGTTCAAGCTTATCGCGCAAAGCTGCATCATGTTCCGCCAGGTCGCGCAGATGCGGCCATAGCGCGCGCTTCTCGGGCCGATAGCCGTGCTGCAGCAACTGCTCTTGCGTCCATCCGCCCAGCGGCGATACCAGCAGTGCAGCACAGGTCAGGTCATCGAGCGGCTGCAGCGCAAAACGGATGGCTGCGATCAGATCCTGCACCGCCAGCGGCTGCCCCAGCCGCAACCGGTCGATTCCGGCGACCGGCACGCCTGCGGCATAAAGCCGCGCGACGATCAGCGAGGCAAGATCGCCTCGACGCCGGAGCAGTACCATGATGTCGCCCGGCCCCGCCCAGCCCGGGCCGTCTGCCTGGCTCCGCTTCTCCAGCCAAAGGCGGCTGGGCGAGTCCGGGGCCAGCCAGCCTGCGATGCGATCGGCCAGCTGCTCGGCAAACCTGCGGTCTGCGCCAGAGAGCCATTCCTCGGCGTCCTCGCCCTCGCCGCCTTCGTCCTGATCGTCTAGCCCCTCGCCGACCGGACGCCACAGCTCGACGATACCCGGTCCCTTCCGCCCTTCGTGTCGGGGCAGCGCATCGTCCATGATGCCAAGCGCTGCAGGTCCGAGGTCATCCAGAACCGCATCGACCATGTCGAGCACCGGCTGGGTCGATCGGAAACTGCGATCGAGGCTGAGATCGAGAAACGGCTGTCCGGCTTCCTCTGCCTTCTGGCCGATGCGGACACGCGCAGCAGCATAATATTGCGGGCTCGTTCCCTGAAATCCGAAAATCGCCTGCTTGAAATCGCCGACGGTAAACAGGGTGCGAAACCGGTCCGCCTTGCTGCCCAGACCGGAGAAATAGTCGTCGATCAAGCCCTTCACGATCGCCCATTGGCTGGGATTGGTGTCCTGCGCCTCGTCGACCAGCACATGATCAAAGCGCTGGTCGAGCTTGAACGCAATCCATTGCGCCATCGTGCGGCCCGAGAGAAGATCCGCAGCGGCGCGGATCAGGTCGTCGAAATCGAGCAGCCCCGCCTGCCGCTTGGCCTCTGCAAAGCGCCACGCAAAATCGCGGCCGACCTCGAGCGCGCGGGCATAATCGCCAGCAAAACCGATCAGTGCGATATGCTCCTTAAGCGCCGAGAGGTCGCTGTACAGACTCTCGGCCTTTTCGGCATAGTCGGGATCGACCTTGATCGGAGATTTGGAGAAGGATCGCAATGCACCCTTGTCGGTTGCCACAACCGACCAGATGAGGTCGAGCTGGTGGATACGATCGTTCGCTTCCAATCCCAGCCATGTCTGGATCGCCTCAGCCGCCTTCTTGCCTGTCGCAGTATTCCAGCGCACATTGCTGTCCTGCACGGCCTCCAGATTGGCGATATCGAACAGCGCATCGCTGCACATGGCCGCAAGCCCGCTGCCATCCTCGTCGCGCTTCAGGCCAAGCGCGGAATTGATATAGGGGCGGATATCACCGACCAGCGCGTCCATCGCATCGGGCTTGGCTGCACACCGCATCAGAAAACTCTCGGTCGCTTCTGCCCCGAGCCTGAGGCTCAGCCCTTCCAGATTCTCGGCCAGCCTTGTGTCACCCCGCCGCGCGGCATCGATCAGCATCTCGCCGAGCGTGTCGCGCGCAAGCTGAATCCGGTCGCGGTCCTCGATCGGACGGAAGCCGGGCGCCAGGCCCGCCTCTTCCGGAAAGCTCGCCAGCAGTGACTGGCAGAAGCTGTGGATCGTCTGGATGCGCAAGCCGCCCTGGGGTGCATCGAGCACGCGCGCGAACAGGCGGCGCGCGCGGGTCAGCGTGGCGGCGTCGACCGGCGCGCCGATATTGGTGAGGTCCGCCCCCAGCGCGGTGTCGCTCATCCGCACCCAGGCGGCGAGCTGGGCGTTGATGCGGTTGGCCATCTCGCTTGCGCCGGCCTTGGTGAAGGTCAGGCACAGGATCGCATCGGGGTTCACCCCGGGTTCGAGCAGCAGGCGGAACACGCGCGCGGTAAGAACCTGAGTCTTGCCCGTGCCCGCCGAGGCGCTCAACCACACCTGATCGGCGGGCGACACCGCGAGCGCCTGGTCGCCAGCGAGCGGCGGAAGTCCGGGCTTGCCGCCGCTCATTCGCCGCTTCCCTGACGGCCATACCATTCGGCGAGCCGCATCAGCTGGTCATATTCGGTATAGGTCGCTTGATCGGGCACCAGCTTGGCGGTGAACGGCGCGTCGCCCAATATCCATTTCTCCAGCGCTTCTCGCAAAAAACGCTCCGCGGTCGGCAGCATGGCATCCGCCGTCAGCTCGCTGCCACGGCGCCCCACAGGGCTTTCGCGATGGCCGAAGTCGCCGCTCTTGCTGCGCGTGAGCGACCAATATTCGAACGCGGCAGCCTTGCCCGCGATCTCGGGTTGGTCGTCCTTGGCCAGAAACCCGCCGCGCTCTGCCATCATGCCCAACAACCCCAGCTGCAGCGCATATCCCGCCTCGACCTGCCTCGCCGAGGGCGGCTTTCCGGTCTTGTAGTCGACAATCGCCAATGTGCCATCGGGCAGGCGGTCGATCCGGTCGGCCTTGCCGCGAATCTCGACGCCGTCGATGATGAACGTTCCGCTGCGTTCAGCATCGATCATGCGGCGCCCGGCAACCGCCAGAGACCGGGTTTCCTCGGCGATCCAGTCGAGCGCCGCGACCAGACGGGGGCGCCATAGCGCCTTGATCAAGGGGTGCACGTTCGTTTCGTCGAGATAGCGGCACGCGCGCGGAACCAGGCTTGCAGCATCCAGCCCATCCTCACGGTGCCAATATTCCAGGATTTCATGCACCAACGTGCCACGCCACGCCGCGCTGGGTTCGGCATCGACCGGATCGAGCGAGGGCAGCGCGAGAATGCGTTTGGCGTAAAAGGCGAATGGGTCCGCGCGCAGCCGATCAAGCTCGGTGACCGACAGCCGCTTGACCCGCTGCCCGGCATCAGGGCGAGGCGCCGGTTTTTCGATCCGCGCGAGCGGCAGGCGACGATCGAGCCTGCGCGCCAAGACCAGCGTTTCGTGATTCTCCATAAGGCGGTCGGGCGCCACCGCCTGCAGGCGCAGCAGAAAGCGCGACGCAACGGTCGGTGCGCTGCCATCACGCCGGGCGCGTGTCAGCACCACTTCGGCCGAAGCCAGTGCGCCTGCGAGATCCTGTGCAGCAAGCCCCACGCGCATTTCGAGCGGCGGCAAGCCCAACGCATTGCGCACCATCGGCGCAAGCCACGGATCGGGCGACGGGATCTGCGGCCAGATACCCTCGTTCAGCCCGGCACAGATGACCAGGTCCGCACTCTGCAATCGCGCTTCCAGCAGACCATAAATGGCCACGCGCGGATGTTTGCCATAAGGCGGCCGCACCGCCTTCTCGCGCATCAGCCGAGCGAGAATGTCGACCGCCTGCGATGGCGTGACACGCGGATCGTGCGTGCCCGTTCGTGCGAGCAATTGCTGGACGATATCTGAGGCACAGCGCCCGGCAAGACCCGTCCAGACCGCCTGACCGCTGAGACTATCGGCTGCCGCAGCAATAGCCTGGATGGTCGCGGAAAGCGGCTGCGGATCGCGCGGCCATTTCGCGACAGGCGCCAGCAGCGCCTTGACGTCGTGCCACCAGGCCTTGAGCGGACGGTTGCCGATGGCGGCGTCGATACCGGCCAGGCCCGGAGCAGGGCGAGGACCGCGCAGCAGCTTGTCGAGCGCGCGCACCTCATCGAGCCAGGCCCTCCGCCCATCGCCCGCCTGTGCGAGAGGATGCTTGAACAGATCCAGCAAGGCAACGGGAGCAAAATCGTCGGCCAGACACTGGGCGACGGCCAGCAGGAACCGCCCCGGCGGGGTAACCGGCAACGCCTCGCCCGCGCTGTCATCCGCCTCGATCTGCCAGCGCCTGAGATGGGCGATGACGCGCGCGGCAAGCGAGCGGTCAGGCGTCACGATCGCCACGCGCCGGGCGGGCACATCCAGCGCCTGGCGCACGAGCAGCCCGATCGCCTGTGCCTCCTCGTCAGGGTTTTCAGCCTCGATAATGCGGATACCCTTTGTCCGTCGGTCGGCGGCTTCGAGGGTGACCCAACGGTCGCTGAGCCTTGCGGGCAGGAAAATGCTGCGCAGCAATCGCGCCCGGTCCGCCGCAAGCCCGGTCCTTGGTTCGGTCTGCCAGGCCTGCACCTCTTCACGGCTGACGCTCATCGCGTGGAGCAACTGCTTCAGATGGTATTGCGGGTGGGTGATCGCCGGCTTCTCGACCGCCTCGCTGCCAGGGGGCACGGGCGTCGTCACGGGATGCCCAATGGCTTCCCAGAGAGCCGTGTCCATGTCGAGATCAAGCCCGGGCAGCACCACCATGCCCTTTGGCAGATCGGCAATGCCGCGCAGCAGGCGCGCTATGGCGGGGGCGGACGTGGTGATGCCGGCTGCGATCACCGGGGTCTGAGGCGGGTGATCGCGCCAACGCGTTGCCGCCTTGTCGAGCAGCCGGTTGCGCCGATCGGCAGGGTCGATCCTGCCCAGCTCCGACAGTTCGGCGGCCCATGCCCGGCCTACGCGCAGGAACAGGTCGCGGGCGGCCGCCCAGTGCTCCGCAAGGTCCGCTTCGACATCGATGCTGTCGAGTTGATCGAGCGTCCTTTCCTCGATCTGAAGCTGATCGAGGACCCGAGCATAATCGCACGCCAGCCGCAGGGCCTCTGCCGGGTCGTCAGCCCCCGCTCGCCCCTTCCCCTCGCGCGTGATGATTGCAGCGAGCCGGAAGCGACGTTCGAGCGGATCGACAGCCGGCGGCACGTCCGCGCCATCTCCGAGCGGATCGAGCAGTGCACCAAGGCTTTCGTCGAGATCGATGTCGCCAATCAGCACCATGCGCGGAAGCAGCAGACCCTGCGCGGCGTGACGCACCAGCGCCTCGGTGATCGCGCGACCGGCGCGGTGGTTCGGGATCAGCAAGGTTGCCCGGGCCAGGCCCAGACGGTCGTTGGCATAACGCTTGAGCAATCCTTCAGCCAGTGCATCCGCAAACCCGCGCTGTGCCCCGATGGCGAAAACGGCGGGCTGACGAGGCTCAGGCATCCAGCAGGGCTTCCGCAGTAGGCTGGATGGCGGCCGGGGTCCCGACATCGAACCACTGGCCCATATGCGAGATTCCGAACAATCGCCCCTGCGCCATGGTGCGGTTCCACAAGACATTGGTGGAAAACGCCCCCGATGGCGGATCTGCCAGCAGGCGACGCGAGAGCAGCTGAATGCCGGTATAGATATAGGGCGCAACATGCCCAGGCTTGCGGCGCGTGATCTGCCCCATCTGGTCGAGATGAAAATCGCCGACGCCCTGATAGTTGTTGGCACGGCTGTGCGGCACCACGAGCAGCAGGGCATCCATGCGCGCATCGTCCCATGCGGCGCGCAGTTCATCAAAACAGGATCGCGCGCTTTCCAGCCACACATTGTCGCTGTTGAGGCAGAAGAAGGGATCCTCACCGATCATCGGCAGAGCCTTGATTAAGCCACCGCCGGTTTCGAGCAGCATATCGCGCTCGTCCGAGATCAGAAGCTCGAATGGCCAGCGATGGGCCCTAAGATGGGCTTCCAGCGCATCGGCCAGATAATGGACATTGACGATCACCCGCTGCATCCCGGCATCCCCCAGGTGATCGAGAACATGGTCGATCAGCGGTTTGCCCGCAACCCGCACCAGCGGCTTGGGAGTAGTGACGGTCAGCGGCCGCATCCGTTTGCCCAGCCCTGCGGCCATGACCATCGCGGTGCGGGCAAAGGCAGGGGACGTGTTCACAGTTCGAACTTTCCGCCCAGCGTGCCTTCCGGATCGCGCAGGTCGGCGGGAATGTTGGCATCGAACCAGGCCGCAACGGGGCCAAGTGCGGGGTGCTTCAGATCGCGCTCCATCGCTCGCCAGACCCGCGGGATCATCGTGGGATAGCGCGGCTTGCCGTCGCGCTTCCAAAGACGAACGAAAATGCCGATGATCTTGGCATTTCGCTGTGCGCCGAGCACATGATAGGCGGTGTCGAGATCATAAGCCGGTCGCGCCAGGTCGCGGTAATGCGCAAGCATCTCGGCCTCGACTTGCTCCGACACGTCACGCCGCGCATCCTGAAGCAGCGACACCAGATCGTAGGCCGGATCACCCACCAGCGCGTCCTGGAAATCGATCAGTCCCTGCGAGCCATCGGGCGGCAACATGATGTTTTCCGAATGATAGTCGCGCAGCACCGTGACCTTCGGGGCCGCACGGTCCATGCCATCGAGCACGCAATCCCATGCCTTCACATAGCCATCGGCATCGACATCCAGGCCGCGCGCAGGGCAATACCATTCGGTGAACAGCGCAGCCTCGCGCTGATAGACCGCGCGATCGTAAGGTGGGACGTCAGCGGGCGTGCGGCCATGCAACTCGACTTGCGTCTCGATCGCCTTTCGATAGATCGCGCGCTCGGTTTCGGCATCACCTGCATCAACCGTCTCGCGCATCCGCGCATCGCCGAAATCCTCGAGCAGCACCAGTCCGGCTTGCATGTCCACGCCAAAGATTTCGGGAGCGCGAAGCCCCTGCGCGGTGAGATAGCGCGCGACATGAACGAACGGCTGCGGATCCTCTTCGGGCGGCGGCGCATCCATCAGGATCGCCTGCCGGTCTGGCCCGACCACGCGGAAATATCGCCGAAACGAAGCGTCCCCCGGAATGGCGAGGATGTCGGCGTCCGTCCAACCCAGCGTATCGACAAAGTTCCGGATCAGCTGTTCGCGTTCACTCAAGACCAATCACCTGCAATCTGTTGCCAGCGCGCCTGCCAGTTCGCACCCGGCTGCGCCTCGATCCGGCGGTCGCTAGCATCGCTTCCGGTGATCCGCAATTGCAGCGTATCGGGGCCCGCCAGACCGCCGACGCGCTCTGGCCACTCGGCGATCAGCAGCGCTGGATCGCCCGCATCGAGGCCCAGTTCGTCAAGTTCCGTCGCGCCATCGAGCCGGTAGAAATCGGCATGAATCACGGGCAAGCGCACCTCTGGCGGGTCGTAAGGCAGGATAAGCGCGAAGGTCGGGCTCGGCACTTCGCCGGCAAAGCCAAGCGCGTTGAGAATGGCGCGCGCGAGCGTCGACTTTCCGGTGCCCAGATCACCTGAAAGCGCGATCGTGTCGCCAGGAAGCGCTGCGTCGGCGAGATGCCGGCCCAGGCGCTGCATCGCCTCGATGGAACCGATGGTCAGCATCACGGCATCAGGATGGTGACGATCGTGCCCGCTCCGGGTTCGCTCACCAGCTCCATGCGGCCGCCATGCGCCTCGATCAGGTTCTTCGCCAACGGCAGGCCAAGGCCGGAGCGCTTGGTGACCGGCTTGCCGCCGGCCTCGTCCGCCTGCAGCACGCCATCGAGCGCACGGGCCTGCGCCCGCGCGTCGAGCCCCGGGCCATTGTCCGACACCACGATGCGCAGCTTGTTGCGGAAGCGGTCGCCGAGCAGCAGCACGCGCCCGCCCTCCTGCGTATAGCGCAGCGCGTTGTCTACCACGGCCGTGATCGCCTGGGCAAAGCGCTGCCGATCCACCTCCGCCGAGCCGGGACCGCCATTCACATCGACCTCAAGCGCAATATTGCGCCCGCCTGCAAGCCCCGCCACGCCCTTGGCGACGTCGACCAGCAGAGCCCCGATATCGGTCGGCTCTCGCTTGAGCGGCAGCGTGCCTGCCTGGCTCTGGCTCAAGTCCAGCACCATGTTGATCTGCGCGGACAGCCGCTCGACCGAGTCGATGATAGCCTTCACATAGTCCTGCCCCTGATCCGACAAGGGACCGGCAACGCCGCTCGCCAGCAGTTCGGCAAAGCCGCCGATCGAGGTCAGCGGCGTGCGGAATTCGTAGCTCATGTTCGCAAGGAAACGGGTCTTGATCGCGTCCGCCTCGACCAGCGCCTCGTTGCGCTCGCGCAGCGCATCTTCCATCCGCTTGGCGTCGGACACGTCGATCATCGTGAACAGCGCGCTCGAATCGGGCAGCGGTATGCCGACAAAGTCGAACACCCGGCCATCCTTCATCACCAGCTGTCCCGCGCGCTGGCTGCGATCCAGCGTGGCCGACCGGATGACCTCGCGCAGCGCGGAAATCTGAGCCGGGCGCTTGAGCTGGGGTGCGATGGCCTTGAGCAGTTCGTCAGCGCGTGGGTGCTTGGCGAGTTCGCTTTCGTCGATCTCCCACACCGCACCGAAACGGGTGTTCCACAGGTGCAGACGCCCGTCCGAGGTGAAGACAGCAAGCGCCTCGTACAGGTTGTTGAAGGTCGCCGTCCGGACGCGCAACAGCGTATCGCGCGCGCTGGCGAGCTGCACCTGCTCCGTGCGGTCCTCGAAGATCAGCAAAAGGCCGTTGTCGGGGGTCGGCTGAGCGATGGCGCGTAGATGCGTGCCATCGGCGATGAGCCAGCTGTCCTCGACCGGGGCGGCAGACTGGAACCATTCGCGCTTCTCGTCGCGCCATGCGGGGAAGTCGCGCACCTGCGGCACCCGGCCCGCCTCGCGCATGCGGTCGATCAACCGCTCGAACTCCAGCCCGTCCTGGAGCCATTGCGGTTTCAGCTGGAACATGCGCACGAACGGCTGGTTGACGAAGATCAGGCGGCGCTGCGCATCGAACTGGGCCACGCCCGCCGACAGGTTGTCCAGCATGTCACGCTGCGCATCGCGGAAGCGCTCGGTCGCCTGGCGCGCCAGGATGAGGTCGTGCACATCAATGGCATAGCCCGCAATGCCCCGCCCCCTGATCGGCAGGTCGACAATCTCCATCGCGCGGCGCGTGCCGGCAATTGTCGTCGTGACCGTGCGCCGCGATGGCGTGTTGCTTTCAAACGCACGCGCAGCGACCGCCAACGGGGTCAGTCCGTCGACGGTCTCGACCAGTTCCTGCCCGGCCTGGACGACATCGGCGGCGCTGCTGCCGCCAACTGCCTCGACATAGGCGCTGTTGACCAGCAGCAGCGAGAGATCTTCGCGGCGGAACCACATCGGAATGGGAGCAGCCTCGATCAGTCCGGACAGCGCATCAAAGGCCCGCCGTGTCTCGGCCTCGGCCTCGACCAGCGATGCCATCCGCGTTTCGCTCTCCGTGGCGTCATAGAACCATAGCAGCACGGCGCCGGGGGCGATTGTCTGCGGGTCGGCAAGCCGCCCCTCGATGCGCAAGCGCCGGTTCGAACCGGCGGCGGCAACCGCGAGCTCGAAAGGTGCGCCGCTCTTCTGCGCGGTCGCGATCTTCTGGCCCAGCAGATCGAGCGTCTCGCGCGGCAGGCCTTTGCCTTCCTGAGACAGCTCGGCCAGATAGGGTGGCAGCTTCGGCAAACCTAGCCAGCGCGCCACGCGTTCAGGTCCCTCGATCCTCGAGTCCGACCGCACGATCAGAGGGATGGCCGGACCGGAATCGATCAGCCGGGTCAACCGCCGGAGCTGCCTGCGCGCGGTTCCCGCCGCTCGGCGCATCTGCAGGCCAGTGATCAGCGCCCAGATCGCCGCCCCGGTCCACAGCGCCAGAACGAGCGCGATCAGGAACAGCCCGCCATTGCTCACCAGCATAAGCGACTCATCGATTCAGGGGTGAAAACAGGCATCCGCGTCATCGCATTGGGCCGTAGCGCAGATTGGGGTTGGTGCAAAACGGGCTGTGGAGAAAATGCTATGGTTCCTCCCAAAATCCTCCCCCAGCTTGCTGGGGGAGGGGGACCACCCGCGCAGCGGGTGGTGGAGGGGCAGCGGGTGCGCGTTTCGGATCCGCCATCGTGCCATCCCGCTTCCCCTCCACCACCGACCTATGGTCGGCGGTCCCCCTCCCCGAGACAAGCTCGGGGAGGATTAGGAAACGTTCACTTCTCCCAATACCATTTGCGCAGCTTGGCCGTCCCCGTGACCGTTTCGTTCATCGTCGGCACCTCATAGAGCCGCCCGTTGAGCATGACGTGCGTGATCTTGTCGGACTGGCGGATATCCGCCACCGGGTCACCATCGATCACGACCATGTCCGCGAGCTTGCCCGGCTCGATCGAACCGATATCCTTGTCAAAGCCGAGCGAACGCGCGCCGCTGATCGTCGCGGTGCGCAGCGCCTCGATCGGCGTCATGCCGCCCTTGACGAAGCTCCACAGCTCCCAGTGCGAGGCAAGCCCCTCTTCCTGCCCATGCGCGCCGATGCCGACGGGCACGCCGCGCCGCGCCAGCTCTGCGGCTTCACGCGCCGACGCGGTATCGGCATAATCCTCTTCCGGCCCGATCTCGCGGCGCACGCTGCTGGCTTCGAGCTTGCGCCGAGGGACGTGGCGGCTGAGAATCGGGTGCTGCCAGATGTCGGTATGCGATCGCCAATACGGGTCCGCGCCCATGCCGCCAAAAGTCACTACCAAAGTCGGCGTATAGCCGACCTTGCTCTGCGCGAAGAAGCTGCGCACGTCCTCGTAGAGCCGCTCCTGCGGGATATTGTGCTCGAGCGTGGTGTTGCCATCGGCGATGATCGTGATGTCCTGGCTAAACAGCGACCCGCCCTCGGCGACGCTCGCCAAACCATCGGCCTGCGCGGCGGCGACAACCTGCTGGCGCTGTTCGCGGCGCGGCTGGTTATAGTTCTTGACGCTGTGCGCGCCCTGCAGCTTCAGCCGCGTGGTGTGGGCGCGCGCATCGGCGAGGCTGTCAATCTCGGCAAAGATGCCCGCCGCCTTGGCACCATAGACCACCTCCCCGGTCGAGAAGATGCGCGGGGCCAGATACTTGCCGACGCGCTGATAGCTGGCGGCGGTGAAGATCTCGGCGGCGCTGTTGCTGGGATCGTGGATCGTTGTCACGCCCATCGCCAGATGCGCGACAGCGCTCCAGTTCTGCTGCGGAACCAGATCATCCGACCCCTGCGGGCCATGTGCATGCGCATCGACCAGTCCCGGGATGATCGTCTTGCCCGCGACATCGACGGTCTGCGCACCAGCAGGCACGGCGACATTCGCGCCGACCTCAACGATGCGATTGTCGCGAACGACCACCGTTCCACGCTCGATAATGCCGCCCTTGTCGTCCGCCATCGTCACGATGCGCGCATTGGTGAAGGCGACAGTACCGCTCGGCTTGTCGGCTGGCGCGTTGACGCTGATCGCCACTCCGGTCTTCGGCGGCGCGAATTTCGCATCGGTCTTGCTGACCGGTCCATCGGCGATCGCCTTGCCGGCATCGGCCGAATAGACCACCGGCCCCAGCGACCAATTGAGCTGGCGGCCATTATGCGACCATTGCAGGAAGGTCGCGCCGCCCTCGCTCACCTGAACTGCCGGCAGTGCGCCGCCGCCCTTGCCAGCGCCCAGATCGACCGCGCCCGCCATGAACGGCATCAGATACGCTGCATAATTCTGACGGAAGGCGAGCGTCTTGCCATCGGGCGCGACCGCATAGCCGCTGACCAGTTCACCGCTCGCATGGGTGCGCTCGGCCTCACCATTCAGGTCGGTGCTGACCAGCGCCAGCTTGCCGCCAGCATATTTGCTGAAATACACCCGGTCGCCGGTCGCGCCGAAATGGGGTTCGCTCCCCTCTGCCGTGATGCGCCGCGCCTGTCCGCTGGCGACGTCGAGCAGATAGATCCCGGGCTGAATGCCCCAGGCATCGGACGTTAGGCCGCCGCCGCTTCCAGCTTCATATACCACATAGCGGCCATCGGGCGAGAATTGCGGTCGGCGATAATGGCCCGGCGTCTTGCTGATCGTCCGTGCCTCGCCGCCCGCTGCGCCAACCACGCGCAGTTCGCCAAGTCTTTCATCGTCCCAGCTGACATAGACAATCTGGCTGCCATCGCGCGAATAGCTGGGGAACAGTTCGAAATCGCTCCCGCCATTGGTGACCAGCGGCTGCGCCGCGCCGCCTTGCACGGGCTGCTGGTGCAGCTTGCCCAAAGCCTCGAACACCATGCGGCTGCCATCGGGCGAGACGCTGGCAAAGCGCGGCATGGTCACCGCGACGGTATCGGGCGCGACCGGCTTTTGCGGACGGATGGGGTCGACGATGCTGCGTGTATCGTTGACACTGAACGGGATCACACTGGCCTTACCGCTCGTCACATCGATCGAGCGAATCTTGCCGCCCGCCCAGAAGACCAGACGCTTGCTGTCAGGCAGCCAGCCCATGTTCGGATAGACGCCGTGCACCGCCCAGGTTTCCTGCACGTCGCGGTCCATGTCGTCATAGATCTTGCGCTCCATCCCGCTTTGCATGTCGCGGACATAGAGCTTGGTCTTCGCACGTTCACGGCGCACGAAGGCGAGATAGCGGCCATCGGGCGAAGGCTGGGGTCGCGCCGCGCCGCCCGGACCGCCGGTGACGCGCTCGACCTTGCCGGTGCCCATGTCATAACGGTCGATCACGAAGACCTGGGCATTGCTGTTCTGCGCATATTCGAAGATCGGCCCGGGGGTCGCGTCCTTGCTGTAGAAGATGCCCTTGCCGTCGGACGCGAAAATGGGTTCGCCCAGCTCCTTCTGGTGCGCTTCGCTAGGGCGCTTGACCAGCGGCACGCCGTTGCCGCCGCTGACATGATACAGCCACAACTCGCCCGTGCCGAGCGAGCGTCCGGTGGTGAAATGCTTGCGCGCGACGATATACTGGCCGTCGGGGCTCCAGCTCGGATTGTTGAGCAGACGGAAGCTCTCCCTGGTGAGCTGGCGCTTGTCCGATCCATCGGCATTCATGATCCAGATATTGTCGCCGCCGCCGCGATCCGAGGTGAAGGCGATCCGCGTGCCATCCGGCGAGAAGCGCGGGTGCTGCTCATAGGCCAACCCCTCGGCGATCCGGGTCGCCGCGCCGCCTTCAATCGGCATGGTGTAAATATCGCCGAGCAGATCGAAGACGATCCGGCTACCATCGGGACTGACATCCAGGTTCATCCAGGTGCCCTCGTCGACCTTGATCGGAATGGCGCGGGTCTTCATCGGTGGGGCGTTCACGTCCCAGGCGGCAGGCTTGTCCTGCGCAAGCGCTGGCATCGCGATGGCAAGCGCCGCGAGGGCGGCGGAAAAACGCAGTGCTTTCATGATGATGTTCCCCGGTTTTCTTGTTCGTATACCATGAGGCTAGCTGCACGGACGGAGAGCGCAACGACAAAACGACGAACGGCGGAGGATGTTGCCGGGCGTCTCACAATCACCTGCTCCCCTGCGAAGGCAGGGGCCCATCACCTGCTGGTGCCGCTGGAGCAGCCGTCACCTTGGACCAGGCCTTGGGAGATGGGCCCCTGCCTTCGCAGGGGACCGGCAAGCACCAGCATATGTCGCAACTCAACAAAAAGCCCGCCCCGCGAGGGCGCGGAGCGGGCTCTTGCTCGTCAGCGTTCCGGGCGAACCCGGAACAGCGCGATCAGTAGCGATATTCGTCCTTCTTGAACGGACCGGTCAGCGGCACGTCGATATAGGCGGCCTGTTCCTTGGTCAGTTCGGTCAGCTTCACGCCCAGCTTGGCGAGGTGAAGACGGGCGACCTTCTCGTCGAGATGCTTGGGCAGCACATAGACGTCGTTCTGGTACTTGTTGGCACCGCTGAACAGTTCGATCTGCGCCAGCACCTGGTTGGTGAAGCTGGCCGACATCACGAAGCTGGGGTGACCGGTTGCGTTGCCGAGGTTCAGCAGACGGCCCTTCGACAGCATGATGATGCGCTTGCCATCGGGGAATTCGACCATGTCGACCTGCGGCTTGATCTCGGTCCACTTCATGTTCTCGAGCGCGCCAACCTGGATCTCGTTGTCGAAGTGACCGATGTTGCCGACGATCGCCATGTCCTTCATCGCGCGCATGTGATCGAGCGTGATGACGTCCTTGTTGCCGGTGGTGGTGACAAAGATGTCGGCGGTCGACACAACGTCTTCCAGCGTCTGCACGGCAAAGCCGTCCATCGCCGCCTGCAGCGCGCAGATCGGATCGATTTCGGTGACGATGACGCGTGCGCCCGCGCCCTGCAGCGAAGCCGCCGAACCCTTGCCCACATCGCCATAGCCGCACACCACGGCGACCTTGCCGGCCATCATCACGTCGGTACCGCGACGGATGCCGTCGACCAGCGATTCCTTGCAGCCGTACTTGTTGTCGAACTTCGACTTGGTGACGCTGTCGTTGACGTTGATCGCGGGGAACGGCAGCTTGCCCTTCTTGGCGAGGTCATACAGGCGGTGCACGCCGGTGGTGGTTTCTTCCGACACGCCCTTAATGTTCTGGACCGTCTTGGTGAGGTAACCGGGGGTCTGGGCCAGACGGCGCTTCAGCACCTTGACGAAGCACTCTTCTTCTTCGTTGGTCGGGGTGAACAGCTCTTCACCCGCTTCGACGCGTGCGCCCCACAGCGCATACATGGTGGCATCGCCGCCATCGTCGAGGATCATGTTGCAGGTGGTGCCTTCCTCGGCGCCCCAGTCGAAGATGCGATCGACATATTCCCAATATTCTTCCAGCGTCTCGCCCTTGATGGCGAACACGGGAATGCCCTGCGCGGCGATGGCGGCAGCGGCATGGTCCTGGGTCGAATAGATGTTGCAGGTCGCCCAGCGGACTTCTGCACCCAGCGCGACCAGCGTCTCGATGAGCACGGCGGTCTGGATGGTCATGTGCAGCGAACCGGTGATCTTGGCGCCCTTGAGCGGCTGAGCGGCGCGATATTCTTCGCGGATCGCCATCAGGCCGGGCATTTCGGTTTCTGCGATCGCGATTTCCTTGCGGCCGAAATCGGCGAGCGAAAGGTCGGCAACAACATAATCGTTGCGGTCGAGGGTCGGGGCACTGGCCACGCAATATCTCCTGAATGTCTGTCCGAATGGCCAAGGGGGCGATCGGAAACTCCGGCTCCCATAGCCAGACTCGGCCTGACAGGCAAATATAAAGATTCCTTTATATGGCCTCCTATGCGTAATGCCCCGACATTTGGATGCGCCTGCCCGATGCCCCCTTGCAATGCGCCTCTGGCCGGACAACATGCAGCCCGGTTTCATTTTTGCCAGCAGGAGAGACGATCATGATCAAAGTCGGCGATACCGTTCCCAACACCAAATTCGTACGCGCAACGGCCGAGGGTCCGCAGCAGGTCGACGCCAAGGAATTCTTCGCCGGCAAGACCGTCGCGCTTTTCTCGGTGCCGGGTGCCTTCACGCCGACCTGCTCGGCCAAGCATCTGCCGGGTTTTGTCGAGAAGGCCGAAGCGCTGAAAGCCAAGGGCGTGGACGAGATCGCCTGCACCGCAGTCAACGACGCTTTCGTGATGGGCGCCTGGGGCAAATCGGCGAACGCGGACTCGATCGCGATGCTGGCAGACGGCAATGGTGATTTTGTCGAAGCGCTTGGCCTGACGATGGACGGCACCGGGTTCGGCATGGGCAAGCGCGGTCAGCGCTTTGCCATGGTCGTCAAGGACGGCGTGGTGGACAAGCTGTTCGTCGAGGAACCCGGCGACTTCAAGGTCAGCAGCGCGGATTACATGCTCGAACAGCTCTGATCGTCTTCACGACCAGCAACAAGGAAGGCGCGGGAACATCGGGTTTCCGCGCCTTTTTTCATGCAGCGCAGGCCAAGGTCACCTCGACCCACGCACCGCCCTCGTCTCGATTGCCGAACGCAAGGCCGCCGCCATGGCGCTCCGCAATCGTCCTGGCGATGGCCAGGCCCAGACCATTTCCGCCAGTCAGCGCATTGCGTGATGGCTCTCCACGCACAAAGGGCGATCCCAGCTGATCGAGCAGGTCTTCCGGGAAACCAGGCCCGTTATCCTCCACCCTCAGCATGACCTTGCCGTCGGCCTGCCAGAGATGAATTGCCCCGCCGCTGGCATGGCGCTGCATGTTGTCGACAAGGTTCTGCACCAGACATTGCAGTGCGACCGGCTCGCCCTCGACACGGATCCCGACCGCCGCGTTCACTTCGATCGGCGCTTCTTCGTTCCAGCTTGTCGATACCACGGCATGAACCATCGGGTGCAGATCGACAGGCTCGCTGCGCGCCATGCTGCTGCGCGCCAGAGCCAGCGAATTGCCGATGAGCGCGCGCATCAGAGCAATATCGGCATTGGCAGCCAGGCGTTGAGGCTCGCCCAGGCTTTCGGCGCGAAATGCCAGGCGGGTCAGCGGCGTACCCAGATCATGCGCGATCCCCGCCAGCATCGTAGTCTGTTGCCGAACATGGTCGCGCTGACGCGCATCGAAGCTGATCAGCGCCGAGGCGAGTTTGCCGAGTTCGGGCGTGATCGGGTCTGCAGGCATCGACCAGGGCTGTCCGATCCTGGCGGATTCGGCGGCATCGGCAAGCCTGGAAAGCGGACGGGTGATGGCGCGGGCCACCAGCCACGCGCACCCGAGGATGAAGGCAAGCACGCCCAGCACGGATGCCATGAAACTTGCCAGCCACCTTGTTTCGGTTGGAGACGACAGCGAGCGCAGCACCAGCCAATGGTTGCCGTTTTTCCAGGCGATCGTCACCGTTCCGCGCACTTCCGGTACGACCGTCACGACACGCGGCCTGCCACGTTCGGACGAATAAGCCAGGATCTGCTCCGGTTCCCCGGCGCTGCGGGATTGCAAAAGGGGCAGCAGCATCCGTTCCAGCCAGCGCGCACGCACCTCTCCTGCTTGCGGACGCGGGACGTTTGAATGACGTTCAAGGGTCATGGGCCTGCCACTGCCAGGCTGCGGATGGCCTGTCCTGAGACTGGCGACAATGCTGGACAGCGGGGTCGGTGCGGGCCGAGACGGGGGACCTATCTGGGTCAGTGTGTACATCGCGCCTGCGGTCAGAAGAACCGCAGCGGCAACCAGCGCGAAAATCTGCGTGAATATCGGGCGGCGGAGCCACCAGCCGCGTAGTGCGGAGACCACAGCGTTCAGACCCGCCGCACGGGCAGCCCCAGGCCATAGCCAAAGCCGCGCACCGTGCGGATCAGCGCCTGGCCACCATGATCCGCAAGCCTGCGGCGCAACCGGCTGACCTGGACATCGATCGACCGGTCGAAGCTTTCTGCATCGGGATCGAGAACCTCCATCAGCCGATCGCGCGATAGCACCCTGCCCTCCGCCTCGACCAGCGCCTGAAGCAGGCGGATGTCATGGGTGGAGAGTTCCGGCTGCTGGCCATCAGGGGCAATCAATCGCCAGTGCCTGGTATCGAACACCCAGCCTGGCTCGCCGCCTTCGGCTGCACCCGTACGCACCAACGGTCGGCGGCGCATCACGGCGCGCACCCGGGCGAGCAGTTCGCGCGGGTTGCAAGGTTTGGCGATATAATCGTCCGCGCCAAGTTCCAGCCCGACGATCCGGTCGATATCGGCTGCAAGCGTGGACAGCATGATGCAGGCCGCATCCGAACGGCTGCGCAGCCAGCGCATGCCGTCCAGCCCGTCCTCCTGCGGCATCATGACGTCCATGATGATCACTTCGGGCCTGACGCGATCCATCAACGATCGCAGCGCTGCAACGCTTTCCGCCGGATGCACGGCATAGCCCTGCGCCGCCAGATATTCGCATATCAGGCCGCGCAGACCCGTATCGTCATCGACGACTATGATCGTTTCCCCCGCCATGGCACGTGCACCATCGCCCGGCGTGGCAGACGATGCAACTGCCAAGCTGGTCATGTCAGGTGGCAATCGCAACAGTGGCCGTCGCGGTATAGCCCGCCGAGACCGATCCGCTCATCGCCATAGTCATCGCAGTGATCTGCGCGGATGTATTGTCTCCGAACACGTTGTCGTTGGCGATCGAGACCGAGCGGAAATTGGCGGCGCTGGTGCTGTAGCCGGTCGAAGCATAGACGGTGCTGCAGATATCGGCGGGGAGAGCAAATTGCGAGATAAGCCGGGCAAAGCTGCCGCGCGTCGCGTTGGCCAGCGACGTGAACAGCTCGAAATGGATATGCGGGTAGCGACCCGCATAGCAGCCGGGAAAGATCGTCGTGAAGGTCACCTTGCCGTTCGCATCGGTGACCTGCAGCCCCCGCAAATAACTTTCCGCAGGCAGATCGTAGAGCGAATACCGGCCCAGCTGATCGCAATGCCAGATATAGATGGCATGATTGGCGAGCGGTGCACAGCTGTTGTTCGCATCCACCACCGTGATGGTGAAGGTCACCGGCACGCCTGTTGCGACCGTACTGGATCCGACGAAGCTCGGCCGGATATCGGACCTGACCACACCGCTGACGGTAAGGACGTTCGAGGTGCTGCCGTTCGAGCTGTTGGTGCCGTCTGCCGGATAGGGGCCATTGGTTTCGGTCGCATAAACCGTGCATGTCGATGATGACGCGCTGGGCGTCGGGGTCGATGTAGTGGTTGTCGTCGACGTGGTGGTCGAACTGGTCGTACCGGAAACGGTAACGGTGGAGGTGCTGTCGGACTCACCGCTGCCACCGCAGGCGGTGATCAGCGCGGCGCCACCGGCCGAGGCCATCCAGCCGAGCATGTTGCGGCGACCCAGACGGATGCGCTCGATCTGTTGAAGATCATGCGCCAGTCCTTCGTCATGATCGTGATGTGCCGCTGGTGCGACGCGGTCGGATGATGGGGAATGCAAGGCCATGGTTCGCTCCTGGTAACGGTCTGCACCGTCGGAGCTAGAGCTAGGACCTCACATCCCGATTTCAGATTGTTGCAGTCTGTTGCAGCTGGGCTCAGTAGCCCATCAGGCTCATGACTTCCTCGCGCGAGCGGTGATCTTCGAGGAAGCAGCCCAGCAATCGGCTGGTGATCATGCCGACGCCAGGCGTGCGGACACCGCGGGCGGTCATGCAGCTATGGCTTGCTTCGATAACCACTGCCACGCCGTGCGGCTGCAGGTGCTCCCAGATACAGGCGGCCACCTCTGCAGTCAGACGCTCCTGCACCTGAAGTCTGCGCGCATAGCCGTGCAGCACGCGGGCGAGCTTGGAAATGCCGACGACACGATCCCTGGGCATATAGGCAATCGATGCCTTGCCGATGATCGGTGCCATATGATGTTCACAGTGCGACTGGAACGGAATGTCCTTGAGCAAGACAAGCTCGTCATATCCGCCGACCTCCTCGAACGTGCGGCTCAGATGCACGCTGGGATCGTCATCATAACCCGAGCAATATTCCTTCCATGCCCGCGCCACGCGAAGCGGCGTGTCGCGCAGGCCCTCGCGCTCCGGATTGTCGCCGGTCCACCGCAGCAGGGTCACAATGGCCTGCTGGACATCCTGGGGAACGGGGATCTTGCCATTTTCTGAAAGGTCGCCGTCATAATCGGCATCGTGATAAAGCATCAGGCATCCCCCTTGTCGTACGCGTGCCGCAGAACATAGGGAGCCTACCGACCCTCTACAACCGTTGGCGCAAGATGGCTGCCCTCCCGGGGCGATTTGTGAAATCGATTGTGGAACCATCCCGGCGATTGCGCGTTCCGGAAGCTCAGTTGCAAAAAATAAACATAGATTAGTTGTTAATTGCAACTTTTTTCTCTGGACCTTCCCTTACGTTTCCGCCACGTTGCTGCGGTGCAATATAAAAATCCGGAGTCTCTGATGCGCGTCCCCCCCAGATGCGCGCTTGTCGCAGCAGCCCTTTCGCTGCTGATCAGCGCCTGTTCTTCCGAACCGCCCCCAGCCCCGCCACCCCCCGCTGCGACAATAGCAACGCCCTTGCAGCGCGAGGTCGTCGACTGGGACGAGTATATCGGCCGGTTCACAGCCGACGAGGACGTGCAGCTGGTCGCGCGCGTCTCCGGACCTATCGCGCGCGTGGCGTTCCGGGATGGAGGCAATGTGGGCAAGGGGCAGCTGCTGTTCGTCATCGACCAGCGCCCTTTCCGTGCCGCCCTGGCTGAAGCGGAGGCGAGCGTCGCAAGTGCACGCGCTGCCCTTGTCAACGCCCAGGCGCAGGCAACGCGCGGTCGTGAACTTGTCGGCTTCGATGCCATCAGCAAGGAAGAGGCAGACACGCTGGCGGCCAATCTGCGCTCCGCCCGGGCGTCGCTGGCAGCGGCTCAGGCGCGGCGGCAGCAGGCCCAGCTTGACCTGTCGTTTACAGAAGTGCGTGCCCCCATCTCGGGCCGGGCATCAAGCAGAATGGTCGATGTCGGCGATTTCGTGAGTGCAGGGCAGACCGAACTGACGCGGATCGTGCGGATAAACCCTATCCGTTTCAGCTTCGACGGCGCAGAAGCGTTCTACCTCAAGTATATCCGCCAGGATGCCGGCGGCGAACGACGCAGTTCGCGCTATGCGCCAAACCCTGTGGAAATCCAGCTGGCAGACGAACCGACCTTCCGCTGGCGCGGTCGCATGGCGTTTCTCAATAACGGAATCAGCCCGGAAACCGGCACCATCACCGCCTATGCGATGGTGGACAATCCCGAGGGCTTTCTGGTCCCCGGCATGTTCGGCCGAGCCCGTCTGCTGGGATCGGGCACCTACAAGGCCCTGCTCGTTCCCGACGAGGCGATCATGACCGACCAGACGCGCAAGCTCGTCTTCGTGCTGGGCAAGGGCAACAAGGTGACCCCGCGCCCGGTCCAGACCGGCCCGATGGTGGAGGGCCTGCGGGTCATCCGTGAAGGTATTGCGCCGACCGAGCGCATCGTGATCGACGGTCTGACGCGGATGCAGCCGGGCATGGTGGTCACGCCGCGCAAGGGACAGATCAAGGCTCGTGCAAAGGACGATGCCCCGATCGCCCGCCCCATCTCCGCTCCGGCCCCGGCCCAGGCGACAGCGAGCTAATCCGATGCGCATTGCCCATTTCTGCATCGACCGCCCGATCTTCGCGGCGGTCCTCTCGATCCTGATCGTCATCTTCGGCGTGGTGGCCTATCCCACCCTGCCCGTATCGCAATATCCCGAGATTGCACCGCCCACGGTCGTGGTCAGTGCGAGTTACCCCGGCGCGAGCGCGGAAACCATCGCTGATGTTGTTGCCGCGCCGCTTGAGGAATCGATCAACGGCGTCGAGGACATGCTCTACATGTCCTCGTCATCAACCGGCGACGGCAATCTGGCGATCACGGTCACCTTCGCCCAGGGCACCGATGTCGACCAGGCACAGGTGCTGGTCCAGAACCGTGTCAGCACGGCAGAGCCTCGCCTGCCCCAGGAAGTGCGCCAGATCGGCGTCACCGTGCGCAAGAATTCTCCCGACCTTCTGCTGGTGGCCAATTTCTATTCGCCCGATGGATCGCTGAGCCAGCCCTATATCTCGAATTATGCGACGCTGCAGATCATCGACCGCATCTCGCGCATCGATGGCATCGGCTCGGCACGCCTTTTCGGCGGGCGCGACTATAACATGCGCGTCTGGATCGATCCGGAACTGGCGGCGACGCGCAACCTGACCGTCGACGAAATCGTGAACGAGATCCGTGCCCAGAATGCGCAGGTTTCCGCAGGTTCCATCGGCCAGCCCCCCTTCAACAGCGGCGGCACGGCCTTCCAGCTGGGGGTGCAGACCCAGGGCCGGCTGAGCACGCCGGAGGAGTTCGGCCAGATCGTGATCAAGCGTGATGGTCTGGCATTGACCCGCCTTGCAGACGTCGCACGGATCGAACTGGGAGCCCAGGACTACAGCATCAATGCCTTTGCCAGCGGCAAGCCCACGGTCGCGCTGGCGATCTCGCAGCTACCCGGCTCCAATGCGCTCACGGTCGCCAAGGCCGTCGAGGACGAACTCAAGCGCGCGGAAGAAAACTTCCCGCCCGGCATGGCCTACAGCATACCCTATAACCCGACCAGCTATGTCGAGGCGTCGATCGCAGCGGTTCAGGACACGCTGGTCGAAGCGATCATTCTCGTCGCCATCGTGGTTCTGCTGTTCCTGCAGAGCTGGCGCGCGGCGATCATTCCGATCGTGGCCATTCCGATCGCTCTTGCCGGAGCCATCGCCGTGCTTGCCGCGCTCGGTTTCTCGCTCAACAGCCTCTCGCTGTTCGGCATGGTTCTGGCCATCGGCATCGTGGTTGATGACGCCATCGTCGTGGTCGAGAATGTCGAACGCCTGATGGAAGAGGAAGGACTGAGTCCCCTCGACGCTGCGCACAAGACGATGGACGAAGTCTCCGGCGCCCTGATCGCCATTGCTCTCGTGCTGTGCGGCGTGTTCATTCCGACCGCATTCATTCCCGGCATTTCGGGCGCGTTCTATCAGCAGTTCGCAGTGACGATTGCTGGCGCGACGGCAGTGTCTGCCTTCGTGTCGCTGACCCTCTCGCCAGCCCTTGCGGCCCTGCTGCTGCGTCCGCGCAGTCATGACGAAGAGGATGTTCCGGCTGGATGGCGCGGCTGGGGCACGCGCTTCGCACGCGGTTTCAACCGGGCCTTTGCCAGGCTGTCCGAACGCTATGGCCGCCTGACCGCGCGGACAATCCGCAGCCTGATGTTCATGGGTGTTGCATATCTGGCGCTGATTGCGGTGGCAGGATGGCGGTTCGCCGCGACGCCTGCCGGGTTCATTCCTGCACAGGATCAGGGCTATCTTATCGGCGTGGTCCAGATGCCGCCAGGTGCATCCCTGCAGCGCACGACCGCGACGCTGGAAGAAGCGCAGGCGATCGCGCTCAAGAACCCGAACGTCATCAGCACCATCGCCTTTGCCGGCTTTGACGGCGCGACCTTCACCAATGCGCCCAATGCCGGTGCCATCTTCATCACGTTGAAGCCAGCGGGCACCCGTATCGGTGCGACCGAACTGGCGGGCGAGCTTTTCGGTGCGATGGCACGGATCACGGCCGGCAATGTCCTTGTCATTGCCCCGCCACCGGTCTCCGGCCTCGGCACGGGTGGCGGCTTCAAGATGATCATCGAGGATCGCGGCAATGCCGGGCTTCAGGCGCTGGAAGGCGCAGCCTTCGCGATGATGGGAGGTGCCAATCAGACCGAGGGAATTGCAGGAGCCTTCACCACGTTCAACACCCGAACCCCGCGGCTGTTCGCCGATATCGACCGGGCGCGCGCCGAGCAGCTTGGTGTGCCGGTGGAGAACATCTTCTCGACGCTCGGCACGTATCTCGGCTCCAGCTATATCAACGACTTCAACTTTCTGGGCCGAACCTTCCGCGTTACCGCCCAGGCCGATGCACCCTATCGCGATGATGTGTCCGATATCGGGCGGCTGCGCACGCGGTCCTCGACCGGTCAGATGGTGCCGCTTGATGCGGTCATGAGCCTGCGCAACGACTCCGGTGCGTATCGCGTGGTCCGGTACAATCTCTATCGCGCTGCGGAACTGCAGGGCGATACGCTGCCCGGCTATTCGAGCGGCCAGTCGCTTGATGCCATGGAAAAGCTGGCCCAGAAGGTGCTGCCTCAGGGCTTCGACTATGAATGGACGGAAATCGCCTATCAGCAGCGTGCTGCCGGCAGCACCGGCACCCTCGTCTTCGCGCTCGGCGTCATCTTCGTCTTCCTGCTGCTCGCCGCGCAATATGAAAGCCTGGTGCTGCCGCTGGCAGTGATCCTGATCGTGCCGATGTGCCTGCTGGCCGCCATTCTGGGCGTGAACCTGATGGGGCGCGACAACAACATCCTGACGCAGATCGGGCTGGTCGTGCTGATCGGTCTGGCGGCGAAGAACGCGATCCTGATCGTCGAGTTCGCCAAGCATAACGAGGATCATGGCCAGTCGGTGCTCGAGGCGGCGCGCCATGCCGCTGCCCAGCGCCTCCGCCCGATCCTGATGACGTCGCTCGCGTTCATCCTGGGCGTGCTGCCACTGGTGATCTCGTCCGGTCCAGGCGCGGAAATGCGTCAGGCGCTCGGCATTGCCGTGTTCTTCGGCATGATCGGGGTGACCATTTTCGGCCTGCTGTTCACGCCCGCCTTCTACGTGATGGTCCGGACGCTGGAAGAGCGAGTCAAGGCCTGGTCCCACAGCCGCCGGAAGGATGATTCGCAAACCCCCGCCCAGCCAGCCCTGGAGGGCAATCAGCCATGACCATCAAGCTCCGCCTTCTTGGCACTGTTGCACTCAGCGCTTCGCTCGCTTCCTGCACCGTCGGGCCGGATTTCGAACGCCCTGCCACTCCGGCGACTGCGGCACAGGGCTTTGCCGAAGGCGCCGATGCGCGCTTTGCGGCGAGCCCGCTGCCCGAGGGTTGGTGGCGCCTGTTCGAAGATCCTGCGCTCGATGCGCTGGTGACAAAGGCGCTCGAACGCAACACGACGGTGCGCGAGGCCAGCGCCAACCTGCGTCAGTCCCGTGCGTTGATCCGCGAGGCCAAGGCACGGCAGTTGCCCAGTCTCAACGCGCAAGGCTCGGCCAATACCAATCAGGTGGGTGTCGGCGCCAATGCAGGTGTCGGCTTTGCCCCTCCGCAGCCGCTCTCCTTCGATTTCTATCAGCTGGCGAGCGATGCCTCATACGAGATCGATCTGTTTGGCGGGATTCGGCGATCGGTCGAGGCCACGCGCGGCGATGCGCTGGCAGCTCAGGCCGAGCTCGATGCCGCGCGGGTCAGCGTGGCAGCAGAAGTGGCACGCAACTATGCGCTGGCGTGTTCCAGCCGGTTGCAGGCCAATATTGCCCGTGAATCGCTTGAGACGCAAAAACGCACACTGGACCTGACCCAGCGCCTGTTCACCGCCGGGCGAGGCCAGCGCCGAGACGTGGCCAATGCCGAGCTGCTGGTGGCGCAGGCTCAGGCGCAGGTGCCGCAATTCGAGGCAGAGCAGCGCGCGGCGCTTTATGCCCTGGCCACGCTCACGGGTGACACGCCTTCCAGCATCGATGCAGCCGCAGCCGCCTGCACCACGCCGCCCAGGGTCCGCACCGCGATCCCTGTTGGCGATGGCGCAGCGCTGCTCGCCCGCCGACCGGATGTGCGCGCCGCCGAAGCCAGGCTGGCCGCTGACACGGCCCGGATCGGAGTTGCGACGGCAGCGCTCTATCCATCGATCAGCCTCGCCGGCTCGCTATCCATCGGTGGAACTACCCCGAATGCACTGACCGAATCGAACAATATCGGCTTTTCCATCGGGCCGCTGATCTCCTGGTCTTTGCCGATCGACGGGGCCGCACGTGCGCGCGTCAACGCTGCATCGGCGCAGGCTGATGCCCGTCTGGCCGCGTTCGATGGCGCCGTGCTGACGGCCCTGCAGGAAACCGAGCAGGCCCTCGCACGGTTGAAGGCAGCGATCGAGCAGGAAGCAGCACTCCAGGCGGCGGCCAATTCGGCCGAAGAGGTAGCTCGCATCACCCGTATCCGCTTTCGCGCGGGCCGGGACAATGCCCTGCAGCTGCTGGAAGTCGAGCGCAATCTGCTGAGCGCGCGAGCTGCCAGCGGATCGGCGATGGCGACGCGGGCAGAGGCTGAGGTGTCGCTTTTCCGAGCATTGGGGGGCGGCTGGGAAAATGCCCCACCCGTCCAGGAGGTCAGCGCCACGAAGCGCGATTAGTTTCTCAGTCGCTCGATGGCCTGTGCGAGCGCGACATAGAGTTTGCCGGTTTCCGATGACAGCAGGGTGACCCCCATCACCCCGCCGTCGCGGGTAGACAGCACAGTGCGCAGCATGCTTTCGAAATCGTGGATATACCGGTTGACCAGCTCGAAGAACTCGGGGTCGTTCTCATAGGCGGACACGATATCCTTCGCTTCGCCACTGTCGATCAGGCGAACCGCGCGCCGCGTGAACACGCCGCGATCGCCCCTCAGATAGGCGGACCAGGCGGTATCGCTGACCTCGGCGGACAGTATCTTGTCGACGTCGATCGCGGAGGAGTTGAGCGATTCGGTCAGCAGCGCCAGCCGCCGGGCAAAATCATTGTCCGTCCGCTCTTCGGCCATCTCGCGGGCTTCAGCCACGCGCCGCTCGAGATGGGTGGCAAGATCATCAACGCGCGCAAGCTGATCCTTGAGGTGCAGGCTTGCCTCGCTGGTCGCCCCGACGGCACGACTGATGGCGCCTTCAAGCTTGCCGACAAGTTCCTCCGCCTTGCCGCGAAGCACCTTCTCGAGCGCGGCTGCACTGTCCTGGCCCAGCTTGTCGGTCGCGCCCCCAATTGCCCGGTCCATTGCCCGGCGTGCCTCATCGGCTGCAGCCTGCGCTTCGCGATGCACGTCGCGCATCGTCTCCACCAGCTTGATGGCCGATGTCTGGTTGATGTCATCGATATCGTCACGAGCCGCGCGCATTGCGGCGATCAGTGCCCCGATATCCTCCGTGCGCTCGCGCCAGCCCGCGTCGCTCGCTTCGGAAAGGCGCCCGACCTCGACCGCCTGTTCGGCAATGCGCTGTTCGAAACTGCCCAGCACCGAGCCCAGACGGATCATCTGGTCGTCGACTTCGCCGACACCCGCGC
Source organism: Blastomonas natatoria (assembly GCF_003201955.1). Taxonomy (GTDB): domain Bacteria; phylum Pseudomonadota; class Alphaproteobacteria; order Sphingomonadales; family Sphingomonadaceae; genus Blastomonas; species Blastomonas natatoria. The sequence continues at coordinate 175,594 of NZ_QJJM01000006.1, forward strand.
GCAGGGTGGCGACACTCTCCGAGCTTGCGCCGGTCTTGCGGTCCAGTTCGATCAGCGCCTCCGGGATCGCGTCGCTGGCCTGACGCTGGATATGTTCGAGCGACGCCCTGACACGATCCGCCTTGGCATCGAATATCTCGGCATGCCCGCTACCTGCTGCAAGCTTCTCGGTCAGCGCCGCCACATTGCTGTCGAGCGCAGACAGCGCAAAAGCAAGCCGTCCAAGCGAATCGCTGCTTTGTTTGTCCATCGCCTGCAGCCTGCGCTCCGCATCGCTGATCTGGGCGTCTGCAGCCGCTATGATCTGGCGGATCGTCGCTTCGCTCTCGCCAGCGGATGTCGCCAGCGTCGTGAGGGTCAGGCCGAGATCGTCTACCGCAGCGCGCATATCCTGTCGGCTGTGTGTCGCGCGGCTGGCCATGGCATCGGCCATCTGCGCGAGAGACTGGTCCAGTTCGGCCACCTGCATCTGAAGCTCTGCGATCTGCGCCTCGGCGGTCTTGTCCAGATTGCTGCGCGCATTGGCGAGGCGGCTGGCCACGGTTTCGATCGCCCGGTCCATCTGTTCGCTGGCTTCGGTGACATGATGGGTCAGCGCGGCCCCGCTTGTCTCCACCGACTCGCCAAGGCGGGTAGTGGCTGCATCCGATTCCTGAACCAGAGTGGCTATCTGCGCACTGGCAGCCTGACCGAAGGCGTTGAGCTTCTGAAAGGCTCCGACCAGATTTTCGACCTGACTCTGTGCCGTACGCCCCGCATTGCCGATCTGGTTAGTCACGTCCTTCGCAGAATTGGCGATGACGGGCAGATGATTGCGCAGCTTGTCCATATTGCCGGAAGCAGCGGCGCTGACCTCGCCGATCGCACGCATCCCGGTGTCGCTGGCCTCGATCGTGGCGCGCAATTCGTCCGCAAATCCGCGAAGACGGTCGCTCGATACGCGGCCGAGCGATTCGAGTTCGAGGCTCTGGTTGGCCAGGAATTCGCGCGCGAGCGACAGTTCGGCGTTCACATGCGCCAGCCGCGTCTCGAGCATGGCACTTTCCGCCCGCAGCGAGCCGGCGATCCGGCCAAATCGACGCGCCTCGCTGCTGCTGTTGCGCTGGATGACCAGATAGAGAACCGCGATCAGGACGACCGGCGTTGCCCATTGCACAATGGCCTGGACGGCAAGTACCGGGGTCATCATGCCCTGCCAGAGGGGCAAGGATGCCCAGATATAGGCTCCGGTCCAGGCAAGACCTGCTGCAATTGCAGCCCAGCCGCCAGGCCCGATCGATGAGCCGATAACGGGAGCCACCTCGTCATCCGCCCAGGGCCCTCGCGAATCAGAGGGCGCATCGACAGACACCTGCTCCGGAGAGGCGGGTGCCGCCATGTCCGGTGAAACATCCTGCGTTCCAGGCTGTTCGTCGCTGCGACCATGCCGCAGGTCTATGATTTTCTTCCCCTCGCCCATGCCAACATACTTAACAGATTTTGCGGGGCCAGAAACCGAAAGTTAAGACGGCTCGTCTATTCGGATGGACCATGGCCTATGAATCCGGAGCATTGAACGCAGCGCTGTCTGCAGCGGTTGGCAACGATCCCGATCTCGTCGCGGAATTGCGCGGCGCCTTTCTTGAAAGCGCTGCCCGCCAGATCGATCTCCTGGGCCGCGCACGCTGCGACGCAAACTGGCACTTCGCCGCGCTTCGGCTCAAGAGCCTTGCAGCAAGCTTCAGCGTTCAGGGCATCGTCGATCTTGCAGACCAGGCGCTGGAAGGAGCCCCAGGTGATCCGGTCGTGCTTCGGGAACTGGCACATGCCATGCGCGACTTCGGCGACATGAACGGCCCGACGCCTTGACGTGACACGCGCCGACCGACTTGCCCCTCCCGCGGTTGGCATTGTGACAGCTTGCCGATAAGACAGCCGCTCCCGACCAACTGGAGCCACAATCCGTGCGCGCTGCGCTCATCTCGCTGATCGAAACCGTGCCCGGCAGCACTATGCTGCGCGGCGCTCTCCCCCTTGCGCAGGGGCGGCTGGCGATGCTGCATGTCGATCTGGCGGTCGATGCTGGCGCGGGCGAAATCCTGTGCCTGATCGGCACGGTCGATGAGACCGTTCGCGAGATCGAGGCTTATGCGGCAAGGCGCGGCGTCGCCTTTCATCTTGTCCGTTCGGTCGCGGATATCAGCGTGCGCCTGGCAAGCGAGGACGAATTGCTGGTGATCGCCGAAGGCCTGTATGTTGCCCCGGCGGATATGCACCTGCTGGCCCGCGAAACGGGAACATTCGTTGCCACCTTTGCCCCGGGCGATGGCGCCCGCGTGCTCGTCGAACGCTTCGAACGGATCGATATCAATCACATATGGGCAGGTCTTGCCTGCGTGCGCGCGCGCGATCTGGTGGAAGCACGTGATCTTCCCGAGGACTGGAACGTGCAGTCGGCGCTGCTTCGTCTGGCGGTGCAGCGGGGGTATCGAAGGAATGTGCTGGCCTTTGCCCAGGCCGAAGCCGGCAGGATCGCGATTGTACGCGACAATCGCGAGGCGGAGGCACTTGCCTTGCAGGAACTGGCGGGATCGGCCGGCGCGCTGGGAGCAAGGATCGTTCAGACCCGCGCCTTTTCGGCGATTGCCAAACGTGCCTGGTCTGCCCGCTGGGCGCGGCCGGCCTTGCGGGTCTCGGCCATCGCGCTGCCAGCGCTGGCAGCAGGGGCCGCCGTCTCGGGCTGGAGCCTTGCCGCCCTGCCCCTGCTGATCATCGGACGAATGGCTGGACATGCAGCCAATCGACTGTACGGCCGCTTTGTGGGCGATCTGACACGCCCGATCGAGCAGGTTGTGCGCAATCTGGCATTCGCTCTGGCATTTCTCGTGCTGACCGTCACCAGCGTGGCTGCGTCGGACCGGCTGGCCGGATTGTTCGCAGCTCTGATGCTGCCAGCGCTTGCGGTCGTTCTGAGCCGGACTGACGGGCCACTGCCCCGATTTGCCCAGCGCCTGGCTGGTTCGCCGAGCCTCGTTGCTGCGGCCGCGATGATTGCCCTGCCCCTCGGCAGCATCATGCCTCTGCTGATGCTGTGGAATCTGGGGCTGGTGGCGCTTCTGCTCTGGCAGACGCGCGACCGTGCGCTTGCCTCTCCGGCGGCCTGATCCCATATCCCCGGGGGAAGGCTGCACCTTTCAACTAACAGCATTTTAACCAGCCATTGGTAGGGCAAGGCGATGAAGAGCGACATGGCCCCCTCACGCCCGACCTTTCGGGACGTTGGCGCGCTTCTGCGCCAGGCCGATGCGCACGCGCGGCAAGCCATGGCAGTTGGCGCGCTGGTCCGGCAGCATCTTCTGCCCGACCAGGCTCAGCCTCTGCGCGAAGATGACCTCAGTCTCACCGGTGGTTTCGTCGAATCGCTGGCCTCGCGATTGACCGAGGCGCTGACCGGAGATGCAGGTCTGGCCAGCCAACTTGCCCGGAATGCCGTGCTGGCGCATGCGCCCACGACACGCTTGCTGCTGGCGCGCGCAATCGAGGTGCGGCTCAATCGGCAATCGGGGCTGATCGGCCTTCCGACACCGGAATTGCCGCCTCGCATCGAATCCCAGGTGGCAGACGCACAGGATGAGCTGTCCGAAGCTGCCATGGCGGTCATCATCGCGCAAAGCCGGTTTCTCAGCCGCGCGCAATCCTTCGCGATTGATATCGACGAGCTGCCGCCCGAGACCCTGCACGGGCTGGTGCGCCTGTGCGTTGCGTGGCTGCAGGATCAGGTTGGCGCCGATCCGCTCCTGCTGAACACCGCTGCAGATGCTCTGTTGCAGGCCTTTGACGAGCGCAGGACCAGACCCCATCGGCTGATGCGCTTCTGTCATCTGTTCGAGCTGCCCCGCACCAGCGCGGACTGGGCCTTGGCCGACACTGGCCCCAGCCTGACAATGGCCATGCTGGAACGCGCCGCCGGGCTCTCGGCGGATACGCTGTTCGACATGGTCCGTGACCCCGGTCTCGCAAGACTCGCCGTTGTGCTGCGCGCATGCGGTGTTGATGGAGACGTGACCGCCCGGCTGCTCGAGGGGGTTGCAGCGCTGGCATCGCTGCGCCCTGACGACCTCCCGCTCGCCGCAGACCTGCGCAGCATCACCGTCGAAAATGCAACGCGGCTGGTCGCTGGCTGGCGCAACATGGACCCGCTCGTTCCGCAGGGGGCCGGCTGGTGAAAGCGCATCGCCCGAAAGCTGAAACCGGATTTGCTCCGCCGCCTGCCGGAGCGCCCGACACCGCGCGCATCGACCGAGATGGACGCCTTGTCACAGCGGATGCACGCCTGGCCAGATTGCATGCCGGCCTGGGCGGCAGTGATGGCGACGTCCTGGCTGTGCCGGCTCTGCTCGATCTCGTTCGCAATGCCCTGCGCCTCGGCATGCGCCTCTCAAGGCCGATCACCGCGATTGGCGCCAGCGAGATTGTCGAATTCTGGTGCGATTGCGCTCCCGACGGTGCCGGAGCGGACCTCGTCCTTTCGCAATGGCGAGAACGGCCCCTGCCTGAAGCCGATCACGGCTGGCCATTCCAGAGCGCCGTTCCGCCGCTCGGAAATTCGATCCGCATTCGCGTCGATCCGCTGGGACGGATTCTGAACGTCGAATGCGAGCAACCGTTGCCGGCATTCTGGCAGCCGGAGCATTCGACACTGAAGTCTGTGGGATCGTTCCTTACGATCGAGGGTGGCGGCCCGCTGGTGTTGGCCGACTGCCACGACGGCGCCCTGCTGCGTCTGGCCGGTGACGAACGTCTTTGGACATTGCATCGCACCCGCGATCCTTCAGGCGCGGGCTGGAACCTGCTGGTGACCGAGGCGGCGGATGCTGAGGCCATGACCGCCCCCGAGCCGCCACCGCTGTTCGACAGCCAGCGCCTGGCGCACATGTTCGGCAGCCAGATCGGCCCTGCCCTGCGCCAGCCGATCGGCCGCATCATTGCCAATGCGGAAACCATCGGCGGGCGGCTCGAGGGGCCGCTCCGGGCCGATTACGCCAATTATGCTGGCGACATCGCATCAGCCGGGCGGCATCTGCTCGCACTGATCGATGATCTGGCGGACCTTGAGGCCATAGAGGCGAGCGGCTTCAGCGCCGCCCGCGAGCCGGTGGATCTCGCCGATCTTGCACGCCGCGCGGCAGGTCTGCTCGCGCTCAAGGCTGCAGACCGCGCGATAAGGGTCGATCGCCCTGCCGAGGACGAGGCCCTTCCGGCTGTTGGTGAATTCCGGCGCGTACTGCAGGTGCTGCTCAACCTGCTTGGCAATGCGATCAACTATGCGCCCGACGGCTCGATGATCTGGTTGAGACTCGACGAGGGACCCGACTGGGCCAGCGTGACCGTTGCCGATCAGGGACCGGGGCTGACGAGCGAACAGCAACAGAGGCTGTTCAACAAATGGGAACGGCTGGGTCGCAGCGGTGATGGAGGAAGCGGTCTGGGTCTCTACATTTCGCGCAGGCTGGCACTCGCGATGCAGGGCGACCTGACGGTCGAAAGCGCGCCCGGTCAGGGTGCGCGCTTCACGCTGACACTGCCGAAGGAATAGTCCGCCCGCCGTTGATACGAAACGATATTATTGCGGAACCACTGGTGCCTGTGCGCAGCGCTTGCGCTGCCCAGCGTTGCACGCGGCGACATCTGCTTCCCATTGCGCATGGATGGCATCGTACAGCTTCTTGACCTCGGCATATTCCGCTTCGGCCCGGTCACGTGATTCCACAGTGTTCTCGTACAGCTTCATCTGATTTTCATAGCTGGCGCGCCGCGCTTCGTAATTCGCGATATTGGCCGCATTCTGCGCGAGTTGCGCGTTCGACGCCTGCACCTGCGCGGCATTTGCAGCCTCGCGCTCCGCCTGCTCTTCGGGTGTGCTGGGCTTGAGGGTGACCGGGGACGGCTCCATGGAGCCGCTGTCCTGAGCCTCGGTGGCCGGAGGATTGGCCTGCTGCGCGGCAGCGGGCAGCGTGAAGGCAGATGTGGTCATCGCGATGGCCAAAGCGGCCGTGCCGACGAAACGGATGGTCATGCTCTTGTTTCCCTCAGAACAAAGTTGATCTCGACTATCATGGCTACGCCCTTCCCGCAAAGACGTTCCAGCAGATGCATTGGCCGCCCTTGCGGCAGAGCCCCACCTTTCCCATGTTCCTCGCGCGACCGAGGCACGCGCCGCAAGCCCGCATTCCCCCGCTTGCCAGCGGAACATCATTAGAACATAAGGCTGTTCATGCTCACACACATCTCCGTGCGCGGCGCGCGCGAACACAATCTCAAGGGCGTGGACATCGATCTGCCGCGTGATCAGCTGATCGTGATCACTGGCCTGTCGGGCAGCGGCAAATCCAGCCTGGCGTTCGACACCATCTATGCCGAGGGCCAGCGGCGCTATGTCGAATCGCTGTCGGCCTATGCGCGCCAGTTCCTTGAAATGATGCAGAAGCCCGATGTCGAGCATATCGACGGCCTCAGCCCGGCGATCAGCATCGAGCAGAAGACCACCAGCCGCAATCCGCGCTCGACCGTGGCGACCGTCACCGAGATCTACGATTACATGCGCCTGCTCTGGGCGCGTGTCGGCGTGCCCTATTCGCCCGCCACCGGCCTGCCGATTACCGCGCAGACCGTCAGCATGATGGTCGATCGGGTGATGGCGCTGCCCGAGGGCACGCGCTTCTACCTGCTCGCCCCCGTGGTGCGCGGCCGCAAGGGTGAATATCGCAAGGAACTCGCCGAGTGGCAGAAGGCGGGCTTCACCCGCGTGCGTATCGACGGCGAGATGTACGAGATCGACGCGGCGCCGGCGCTCGACAAGAAGTACAAGCATGACATCGAGGTCGTGATCGACCGCATGGCAGTACGTGAGGGAATCGAGACGCGCCTCGCCGACAGTTTCGAAACCGCGCTGAAACTGGCCGATGGCCTCGCTTATGTCGACCTGGCGGATGGGACGGTTGCGGCGCTGGGAGAAAAGGCCGCACAAGCCCCTGTCGATCCGCAAGCGAATGAGGGAGAAAAGCCGAAAAAGGGCATGAAGAATGCCGGCATCCCCGATAACCGCATCATCTTTTCCGAACGCTTCGCTTGTCCGGTTTCGGGCTTCACCATCGAGGCCATCGAACCGCGGCTGTTCTCGTTCAATGCACCGCAGGGCGCCTGCCCTGCCTGTGACGGCCTGGGCGAGAAAATGTATTTCGACCCGCAGCTGGTCGTGCCCAATGAGGAGTTGAGCCTCAAGAAGGGCGCAATCGTCCCCTGGGCCAAGTCCAACCCGCCCTCTCCTTATTACATGCAGGTACTCGCCAGCCTGGGCCGGGAATTCGGTTTTTCGCTCGATACGCCGTGGAAGGATCTGCCCGGCGAAGTGCGGCTGATCATATTGCACGGAACCGCGGGCAAGCCGGTGACGCTGCGCTTTCAGGACGGGCGCAGGAGCTATGAGGTCAAGAAGCCGTTCGAGGGCGTGATCGGCAACCTCAACCGCCGCATGCTGCAAACCGACAGCGCCTGGATGCGCGAGGAACTGGGCAAGTACCAGACCGCGCAGCCCTGCGAGGTCTGCGATGGCGCGCGCCTCAAGCCGGAAGCGCTTTCGGTCAAGGTGGCCGGTGAGGACATCTCGATCTCGACCCGGCGCTCGGTCGCCGATGCGCTGCATTTCTTTGAGACGCTCAACGACAAGCTGGGCCCGCAGCAGCAGCAGATTGCGAAGGCGATCCTCAAGGAAATCATCGAGCGGCTGGGGTTCCTGAACAATGTGGGGCTGGATTATCTCAATCTGGACCGCACCTCGGGGACGCTGTCCGGTGGTGAATCGCAACGCATCCGTCTTGCCAGCCAGATCGGCAGCGGCCTTTCGGGTGTGCTCTATGTGCTCGACGAACCCAGTATCGGCCTGCACCAGAAGGACAATGACCGGCTGCTGGTGACACTGAAACGCCTGCGCGACCTGGGCAATACAGTGATCGTCGTCGAGCATGACGAGGACGCGATCCGCACCGCCGACTATATCGTCGATCTCGGCCCCGGCGCGGGCGTGCATGGCGGCGAGGTGGTTGCGAAGGGCACTCTCGACGAACTGCTGCGCTCGAACGATTCGCTCACCGCGCAATATCTGACCGGCGAGCGTCGGATCGAGGTGCCGAAGAAACGCCGCAAGGGTAATGGCAAGAAGCTGACCGTGCATAATGCACGCGCCAACAATCTGACCGGGGTGACGGCATCGATTCCGCTCGGCACCTTCACCTGCATCACCGGCGTATCGGGGTCGGGCAAGTCAAGCTTCACCATCGATACCCTGTTTGCAGGCGCCGCTCGCGCGCTCAATGGAGCTCGGATCATCGCCGGACCGCATGACAAGATTACTGGCCTCGAACATTGCGACAAGGTGATCGATATCGACCAGTCGCCGATCGGTCGGACGCCCCGTTCGAATCCGGCGACCTATACCGGTGCGTTCACCAATATCCGCGACTGGTTCGCCGGGCTGCCCGAAAGCCTTGCGCGCGGATACAAGCCCGGGCGGTTCAGCTTCAACGTCAAGGGCGGGCGCTGCGAGAAGTGCCAGGGCGACGGCGTCATCAAGATCGAGATGCACTTCCTTCCCGATGTTTACGTCACCTGCGAGGAATGTGGGGGCAAGCGCTACAACCGCGAGACGCTGGAAGTGAAGTTCAAGGGTCATTCGATTGCTGACGTGCTCGACATGACCGTCGAGGATGCAGTCGAGTTCTTCAAGGCGGTGCCGCCGATCCGCGACAAGATGGCGATGCTCTGGGAAGTGGGCCTGGGCTATGTGAAGGTCGGCCAGCAGGCGACGACCCTCTCGGGCGGTGAAGCGCAACGCGTCAAGCTCGCAAAGGAACTGTCGCGCCGTTCGACCGGGCAGACGCTGTACATTCTCGACGAGCCGACGACCGGTCTGCATTTCGAGGACGTGCGCAAACTGCTCGAGGTGCTCCACCGGCTGGTCGATCAGGGCAACAGCGTGGTGGTGATCGAGCACGATCTCGACGTCATCAAGACCGCCGACTGGATTATCGACATGGGCCCCGAAGGGGGTGTGAAGGGCGGACAGGTAGTCGCCGAAGGTACGCCCGAGCAAGTGGCGAAGGTCGCCAAAAGCTATACCGGTCAGTATCTTGCACCGCTTCTGACGCGTTGATCCGGGGGTCGCGCAACAAAAAACCGCCTCGTGATTGCTCACGAGGCGGCCAAGGTTCAGGGAGGAGGTGCACAAGTGCACCTGTCGGAATGCGAAAGGGGGGGAAGCATCCCGACACGCATAATCTAGGGTAAAGAATGACCGAGTTCAATGCCTGCCAACGTAAAAATTGAAAGGCACAGAAAATTCTTGCTAATGCGATCCACTCGCAATACCCTCTCTCCATCGCTGCAGCAGAGCAGCAATCTGCGATGGAAGGATTGATCATGGGCTATTGGTGGCAGGATCTGCTGGATCAACCGGCTGAATTGGGTTCGGCTAGCCTGATCGAGGCGAAGCTGGTTGTGGCGCTGCGCATCGCCGTGTTCGCACACAAGGCTGGCACAAATCCTGCCCCGCACGTTGCGGCCCGTCTGGGCAGCCTCGCGCTATCCAACCAGCTTTCGCTGGTAGTCGAGGCCATCGGCCAGGCCTGGCCTGAACCCTTCTGCGTATCACGACCCTGCTGCGGAAGGCTCTCTCCTGACGAGTCCATGTTTGTCGGCATGGTTCGCAGTGCAATGCGTGGCAACAGAGCCTCGTTCGACCGTCAGACCCGCGAGATGCTGCCAGAAGACGCCCGCACCCTCATTTACAATCTCATGTGGCAAATGGCGCGAATGGTTCCGGCAGAAGCCTGAGACGAGCCTTCTAGGCTGTTTCGTTGACATAGGCGCGGATGAACTCGGCAATGGCGTGAAAACCGTCGCTGAACGCTGCGCCCGTCCGCCACAGGGCGGCAATCGACCGGCGCGCGTTCCAGCCTGCAATATCCAGCGTGGCCACGACTTCGGCCGCCTGCGTTTCCGCCGCCATGTAGCGCTCCGGCAACAGGGCCAGGCCAATGCCGGAACCGACCATCTGACGGATGCTGTCGAGGCTGGTACCTTCATAGTCGTGCATGATATGTGCGCCCAGCTGCTCGCATATATCGCGCGTCTGGCGGTGAAAATGGTGCCGCCGGTCCAGGGTGAGAAACCCCTCGCCCTTCAGTTCACTGGCAGGAATGTCTTTCTGACCAGCCAGTCGGTGGTCGGGCGGTGCGATGACGAACATCCGCTCGCTGAACAGCGGTTCCACGACGATGCCGGTTGCATCGACCGGCATGGGACACAGCATCATGTCGAGTTCGCCCCGCATTACCTGACGCACCTGGTCATCGGGAATGCCTTCGCGGATGTGCAGGCGGAGGTCGGGCTGTTCCCGGTGGAGCCCCGCAACGATGGCGGGCATCAGATAGGGGCCCAGGGTCGGGGTCACGCCAAAGCGCAGCGTTCCGCCGATCCCCTTGCCTGCACGCCTTGCAAGATCGGAAAGATCGCGGACCTGCACCAATATGCCACGTGCGCGCGCAGCAATATCCCGCCCCAGGGGCGTGAGCTGCACATCCTGTCCGCTGCGATCGATCAGCGAAGCCCCCAGCCTTGCCTCCAGGGTCCGCAACTGCTGACTGAGTGTCGGTTGAGACACATGCACGGCAAACGCGGCGCGGCCGAAATGACGGTGATCGTCGAGCGCGACGAGATACTGCAACTGACGAAGGCTGGGCACGGCATATCCCCTGTCTGATAGAAGCTATCTATCGGTCCATCGCCGGTCTTTCAAATGGAAACAATGATACCTTGTGCCATATACGGATCACAACAAGCAGGAGAGCAACCCCTCCCCGAACCGCTCGATAAACCTGCTTGAAAGATGCCGCGGCTTGAACGGACACCCCAAAGCTGCGGACAGGGTGGCGCATCGGTCCGCCGAGGTCGCAGCTTAGCCTCCGATGCGCCACCCGCCTATCTCTGCCCGAATACCAGAATGATCCTGTCCCGCTGCGGTCGGCAAACCGCAGCGGGATTTTTCTCGTTTTGCAATACTGTCGGCTGGGGCGTTTTCATCATGAGCGAAACACCCCAGGCTGCCTGTTGCCGCATTTTCCAAGGCGCTGACCGCCAACGGTCAGTTTGAAAATGCTCTAGGGCTGCAGACTTTCGGCAAACGTATCGCCCAGTTGCAAGGCATCGAGATCGGCCGCAACAGCCACGAGATCGGCACGTGCCTGTGCCAGGCGGAATTCGGCATCCAGCCTGCGAATGGAAGCATTGGCTGCAGCGTCCTCGCGCAGGTTGACAAGGAAGAAGTCGCTGGCGCCGGCCTGAAACAGGCGCCGCTCGCCGGCAGCCAGCTTTTCGGCCTGAACCTCCTCGTCCCTTGCCAGAACAGCCAACCGTTCCGCCGCTGTGAGGTTGGTCGAGAGCTGGGCGATCTCGGCGATGATCTGCTCCTCGCTCTGGCGCCGTTTCCATTCGAGCGCATTGATGCTGGCTTCAGCTGCAGCAACATTGCCTTTCGCGGCACGATTCTGCAGCGGCATGGAAAAGGTGAAGCCGACAACGGCCTCGAACGGGTCGCGCGACCGTCCGCCAAGTCCCTGTTCCCCGAAATCCTTGCCCGCTTCGGCAAACAGCCGCAACGACGGCAGCAGCTTGTTCTGCTCTAGCTCAAGCTTTGCCTCGCCCTGCTCCAGGCGCTGCTCGATCAACTTGATATCGGGCCGTCGAGCCAGGATGGCCGCAGGGTCCGTCTCCCGCATGGCGCGAACCATGGGCAGCGATGTCGGAAGGTCAGCGGGAGTTGCGACCAGCGGGCGCCCGTCATCGTCACGCCAGAACAGGGACAGCCGCTGCGCCGCATTGGCCAGATCGCGCTGTGCGGCCACCAGCAGCGACTGGCGGCGCAACAGGTTCTGTTCGTTCTCGGTCAGCAGGATGGCTGCGCGAGCCCCCAGTTGCACCTGACGGCGGATACCCTCCTGACGATCCTGTGCCAGGTTGACCAACGACGTATAGACACGGACCTGCTGGCCCGCCGCTACCCACTGGCCATAGGCCTGGATGGCCCGCTGCTGCACCCCGATCGCAATGAGCAACGCATCGAGCCCGGCAATGTCACGCTCGATCAGCGCGTTGCGCTGACCGAAACGGCGATCGTCGATATAGCGGTCGCGCAGAAGCGCGAATACGCCCCGCACCTTCAGTTCACCCAACCGATCGGTGAAGCTATAATCCTCGTAGACGGGAAAATCCCCGCGCGAGACGCGATAGCTCGCCTCCAGCTGTCCGCCATTGTTGGTCAGCGGCTGGATGGCCTTGCCCTGGACATAGGTGCCATCATAGAAGCCCGCGACGCGGGAGAAACCCTCGCCGGTGAAGAGCAGGTCGAACGCGCCCTCGCTTGCCAACACCCGCCCGTCGGCGGCACGGGTATTGGCCAGAGCCTCCAGGATCGTCGGCGCAAACCTGCGCGACGACGCCAGAACCTCCGACAGCTGCAATCCACGCGAGGAAGGCACCTGCTCCGGCGCGACCACGGGCGCTGGCAGCGGCTGCGCAAGGGCAGGCGTGGCGAGCAGCGCGAAGCCCGCCAAGCCCGCCAGCCAGACGGTCTTGGGCATCATTTCTTCCCCGACGAACTGCTGGACGAGGAGGAGGACGACGACGAGGAAGATGATGACGAGGACATCTTTCCGCCGGTCTGAGTCATCCCCGTTCCGTTCTGTTCGGTCAGAGCCGGATTCTGCAGCGGGAAATCGTTGAGCTGGCGCCACAGCTCGAAGCCGACCGAAACCTGCTCCATCGCAACCCAGCCGCGAACATTGGCACCAAGACGGACATACGGTTCGCCCGGCCAGCGGGCCTTGCCCTTTGCCTCACGCACAAGAACTCGGAAAAGGCCGTTCTGCGACGCTGCGAGGTCGACCTGCTGGACTTCGCCGTCAAACAGACCGACAGCGACAGATGGCCAGCCAGAGAACTGGATTGCGGGCCATCCCTCGAACTCCAGCCGCACCTGCTGACCTTTCTTGATCAACGGTGCGTCGCGGCCATCGACATAGATTTCGACGATACGCTGCGCCTCGACCGGAGCAAAGGTAGCCAGCACATCACCCTGCGACACCATGGTGGCCTTGTCGCCTCCGCTGATGCGCTGAATGACGCCGTCACGCGGAGCGCGGACGAGCTGCAGCGACTGGCGTGCCAGGTTGATGTCGATATTGGTGATCGCGGCCTGCGCCTCGGCCAGCTTGGCCTCCATTTCGGCGACCTTGATCCGGGCCAGCTCGTTCTCGCGCCGCGACGCCAAACCTTCACTGAACAGCGTTCCGGTACGCCCGACATCGAGCCGTGCCGTGCTCAGCGCACTGGCGGCCGCAGCCGCCTTTGCCTCGGCAAGACTGCGCTCGACGCGCAACCGTTGCAGCAGCATGGGATCGTTGTCGGAAATCTGGACGATCGGATCACCTTCCCTGACGATGGCGCCATCCTGAACATACCAGCGTTCGATGCGACCCGAAACGAGCGCTGTCACATTCTGCAAACGGTCCTGCGGATTGAGCGCGATGACCTGTCCGGCACCTGCAGCCGTCTGAATCCACGGAACATAGACCATGAACAGGGTAGCGGTGACCAGAGTGATCAGGATCATCCAGCCGATGGCGCGCAGCGGACGGGGAGGCTGCTGCGCCGAAAGCGTGCGGAAGCGGTCCAGGGCGCGATCACGCGTTGCCATGCGCGGCCTCCTCTGCCTTGGTGTCGACAATCTGCAGGAACTCGTCGGGATCTTCCATGATCCGCTGTCCGTCCTCACCAAGCCACAAATAGCTGCACCCTTCGGTAACGGAGGGACGATAGCTGAACTGGATGATGGTCGACCCCTCTTTGCGCATGACGGCGCGGACGTCCCTGAGAATAGCCGGATCGATCATGTCAAACAATCCGGTCAGGATCAGCAGGCGCGGGCATTTCAGCATGGCCCCTGCCAGCTTCAGCCGCAGCGCCTCGGCATAGGAGAGCGGCCAGCCACTGGTCGAAAGCTGTGTGTCCAGCCCGTCGGGCAGACGCATGACGCGCTCTTCCAGCCTGACGAGAGACAAGGCCTTCAGCACGTCTCGCGACGTGGTTTCGGGACCGGCCAGGCGCAGATAATCGCGGATGCTCGCCTGAACGATCGTTGGACGGTCCAGGACGATGATCTCGCTGCGCAGGCGGAACATGTCGACCATCGCAATGTCCTGGCCTCCCAAGGTGACGACGCCGGTTTCGGGCGTCAGGTAACGTTTCATTGCATGGGTGAACAAGCGCTGTATCCCATGATTCTGGGCTTGCGCGATCAACTGGCTGCCTGCGGGAATGGAAATGTCGAGCGTGATGCCTGGCGCGGTGGCAGTGTGCGTAACCCGGCGCAGCACCAGATCGCTGCCGCTGATCGCGTCCTGACCCTCGCGCACCTCCTCTTCCTGCTCGATATGATAGATCAGGCCGATCTCCTCGGCGGCGGCAATCAGGTCACAGGTTGTATCGATATACACACCGATCTGGCCGAGACCGTAAAATGCAGCAGAAAGGATCAGCTCTGCCGCAACCAGCTGGCCAATCGAAAGCTCGCCCTGGATGACCAGCCAGCCGCCCAGTGCGAGCAGACCCGAGCTGGCCAGTGCATAGAGCAGCAGAAAGGCCACGGTCTGCGACATGGTATAGCGAAAATGCTTGGCCTTGGCGGCGATATAGGTGGCCGTCACGGCCTCCGAACCATCTAGCGCATAATCGACATGGCGACCTGATTTGTAGAAGCCATTCGACGCGCCGACATTTTCGAGCCATTTGGCGGCGTCATATTTGGCATGGCTGAGAGCGATGCCCGAGCGAATGGCTCCGCGGGTCCAGACCAGCAGGATGAGTGCCGCCAAGCCGATGACGATCAGGTTGAATGCCAGGAAGAAGGGATGATAGAAGGCCGTGACGGCAAACCCGACGGCGGATTGCAGGATGATGGTGAAGCCGCCAATTAAAAGGCTGGGCACGGCCTTCTGCACCGTGTTGACATCGAAATAGCGATTGAACAGGTCCTGCCGCTTGCTGTCCTCGAAAAACGGGTTGCGCGCATGGATCGAGCGGATGGTGATCTCCGCTACCTGACGCGAATAGAAGCGCCGCGCAAAAAGCTCCATCGTATAGATCCGCAAAGCCGATAGCAGTACCGCGATCAGCAGCAGGCCAAGCAGAGTCGCGGCCAGGGTAACCAGCGGTGTGACCAGAGCGGTATTGGCGACCGAATTGATCAGCATCTGCACCGAAATCGGCGTTGCCAGCGAAAGTACGGAAATCGCGACGCCGTAAACCAGCGCCAGAGCGATGAAATTGCGCTCGCCCTTCAAGAGGCCAAGCATCCAGCGAATAGCCTCGCGCGCGCCCATGATGTGGTGTTCGGAAGATGATGCCATGTGTTGCCTGCCCAAGAAACCAAGGTCGCCAGCGCACGAATTAGGCGACCCAGCCGATAAGCCCATTCGAAAGGGTCCAATCGGAGCGATTGAATTTTTCTATTGGGAACCCACCCCACCCGCAGGGTTTTCCATGATATATGTTAACCTGCCGATCTTCGAACGGTCCAGCGACGCGATTGATCCGATCCGCGAAAAATTATCAAGCTCTCCTTTCGTGTACCCCCGGTTTGCGCTCGCCTTCCGCCGGCCACACACAGCACCGCCACGCCTGTTAGACCTGCCGGGATATCCGCTCGGAAGCCACGCATGGCATCGGCACAGCAGTCCGTATTCGTACATCTGATGCCCGAAATGGGCGGTCATTCAGCGGCAATGGCAAGGCCTGGATCGCTGCGCAGCAGATCGTCGGACAAGGCTTCGATGAGTTCCACCAGCGCAGAGCGGACATGGGGCAGGCCCGCCCCCGGGTTTCTCAGGCCGGCATCGAGATAAAGGCTCCGATCGACCTCCACCTGCAGCGCATGAATGCCGCGCGATGGTCGTCCATGGCGATCGAGAACATATCCCCCCGCATAGGGATGGTTGAGCGCCACCTCGAAGCCCAGGCGCGTCATGGTGCGCATCGCAAGATCGCACAACGATCCGCTGGCCGACCGCCCGAAGCGATCGCCCAGCACGATTCCCGGCGGCACAGCTGCGCCTTCGGGTCGCAAAGGCGGCATCGAGTGGAGATCGATCAGCAATGCGCAACCGAAACGCGCTTTCAGTGCATGCAGAGCCTGATTCAAGGCGCGATGATAGGGATCATGAAACCCCGAAATGCGCGCTGCTATGGTGGACTGCCGAAAGGGCCGCCGCCACAGATCGCCATGATCAGCAAGGCGGCGCGGCACCAGGCCCAGCCCACCGCGAACCTTGGCGCTGGGCTGGGCAAAGGCCGTGCGCGGCGCATCGGCGATCATCTGCGGATCCACCTCGCTCGGCGCGCGATTGAGGTCGATCCAGGCGCGCGCAGCGTGCGCCACAAGAACAGGAGCGCCGAGAGCAGCCGGATCGGGCAACAGCATGTCGGCATGGCGATCTTCCAAGCGCTCGAGCACTTCGGGGGCGACACGCAGATTCTGCAGGATTTCGTCGGGATAATCGCGCCCCGCATGGGGCACCGCGATCAGCACCGGCAGCCGCGCACTGTCCAACCCCTCCAGGCTGAAAAGTCGCGATGGCATCGCTGCATCGATGGGCACGCCGTCCATGCACGACGACATGCGCCAAAGCGTAGTCCGTGTCAAAGCCGCAGGCTGTTGGCAGCCCTAAGGCACAGCAGTGTTTACCATCCTGCCTGCTGCTGTCCTGCTTCGGGGCAGCCACACAACAAGGTGAGGGAGATGCTGGAAAATCTTAACCGCCTCCGGCATACAAGCCGCTCAAGGTATCCGTTGGAGGGTTTGAGCGATGTTGCGGATTTTGCTGGCGGAAGATGACGCGGCCATGCGCACCTATTTGCAGCGAGCCCTTGAAAAGGCGGATTACACGGTAACCTCGGTGGATCGGGGCACTGCCGCCCTGCCCCTGCTCCAGGAAGAACATTTCGATCTGCTGCTGACCGATATCGTCATGCCCGAAATGGACGGGATCGAGCTTGCCCAGCATTGCGGCCGCATCTCGCCCAACACCAAGGTCATGTTCATCACCGGATTCGCGGCGGTTACGCTGAAGGCGGAGCAGGCCGCGCCGAGCGCGCGGGTCCTGTCCAAGCCGTTCCACCTCAAGGATCTGGTACTGGAGGTCGATCGCGTGTTCTCGCGTGGCACCTTCGCTCAGAGTCTTTGAGGCAATAATCGGCGAGTGGCTTCATTTACCGCTTGCACGACCGCCAAGCTCTTTGTAATGGACCGCCCTTGCCGCGGCGCACAGCACCGGCAGCAAGGCTAAAGCGTGGGCGTATAGCTCAGTGGTAGAGCACTGTGTTGACATCGCAGGGGTCGGAAGTTCAATCCTTCCTACGCCCACCAGCCTTCCCCTCTTCTGACATCGCGCGATCCGTAGCGGCAGCCGATTATCCGCAAATTTCCGGTGGATTCATGCCAGATTCTCTGGTCTTAATCGCGCGATGAATCTCGCTCAGACCCTCGCTTCGTTCGTCCGTGCCGACAATGGCTGGACCGTTCCCGTCGCCCCGTGCTGGATGCAGGGTCGTACCTGCTATGGCGGCCTGTCCTCCGCGCTCGCGCATCATGCCGCGCGGTTGACCGTGCCCGATGCACCGCCGCTGCGCTCTGCCCAGGTTGCGTTTGTGGGCCCGCTGGCGGGCGAACTGACGATCTCTACCGACCTTTTGCGCCGCGGGCGCAACACCGCCTTTGTCGAAGTGAAGATTCGCAGCGCCGAAGGCCTTGGCTTCATCGGCACCTTCATCTTCATGAGCAAGCGCGAGAGCAAGATCGCATTCGAAGGGGTGCATCGGCCCGATATCGCGCCGCCGCCAACCGATGACATGACACGCAGCGGCCCTCCGGAGTTCTTCACCTCGCAGATGGAATATCCCGACAAGCGACTCGCATTGGGCATGAACACGCCGAAACTGGCCAACTGGCACCGCTTGACCGAGCGCGACGGACTTGACCCGATGACCGAATTGCTGGCGATCGGCGACGGCTTGCCGCCATCGGCCATGGGGCTGATGGATATTGCAGGACCCGTGAGCAGCATGAACTGGCAGGTCAACCTGTTGACCGATGCGCCGGAAACCGAGAACGGCTGGTGGCTGCTCGAATCGGTGACACACCATGCCCACCATGGCGCCGCCAGCCAGTACATGACCGTTTGGAACAGCAGACTGGAACCGGTGATGACCGCCATGCAGAGCGTCGCCCTGTTCGTCTGACCTTCAAAGCACAATCGCAAGACAGGAGAGAGCCTCGTGAAGACCCGTATCACCGAGCTTTTCGGCATCGAACACCCGATCATCCAGGGCGGCATGCATTATGTCGGCTTTGCCGAGCTGGCTGCTGCCGTTTCCAACGCCGGGGGCCTCGGCATCATCACCGGGCTGACGCAGAAAACGCCTGAGGACCTCGATGCCGAGATCAAGAAGTGCAAGGCACTGACCGACAAGCCGTTCGGCGTAAACCTGACCTTCCTGCCGGTGCTCACCGCGCCCGATTATCCGGGCTATGTGCGCGTGATCATCGAAAACGGCGTGAAGGCGGTTGAGACCGCCGGCAACAATCCGCAATCGGTACTGCCCTATCTCAAGGATGCGGGCATCAAGGTCATCCACAAGTGCACCAGCGTGCGCCATGCGCTGAAAGCCCAGGCGATTGGCTGTGATGCAGTGTCCGTCGACGGTTTCGAATGCGGCGGCCATCCGGGCGAGGATGACGTGCCCAACATGATCCTGCTGCCCCGCGCCGCCGACGAACTCGACATTCCGTTCGTCGCCTCGGGCGGTCAGGCCGATGCGCGCTCGCTGGTCGCCTCGCTGGCGATGGGCGCGGACGGCATCAACATGGGCACCCGCTTCATCGCCACCAAGGAAGCCCCGGTGCACGAACATGTGAAGCAGGCGATCGTCGCGGCGTCCGAGCTCGACACCCGGCTCGTCATGCGACCACTGCGCAACACCGAACGTGTGCTGACCAACGAGGCGGTCGAGAAGCTTCTGGTGATCGAGAAGGAAAAGGGCAAGGACCTGCAGTTCACCGACATCATCGAGCAGGTCGCGGGCGTCTATCCGCGCATCATGATGGAAGGCGACATGGATGCCGGCGCGTGGAGCTGCGGCATGGTCGCCGGGCTCATCCACGACATCCCGACGTGCAAGGAACTGATCGACCGCATCATGTCCGAAGCCGAGCAGATCATCCGCGGGCGGCTGGAAGGCTTTCTCGCTGCCTGAAACCGTCGGCCCTCCCGCCGCAACAGCGGGAGGGCCAACAGCTCATTTGCAGGGGAATTTCTTCTTCATCAGGTCATAGACCGCCACTCGGAACGGCTTTTTCTGCGCCGCAGGCGGAAGGCTGGTGAGATATACGCGCAATTCCTCGCCCGTCATCTTGGGCTTGTCGCTGACCGGCGGGCAGCTGTGCATCTTGCCGCCCGCCTTTTTCTGCCGCGTGATATCGGCGACATACATCTCGCGAACCCGCTCCGATTCAGAGCGCAGTGCGCGCACATCGCTGGACAGCAAGGCGGCCGGCCCCATGCTCTCGGCCTTTTTCATTCCCGCCAGAAACTCTCCAACCGTCATTTCCGATGACGCGCCTGTCAGCAAGACTGCAGCCAGTGCGATGGCTGCTGTCTGTATTCCCCGCTTCATTTCATCCTCCATGCACACTTGAGCGATGGCTAGGCATCCGAACATGAACGCCCAATGAGCCTATTTCTGCTTAGCTTCGCAGGGATAGCGCAGCGTCATGACCAGCGCAAAGGCCGTGGTCACGGGCATGTCCCGATTGGGCTCGGGAAAGGCACGGAAATCATCGATCAGGTTTGCCAGCGATAGCTGCGCCCGGCCCGGTGGCGGCGGGCATCCTGCAGGATGATCGCCCCTCGCTGCGCTTTCGGCCAGTGCCGCACGATAGGCCATGGCCGCATCCTGCACGGCAACACGCATGACTTCAGCCTGAGATGAGCCTGCACCCTGCTCGCCCATCGCGGCGAGCGCGTCAGCCGCAACAAGAAACTCTCGTACAGTCTCGGGCGGAACAATGGTGGACCCCGATTGCACAGACGGCGCTGACGCCTGAAGCGCCAACGCCGTCATCATGCTTCCAATTCCGTTCACGAACCCGACCGGGGAAAGTCGATTGGTCAGGCGCCCTGCGGCTTCGGATCGTGGAACGGACCCTTGCGCTTGCCCGCGCGCGGGATCACCGCTCCAATGCCTGGAGCGACATCGGGCTTGATCTTGCTGCCATCGGGACGATCGAGCTTGCCGCTGTCGAGAAGTTCCTTGATCTCGTCACCGCTCAGCGTCTCGTATTCGAGCAGGGCCTGCGCCAGGGTGTGGAGCTGGTCGACATGGTCGCTCAACACCTGCTTGGCCCGATCATAGCCCTGATCGACGACCTTGCGGATTTCCGCGTCGATCTTGCGGGCAGTCTCGTCCGACATCATCAGGCGCTGGCTCTGGCCGTAGCCGAGATAGCCCTCCGACTGCTCCTCGTACTGGAGCGGGCCGAGTTGATCCGACATGCCCCATTTGGTGACCATGTCGCGCGCCAGCTTGGTTGCGTACTGAATGTCGCCGCTCGCGCCCGAGGAAACCTTGTCATAGCCGAAGATCACTTCCTCGGCGACGCGGCCACCCATAGAGACGGCAAGATTGGCGTACATCTTGTCGCGATGATAGCTGTACACGTCGCGTTCGGGCAGACGCATGACCATGCCGAGTGCGCGACCGCGCGGAATGATCGTCGCCTTGTGGATCGGATCGGATGCAGGCTCGTGCACCGCAACGATCGCGTGGCCTGCCTCATGATAGGCAGTCATGCGCTTCTCGTCCTCGGTCATCACCATCGACTTGCGCTCGGCGCCCATCATGACCTTGTCCTTGGCAGCCTCGAACTCGCTCATTGCAACCAGGCGCTTGCCCCGGCGCGCAGCGAGCAGCGCTGCCTCGTTGACGAGGTTGGCCAGGTCCGCACCCGAGAAACCGGGCGTGCCGCGGGCGATGACGCGTGCGTTGACGTCGGGCGCCAGCGGCACCTTCTTCATGTGCACCTGCAGGATCTTCTCGCGGCCCTCGATGTCGGGCACCGGCACCACGACCTGGCGATCGAAACGGCCAGGACGCAGCAGCGCGGGGTCGAGCACATCAGGACGGTTGGTCGCCGCGATGATGATGATGCCCTCATTGGCCTCGAAACCGTCCATCTCGACGAGCAACTGGTTCAGCGTCTGCTCACGCTCGTCGTTCGAATTGCCGAGGCCCGAGCCGCGATGACGACCCACGGCATCGATTTCGTCGATGAACACGATGCAGGGCGCGTTCTTCTTGGCCTGTTCGAACATGTCGCGCACGCGGCTCGCGCCGACGCCGACGAACATCTCGACAAAGTCCGAACCCGAAATGGTGAAGAAGGGCACGCCCGCCTCACCCGCAATCGCGCGGGCGAGCAGCGTCTTGCCGGTGCCTGGCGAGCCGACCAGCAGCGCGCCCTTGGGAATCTGTCCACCAAGCCGTGCAAACTTGCTGGGATCGCGCAGGAATTCAACGATTTCCTGCAATTCCTCGCGCGCCTCGTCGATACCGGCAACATCGGCAAACGTCACCTTGCCAGCCTTTTCAGTGAGCAACTTGGCCTTGGACTTGCCAAAGCCCATGGCGCCACTCGCCCCGCCGCCCTTCTGCACCTGACGCAGGACGAAGAACGCGATGGCAATAATCAGGATGAACGGCAGCGACTGGAACAGGATCGCGACCAGCAGGCTGGGCTGTTCGATTGCCTTGCCGCTGTAATCCACACCCTTTTCTTCCAGCAGCGGGATCAGCGTGGGGTCGTTCTCTACGCGCACAGCGGAGAAGGACTCGTCGTTGACATAGGTGCCGGTCACACGGTCCGACGAGATCACGACATTCTTGACCTGACCATCGGCCACGCGATCACGGAATGTCGAATAGCTGATCGAGCTGCCGCGATCGGCGGAGCCGCGCGTGTCGATGAGCGATACGACCACGAGCAGCCCGATGATGACACCTGCCCAGATGAGCATGTTCTTCATCCAGCCGTTCTGGTTCGAACCGGGATCCTGATCGTCGTTCATCACAAAGCCTTTGCAGCCATAAACCATGATCAAGATAGGCTACTAATCCTGAATGACAATATAATCCGCCTGCGCTTTGTCGGCTGGGATCGATTATTCCGGCGCAATTGCCGAAAATGACCCGCCGCGCGGCGGGGCCGGTCGAAAGACCCAACCCTGCCCTGCCCCGTCTGGGCGGCACAGGACGTTGCCAATCATCGCCTGTTCGCCCGCCAGCAATTGCGCCAGCAACCGATCAAGCGCGGGCCCCCGGACCGCAATCTCGGGTTCGACCTGCTGCAAGGCCGCAACCACCAGACGGCGAAGCAGCCCTGGCGGGTAATCCATCACGGTCAGACGAACGCCATCAGGTTCCGGCACCAGTGCAAGCGCAGCTTCGCGCGCTGCCGCCCAGTCCAGCGCTTCGGCCGCCTCTGCCAGAGCCGATGCCGATCGCGCAGCCATCAGCGGGTCGACCGCATCAAAGCTCGCCAGAGCCTGACGCATCCGAACCCGGTCGAAATCATTACTGGTATTGCTGGGATCCGTAGCGAACGGGATTGCCTGTGCTGCGCAATATTGCACCAGCTCGGCCTTGCGAAAGCCGAGCATGGGCCGGATTACGCGCCCGTTTCGGGCTCGAACGGCCGAGAGTCCGTCGACCCCTGCCCCCCGGGCCAGACGCATCATGATCGTTTCGAGCTGGTCATCGGCATGATGGGCGGTGACGACATGGTCAGCCCCCAAGCAATCGGCATGGGCGTGAAGCAGCGCGTAGCGGACCGATCGTGCGGCTGCCTGGAGACTGCCTGAAATCGGCTCGTGCGGTTGCAGGATTGCATGCGCGATACCCCGCGCTGCGCAAAAATCAGCCACCATGTGCGCTTCGTCCGCACTTCCTGTACGAAGACCGTGATCCACGGTGGCTGCCAGCACCGGACCTTGCCAGCCATGAACCACCAGATCGAGCATTGCCATGCTGTCGGGTCCGCCAGACACCGCGAGCAACAGGCTGGCCTGAGGTCCGACGGTCAGACGGGCAAGCGCCTGGCCGATGCGTTTCAGCTTGGCGTCATTTGCATCCGGCATTGCGCCGCCCGGTCGCCAATCGATCCGACAGACGGCCCGCTGCGACATCGGGATAAACCTCGGCCAGCTCGGTAAAGGCGACGCAGGCCTTGGGCTTTTCGTTGAGCTTGATCAGCGATTCACCAAGGAAATACAGGCTTTCAGGAGCGCGATCGCCCTTGGGCTCCTTCTCGTAATTCTCGGCAAACATCTTCGCAGCTGCGCTTGGCTTGCCGTCGTCCAGATAAGCGCGACCAAGCAGGTTGCGTGTATAGCTCGAACGCTTGTGCCTGGGATGCTTTTCAAGCGCGAAGCGCAGCTGCGCCTGTGCCTCGGGATAGAATTTGGCCTCCCAGAGGCGATAGCCGTAGAGATAGGCGTCCTCGCCCGCATCGGCACTCTGTGGCTTCTCGATCTTCGAGACCGCTGCAACCCGCTCGGCGCTCGGCGCAGCCGATGCAGCGGCGGCGGCCCCCGGCGTTGCAGGCCTTGGCGTCGAAGCGCCCGCGCCTGGCGCTGCAGCGCCGGTTCCAGCAGGCGCGGCGGCAGCAGCCGCTGCGGCAGCCTTGGCCTGCTCTTCCATCTGCAGAAGCCGCTTTTCCAGCTGACCAATCTTGAAGCCGTTTTCTTCGGTTTGCGCCGTCAGCCGCGTGATCTGGGTTTCCAGCGTGTCGACCCGCTGCAATATATCAGTGAGCGGCGCAGAGGCGCTGACGCCCGTCGGAGCAGGTGCGGAAGCAGGTGCGCTGATTTCAGGTTCGAAGAAGCGATCCGACGCCCCCGGAAAGACCTTGCGCTGCACTGCCCGCATCTCGGATTCGAGCTTCTTGACACGCGGCTCCAGCGATGTCGCCTGCGCGGCGGCCGGACTTGCCGAAGCGATCAGCGCCGCCATCATGGTGCTTCCAAGCATCTGCGCGGCCAGGCTCATCCGGCTGGACAGTACGAAAAATGGGCGGACGGTCGTCATGTCGGGCTCCAGCTCGGAAAAATGGGATGCGGCAAAACCTATAGTGGTCGCGCGGATTTCGTCAAAGCCGCGCAACGGGATTTTGAATGTCATGACGTCAATGAACGGCGATTGACTGCGCGAAACCGGACCAATCAACCCGATATACGGGCGCTATCGTCCGCTTGCGATGCGGTTTCGGGCGATGCTGCCGGCCGCGCCATCAGTGCCGCAGCGGTAACAGGTACGTCCTTGACTGCAACTTCGGCTGTGCCCAGCGGCGCAACGGTTCGCCCGCCGACCGTGATCTCGAACGCATCGGGTCGCCCGGTCCAGACTTGGGGATCGACAGCGTCGGCAGGCACGACATACTGCTCGCCAAGAGCCATCTGCTTCTGCATCAGCTGCTTGCCCTCGCCATCGTAAAACTTGATCCAGATGTTGTCCTCTGTCGCAGTAAACACGACCTCGGCCCCGGGATCGATGGCAGGCGCAGTTGCAACCTTGGCCCCCGCGTCGGTTTTACGCGGCGCTGCCTCGCTGGCCGAGGCGGCATCGGCAGCCTGCGCGAGCTCCTCGACATTGGCCGCTGGAAACAGATAGCTGCGCCAGACGCCAAATCCTGCGAGCAGGATGACGGCACCGGTAACGGCGGCAAGCAGAGCGAGCCTGGCGGAAGGGACCTTGCTCGGCTCGTCGAGATCGAATTGCGTAACCTCCCGCGTCGAGGCTGCCGATGCGCCGCCAAGCGCTTCTCGGATCTGCTGGGCAATGTCATCTTCGGGCAGTTCCACAGCGCGCGCATAGGCCTTGCCGAAGCCGATCGCGTAGGTCCGCCCGGGCAAGGTTTCGAACTTGCCGGCTTCCATGGCCTCCAGATGGCGCATCGGAATACGCGTGCGAGAGGCTATGTCCTGCAGCGTGAGACCGTGCCGGTGCCGCGCTGCCGCGAGGCGCTCTCCGACATGCGCGGGAGGGAAAAGATCACCGGTCGTATCACCATCATCGGATGGTGGCGCGGCTGCGTTATCTGCGGTTTCGGACACGTATGCGCTCCCGATCCGGGTTGGCCCGGTTATCTCGTGGTCCATCTGTCCGGAGAACCATGAACCGATTTACAAGTCAACGCAATTGGCGGTTTGTTAACCAATTGCGCGCCGAGGGCATGACCATTTTTTCGGCCTCGACATGGCAGCCAGACGCCAGAAGGTTCACCCCAGCTCGACGCCCTGGTCCATGGCCCAATCCTGCAGCGTTTCGCGCATGTTGGCGGGCGGATGAGCGAGCATCTCCTCCATCCGGCTGCTCGCTGCCTTCAGGTCGATCGACCGGACCATCGCCTTGATCGGTCCGACTGCGGCCGGGGTGATCGACAGGCGCCTGATCCCCACCGCCAGCAACGCCAGAGCCTCAAGCTGACGCCCCCCCATTTCTCCGCACACCGTCAGGTCGATATCATAGGGCTCCACCGACTTCACCACCCTGCGGATGAAGCGGAGGATGGCAGGCGAGATCCAGTCGTAACGCTGCGCCAGCTTGGGATGTGCGCGATCAGCCGCGAGCAGGAATTGGGTCAGGTCATTGGTGCCGATCGACAGGAAATCGATCTTCGGCCCCAGCAGATCGAGTGTCTCGGCCAGCGCCGGAACTTCCAGCATCGCGCCATAGCGGATACGGTCGGGCAGGATCTTCTTGCGCCCCTTGAGAAAGTTCAACTGATCCTCGAACACCTGCCGCGCCGCATCGAACTCCCAGGGTTCGGCGATCATCGGAAACATGACATTGAGCGTCTTGCCAGCCGCCGCCTCGATCAGCGCACGCGCCTGCACCTTCAGCAGACCGTCGCGCTCCAGCGCCACACGGACTGCGCGCCAGCCCATGGCGGGGTTCTCCTCGCCCGGGCCATCCTCGCGCAGATAGGGCAAGGACTTGTCGCCGCCGATATCGACGGTCCGGAACACCACCGGCTTCTCGCCTGCAGCATCCAGGACGTCCCGATAGAGCCTGAGCTGGCGTTCGCGCTGGGGCAAGGTGGCCGACACCAGAAACTGGAATTCGGTGCGGAACAGCCCCACCCCGTCGGCGCCGGTCACCGCCAGATGCGCGATGTCGTCGCGCAGCCCCGCATTGATCAGGACATCGATCCGCGTCCCATCCTTCGTTCGCGGCTCGACATCGCGCAGCGCCGCATAGGCGGCCTGCTTCTCGCGACTGCGCACGAACTTGGCCTCGAACGCCTCGATCACCTGCGGCGCGGGCCGGATGAGCACCGAATTCTCGTTGGTGTCGATTAGCAGATGATCGTCCTGCCGCACCTGGTGCAGGATATTGCGCATCCGGCCCATGACCGGAATGCCCATGGCGCGCGCCACGATGGTCACGTGCGCGGTAAGCGAGCCTTCTTCCAGGATCACGCCCTTGAGCCTGCGCCGGTCATATTCGAGCAGTTCCGCCGGCCCCAGATTGCGCGCGATCAGGATCGTATCCTGCCTGAGCCCCATTTGCGCCGCAGTGCCGATCTGCCCGGAGACAATGCGCAGAAGCCGGTTGGAGAGGTCCTCCAGATCGTGCATGCGGTCAGCCAGCAGCGGATCGTCAATCTGCCGCATCCGCATGCGCGTGCGCTGCTGCACGCGCTCGATCGCGGCCTCGGCGGTGAGGCCGCTGTCGATCGCCTCGTTGATCCGCCGCGACCAGCCCTCGTCATAGGCGAACATCTTGTAGGTCTCGAGCACTTCGTCATGCTCGCCGCCGGTGCCGAATTCGGCCTGGCTGGCCATCTTGTCGATCTGCTCGCGCATCTTGATGAAGGCAGAATAGACGCGCTGGCGCTCGGCCTCGACATCCTCGGCGACGACATGCTCGATGGTGATCCGCGGCTGATGGAACACCGCCTTGCCACTGGCGAGGCCGGCAACGAGCGGGAAACCGATTTCCCGCTGCGAATGGGTCAGTTCGGCGCCGCCGTCCGATGCACCCTGCGCATCGACCAGTCCGGCATTGGCGATCAGTTCGGACAGCACCATCGCCACCGTCTGCATCGCCTCGATCTCGACCTCGAGATAGCGGCGCGGTTCGACATGCTGGATGCACAGCACGCCCACCGCGCGCTCCATCCGCACGATCGGCACTCCGGCAAAGCTGTGGAACTTTTCCTCGCCGGTTTCTGGCCGATATTGAAAGTCCGGATGCGCGGTCGCCTCGGCCAGGTTCAGCGTCTCGACATTCTTGGCGATCGTGCCGGTCAGCCCCTGCCCCAACGCCAGTTTGGTCACGTGCACGGCTTCCTGGTTCAGGCCGCGCGTCGCAAACAGTTCCAGCACGCCTTCGCGCAGAAGATAGATCGAGCACACCTCGCTGTTCAGCGAATCCCCGATGATATCCACCACCTGATTGAGCTTGGCCTGGGCATTGGTTCGCGCAGCCATGACATCGTGCAGGCGGGTGAGGATATTGCGGGCAGCGAGTGTTGCGTTGATCTGAGCCTGAGACATGGCCCGGGTCCTAGCACGGCCATGGCCGGTGCGCCATCCGGCCTTCCATCCGATTTGGGTCCAAACCGCGCGCTGGACAGCCCAAATCGAGCAGCGTATCAATACAGTAATACACCAAGTCATTGCGAGGCATTATGGCATCAGGACCCGGCACCCCGTCGTATCGCACCATGGCGTTCGGAATGATCGGCCTTTGCCTCATGCTGCAGCCGCCGCTCGCAATCGCGCAGGATTATACTCCCTCATTCCGTCCGGCAGAACTGAAAGGCCCCTATCGCGGCGAGCCCAACGAGGTGATGGTGCTCGGAACGCCCCACCTTTCAGGCCTGCCCGACAGCTTCACGCCCGCATCGCTCGAACCGCTGCTCGACAGGCTGGCAGCGTGGAAGCCGACCGCGATCGCAACCGAGGATCTTTCGGGGCTGCAATGCGACAGTCTGCGGCGATACCCGGCTCGCTATGCCGAGACAGTGGAAACCTATTGCCCTGACCCGGGCAAGGCAGGCGCGGCGACCGGACTTTCCGTTCCAGCGGCCAATGCTGAAGCAGAGCGGCAGCTCGCAAACTGGCCGGACGCCCCCGACCCGGCACAACGCCGCAGATTGGCAGCGGTTTTCCTCGCGGCAGGCGAGCCGGGATCAGCGCTCGTGCAATGGCTGAGGCTGCCGGTCGATCAGCGCAAGGCTGGCGATGGCCTGACGGACGAGCTGGTCGCGATCCTCGAAAAGGCCCGCACCCGGCGCAACGAGACCGATCTGATCGCAGCAGTGCTGGCCGCCAGGCTGGGACTGGAGCGCCTGTTCAGCGTCGACGATCATTCTGCCGACACGCCAGAACCGTCGGACCCCGAAGAGCGCAAGGCCAACGGGGAAGCGATCATGGCAGCGTGGGACAATCCTGCCACGCAAGCGCGCAGGGCGCAGAGCGAGCAACTCAACGCGAGACTGGCCGAGACGGATGGCCTGCTTGACCTTTACCGCGCCTATAACGCGCCAGAGGCTGCCATGCTCACCTATCGATCCGATTTCGGCGCCGCATTTGCAGACCCCTCTCCCCAGGGCTTTGGCCGACAGTATCTGGGTTATTGGGAGACGCGCAATCTGCGCATGGTCGCGAACATCCGCGACGTACTTGGCCGCTATCCCGGCACGCGGATGCTGACCATCGTCGGAGCGTCACACAAGGGCTATTATGAAGCCTATCTTCACCAGCTGCATGACGTGAAGCTGATCAGTACCGATATCGTCCTGCGCTGAACGCATCACGCCAGGCCCGTCCATGCAGGCTCCGTTGCATTGCGGAAGCCTGGGTATCCGCCGAGGGCGCCCGACGCGCGCTCTGCCCCCGGCCTTTCGATCGGCCTTGCAGGCGCGCCGGGCGTTTTGCGGACGTCAGGCCCCCCGGCCGGCGCCCGCTAGAACTCGATCAGCCTGTCAATGAAGGCTGATTTCCTCCTTGATGCGCAATTTCTGTTTCTTGAGCTTGGCGATCAGCGCCGTATCCGGCGCGGGTCGGCGTTCTTCGTCGTGGATCATCCGTTCGATACCAGCATGCTTGGCCTTGAGGGCTTCGGTATGGCTGTCGTTCAGCATGTATGTCTCCTTCGACTCGTTGCCTTCTCATCGTGGGGAGATAATCTAAACATAAAATTTCCGGCCTGTCCGGTTTGATATGCACAGGTCGGCTTGCAATGCGGCGAAACATTCCATAACCGCGATAACCGGCAGGCCTCGTGCCTGGGCTATGGCGATTCCGCGCCGCAAGACGGCCGGGCTATGGTGGGGAAAGGGCGCGCACGTGACAGAGGAAGAAGTCCGGCAGAAGCTGGCCTCGCTCCGCATAGAGCATCGCGATCTCGACCATGCCATTGTGGCACTGAGCAATGGCGGCACCCCCGACATGCTGCAACTGGCGCGCCTCAAGAAACGCAAGCTGATGCTGCGTGACCAGATAGCGATTCTGGAAGACTATCTCATTCCCGACATCATCGCCTGATCCAGTCGCAGACAATCCCCGTTCATGCCAGGCTGGCAGGGTGTTCCGAGTTGACACAAACAGACTTGCTGCCCGCTTAACCATAGGTTTACGCTGTGCAGGACGCCGGGTCTTTGGCAAATGTAAAACATGGAAAGCGTACAGTCCCCTTTCACCGCCAAGCTGGTCGAGTCGCTCTATGTCGAGGCCATGGTCCTGGCTGACGAAGCGCGGTCCTATTTCGAACTGACCCCGCAGCAGCAGGGCCTGTCGCTTGAGGATGACATTCGCATCGACATGTCCTGCGAGTCCCTGCGGGTGACGACACGGCTGATGCATTCGATCGCCTGGCTGCTGAATCAGAAGGCTTTTTTTGCAGGCGAGCTTTCAGAACACCAGTTGCGCAGCCGCAGCCGTTCGCTCGGCAAATGCAGCACCAGCGACCCCTTTGTCGTGGCTCGCCTGCCGGGAGAGGCCCAGCGTCTGGTGCATGAGACCCAGCATCTGCTCGACCGACTGGTCCGGCTGGAAAGGTCGCTGGAAGCGGACCGGCTGGGGTTTGCCGAAATTCAGGCCATGCACCCGATGGTCCACCAGATGCAGGCACGCCTCGCCAGCGAACTCGCCTGAAGCGCCGCAGCCCTGCCCAATTGACCGATTGCAATTCCCCCCTGCTTGTTTAATCGTACGGTTAAACAAGCGCCGGACACACGCCGGCGAAAGGGAGAGCGATGCACCCATTTCCGACCCGTGCGGAGGATATCGGCCGCGACTGGTTGCAGATCCAGCTCGGTGCAGCCGGCGTTCTGGACGGGGCACAGATCCTCTCGACCGAAATCACGCCCATAGGAACTGGCCAGGTGGGGGATACGGTCAGGATCGCTCTGACCTATGACGGCCCTGCCCGGCATGCCCCCGCCTCGATCGCGGCGAAGCTGCCCTCGCGCGATGCAACCAGCCGCGCCACGGCGGCGCATTTCAGGCTCTATCTGCGCGAGGTGAACTTCTATGCGCGCGTCGCGCCGCTGATCCCGATGCGCGTGCCCAAGGTCTATACCGCACTGATCGACGAGGCGGGCTGCGATTTTATCCTGCTGTTCGAGGATCTGGGACCGGCGCGCGCCGGCAACCAGCTTAATTCCTGTACATTGGCCGAGGCGGAAGAGGCGATCCGGCAAGCAGCCCTGCTGCACGCCTCGACCGAGGGGCTTCCAGTTCTGGACGAGGATTGGCTGCTCCCGGATCCGGCTGCGCGCGACTGGATCATACAGGCCTATCCTGGTGCCCAGGCGATCTTTCGCGAGCGCTATGCCGGGCAGATAGAGCCCGAATATCTGGACATCTGCGAGCAGCTTTCAGAGCATTGCAGTGCGTGGTTTCATTTCATCCCTTCCACTCGCTGCCTGACCCATGGTGATTACCGGCTGGACAACATGCTGTTCTGCATCCGCGCTGGCGCAGAGCCGATCGCTGTCGTCGACTGGCAGACCTGTGTCAGCGGCGCTGGCACGACCGACCTCGGCTATTTTCTGGGTACCGGCATCGGCACCGAACTGCGTCGGGGCCACGAATCTGCGCTTATCGATCTGTACTGTGCCGAAATGACCCGGCTCGGCGCGCCGCGCGACCGCAACACCATCTGGGATGAGTACAGGATCGGCGCCCTGTCAGGGCTTTCGACCGCCGTGTTCAGCGCGGCCTTTGTCGAGCGGACCGAACGCGGCGATGCCAATTTCCTGTCGATGGCGCGGGGCGCCTGCAGCCTGGCGCTCGATCATGACAGCATCGGAGCCTTGCTCCGGCGCGCCTAGAAAATCATTTGGAGACAACAGCATGCTGACCAAAGGTGATGACTACCCTCTGCACCAGACGGCTGAACCGGTCGCCTATGCTGGCACGGATCGCAATTTCTACGACCGCTATTTCTTCAATGGCTACAATCCCGACGGCAGCGGCTTTTTCGCTCTTGCCTTTGGCGTCTATCCGCATCTCGACATTGCAGATGCAAGCTTCTCCTGCATTCGCAACGGTATACAGCACAATCTTCATGCGTCTCGAGAGCTTGGTATGGAACGCATGGACCTGCATGTCGGCCCGATCCGGATCGAGATTGTCGAACCGCTGCAGACAGTCCGCATCCGGATCGACGGAGAAGGCTTGGCAGCGGACCTGACCTTTACCGGGCGCGCCTTCCCCATAGAGGAGCCGCGCTTCACGTTTCGCAACGGCCCGCGAACGTTCATGGACTATACCCGCATGACCCAGAACGGCCATTACAGGGGCTGGATAGAGGTGGATGGCGAGCGGACCGAGCTTGCGTGCGGGTGCGCGGGAACCCGCGATCGCAGCTGGGGCGTGCGTCCGATTGGTGCTGCTGATGCCCAACCGCATTCCGCCAGCCGTCAGCCCAGCTTTTTCTGGCAATGGACCCCGGTCAACCTCGAGCGCCGCAGCCTCTTCTTCCATGTCAATGCGCATCGCAGCGGCAAGCCGTGGAATACCCGCGCGGCCACTGCCCCCGATGGGGCAGGCCATGACGGGTTTTACGAAACGCCTTGCGCTGCCATGAAGACGCGCCACTGCGCGGGCACCCGCTGGCCCGATGGCGGAACGCTGGTCATCGACACCGACGATGGGCCGCTCGAAATTCATTTCGATCCCATCCAGCGCTTCCAGATGCGCGGTCTCGGCTATACCTGCCCCCGCTAGGGCCATGGCCTCAACCATGGCGCGCTGGCCGTGGAGCGCGAGGATTTCGACCTTGCCGCACTCGACCCGCTTGCGCCCGACATGAGCAATCTGCACGTCCAGGTTCTCTGCCGGGTGCATAGCAGCGCGGGAGAAACAGGCCTGGGTACGTTCGAGCAGCTCGTGCTGGGGCCCTATGATCCCTGGGGGCTAGCCGGCTATATCGACACGCCGACCAGCAGCTGAGCCTCAGTTGCGATAGGCACGTACATTCTTGCTGCGGTGGAGCACCGTGCCCGCCTGGTCGGTGACGACGACGGTCTCATTGCAGTTGCAGCTGCCCGGCGTGATGGTGATCGTGGTGACGATCGGCGGCGGATAATAATAGTAATAGCCAGGCGGCGGCGGTGGATAGCCACCCGGCTGCCCGGGCGCTGCACCCTGCTGCGCAAGCAGCCGCTTGCAGCGCTCGCGATCTTCGGCCTTGTCGATGACCATGCCCGCAAGCGCGCCCACGCCAGCACCGATCAGCGTCCCGCCGGTGCGATTGCCGCGGCCTGCAATGCGATTGCCGGCCAGTCCCCCTGCTGCAGCGCCTATGGCGGCGCCGCCGAGCCCGCTGTCACGACGGCATGCCTCCAGAAACGCGGGATCGTAATCGGCGCCGTACGCGGGCGGGAAAGGTGCTGCAGGCGCATAGGCCGGGCCAGCGACCGGTGGAGCGGGGAAGCTTGCGCCAGCGCCAGACGCATTTTCCGCCGCCAGCAGGCGCTTGCACCGCTCCCGGTCCTCGGCCTTGTCGATCACCATCCCGGCCAAAGCACCGATACCAGCGCCGATCAGCGTGCCCCCGGTGCGGTTGCCGCGACCGGCAATGCGATTGCCGGCAAGCCCGCCCGCAGCCGCACCGATGGCTGCGCCACCCAGGCCGGAATCGCGACGGCATGCCTCCAGAAATGCCCGGTCATCCATCTGCGAATAGCTCTGCGGCGGAGCGCTGGTGTCGTAATCAACCCCGGGAGCATTCGGAGGCGTCGCCACCCAATGCGTGCCTTGCACGACCTCATCGTTGCCAAGCAGCAGGCTGTCGTCATAATTATAGGGGTCATAATCGGGCGAATAGCTCTGCTGCGCGGCGGCAGCAGGGCCCGATTGCGCCACTTCCCAGTTGACGCCCTGAACGCTGTCATAGACGCGCCCGCTGCGGTCGGTCAGCACGGCATCGTCATAATAACGGGACCAGCCGAAGCCCTGGGCCGGGCGCGGCAGGCCATAGCCGCGCCAGTTGCTGATGTAATAGGTCGGGGCAATCCAGACCCTTGGCAGAATGAAGCCACGAAACGGACGAACATAAGCCGGTGCGCCCAGCGGAAAGCGCGCGCCGAAACCCGAACGCATCACGGTGCCGCCATTGAGCGCGCTGGTCGTGCGGAGTTGCAGCCATGCGGGCGCGCCACGTTGCAGCGGCGAGTCGGCAGCCTGGGCGGGCACGGTTGCCCCCGCCATAGCCAGAACACCAGCAGCCATGGCGGCAAGGCGCATGGAAGCAAAAGCGCGGCTCTTCATGGTTAACTCCCCTTTTGACAAAGCTAGGCGGCCTGAAGGCCAAAGCGCAAACTGGCGCCCAGCCGTCCGGTTTTCTTAAGCCTTTGTTAGCATTTGCAGGCGGGGCGCACCATCGCGCGGATGTAAAACGCGCGCAGCGCTCAATGTCTGTTTCAATATGGGTCAGGCCTGGGCGCCAAGGTAAACGCCGGGTTAAATCCGCCCGGCAAGACTTTGCGCGAGCCGCTCGATCCCTGCCCGGTCCTCGTCATCGAATCGCGCCAAGGTGGGGCTATCGAGATCGATGACATGGGTGACCTTGCCGTCATGGAGCACCGGAACGACGAGCTCCGACTGGCTCGCCGCGTCGCAGGCGATATGCCCCGGAAAGGCGTGCACATCGCTCACCAGCTGCGTCTCGCCGCTTGCGGCGGCCGTTCCGCATACGCCGCTGCCGAGCGCGATGCGAATACACGCAGGCTTGCCGACAAATGGCCCCAGTACCAGTTCGCCGTCCACCATCCGGTAGAAGCCGGACCAGTTGAGATCAGGCAGAAACTGCCAGATCAGCGCCGCCACATTGGCCATATTGGCAACGGCATCGCTTTCATCCGCTACCAGGGCCATCGCGGCCGAATGCAAATCGTCATAAAGCTGCGCCTTCGGGGCGTTGGTATCAATATCAAATGCGTACATGACTTTAGGTCCACTATGTCAGATTCAGTCGAGGCTAACCCTGCCCCTGTTCTTCTTGATGGCTGAGCGATTTTTCTTGCCTGCCAACCGCTCGGTCTTGCCCACCCTGTTCACGCGCGACTTGGCGCGCACGGCAGGCAGGTCATAGGCTTCTGTCAGCAGCCCCACCAATCGTTCTCGCGCTTCGCGGCGATTGGCTTCCTGCGTCCGGTGGCTGCGCGACTGGATGACCAGTTCGCCGTCCTGGTTGATCCGACTGCCCGCGAGCGCACGCAAGCGGCTGTACACCAGCGGCGGCAGACCGAGCGCAAAGATGTTGACATGCAACTGCACGGCCGTCGCAACCTTGTTGACATTCTGCCCGCCAGGGCCAGAAGCGGTAATGAACCGTTCTGAAACAATGGCATGATCCGGAATCTGAAGATCAGGCATCAATAGGCTCGGGCATCGAGAAGCCCCGTTGCAGGAACCGGGTCGGCATCGGCGCGGAGGCTATTATCGCCGGCTTTCCGTCGCGCGGAACGGTAAGGTTTGCGGCATGCAGCATCAGGCCGGAAGAGTCGGCGCATCCGTAGACGGGGTCCCCGACAAGGGCATGGCCCAGGCCGTGCAGTGCATGCACGCGGATCTGGTGGGTCCTGCCCGTTTCCGGACGGAACTCGATCAGGCTCAGGCCCCCGGCAACCCCCAGGCAGCGCCAGTGCGTGACGGCACGCTTGCCGAATGCGTCGGAGACGATCCGCCACCCGTCGGCCGCGCTGCTGATCTTGGCGAGGGGGAGTTCGATCGTCCCTGCCTGCTGCTCCATCACCGCATCGATGATTCCCCAATAGACTTTTTCGACCACGCCCTGCTCGAACGCAGCACCGAAACGCTTCAGCGCCTTCGCGTTGCGGGCCAGCAGCAGACAGCCAGACGTGTCCTGATCGAGCCGATGGGCCGGCTGTGGCGGCCGCTGAAAACCGAAGCGAAGCGCGCCGAGATGGTCTTCCAGGCTGGCGCCACCCCGCCGGGGGCGGCTCACCGGCAAGCCTGCCGGCTTGTCGATGACGAGCGCCTCGCCATCGATGAAAGGTAAGGCCTGTTCGGCGCAAAAATGCGGTATCGGTGATGCCATGACGTCAGGCAGCCTCGGCCATGGTCATGCTGTTCGCGAACAGTTCGATCGCGCGCAGGCGATCATGCTGGTGATAGGCGTTGCAGGATATCATGACCTCGTCGGCACCAAAGGCCTGTGCCAGCGCCAGCACCTTTTCGCGCACGGCATCGGGAGTACCGAAGGCAGCAATCCGCGCCTGCGCACCGATGATCATCGCCTCCCGCTCGGTAAACCCGATATCGCGGCTGGCCTCCGGTGAAATCGCCGGCTGCGCGCTTCCACCGAGCAGGCGCGCAATGTTGAGGAAATAGTTCTTGCGCAGAAGTTCCGCACGCTCGGGGTCATCACAGGCAAAAGCCGTTGTCGCGAGCATCACATAAGGCTCTGCCAGCTGCGCGCTCGGCACGAAATGGCGACGATACAGGTCGGTCAGACCGGGATCCGCCTGCGGGTTGATGAACAGGGCCAGAGCATAAGGCAGGCCAAGTGCGCCCGCCAGCATGGCACTATCGGGGCTGGTGCCCAGGATCCAGACGGGCACGTCGCCCGATGGTTCAGGGCTCAGTCGGGGATCGGTGAGGCTCCCTTCCATATAGCCCACGAGCTCAGCAACCTGCTGGGGGAATTCCCGGAACGATGGTGGATGAGGAGCCGACAGCGCGGCGGCAACACGCATCTCTCCTCCTGGAGCCCGTCCGACGCCCAGATCGATACGACCGGGATAGAGATTGCTCAGCACCGCGAACTGTTCGGCGACCTTATAGGCACTGTAATGCGGCAGCATGACGCCGCCCGAGCCGAGCCGGATGTGCCGGGTATGCGCCCCGATCGCGGCGATCAGGATTTCCGGCGCGCTGCCGCACAGAAAACGGCTGGCATGATGCTCCGAAACCCAGAGGCGGTGATAGCCCAGCCGGTCAGCCAGGCGCGCAGCCTCCATGGTTCCAGCCAGCGCATCGGCGGCGGAAACGTCTGCGAAGCGGACCGATTGGTCGAGAAGCGAAAAACGGATCATCGCTTCAAAGAATAGGGCTTTTGGGGCGGCTCACAAGCCCATGGCGTCACCCGCTCCCATTTTGCCGGTCAGCCTATTGTGGCTTGACGTCCTCTCTCTGAATTCCGGAGCGGCCAGAATCGTAGGACACACCAGGAGCCGATCGCTCCATTCGCTGAGGTCTTTCGGCTCGCGGAGGGCGCTGAGCGCCAGGCTGAGACTGACGCATCTCCGGCCGGAGACCGCCCTCGCCCCTGCCCTGGCGGTTACCACCGGCCCGGCCCTCGCCTCGGACCCGGCCCTCACCGCGCTGCTGCCAGTTGCGCTGCGGATCGGCAGGCTGACCCAGCTGTTGCTGCTGGCGCTGCTGCCAGCGTTCGAGCCGGCGCTGGCGATCTTCGGGGGTCAGCCCCCTCACCCGTTCGCGCTCGCGCTCGCCGGGTACGCGGAAATTCCTGTCCCGCCTCCTGACGCTCGCGCCGCCAGTCCCTGCGATCGTCCAGCGTTTCGCGCCGGTTGCCGCGCCATTCGCGCCGGTCATTGCGGAGGTCACGGCGATCGGCCCTGCGCTGCTGCTGGAATTCCCAGCGACGCTGCGCCCAGTACCGGCGATAGCGATCATCCATGGCAAAGCGCCGACCGCCCGGGCGATCGTACAGCCACAGCCCATAGCCGGGGTAATAGAAATTGTTCCAATAGCCTCCGCCAAAGCCCAGCTGGCCAAATCCATAGCCATAATCACAGCCATACCAGCTGTCCCATGTCGAAAATCCGTCGCAATAGGGATCGAAGCCACCTGCAAAGCCATTGCCGACGCCAACAGATACGCCGCCATAACCGCCGTAATCGCCATAAGCACAGGCAGATAGCGATACCGCCCCCACGGCAATGGCTGCGATCCTCAGCGCGCTGGTGCGCATGGTGTGGAGATAAGAAACAGGGTTCAACGCTCAGTCCCCATGTCGCCGCAAGCGGGGCGCGGCGGGCCGCCGGAGCGGCGCTCCGATCATTCGTTCATACAAAGGCAGAGTTGAATTAACGATGAATGACATCCTGCCCGCGACAGACGGCTTGCTAACATCTATGTCAGTTGGTATTTAATGGATCGATTAAATCTGAGCAGAGGATTCCCCCGATGGCCACCGTGATTGCTCCCCCGCGCGAAATGTTTCCTGATCACACCATCCAGCGCGACAGCGGCAACCCTCACTGGACCAGGGTACCCGGCGGCGAAGCGCTGGACCATATCCCAGGTGAAGATGGCCTGCCCATTCTGGGGGTAACGCTGAAGATGCTGGCAGATCCGGAAAAGTTCGGCAGCGAGATGCGCGCCAAATACGGTCCGGTCTATCGCACCCATGCCTTTGGCCGGCGCCAGGTGGCGCTGTTCGGCGCAGAAGCGAATGAACTGGTGCTGTTCGACCGTGACAAGGTGTTCTCGTCCGAACAGGGATGGGGCCCGGTTCTCAACCTTCTCTTCCCGCGCGGCCTGATGCTGATGGACTTCGACCATCATCGTGCGGATCGACGCGCGCTTTCGATCGCGTTCAAGCCCGGCCCGATGCGGCACTATGCCGAAAAGCTGAACGAAGGCATTGCCGAACGGGTCAACCAATGGTCCGATCGCGACATTCTTTTCTACACCGAAATCAAGAAGTTGACGCTCGATCTTGCTGCAACGTCTTTTCTGGGAATCCCGTGGGGCCCTGAAGCCGACAAGATCAACAAGGCCTTTGTCGACATGGTACAGGCCTCGATCGGCGTGGTCCGGCGGCCGCTGCCGTTCACCAAGATGGGCCGGGGCGTTGCCGGGCGCAAATATCTGGTCGATTACTTCACCCCAGAGGTCCAGAAGCGCCGGGAGCAGCAGGGGCCGGACATGTTCAGCCAGTTCTGCCGCGCGACGCGCGACGATGGCAGCCTGCTCACCACCGACGAGGTGGTCGATCACATGAATTTCCTCATGATGGCGGCGCATGATACCATCACCTCGTCAGCCAGTTCGCTGATATGGCTGCTCGCGCGCCATCCGGAATGGCAGGACAGGATTCGCGCCGAACTGCTGGAGCAGGCCCCTGCCGGCTCACCGATGCCTTATGATTCGCTGGCCAACCTGGAACTCACCGAAATGGCGTTCAAGGAATCGCTGCGGCTTATCCCGCCCGTTCCCTCCACGCCGCGACGCGCGCTGAAGGATTTCGAATTCGGTGGATATCGCATTCCGGCTGGCACCCCGGTCAGCATCAGCGCGGCCTATACCCACAAGCAGGAAGAGCACTGGCCCGAGCCGCACCGGTTCGATCCGATGCGCTTCACGGCGGAAGCGACGCGCAACCGCCACAAATATGCCTGGGTACCGTTCGGCGGCGGCGCGCACATGTGCCTCGGCCTGCATTTTGCCTATATGCAGATCAAGGTTCTGTTGCACCATGTTCTCAGCCAGCATCGCATCGTTACCGAGCCCGGTTATGCCCCCGAATGGCAGGCCTGGCCGATCCCGCAACCCAAGGATGGCCTCAAGGTCCGGTTCGAAAGGATCTGACGTCCGATCAACTTTGCGTTCAACCGCATCCGGCGAGCGAATTCGGTAGCGAATGTTCCGTTAATGTTCTAGAAGGAGGCATGGCGTCATCCATGCCTCCTCGTCCGGTCAAGGGCCGGGGCGCTCCGCTCAATCACGAGTCGGCGCGCTTCAACCTTCCCCTGCGCGAGGCCGATGGCGACTGGCTTGATCAGTTGGACGCGGTGGACGATGGTGCCCCGCCATTGCGCACGACGGTAACGATCGAGCATCCGCGTTCGATCATCTCGCGAAACAGCTCGCCCGACCTGCCGTTCGACCAATCGATCAACGCCTATCGCGGGTGCGAGCACGGCTGCATCTATTGTTACGCCAGGCCGACACATGCCTGGCTGGACCTTTCCCCAGGGCTCGATTTCGAAAGCCGACTGTTCGCCAAGCCCGATGCTGCGAAGCTGTTGCGAGCGACATTGCGCAAGCCCGGCTATATTCCGAAGGTCATTGCGCTGGGCACCAATACCGATCCCTATCAGCCAATCGAGGCCGAACATCGCATCACCCGCTCGATCCTGGAGGTGTGCCTGGAGGCCCGCAATCCGGTGGCGATCACGACCAAGTCGGACCGGGTGTTGCGCGATCTCGACCTTCTCGCAGACATGGCACGGCTCGACCTCGTCGCAGTTGCGCTGTCGATCACCACGCTGGACGCCAGGATGGCGCGCACACTCGAGCCACGCGCCGCGACCCCGCGCAAGCGTCTCGCGGCGCTGAGAGCACTTCATCAGGTCGGCGTGCCGGCGCATGTCAATGTGTCGCCGGTCATACCCGCGATTACCGATCATGAGATCGAGGCTCTGGTGGCTGCAGGGTCCGAGGCCGGGGCGCGGTCGGCATCCTATATCCCGGTGCGCTTGCCGCACGAGGTCGCTCCGCTGTTCCGTGCATGGCTCGACACGCATTTCCCCGAGCGGGCAGCCAAGGTCATGGCGATCATCCAGCAGATGCGGGGCGGGCGCGACAACGATCCGGAGTTTGGCGCGCGCATGCGGGGCCAGGGTCCCTGGGCCGATCTGATCCGCACCCGCTTCCGCCTTGCCGTCAAACGCGCAGGGTTGAACCAGCACAAATGGCTGCTGGACACGACCAGCTTCCGCGCCCCTGCAGATGGGATGCAGGGCGAACTGTTCTAGCCCTTGTAGCCGAAGGCCTCTTTCGCCAGCGCCACGAGTTCGGGATCAGCCTCTGGCAGGTCCTTTGGCACGCTGGCTTCGAGCCGCTCGGCGATATGCGTCAGCACCGCGATGCGCGCAGCCTTCTTGCTGTTGCCGTCGAACACGGCCCAGGGCGCCCAGCGCGTATCGGTCTGACGAAACATGTCGTGCATCGCTTCGAGATAGTCGGCGCGCTTCGCCCGATTGCGAAAATCGTCATGCGTTACCTTCCAGCGCTTCTCGGGAACCGAAAGCCGATCGGCGAGACGCTTGTCCTGCGTCGCCTGCGTCACATGCAGGAATATCTTGATGATCGCCGTACCGCCATCGACCTGCTGCGCCTCGAACTCGTTGATTTCGTCATAGCCGCGCTTCCATTCGCGCTCGCTGATCAGGCTTTCGACGCGTTCGACCAGGACACGGCCATACCAGGAGCGGTCGAACACCGCGATTTCACGGCTCCCGGGCAGCTTCTGCCAAAAGCGCCACAGGAAATGCCTGTCCCGTTCGTTCGGTGTCGGCGCGCCGATCGGCCAGACCTGAAAATAGCGCGGGTCCCATTCCGCCGTCATCCGCTTGATGACGCCGCCCTTGCCGGCGGCGTCCCAGCCTTCCATCACGATGATCGCGCGGTGGCCGTGAAC
The DNA here is from genome assembly GCF_003201955.1 of Blastomonas natatoria. GTDB lineage: Bacteria > Pseudomonadota > Alphaproteobacteria > Sphingomonadales > Sphingomonadaceae > Blastomonas > Blastomonas natatoria. Next base: position 216,724 of record NZ_QJJM01000006.1, read on the forward strand.
GATATGCCGGGCATGCGCGTGCGAGAGGCGTTCCTGCACCTGCTTGAGCGCGGCATCATAGTCGCCATCATAGCCGCTTCCCCGCTCGTAATCGGAAAGTTTGATGGTCATGATCCGGTCCCTCCCAGGCGCGCCTCGCGCGCGCCATAATCGGCCTCGGCGGCCTGGCGCGCTGCAATCCGGTCAAACGCGGCGCGGATCGCTGGCTCGCGTGGCAGAAGAGCCTGTGCCTGGCTGTAGCGCGTCAGAGCCTCGTCGAGCTCGCCGCGCTGTTCGGCGCACAGCGCAAGGTTGAAGACCACCGAGCTCTGGCCCGGCGCCTCGGTATCCAGCGCCTGCCAGATCGAACAGGCCTGGCCGGGATCGCGAAACGTTGCTTTCAAGGCATCGCGAAAGCGGTTCGACTGATCCTTGTCCAGACCCTTGCGCCCTTCGAGCACGCGAATGGCATCGCTGCGGAAGACCGGGGCAATATCGCCGCGAACCTCATCGGCCACTTGTTCGACCAGCATGGAAACGGTGTCGGGCACGCTGCGGCTGGCCTCGCGATCAGGACAGACGACGATCTGGTCACTCTTCGTGATCTGGCGCTGATAGACGATCGCGCCATCGTCGATCCGCGCCATGCGAAGCGAAGGGTTCAGCGAGACGATACGCCGCTGACAGCGGATCTTGACCTGCTCCTCGCGGATACACTTGTCATTTCCGTCGCGCTCGACGCATTGCTTGCGGCTTTCCTCGACCGGCTGGTTCTGCACCTGAGCATTGGCAATGCCCGACAGGATTGCATCGGCTGGGGCGGACGAACGCTCTGCAACGACCTTGAAATAGGACTGGCCATAGACACTGACCTGCGCCAGCGCCCCTTCCAGGGCGAACGATAGCTCGCGCCCGTCGCGTCCGCCAAAGCGTTCGACAACCAGCGAACCGACCTGAGCAGCGTCACGATCGCGCGCCGGGTATAGCGCGTCGATCGTAAGCGTTTCGGCATGGGCGGACCCCGTGCATCCCAGACCTGCAATGATCATTGCCAGATGGCGCCAACGCGCCCGCGCCCCAAACACAATCCCCATGCCACTAGCCCCAGATTGATGCACCGTCATGATGATACGATTCCGTTGAAATGTAACACAATCCTTACCCAAGTCATGCGGCAAAGCTGTGCCAGAGGTCACTGCAAAGCCGGGATCAGGCGGGCAGGCAAGACACGCCATAGCCAGAAAGTTGCGCATCGTCGGTGATGACAATGCAGCGCTCCGCCAGGGCCTGAGCAATGATCAGGTGATCGAACGGGTCGCGATGGATCAGCGGCATGGCCTCCAGCACGCGGAGATGCTCAGGTTTGAGATCAAGCACGACGAAACCCTGGCCATCCAGTGCGGCCATGACGTCCGCTCCGCTCTCCTGCAGCTTGCCGATGCGGTGCTTGACCGAAATCTCCCAGGGAGAGGCAAGGCTTACCATCAACTCGTGATCGGGGTCGGCGATCAGCGCGCGCGCCTTCTGGCCCAACCGAGGGCTGTCCTGAAGCCACCATAGCAGCACATGGGTATCGAGCATCAGCCGCATCGCTCAGTCCAGAACGATTAGCCCATGGGCCATGGCTTGCCGCTGTCCTTGCCCTCCATGGCGTCGATCAGCCATTGCGGAGTCTCGTTGAAATCTTCCGCCATATGGACCTTTCCCCGCAGCGCGCCGGGCTGCCGCGGCTTTTTCAGTGGAGTGAATTCGCTGGCGGGTTGGCTGGCGAAAGCCATGGGTATTTCGCGCGCTCCGGCTTGCGGCGCAGGCGCAGGGATATCGCCTGCTGCGACACCCTGCAGATACGCCTTGACCATGGCCGAAAGCGACGTGCCCAGTTCTGCCGCGCGGATGCGGGCGAGCCGGTGCGTTTCGTCGTCCAGCGCGATGGTCACGTTCTTCATGACCATCGCATTATCACAGTTTCACAGTTTTCGCAATCAGCCCTGCGTCAGCCCTTCTGGGGCTCGACCACGCGGATGTTGAGCTCGCGCAGCTGCTTCAGGTTCACCGGCGAAGGCGCCCCCATCATCAGGTCTTCGGCCTTCTGGTTCATCGGGAACAGCACGACCTCACGGATGTTCGGTTCGTCGGCCAGCAGCATCACCATGCGATCGACGCCAGGGGCCGAACCACCGTGCGGCGGCGCGCCGTACTTGAACGCGTTGAGCATGCCCGAGAAGTTCTTCTCGACATCCTCCTTGCTGTATCCGGCAATCTCGAAAGCCTTGTACATGATGTCCGGACGATGGTTCCGGATCGCGCCCGAAGACAGTTCGACGCCGTTGCAGACGATATCATACTGCCAGGCGAGAATGTCGAGCGGGTCCATCGTCTCCAGCGCTTCCATCTCGCCCTGCGGCATCGAGAAGGGGTTGTGGCTGAAGTCGATCTTCTTGGCGTCCTCGTCATATTCGAACATCGGGAAATCGACGATCCAGCAGAACTTGTAGACGCCCTGCTCGATCAGGCCGAGCTGCTCACCGACGCGGGTGCGCGCCGCGCCTGCGAGCTTGGCGGCCTGAAGCTCCTTGCCCGCTGCGAAGAACACGCCGTCGTTCGGGCCAAGGCCGAGCTCGGCGATCAGCTTTGCCGTGCCTTCCTCACCATGGTTCTTGGCGATCGGACCACCGGGCACACCATCCTTGATGTTGATATAGCCGAGGCCCGCATGGCCTTCGCCGCGCGCCCAATCGTTCATGTCGTCGAAGAACTTGCGGCTCATCGCACCTGCGCCGGGGGCCGGGATCGCGCGGACCTTGCCGCCGCTGCCGACGATCTTGTCGAACAGTCCGAAACCCGATCCGACGAAATGCTCGGTCACGTCGCTGATCACCAGCGGGTTGCGCAGGTCGGGCTTGTCCGAGCCGTATTTCAGCATGGATTCGCGATAGGGAATGCGCGGGAACGTGCCGGCAGGCGTGACGTGCTTGCCGCCCGAGAATTCCTCGAACACGCCCGCGAGCACCGGCTCGAGCGCCGCGAACACATCGTCCTGCGTGACGAAGCTCATTTCCAGGTCGAGCTGGTAGAATTCGCCCGGACTACGGTCGGCACGCGCGTCCTCGTCTCGGAAGCAGGGCGCGATCTGGAAATAGCGGTCGAAGCCTGCCACCATCAGCAGCTGCTTGAACATCTGCGGAGCCTGGGGCAGCGCGTAGAACTTGCCAGGATGCACGCGGCTGGGCACCAGATAGTCGCGCGCGCCTTCCGGCGACGAGGCGGTCAGGATCGGGGTCTGGAACTCGGTAAAGCCCTGCTCGACCATGCGGCGGCGCAAGGACGCGATCACCTGCGAGCGCAGCATGATGTTGCGGTGCAGACGCTCGCGGCGCAAATCGAGGAAGCGATAGCGCAGGCGGATGTCTTCGGGATATTCCTGCTCGCCTGCGACCGGCATCGGCAGCTCTTCGGCAGCCGACTGGATAACGACCTCGGCCGCGCGCACTTCGATCTCGCCGGTCGGCAGATTGGCGTTCACTGTCTCTGCCGAGCGCGCCACCACGGTGCCGGTCACGGTGATAACGCTCTCAACGCGCAGCCGCTCGAGCGCGGCAAAGGCGGGGCTGTCGCTGTCGGTGACGATCTGGGTCAGCCCGTAATGGTCGCGCAGGTCGATGAACAGCAGGTTGCCATGGTCGCGCTTGCGATGGATCCAGCCCGACAGGCGAACCTGCTGGCCAACATCGGAGGCGCGAAGCGCGGTGCAGCTATGGGTGCGATATGCGTGCATGAGAACCATGAATCCTGATCGAGAATTGGAGCCTGGAGCCTTTTCAGAGACAAGGCTTGCCGATAGCGCGGCTAACACCGTGCCGGTGCGCTTTTGTCAAGCTTTGAGCGCGTTTGCTCCGCCCATCGCCGTCATTCGATCAGGCCAAGATGGATGAGGGGATCGGAGCGAAACACGGCAATGTCCGCCAGGTCTGGCATCAACCGGCGCTGCGCGACCCGAAAACGACGGTAATCATCGCCATAATCGCAGGCGACCCGTGCGGCATCCAGATCGTTGGTCTTGCCCCAATGTCGGGTAAAGCGAATGCCCATGGCATCGAGCCGCGCCACCACCGCACGATAGCTGCGATGGCTGACATCGCTGCGCGGTCCGTCGAAATCGATCACGACATTGTCCGGGAAGCGCGCCGGGGCCAGCAATCCGGCAGCCCGTTTCATGAAGCGCAGCGTCACCACCGTTCCGCCCCCGCCGCTCAGAAACGCCTCGATCAGCGGGTCGAAGGCGCGGTCCAGATCCGATCGGGTCAATGTGACCGAACCGTTGAACAGATTGGCAATGGGATTGTGCGGCTCGGTCGTATTGCCCCATGTCGCGATGGCCTCGGGATCGTCGACATCCCGCCGCACCGCATAGCCGGCGCGCATGGCAAGCTGCAGGATATCGGCACGAAACAGGTCGATGCCCGCCATCGCCTTGCCGATCAGGGTCAGCGCGTCGAACCCTGCCCCCGTCAAGGGGCGCGGAGGTGGCGGAATGCTGGGGTCATGATCGCGCAGATAGAGCAGCCTAAGCAGCGCATCCTTTTCGAACGGGGCGAAGGGATTGAGGATGACCTGCAGGAAATGCGGGTCTTCATCCAGGCCATAGAGCCTCGAGAAGCCGCGAAAATCTCCCTCGGCCAACCTGGTCACATCGTCACGACCGATCCGCGCCCGCTTCTGGATGTTGCGGACCATGAAGATCGGCACGCATTCGATGACCATTGCCGTGATGAACCCCATGGCCCCCACGGCAACGAGGCAGGCGGCGAACACATCGTCATCGCGAAAGATGGTGCTGCCCGTCGCCGCGACAAAGGCCGGCGACATGACCGGCCGGGCGGGTTCAACCCAGAAGATGCCCGAAGGCGTGACCACTTGCAGCGCCCGGATATGGTCCTGAATGCCTCCTGCCGTCAGGACGCTGCCATGCGTTCCGGTTGCGCAGGCCCCTGCCCAGGTCTGGCCGTTGCTGGCGCCGCCAGTCCGCAGGCTCAGGCCCAGTTCTTCCGCACTGTCATTGACCTCGTCTACCGTGGCCCCGGCCTGCACCAGCAGCAACCGCGACGCATCGACACCGGACGCGACATCATCGTTGCCGAGGGCGAAGCAGCGATTGATCCGGCGCGTTTCGACCAGCCAGCCATGCTGGACGATCGTGATCGGCGATGGCGACCATCCAGCTCCCAGCGGGCGCAGCTGTGCGCCCATGCGGCTCGCATCGCCGAGAAGCGCCTGCACATCGGTCGCCACTTCGCGCAGTGCGTCACGCCCGCTCTCTCGCGAACTGTTCAGAAGTTCGATCAGGTCTGCAAGCTGTGCGGTTTCGGTACCGTGATAGTTGGTCCACTCCCGGGGACCATGGCGTAGCGGTGCAGGCATCAGGCGGCACCAACCACATGGTTCCCCGCAAACAGCCGGTAGTCGATCGTCACCCGGCGAACAAAGCCCAGCGTCACCAGTGACAGCATGATCTGGCCGAAGCTCATCGAAAAGCGCATGTCATTGATGCCATGGCCTACCGGATCGGCAATGCACGCACTGCGGCCTGCACGGGTGGCAAAGCCCCAGCCGAGTATCGTCACGACCTCGCGGTCACCGCCAACCGGTCTTGAATTCTCGAGAACCAGAAAGGCATCCCCGCCCTGCGCAAGCAGTTGCCCTATCAGGGCAATGGCAAGGACAACGACGATCACCTGATACACCAACATGCGCGCCCCCAACCGATGGTCATTGCGCGCGTTACATAGCGGCGGAGATATTGATTCTCAAAGATGCCAAAATGTTATTTTGATCCGTTCCGGATTGATTGTTACGGCGCGCGAAAGTTTGCGGCCTTCGGCCGAGGCTGTATAGGTTGGCCATGAAGATCCATCCCCTGATTACCGACACCGATTCCCTCGCGCAGTTGTGCGGCCGTCTGGCCCAGTCCGATTTCGTGGCAGTCGATACCGAGTTCATGCGCGAAAACACCTATTGGCCTGAATTGTGCCTGGTGCAGATCGGCAATCTGGAGGAAGCTGCTGCCATCGATCCCAAGGCACCGGGGCTCGATCTAGGACCGCTGCTCGATCTGCTCACCGAGAATCACGATGTGCTCAAGGTGTTCCACGCCGGCCCTCAGGATATCGAGATCATCTTCAACCTCACCGGCAAGACCCCCTCGCCGCTGTTCGATACGCAGGTCGCAGCGATGGCGCTCGGCCAGGCCGAACAGATCGGCTATGCGAACCTGGTGGAAAGCTGGCTGGGGCTGACCGTCGACAAGGGTGCGCGGTTTACCGACTGGTCGCGCAGGCCGCTGGAAGCCCGGCAGATCGATTACGCGATCGGCGATGTCACGCATCTGGCGAAGATCTTGCCCAAGATGCTCGAGAAGCTGCGCCGCACCGGTCGCGGCGCGTGGCTCGATATCGAGATGGAGAAGCTGGGCGATCCACGCCAGTACAAGCCCGATCCCGACACCTTGTGGCAGCGGATTCGCCCGCCGAGCCGCAGCGCGCAGGTGCTGGGCCGCATGCGTGCGCTTGCCTGGTGGCGCGAGACCGAGGCGCAGGACAAGAACCTGCCGCGCGGCCGCATCATGAAGGATGAGACGCTCGCCGATATCGCCGCGCATCCGCCCTCGACCCAGCACGAGCTGGGCAAGGTGCGCGGACTTTCCGGAGCCTGGCGCGAGAACGACATCGGCGCGCGGATGATGGACGCCCTGTTCGCGGCCAAACCACTGTCGCCCAGCGAAATGCCGCCCAAGAGTGCACGCGGTCCGGCGCTGGGAAAGGAAGGCGCGCTCGTCGCTGACCTGCTCAAGCTGCTGCTGAAGATCCGCTCGCGCGAGATTGACGTTGCGGCCCGGCTGCTCGCACGTAGCGACGACCTGGAAGCGCTCGCTGCAGGCGTTCGCAAGGGCCTGCCCATCCTGGAAGGGTGGCGGTTCGAACAGTTCGGGCGCGATGCGCTCGCTCTGGTCGAAGGGCGCATGGCCTTTGCCATCGCCGATGGCCGGATCAAGATGACCCGCACCGAACTGGTGGCCGAACCCGAAGATCTGGTCGCCGCCGCACTGGCGGAGCAGCCATGACCTCGTACCTGCCCACGCTCAAGCAGCTGCAATATCTGGTGGCGCTCGAAGAGCATGGGCATTTCGGCAAGGCGGCAGACGCCTGTTTCGTGACGCAATCGACGCTATCCGCAGGCCTGCGCGAGCTGGAGACGCTGCTGGGCGTGGTTCTGGTCGAGCGCACCCGGCGCGTCGTTCGCTTCACGCCGCTAGGCAACAAGGTCGTCGCCAAGGCGCACCGCATCCTGCGCGAGGCCGAAGAACTCGCCGATCTCGTCCGTTCCTCGGGCAAGCCGCTCTCGGGCGACCTCAGGATGAGCGTCATTCCGACGATTGCGCCCTTCCTGCTGCCCCGGCTGCTGCCGGGCCTTCGGCGCGAACAGCCCGAATTGAAGCTGTTCCTGCGCGAGGAAGTCAGCGGCGCAGCGGTCGAATCGCTGCACCATGGCCAGGTCGATTGCGTGCTGCTCGCGCTCCCCTTTCCGGCGGGCGATGTCGAGCACGAACTGCTGTTCAGCGACCCGCTCTATGTCGCCTTTCCCAAGGATGACCCGCGCGATCCGCCCGAAAAAGTCGCGCCCGAACTGATCGACGAATCGCGGCTGCTGCTGCTCGAGGACGGCCACTGCCTCAAGGACCACGCGCTCGCCGCGTGCAACCGGCCCGAACTGCGCGCCAGCGCGATGATGTTCGGTACCTCGCTGCACACGCTGGTACAGATGGTCGACAACCGGCTCGGCCTCACGCTGCTGCCGCAGATCGCGATCGATGCCGGGATCCTGAACAACACCGATGTCGTCGCGCGGCCCCTGCTCGCCGAACATGCCGCGCGCGATATCGCAATCATCTGGCGCCGCAACAGCCCCAGGGCCGAAGAATTCCGCATGCTCGCCGACATCCTGCGCCGTGGCCATGCCGAAGGGAAATGCGCGGGCTGAGTCAGACAGGCAGAGTGATGGGCGTTTGGCGAACGATCGGCGGCACTATGCTGGCTGCTGCTGCGGCGCTGGCATTGTCAGGCTGCGCTGAGATGTTTCCCTACCGCTACCGCTTCGAACTTACGGTCGAAATCGACACGCCCCAGGGTCTGCGGAAGGGGGCAAGCGTTTACGAAGTCTGGGCGAGCAACAAGACTGCACTTCTTCCCGAGGAAGCAAGCCGCGACTGGGGCGTCAGGGGTGAAGCCGTCGCCGTGGACCTCCCGAACGGCCAGACACTGTTCGCGCTCCTAAAGACGAATGCCAAGCATGGCGACTTGGCAGGCCTTTCGATGACGGCGCTCGACCCAGCCTTTCGAAACGATATCGTCGAAAGCGCCGCGCGGATTGCGTCCGGAAAAGGCGTGAAGCGGCAAGCGGAGGTTGCAGCGGGAGACTATCCCATGCTGGTGACCTTCCGCGACCTGACCGATCCGGCGTCAGTCCAGGCTGTGACCCCCACTGGTTTCGCTTCGGTATTTGGGCCGGGTTACGCTTTGCGCCGCATTACGGTGCAGATAACGGATCAACCGGTGACCACGGGGGGAGAGCGGCGCTTGCCGTGGTGGTCGAAATACTTGGACCGACATCTAGACGGCACGTCCGCCACCATTGAAGACATGAGAGATGAAAACTTAGCCGCTCATCTATCTGTTGGAAACTTCAGTACGGAGTATGTGAGATGAGTTCCGAAATCTCTCGTAACGTATTTTTGTCGATTCTCGCGGTGGACTCGTACAATCGGGGGTACGGGCAGGGTATTCTTGGACTCTCACCTTCAGGCAACATTGGCAACGCAACAATAGAATTTCAGTCAAGGGTTTCGCCTGAATCGGGGGAGGTGGGCGCTGGCTTCTACGCAATCGCGTATGACATGACGGGCGTGGCAGGGTTCTCCGCTGGCCAGACGGTTATCGCCTATCGCGGCACTGATGCCAATCTGGCCGATCGCTGTGGCACCGGTAAAGACGGCTGCAACGGGGCTTCTTACTTATAGGGTTGGATTGCAGAAGCGGATGCTACACGCCGCTTGGGTCGGGACTCTGTTTCATTAAATGATTCGCGCAGCAACCAATCTGCCGCATTCAATCCATGTGCTTCAGGCCGACGCGCAGATAGTCCCAGCCGGTGACCAGCGTCAGCAGGGCCGCGGTCCATAGCGCGGCGAGGCCCAGATGCTGCATCCACAGCTGATCGGGAAAACCGCCGGAAAAGATGAGCGTGCCGAGTGCGAGCAGCTGCAGCGTCGTCTTCCATTTGGCGAGTTGCGACACCGGAACCGATACCTGCAGCCCGGCGAGAAATTCGCGCAGGCCCGACACGGTGATCTCGCGCAGCAGGATGATCAGCGCCGCGATGACGTGCAGGCCGTGGATGTTGCCATTGGCGCACAGAATCAGGATGACCGCCGCCACCATGATCTTGTCAGCAATCGGATCGAGAAAGATGCCGAGCCGCGATACCGCGCCCTGCGCGCGGGCGAGATAGCCGTCGAAATAATCGGTAATGCCCATCAGGCAGTAGACGACGAATCCCAGCAGATAGCCGGTCGCCCATTCGGGCCACCACAGCAAGGCGGCCAGCAGTGGCACGGTGACGATCCGCGAGAGCGTCAGGATATTGGGCACGGTAAGCATAAGCTGCACGCCTCATAACCGCATTTGTCGGCAATGGAAATGGCTTGACCGGCTGCTCCATGAACCCGATACGGCGGCCAAGGCCTGCTGCATTTGCGCCACCCGACAGGGTCGCGCCGATGTGCACCGCAGGCTGCGCATGAAAACCACCGAGGAACACTCAGCATGGCTTCAGCTGGCGCGCTTTTGAACAAGAGGCGCTTTCTCCCCCTGTTCGTGACCCAGCTGCTCGGGGCGTTCAACGACAATCTCTACAAGAACGCGATGGTGCTGTTCGTCGTCTACAGCGTCTATAATGACGAGACGGCGGAAACCTGGTTCAGCGCGATCGCGACCGCGATCTTCATCCTGCCGTTCTTCCTGCTCTCGGCGCTGGCAGGCCAGCTCGCCGATACCCGCGACAAGGCGGTGATCATCCGCATCGTCAAGTTCTGCGAAATCATCATCATGCTGGTTGGTGGCACCGGGCTGTACATGGCCTGGGCGGGTCTGGCGGTGCACACCATCGCCATCCCGCTGATGATGCTCGCACTGTTCGCGATGGGCATCCACTCGACCTTTTTCGGCCCGATCAAATACGCCATCCTGCCGCAGCATCTGAACGATGAGGAAGTGCTCGGCGGCACCGGGCTGGTCGAGGCGGGGACCTATATCGCCATCCTGCTCGGCACGATCCTGGCAGGCTGGATACCGGTCGAGGTCGCAGGCGTGGCGGTCGTGCTGACTGCCATGATCGGCTATGCGACCGGGCGGCAGGTGCCCCCTGCTCCGCCGATGACCGAGGCGACAAGGCTCGATTTCAACTTCATCCGCGCGTCCATCGCGCTGATCAAGGCGACAACGCGGGTACGCCGCGTGTTCCTGGCGATCGTTGCCATCAGCTTTTTCTGGACGATCGGTGCAGTGCTGTTCATCCAGTTCCCGCCGCTCGCCAAGAACGTGCTGACCGCGAGCAAGGAAGTCGCCAGCCTGTTTCTCGTGGTTTTCTCGGTCGGCGTCGCGATCGGATCGGTTGCGATCAATGCGCTGCTCAAGGGCACCGTCTCGGCCCGATACTCGCCGGTTTCGGTGATCGTGATGGGACTGTTCGTGGTCGCCTTCTTCTTCGTCTGCCGCCAATGGGTGCCTGACGAGCCGGGATCGCTGTTCAGCGTCGGCGAGTTCGTGACCCATCCGATGGCCATTCCGCTGCTGGCGTCGCTGCTTGGTATCGCGGTTGCCGGTGGCATGTTCGTTGTGCCGCTTTATGCGTTTCTCACCACCACGGTGCACAAGAGCGAGGCGGCGCGGACGATTGCCGCCAACAACATCGTCAATTCCGGCGCGATGGTGATCGGATCGCTGATTGCGATCGGCCTCAGCCTGGCCGGCGTGGACGTGATCTACCAGCTTCTGCTCAGCGCCGCGATGTGCATCATCGCCGCGTGGCTCGGTCACCTTCTGCACCAGGCAAGCCTGGAGCCGCACGGCGATCACGAATTCGACGTCTGAGGCGCTATTCGACGACCCGAACCAGCTTGCGCTCCAGCGGAGCTAGCACGCCGGAAAGCTCGTGCCCGCGCTTGAGCACCGCACCGCCCTCGCCCACCAGCGCCCATTGCCCCTGCTTCCGGCGCAGTGCCGGGCGCTTCTCGATGCGATATTCGGGCCGCTCGGTTGCACGACGAAAGCACGAAAACACGGCGGCATCGCGGCCGAGGTCCATCGCATAATCGCGCCACAGGCCGGCAGCGACCATGCGCCCGTACAGATCGAGAATGCGGGTCAGCTCGTCCCGGTCGAACCCGACCTGGCCCGGCGCTCCCGGCACCGGAAAGAGCGAGACGTTGCCGCCGACGCTCAAGCGCAGGCCCCGTCAAGCAACTCGGCGCCCATTTCAGGCAGCGGTGCCGCTGTCACGATCAGGCTCTGATGCGGCAGGCCGCGCCGCTCGCCTGGCCTCGTCGCGCTCGTCGATCAGCTGAGCGATACGCTCCTGCATCTGGCGGATTTCGCACTGGAGCAGTTCGAGCTTCTGGGTGTTGGGGTCAAAGGTCTGGCTGCAGGGCGTACCATATTGCACGAAGCCGCGCTGCTTCTCGCTGGCATCGAGCAGCGTGGGCTTGGCGGGAATCCCGACCATGACCGATCCCGGCGCGACATCCTTGGTCACCACCGCATTCGCACCCACACGGGCGCCCTTGCCAATCGTCACCGGGCCGAGAATGGCCGCGCCCAGGCTGATGATCACGTCATCCTCGATGGTCGGATGGCGCTTGCCGCCCACGCCATCGGTCGGATTGCGCCCGCCCAGCGTAGCGCCCTGATAGATGGTGACATTGTCGCCGATGACGGCGGTCTCGCCGATGACGACAAAGCCATGGTCGCAGAAGAAGAACTTGCCGATCTGCGCGCCGGGATGAATGTCGATCGCGGTCAGGAAGCGCGCGATGTGATTGACCAGCCGAGCGAGAAAATACAGCTCCCCATTGAACAGCCAGTGCGCCACGCGGTGGAGGCCGAGCGCCAGCACGCCCGGATAGAGCAGGATTTCCCAGCGCGACCGGGGCGCAGGGTCACGGGCGCGGATCGAATCCAGATATTCGCTGAGTGCGCTGAACATGCGCCGTTCCTCTGACTGTGGCTTTGCGGCAAGATAGAGCCTGGCAAGGGACTTTACCAGTGGCGCCGATCAGATTGCACCAGCACGCAGGCCCAGATACTGGGCGAGCCGCCGCAGACGGCGCTCGACAACCTCACCCAGCAGCGCGCGATCCCGATCCTCAAGGACGAGTTCGAGACGGTCGCCATTGCGCTTCAGTGCCGAACGGCGCAGGACATCGTGCGTCCCGGCTGCGAGGCGCTGGGCAAGCCGCATGGCCAGGCCCCAACCGATCGCTCGGTCCAGCATGTTCTGCGGCACGACATGGCGATCCAGCGGAAAGGCCCGCGGGCCTCCGCCGAAATTGGTGTAGAGCGCCTGGCCGATCATCGATCGTCCGTGCACGTCGATCCCCACCCAATTACCGTGGAGAGCAATTTCCAGCCCGCGCTCGGCGCGGAAATCGGGGCTGGCCTGCCAGGCCACATCCGACAGGTGGCACGCGGCCATCAGCCAGCGCTGCCATTCGGGCGGATCGTCGGGAAATACCGGCGATATCCAGTCGAACAGCGGCAGCGCATCCTCGCCGAAGCGGGACTGAAGCTGGCCGAACCGCTCGGTCGCCACAAGCAGCGGGTCGCGCTGACGCACCTCCTCATCCATGCGCGCATAGAGCAGCCCCTCGCGCAGGCCAAAGGAGGAGACGACGAACGCACTGGGCTGCAGATGGCGGCGCATCAGCCGCAGCAGTTCGATAGCGTCGGGCAATGTCTCGATCCGCGAAGGCGCGAGGCCTGTCGCCTGACGCAGCGCCTCCTTGTCCAGCGATCGAAAGCCGGCAAGCACCTTTTCGGGTCGGGCAATATCGATCTGATACTGGTGCAGCACCTTGAGCGGAAAGGCTGTGAGGTGCATGTCCAGACGCGCAAACGCGCGCCACGACCCGCCCACGAGATAGAAGGGCTTGTCGGGATAGCGCGACAGCCAGGGATAGGCCGCGACCATCTGCTTGAAAGTGCGTGTCAGCGCAGCGGCATCGCCCTTGCGGATCGCGGCTGCCCGGAGAACACCGAGCGGCAGCGTGGCGGTATCAAGCACCTGCCCATCCGCGACCCGGGCCAGATCCAGACTGCCCCCACCAAGATCACCGACGATGCCATCAGCATCGGGTATGGCAGACAGCACCCCCATGCCTGCGGTGCGTGCCTCATCATCGCCCGACAATATGGTGATTTCCAGCCCCAGAGCCTCGACCTTGCGGGTGAATTCGTCCCCGTTGCTGGCGTCCCGCACGGCTGCGGTGGCAACGCACACGGTCTCGTCGACGTCCATTTCGCGGGCCACGATGCGAAAGCGCTCAAGCGCCTGGATGGCTCGCGCCATCGATGGCTCGTCGATCATTCCCGTTTCGGCAAGCGAGCGGCCAAGCCCTGCCATCACCTTCTCGTTGAAGATCAGGGCCGGATTGCGCCGGGGGCCGGAAAACACCACCAGGCGCACCGAATTCGAGCCGATATCGATGATCGCAGTACGATAGAGATGAACCGGCTGGTTCTGCTTGCGGACAAAAAAGCTCATCGATCGCTGGGCTCAGTCCGTTCTGGCAGCGCGACGATGCAAGCTGAGCTTCGGCACGTCCTCGCTGTGCTTCAGCGCTGTCCCACGGCCTGAAAGCGAAGGGTTCGTCATGAAATAACGGTGCAGATTGAAGGGTTTGTCTTCGGTTTTTACACGGTGATACTGGCCATGGGAATCCAGGTCCCAGCTTTGTTCATTGTCGAGCAGATTGGCCACCATGACCTGTTCGAGCACCTGATCGTGCACGGTCGGGTTCTCGATCGGCAGCATGTACTCGACCCGCCGGTCAAAGTTGCGCGGCATCCAGTCCGCCGAGCTGATGAAAACCCTCGCCTTGTCATTGGGCAAGGCATCGCCATTGCCGAACGCCCAGATGCGGCTGTGTTCCAGGAAACGACCGACCACCGACTTGACCCGGATATTGTCCGACAGACCCGGTACGCCCGGTCTGAGGCAGCAGATGCCGCGGATGATCAGCTCGATCTGCACGCCGGCGCTGCTCGCGGCATAGAGCTTCTCGATCATCGCCGGATCGACCAGCGAATTCATCTTGGCCCAGATTGCCCCGGTGCGCCCGGCGCGGGCTTCCTCCATCTCGTGATCGATCAGCGCGATCAGATCGTTGCGCAGATCGCGCGGCGACATGGAGAGCAGTTCGAGCTGCTCGGGTTCGACATAACCGGTGATATAGTTGAACAGCTGCGCCGCATCGCGCCCGGCGCGCGGATCGGCGGTGAAGAAGCTCAAGTCGGTATAGATGCGCGCGGTGATCGGGTGGTAGTTGCCCGTGCCGAAATGGCAATAGGTGCGGAAACCCTCAGGCTCGCGGCGCACCACCATCGAAATCTTGGCATGTGTCTTCCACTCGATGAAGCCATAGACCACCTGCACGCCAGCACGCTCGAGCGCGCTCGCCCAGAGCAGGTTCTGCTCCTCGTCGAACCGGGCCTTGAGCTCGACCACGGCGGTGACAGACTTGCCAGCCTCTGCCGCTGCGATCAGGGCGTTGATGACGGCGGACTGCTTGCCCGCGCGATAGAGCGTCTGCTTGATCGCCACCACATCGGGGTCGGCAGCGGCCTGTTTCAGGAACGCGATCACCACCTCGAAGCTTTCATATGGGTGGTGAACGACGATATCCTTGCTTCGTATCGCAGCGAAACAATCGCCGTTATGTTCACGGATTCGCTCGGGAAACCGGGGCGTATAGGCCGGGAATTTCAGATCGGGCCGATCCTCGTCCACCAGCGCAGCAAGATCGCCGATACCCAGAAAGCCATCGTCCGAGGATTTGGTGCCGCCTTCATGCAGCAGATTGTCGTCGAGAAGCTGCGCCAGCCCCCTGTCCATCAGTCGCGACGTTTCCAGCCGGATTACCTGGCCGCGCCGACGCCGCTTGAGTGCGGTGCGGAAGTACAGAACGAGATCCTCGGCCTCTTCCTCGACCTCGATATCGCTGTCTCGAATGATCCGGAACAGCCCGGACGCCCGCACGTCATAACCAGGAAAAAGCTTATCGGCGAACGCGACGACGATCTTCTCGAGCGAGAGGTACAGCCCCTGGTCGCCGGCAATGCGCAGGAAGCGCGGCATGGTCGCCGGCAGCATGACCAGTTCGCGAACCGTCTTGCCATCCGACCGTCGCTTCAGTTCGAATATCAGGCTCAACCCCTTGTTGGGGATGAACGGAAACGGGTGCGCCGGATCGAGCGCCTGGGGTGTGAGAACCGGGAATATCTGAGAGACGAAATGCTCGCGCAGCCATGCACGATCGTCGGGACTCAGATCCTCGACATCCGCCTCGACGACGCCATTGGCCGCCAGCTGGATGCGCAATTCGCTCCAGACCCGCTGCTGCTCGGCGTTGAGCCGGTCGACCGCACGCTCGATCGCGGCCAGTTGCTGCACCGGGGTGCGGCCGTCGGCCGAGCGCTCCTCGACATGCTGCGCCACCTGTCCCACCAGCCCTGCCACGCGGACCATGAAGAACTCGTCGAGATTATTGCCCGAGATCGACAGGAAGCGCAGCCGTTCGAGCAACGGATGGCGCGGGATGCAGGCTTCTTCGAGAACCCGGTCGTTGAACGCAAGCCAGCTGAGTTCGCGGTTGAAATAGCGCCGCCCCGAATCGGAATGGCCCAAGGGTTTCGTCTCGATTTCAGTCGGTTGAGCCGCCATCGGTTCCTGCCATTATCGCCAGTGCCTCGCGCACCAGTCTTTGGCCGATCGGTCGCTGCATTGCCAGCGCCATCTGATCGATCGTCCGTGCCAGATCGTGTATGGCAGGGTAGGACCGCTCCATGCGCACGGCGGCATAGTGCGCCAGCGAATCCGGCAGCGCCAGCCCCGCCCGCGCGAGCAGCTTCTGCAGCAGCAGCGTCGCCATATCCTCGTCGGGCGGCGGAATCTCGATCAGCAGCGATGCTCCCAGCCTGGACAGCAGATCCGGCAGGCGAATGCCCCATTCTGCCGGAGCGCGGCTGGCGGCAAACAGCACGGGCAGGCCTTGCGTCTGAGCCCGGTTCCATGCGTGGAACAGTGTCTCGTCGCTTTCGCCATCCGCATTGTCGATAAACCCGCCACCCGATCCGCCCGCGAAGGCGCGACCGATGACGGTCTTGCCTGATCCTGCAGGGCCGACCAGTACCGCAGCGCCGAAGGGCAAGCGCGTCCAGTCGAACAGCCGGTCGACCACCGCGCGGTTCGATTCGGTGATCAGGAATTCGCTGTCACCGTCCGGTCCGGCTGCCGCAAAGGGCAAGGCGAACTGGCGAGTCATCGGTTATCCCCCGCCACCAGGCGATGCCGGTGCGGCTGCCCTGGAAATGCGGAGCACCCCTGCACCCTGCTGGACGCGATAGCCGCGCGCCTCCAGGGCGCCGCGCAGCGCATCAATATCGACCTGCGTGTTGACCTGCATCACCGAGGTTCCCCCCAGCGCCAGACTGGCGGTGCTGGCCGAAATCACGCCCGGAATGCCGCGCACCATGCGCTCACCTGCCTGGACTGCAGCCACATCGGGCGTGTCGAACTGGATCGAGATGATCTGAGCGGCGGCGGACAGGCCGCCCGACTCGACGGGCATGTCCTCGGCAAGCGTGTCATCCAGCGCCTCTTCGACAATCTCGACAGGCTTTTCGATGATCAGCGACGAGTCAGGCCGGAGTTCACCGGACCGCACCGCGCCGGCATAGATCCGGTCGAGCCGCTTGATGCCTTCGTCGAGCATCGCACCCAGCCCGTCGCTGTTGCGGGCCCGCAGCGAAAAGCTTCCGAGCAAACGACTGTCGGGTCCGAAACGGGCTGCAAAGCGGCCGATGATCGGCCCGCCGGGATATTGCCGTTCGACCTCGACCACGGGAATCACCACGTCAGCCGCACCGAACTGGTCCAGGATCACGCGCCACCAGGTTCGGCTGCGCCGGCCCGATTGTGCCGCGTTCACCAGCAGTGAATCCGCTCCCGAGCCATAGGGGCGGATATAGTCGACGATGCTTTCGGCGGTGCGATACCTTGCCCAGGCCGCCTGCCAGGGGGTGCGGTTCTCGAACGTCTGGGCCGATCCCCCGCTGATATAGACAGGCACGACCAGCATCGGTGCTGAGCGCAAAACCGATCCGCTGACGCCGAGCAATTCGCCGGCACGGGCGCGATCGAACAGCACGCCCAAGGTGGCAATATAGCGGCGCGGGCCGATCTGCTCGTTCTCCACGACGATCGCCGAAACGATTCCGTCCAGCGCCGAATCGCTGAGCTTGGGCGCGGCGCCCGAGCGGTTCATCTGCGACCAGAGCTTCTGCCACCCCTTGCGCTGTGCATCGCGCCAGGCATTGGAACGTGCCTCTTCCGCATTCTTGCCCGATCCATCGACCTTGACCCCGCTGACCTCGAAATCCCCGCCACTGGCGATCGGCGGAATTCCGCGATCCCCTTCGATCTGCGCATAGACGAGCGCGCCCGCACCGAGCAGCAGTGCGAACAGGGCGACGGCGATCCAGACGCGAGAGAATTGGGGCGCCGGACGTTGCAGGGGCAGGCTGGTGATCAATGTATCCTAGCTTCAAACAACCGCGCAAAAACGAGCTTGTTGCCCCCTGCCCGTCTCCGGCGGCGGCGTGGCCGCTCTTTTGGCGACAATGGCGTGGAAATCCAAGCGAGAAGTCGCTAACCGCTCAGGCCATGACTGACAAGACCGGCGACGCGCCAAATCCCTCGGCTTCTGGCCCGACATCTTACAGCTATGCCCAGGCGGGCGTTTCGATTGCCGCCGGCAATGCGCTGGTCAAGGCGATCGGCCCACTGGCCAGGGCGACCGCGCGCCCCGGTGCCAATGCCGAACTGGGCGGATTCGGAGGCTTTTTCGATCTCAAGGCCGCCGGGTTTCGTGACCCGCTGCTGGTCGCAGCGAACGATGGTGTGGGCACCAAGGTGAAGCTCGCGATCGATCATGACCGGCATGATGCGATTGGGATCGATCTGGTCGCGATGTGCGTCAACGACCTGATCGTCCAGGGTGCTGAGCCGCTGTTCTTCCTCGACTATTTCGCCACCGGCAAGCTCGACACCGGCGTTGCCGAACGCGTCGTCGCAGGGATTGCCGAGGGCTGCAAGATCGCCGGATGTGCGCTGATCGGTGGCGAGACGGCCGAGATGCCGGGCATGTATGCGCCGGGCGATTATGACCTGGCCGGCTTCTGCGTGGGCGCAGTGGAGCGCGACGAGGTGCTGACCGGCGACAGGGTGAAGCCGGGCGATGTGCTGCTGGGCCTCGCCTCGTCGGGCGTCCATTCCAACGGCTATTCGCTGGTCCGCCGCCTCGCTGCCGACAAGGGCTGGAAGATGAACCGCCCGGCCCTGTTCGATCAGGAGATTCTGCTCATCGACGCGCTGATTGCGCCGACGCGAATCTATGTTGCCTCGCTGCTGCCGGTGGTGAAATCGGGCCGAATCGCTGCAATGGCGCATATCACCGGCGGTGGCCTGCTCGAGAATATCCCGCGCGTGCTGCCGGATGGCGCCCATGCCCTTGTCGATGCCGATGCCTGGACGCAGACACGGCTGATGGCCTTCCTGCAGGCGCAGGGCAATATCGAGCCCGAGGAAATGGCGCGGACCTTCAACTGCGGCATCGGCATGGTGCTGGTGGTCGACGAAGCCGATGTCGCCAGCGTCACCGCCGATCTGGAGGCCGCGGGCGAGACCGTACACCGCATCGGCAGGATCGAGGCGGGCGACAAGGGGTGCACCGTCAGCGGATCGGTCGAGACCTGGAGCGCCAAAACGGCGTGGAGCGCCACCCATGCGGGGTAAGGCCCGTGTCGCCATCCTGATTTCGGGCAGCGGCACCAACATGGCCGCCCTGCTCTACGCCTCGCGGGCGTCGTCCTGCCCTTATGAGGTGGTCCTGGTGGCGTCGAACAATCCTGAGGCGGGCGGGCTCCGGCTCGCCGAGGCCGAAGGCGTACCGACCTTCGCCCTGTCGCACAAGGGCATGGACCGTGAGAGCCATGATGCCGCGATGGACAAGGCGATACGCGCGAGTGGCGCCGACCATGTCGCGCTGGCGGGCTATATGCGCATCCTCACTCCCGGCTTCGTGCGCGGATGGGAGGGCCGGATGCTCAACATCCATCCTTCGCTGCTGCCCAAATACAAGGGCCTGCACACCCACGAGCGCGCGATTGAAGCCGGGGACAAGGTTGCTGGATGCAGCGTGCACCTCGTGACCGCGGAGCTCGACGACGGCCCTGTGCTCGGCCAGACCGAAGTCGCCATCCTGCCTGATGATAAGCCAGACAGCCTGGCCGCACGCGTGCTGATCGCGGAACACCAGCTCTATTCGCGTACGCTCGCCGATTATGTCGCCCGAGAGAGCGACCCGGACTGGATCGTCGCCAAGGTCGGCGAACTGGCGCTCGCGCTGCCCGAGACCGACGCCCGCCCCTCGCATGGGGCGCCAGGCTGGCGCGTGGGAGGCGACAAGACTGGCAAATATTTCGCCTATGTCTCGATCCACCATCATGGCGAGGAAGCGATCGCGCTGCTCGTCAAGACCAGCGGCGCGGACGAGCAGGCCGCACTGGTCGATCAGGACCCAGATCTCTATTATCTTCCCAAATTCTACGCGCCCTCGGGCTGGATCGCGATCCGGCTCGATACCGGGTGCACCGACTGGGACCATATCGCTGACTGGCTGCATCGCAGCTGGCGCAGCGTCGCGCCCAAGCGGCTGACCAGGTTCATGGATATCGCGGCGGAGTTCTAGAGCACGAGTCCAGACGCGCCTTCGCCCATAGCGCGCCGAGCATAAGGTCGATCTCGGGCGGATCGAAGGGATCGAGCCCGGAACCGGGATAGAAGGTCATTTCGCCGAAGCGCGGCTTGCCGTCTATCTCGTAGAAGTCGACGCGAACGAAATCGAAGCCATGCCCCAATGTCTCCGCCGCCGCGATCATCGTGGCGAGCGACGCTGGCGCTGGCGGATCGGGATCGCGCGTGCGCGAGGAAAATCTGTTCCAATCGCGATCGAACAGCATCCAGCGATGGCGCGTTTCGCGATCCAGATGGACCTGGATGCATGCCACCTCGCCGCCGAAAACGTAGAACTTGTAGTCGAGCGGAAGCCTTCCATGGCTGCCGATGAACGGCTCGACCAGAAGCCCGCGTGGAATATCACGATAAAGCCATTCGTCGAGCCACCCGCCATAGGGGCGATGCATCCAGGTCCGGCTAATCCGCCGGATCGCGGGCCAGTCGTCATCGGGCGATCGGACAAAGGCCCGCTGATTGCAGCCGTGACGGGACTTCACGACAAAGGGGCGCGGCCAGGGAGGCCTATCGGGCAGCAACGTGCCCTGCCAGAGTGTGGGAGTGATCCAGTCCTGCCCGAGCCGGTCGGCAATCAGCGCCTTCGCCGCCACCTTGTCGGAAAAGGCGGGCAGCCGCGGATCGCAATCGAAAAGCTTGCGATGCTGGACGAATTCGGTGAACCGGCGTGGCTCACCAAGGTCAGGCAACCGGTGATGCCGCCACAAATAGGTGATCGCGATCCGCAACCGGGCCAGGCGATCGCTGGTGCCGTGCGCCGATGTCGGTGCCAGCGCTGCCGGGTTCAGTTCAGGCCCGGCAGCGCGCGGCATTTGGATCAGCCAACAATTTCTTCCGGCTTGAAGAAATAGGCGATTTCGATCGCGGCATTTTCTTCGCTGTCCGAACCATGGACCGAGTTCGCCTCAATGCTCTCGGCCAGTTCCTTGCGGATGGTGCCAGGCTCGGCATTGGCCGGGTTGGTGGCGCCCATGATGTCGCGGTTGCGCTTCACGGCGTCTTCGCCTTCCAGCACCTGCACGACGACGGGGCCCGAAATCATGAACTCGACCAGTTCACCGAAGAACGGACGCTCGCGGTGGACGGCGTAGAAGCCTTCGGCCTGTTCGCGGGTCATGTGGATGCGCTTGGACGCGACGACGCGCAGGCCAGCTTCTTCCAGCATCTTGGTGACCGCGCCGGTCAGGTTGCGACGGGTGGCGTCGGGCTTGATGATCGAAAAGGTCCGGGTGACGGCCATGAGGATGCTCCTGCAATATGATGGTGCTCGCGCACGCGCGGCGCGATTCGCCGCCGCCCCTAGCGGGCCGCCTTGTGCGCTGCAAGAAAAACCGCCGTCAGACGATTACGCGGCGCGCTTCAGCCCTGGCCGGCAATCAGCGTTATCGACGACCCCGCCTCGGCGGGTGCGACCTGCAGCGTGAACGAACCTCCGTCTTTCGTCCCGGCAATGGCGCGCATGTCACCGGTGGTGATTTCGGTCTCGATCTTGAAGCCCTTTCCCTCGACCGACTTGCGGTACCAGGCGATCACAGCATCGGGCCTGGCACTGCTCTCCATGACCACCATGGCGCCCTGATTGCCATCGCTGTTGCTGTTCATGGTCGAGACGACCTTCGCGCCAGGATAGACCTCCAGATTGAAGGGCAGCTTCGCGTCGGTGGCGCCAGTATTGATGTTGACGGTCGCAGACCCATCGGCACTGGTGATCTTGACCTCCGACGCGTCGCCATCGCCTTCACGCGTCACCTTGACCTCATTGCCCTCGGCGTCGCTGTATACGGTCTTTTCGCCGCCGCAGCCTGCAAGCAGCATGAAAGCCGCTGTCGTCATCAGAATGTTGCGCATTCGACCGTCTCCTATGGTTCCCGGACATCCTGACGCTTGCCGGGTGTCTGTTCAACCCATTTGCCGCCGTCCTGCTTCCAGTAATGTCGGTCCAGCCCCTCGCGCCCGCCCAGATCGACCCAGGCCTTGCGCGCGCCGGCAATGGTGTCGTCGCCGAACAGCAGGAAGACCCGATCAAAACCGAGCGCCTCCTCGCGCCAGATCCCGTCGGCAATCGCGACAAAACGGGCGCCATTGGCGGGCTCGACGCGGTCGGCGAGAAGGATCGGCTGAAGCTGCGGGTTGGGCCCATCCAGTTCGCCATGCGCCAGAAAACTCTCGGGACTGTGCGTCCATAATGCATGGCTGAGTGCGGCGCGATGGTCGGCACCGCGCGAGAGCACCAGCATGCGCTGACCCAGCGCGAGAGTGCGTGCCGCCAGAGCAGGAAGAACCCGCTCGGCGGTGTCACGCGTCAGGTGATAGAAATCGACCTGCATATCAGCAGCCCCGCCTCGTCATGAACACGGAGCGCTTCAGATCAATTCTCGAAATTGTCTGCAATCCACTGATTCAGAAGCCGAACGCCATAACCGGTCGCACCCTTGTCCCACACAGGACCGGGCTTGTCCGCCCAGACCATGCCGGCGATGTCAAGGTGTGCCCATTTAACGCCGGGCTTGATGAACCGCTGCAGGAACTGCGCCGCCGTGATCGATCCGCCGCCCTTGGCGCCGACATTCTTCATGTCTGCGATCGGGCTGTCGATCATCCGGTCATAGGCCTTGCTCAGCGGGAAGCGCCACAGCGGATCGCCGGCCAGCTTGCCCGCTTCGGTCAGCTTTGCGGCCAGGCCATCGTCGTTGCTGAACAGCCCGGCATGCTGGTCGGCCAGCGAGATGATGATCGCGCCGGTCAGCGTGGCGAGATCGACAATATATTCGGGATCGTAATTTTCCTGCGCCCAGTGGAGCGCGTCGCACAGCACGAGCCGCCCTTCGGCATCGGTGTTGATCACCTCGATTGTCTGGCCGGACATGCTGGTGACGACGTCTCCGGGACGCTGCGCATTGCCATCGGGCATGTTCTCGACCAGGCCGCAGATGCCGACGACATGCGCCTTGGCCTTGCGTCCGGCAAGCGCCTTCATCGTGCCCGCAACCGCGCCTGCGCCGCCCATGTCCCACTTCATGTCTTCCATGCCCGCCGCCGGCTTGATGGAGATGCCGCCGGTATCGAAGGTAACGCCCTTGCCGACCAGAACGACGGGTTTGGCCTTGGCATCGCCGGTGCCGTTCCAGCGCATCACCAGCATCCGGGGCGGGCGAACCGAGCCCTGCGACACACCGAGCAGCGCGCCCATGCCCAGCTTTTCCATCTCTTCCTGGCCCAGCACGGTGATCTCGACGCCCAGCGACTCCAGATGCTTGCACCGCTCGACGAAGCTTTCGGGATAGATGATGTTGGCAGGCTCGGTGACGAGTTCGCGCGTGAGGGCGACGCCCTCGGCGATCGCGGCCTGATCGGTCCAGATCGCGCCCAGCCCGGCAGGTCCGTTGACTACGCCGATCTCGGTGAGGCTGACCTTCTGCTTGACGGGCAGCTTGGTGCGGTACTGATCATGCGACCAGCTGCGCAGCACCGCCCCGAACAGGAATTGCGCGGCGCCTTCGCGATTGTGCGCCAGCGCGCCCAGCCCCATGTCCACTGCCAGCGACTCCACGCCTGAGCGCTGATATTTCGCCACCAGCTGGCCGCCCGCGCGCTCCAGATCGGTACGCGACTGGCCGCCGGTGCCGATCAGCGCGACGCGCAGTGTCTTGCCACCCTGTCCGACAAAAATGTCGAACACCTCGCCTGCACCGCCTTCGAACCGGGCCGCCTTCGCGCCTTCGATCACGACCGGACCGGAGTCGAGCGGCAGGCTGAGATTGGCCAGCTCGTCCTTGGCAACCGGATAGGCGATCACGGCATAACTGTCTGCGGAGGCGTCGAAAATTATGTTCATCAATGGGTTCCCGAAAGGCAGGCCGGTTGGCCGGTTAATCGATTGTGAACCATGTTGCGCCTATGGCTGGACCGATAGGGACGGCAACAGAGGTCCTCCCGCCATATTGGTGGCGAGGCTGCGCTTGCAAGCGATAGGACAGGTTCGTTTTGTTTGCCAGCATTTGCCGCACCTTTGCACGGGCCATCGAAAGCGGTTTGCGCTCGCGCTTGCGCGGTGCAATAGGCGCGATTCTGGCGAGTGGCGCCTCCGTGATTCTCGGGCCTGACGACCACCGCAGAATGCGACGGATGGTTGGTTTGCGCTTTTCACGGACAGGTTTGTTGCTGGGTTCCGCGCTGCTTGCAGCGCAAGCGGTCCCTGCGCTCGCCGCCGATCAGGCTGCAGCAAAGCCCGTCTGCACCCGCACAAGCTATCTGCTCGGCGAGAACCTCACCTTCACGCGCCAGGATATCGTCCGGTATTCGGATGATCAGGCTTCCCCCGCTGCAGGTGCTGCGGACGAGGAACAGCACGTCATCGAGTTCACCGCCGATCGGCTGGATTATGACAGCAATGCCGATGTGGTGACCGCCAATGGAAATGTGCTGCTGGTGCGCGTCGACCAGTCGCTGGTGGCAGACAGCGTCACCTGGGATCGCAAGACCGGTCAGGTGCGCGCAAACGGCGATGTGCAGATCACCGATGCAGAGGGCAACAAGCTCTATGGCGACTCGATCGAACTGACCGAGTCGATCCGCGACGGAGTCATCGAGAACATTCTGGTCGTGCTCGAAGCCGGCGGGCGGATGGTCGCCAGCCGGGGGACACGCACCGATGGCATCATCACCCTCGACAATGCAGCCTATTCGGCCTGTCTCGTCGAGACCCCCAGCGGCAAGCCCAAAAAGCCGAGCTGGCAGCTGCGCGCGATCAAGGTCGTGTACAACCCCGCCGAGAAGCGTGTCCGGTACGACGGGGCCCGGCTGGAGCTGTTCGGTCTGCCGGTCATCCCGATGCCGGGCCTCAGCCACCCGGTCGGCGAGGGCAGCGGTTCGGGCATATTGGTCCCCGACATTCGGTTCAGCCAGGCAAATGGCGTCCAGCTGAGCCTGCCCTATTATATCAGCCTCGCACCCAATCGCGATCTGACTGTCACCGGATCCGTGTTCACCGAGGCACTGCCGATGGTGAATGCAACCTACCGTGCCCTCACCGATCGCGGGGCCTATCAGATCACCGGCTATGCCACGGCAGGATCGCGCATTCCGGTGGGCGCGGGCGCAATAGCGCCGAACAGCCAGAACGATTTTCGTGGCTATTTCGATGCGACAGGCCGCTTCCAGCTCGATGAATCGTGGAGCATCAGCGGCTCGATCCGCGCCGTGACCGACCGCACCTTCCTGCGCCGTTACGACGTCAGCCGTGACGACCGGCTGCGCTCGACCATCGAAGCCGAGCGGATCGGACAGAACAGCTATTTCTCGCTTGCCGGATGGGCAACGCAGACACTCCGGGTGAACGACCCCCAGGGTCAGGTGCCGATTGCACTGCCGGTGGTCGACTGGCGCTACCGTCTGCCCGATCAGGTAGCGGGCGGAAAGGTCGAGTTTCAGCTCAATACGCTGGCCATCGGACGGACGGCTGGACAGGACACCCAAAGGGCCTTCGCGCAAGCCCGATGGGATCTTCGGCGCCTCACCAGCATGGGACAGGAATTCACCCTGACCGCACTGGCGCGCGGCGATGTCTACAACAGCAGCGACAATGCGCTGACCAATACGCTGATCTATCGCGGCGAATCGGGGATCAAGGCCCGCGCCAGCGGATCGATTGCGGCCGATCTGCGCTGGCCGTTCGTCGGCGAAGCGTTTGGCGGCACCCAGGTGCTCAGCCCGCGTGTCCAGGTGGTCGCAACGCCGACAACCGGCAATCTGGAACTGCCCAATGAGGATTCGCGCGCGATCGAGCTCGAGGACAGCAACCTGTTCTCGCTCAACCGTCTGCCCGGCTATGACCGGCTCGAGGAGGGCGCGCGCGTCGTCTATGGCATCGAATGGTCGCTGCAGCGTCCGGGCATGCAACTCAACGCCGTGGTCGGGCAGAGCTATCGCTTCGATGACGAGCGCGATTTCCTGCCCGAAGGCACGGGCCTGGGCAACCGCACATCGGACGTCGTGGGGCGCCTCGACCTCAAGCTGCGCAACTTCATTCGCTACACGCACCGGTTCAGGCTGGACAAGGACAATCTCGCCGTGCGTCGCAACGAGGTCGATGTCACCGTGGGAGGACGCCAGACCTATGTGCAGGTCGGTTATCTTCGGCTCAACCGCGACATCGGACCGGAAATCGAGGATCTGCAAGACCGCGAGGAGCTGCGTGTCGCGGGCCGGGTGCGCGTTGCGCGCTACTGGTCGATCTTCGGCGCCGGCGTGTTCGATCTGAGCGGGCAGCAGGAAGATCCGACCTTGCAGTCCGATGGGTTTCAGCCCATCCGCACGCGGCTTGGCGTCGCCTATGAGGACGATTGCCTGGAACTGGGCGTGACCTGGCGTCGCGATTACATCCCGGTGGGCGATGCCCAGCGTGGCGACACCTTTCTGCTGCGCGTTGCCTTGCGCAACCTTGGCTTTTGATCCCAAAGGCGATATTCACCGCCCCGCTCAGCCACGGTTAAGCCGATTTTGGGCAAGGGGTCGCTTTGTCCCAATCAGGAAGATATGAGCTTGCACGCATTGAACACCTTCACAATCCGTACCCGCAAGCTGGCGAAAACAGCGCTGGCCTTGAGCCTGGTGGCAGGCCTGGCACTTCCCGGCATTGCCCAGACTGTGCAGGACGATGCGGCCATGCCCGATACGTCGCTCAACGTGCCGGAGGGTCTGACCATCTTCGGCAAGCAGGACCCCAACGTCCGCCGGGCGACAGCCATCGTCAACAGCGAGATCATCACGGGCACCGATATCGATGAGCGCGTCGCGCTGATCCTCGCCGCCAACGATGCTCCGGTTGCCGACGAAGAACGCCAGAGGCTGCGGTTGCAGGTGCTGCGCAACCTGATCGACGAGACGCTGCAGATTCAGGAAGCCGCCGCCAACGACATTACGGTCGATGAGAACCAGGTCGAGCGTACCTATGCCCAGGTCGCTCAGCAGAACTTCCGCCGAGATACAGCCGCGCTGGACAAGTATCTGGCCAGTATCGGCTCTTCGCCGCGCTCGCTGAAGCGTCAGATCCGGGGCGAGCTTGCCTGGCAGCGCCTGCTGGGACGAAACGTGACGCCGTTCATCAACGTCTCGGAAGAAGAGGTGAACGAGGTCATTGCGCGCCTGAAGGCGAACAAGGGCACCGAAGAATATCGCATCGGCGAGATCTATCTGTCGGCCAACTCGCAGAATCGTGCCGAAGTCGCCAAGAATGCGGCGCAGATCGTGCAGCAGCTGCAACAGGGCGGCTCTTTCGTCGCCTATGCGCGCCAGTTTTCGGAAGCCTCGACGGCTGCCGTTGGCGGCGATCTGGGCTGGATCCAGCTTGGTCAGTTGCCGCCGGCGCTTGGCGTCGTGGCGCGCGACATGCAGGTCGGGCAGCTAGCCGGACCGATCGAGATTCCGGGCGGATTCTCGCTGATCTACCTGATCGACAAGCGGCAGATTCTCACGGCGAACCCGCGCGATGCCCTGCTGGGCCTCAAGCAGCTCTCGATCGCCTTCCCGCCGGGCATCACCGAGGCGGAAGCGACCCGCCGAGCTTCGGAATTTGCCACGGCCACACGCCAGATCAAGGGTTGCGGTGCGGCCGACGAGATCGCCAAGCGGCTTGGCGCAACGGTGACCAACAATGATCAGGTGCCGGTGCGCGACCTGCCGACACCATTGCAGGACACTCTGATTGCCCTGTCCATCGGTGAAGCGACCCAGCCATTCGGTTCGGTCAAGGATGGCGTGCGCGTGCTGGTGCTGTGCGGTCGCGACGATCCCGGTGTCGACGGCGGCCCCAGCCCCGAGCAGCTGATGGCCAACATGGAAGAGGAAAAGGTCAACCGCCGCGCGCAGATCTATCTGCGCGACCTCCGCCGCGATGCCGTGATCGAGTATAACTGATGCGCATGGACCGGTTGTCGGCGTGACGCGATTATTGGGCATTTCGTCCGGTGATCCTGCCGGGATCGGTCCCGAAATCATCGGCAAGAGCTGGGACGCACGGGCTATCGAGGGGTTGACGCCCTTCTTTGCGGTCGGGGATCCGCGTGCGTTCGAAGCCGTATGGAGCGGCCCTATCCGGGTCATTGCCGACCCCGGCGAAGCGCATGAAACCTTCGAGACCGCTCTGCCGGTTCTTCCCGTGATCGACAGCGGCACCGTCGTGCCCGGCGAACCCGATCTGGATGGGGCACGCTGCGCGTTGCAGGCGCTGGAAATGGGTGTCGGCCTGGCTCGGGCGGGCACCACCTGCGGCATCGTGACCGGACCTATCTCAAAGATCCAGTTGCAGAAGGTCGGCTTCCATTTTCCCGGCCAGACCGAATTCATCGCAGAGGCCTGCGGCGTGGGGCGCCAGAATGTCGCGATGCTGCTCGCCGGACCCGACCTCAGGGTGGTGCCCATCACCGTCCATATCGGGCTTGCCGAGGTCCCTGCCGCGCTGTCGGTCGATCTGATCGTCAATCGCGCGCGCGCCGCCGCCAAGGGCATGGCGCGCAATTTCGGGATCGATCCGCCAAGGCTCGCCATTGCAGGGCTCAATCCGCATGCCGGCGAACAGGGCAGCATGGGCAGCGAAGAGGCCGATATCATCCAGCCCGCGATCGACATTTTGCGCGCCGAAGGCTTTCTCGTATCCGGCCCCCTGCCCGCCGACACCATGTTCCACGCAGCAGCGCGCGCACGGTATGACGTGGCCCTGTGCCAGTATCACGATCAGGCCCTGATCCCGATCAAGGCGCTGCATTTCGACGACGCAGTCAACATGACACTCGGGCTGCCCATCGTGCGTACCTCGCCCGACCACGGAACGGCATTCGATATTGCCGGCAAGGGCCTTGCCAGCCCGCGATCGATGATTGCCGCGATACGGATGGCGGCTCACGCTTTCGATCACCGCCAGACCTACGACGGCTGATGCGCGCCCCGGTTCACGCTCTTCCCCCGCTGCGCGAGGTGATCGCGCGCCATGGCCTCGCCGCCAGCAAGGCGCTGGGGCAGAATTTCCTGCTAGACGAACAACTGCTCGATCGGATCGCGGCGGTGCCGGGAGATCTGGATGGGCAGGACGTCCTCGAGATCGGTCCCGGGCCTGGCGGCCTGACCCGCGCGCTGCTGCGCGCTGGCGCCCATGTCACCGCGATCGAGCGCGACCGGCGCTGCCTGCCCGCGCTTGCGGAACTTGGCGAGGCGTTTCCGGGCCAGCTCAAGGTAATCGAGGGCGATGCCCTTGAAATACCGCTGGCGAGCGTGATGCCCGGCCCCTGCCACATCGCGTCGAACCTGCCATACAATGTCGGCACCGCGCTGCTGATCGGTTGGCTCGGTGGGCAGGAATGGCCCCCGCAATGGCGATCGCTGACGCTCATGTTCCAGCGCGAGGTTGCTGACAGGATCGCCGCAGCGCCCGACAGCGATGCCTATGGGCGGCTGGCGATCCTCAGCCAGTGGCGCAGTCATGCGCGGCTGGCCATGAAGGTCCACCGCAGCGCCTTCACCCCACCGCCTAAGGTCATGTCGGCCATCGTGCATCTCACCCCTGCCGAAATGCCCGAAGGGATCAGGGCGTCGCGACTTGAAGCCCTTACCGCAGCCGCGTTCGGTCAGCGGCGCAAGATGTTGCGACAGAGCCTAAAGAGCCTGCCGGGTGCGCTCGCGGCTTTGGAAGCGGTGGGCATCGATCCGGCGCGGCGCGCCGAGACGCTGAGCGTGGATGAGTTTCTGGCGGTGGCGCGGGCGATGGACGCTTAGCGATTACGTCCCTCGACTGCGCTCGGGACAAACTGGAGCAGTTAGAATTGAGGTTCCCACCTCCGTTTGTCCCGAGCGCAGTCGAGGGACCTTGAGTAACGGGTCGGTGCTGGCGAAACCCGCACACCCCCTTCCCTTTCGCCGAAACTCGCGTAGCATCCAGTCCCGAACCGTCAGACGACCAGGCATGAGACCCGGCGCGACGGCCAGGATGAGGAGCCTGCCCATGTACGACCTGATCATTCGCAATGGCACGATTTACGATGGCCTGGGCGGCGCGCCCTTTGTCGGCGATATCGCCATCACCGGCGAAACCATCGCGGTCGTCGGCAAGGTCAATGGCCCGGGCCGTCAGGAAATCGACGCAGAAGGCCTGATCGTCACGCCCGGCTTTGTCGATGTGCACACCCATTATGATGGGCAGGCGACCTGGGACGACGTCATGGCGCCTTCAGCTTGGCACGGCGTGACCACGGTCGTGATGGGCAATTGCGGCGTCGGCTTTGCGCCTGCCAAGCCCGACAAGCACGAATGGCTGATCGGGCTGATGGAGGGCGTCGAGGACATTCCCGGCACTGCGCTGGCCGAAGGCATGAGCTGGGACTGGGAGAGCTTTCCCGAATATCTCGATTCGCTCGAGAAGCTGCCGCGGACCATCGATATCGGCACGCACGTGCCGCACGGCGCCGTGCGTGCCTATGTCATGGGAGAGCGCGGTGCGGCCAATGAGGAACCGACTGACGCGGACATCGCCGCCATGTCCAGAATCGTCGAGGATGGTCTGCGCGCCGGCGCGCTCGGTTTTTCGTCCTCGCGCACCGTGCTGCACAAGTCGATCGACGGCGAACTGGTGCCTGGCACGACCGCGACGGCGCGCGAGCTGATCGGCATCGGCCGCGCGATGGGCAATGTCGGCTATGGCGTGTTCGAAATGGCGTCGGACCTCGTGCCCGAATGGAGGGAGTTCGACTGGATGACATCGCTCTCGAAGGAAACCGGGCTGCCGGTCACCTTCGCGATGCTGCAATCGCCGATGAAGCAGATGCACTGGACCGAGCAGATGGCGGCGTGCGAGGAAGCCAACCGCACCGGCGGGCATGTCGTCGCGCAGATCTCGCTGCGCGGCACCGGCGTCGTCATGGCCTGGCGCGGCACCGTCCACCCCTTCGTCCAGCGCCCGAGCTGGCAGGCAATCGCAGGCCTTCCCTGGGAGGAACAGCTGGCGCATCTCAAGGACCCGGCGTTCAAGGCGAAACTTCTGGCCGAAGACAATCTGCCCCCGCCCTCGATGGACACCGCCGCGCTGTTCATGCTGGTTACCGCCGGCTGGGCGCTGCAATTCCCGCTTGTCGACGGCTTCAGCTACGAACCCACGCGCGAGGAAAGCATCGCGCTGGTCGCTGATGCTGCGGGCCGCGACCCAGCGGAATTTGCCTATGACGTGCTGATGGAGAACGAGGGTACCGGCTTCATCTATCTGCCGATCCTCAACTATCAGGACGGCAATCTGGAATTCATCAAGGGCCTGCTCGAGCGCGACGACACCGTGGTGTCGCTGTCCGATGGCGGCGCGCATTGCGGCACGATCTGTGATGCTGCCGCGCCAACCTTCCTGCTCAGCTACTGGGCGCGCGACCGCAAGGCGGGCACGATCCCGGTCGAGCTGGCCGTCAAGCGCCAGTGCCACGATACCGCCCGGCTTTATGGTCTCAACGATCGCGGGGTGCTGAAGCCCGGATATCTGGCGGACCTCAACATCATCGATTTCAAGCGGCTGCGGCTCAGCCGACCCTGGCTCGCCTTCGACCTGCCAGCAGGCGGCAAGCGGCTTCTGCAAAAAGCCGATGGCTATGTTGCTACGATCAAGTCGGGCGAGATCACCTTTCGCGACGGCGAGGTGACCGATGCACGGCCGGGAACGCTGATCCGGGGGCCCCAGAACGTCGAACAGCGCGTCGCTGCGGAATAGCTGTCAGCCTCAACCGTCTGGCGGTTCGACTGGTCATAGTCGCCCCCTGGCTCGCCGTTGAGGTCGGGCACGGGCTACGGGTCGGCATCGACCGGCAACCGGCGCGCGAGCAGCAAGCCGCCCTGGTGGGGCAAGGCGCCGCGGCTGCGGGCTATGACCGCACCAGCGTCGCCAGTTTCTCCAGGATGCGGTCGGGATCCACCGGCTTGTAGAGGATGTGCATGTCCTCCTTTTCGGCGGCAGCGATACGATCGGGATGGGTGTCTCCTGTGATGATCAGGGCCGCAACCTGCCTGCTCTGCTGCTCCCGGATCATGCGCACGGCTTCGGTGCCGTCACGACCTTCGCGCAGACGATAATCACAGATCAGCAGATCCGGCCGATGCCTGGCTGCGCATGCCAGTGCGCCCTCGACCGTTTCGGCAACCTGTACCGCATAACCTGCCTGGCCAAGGAGAGCAGCAAGCCCATCGCGGATCGCCTGATCGTCATCCAGCACGATGACCTGAGCGCCCTTTGCGCCCTCGAGCAGAACCGTGGGCGAACGCCGCGCGGGCTCGGACGGTCGGGCCTGCGCGGGCGGAGCCAGTGGCAGACTGAACCGGAACACGCTGCCTCGCCCCGGAGCGGACCGCACTGCGATATCGCTGTTCATCAGACGCGCCATGCGGCGGGCTATTGCGAGGCCCAGGCCCAGGCCCTTCACGCGATCGCGTTCCGGATTGCCGAGCTGGGCAAACTCCTCGAAGATCAGCTCCAGCTTGTCCGGAGCAATCCCGATGCCCGTATCCCAGACTTCGGCTAGCAATTGCTGGCCACGGCGACGCGCGCCGACGAGCACGCCGCCCTTCTGCGTATAGCGGATGGCGTTGGAAATGAGGTTAAGCAGTACAAGCCGCACCAGCGCCTGATCGGCGAGTGCATGCGCGCCGGTTTCATGAACGCGAAAGACAATCCTCTTGTTATCGGCTAGCGGTCCAAGTTCGGTTTCCAGCTGGCGCACCAGATCATCAAACGCGAAAACCTGGGGATGAGGCACGACGACCCCCGCCTCTACCCGCGAAAAATCCAGGAGGGCATCGAGCATCTCCGATGACGCGTTGAGCGCATTTGCCGCATTGCTGGCCAGGACTTGCTGCTCGGGGGCCAGCTTGCCATTCTTGAGCAGAGAAAGGAAAAGTCCGGTCGCGTGGATCGGCTGACGCAGATCGTGGCTGGCAGAGGCCAGGAACGTCGATTTTGCGCGATTGGCTGCTTCGGCGTCGCGCCGGGCCGCCTCTGCCAACTCGACCTGGATCGCCAATATTTCGGCCAGCTCGGTATTGGCCAGGCTCAGCGAGATATGGCGATGATAGGCCTCGCCACTCACCCGCGTGTTCATATAGGTGCCTACGCAATAGATCATCGCGAGCACCGGCATCAGATAAAACGCTGGCCGGTCGGGTATGACAAGAATGAGGTAGATAGCGGTCAGGATGCTGACGAAGATGAAGGTAGCGACATAGACTGCATGAACCTTCGGAAGCGCACCATATGTTGTCACGCCGCCACTCAACACACCGCCGAGCGCCATCACGACAAAGACGAATTCCGGAGCACTGACATCCTGGCCGGCAATGGCAAGGACCGACGCCCAGCCGGCGGCGTGCAGTGACTGGGTCACATACAGCCTGCGCAGCATCTTCTGCGGCGCTGCTTCCACCATGGCCGGATCGTAGAACCATCGGATTTCCACGATCTCCGCGGTCTTGAGCGTTGCCTGCAATGCGAACCACCACCAGACGATCGGCCCATGAGCGCGCAGGACCAGAGCGACGAATGCCGACAGGAACAGGGTCATGGTGCCCGACCGGGTGAGCAGGCTGTAAACGATGCGGATCTGCTCGACCAGTATCTGGCGATCCGTATCGGATGCCCGGTCGTCGACTGCCGCGTGGTTCAAATCAGTTTGGCCTGCTCGGCCAGATAGACGGCGTTGGTCCGGTTGCTCGCGCCGATGGCCTTGAACAGCTGCTGGACATGGCCCCGCACCGTGAATTCCGAAAGCCCCATGCGTTCGGCAATGGCCTTGTTGGATCGCCCCTCGCGCAGATGACGCAGGACCTCGAGCTGACGCGGGCTCAGCGATCTCGCGCTGGATGCGCTATTGCCCTGCAGATCGACCGCAAGCGCCGCCCTGATGCGTTCCACCAGAGTCTGGGGCGTAATGGCCTTGGAAAGGACTTGCACATTGGGGTGATCGCAAAGTTGCGATTCCACCTGATGCACCGTCTCTGAAGTGAGGACGAGGATACAGGCATCGGGCCAGTGCTGACGAGCCAGACCAACGGCAGCTGCCCCGCTGATGCCGTTCAGGTTGAAATCGAGCAAGATCAGGCTCGGCGGCTGGTCCACCGCATCCAGCGCAACGCCCAGCCCTGACATCGCGACGAACCGCGCAGAGGGAAAGCTCTCGGCAATCAGACGCTCCAGGCCGCTCGTAAAGAGCTGGTGGTCATCAATCGCAAGAATGCCAAGCCCATCCATCAACCGCCCCCGCTTTGATCAACGCTCCTACCGGCAACCGATTGCGCAACTCTGCGGCACTTGTCCAGCGCGCGATATCTGCCACCAGTCGAGACTTCGAACAACGGGTTTGCAACGCAGGCATGGAGGTCGCTGTCAGATTTCGGGATCGGATCGCAATATGGCTCCGCGCGGTTCAAGCTCCGCCTCCATGGCGATATGCACTGCTTCGGCCAGGCTGCGCACCCCGAGCTTCTGCATCAATTGCGCCCGGTACGATTCGACTGTCCGCGGCGAAAGGCTGAGCCGATAGGCGATGACCTTGTTGGCAAGGCCCAGCACCATGCCGCAAAGCACGTCAAGCTCACGCTCGGAGAGCCGCTCGACAATTTCAGCGGCGTTTCGCTTGCGGTCGGACTGAGCAACCTCCTGGAACTGAGAGTTGATCGCACTGCCTACGGCACGCACCAGGTCATCGACATGAAACGGCTTTTCAAGAAAGTCGATGGCGCCTGCATGCATCGCTCGCACCGCGGTGGAAACGGATCCGGCGCCGGTCAGCATTACGATCTTGTGCCGACTTCGGCGATCGACCATCGCTTGCTGAACCTCCATTCCCCCCATGCCCGGCATGTTGAGATCGAGCACGACGCAGCCGGGCTCGAGTGCATCCTGCCGCGCCAGGAAACCTTCTCCGCTGTCAAAGGCGGTCGCCATGAATCCGCGCAATTGCAGCGCCTCAGCCAACTCTGCGCGAACCAAGGCGTCGTCATCGACAATGTAAACATGGCGAACGTTGTGTGCGTCCATCGATCAGCCGCCCTCAGATACAGGGAATCTCAGCGTCAGCGTTGCGCCCGCTGAATCCGCATTATCGGCTATGGCAATCGATCCGCCAACCTCATCCATGATCTGACGACAGACGAACAGACCGAGACCGGTGCCCTTGCCTTCTGGCTTGGTCGTGCAAAACGCGTTGAATGCAGTGTTGCGGATGCCCGGATCAAGCCCGGCACCGTTGTCGCAAACGGTCAATAGAACGGCATCCGCATCCTGCTGAATGTCGACCTTGATGACACCCATGATCCCGCAGGCCCCGCTCTCGCGCCTCGTATCGATGGAATCGGCGGCATTCTGCAGGGCATTGACGATGATCTGCTCGATCCCGATCCGCGGCAAGGAGAGGATCGGGAGGGTCGAGGGTATAACAACCTGCATGTCGATATCGCGTTCGGTCATCACTGGCCGCATGAAGCGGGCCGCATTCTGGACGGCCTGCGCCAGGTCCATCGCCACCCGCTCGTCGCGTTCGGTACGTGCATAGGCAGAGGTGCGCTGCACGATGGCATTGGCACGTTCTACCTGCTCGACGATGCGCTCGAACTTTGCGGCCATGCGCTCCTGGTCCGGTTGCCCGTTCTGCAGCAGCATCAGGCCGTTTTCAGCGGCCAGCGAAATCGTAAACAGCGGCTGGCGCAGTTCATGGCTGAGCGCAGAGGCCATGCCCCCCAGTTCCATCAGTCGGGCGCTGTGGCGCATCTGGGTCTGGAATGCCTTGGCGGTGCGCAGCCGGATCAGACAGCCATAGCGCCAGCTCGCGGTACCCGCATCATAATCGCGCGCGATCAGGAGATACCATTGATCGTCATGATCGTGCCCCCGGCGAAACTCGACCATGATCTCGCTCTGTCCGGCCAATGTGCCGAAATGCGGGATATCCCCGGGATGTATGGTCAGGCTGCCGCTCTTCCGCCCCACGGCAGGATCAATTCTGGCAAAGCGCAGGTCGCCACATGCGGAATCGAATCGGATGTCGCTGAACAGCCGCAAATCGATGGCGGATCGCAGCTCCGTTAGCGTCCGCGCTCGTGGTGTAATTTCTGGTGTAGATTGAGGTGATCGCGCGGGGTGGGGCATGCCCCACCCCGCGCGATTTCGATCTCGGTG
>NZ_QJJM01000007.1:0-5791 GCF_003201955.1 Blastomonas natatoria
GACCGAGACGCTCGCCAAGCTTGCCGATGGTCATCCCGCAAACAGCGTCGGCGACCTCATGCCTTGGATCGACGTGGGCTGAAAACACCGCTTACGCTTTAGCAGGGTTCGACGGATGTTGATCATTATCCGGATGTCCTGGTGCTCCACCGGTTTGATGAAAACATGGGGACCGAAGGACGGCGCCAGTCGGCCAAGCTCAGCGAGACCTTTGGCATCATTCGCATCAGTCTTTTGACGTCGGATCGCCAGGAATTTGCTTGATTTGCGAACGTCGACGACTTGAACGGGAAACCCGAACGAACGGAGATCCCGAACCATTTGAGTGCCGACACCGGCCTCGATCGTAATAGACTGGACAGGCCCAACGCCGAACCGTCGAAGGATATCTCTTATCGGAGCAGCGCGGGTCTCAGTCATTGCCTCGAAGAATACGTGTCCTTCGGCATCGACGAGGCAGACCGCAGTCTCCGAGTGGCCGGCGTCGAGGCCGACCCAGTAGCGCAGGTGCCGTGGCATTTTGCTCCCGTACGACGTTTGTTTCTTTCGCTTGCCCTACTGACCTTGTCGGGGCTGTCCGACTAGGATTCGTCCTCCGGCATGTGATAGAGAGGTAGGAAATCGAAGGAGATGATAGGATGGAGCCGCGGGAGGCGTTGGATGGCCTAATCAGCGAGCGAGGAGAGACCTACGCATCGATCTCGCGCCTCCTCGGGAGAAACTCGGCATACATCCAGCAGTTCATTAAACGAGGTTCTCCAGCCCGCCTTGACCAAAGCGATATAGCGCTGCTGGCATTGCATTTTGACGTGCCCGTAGAGATGCTGGGTGGAAAGGAGGGGCCGACAGTCGGGCAGCGTTCGATAATCAAAGTCCCCCTACTGAACGGGACAGGCAACGATTCACGCTCACAATGGCGGTTGGTTGATGCGGCTTGGCTAGGTCGGCTGTGTGATCAGCCCGCCAGTGTCGCAATCTTGCCAATTGTTGGTGAGGCGATGGAGCCGACCCTCTGCAATGGCGACGAGGTTATGATTAGCCGAGTTCGCTTCCAGGAGAGCGTGCGTGAAGGCCTTTATGCCATTCGTGGGTCTTCTGAAATCTTCGTAAGGCGGATAGCGATCGACCCAACGAAGAACCGTCTGACCGTTCTTACCGATCACCCCGCATATCCGAGCTGGCAGGGCATCCAGCGCAAGGGCGTCGATATTGTCGGCCGGGTGATCTGGATCGGAGCTCGGGTAGCCTAGCTGTCATTATGACCCCGCGCTGCCGGAGGCTCTAAGCGGCCATCCCAGCGTGCCGTGCTGCTTAGACGCGAGGTGGGATTAGCCGACGCAGTGGTCGGTACGTGATCCGACGACTCGCGTTATGGCAGACGACCACTCGCAGACGCTGAATTCACCACCAAGACCGCTGATGCGTAGCGCTTGAGCAACCTCAGCGCTGCATTAGCGCGTTGCTACCTAGAGAGCTACCTAGCACACAATCGATCTATGCCGCCCGATCTGACTAGGGAGATAACTTCTTGAAAAGTAAGGAGAAGGTGGTGGACGCACTAGGGCTCGAACCTAGGACCCGCTGATTAAGAGCGGTTTTGTGTCTGCATGCGTCCTTAATTGTCCGCAAGCATGCACCCTGTTCATCTGAAGACGCCTCTGCCGGTCCGCGACCGCCAGAATATTGTGTTCAGCACCTGACGGTGGTCAACCGGGTTCACGCCCCGGATGTTGGTCGGAAAGACATGCTCGATCACTGACCACTCGAAATCCGAAAAATCAAACCGCGCCACTACAGTTGGCCCTGCGTCAGGCCACTGAACCAGAAGTCGTGCCCGATGGGAATCCCGTTAGGGGCATGTGACCTAGCGCCCGATTATGTTCAGATACCGATGCTGCGGGCTGGCTCCAATCAGGTGTTCCGTTCGCGTCGATAAGCTGTCGGCGTCATGCCGTAGCTTCGGCGGAAGAGCCGTGCAAAATGGCCCGGTGAATGGTAACCAATCTCGAACGCAACCTCTGTTATGGCCAAATTGGTCGTTTCCAGCAGCACACGGGCACGTTCTAGCCTTACCCTCGTCAGATATTGATGCGGCGGAGCGCCAACGGAACGCTTGAAACTGCGGATGAAATGATAGGGTGAAAGTCGCGCTTCCGCCGCGAGGTCGGCGATTGACAAATTCTCGCAGTAGCGACTTTGGATGTGCTCAATGGCTCGCTTTTGCTGCCAGGGTGCAAGCCCCGACGCATTATTCAGGTCGGTGCCCTCGGACAGGCTCGACCATGTTCGAAGCATTCTTACAGTCACTGCCAACGAAACGCTGTCCAGCATCATCCGGCTGCCGCCACTGGGAGCCTCGAGTTCTTGCGCAACAAGTCGCCCCATCTGGGCGATCATTGGATCTTCCTGGAGACCGCGCTGCTGCAATTCGACCGACCCGGGACAATCGAATTCCTCCGTCGCGCTCTGCTGCAACAATTTGTCGGGAAGATAGAGATGCATGCACTGGCCACAGGCAGAGTAGGTGACGGAACGCGGCGCTTCTCCTGCTCGCACAAGGGCCGTGCTGCCCGGAACAATACGACGATGAAACAGGTGGCGGCCATCGATGAAGAGGCTGCTCTCGCCCCCGCCGAAAAGGCAAGTCTCAATCATGTGCGTGTGCGGGCAGGCAGGGCGTGACGCTTCGCTATTGGCGAAAACATCAGATTGCCAAAGTGCAGCCGACAAGCCCAGTGAGCCAAAACCCTTGGCTATGGGCGTTTTGCTGTAGGAAAGCTCTATCCGATCTGCGTTGAGCGGACCGGTTTCAGTCCCGGGCAGACTGCCGGTAGAATCAAACTCTGTTGACACAAGCTACCCCACTTCTCGCTTGACCCATACCAAAGTGGCGGCGTTCGTCGCCCAACGCGAACAGGAACCGCGCGGAGGAAAACCCGCCGTCGCCTCACCCGCCTTCTTGCGCGACGATACCTGTCGCACCCGGGAGGTCGCTTGCCCAAGGATGGGGATCACGTTGCGCGGCCCCATCATGTGTTCCGTTCGCGCCGATAGGCGGTCGGGGTCATCCCATAGCGCCGGCGAAAGAGTCGCGCAAAATGGGCTGGAGATTGATAACCTGTTTCGAAGGCAACATCCGTGATGGCCATATCGGTCGTTTCCAGCAGCAAACGGGCGCGTTCCATCCTGATCTGCGTCAGATATTGATGCGGTGGAACACCAACGGAGCGCTTGAAACTGCGAATGAAATGAAAGGGCGAAAGTCGCGCTTCCGCTGCAAGATCGGTGATCGACAAATTCTCGTGATAGCGACTTTGAAGCTGCTCAATGGCGCGCTTTTGCTGCCAGGGTGCAAGGCCTGACCGATGCAGTTCGGTGGGTGCTGACAGGCTCGACCAGGACCGCAGCACGCGGACGACCAATGCCAAAGAAACGCTGTCCAGCATCATCCTGCTGCCGCCGCTCGGAATCCGAATTTCTTGCGCAGCAAGCTTTCCCAACTGGGTGATGGCCGGATCGAGTCGGATATCAGTTGGCAGCAGCTCGACCTGAGCATTTTGCCCGAAGTCATCGGCCGCGCTCTGTTGCAAAAGACTGTTGGGCAGATAGAGATGCAGACAGTGACCCCAGCCGGTGTGGGTAACGGAACGTGCCGTGTCTCCCGCCCGAAGAATGCCCGTACTGCCGGGAACGATCTGCCGACGATAACGAAAACGACCATTGATGAAAGAACTAATCTCACCCCCGCCGTTAAGGCAGGTCGAAATCGCATGGGTATGCGGGCAGGCGGGGATATTTTGATCGCAACCCGCGAAGATTTCCGTTTGCCAGAGTGCTGCTGACACACCCAGGGAGCCGAAACCCTTGGCTATCGTTTGCTTCGCATAAATGGCCTCTAACCGGTCCGGGCTGTGCGGACCGGCTTCTGTCCCGGGCAGGGTGCTGGTTGGACCAAACTCTGTTGCCAAAAACTACCCCCAATGTCGCAACGCGATTCCATCTGCTGACGAGTGCCAACAGCTCCAACGGGTCGTTATTGACCTGTTGATAGCACAGTTTTGATGATTACAGAATGTACCATCGCAGCGAACGGAACACCTGACCGAGTTCGCAACCGAGGACATCCCCATTTCTGCGCTCGCCGCTGGTCGCCCCGCAGCATCCGCCTTCATGGATTAGACGGCGACCGTTGGAGAAAGTCGCCAGCCTGGGCCGCCATTGTCGAGGGCGATCAAAAACCGGCCAAACCCTGCGGGCTGTTATAGGCAATTGGATGGCGCGAGACTTCGGCCAGACTGCCATTCTTGCCCACACGATAGCCAATTAGCGTCGAGGCGTTGCCAAATATCTGGTACAGAAAAGCGTCGTCGGGGCTCAACCAGCTGTCGCTTGGGCCACTGCTGACCAGGCCATTGACCGCGCGGAAGGTGCCATCGCCGGGGATTGGATCGTTCGCAGGATCTTTGAGAATGCGCAGCGTAGCCCCGTCGAGCGCGAAGCTGGTCAAGCTTCCATATCCGAAATTGGTCGCATAAACGCGCTTGCCGTCGGCGGATATCGCCAGCCAGCAAAGCTCCGAGGGCTTGCCAGCCGCAGTATTGATCTGGACCGGTGCTCCATTGGTAACGTGCCCCTTCGCGTCGATATGGCTGATCGCGATCCCGTCGGACACCGCATAGCCATTGATGAAGGTGCCCGGTCGACCTTTTACGAAACCGATGAAAAAGGGGCCGGCTCCCCCCGCATCATTGAAGATCGGTTCACGCAAGGCGCCCCGCGAATGGATCGGGAAGACGACCAATCCGTCCTTGTCGGGCGCGTTGGCAACAACCAGCTTTGCCGATCCATCGGCATTTTCCGCCGGGCGAAAATCAAACAATATGTCGACGAGAAGAAACTTCTGATCGGGCGACAGAACCAACTGGGTGGGGATTCGGTCGGTCTTGGTGGCGTTGTTGACGCTGTAGCGCGCGTCGCGCAACGTCAGTTTGCCGGCCTTTTCCGAAAACGCGCGAATATGGTTGGGTCCGAAGGCATGGAGCACGAACAGCGTATGGCTCGCCGGGCTATAGGCGAGCGACTTGGCCGTGCCGCTTTTGCCGGTTACCGGTTCGCCAGTGCTCTGGCGATCGAGCAGCGTAAGGCGACCACCGGCCGCAACACGAAAGCTCGACACCGTATTGTCGCCGCCATTGGTGGCAAACAGCAGCTTATTGCCCGGGGCCAGGATGACGCTGCCGGCACCTTCGAAGGCATTGGGTGCGCTGGCTTGCCCGCTGACTGGCTTGAATACGCCCGACCCGGCACCGCCCGTGGCGACGCGCTCAACCTCGGCCAGCGTGCCGTCGGCACGACGCGCGAAATGCACGATCTCGTTGGCGATGGTGTTGGACTGCATGTAAAGGTGGCCTACCACTTTTGCCGACGCCGGCGTCGGGTGCTGCAGCGCAGCCACGGTGAGCGTGAGTGCCGCTACTTTTGCGGTCTGCGCTACAGCGATACCGAACAATATCAAGGCGGCCAGGGCGAGCTTGAAATGCATAACCAATGTCTCCCATCGTTTTTCGCGCGCGCCGGTGCCGGTTGGACCGCCAGTGGCCGGCTAACGCCTGTCACCGGTTCAGCCTTATTTCTTCAGAACCGGATAGCCATCGACATACGTCCAGTCGGTGGCTTTGGCCGGCTCGTGGCAGGTTAGACAATCTACCTTGTAATCGGTCGATGTTGTCTTGGTCGGCGCGCCCTGGTCAAACCATGCCCAGCCCCAGCCGTCGCCCCACAATTTGTTGTC
>NZ_QJJM01000007.1:5890-250690 GCF_003201955.1 Blastomonas natatoria
TAGACAATCTACCTTGTAATCGGTCGATGTTGTCTTGGTCGGCGCGCCCTGGTCAAACCATGCCCAGCCCCAGCCGTCGCCCCACAATTTGTTGTCGGGATGGCTGTTCTTGCTGTCCTTGACCATGACGAACCAGCCTTTCAGCGTTTTCGTATGGCTGACCGTGCCTGTCGTCATTGGTCCTGTCGACGCCTCGAATACCTCTTTCACCAGCGTCGTGCCGTCCGCGAACTTGCCGTTGGCGCGATGCCCGGCTGCGGCACCGGGCGAGGCATAGACCATGTGCATCTCCTTCGATCCAGCTGCCTTGTCGTCTGCCACAGCCCAGGTGCCGAGATACTGATAGGTATCGCGATAATTGGCCGGTACCCGCAAGGTGCCTGAGGCGTCAGCGCCGCTGTCGACAGCAACGCTGTCAACAACGGCACTTGATTTCGGTTGCGGCGCACAGGCCGTCACGATCAGGGCACCGGCCAACGATAACGCTCGCAACCCGACAACTGTGGCACCACGGGGCAGCATCTCTATTGATCCAGCCGCGGATAGAACTGCGTCCACACCATATCTTTCTTGGCACCATCGATATGACATTGCGCGCACTCACCGATCGGCCTCAATTTGGCAGTCTCAAATTTGGGCTCGCCATGATTGAAGTTATAATATCCCCAGTTCTGCGTGTCCGCATAACGCTTGCTGTCCTTGACCGAAACATCGGCGCCATTGAGCTTGCCGGGGAAATATCCGCGCCCCGAGGGCTCGTCGCGCGAACCGTCCGGATATGTCCCTTTGATGGTCAGCTGAAGCTCCTTGAACAGGATTGTCCCTTCCGGGAAGACACCGGTCTTCTTGTATTCGTCATAGGCCCATGGCTGGATATAGACGTTGTGGAACTCGGGGAAATTGGCCTTGCCATTGTTCAACCCATGCGGTGTCAACGGGGAGCCCATATACACCCACCGTTCGAACTTCTTGGGCAACACAAGTTCGCCCGCGGCGGTGTATTCCGGCATGTATCGCTCGACGGCAGGGCTGGCCACGGCAGTTTCATCGACCGGACCAGCCTTTGTTGCTTCTGACTTGCTGCAGCCTGCAAGAACAAGCAGAGAACATCCCAAAGAAAATGCGGCGAAGCTAGTTTTGGTCATCATGATTTCCTCTTTACCAACTGTTATGATCTCGGTTTCAGCGTTTTGTGACGGGCGCCAAAACGCACTGAAGCTACGCGACAAGCTTTGCTCGCTGCCCGGCATCGGAGGCTGCAAGATACATCCTCGTGCCGGGCGCGAATTTGGCTCGGTATTGCATCCACCGGTCGAGACGCGCCGACGTCCAGACGCCGGTCGAAAGCCGACATGGTCCTGAGTGAGAGATCACGTAGTCCTGACTGCCTGCAGCGTCGCCCCTTGCGGTGCGAGGCGTTGCGCTGAAAGGAAAAATGCGGGCGTCGGCGGTGGTGGGGAAGGCGACCGACGCCCGGTTCCTGGTGGCTGCGAAGCTTGGCCAAAGCTCCAAAACAGCAGGAACGAGAGCTTGAACAGACAGCGCGTATCCGGACTTGAGGCCCTGCAATCAGATGAGGGTTCGGGTTACGCAACCTTGCGCACACGCCGGCCGTCGCGAAGGCTGGATGGCATTCGCGGAAGGCGCAACGGTCATCATGCACCCGAGGCCCATCAGCCGGGAGCGAGATTTGAGTCTTGATGGCCGCCTCCCTCCGGTTAGCTGGTTGGTGCGCAGTCAAGTTGTCCAAAGGCGTTTGGATTGCAGGCAAACTAACCGCTTGTGACAGAGTCCGCGCGCGCAATGCTGCTATTGACCGAACGATATTGCGCCATATTGGCCGTGGCGAACATTTGGGGCCAACGCCTCGGCTGATCGTCAAGATCTGCATGGCTGCCAATTGATCGCATAGCCACCGGCGCCCTGACCCGCCAACGGTCCTCGCGCAAAGGACAGACAGGCTGCCTGAAATGCGCTGCCGCGAGGCGCACCATTTGGAACGCACGGCAAGATTTCCGGGTCAAGCGGTGCGCCATTCGCGGCCATAGGGCGCGTCTGTCCCAAGCGAGCGCCCCATGTCATGATTGCGATTTTCACCTTCGTTCTATCCGCCCTTGCAGCCTATCTCCGCAGCACAAGCACAGGCGTTGAAGGGGTGCAGCCGTCGTCCAGGTCTGGCTGGCGTGCGACGTTGGCGTTGGGTGCGGCAGCGTGCATCATTGCGCAGCATGCGGCCATGCCGCCACGCCAGCCTTGCCCAGCCGGTCTCGCATTGGTGACGGTTCAGATATTGTCCGGCTGATCGCGCTTCTTCGATGCGTGCGCCACTTGACGCGGTGCCTCGCCGGTGACCCTGGCAAACACCCGCGAAAAGGCGGCCGCGCTGTCATATCCGACGCGTCCGGCCACGATCTTGACCGGCTTGCCTTTGGCGAGAAGTTCGCGCGCCAGCGTCATTCGCCAGCGGGTCAGATAGTCCATCGGCGTCCTCCCGACGCACGCGCGAAAATGCGTGGCAAAGCGGGTGCGTGACATGCCGGCCACTTCGGCAAGATCATCGAGCGACCATGACCGCCGGGGCTGTTCGTGCATTGCCGTCAACGCCTTGGCCAGCCGGGGATCGGCAAGGCCGCCCAGCACACCACCGCTTACCGTGCCACTGGCCACAACATGCCGCACGATCAGGATCAAAAGATAATCGAACAGATG
The DNA here is from genome assembly GCF_003201955.1 of Blastomonas natatoria. GTDB lineage: Bacteria > Pseudomonadota > Alphaproteobacteria > Sphingomonadales > Sphingomonadaceae > Blastomonas > Blastomonas natatoria. Next base: position 8,600 of record NZ_QJJM01000007.1, read on the forward strand.
GTCGATGGCGGCCTGCCGCCCGTCGTCCTCACCAAACCCTTCGGCAAGCAACAGTTCGCAGACCGGCCCCATCGCCGGGTGCTCGGCCAACGGAAACAGGACAAGCTCGGGCAGTCCTTCGCCAATCGGGTTGCCGACATCGCCGCCCAGATCGACCTTGGCACACACAAGATCAGCCCCTCCTTCTGGGGGCGCCGTCAAGCTGTGCGCCCGCCCGCGGGGGAAGAAAACCAGCATGGGTTCGCTGATCTTTATGTCTGCCGCGCCAGTGCGGCTTAACGTCAGTTCCCCCTTTCTGAGGAGGTGAAGATAGCCACATTCGGTAAACTGCGCCGCGTTGCACAAATTGCCCGAGAAGAACGCCCGCGCGCTCGGGGCGGTGTGCGCAAACAGGGCGGCAAGGTTATCCATTTGAACGATCTGCAATGAAGTTGGCACCTATCTGCATCGATAGCAGCCCATATAGCTGTTGTGCAACCCCGCACCGATCATGAAAGGAAATTCAAATGCCCCGTATCAACCCCGTAGAACTCGCCACCGCTGACACTGGCGTCCAGGCAACCCTCGGCGCTGTCAAGGCGAAGATTGGCATGGTCCCCAATCTGTTTGCAACCTTCGCTCAGGCCCCCGCCGTGCTGAACGGCAACCTCGCTTTCGCCGATGCGCTGACCAAGGGCGTTCTGACCGCCGCACAGCGCGAAATCGTTTCGCTCGCTGTCGCCCAGTATAACAGCTGCCACTATTGCCTGTCGGCACACACGCTGCTCGGCAAGGGTGCCGGCCTGTCGCCCGCTGCCATCCGCGCTGCCCGTCAGGGCAAGGGCGAAAGCGCGATCGACAACGCCATTGCGACGCTTGCGCTGCGTATCGTCGAAACGCGCGGTCAGGTCAGCGACGCCGATCTGTCTGAAGCCCGTCTCGCCGGTCTTGACGATGCCCGCATTGTCGAAATCGTCGGCAATGTTGCGCACAATGTGCTGACCAACTTCATGAACAACGTCGCCCAGACCAAGATCGACTTCCCGGTCGTCGATGTGGCGATTGCGGCCTGATCGTATTGCTTGCGGGCCGGTGCAACGCATCGGCCCGCGCCCCAACCTGATTTGAAAGGAACACGACCCATGAACCTGCAATTCCTCACCCCGAAGCTGCATGGCGCTTTGGACTATATCGCCGCTGGTGCGCTGATCGTGTTGCCCTTCCTGCTCGGTCTTCAGGGCATTGAGCTCTGGCTGTCCGTCGCGGGCGGTTCCGGCCTGATCCTCTACAGCCTGCTCACCGATTATGCGTTCGGTATAATCAAGCTGGTGTCTTTTGACCTCCACCTGTTGCTCGATCTCGCGGCTGGGGTGGCGTTCATTGTTGCGCCGTTCGTCCTCGGCTTCGGCTTCCTCGCATCAATCTATTATCCGGTCATGGCGGCTGGCGTGCTCGCGGTGGTTGCCTTTACCGCGCGTGCCAACCCATCAGTCCGGCAGAACGCCGCTGCCTGAGCCCTTCTTTCAAGGACACGAGTTTTGTTATCAACAATGCCACCCTGCATGTCCCGGTCGCGGCATGCAGGGTTTGGCACGACTGGCGTGTGGCTCCACGACCGGGGTTGTGGGCCAACGCCCTCAGCGCCATGTTTCAGTCGAGAGGTGAAATTTCCTTACAGAGCTCAATGCCTCTCCGTTCTGGCTTTTGCAGCATCAGCCAACAGCGACCAGCCGATGAAAACGAGCCCGCTCGTCGCAAGGCGAGGCGGTGTGCGGCACTCCAACAGGGGTGCCGCACCCCTTTATTTCTTCAGCACCGGATAGCCATCGACATACGTCCAGTCGGTGGCTTTGGCCGGCTCGTGGCAGGTCAGACAATCTACCTTGTAATCGGTCGATGTTGTCTTGGTCGGCGCGCCCTGGTCAAACCATGCCCAGCCCCAGCCGTCGCCCCACAATTTGTTGTCGGGATGGCTGTTCTTGCTGTCCTTGACCATGACGAACCAGCCTTTCAGCGTTTTGGTATGGCTGACCGTGCCTGTCGTCATTGGTCCTGTCGTCGCCTCGAACACCTCTTTCACCAGCGTCGTACCGTCCGCGAATTTTCCGTTGGCGCGATGCCCGGCTGCGGCACCGGGCGAGGCATAGACGATGTGCATCTCTTTCGATCCAGCCACCTTCTCGTCCGCCACGGCCCAGGTGCCGAGATACTGATAGGTATCGCGATAATCGGTCGGCACCCGCAAATCGCCCTTAGCAGTTGCGCCAGTGTCGGCGACGGTTAAGGGGGGCTGCGACTCAGGCGCACAGGCCGTCACGATCAAAACATTGGCGAGCAATAACGCACGCAGCCCAGCAGTCATCCAGCGAGAGTGTTGCATGTCAATTGATCCAGTCCGGGATAGAGTTACGTGCAAACCATTTCTTTCTTGGCGTCGGCGTGGCACTCCAAGGGTTTATAGCGGTATTGCAGAGCCGTATGCCGCTCAATTCTACTCTCCTAACCCATCAAACCAGGATGTTCAACCCCTGAAAACGACCTCTGCTGTCGTAGGGTCAGGCGGCGAACGATGCAGCGCGAGGAAGGCGTCAGCGATCTTCTCCGGAGCGAACGGCGTGCCAGCCGCAACCTCGCCAGCAATCGTGACGGTGCCAACGCGGATACCGCTGGGTGCCAGCTCTGCGGCCAGCATCAGCGCCAATGCGCGGATGCCGGCTTTGCCGACCGACAGAGATGGTGCCTGAGGGGAGGGGTAAAGCGCAAGGCCGCCGCCGGTGAACAGCAAAGTCCCGCGCCCTGCTGCAATCATCGCCGGGGCGAGCGCCCGCGCGGCGACCAGCGCGCCGGTCACACACAGCTGGAAATCCGCATCAAAGCTTTCGGGTGTCGTCGCCAGCACCGGGCCCGGGCGCCACAGTGCCGCGTTATAGACCAAAACCTCGGCATCGCCCAAGGCATCGCGCGCGGCATCGAGTGCCGTGGTCAGCGCGGTCGCATGACCGGCATCGGCAGCAAAACCGCGCGCCGCGATGCCGCTTGCGCGAAACGCCGTCACTGCCGCATCCAGCTTGGTGGTGTCACGCGCAATCAGCGCCAGCGGATAGCCTTCTTTTGCAAACGCCTCGGCGACTGCACCACTGACGCCCGGCCCATAGCCGATGATGATCGCAGGCCCTTTTGATTGTGTCATATTGCGACCCGCCTATCCAAGGATCATCGGCGACAGCACGGGGGCCATCAGCATCTCGAACTCAAGATTGGTGGCCGAAACGATATTCTCGATGATCTTGCCGTCCTTAAGCCGCGCGACATGGGTTTCGTCGAACAGGATGATCCGGTTGGTCGCGGCGACTCCGTAATAGTCCTTGGCGTGGCATTGGCGCGAATGAAAGCGCGTTACCACGCGCGTGCCATCAGCGGATTCGAACTGGTCGATGATCTCAACGGGTGATTGCGCCGGAAACGCATCGACGAAACCCGTCAGTGTCGCCTTATACTCATCGATACCCTCGATCGGACCAGTTGGCTTGAGTCCGGTAAACCCGCGAATATCCGGGTGCATGGTCGCATCTGCGGCAGCAAGATCGGCGCGACCGAGAAATTCGGTGGTGAATCGGCGTACGATTGCCAGATTGTCCATGTTTTTGCTCCTCGGTTCAGATTCGCCTTGATTAGCTTATACTGCCTACAATGCTCGTGCGCCTCAACAGCCATAGCCGCCGGGCCAAGCAAATAACTGCGCTTTGGCAGCAAGAATCCTGGGAACTTCGCCCATCTGTTTCTTGGTTGCGGCGAGCAGGACCAGGCTCTCGCCCCGAGCAGGACCAAGCTCTCGCCCCGAGCAGGACCGATCAGGCGAGGGTCGTTCATACGGTGTTTCCTCGAATCCATGCGAGTCTGCGAAACCTGTCGTGCCGCATCAATACGCATGCAGGATTTGCCGTGCTTGGCCGAAATTGCGCCAAACGACCGATCTTGCGGCAAACCGCCTTATAGCGTGCGTTGCCGGGGCCACTCGGAAGTATTCATGCCCAGCACGCGCTGGAATAGCCAGGCGAGGCCCTGCCGCGAGTCAAAACCAAGGCTCAGCGCCAACTCGATGATCGAAAGCCGGGAGGTGGTCAAAAAGGTCCTTGGCGCGCTCCAGCCGCAGCCTGTTCTGGCAACGGTGCGGCGGCGGGCCGGTGGATTGCTTGAAGGCCCGGCAGAAGTGATAGGTCGAAAGGCCGACAACGCTGGCCATCGCCGGGAGCGAAACATGCGCGCCATCAGACACCGCCATCAGACACCGCCATCATATCGATGACGCGGTGCACCTGCCAGGGCGCAAGGCCGGACGACATATGTCGCTCCCATCAGTGCCATCAGGAAAACGGGGTGGGCTGCCGAAGTACCAGCCTTAAGGCAAGTGCGGCGAGTGCCGCCAGTATCGAACTATGTGAGACGATCCGCGACACCAGCGGGACAATCACGAAGGGGATCGCCGCCCCCAATCCCACTTGCCAACACACAGCCAGCAACACGCCCAAGCCGGTCGCCGCTGACTTCTCGCCCGAAAACCGGATGAAGATCGACCTGCTGTGTCCCAAGATCGCCAGCAGCGCAGCGGCCATCACAGATCAGGGCAACCAAACGTCGAATTCGACGGCAGCCAGTCCGGCCGCAACCACCACCGCCAGCGAGAAGAGCGATTGGGCGAATGCAAAGGTTCTGCCGGACGACAAGGGCTATGATTCCGACTGGCTCCGTGTGGCACTGCCCCAACGCAAGATCCTATCCTACATCCCGTCAAAATCGAACCGGAAAGTGCCGATTGCACAAGATTTGCCGCTCTATCGCCAGCGGCGCAAGGTCGAGAACATGTTCGGGAGGATCAAGGACTGGCGGCGCATCTACATGCGATACGATCACTGCGCCCATACCTTCATGTCCGCCACTCTTATGATCGGTGGTCTGGCAACTGGACGGTCTGCCTAAGGGGCAAAGCGGACTTCGGCCCATCGGCCTGACTTGATTCCCACACAAACCCGACCGCCAAGGCTCGATCCTGAGCACTTCGCCGAGCTACCTAGAAAGCTACCTAGAAAGCTACCTAGAAGAAACAAGCTGCCGAATAGCCCCTTCCCAATCAGGCATAACCTATTAATTTATAGAGAAAATATGGTGGACGCACTTGGGCTCGAACCAAGGACCCGCTGATTAAGAGTCAGCTGCTCTACCAACTGAGCTATGCGTCCATCCATCCGTGGAGGCAGGCTCGAATCAGCCGCCGCCGGGAGAGCGCTGCCTATATAAGATTGGAGACGGATGAAAAGACCCTTTTTGGTAAAAAGGGGGAGTTTTTTGCTGGTCTCCTATCGGTTGGCCCGCGATCCCTGCTTTTCAGGGGGCAAGTCGTCCAGCGCCGCCGTTCTGGCGCGTGTTGCGCTCGATGCCCATGAGCAGCCCGATACAGATCATGATCGTCATCATCGACGAACCGCCATAGCTGAGGAACGGCAGCGGAATGCCCACTACCGGGGCAAGGCCCATCACCATGAGCAGGTTGATGGCAATGTAGAAGAAGATCACCATCGTCAGGCCGCCGCCCGCCAGCTTGCCGAAGCGGCTCGGCGCGTTAAGCGAGACCATGGTCGCCCAGCGCAGCAGCAGGCCGAACATCACGATCACGAACAGCCCGCCGATCAGGCCCCATTCCTCGGCCATGGTGGCAAAGACGAAATCGGTGTGACCCTCTGGCAGGTAATCGAGATGGCTTTGCGAACCCTGCAGATAGCCCTTGCCACCAATCCCGCCCGATCCGATCGCGATCTTGGACTGGCTGATATGATAGCCGGTACCAAGCGGGTCGCTTTCCGGGTCCAGAAAGGTGAGCACGCGGTTCTGCTGATATTCCTTGAGCAGGAAGAAGAACGCAAAGGGGATGAAGGCGGCGCCGGCCAGTCCAGCCCCCACGAACAGCCTGAGCGGCACGCCGGCCAGAAACATCACGGTAACCCCGCCTGTCATCACCGCAATCGAGGTGCCAAGGTCGGGCTGGGTCATCACCAGGAACCAGGGCACGCCGATAAGCACCAGCGGGGGCCAGATCGCAGACCAGCTGCGCGCCTGTCCGATGGGGAGCATCTCGTAGAAGCGCGCGATTGCCAGAACGACCAGCGGCTTCATGAATTCCGAAGGTTGCAGCCGGATGAAGCCGAGCTCGATCCAGCGCTGGCTGCCGCCCTTGACCGCGCCGGCAAGTTCGACGAGCAGCAGCAGCACCGCAAACACGGCATAGGCGGGAAAGGTGGCCCATTTTACGAAATTTTCGCTGAACAGGCGGATGACCAAGGCCATCGTAAGAAAAACCACGAACCGAAGGGCATGGATGCCTGCCCAGGGCGAGACGCTGCCACCAGCAGCGGAATAGAGCACGATGACGCCGAAGCCAGCAATGGCGACGGTGATCAGTATGATCTGCCAGGGCAGTTCCGCCACCGGGCGGGGAACGAAGGCCAGCATCTCAGTCAGCGGCCTCTTCTGACGGAGCCTCGGGAACGCGGCCTTCGGCTCGCGCGCGGAACAGCGCGAATTCGGCAGCCATGCGCTGCTGGATATCGCCACCCCAGGCAGCCTCCATGGCCAGCAGGCTGTCCATCGCCTTTTGCGGATCGAACATATAGGTCATGAAATCCTTGGCCACGGGTGCGGCGGCGCGCGATCCGCCCAGGCCGTGTTCGATGACGACCGCAGCGGCATAGAGCGGCTGCTCGACCGGTGCGAAGCATACGAACAGGCCGTGATCCCGATATTTCCACGGAACGCCGGCGCCGCCTCTGCTGCCTGAGCCAAAACCGCGCACCTGCGCAGTCCCGGTCTTGCCCGCCATGGCAATGCCGTCCAGCGGAAGCTTGGAGCGGGCCGCCGTGCCCTGACTCACCACCTGTGCCATGCCCAGCTGGGCGACGGCGAGATGCTCGGGCGGATAGGGCAGGGTGGGCGCGACCTTGTCGTCGGGGATCAGGTGCGGATAGAGCTTGCGGCCCGAGGCCAGTCGGGCGGTCATGACCGCAAGCTGCAGCGGGTTCACGATGACATAGCCCTGGCCGATGACTGCGTTGAGCGAGTCCGATGCTGTCCATGCCTGCTTGTACTTGCGCATCTTCCATTCGCTGTCGGGAATGGTGCCGTATCGCTGGTTGAGCCCGGCCAGGTCGAAATCCTCGCCGAGCCCCATTTCGCGCGCGACCATGGCGATCTTGTCATAGCCTAGGCGATGCGCCTGCGCGTAGAAATAGGTGTTGCAGCTCTTCTCGATCGCCCGGACCATGTTCACCGGGCCGTGCCGACCAAGACACTGATAAAATCGGTTGCCGAGGCGATAGCCGCCAGGGCAGTTGACAGTTTCCTCCGGATCCACGCCATGTTGCAGACAGGCGACGGCAGCCATCGGCTTGAGCGTTGATCCGGGCGGATAGAGTCCGCGCGTCGCCTTGTTGAGAAGTGGGACCCGCTCGTCCTGCGACAGCATGGCATATTCAAGCCGCCCGATGCCGTCGGAAAAGCTGTTGGGGTCAAAGCTCGGCATCGAGGAAAAGGCCAGGATGCCGCCCGTCTGACAGTCGATGACCGCGGCGGCCCCCGATTCCCGACCCATGCGACGCGCCACGAATTCCTGCAGTCCGCCATCGATGGTCAGTTTCAGCGGCTTGCCGGGCACATCCTCCTGCACGCCCAGTTCGCGAACGATCTTGCCCCGTGCCGTGACCTCGACCTTGCGCGCACCAGGCTTGCCCTGAAGCTGGGGTTCGAAATATTTCTCCAGCCCGTCCTTGCCGATCTTGAAGCCCGGCGTGATCAGCAGCGGGTTCTTGTTTTCCTCATATTCTTCCGCATTGGCGATGCCGACATAGCCAAGCAGGTGACCGACCGCAGCGCCAGTGGGATACTGACGGGAAAAACCGCGTTGCGGAGCCACTCCGGGCAGATCGGGCAGCCGAACCGATAGCGCAGCGAAATCCTCATAGGTCAGTCCCGAGGCGACCGGCACCGGCTGCAGGCCGCGCGCATCCTTCATCGCGGCGCGCAGGTCGTCGATGGCATCGGGCGTCATCTTGAGGATATTGCCCAGCTGACTGATCGTGCCTTCGACATCGCGCACCCGCTGCGGGATCAGATCGACGCGGAAATCCGCCTTGTTGTTGGCGAGCGGCTTGCCGTTGCGGTCGATGATCCACCCCCGTCGCGGCGGAATCAGCGTGAGATTGACCCGGTTGCTCTCGGACAGCATCTTGTACCGCTCGTTCTCGACGATCGAGATATACGCCATGCGGCCGGCCAGGATCGCACCCACCAGGCCCTGCGCGCCGCCGATCAGCATCGTGCGGCGATTGAAGGTGATGTTCAGCGAATTGCGGGTGATCAGCTTGCCCGGGCGTAGCATGGTCAGTCCGTCCTCAGCGCTTGAGGCGGATATGATCGAGCCGGGCAACCAGCCGCAGAACCAGCGGATAGAGGAAGATCGCCAGGATCATCTGGGGGTAGAGCACCGAAAAGCGCGTGTCGCTGGCGAGAAAATTGTTGATTGCGAGACCTCCTGTGAGCGCAAATATAAGCGCTATGGCGGCAATGAACCAGTCCTGCCAGTAGTTGCGCCAGATATAGCGCTGTTCGATCAGGTCGAGCGCGATCAGGATGATCGACCATAACAGCACCGCACTGCCCACCGGCTGGCCGCTCAGGATGTCATCGAACATGCCGAAGGGCACGCCCGCCCAGACCGGCCAGATTCCCGGGCGAAGCAGCTGCCAGCAGATCAGCACGATCAGGCCGAAGGGCGGCAGCACCGGAGCCGATGCGACAATCGGCAGCAGAGGAGTCATCGACCCGATCAGCACCGAGCCAATCGGCACCGCAGCCTTGCGAAAAGCGGATGGCTCGCGATTCAACCTGGCGCGATATGGCGCGTTCATGGCCGTTGCTGCCCCTCGGCCCGTGGCTGAGACGCGGGATCGGCCGGTGTGGTCGCCGGCGTTTGGGCCGTCTCCGGCGCGGCGTCCGTCGCCGGCTCTGCCCTGCGCGGCGCAGCGAGTGGCGCGGCGGCTTGCGTGTTGGCAGGGGGCAGGCCGCTCGCCGCCGGGTCGGCGAGTTCGGGTTCGTACATTTCCTGCACGATCACGAAATCGGTGGCGGCCGGATTGGCCAGAAGCTTGCCGATAGCCCCATCGCCGGTCAGCTTCTCGATGATCGCAACGGGAACATTGGGCGGATAGATGCCGCCGTTGCCCGAGGTCACCATCACATCACCAACCTTGAACGGGTTGATGCCGATATCGATCAGCTTGATATCGACCCGGCCATCGCCGCGCCCCTGCGAGAACGCCACGGTGCCATCACGAGCGCGGCGCACGGGCACCACATTTTCTGCATCGCTCAGCAGCAGGACGCGCGAGGTGTTCGGGCCAGTCTCGAGCACGCGGCCGATCAGCCCTCGCTGCGCGCGCACTGGCTGGCCGCGCTGAACCCCCTGGCGCGAGCCGACATCGAGAGTTGCGAAGCGGCGGCTGCTTGAGGCGCTTGAGTTGATCAGACGGGCAGTCGCAACCGGTCGGCCCTCCTGCTTTATCAGCCCGAGCAGTCGGCGCAGTTCGCGATTTTCCTGTTTCAGCGCGCGCGCCTCGATCAGGCGGATGCGATTGCGTTCCGCCTCGCGTTGCAGCTCGGCATTTTTCGATCCGGCATAGAAATAGGCAGAAACCTCACGCCAGCCTTGCTGGACGCCCACGCGCATCCCGGTCAGAAGCCGCGCCGGAGGGGCGCTGACCTCTGTCGCGAGCGATCGGACCGCCGAAAAGGCCGCAGGATCGAAATGCGACAGGGCAAGCAGCAGCAATCCGGCAAATGCGCCCGTGAAGGCGAGCAAATACCCGGTGAAAATCTGCAGCTGCGCCTTGCGGGAGAACCCGGGGCGCCGATTGCGGGGCGGCGCCATGCTTTGCCTGCCGTCAGGCGGTCATCAGCACGCCGCGGAAGATGGGATCTTCCATGGCGCGACCGGTGCCGATGGCAACGCAGGTCAGCGGATCCTCCGCAACCGAAACCGGCAGGCCGGTCTCTTCACGCAGATGCGCATCCAGCCCGGCGATCAGCGCGCCGCCGCCGGTCAGCACGATACCCTGGTCGACAATATCGGCCGCCAGTTCCGGTGCAGTATTCTCGAGCGCAATCCGCACGCCCTCGACGATGGTGCTGATCGGTTCGGACAGCGCCTCGGCGATCTGGCCCTGGTTGATCGAGATTTCCTTGGGCACGCCGTTGACGAGATCGCGACCCTTGATCTGGATCGTGTGGCCGATGCCGTCCGGCGGGGCGACTGCGATGCCGAAATCCTTCTTGATCCGCTCGGCAGTGGTCTCGCCGATCAGCAGATTGTGGTGACGACGCACATAGGAGACGATCGCCTCGTCCATCTTGTCGCCGCCGGTGCGCACCGATGTGGTATAGGCGAGACCGCGCAGCGAGAGAACCGCGACTTCGGTCGTGCCGCCACCGATATCGACGACCATAGATCCGACGGGCTCGGTCACCGGTATGTCTGCGCCGATTGCGGCAGCCATGGGTTCCACGATCAGGAGAACCTGGCTTGCACCTGCATTCGAGGCGGCATCGCGGATAGCGCGGCGCTCGACCGATGTGGAGCCCGAAGGAACGCAGATCACGATTTCGGGATAGCTGAAGATGCTGCGCTTGCCATGCACCTTCTGGATGAAGTGCTTGATCATGTGTTCGGCGACCTCGATGTCGGCAATCACGCCGTCACGCAAGGGACGGATGGCCTCGATCGAATCGGGGGTCTTGCCCATCATCATCTTGGCATCGACGCCGACCGCCTTGACCCGCTTGATGCCGTTCAGCGTCTCCAGCGCCACCACCGAAGGCTCGTTCAGCACGATGCCCTGATCCTGGACATAGACAAGCGTATTCGCGGTGCCCAGATCGATCGCCATATTGTGCGAACCGAACCGGAAGAGTTTGGAGATGAACGACATGCAGACTTTCCAGAACTAAATGGAGGGAGCGGCTGACGGACCGTGATGTGTGCAGATATCCCGGGGCGGAGGCTAACCCGTGCGCCCGGCCAGACCAAGGCAGAAAAGTGCTGGGAACTCGGGAGTCGCGTCCAAGCCGCGCTTGGGCTAGAGGCGTGTCCATGTCAATACGAAGGCTGCCAAACGCCCTGATAAACCGGATCGCAGCAGGCGAAGTGGTGGAAAGACCGGCCAGTGCGTTGAAGGAGCTGGTCGAGAACGCGATCGATGCCGGCGCAAACCGGATTTCCATCGCGCTGACCGATGGCGGGTTGGCGGGAATCGAGGTTGTCGACAATGGCTGCGGCATGGTGGCAGAGGACATCGCTCTCGCCCTGGAAAGGCACGCCACCTCCAAGCTTCCCGATGATGCGATCGAACTCGTCACGACCATGGGTTTCCGGGGAGAGGCGCTGCCCAGCATCGCCAGCGTCGCGCGCCTCTCGATCGCCAGCCGCACCGCGACAGGCGATGGCTGGCGGCGCGTGGTCGACCATGGCGATGTGATCGAGGACGGCCCCGCCTCACTGCCGCCCGGCACCCGCATTCGCGTCGAGAGCCTGTTCGCGCGTGTTCCGGCGCGCCGCAAGTTCCTGCGTTCGGCGCGCAGCGAATATGCCGCGTGCAGCGACGTGGTGAAGCGGCTTGCAATGGCGCGGCCCGACATTGCCTTTTCGCTCGAATCGGATGGGCGCCGGGTGTTTTCCGTCCAGGCAGGCGAAGCGCGCCTGTCGCGCGTTGCCGCGCTGACGGCGCGGACCCTGGCCGACAATGCCGTGCTGCTCGATTTCGAGCGGGAAGGCGTCAGGCTGAGCGGCGTTGCAGGCTTGCCGACCTATAATCGCGGTGTTGCCGACCATCAGTTCCTGTTCGTCAACGCCCGGCCGGTGCGCGATCGTTTGTTGAATGGCGCGGTGCGCGCGGCCTATGCCGAGATGCTGGCGCGCGATCGGCATCCGGTGGTGGCGCTGTTTCTCGACGTTCCTTCGCAGGAGGTCGACGTGAACGTTCATCCGGCCAAGACCGAGGTGCGCTTCCGCGATGCGGCGATGGTGCGCGGGATGATCGTCTCGGGCCTGAGGCGTGCACTCGACGCGGGCGGGTTCCGTGCGGTTCAGCGTCCCGCCGAAGGCGCGCTCGCCCGGTGGCAGAGCGAACCTGTTGCGCCGCCTGCACGCGATCCGGACATGTTCAGTGCGCCGGTACCGCTGATGGCGACCGCGCCGCAGCAGGAACCCGCCTGGCTGGCCGCTGCGGGCGTTGCCGAACGCAGCCAGCCTTTCCTGGCCGCCGCTCCGATGGGCCGTGCCGAGCCGGCCGCAGCGCCGGTGCCGATGGCCGAGCGCTATCCGCTGGGGATCGCGCGCGGACAGATCGCGAAGACCTATATCGTTGCCGAGGCAGAAGACGGGCTGGTGATCGTCGATCAGCATGCCGCGCACGAGCGGCTGGTGCTCGAGCGGATGCGCAAGGCGGCGGATGGGGGCAGGGTGGCAGCCCAGGCGCTGCTGATCCCCGAAGTGGTCGAGATGGACGAGACCGCCTGCGACCGCATCGAGGAGCGCGCGGCCGAACTTGCCGAATTCGGGCTGGAGGTCGAGCGCTTCGGACCCGGCGCGGTGCTGGTGCGCGCCACTCCGGCGCTGCTGGGGGCTGGGGACGTGCATGGCCTGATCCAGGACGTCGCCGATGAACTCGCGAGCTTTGATGCGGCGCTGTCGCTCAAGGAGCGGCTCGATCTCGTTGCGTCGACCATGGCGTGCCATGGATCGGTCCGCGCGGGCCGTGTCCTGTCGGTCGCCGAGATGAACGCGCTGCTCCGTGAAATGGAGATCACCCCACATTCGGGCCAGTGCAACCACGGCCGCCCGACCTGGGTCAAGCTGGCGCATGGCGATATCGAGAAGCTGTTCGGACGGAAGTGAACTCAGGTCGATCTGCGCGAGAGCCTGTGCAAGTCTCTCAAAAACCGCTATAAAAGCTGAACTGGCAGGGGATGGAGGCACAAATCATGAATGCAGTGATCGCAAACCGCAATCTTCCCGCAGCGCGCCGGATCGGGTGGGGCGCTGCGGTCGTGCTGCTGGCCGCGCCCGCCGTCGCGATGCAGTTCACGCGCGAGGTCAATTGGGGGGCTGAGGATTTCGCGACCCTGGCTGTGATGCTCGGAATTGCGGGGCTGTGCGCGGAGGCCGGCGTAAGGACTGTCCGCAAGCCGCTTTTGCGCGCGGTTCTCATGGGCGCAATTGCGCTTGCATTCCTGCTGGTCTGGGCCGAACTCGCGGTCGGAATAATTCCCGGCTGATGGAGCTTTTGATGACGCGCTGTGCCCTGATCCTCCCGCTCGCATTGCTCGCCGCGTGCAGCAGCGACAAGCCGCAATCGGAAGAGATGGTGACGCTCGATGGCGCAACCTCGACCCAGTCCGGCACCGCCTCGGCTTCGGCTGGCGGTGCGACACCTGCGGTGGCGACCGGACTGCAGGCGGTCGATGCAGAGGGATCGAAGCTTGAGCCGCTGCTGTCGAGCGCGATCAGCGAAGCGGGGCTGGACAGCAGCGCCTGCCGGTTCAGCCCGGCTCAGGGTGCGCTGCCGGTGCTTGTCGCCAGCAAGACTGGAGGCAAGGCGTTTGTCTCTATCGCTGGGAAGGCGATCGATGTCGCGCCTTCGGGCATCGTGGCGCAGACCGGCGGCAGCTTTTCCGGCGAGGGCGTGACGCTGATGGTGACCGCTTCGGGCAAGGATGCCGCAGGCAATGCGGCGAGCATGCAGGTCAGCGACAGCGACGGTCCCGCCTTCGTCTACAAGGATGGTTTCTGGGCCTGCAACTGAGGCCCCAAAACCCTCAATCCTTTATCGGCGCTTCGGGATGGCGCACCTTGATGAGGCCGTTGCTGCGCAGTGTCATCACCGGCTCGTCATTCTGGTTGAAGATGACGACATCGGATTTGAACAGCCCCATGTCGGGGCGGTTCTTGGACCGCCGCTTCTCGATGATCGTGGTCTCGATGCGCAGCGTGTCGCCCGGATAGACCGGCTTGACCCAGCGCAGATTGTCCATGCCCGGCGATCCCAGGCCCGCCTGACGCGTGGTCTTCATGTTCTCGACCAGCATGGCCATCATCATCGCGCAGGTATGCCAGCCGCTCGCCGACAGCCGACCGAAATGCGTCTGTGCCGCCGCCTCGTCGTCGAGATGGAACGGCTGCGGATCATATTTGCGCGCAAACTCCATCACCTCTTCGCGGGTGACGTCATAATGGCCGAATTTCGAAGTCGTGCCGACTTCCAGGTCTTCATAATGGATCATGGACATAAGTCTTGATGCGCAACCTTGTATTTGCAAGCGAAATCAGCGCGCCAGCAGCGGGGCGAGCGTGGCGGCATTGCCGTCGGACGGAAGGGCCGAGGTGCCTGTCAATGCAGCGAGCAGCGGATAGACATCGACATTGTCGAACAGCGGCAGGCTTGCGGTCGGCCTGATCGAGGGGTCGAAGGCCATGAACAGCGCCTGCATGTCCGCATTGGCGGGATCAAAGCCATGCGCACCACCCTTGACCGGCCAGGAAGGCGGGCCGGACAGGATCGTCCAGCCAATATCGGCGATGCAGATGATCGCGGCGACGCGCGGGTTCTTGCCGTAATGCAGATGCGCGGGCAGGTCTTCCTTGCGATGACAGGCCATGTGTTCGTGCGGCTTGAGCAATGCCTGATAGACGCGCTCGTCGGTCCCCGCCGCCGGTTCGATGGCGGCATAGGGGCCTGCCTCGACTGCGATATAGCTGGCCCGGTCGATCAGATCGTCGAGCTGGATGACCCGGTCCTCGGCCGTCTCGGCCATGCCATGATCGGCGGTGATGACGAAATTCGCATTTACCCCCAACGCCTCGACGCCGCGCACCAGATCGCCGATACGCGCATCGACCTCGGCAATCGCCGCATCGAGTTCGGGCGAGCGACCGGGGCCGAAGCGGTGACCGGCGGTGTCGACGGTATCGAAATACATCGTGACGAGGCGCGGGCGGATGGCGGCGGGGCGGCGCATCCAGTCGAGCACTGTGTTCACGCGCTGTGCGTTGCCGATATTCTGGTCGAAGCGCATCCAGTCGCTCGGACGCAGGCCTCCATGTGCGATCTCGCTGCCCGGCCAGAACATGGTTGCGGTGCGGATGCCGGCTTTCTCGGCCGTGATCCAGATCGGTTCGGCTTCCTGCCACCAGAACGGGTCGAGCGCCTGGCGGGCATCGCCCATGCTGAATTTCTGGTCGGGGCGGACAGGATCGATCATCATGTTGCCGACAATGCCGTTGCGGTCGGGGCGCTTGCCGGTGACGATGGTATAATGGTTGGGGAAGGTCTTGCTCGGGAAGCTCGGCCGCATCGCTGCCGCGACCCCGCGCTTGCGCAATTCGCCAAGATTGGGCGTAAGACCGCGATCGAGATAATCGGGGCGCATGCCGTCGATCGAGATCAGGATGGTGACCGGCGGTTCGCCTTCGTTAGCGAAGGCTGGGGCGGCCAGCGCCAGCGCAAGCAGCGCGGCGATGAGCCGCGCAATCATGCCGGCAGCCCCGTCATCCGCGCGCCGGGCGTGCCGTGCGCAATCTCTGCCGTGGCACGCCGCTTGATGCTGTTCTGGCGCACGGACACCTTGTCGACCACCTGGAAATGGGCGAGCCAGGCATCGGGCGTGACCTCGCACACCACATAGCCACGCTGATCGTTGAGGAACCTGAGCTCGGGATTGTTCTTCATCATCTGCTCGCTGCCATAGCGCAGGTCCGATCCGTCACCGCCGCTGCTGATCGAGGTGGCGACGATCTCGGTGCCCACCACCTTGTCCTGATGGACGAGATCGCCGACGAAATTCTGGTGCTCGTCGCCGGTCAGCACCACCACATTGCCGAGACCCGCCATCCGGGCGAGCATGCGCTGGCGCGGCACCTCATAGGCGGCCCAGCTGTCCATATTGGCGATGCGCGTGTCCTCGTTCGCGGCGCGCCTGCGGTCGAGGCTCATCATCATGATCTGCTGCGCCAGGCAGTTCCAGCGCGCGCTGTTGCGCTTGAGGTTGCGCGCGAGCCATTCTTCCTGCTCCGCGCCCAAAACCTGCGCGGTCTTCTCGCCCACGCCCTCGCAGAGCGGCTTGAAGCCGTCGTCACAGGCCTGGTCGCTGCGATAGGAGCGGGTGTCGAGCAATTGCAGTTCGGCCAGATTGCCGAAGCGCGCGGTGCGGTGGAAGATGCCGGTGCCGAAGCGCGGCATGTTGGCACGGCGGATGGGCATATGCTCGTACCAGGCCTGGAGCGCGGCAGCGCGGCGCAGCGCGAAGACGTCCGCCGGGACATCGGCATTTTCGTTGATGTCGGACACCCAGTTATTCTCCACCTCGTGATCGTCGAAGGTGTGAAAGAAGCTGTGCATCGCATGCGCGCGCTGAAGATCGGTATCGGCCTTGGTCTGGGCATAGCGCAGGCGATAATCGCCGATGTCGTAAAGCTCCTGTCCCAGATGCTGGCGCACCGGTACCTGCAGGCCGCCGCCGAAATAGTTCGCGCGCGTCGGGCTGCCGCGATATTCGTAGATATAATCGCCATAATGGAACACGAAGTCGAGGTCCTCGCGCGCCAGATGATTGTACGCGCCGTAATAGCCGTCCTCGAAATTCTGGCAGCCAGCGACACCGAATTTCAGCCGATCGACCGCTGCCTGCGCCAGTGGCAACGTCCGGGCACGCCCGGTGAAGCTGCGCTCTCCGCCTGCGGTGAAGCGATACCAATAGGAACGCTGCGGCTGCAGCCCGGTCACCTCGACATGCACGCTATGTGCGGTTTCCGGACGCGCGAATGTTTGGCCCTTGGCGACGATATTGGCGAAACGGTCATCGCTCGCCACTTCCCAGTCGACCGGCATCGCCGACATAGGCATGCCGCCATGCGCTTCGAAGGGATCAGGCGCGAGCCGGGTCCAGATCACGAAGCCGTCGGGCGAGGGATCACCCGAGGCGATGCCGAGCGCGAAGGGGAAGGTCCGGAACACGCTCTGCGCCCTGAGGATGCCGGGGGTCGCAAGGGCAAGCGGCGCGGCGGCGATGAACAGACGGCGTGAGAGCATGGCGTTCGATCCTTCCTAGGGCAGCGGCCCTGCACCGCCATGCCCGGATTTTCTGACAGGGCGGTGACGGATCAGACGTTGAACTTGAAGTGCAGCACATCGCCGTCCTGCACGACATATTCCTTGCCTTCCTGGCGCAGCTTGCCGGCATCGCGCGCGCCTGCCTCGCCATTCAGCGCGATATAATCGTCATAGGCGATGGTTTCGGCGCGGATGAAGCCACGTTCGAAATCGCTGTGGATTTCGCCCGCCGCCTGCGGCGCCTTGGAGCCGACCTCGACCGTCCAGGCGCGTGCTTCCTTGGGACCGACAGTGAAGAAGGTAAGGAGGTGGAGCAGGTTATAGCCGGCGCGGATGACGCGCGCGAGGCCGGTTTCCTCGAGGCCTAGGTCGGAAAGGAACTCCATCCGCCCGTCATGGTCCATGCCGACCAGTTCGAATTCGATCGCGGCGGAGACGACGACGGCCTCTGCGCCTTCGGCCTTGGCCTTTTCGAACACGCGCGCGCTGAATGCGTTGCCGTCCGCCGCGCTGCCTTCGTCGACATTGCAGACATAGAGCACGGGCTTTGAGGTCAGCAGTTGCGCCTGGGCGAGTACGCGCGCTTCCTCGTCATCGGCAGGCTCGGTCAGCCGCGCAGGCTTGCCTTCGCGCAGCAATTCCAGCGCCTTGCCGAGCACCGACGCGCCGATCTTCGATTCCTTGTCGCCCTGCTGGCCGCGCTTGACGAGGCCGGGGACGCGCTTTTCGAGGCTTTCGAGATCGGCGAGCAAAAGCTCGGTTTCGACCGTTTCCGCATCCGAGATCGGATCGACCTTGTTCTCGACATGCTGGATGTCGTCATCCTCGAAGCAGCGCAGTACATGGACGATGGCATCGACCTCGCGGATATTGCCGAGAAACTGGTTGCCAAGGCCTTCGCCCTTGGATGCGCCGCGCACCAGCCCTGCGATATCGACGAACGCGAGCTGGGTGGGGATGATCTTCTGGCTACCCGCGATGGCGGCCAGCTTGTCGAGCCGCGGATCGGGGACGGCGACATTGCCGACATTGGGCTCGATCGTGCAGAACGGATAGTTCGCCGCCTGCGCCGCCTGCGTCTCGGTCAGCGCGTTGAACAGCGTGGACTTGCCGACATTCGGCAGCCCGACAATACCGCATTTGAAACCCATGATTTTCCCAGCCTGAAAGTGTTTGTCGGCGCCTCCGCCGATCCTGGCTGCGCCCTAGCGCCATTGCCGGGGCAATTCCAGTGCCTCCGCTCAGCCGATTTCGTGCACTGCCTTGACCCAGGGGCCATAGGGAGAGCCGCCCAGCATCTGGACCTGCACCCTGGCAGAAAGCTCGTTGATCGCCTCTTGCGGTTTGGGACCGGGATGCACGGCGCGGCGCAGGGGGCGCTGGCCAGCGGGCAGCGCGATGATCTCGGCGATCGCGCGGGGCACGTCCATCGGGTCGGCCGAGCGACCGCTGCCGTCCTCCATGCCCATCCGCGCCACGACGGCGGGATATGCTGCAGCGCGCTCGGTATCGAGCCGCGCCTTGAGCGCGCCGGTATAGCGGTTGCGGTTGCGCCAGACATCGGTGGGATAGCCGCCCGGTTCGATGATGGTCACGTCGATGCCATGCGGCACCAGTTCATAGGCCATCTGCTCGCTCAAGGCCTCAAGCGCGAACTTGGTCGCCGAATAATGCCCGCCATTGGGCACGATCACCCGGCCGAGCTGCGAGGAGATGTTGACGACAAGGCCACGCTTGGCCTTGCGCATCGCAGGCAGCGCCGCGCGCGCGACGCGCTGGGCACCGAACACGTTGGTGTCGAAGATCAGCTTCGTCGCCTCCATGTCCTGCAGTTCGATCGGGCCGGTAATGCCGATCCCGGCATTGTTGATGATGACATCGAGCGCACCGCCGGCTTGCGCCTCGGCTTCGCGTACCGCCCTGGCGACCATGGCATCCGACAGGACATCGAGTTCGATCACCGATATGTCGAGCTTCTCGGTCTCCGCCGCGCTGAGCAGTTCCGATGCTTGAGGCCGCGGCAGGTTGCGCATGGTCGCGAACACTTTCGCGCCAGCACGCGCATAATGCAGTGCACCGAGAAAACCGAAGCCCGTCGCGGCCCCGGTGATCAGTATCGCCTTGCCCTTGAGATCTGGCGCTGCCGATGCCTGCGCGGCGACTCCAGGCGCAAACGCCGCCATTCCGGCAAGAGCGCCGCCGGCAAGGATATCGCGTCGATGGGGGAACTCGGCCATGGCTGTCACTCCTGAAGGGTTGCGGTCGCCAGCATCGCAAAGGATGCTGGCGACCGCAATGTTTCAGATAGTTGAGCCCGATCGCTGCGTTGACCCATGAGGTCCGCGCATCAGATGTGGCCGCGTCAGTTGCCGACCGGCTGCTTGTCGGTCCGTGTCACCACGACAGTGGACGAACGCGGCTTTTCGCCGTTGATCGGCCAGTTGCCCGTCGGGTGCTGGATGTTGACGAAAAAGTCGGTGAGGCTGGGCGTATAGGCGATGCCGGTGATTTCGCAGCCGAGCGGACCGACGAGGAAGCGCTTGGATTGCTTGGTCTTCTGGTCGACATAGAACATCGCATTGTGGCCGAAGGCCTGATCGATTGTCACGCCGCTGACGCCCGAATTGCCCGGAACCGAGTGGTCGGTCTGCACCCACAGACGGCCCTGAGGATCGATGCGGATGCCATCGGGGCTGGAGAAGGTGTCACCGCTGATATTGCCGACCAGATTCTCGCCCCCCGAGCGCAGCGCCGGATCGCCCGCGAGCAGGAACAGCTCCCAGGTGAAGGTGGTGGCAAGCGGCGAATCGCCCGATTCGCGCATCTTCAGAATGTGGCCGTGGCGGTTGGTGACGCGCGGGTTGGTGGCATCGGTCACTCGGCGGCCCGAGTTGTTGGTGAGCGCAACGAAGATCGCGGTGTTGTCGGGCGCGACCGTGATCCATTCCGGACGATCCATGACGGTGCCACCGGCGACCCGCGCGGCAGATTTCGTGTTGATCAGCACATCGGCCTGGTTGCGGAAATCGACCGTGCGCGGAGCCGGCGGGGTGGTCGACTGGCTGATATCGCCCGGATCGCGTGCGCCGACGACCAGACCGTTCTGACCCTGTTGCAGCAGACGCCATTCGCCGGTGCCATCGGCGTTGAAGCGCGCGACGAAGAGCTGGCCGAAATCGAGCATGTCGATATTCGCAGCACGGTTGGTGGCGCTGAATGCGCGTTCGCAGACGAACTTGTAGATGCAGCCCGGGGTTGCATCGTCACCCATGTAGAAGGCGACGCGGCGGTCGGAATTGGCCATGAACGCGGTATTTTCATGGTCGAAACGACCCATGGCGGTGCGCTTGGTGGGGGCGGCGAGTTCCTGGAACGGGTCGATCTCGACCACCCAGCCATAGTCGTTGGCGGGCTGGCTGGGATCGAAATAATTGTCCGTGGTTTCCTCGCAGGTGAGATAGGTGTTCCACGGCGTGCGGCCGCTTGCGCAGTTGTTGAGCGTGCCCTTGATCGGGTTGCTCAGCAAGCCGGCAGCCGGACCGCCGACGCGATAGGCCGAATTGCCGGTATAGCGCTTGTTGTAGCGCGAATTGGGGACGACCGACCATTTGCCGTCTGCGCCCTTGGCGATCTCGACCACGCCGACACCGACCGCCGACAGTGCGAGCTGGCGTTGGGCCGCCGTGGCCGATGCCGGGTTGCTGGTGATCGCAGCCACGTCTGCATCGCTCATCAGGATGTTGAAATCAGGATATTCGAAGTTCACCGCGAGCACGCCCGACGTGTTGGCGTCGGTGTTCGGGATCGCGAACAGCTCCATGCCGTCATGGTTGCCGCCGGCCCATTTTTCTGCCTGGCCGGGGGTGGGGAACGCGCCGCCGAATCCGGCAACGCCGGGTTCGATCACATCGCCCGCCTTCAGCAGAATACTGGTCTCGTAACCGGTCGGCACGGTGACGCGGTCGTTCTGGTTGGCAGCGACCGAATTGAAAGTCACCGAGAAGCTGGGGGCAGGCGCCGGAGCCGGGGTAGGCGTAGGTGCGGTTCCGGTATTGGGAGGCAGCGTCACGTTGTTGCCTGCGCCATTGCCGTCGCCGCCGCAGCTTGCGACCATCGGCGCCAGCGCCAGGCCGAACAGACCGTTCACCAGGATCCTGCGGCGCGAAGGGTTGGCCGCGACAATCGCCTCAAGGCAATTGGGATTGTCGTGATCGGCCATTTCGGTGCGATAGGGCGCGCGCGCGGCGTCGGTAAGGTGTGACACAGTGATTCCCCCGAAAATCAGGTAGTTGATGCCGCATTCAGCCCCGCGCTGGAGCGGCGTGCGCGTGTGTTGCCCGAGTTGCGCGCGATTGTGATGGCCGGATGGTGACGGCATCAAGTCGCTTTTGAGACGAATTTATGTAGCAGATCCGGGGGTTTGGCTTCGATCTTGTCAAAACCTTCGATTATCAGCAGTTATCCGGGGCATGCGGACCTTGCTGACTGTCGATGATCTCACCCGCGACCTGTTCGCGCTCGGCATCGGCGCCAAGGATATCGTTCTGGTGCATGCCGGGTTGCGCAGCATCGGTCCGATGATCGCGGGCCCCGACACGCTGATTGCGGCGCTGCGGCAGGTCGTGGGGCCGGAAGGCACGATCATGGCCTATGCCGACTGGCAGGGCGCACCCGAAGCGGCGTGCGACGAGGAAGGGCATATCCTGCGCGAATGGCGCGATCATGTTCTGCCCTTCGATCCTGCCGCCTCGCGCGCGATCCGCGACAATGGCGCGTTTCCGGAATTCTTGCGGACCACCTTGGGCGCGCTGCGCAGTGTCAGTCCCGGCCCGTCGATGGTCGCGCTCGGGGCCAAGGCAAAGTGGCTGCTCGATCCGCACCCGCTCGACTACGGCTATGGCCCCGGCACGCCGCTCGCGCGGCTGGTCGAGGCAGGGGGAAAGGTCGCCATGATCGGCGCGCCCTGGGAGACGATGACGCTGCTCCACCATGCCGAACATCTCGCCGATATTCCGGGCAAGCGCGTGGTGCGCTGGGACGTGCCGTTTCTGGAAGATGGGCAGACGGTGTGGCGCACGGTCGAGGAGTTCGATACCGGCAATCCGGCGGTCGAAGGCCTGGACGATGATTATTTCGACGAAGTGGTGCGCGATTTCGTCGCAACGGGCCAAGGCAGCCAGGGCACGATCGGCGCGGCCAGTGCGCTGCTGGTCGATGCGCCCGCGATGACGCGCTTTGCGGTCGATTGGCTCGAAAGCCGGTTCGGGCCTTAACGCTGCCGTGCGGCGAGCAGGCCGATGCCGAGCCACAGGCCGAGCGGGAAGCTCATGCCGGCGCCCACCAGCGGCACCGGAAACCAGCCGAAGATCGGCGCGACGCTGACCGCCCCGATATAGAGCGCGATCGCGCGCGCGGCGGTGTCTTGCAGCCGCAGCGCGAACAGCATCGCCGGGATCGCGGCGAGGCTGGCGACGGCGGCCCAGGCGAGGGCGGGTGTGGCGGCATGCGCTAGCTGGACGATCTGTTCGACCTCCGGCACCGGCTGCAGCGGATCGGCGCGGAGCAGCGACAGCGCAGCGATGCCGACCAGACAGATGGCCGTGACCAGAGCGGCGATGCGCTTGTCGGTGACCAGAATCGCGAACCCTGCGAGTGCAAGCGCGAAGGCTTGCGAGGCATCGGGCTGGATCGCGAGGATTGCGGCAAGCAGCGTTGCGATGATCGGCACAAGACGATGCTGCGCGCCCAGGCGCGCCATTGCCACGATCGCTGCGGGAAGGGTGAGCGACGCGATATTGACGAAAAGCGGACCGGCGGAGAGCCAGCGGTGCACGCCCTGCTGATCGGGTCCGGCCAGCGTCGCTGCAACCAGCGCCAGCGCGGCGACGGCAATTCCGATCCAGGCCCGGGGCGAGGGGGTTGCCCGCGCGATGGCAAAGGCCAGGCCGCCGCCGACCGCCCAGGCCGCGATATTGGGGATCCAGCGGATCTGCGGCGTACCGCTCAACACCATCGCCGCAATGCCGCAGCCGGAAGCGATCAACGAAAGGAGCGCGAAAAGTGCAAGCAGCCGGGCATCGCTGCGGTCGGTTGCGGTCATGCCTGCTGCCGCAGCGCGACGTCGTTCATGAAGCGCACGTCGTCGTCCTTGGCGAGCCAGCCCGCTTCCGCGCCGATTGCGCCGAGCATGTCGGTCAGGTCGTCGAGTTCGGTCTTGGCGAAATTGCCGAGCACATGGCTGGTCACCCGGTCCTTGTTGCCGGGATGGCCGATTCCGATCCGCACGCGGCGGAATTCGGGGCCGATATGCTGATCGGCCGATCGCAGGCCGTTATGCCCGGCGATACCGCCGCCGCGCTTCACCTTGACCTTGAACGGGGCCAGGTCGAGCTCGTCGTGAAAGATGGTGACGGCTTCAGGCTCGAGCTTGAAGAAGCGCATCGCCTCGCCGATCGCCTGGCCGGACTTGTTCATGAAGGTCGCGGGCTTGAGCAGCAGGAGCTTCTGATTGCCCAGCCGCCCTTCCTGCGCCCAGCCCTGGAAGCGGCGCTTGGGCGGCTCGAAACCGTGCATGTCGGCGATGATGTCGATCGCCATGAAGCCGACATTGTGCCGGTGCATCGCATATTCGGGGCCGGGATTGCCCAGGCCAACCCAGATTTGCATGGAACCTCTCCCTTTGTTTCAGGGAGGGGCGGGGAGAGGGGCATTTTGCCAGCCTCTCGACATTCCCCTCTCCCGACCCTCTCCCCCGAGGGGGAGAGGGCGAGAAAGATGGATTACTCGCCAGCCGGCGTTTCGTTGTCGCCTTCGCTCGACTTCAGCGCCGAGGGAGCAACGATGGTGGCGATGGTGAAATCGCGGTCGGTGATCGCCGAGGTCGCGCCCTTGGGCAGCTTGACCGCAGAGATGTGGATCGAATCGCCGACATCGACGCCGGTGACGTCGATCTCGATCTCGTCGGGGATGTTGGTTGCGTCGCAGACCAGTTCCAGCTCGTGACGGACGATGTTGAGCACGCCGCCGCGCTTCAGGCCGGGCGAGGCTTCTTCGTTGACGAACACGACGGGCACGGCGACTTCAACGGTCGCGCCCTTGGCGATACGCAGGAAATCGACATGGATCGCGCGGTCGCTGACCGGGTGGAACGCCACGTCCTTGGGCAGGGTGACGATCGTCTTGCCATCGACTTCGATCTCAACGATCGAATTCATGAAATGGCCGGTGCCGAGCAGCTTGTTCAGCGCGCGTTCTTCGACATGGATCGTTTCCGGATCCTTCTTGTCGCCGTAAATGACGGCGGGTACACGGCCTTCGCGGCGGAGTGCACGGGAGGCTCCCTTGCCTGCCCGATCACGCAGCTGGGCCGACAGGGTAAGCGTATCGCTCATGGTCTGTCTCCAGATTACAGATGGTCAAAATATCCCCGGCCACGCCTCCAGGGATGACCATGGCGTCGGGGAAGCGGTGCCCTTAGGCGCGACTCTCCGGAAAAGCAAGCGTTTCAGGCTTATTGCACCCGCGTGATCGTGTAGCCTTTAGCCGCAAGCAGCGCCTGCACACTGTCATCGCCCGCGAGATGCGCCGCACCGACCGCCACGAAGGGCCTCGCCCCCAGGCTCAGAAGGTCCTCGATCTGCCCGGCCCAGTCGCGATTGCGCCGCACCAGAATGCGTTCGCGGATCTGCGGGCGTTGGAGCAGGCCGCGATTGGCGGCTTCGGCGAGCTTTTCGGGCTCCCCCCTGAGCCAGCTCGTCACCATGTCACGATAGGCTTTGGGGGCATTGTCGGCATCGGCGATCACGCTCTCGAGCATCGCGCGCTGGTCGGCTTCTTCCAACTCGTCGAAATAGGTGAACTGGCGGGCAGGGGTTTCCAGTCCGATCACCGGCTTGTCGCGGCGGCGATAGCGCGCGGCAAGCACGCGCTCGACTCCCTCTTCGCGGACCATTGCGAGATTGGCGGTGGCGGCGCCAGCGAGCGAAATCGCTGCCGCCCAGCTTTCCAGCGTCTCGAACCGCGCGGGCGACAGGCGGCTGACAGAGCGCAGAGCTTCACCCTTGTCGCGCAGATCGGGCGGCAGGCGGTCGGCGAGCGGCGGCTGGCCCGGGCTGTTGCCAAGCTGCTGGAACGTTCGCGTGATTTCGGCAGAGTCCTCGAGGCCGACGACCTCGAGCACCAGCCGGTCGGACCGGTCCATTGCCTGCTTCATCTTCGGGCTGATCCATTTGAGGTCGGATGGCAGAGCATGAATGCCGCCGAACAGCCAGGCCTCGCCGCCTTGCGGGCTCGTCACGTGCCAGAGCGCTGGCGTGCCTTTTTTCGGGCCGTCCCAGGCGGCCATTCCCATGTCGAGAAAGGGAAAACCGCTGCACGCCTGAATCAGCAGGAGCAGCGGCAGCATCAGCCAACGGGCGATCTTGGAATTCATGCGCGCCAAACTAGGCATCGGCCAGCGCAAAGGAAAGCCTAGCCGCCGAACGCGCTCTCTATTTCGCGGCGGATGCCCGGAACCAGTTCGGGATCGGTGGTCAGCACTGCCTCTTCCTCGTCGCAGATGGCCAGAAAAGCGCGGCGCTTGAAATCTGCCAGCAGGTGCGGCGGGAACGTCGTGCCTGCCGGCATGGCCGAGGCGATGATGTCGATCAATCGCTCTGCGCCGTGCAGCCGACCCCAGAGATAGTCGTTCTCGCGATAGGCGCGGCTGAAAAACGCGCCGAAGCTGTTGAACTGAATGCCCTTGAGCGTCGCTTCCGCACCGCCGTGGCGCAGCGACTGGCAATCATCGGGCGATATCCGGTCGACCTTGATCGGGTCGTACTCGTTCTGCCCTTCGCCCTGCAGCAGCGGGAGGGTGGCGATATCGTAGAACGGAAAGCCCAGATACGCGAGCAGCAGCGAACGACGACTCTCGCGCGGCAGCAGCGCGAGCGCACCGGCCAGCTGTTCGTCGACTATGGCATCGGCGCTGCGCAGGTCGCGGCGTTCGGCCAGTTCGGCGATCGCCATGCCGGGGTCATCGATGGCTCCTGCAGCAATGTCCGCGAAATTCTGGCCGAGATGGTCGGTCGTCTCGCGATCGAGATATTGTGCCAGACATGCGTAGAGCGTTTCGTGCATCGCAACCACGGCTTCAGGCGGAGCGCGCCCCGATTGCGCGATATCCTCGCCCAGCCGCCGCGCCAGGAAACGCAGGCGGCGGATGCGAAAGCCCAGATCCTGGGTACGGAAGAACAGGATCGCCTCGTCGCTTGCTCCGCCGCCCTTGCCCGAAAGCCGGTCCATGCCGCTGCGGTGCAGTTCGGTGCGGATCGCCTCGCGCAGCCGTTCGGCATAGAGCGCGCGCGGTCCGCGATGCGCACGGCGAAGCGTATCGACCATGTCCTCGATAATGGTGGCAAGCTTGAGCTGCGCGTACGAGGCATAGGCAAAGCCTGCCATATGTGCGGCACGGTCCTGCGCCTTGTTGCGCCATTTGGTCAGCCGCTGCGGTGTTGGACTGTCGAGAAACAGCGTGTAGCCGAACAGCTTTCCGACCGTCTCTTCCACCTCTGCGCGCAGGGCATCGGTAATGGCGCGCATCTGGCGCACGCGCGAGGAACGCCGCTCGATGCCTTCCAGATTGTCGCGGATCGGCTGTTCGCGCGGAATGTCCGAGATCGCGCCGAAGATGGTGGAGAAGAAGCCAGGCAGGCGCTGGCCCATCGCATCGCGTTCGCGCGACTGGTCCATGCCGCCGACGATATCGGGCTTGGGGTCGATATAGACAAAACGCCGGTCGATCTCGCGATGCGCGGGCCGGTTGCGCAGCGCGTCGATCGCCTGGGCAAACGGCGCGTTGGCCAGCACCGACCCATCGATCAGCACCGCGCTTTCTGCCTCGCCCTCGGCATATTGCTGCGGAAAGATCCGTTGCAGAAAGGCCTCGCGTCCAGGCCAGTGCCGCTCGCGCCGCGCCAGCATCCGATCCATCTCGGCGACGTTGAACGGCGGGAAGGCCCCCGGGAAGCTCGCGGTCGCGCGTGCGGCAAATACGAGTTCAGCCGGGTCCGCGAGCGAATCGTCGCGGCCGCGCAAGTATCGGAAGCCGATCGACAGGCGATGTTCGGTTTCGACCACCTCGGCGGGGCTGTTGAGCCGCAACCGTTCGAGATGCCCGCGAAAATCGGTGACCGTAACGAACAGGTCGAGCGGCTGACCCAGCGGCAGCAGGCGCCGACCTGCGGGCGTGGCCGCCATCGCCTCCATCGCTTCGTAGAGCAGCCCGGAAAAGCCGGTGCCGCTGAATGGCGGGGCGAACCAGCGTGCACGCACGAGGCGCGACAGCTTGGTCCGCACCTCCGCGCGCGCTTCCGGCGCAACACTGCGGTCGAGCGCGCCGCCGGGTCGCCGCAGCAGAAGCCAGACCAGCGGCTGCGCCCAGAACTTGGTGAAGCGGGAAAAGGGGCGCGCATCCGGGTCAAGAAGCTGATCGATATCGGCGCATTCCAGCCACATGCGGGTGAGCGGTTCGAGCGACTGGCCGCTGGTCAGCGCCTGCGCCAGAAACACGCCGTTGATGCCGCCAGCGCTCGCCCCGGCGATGATATCGGGCAGCAGGCGCAGCTTGACCTGGCTCTGTGCGGCAAAGGCCTCGAACAATTCGCGATAGACGCTCTGGCTGCCGCTCGCGGGAGGATCGCCGGCGTGGAAATTGCGGCTGGCACGGGTGGCACGCCAGATTTCCTTGGTGATACCATGCATGTAGACCGCGAGGCTGATGCCTCCATAGCAGACCAGGGCAATGCGGAGTTCCTTCTGACGCATGATGGCGGCGTGGACCTTCTCTTTCAGTCTCTTATGTCGGTACGTCGCCACGCTATCGATGTTACGCTGCTTGGCAAGAGCAAAGCAGGAATTGAGTTCCAGTTTTGTTCGCGCTATGCGGCGGCCATGGCAAAGCCTCGCAAAACCTATGTCTGTCAGGCCTGTGGCAGCGTCACCAACCGCTGGCAGGGCCAGTGTCCCGATTGCGGCGAGTGGAACACGCTGAGCGAGCAGGCTGCGCCGACCGCCTTTTCGGCGCGGCACGACCTGCAGACCGGCGGGCAGCGGATCCAGCTCGCCCGGCTCGATGCGGCGGTCGAGCTGCCGCCGCGCATCTCGACCGGCATCGCCGAGTTCGACCGCGCGCTGGGCGGCGGGCTGGTCGCGGGATCGGCGACGCTGATGGGCGGCGATCCCGGCATCGGCAAGTCGACCCTGCTGCTTCAGGCTTCGGCGAACATGGCGAGGGCAGGGCACGCCATCGTCTATATCAGCGGCGAGGAAGCGGCCGATCAGGTGCGGCTGCGTGGCATGCGACTGGGCCTGGCCGATGCGCCGATCGATCTCGCCTCGGCGACATCGGTGCGCGACATCCTGACCACGCTGCGGTCGATGGCCTCGCCGGTCATGCTGGTGATCGATTCGATCCAGACGATGCACAGCGACCTGATCGAAGGTGCGCCGGGCACGGTCAGCCAGGTGCGCGCCTCGGCGCAGGAGCTGATCCGCTATGCCAAGGATAGCGGCTGTGCGGTCATTCTGGTCGGCCATGTCACCAAGGACGGCAGCATCGCCGGACCGCGCGTGCTCGAGCATATGGTTGACACGGTAATGAGCTTCGAGGGCGAGCGCAGCCACCAGTATCGCATCCTGCGCTCGATCAAGAACCGTTTCGGCGCGACCGACGAGATCGGCGTGTTCGCGATGGAAGAGGCGGGGCTTTCCGAGGTCGGCAACCCGTCGAGCCTGTTCCTCAGCGACCGCGATGCGCAGATGCCGGGCACCTCGGTCTTCCCCGCGCTCGAGGGCACGCGGCCCGTGCTGGTCGAGATTCAGGCGCTGACCGTGCGGCTTTCGAGCGGGGCGACCCCGCGCCGTGCGGTGGTCGGCTGGGATTCCGGGCGGCTGGCGATGGTGCTTGCAGTGCTGGAGGCGCGCTGCGGGCTCAGCTTCTCGACGGCGGAAGTCTATCTCAACGTCGCGGGCGGCTATCGGCTGTCCGATCCCGCGGCCGACATGGCGGTGGCGGCCGCTCTTGTCTCCGCGCTGTCCGAGCGCCCGCTGGGCTCAGGTACGATCGTGTTCGGCGAACTCGCGCTGTCGGGCGAGCTGCGCCCGGTCGCGCATGCGGGCCTGCGGCTGCGCGAGGCGGCGAAGCTCGGTTTCGAAAAGGCGCTGGTGCCTGCGAGCGTGACGGCAAAGGCTTCGGGCGACACCGGCGGCATGCGGCTTTCTTCGTACGCCCGGCTGGCAAATCTCGTTGACCAACTGCTGGGCCGCAACTAGCGGTTCGCCCCATGACCGCATTCGATGTCCTCGTCCTCACGCTGCTCGCGGGCGGCGCGATTCTGGGTTTCCTGAACGGCTTCGTCTACGCAGCGATCTCGCTGATCGCCTGGGTGGCGGGTATCTTTGCGCTACGGCTGTTCCATGCTCCGGTGACGGCGTTGCTCAAGGAGCCGGTGGGCAATGATGCGGGCGCGGCGGCGTTGGCGCTGGTGGGCATTTATCTCGGCGTCTATCTGATCGGAAAGCTGATCGCGACCACGCTGCGCAGCCGCACGCGCAAATCGGTGCTGGGGCCGATCGACCGGGTGCTCGGCTTCGGCTTCGGCGCGGTGAAGGGGCTGATCCTGGCGACCCTGACCTATCTGCTGGTCACCATGCTGCACGGTATCGTCTGGCCGAACCAGGGCCAGCCCGAATGGATCACCGACAGCCGCACCTATCCGCTGCTCAACGCCAGCGGCACTGCCCTGGTCGACCTGTACGATTATCAACAGTCAGTCGGCGATGAGTAAACCGCCGCGCCGCCGGTGCCGCCATGGCTGAGGTGCTGTATACCCCAGCCATCCTCGCGCTCGCGGTGTCGCTGGCGGATCATCCGCTGACCGACGATCTGCCGCACCGTGCCGAGCTGCGCTCGAAAAGCTGCGGATCCGTGGTGAAGCTGGGGCTGGCGCTGGACGGGAAAGGGCAGGTCGAACGCTTCGGCGTGCAGGCGACCGCCTGCGCACTCGGCCAGGCATCGACCGCGATCCTCGCGGCGCATGTCGTGGGGCAGGGCCCGGACGCGCTGGTGGCGGCGCGTGACCATCTCGCCGCGTTTCTCGCGGGAGAACGCGGCGATCCCGGCGCATGGCCGGGGATTGAGCATCTCGCCAGCGCCTCGCCCTATCCGGCGCGGCACGGTTCGATTATGCTGCCCTGGCGCGCGGCGGTCGCAGCGCTCGATCTCTCGGCCCGAACGGACACCTGAACGCATGGAACATGGCGGCGATATCTTCCTCTCGGGCACGGTGCTGCTCGCCGCCGCGCTCGCCTTCGTGCTGCTGTTCCGCAGGCTCGGACTGGGTGCGGTGCTCGGTTATCTGGTCGGCGGGATCATCATAGGGCCGCAGGTACTGGGTCTGGTCGCGGACCCCGAACTGATCGTCGGTTTCGCCGAGATCGGCATTGTCTTGTTGCTGTTCCTGGTCGGGCTCGAACTCGCTCCGGCGCGCCTGTGGCAATTGAAGCGGGACATTTTCGGGCTGGGACTGTCGCAGGTGGTCGTTTGCGGCATCGTGCTTGCCGGTTTCGTTTACGTCGTCACCGGATCGACCTGGGGCGCGGCGCTCGGCCTCGGCCTGCCGCTCGCCCTGTCCTCGACCGCGCAGGTGCTGCCGCTGCTGCAATCGCAGGGGCGCCTGAACACGCCGACCGGCGAGCGCGCGTTTTCGATCCTGCTGTTCCAGGACCTGTCGATCGTCCCGCTGCTGACGATCATCGCTGCCTTGTCGCGTGCGCCGCAGACCGGGCCGCAGACGCCGGGATGGCTGCTCGCATTCTATGCCGTGGCGGCGATCGGCGGGCTGGTGATCGCCGGGCGCTATGGCCTTGCGCCGCTGCTCAAGCTGATCGGCAAGGTGGCCGAGCGCGAGCTGTTCATCGTCGCCGGATTGTTCGCGGTATTCGGCAGTGCCGCGCTGATGGATTCGATCGGGCTGTCTGCGGCCCTGGGCGCGTTCATCGCGGGCGTGATGCTGGCGGATTCGCCGTTTCGGCACGAACTGGAGGCGGATATCGACCCTTTCCGCTCGATTCTGCTCGGGCTGTTCTTCCTCGGCGTCGGCATGATGCTCGACATTCGCGTGATCATGTCGGACCCGATGTTCATCGTCGCGATGGCGCTGGCGCTTGTCGCGATCAAGGTCGGCATCATCTTCGGCATCGCCAAGGCTTTCGGAATGGAAAACCGCGCCGCCTTCGTGCTCGGGCTGCTGCTCAGCCAGGGCGGCGAGTTCGCGTTCGTGCTGTTTGCCGAAGCGCAGGCGGCGCTGCTGATCGAACCGGCCGCCGCAAGCCGCTTCGGCGCGATCGTCACGCTGTCGATGGCGACCACGCCGTTCCTGATGCTCACCACCCGGCTGTTCGGCGGGGTGCGCGGATCGGGCACCGAGGACATGGTCGATCCCGAACAGGCGCGCCAGTCCAACGCGATCGTCATCGGCCATGGCCGGTTCGGCCAGGCGGTTGCGCAGATATTTGCCGGGGCGAGCATTTCGGTGACGCTGATCGACATCAACCCCGACCAGATCCGTCTGAGCGGCGAATTCGGCCGCAAGGTCTTCTATGGCGATGGCACCCGCATCGACCTGCTGCGCCGGGCAGGGGCAGAGGGCGCAGGCGCGCTGCTGTTCTGCATGGACGACAAGAATTTCGGGCCCGACCAGATTGCGCCCATTGCGCATGCTTTTCCCGAGGCGAAGATCTTTGTTCGCGCCAACGATCGTCGCCAGCTTCTCTCGCTCAAGCTCGCCCCCATTGCCGCGGCCCAGCGAGAATTGTTCGAATCCTCGGTCAAGCTGGCGCATACCGCCTTGCTGCGCACCGGTATCGATCCGATCGTTGCCGACCGCGTGGTCGAAGAGTTCCGCAGGCGCGATTGCGAGCGGCTGGAGCTGCAGATGGAGGCCGGCAGCATCAGGGCGGGCATGCACCTGAGCTTCGGTGCGGCCGATTCCGAAGCTTTCGATCCGCAAGCCGATGCCGCAGGATGAACCGAGCAAGACCATGGACGAACGGCCTGCCTTTGCCTATGTACCGCGCTGATCGGATGAACAGACACCAGTGAAACTGCTTCTTGCCCTGCTTGCGCTATTGACCGGATTTTCGGTGACAGATGGCGTTCGCCTGGCCGATCCGGCCATGGCGGCAGGCAATGGGGTGGTTCGCGACTCGCAGATCCTCGCTGAGGATCGCCAGGTCGTGATGACTGCGGCAGTGCTGCTTGTCGTCACCCTGCTGCCGCTTGTCATCGCATTGCGTCCGAGCCAGCATCGCATGATCGCGCGCACCGTCCGCGTCGCGCCGCGCACCGTCCACCGTTCGGACCGGCTACTGCAATAATCTGGAATCCGGCGCGTCTCTGGATGCGTCTTCAGCCCTGATTGACCGGGGCCTGCCAGATTTGCGCGCCTGCGCCTGGCGTTCGACCATTTCTCATAAGTTTTTCAAGGAATTACCGCCATGCTCGGCGCCATTGCCAAATCGCTTTTCGGCTCTGCCAACGACCGTTACGTCAAGGGCCTGCTCAAGATCGTCGACAAGATCAACGCCTTCGAGCCGCAGATCTCGCCCATGTCCGACGAGGAACTGCGCGATCAGACGCTGAAGTTCCGCGCGCGCCTGGAAGCGGGCGAGACGCTCGACGACATCCTGCCCGAAGCCTTTGCCACCGTGCGCGAAGCCTCGATCCGCACATTGGGCATGCGCCATTTCGACGTGCAGATGGTCGGCGGTATCGTGCTCCATCGCGGCGAGATCGCCGAAATGCGCACCGGCGAGGGCAAGACGCTGGTCGCCACGCTAGCTTGTTACCTGAACGCGATCGAGCGCAAGGGCGTGCACGTCGTCACGGTGAACGACTATCTCGCCGCGCGCGATGCCGAATGGATGGGCCAGGTCTATCGTTTCCTTGGCCTCACTACCGGAGTGATCGTGCCCAATCTCAACGAGACGCAGCGGCGCGAGGCCTATGCCGCCGACATCACCTATGCGACAAACAACGAGCTGGGCTTCGATTATCTGCGCGACAACATGAAGCACGAGCGCAGCCAGATGGTGCAGCGTCCGTACAATTTCGCGGTGGTCGACGAGGTCGATTCGATCCTGATCGACGAGGCGCGCACCCCGCTGATCATCTCCGGCCCGACCGACGACAAGTCTGAGATGTACATCGCGGTCAACGCGATCGTGCTCAAGCTCGACGAGGCGGATTACGAGAAGGACGAGAAGTCGCGCTCGGTCATCCTCACCGAGGACGGAACCGAAAAGGCCGAGCGGCTGCTCGAAGAGGCGGGGCTGCTGACTGGCAGCAATCTCTATGATGTCGAGAACACCCAGATCGTCCACCATCTGGATCAGGCGCTCAAGGCGAATGTGATGTTCAAGCGCGACATCGACTATATCGTCAAGGACGACCAGATCGTCATCATCGACGAGTTTACCGGGCGCATGATGGATGGTCGCCGCTGGTCGAACGGCCTGCACCAGGCGGTCGAGGCCAAGGAAGGCGTGCAGATCAAGCCCGAGAACCAGACGCTAGCCTCGATCACCTTCCAGAACTATTTCCGCATGTACCCGAAGCTTTCGGGGATGACCGGTACGGCGGCGACCGAAGCGGCCGAATTCTTCGACATCTACAAGATGAACGTGGTCACCATCCCGACCAACAACCCGATCCGCCGCATCGACGAGGAGGACGAGTTCTACAAGAACACGACCGACAAGTTTCAGGCCATCGCCAAGGCGATTCGCGAGAAATACGAGACCGGCCAGCCGGTGCTGGTCGGCACGGTCTCGATCGAGAAGTCGGAAATGCTGTCCGAGTTCCTCAATCAGGAAGGCGTGAAGCACAGCGTGCTCAATGCGCGCTTCCACGAGCAGGAAGCGCATATCGTGGCGCAGGCGGGCCGCCTGGGCGCGGTGACCATTGCCACCAACATGGCGGGCCGCGGCACCGACATCCAGCTGGGTGGCAATGTCGAGTTCCGTATCGATGATGAACTGCGCGACATGCCCGAGGGGCCGGAGCGCGACGCCGCGATCGAACGGATCAAGGCCGAGGTTGCTGCCGAAAAGCAGCAGGTGCTCGATGCTGGCGGCCTGTTCGTGCTGGGCACCGAGCGGCACGAAAGCCGCCGCATCGACAACCAGTTGCGCGGCCGTTCGGGCCGTCAGGGCGACCCCGGCCTGTCGCGCTTCTATCTCTGCCTCGAGGACGATCTGCTGCGCATCTTTGGACCCGACACCCTGTTTTCGCGGATGATGAAGAACAACCTCGCCGATGGCGAGGCCATCGGTTCCAAATGGCTGTCCAAGGCGATCGAGACCGCGCAGAAGAAAGTCGAGGCGCGCAACTACGACATCCGCAAGCAGGTCGTCGAATATGATGACGTGATGAACGACCAGCGCAAGGTCATCTATGAACAGCGTGCAGAGATCATGGACGCAGACGCCGTCGATGATGTCGTGTCCGATATGCGCGCCGATACGGTCAACGCGATCGTCGGCGAAGCCTGCCCCCCGGGCACCTATCCCGAACAGTGGAACATCAGCCAGCTGAAGGCACGCGTCAGCGAGGTGTTTGGCCTTGAGCCGGATATCGATGCCTGGCTGCAGGAAGACGCGGTGGAGCCCGAGCTGATCGAACAACGCATTCGCGACATGGCCGAGTCGAAGGTCGAGGCCAAGGCGAGCGAGATCGAGACCGGCATGTGGCGTTCGATCGAGAAGTCGGTGCTGCTCCAGAGCCTCGACCATCACTGGAAGGAGCATCTCGCAACGCTCGATGCGCTGCGTCAGGTGGTGTTCCTGCGCGCCTATGCGCAGAAGACGCCCATCAACGAATACAAGAGCGAGGCATTCGGCCTGTTCGAACGCATGCTCGAGGTGATCCGCGAGGACGTGACCGGCACGATCATGAACCTGGAAATCCGCGAGCCGGAGGTTCCTGCTCTGCCCGAACTGCCCGATTTCCTGACGACCCATTTCGATCCGTTCACCGGCGAGGACAACAGCGCCGATATCGACGGCGGCACGCTGGGCACCGTCACTGCAACGCTGCCGCCGCGCCAGTCGCCGCTTCCTGATGCCCCGGTCGATCTGGTTGGCAGCGAGATCAGCCGCAATGCGCCGTGTCCCTGCGGTTCGGGCCGCAAGTACAAGCACTGTCACGGCAAGGCGGCGTAATCATCCATGTGGGGGCTGGCCGCCGGTTTCGCGCTGACGGCTCTGCTCTACGCATCCGTCGGCTTTGGCGGCGGCTCGACCTATAACGCGCTGCTGGTGCTCGCCGGGACCGATTACAAGCTGCTTCCGGCGATCGCTCTCGTGTGCAACCTGATCGTGGTCACCGGCGGGTCCATCCGCTTTGCGCGGGCGGGGCAGGTGCCGTGGAAGCCGCTTTGGCCGATCCTGCTGCTGTCTGCGCCCTGTGCCTGGGCGGGCGGGCGGCTGCCGGTGGACAAGCCGCTGTTCGTTGCGCTGCTCGGTTCGGCGCTGCTGATTGCGGGGCTGCTGATGCTGGTCCAGCGCGAGCCGGGGAAGGACGGGGCGCCGCGATCTCAGTTGAACTGGGTCAGCGTGCCGATCGGCATGGGTGTCGGCTTTTTCAGCGGTATTGTCGGCATTGGTGGCGGGATATTCCTCGCGCCTGTGCTGCACCTGCTGCGCTGGGCGAGCGCCCGCCAGATCGCGGCCAGCGCCAGCGTGTTCATCCTGGTCAACTCGCTCGCGGGGCTGGCCGGGCAAGCAATGAAAGCGGATGCGGCCGCGACGCCAACCGCGATCTCGGCCTATTGGCCTTTGTTCTTGGCTGTGCTTGTCGGCGGTCAGATTGGCAGCCATGCCGGGGTTCGGATCCTGCCCCAGAAGGCCATCCGTATCGCCACCGCCGCGCTCATCCTCTATGTGGCAGCGCAGTTGCTGTGGCAGCGTTTCGGCGGCTGATTGCATCATTTCTGCCAGATCAACAAAGACGAGCGATAACGGCAGAAACGCGGTATAGGCATGCCATGCCATGCCGGGTGTCGCCCCGCCAAGCGAAGCTGCGCGTCGGCAGGCTCGGCGCAACCAATAGTGGTCCTATCCGTTGCCACCGTTACGGATCGGCTCAGCCTGCCCCAAGGATCTATGTATCGAAACACGCCTCATCATGGCCTATGGCCTGATCGCCCTGATCGTCCTGTGCACGACCGCTGCAATCTTCCTCGCACGGTACAGATCGCACAAACAGGTCTATCGTCGGCAACGCCGCATCAGCAGGGACCGCGACAGGAAAAGGGACGAGGGTTGATTGCTCGCAGCCGGAGCACCTATCCGAACTTCAGGCTGGCGCATGCGCGCCATGACCGGCCCGCTTCAAAAAAGGCTGGCTCCCCGAGTAGGATTCGAACCTACGGCCAAGTGATTAACAGTCACCTACTCTACCGCTGAGCTATCGGGGAACGCTCTTTTGCCTTCCCGAAGCGCCGAAGCTCCCCGGGAGAAGCGCGCCTATAGCACCGGGTTTTTTGGTTTGGCAAGCGTCTGATTTGCTGTTCAGACGATAAATTGTTCCGCCGAAATCCGGTCGTCGAGGCTGTGGCCCGGATCGAACATCAGCGACAGGCGGCGGTTGGGGTCGATCGCGATCTGGATATCGCGGATATCGCGCACTTCGCGCTGATCCGCGACCGCGCTGACCGGGCGCTTGCCGGGTTCGAGCACGCGAAAGGTGATCTGGGCCGAATCGGGCAGCAGCGCCCCTTTCCAGCGACGCGGGCGGAACGGGCTGATCGGGGTCAGCGCCAGCATGCCGCAACCCAGCGGCAGGATCGGCCCGTTGGCGGACAGGTTATAGGCGGTCGAGCCCGCGGGAGTCGCCACCAGGACTCCGTCACACACCAGCTCGCTGATTCGCACCGCGTTGTTGACGCTGACTTCAAGCTTTGCGGTCTGGCGGGTTTCGCGCAGCAGCGAGACCTCGTTGATTGCGGGATAGGTGACGCGCTCGCCTGCCATCGTGGTGGCTGTCATCGACAGCGGCAGCACCTCGAAGCTCTGCGCCCGCTCGAGCCGATGCACGATGCTGTCGCCGCTGCGCCAAAGGTTCATCAGAAACCCGACGGTGCCGAGATTGAGCCCGTAAACCGGCACGATGCGGCCGCGCTCCAGCATCTGGTGCAGCGTCTGCAGCATGAAGCCGTCGCCGCCCATCACGACGACGATATCGGCCTGGTCCAGATCAGCCCAGTCGTGCGCCGCCTGCACCTCGCGCGCCGCCTTGCGCGCCCGTTCGGTGGGCGAGACGGCCAGCGCGATTTTGCGGTCAAGAACCGATTGGGGCATGTTCCACGCCTTGTTATGGGGTGACAGGGTCTTAACGGATCGGTGCTAATGCGCCAATCATTCTTGGGCGGTAAGCGCATCATGCCATGGCAGCGCGCAGCTATACCCGGCAGTCACGTGATTGGGGGCGGTTTCTGGACAG
The DNA here is from genome assembly GCF_003201955.1 of Blastomonas natatoria. GTDB lineage: Bacteria > Pseudomonadota > Alphaproteobacteria > Sphingomonadales > Sphingomonadaceae > Blastomonas > Blastomonas natatoria. Next base: position 46,325 of record NZ_QJJM01000007.1, read on the forward strand.
CGGCAAACTTGGCTACAGCCCGACATGGCGACTGACGGATGACAGCATCGCCGATCCGGCGCTGGTGCCCATGCTGGCCGACGCCGGTTTTACGGAGTGCCGGGACGGGGCCGTCGATCTGCTGGTCGCCGACTTGCGCGGCGCGGCCGAGGCGTCGGAACCGGCGTTGCCGCAGGGCCACCAGGGGCTGGCCTTGCTGATCTGCGACCTTGCCTGGGCCGAAGCCAATCCGTGCCTGCTCCCCGGGTGGAGCCACGCGCTCGTCGCCCCTTTCGCGCCTGCCGCAGTTCGATTGCAGCTGCGCATGCTTTATTCGCAATTGCAGGACCAGCAGTTGCACCTGCCAGAGATACACCAGCGCATTGCGAGTTTCGCGGTGGCAGGGGAAGGGGCCATGCACGCCATGCTGATCGGCTTGCGCCGCATGCCTGCGGTCAACGCCACATACGGCACCGCCATTGGCGACGCGGCTCTTGAAGCGATGGAGAAACGCCTGGAGCGCCAGGCGACAAGACTGGCAGGCGGTTCCGCGCTGACCTTGCGGCTTGCTGGTGGTGATTTCCTTGTTGCCTATAGCATGCCGGAAGAGCGCCTCGGCTGGCAGGTCATGGCCGAACGCATGCTGCGGACGGTGTCAGACCCCCTCGAGGTGGCAGGGCACCGCCTGCGCCTCACTGCGCGTGCAGCGCTGGCGCTGGCGCGCGAGGGCGAAACCCCGGTATCCTTGCTCGATCGTCTGTCAGCGGCGCTGGCCAACGCACGCGAAAGCGCCGCCGATCCTGTTCGCTGGGCCGACCGGCAGTCGGACCGCACCCCGCAAAGCGGTTACAGGCTGGAACAGGACATTGTCCAGGCAATCGAGCGCGACGAGATTTCAGTGCTTTTTCAGCCGCAATTTGCCGTGGAGACGGGCAGGCTCGTCGGGGCAGAGGCGCTGGCGCGGTGGCGCCATCCGCACCATGGCGAAATCGGCGCCGGCACCCTGTTCGCGCTCGCTGACAAGGCGGACTTTACTCGGGTCCTGTCACGGCACATCCGGTTGAAGGCGATGCAGCAGGCCGCGCAATGGACCGGACCGCTGGCGCCGCTGAGGCTGTCGCTCAATGTCACCGCCGAGGATCTTGGCGAGAAGGATTTCGCGAAGCGCGAACTGGCAATGCTGAGCGAGACGGGCTTCAGCCCCTGGCGACTGACCCTGGAAATGACCGAACAGGCTCTGGTGCCGGATCTGAAGCGGGCGTCGGCACGCTTCGGAACACTGCGTGAGGCCGGGGCACGGATTGCAGTCGACGATTTCGGGACCGGCTATTCCAGCTTGCTGTACCTGAAGCACCTTCCGCTCGACTATCTCAAGCTCGACCATGCGATGACACGCGATATCGGCGGCGCCGAGGCGGACAGGATCATCGTGCGCTCGATCATCGCGATGGCCAAGGCGCTTAACCTCAAGGTGATTGCCGAGGGCGTGGAGAGTGACGCGCAGCTTGCCGCGCTGCGAGACGAGGGGTGCGACTATTTCCAGGGCTTCCTGCGCGGCAAGGCGATGGAGGCGGAGCTGTTCGCGGAGTTTGCGATCTCAGCTCTCTCCCCTTCAGGGGAGAGATAGCGAGACTTGGCGGCTTGCCGCCTAGTCGCAGCAGAGAGGGGCGGGTGGCGCCAGCGTTGGCACATTGCCCCTCTCCCAACCCTCTCCTCTAAAGGAGAGAGGGCGTACAGCGCCTTACCCCGCCTTCGCGCTCTTCTTCACGATCCCCGCCAGGCCCTTGGAAAGCTGGATCAATCCGTTGATCCGTGACGCAGGATCGCTCCACACGCGCTGGATCAGCAGCTTCTGGTCGGGGCGCAGCTTGGCGGTGCCCTTCAGCCGCTCGACATAGGCGAGCAGGCCGGGAACGTCGGGGAAGCTGTCGTTGTGGAAGCTGACCAACGCCCCGCGCGCACCGACATCGATCTTGGCGACGCAGGCGATGATGCAGTTGAGCTTGATCTCGATCAGCTTGATGAGGTTGCTCGTCGCATCGGGCAGCGGGCCGAACCTGTCGATCATTTCCGCTGCAAATGCCTCGATCTCGGCCCGGTTGGTAAGGTCGTTCATCCGGCGATAGAGCGCCATGCGTACCGCCAGATCGGGCACATAATCCTCTGGGATGAGGATCGGCGCATCGACGGTGATCTGCGGCGAGAATTTCTGGCGCGGCAGGTCGAGCGACAGGCCGCCTGCCTTGGCCTCCATAATCGCTTCCTCGAGCATCGACTGGTACAGCTCGAACCCGACCTCGCGGATATGGCCCGACTGTTCGTCGCCGACGAGATTGCCCGCGCCGCGAATGTCGAGATCGTGGCTGGCAAGCTGGAAGCCCGCACCAAGCGTATCGAGATCGCCCAGCACCTTGAGCCGCTTGTCCGCCGTCTCGGTCAGCACGCGGTTTTCGGGTGTGGTGAGATAGGCATAGGCGCGGGTCTTGGACCTGCCGACGCGCCCGCGCAGCTGGTAGAGCTGGGCAAGGCCGAACGTGTCGGCGCGGTGGATGATCAGCGTGTTGGCGCTGGGGATGTCGATGCCCGATTCGACGATGGTCGTGGAAAGCAGCACGTCGTACTTTCGGTCATAGAACGCGCTCATCCGCTCCTCGACATCGGAAGGAGCCATCTGGCCATGCGCCATGATGTGGCGGATCTCGGGCACCTCGTCGCGGATGAATTCGCTGAGCTTGTCGAGGTCCGCGATGCGCGGCGCGACGAAATAGGACTGGCCGCCGCGATAATGTTCGCGCAGCAGCGCCTCGCGCAGCACCACCGGGTCCCAGGGCATCACATAGGTGCGTACCGCGAGCCGGTCGACCGGCGGCGTCTGGATCACTGAAAGTTCGCGCAGGCCGCTCATCGCCATTTGCAGCGTGCGTGGGATCGGCGTCGCGGTCAGCGTGAGCACATGGACATCGGCCTTGAGCGCCTTCAGCCGCTCCTTGTGGACCACGCCGAAGCGCTGTTCTTCGTCGATGATGACGAGGCCGAGCCGCTTGAACTCGACCGATTTGGCGAGCAGCGCGTGCGTGCCGATGACGATATCGGTCGTGCCATTGGCCAGGCCCTCGCGCGTCGCCTTGGCCTCGCTCGCGGTGACGAGGCGCGACAGGCGGCCGATATTGAGCGGGAAGCCCTGAAAGCGCTCTACGAAATTGGTGTAGTGCTGGCGCGCGAGCAGCGTGGTCGGCGCGACGATCGCGACTTGCATGCCCGACATTGCGGCGACGAACGCGGCGCGCATCGCCACCTCGGTCTTGCCGAAGCCGACATCGCCGCAGACCAGCCGGTCCATCGGCTTGCCCGACGCGAGGTCTTCCAGCACCTCGGCGATCACGCGTTCCTGATCCTCGGTTTCCTCGTACGGGAAGCGGTCGATAAAGCTCGCATAGACGCCGGGTTCGACCTCGGCGACATCGGCGGTGCGCAGCGCGCGCTCCGCCGCGGTCTTCATCAGCTCACCGGCAATCGCCTGAATGCGTTCCTTCAGCTTGGCGCGCCGCCGCTGCCAGGCCTCGCCGCCCAACTTGTCGAGCGCCACGCCCTCGCTCTCGGAGCCATAGCGCGTGAGGACATCGATATTCTCGACTGGAACATAGAGCTTGTCGCCGCCCGCATAGGTCAGCCAGACGCAATCGTGCGGGCTCTTGCCGACCGGGATCGAGACCAGCCCCTCATAGCGGCCGATGCCGTGATCGATATGCACGACCAGATCGCCCTGCGAGAGCGATTGCAGTTCGGCGAGAAAGGCATCGGCGGACTTGCGCTTCTTGCGTCGCCGCACCAGCCGGTCGCCCAGCAGATCCTGTTCGGACAGGATTTCATAGCGGTCGGTGGCAAATCCGTGATCCTGTGGCAGCACGACCATCGAGGCCATGCCGGTCGCGGCTTGACCGAGGGCTTCCTGCCAGCTGTCCGCCAGCGCCATGCGCGCCAGGCCATGGTCCTTGAGCAGGCCGAGCAACCGGCTGCGCGAGCCTTCCGAATAGCTCGCGATGATCGCGCCCTTGTCGGCCTTGCGAAGCGTATCGATATGCGCGGCGGCGGCGGCATAGACATTGTCGCCGCGCGCGCGCTCGGCGCCGAAATCGCGTGCGGTGCGATAGCCCAGGCCGAGCACGCGGCTCGATTCGGGCTCGTCATGGCCGCTGACGAGGTGGATCGGGGTTTCATCCGCCGCCGCACGCCATTCCTTGGGCACCAGATAGAGCGCCGAGGGCTTGAGCGGGCGATAGCTGCCGGCCTTGTCCTCGTTTCCGCGCTGGCGATTGGCGTGATAATCGGTGATGCTTTCGAAACGCTGGTCGGCGGCGGCATCCGCGCCCGCATCACGCAGCACGATGTCGGCATCGTCGAGATGCTCGAACAGCGGCACCAGCCGCTCCTCGATCATCGGCAGCCAGTGTTCCATGCCCGCGAGCCTGCGCCCGTCGCTGATCGCCTGATAGAGCGGATCGGTGGTGGCATTGGCGCCGAATGCCTCGCGATAGGCGCCGCGGAAGCGCTTGATACTGTCAGCATCGAGCAGCACTTCGGATGCGGGCAGCAAGATGTGCCGCTCGACCCGCTCGGTCGATCGCTGCGTGCCCGGATCGAAGGCGCGCATCGTGTCGAGCTCGTCGCCAAAAAAATCGAGCCGAAGCCCTGAGTCCATGCCCGCGGGAAAGATGTCGATCAGGTTGCCGCGCACCGCAAATTCGCCCGAATCGGCGACGGTATCGGTGCGGGCATAGCCCTGGCGCACCAGCTTCTCGATCAGCGCCTCGCGCGCGATCGTCATGCCGGGTTTCAGCTCCGCGCCGACCTGGCGGATGCGGAACGGGGTCAGCGTGCGCTGGGTGACGGCATTGGCCGTGGTGACCAGCAGCTGCGGGCCGCCGGCAGGCTGCTGCAGCGTCCACAATGCCTTGAGCCGCCGCGCAGTGATGCCAAGCGAGGGCGAGGCGCGGTCATAGGGCAGGCAATCCCAGGCGGGGAACTCGATCGCCTCAAGGTCGGGCGCATAGAAGGGCGCGGTCTCGGCCACCGCGTGCATCAGCGCATCGTCGGGCGCGATGAAGACCACGCGCCCGCCCTGCTTGCGCGCCGCTGCCGCGCGGGCAAGGTCGGCCAGTAGCAAGGGTAGCGCTCCGGGCGCGACGCTGGCGAGCGTCAGCGGCGCTGTCGCTTGAAGGATGCGGCTGATGCTGTCCACGGGGTCTAGCCTTGTGCGCCGGTGCAATCAGCGCGGAATGTTGATGAAGTCGAGCTTCTGGAAGGCCTGCATCTGCGGCCCTTCGAATTGCTCCGGCACCGGCTGCTTGCCGATGGCCCAGGCCATGATGTCGACGTCCTGCTCCTCGATCAGCGTCTCGAACCAGTCGAGCTCTTCGTCCGACCAGGTCTTGCCATAGCGGTCGAAAAAGCCGCCGATCATGTAATCCGCCTCGCGCGTGCCCCGGTGCCAGGCGCGGAAGGCCAGGCGGCGCAATCGGGTTTCGCGGTCCATGCCAGAAGTTCCTTTGCTTGCGGGGTGGGCCGGGCCTGCCTAAGACGGGGGACAGAAACCTGACCAGCAGAGCATTCAACTGCCTGCGCTTTTTGCGATAGCCATGCGCCCCGATATACTCAACCCCGCATTCGCCGAGATCGAGAGCCTGAAGGGCGTCGGCGTCAGCTTGCAAAAGCCGTTCGCACGGCTGGGCATCGCTCGGGTCAAGGACATGGCCTATCACTTGCCCACCGGGTTCATCCGCAGACGTCATGTGGACAATGCCGATCAGGCCGGCACGGGCGAACAGATCATCATCGCGCTCACCGCCACCGGCTATCGCTCCAGCCCTGGACGCGGGCCGACCCGGGTGATCGCCGAGGATTCGATCGGCAATCACATCGCACTCGTCTATTTCGGCGGCAATCCGGGCTGGGCGAAGAAGCTCTGGCCGCTGGGCGAGACCAGGCTTGCGGCGGGCAAGCTGGAAATCTGGGGTGAAGCCTGGCAGATTGTCCATCCTGACCATGTCGTCGCTCCGCAGGACGCCGGGCAGATCGGCGAAGCGGAGCCGGTCTATCCGCTCGCCGAGGGGCTCGGGCAGAAGCGCGTCGCGTCATTGGCGGCCCAGGCGCTGGCGCAACTGCCGCCGCTGCCCGAATGGATCGAGCCGACGCTGAAGGCGCGCGAGGGCTGGCCCGACTGGCACGAGGCGCTCGCCGCAGCGCATCAGGGCATGGACGAAAAACCGCGCGAGCGGCTGGCCTATGACGAGATTTTCGCCAACCAGCTCGCCTTCGCGCTGATCCGCCAGTCGAACCGCAAACGCAAGGGCGTTGCGCTGCAAGGCGACGGGCATCTGCGCGACAAGCTCAAGCTGCCCTTCGCAATGACCGGGGCGCAGCAGCGGACGATCGCGGAGATCAACGGCGACATGGCGCAGCCGGTACCGATGCTGCGGCTTCTTCAAGGGGATGTCGGGGCAGGGAAAACGCTGGTCGCCGTTATGGCGATGCTGAACGCAGTGGAATGCGGCGGGCAGGCGGCGCTGCTCGCACCCACCGAAATCCTGGCGCGCCAGCATTTCGACACGATCTCGCGCATGCTTTCGGGGCTTCCCGTCAGCATCGCGGTGCTCACCGGGCGCGACAAGGGCCGCGCGCGCGAGGCGACGCTGATGGGGCTGGCCGACGGATCGATCGAGATCGCCATCGGCACGCACGCGCTTTTCCAGGACGCCGTGCGCTACCGCAATCTCGCGCTTGCCGTGATCGACGAGCAGCACAAGTTCGGCGTGTCGCAGCGGCTGATGCTGCAGGAAAAGGGCAGGGCGACGCCGCATCTGCTGGCTATGACGGCAACGCCCATCCCGCGCACGCTGACGCTCAGCCATTATGGCGAGATGGACGTGTCGCGGCTCGACGAGCTGCCGCCGGGGCGTCAGCCCATCGAGACGCGGGTGATCGCCGATGACCGTCTGCATGAGATTGTCGATGGCCTCGCCCGGCATATCGAGCGCGGTGGCCAGGCCTATTGGGTATGCCCGCTGGTGATGGACAGCGAGACCAGCGATCTTGCGGCGGCGGAAACCCGTGCAGCGCAGCTTTCCGAGCGCTTTCCGGGGAAGGTCTCTCTTGTCCACGGCCAGATGCCGGTCGAGCGCAAGGACGCGATGATGGCCGATTTCGCCAGCGGCAAGACCGCTTTGCTCGTCGCGACCACGGTGATCGAGGTCGGAGTTGACGTCCCCAATGCGACACTGATGATCATCGAGGCGGCCGAGCGTTTCGGCCTGGCGCAATTGCACCAGCTGCGCGGGCGCGTGGGGCGGGGCGACCAGAAATCGGTCTGCGTGCTGCTGCGCGGAAGCGCGCTCAGCGAGACGGCGCGCGCGCGGCTTGCCCTGATGCGGTCAAGCCAGGACGGCTTTCATATCGCGGAAGAGGATCTGCGGTTGCGCGGTGGCGGTGAACTGCTCGGCACAAGGCAGTCGGGCGAGAGCGCCTTTCGCATCGCGACGCCCGAACAGGTGCAACGCCTTATTGCCACTGCTACGGACGATGCCCGTCTGCTGATGGACCGCGACGGGGGGCTGGAAAGCGAACGCGGGCAGGCGGCGCGCACCGCCCTCTATCTGCTCGAGCGCGACTACGGCGCGAAGCTTCTCAGGGGTGGCTGAGGCTTCAGCGCCGACCGAACGGCGGCGGAGAGCCCCCGAGCTGCTCGACCATCTGGTTAAATTCGTTCAGACGAATGACCCGCTCAAGCTGGAATCCTGCGCGTCCTCCCAGCGACCAGATCAGATGCGCCTCGATCCGGCCGATCACCGGCAATCGCACGGTGATGCGCTCGCCCTTTGCGAGCGGCATGTCGCCTTCGGTCATGAAGCCATTGGCCGAGATATTGACGATATGGGTCTTGATATCCCCCAGGTGCCTGTGCTCGGCGATCGTCGGATGACTGACGACATGACGTGCTGCCTGACGTTTTTCCACCACCGCTAGTTTGGCACCTCTGGACATTTTCACCACCCGTTGAAGCATGTTTGCTGAAGTTCACCTTCGGGCAAATTTACCAACAAAGTGTAAATAGTCGAGCGGGATTACTTGTCAGTCGCTATGTCAATCCTCTGCCAGGACGAGGCCGTGCTTCTTCTGGCCAAGGCTCAGCTTGTCGCCGGGTTTAACCATGAAATCAAAGGATTGTACCTTCTCGCCGTTAACCTTGACGGCACCTTCCTCGATCTTGCGCTTCGCTTCCTTGTTGGATGCGGTGAAGCCGAGCGCGGTGTTCGCCTGAACGATCGACATGCCTTGAGGAGGTACGCGGATGCTGGGCAGATCACCGCCGGCCTGGCCCTGTTCGAATGTGGCGCGCGCGGTTTCTGCCGCAGCCTGTGCGGCCTCGGCGCCACGGCACATGGCGGTGGCAGCATCAGCCAGCAACTTCTTGGCCTCGTTGATTTCCGAGCCTTCAAGCGCTTCCAGCCGAGCGATCTCTTCGAGCGGAAGGTCGGTGAACAGGCGCAGGAACTTGCCGACATCGGCATCCTGCGTGTTCCGCCAGAACTGCCAGTAATCATAAGCCGGAAGCGCGTCCTCGTTGAGCCACACCGCGCCCTTCTCGGTCTTGCCCATCTTGCCGCCGTCCGCGAGCGTGATCAGCGGGGTGGTCACGCCATAGACCTCGGTGCCGTCGACGCGGCGCGCGAGCTCGATGCCGTTAACGATATTTCCCCATTGATCCGAGCCGCCCATCTGCAGGCGACAGCCGACGCGGCGAGACAATTCCAGGAAATCATAGGCCTGGAGGATCATGTAGTTGAATTCGAGAAAGCTGAGCGACTGCTCGCGATCGAGCCGCAACTTGACCGAATCGAAGCTGAGCATCCGGTTGATCGAGAAATGCTGGCCGATATCGCGCAGGAAGGGGATATACTCGAGCTTGTCGAGCCAGTCCGAGTTGTCGACCATGATCGCATCGGTCGGACCATCGCCAAAGGTCAGGAAGCGTTCGAACACGCGCTTGATCGACGCGACATTGGCCGCGATCGTATCGGTTGTCAGCAAGCGGCGGGCTTCATCCTTAAAACTGGGGTCGCCGATCTTGCCGGTGCCGCCGCCCATGACGACGATCGGCTTGTGCCCGGTCTGCTGCAGGCGGCGCAGAAGCATGATCTGCACCAGCGATCCGACATGAAGCGAAGGCGCAGTCGGATCGAAGCCGATATATCCCGGCACGACCTGCTTGGCGGCAAGCGCATCGAGCGCGGCTGCATCGGTCAGCTGGTGGATATAGCCGCGTGCATCGAGCAGGCGGAGCAGATCGGAAGAATATTGGTTCATGATGGCGGCGCGCTTAGCATCGATGGGCGTGGTCGAAAAGCCGGTCTGTCACGCCTGTCCGGGTGAACATCGGCGATCCTCGCACGGGATGACCTCGAACGTGCAATGCGACAGCGCCGGCAGATCGCCAAGCAGCGCGCGATAATGCGCGGGCGGGCGGGGAAAATGTGTCGCCAGCGATACGATCAGCGCAAGATGGCCGGTACCGACCTGCCAGAGATGAAGATCGACGACACGGTTATCGGCATCGCTTTCGATGCGCTGGCGAATCTGCTGCGCGACGGCAGGGTTTGCTTCCATGTCGAGCAGCACCCGCGATGACTGGCGCACGAGCCCTGCTGCCCACCAGAGAATGACGGCGGCGCCAACGATCCCCATCAGCGGGTCCAGCCATGCGAGGCCCAGCCACAAGCCGCCGCCCAGTGCCACCAGCGCCAGCACCGATGTCAAGGCATCGGTGAGCACATGCACATAGGCAGCGCGCAGATTATGGTCATGATGATGGTCGTGATGGTCGTGATCATGGTCATGTTCATGTTCATGTTCATGTTCATCGTGATGATGATGCTCGTGTCCGCCCAGCAGAAAGGCGCTTGCCACATTGACCGCGAGACCGATGACCGTGACGACGATCGCCGAGCGATAATCGATGATGACCGGATCGAGCAGCCGGTGCGCCGATTCCCAGACCATGAGCAGCGCGACCATGCCAAGCAGTAGCGCGCTGGTGAATCCGGTCAGCGATCCGACCTTGCCGGTGCCCATCGAAAAACGTCGGTCTGCTGCATGGGTGCGCGCAAAATGATAGGCGAACCCCGCAAGCCCCAGCGCGGCGACATGGCTGCCCATATGCCAGCCGTCAGCAAGCAGGGCCATTGACCCGGTCCACCAACCGGCGATGATTTCGGCGATCATGGTGACGGCAGTCAGCGCGACGACATACCAGGTGCGGCGTTCGCTTTCCTCGGCCCGGTGGCCGGCAAACACGTGATCGTGGGTCAGATTTTCCAGCGCAGCATCGTGGTGCATGACGAATGTTCCGCAGATGACAGGGGAGGGGCCGGATATGCTTCCCGGCTCGCCCCCAAGTTTGTCAGCCCCGCCCCGCACATGCAAGTGCGATCCCGATCTTCGCCAGGACCTTCCTTGCGCAGTTTTGATCGATCGCAATGAATGCCGTGCGGATTTTCGCGATAGGCTATTGCGAACGGCGCGGTACCCCTGTTGGCCGCGCCCGGGTCAAGCCCCCTGCGACGGGGTGGCTGGGGGCCGTCCCTGCCTGATCGAACATTCTGCAGCGCGCGTCGCCTTGCGCATCCGCCTGCGGAAAAGCCGAAACCTGGAAGGAGAGGCCATGAAGAAGTCGAATATCATCATCGCAACAGATCTCAGCGCGCGCAGCGACCGGCATGTCGAGCGGGGATTGGCTATTGCCAAGGACCTCGATTGCCAGCCGGTCATCGCGCATGTCGCGGCGGGCGCGCTCACTGGCGACGGCCATGAAAGAGCTGATGTTGTCCGCCGATTGCGGCGGGATTTCGGTCCGCAGGTCGAAAGCTGGAAAATCATATTGGGCGAAGGCAATGTGCCCGAGAAGCTGGCCGAGGCTGCCATCGTTCAGGATGCCTGCCTGATCGTTGTTGGGATCGCGCGGTTCAACAATTTGCGCGATTTCGTGCTGGGAACGGCGGTCGATCATCTGGTGAGGCACGCCGTGGTGCCTGTCCTGGTGGTCAAACAGGGTGCGCACCGCCCCTATGCCCGCCTCGCGGTCGCTACTGACTTCTCGGACTGTTCGGCAGAAGCGCTCAAGGCAGCGCTGGCGCTGTTTCCCCATGCCAAGATCGACCTGATCAGCGTCTTTCACGTCGCCTATCCCGGATTTCTCAAGGCCGATGGCGTTGCCAAGGAGATGGCCGCCGAAGCGCGCGAGGAAATGGAGAAATTCCTGACGCGCTACGAAATCGCGGCGGACGATCGTGCGCGCATCACCAGCCATGTCATCGAGGGCAGCTTCGAAGGCGTGATGTGGGCCTGGATGGACGAGGAAAAGGCCGATCTGCTGGTGCTTGGCACGCAGGGGCGCAGCGGCCTCGCGCATGCGGCCATCGGCAGTACGGCCAGCAGGTTGCTGGAAACCGTTCCGTCCGATGTGCTGATGGTCAGAAAGCGCAAGTAACCCGAATCAGGGTCAGCGGTCTTCGGCCAATGCCTTGAGCAGCGCGCACTCGAGCGGATCGAGCGCACCATCGGCATCGACCATGGCCTGCAGCCAGCCGTCTTCTTCAGCGCTGATGCCGGTTTCGGCCAACGGGGCGGGGGCCGGGCGATCGGCCGGAGGAGGTACATTGCCGAGCGACCGGAACATGCGGCCGAAGAAGCTGCCTATTACGGCGGATGTATCGGTCATGAAGGCATGCAGCCGTGCCGCATCGGCTCGGCTGAGTGCGCGAAAGCGCTGGTCGGTCATCAGATGCAGTCGCATCGCCTGCACGAAGAGGCTTTGCCATTCGGGCGCATTGTTACCGCCCAGGGTCGCGTCCTTGATCGCGAACAGCAATTCGGCTTCCTCGCGATTGATATGCGCTGGGGCCATGCCGCCGGTGGCATAGAGCACGCGCCGCAGCAGGCGAACCTCGGTCGTGCCGATGCTTCCAGGCTGCAGACCGCCGCCGCAGCGTGTCGGGCCCTCGCCATGCAGAACGGCATTGCGGATCTGCTCAAGGGCATAGCGCTTGAGGCGATCGGGCCCGTTCTCGGCCTTTTCAATCACCTTCACCAGCAATTCGAGCTCGGCCAGGCTGTCGACCTTGCCGTCGTGGTCGATGGCCGCGATCAGCCAGTCGGCATTCTCGTCGCTGACATAGCCGCGCGGCTCGGCCTGTTCGACAATATAGGCGGCGATCGCCTCGACAAAGAAGTCGACCCATTCGGTGCTCGGTGCGCTGCTGGCGCGGTTGAGCTCGAACAGGATGGCGGCCTCGTTCGGGGTGATGCGGCCATCGGGCCAGACGACGCGGCGAAGCGCGAGTGTTTCGTCGGGTCCAAGCGCCCGGGCCTGCGCGATCATCGCGGTTACGTCGTCAAGCGGTTTGGTCATGGGTCTTGCGCTGCCTGCTGCCTCGATTGGCGACAGGATTAGCGCACAAGCCTTAAGAGCCGGTAATCATCCCCAGGCTCATTCTCCGCGCGGGGGTAGGGGGAAGAAGGATGAGGTCCGCGCAATGTAGTCGGCATATTCGGGGCGCGTCTTCCTGAGGCCGCGTTCGAGCATCGCCGCCCCGCTCCATTTCACCAGGGTGAAGTTGAGGAATACGGGTCCGATCAGGCTCGCCAGGCCGATGTCCCAGCCAGTCGAGAAGGCCACCAGCCAGATGCCCCACCAGGTGCAGGCATCGCCGAAATAATTGGGGTGCCGGGTATAGCGCCACAGCCCCGTGTTCAGCACCTTGCCCTTGTTGGCGGGATTGGCGCGGAATGTCTCGAGCTGCGCATCACCGATGGTTTCGAAGGCGATGCCGATGGCCGCTATCACTGCCCCCACCAGCGCGAGTGCGTTCAGCTCGCCGCCCCGCCAGATGCCCAGCTGCGCCGGCAGGCAGACCATGAACAGCAGCGGTCCCTGGAGCAGGAACACCTGGAGCAGCGCGGTCTTTGCAAAGCTCCAGCCCTTCTTCTGCTGCGCAGAAGCGATGATCTTGGCGTAACGCGGATCGACGCCGTTGCGCCGCCACCGCACGAACAGGTGCAGCCCCAGCCGTGTCCCCCAGATTGCGGTCAGCGCCAGCAGCAGCACGGCGCCGGGCGATGCGGCATCGCTCAGCCAGAAGGTGACCGCAGCAAGTAGTACCATGCCCATCGGCCAGACCGCATCGATGAACGATACGTCCTTGATCGCCACGGCGACGCCCCAGAGGATGATCATCACGCCGAAAATGAGCACGAGGTTGTGCAGCAACAGGGGAACGGCTTCGGTCACGGGGATCACAGGCGGCTATCCTTGATGATGTCGGTGCCCGCACGGTCGGGATGGCGCGGGGTCACGCTCTTGTAGAATTCCATGATCTTCTTCATGTCTTCGGCATAATCGCCGGTGGGCATCATCGCGGGGCCGAGCCCGCCGACCTTGCGACCATAATCCATCAGCCCGCAGACCAGGGGCACCCGAGCGGCCAGTGCAATCTGGTAAAAGCCGGTGCGCCATTGGCGGACATTGCCGCGCGTTCCTTCGGGCGCGATGGTCAGCATGAACTCGTCGCGCCGGGCGAATTCCTCGACCATCTGCTGCACCTGGCCGCGATTGTAGCTGCGCTCGACCGGTACCCCGCCCATGTCGCGCATGAACCGCCCCAGCGGCCACCGGAACAGCGAGGTCTTGGCCATGAAATGCGCCTTGATGCCAAGGTCGCCTGTGAGCCCCAGAAAATAGAGGAAATCCCAGTTGCTGGTATGCGGCGCGGCGATGATGACAAAGCGGCGCGGCTCGGGCACCTCGCCCTCCGCGCGCCATCCCTGGCTGCGATAAAGCATCAGCAGCAGGCGCCGCACGAGGCGCGAAAGCAGGGTGGGGGGACGGTCGTCGGTCCGCGGTGGCCACACGTCGTCGTGAATATCCATGATGTCCTGAATCCGCCCCCGTTCTGGTCCTTGCGCCAGATACGACAGGCAGAGTGCATAAGATGCGGCAGACTGGCAAATGTTATTGCGCCGATCTGGCGGCGATCAGGCGATGCAAGAAGCGATGAGCGCTTCGAGCCTGGCCACAAGCGCGGCTCCGTCTCCCTCGATCCGGAACTGTTTGGCACGGCCGGTCGCGCCCGATTTCAACGAAACGTCGCGTTTGCGAACTTGCAAAGCCGTGCTGAGCAGATTGATGAGTGCCGCATTGGCGGCACCTTCGGCGGGAGGCGCGGCAATGCGAAGCTGCAAAACAGCTCGCCCGTCGGCATCGTGGCCAATCCCGCCGATCGCGTTTCCTCTGGCGCGCGGTCTCGCGCGAACGAACAGCAAGACCCCGCCCGGCACGATGCGCCAGGGCGGGGTCTCTTCGGATGACATTGCGTTGCGGCCGATCAGCCCTTGGTCGCGGCGATCCAGCGGTTGATCTTCTCTTCCAGCACGCTCATCGGCAGCGCCCCGGTGTTGAGCACCTGATCGTGGAATTCGCGCGGATCGAACTTCGAACCCAGTTCCTTTTCAGCCTTCGCCTTCAGCCGCTGGATGGTCAGCGCGCCGATCTTGTAGGCGAGCGCCTGGCTGGGAATGGCAATATAGCGCTCGACCTCTGCAGTGGCATCGGTTTCGCCCATCGACGAGTTTTCGAGCATGTACTTGATTGCCTGTTCGCGCGTCCAGCCCTTGGAATGGATGCCGCTGTCGACGACCAGTCGCATCGCACGCAGCATCTCGTCGTCGAGATGGCCGAAGCGCTGGTACGGATCTGTGAACAGGCCCATCGGATATCCCAGCTTCTCGGAATAGAGCGCCCAGCCCTCGACATAGGCGGTGTTGCCACCAAAGCGCATGAAGGCCGGAAGATCCTGGTTTTCCTGCGCCAGACTGATCTGGAAATGATGCCCCGGAGCGCCTTCGTGCAGATACAGCGTGGTCATGCCCGGCGTGGTCCGGCTGGGCAGGTCATAGGCGTTGAAATAGAAGATGCCGGGGCGCGATCCGTCGGGATTGCCCGACTGATAGCTGCCGCCAGCCTCGAACTTCTCGCGGAATTCCTCATAGGGGCGGATTTCCAGCGGGGTCTTGGGCAGCACCTTGAACTGGGTCGAGATGACCGCATCGACCTTCTTGCCGATATCGTAATAGCCCTGGGTCAAGGCCTCGCGGGTCGGCATCTTGAACTTGGGGTCGGTGCGCAGATAGTTGAAGAACTCGGTCAACGTGCCCTTGAAGCCGACTTCGGTCTTGATCGCTTCCATCTCGGTGAGGATACGCTTGACCTCGCTCAACCCCAGATTGTGAACCTCGTCGGCCGTCAGCGGCAGCGTCGTGGTCTGCTCGATCAGATAGCCGTAAAGCTTGTCACCGCCCTTCATGTACTTGAGGCCGACGCCCTCGCGCGCATCCTTCAAATAGTCATTGGCAAGATAGTCGCGCAGCCGCTTGTAGGCCGGATAGATGTCGTCGGTGATGGCCTTGCGATAGGCTTCGGTAAAGCGCGCCTTGTCAGCCTCGCTGAAATCGGCGGGAAACTGCTTGGTCGGCCCGAAATATGGCGATTCCTCAGGCTTCTGCGCCAGCTGGGTGTCAAGCTGTTCGATCACGTTGCGGATGGTCAGCTTGGTCTCGACCACACCGGAGGCCTGTCCCTGCTTGAACCGCTCGATCGAGCGATCGATCAGCGTCACGAATTCCTTGTGACGCTTGAGGTTGTTCTCATAGTCGGTGACCGTCTTGAACGGAGCCGTGCCGGTGCCCGACGCGAAATTGGGGTAGAAGGTGTGGAAGCCGAAAAAGTGGTTGATCGGCCGCACAGCGGTCAACGGCAGAAACTCGGCCGACAAGCCCTTGAGCGTATCCTTCTGGTTCCGCTGGAAAATGTCATAGGCAATCTGGTTGGTCGGGGTCAGCTTCGACCGGTCAATTTTCGCCAGTTCGGCCAGATTGGCCTCGGCAGCCTTGCGTTCGCCATCGAAATAGGCGTCGGTCACATAATCGCCAAGGCGGTCGGCATAGCGTGTGTCGCCGCGAAACAGGCCATTGATCGGGTTGCGTTTCAGGCTGGCCTCGTCATCAGCGGCGAACAGCGCGGTCAGGCGGGCATCTTCTGACTGGGGCGCAGCCTGTGTCGCCGACTGGGCGAGGGCCGGTGCAGTGGCAATCGGTGCGGCAAGCGCGGCGCTGGCGAGCAGCAGCATGGTCTGACGGAACAAAGGCATGTGTTGATAATCCCTGTTTTGATGCGCTCCACACATGGTCGCTGGACAGCGGAGAGCATATACGATGCCGCTAACATGGCATTAACCGCACGGCAATCATGCCGTTATGCACTCGTCGAACCGGGATTGGCGTTTGTGGAAAGCCGGCTCAAAAAGCGGGTCGAATTGATTGCGTCGATTAACATGGATCAACTTATCGATGAAACTTTATGCCCGGCCAATGGTTTGACATTTTAGAAGCCGCTCATAATGGGTTGGCCTGTTGGAAACTTACACCGTTATCGCCATGACCGCCCGTATCCTCATCATTGAAGACGAGTTTCTCGTCGCACTCGACATGCAGGTCGGGCTTGAAGATGCCGGCTATGAAGTCGTGGGCGTCGGAGATGACTGGAAATCGGCGATGCGCCTGGCCGAATTGTCGCCCACGGTTGCTCTGGTCGATATCAACCTGTGCGACGGAGCCACCGGGCCTTCGATTGGCGCGTGGCTCGGCCAGGAAATCGGATGCACCGTGATTTTCGTGACGGCCAACCCTCGCCAGATCGACATACCCATCCCAGGAGCGCTGGGAGTGATGATCAAGCCGGCAGACAGCCGTCAGGTTGTCGAGGCGGTCGATTTCGCTCTTGCCGCGCGCGAGGGCTCGGCGACGCCCGCTCCTCCGCCAGGGCTGACGCTGCTGTCTCACTGAACGGATCAGCTTCACCAGCGCCGTCGGCGCCGCTCAGACCGGAGCGCCGTCGGCCCTTTTCAATCGATCAGCGGAAAGTCGCATCTCCACTCGCAGTCCCTGTCGATCCCAAAGCCGGGTGATTGACCCTGCAAGCTGTTGCGTGACCGCCAGTTGTACCAGCTTGGTGCCAAACCCGGTCGATGCCGGTTCGCCCAGGATCTCAGGACCCCTTGCCTCGATCCAGTGCAAGGCGATCTCGTCGTTCCGAGAGGCGATCGTGATATCGACCGTTCCCCGCTCAGAAGACAGCGCGCCATATTTCGCCGAATTCGTGGCGAGTTCGTGAAACACCAGCGCAATCGGCGTGGCGCTGCGGTCGTCGATTTCCGGGTCATCGCCGTCGATCGTCAGCCGCCCCTCGCCCTGCGCGGGATAGGCTTTCAGGATTTCGGTCAAGAGACCCTGCAGGGTGGATGCGATTGTTACCGGCCGAGATTGCTCGCTATGCGGGCGAGCAAATTCGTGCGCCCGGCCAAGAGCGGCGATGCGATCCTGCAGCTCTGCTGCCAGCGGGCGCAGCTCGGCGTTCTGGCGCGCAGACATGCCGATCAGCCCGTTGATCACCGCAAAAATATTCTTGATCCGGTGACTGAGTTCACGGCTCAGGACCTCGTTCTCCTCCGCCATCATCTTGGATGCATGAATGTCGGTGCAGGTGCCAATCCAGCGGACTATTTCCCCCTGTTCGTTGCGCAGTGGCAATGCCCGCCCCAAGGTCCAGCGATAGTCCCCGCTGTGATGACGCAGGCGATAGGTAATCTCGTAGGGCTCGCCGGTCTCGAGCGACCGTCGCCACACATTCCAGGCCTGTTCCTGATCATCGGGATGGAACATGCCGTTCCAGCCTTCGCCATCGGTAGACCCGGCGGGCATGCCGGTGAATTCATACCAGCGCGCGTTGTAATAGTCGTGAAAGCCGTCGGGCAGGGTGGACCAGACCATCTGCGGCATCGCGTCGGTCAGGATCCGGAAGGCCGAGTTCATCCGCCGCAGCGTGTCGCGTGCAGACAGCGACCTGTCCTCGGCTGGGCCGCGAGTGACGCCGAAAGCTTGGGCAAGGAAATCGAGCTCGGACATGGGTCAGCTTTCTAGCGGACCTGTCCGCCGACAGTGTTGAGAAGCAAGGGTCATCCGCGCGGAGATGGAAACCAGCTCGAATCAAGCGAGCTGAACCGGTCGATAAACCGCGAAATCTCTATCAGCCGAGGCTCGTCGAGCAGCGTTACGGTGCTGCGGTTCCGGGTGATCAGCTTCTCTTCGGTCATCTGGCGGATCAGGCGGTTGACGTGAACCTGTGTCAGGCCGACCGCATCGCCAAGATCGCTCTGGGTGAGGGGAATGCGGACCACGGGATTGTGCTGCCCGCTCACCGCCCGCATGCGCGCTGCGATCGAGAGAAACAGGTTTGCCAGCCTGGCCTTACCCTCACTGCGGCCCAGCGCACGCAGCCGGTCATAAAGGTCGATGCTTTCCATCTGGCTGATCGAAAAGAAGAGCGCCGCCAGCCGCGGATGCTGGATGAAGGTTTCGCCCAGCGCGCGCCGGGGAAAGCGGCAGACCACCATGTCCGTGGCCGCAACGATGCTTGACGGTGCATCGCGAAATGCAATGCCCGAGGCGCCGATCAGATCGCCGGAGAAGTGAAAGCGAAGGATTTGCCGCTTGCCCGTGGAAAGTCGGCTTTCGGACAAAGCCCAGCCCTGATGCACGATCAGCAGTTCGGACAGATCATCGCCTTCCTGCCACAGGGTGTTCCCCGACGCATATTCGCGCGGTTCTCGTTCCAGGCTCGCGATGGCCGTTTTTTCGGTAGGAGTAAGATCGAGATATCGGTTCAGTCGGACAACGAAACAACTGTCTGACATGGTCGGGCTCCTGCAAGAAGGGCGTCCAGCCGACCTGCCGAACCGCCCCGTCAATCGAACTTGGTTTGCTGCTCGGCGGCCTAGCCTTTAGGTGGGTCAGCTTAAATATCCAGCAAAATCAGAATATTAACATATGTTATAAATCCGAACACGCTTCTAAAGCGGGTTTACGCACGGCAGCCGAAACCGATCCTTCAAATCAGTGATTGCGTGTCGCGCTCAATTCCATAAGGTTGACGCAAACGTAAATTCATTCGGAGAGGATCGCCCCAACATGACGCTCACCCAGAGCCCCGTCAGCCCACAGACCAGCACCGATAGCTGGAGCGCGCCCGAGGGTTGGCCAGCCATGTCGATCAAGCAGATCGAAGCCATGCTGTGCGCCCCCGGTCAGCCATTCGAGATGGAAACGATCGAGGTCGAGGGAGTCGCCACGCGGTGCTGGAAGAATGCTCCGCCAAGCCTTGCCGCGCTGGCGCAGATCGCGCGCATGCATGGCGAGAAGACTTTCCTTGTCTATGAGGATGAACGCGTCACCTATGATGCCTGGTTCCGCGCGACAGCCACGCTGGCGCAGCATCTGATGGCCGCGGGAATCGCCAAGGGTGATCGCGTGGCCCTTGCGATGCGCAACCTGCCCGAATGGCCGGTCGCGTTTTTCGCTATCGTCAGCATTGGTGCCATTGCGGTTCCGCTGAATGCCTGGTGGACCGGAGCCGAGTTGGCCTATGGTCTTGCCGACTCCGGCGCTAGGCTGCTGATTGCCGATGCCGAGCGACTGGACCGCATCGCGCCGCATCTGGATGAGCTGAGCGCCCTCGATATGATGCTCGTCAGCCGCAGTCACGGCGCGCTGCCTGCTGCGGCGAAGAGCCTGGAGTCCGTCATCGGCGCACCACCTGCCTATGCCGATCTTGCCGCAGCAGAGCTCCCTGCCATCCAGATAGCGCCGGACGATGCGGCAACGATCTTCTACACATCGGGCACGACGGGGCATCCCAAGGGCGCGCTGGGCAGCCATCGCAACATGACGACGAACATCCTGACCACTGCCTATGCCGGGGTGCGATCCTCGCTGCGTCGGGGTGAGGCACCCCCGGCGCCCGAGCCTGCAGTGATGCTCACCGTCATTCCGCTCTTCCATGTGACCGCGTGCAGCGCGGGCATGACCGGTGTCATGTTCAGCGGATCGACCCTCGTGTTCATGCACAAATGGGATGCAACCAAGGCGCTGGAAATCATCGAGCGCGAGCGGGTAACGGCCACTGGCGGCGTTCCGACCATTGCCTGGCAGCTGATCGAGCATCCCGACCGTGACAAGTACGATCTCTCCTCGCTCAAGTCGATTTCCTATGGTGGCGCTCCATCCGCGCCCGAGCTGGTGCGCAAGATCCGCGAAGTGTTCGGTGCATTGCCCGGCAATGGCTGGGGCATGACCGAGACGATGGCGACGGTGACCAGCCATACGGCGGAGGATTATCTCAATCGTCCCGACAGTTGCGGTCCGGCCGTGCCTGTAAGCGATCTCAAGATCATGGACGCCGATGGTCAGACCGAACTGCCGGTGGGCCAGGTGGGCGAACTCTGGGCGCGGGGGCCGCAGATCGTGAAGGGCTATTGGAACAAGCCCGAAGCAACCGCCGCGACCTTTGTCGACGGATGGGTGCGCACCGGAGACCTTGCGCGGCTCGACGAGGAGGGCTTCTGCTACATCGTCGATCGCGCCAAGGACATGATCATTCGTGGTGGCGAGAACATCTATTCGTCCGAGGTGGAGAACGTGCTTTACGACCATCCGGCGGTTACCGACGCCGCGCTGATCGGATTGCCGCACCGGACCCTTGGAGAGGAGCCGGCGGCGGTCGTGCATCTGGCCCCTGGCAGCCATGCTACCGAGGCCGAGCTTCAGGCCTGGGTGCGTGAGCGGCTTGCCGCGTTCAAGGTACCGGTGCGGATCGTGTTCTGCGAGCAAACGCTGCCGCGCAACGCCAACGGCAAGATCCTCAAAAAGGACCTGGCCAGCCTGTTCAGCTGAACAGGGACGACCGGGCTGCCCGATGACAGCCCGGTCGATCGGTCAGGCAAACACGCTTGCCAGTTCCTCGCTGCTGGCGCCTTCCTTCGTTCCGCGAAGTTCGAGGTAGATTGCCGCAATGCCTGCTGCACCAACCGCTGCGCTTACCGTACTCAGCAGCGCGCTGCTCACTACCGAGAGGCTGGCGCTGATCATCGAGATCACGCCAATGGGGATGGCGATGATCATGCTGAAAATGAAAAAGACGATGATGAGGCCCAG
The DNA here is from genome assembly GCF_003201955.1 of Blastomonas natatoria. Lineage (GTDB taxonomy): Bacteria > Pseudomonadota > Alphaproteobacteria > Sphingomonadales > Sphingomonadaceae > Blastomonas > Blastomonas natatoria. The sequence goes on from NZ_QJJM01000007.1 coordinate 67,454, forward strand.
CAGCTTGAGCCGCGAGCCCTTGGTCAGTGCGGCACTGCGACTCAGCGCCTCTGCGACGCTGAGGTTTTCCACCATCAGTGCGGGCACTGCGACCATCCACATCAGGTACAGGATTACCCCCGGAATGATCAGCATGACCAGTCCGATACTGATGCCTATGGCGACAACAATGCCGAGACCGATCAGCGGCAGCAGCTTGGCGATGGCCCGGCTGACGCACTCCCCGAAGTTGACCGGCTTGCCCGCAAGATCGTTGGCTGATGCCACGATGAGCGAGGCCTGCAGGATGATCGAAAGAAACAGAAAGACGAAATAGCCCGCCACGCTGCTCAGCATCAGGGCAGGGCTGAGAAAGACGGTAGCCGGATCGGCTACGCCTGGTGACACGAACAGGCCCATGCCCAGCTGGGGCAGGCCCACGATCACCAGTGAAAGTCCCAGAAACAGTGCAGCGTTGCGGACTATTACGCCAAAGGTGTTTGAAAACACATTTGCGATGCTGAACTCGGCTGGCTGGCTGGCCATATCAAAACTCCCGATTGATTGTCCCAAGCGACCGAATCTTCTTTTGCCGCCAGCCTATCATGTGCTGTCAGCGCGTCCAGTGCAGTTGGCCACAAGCAATTCGCCTTGCCCGGTCCGCAAGCTTCTGCGATCAAACGGGTTGTGACTGCTGGCCCGGCCCCTATTGCACCTCGGCGTGAAGGTTTTGATGCAGCCTATGATCAGGTGCGCAGCGACGGCAGTATCCAGTTCAATCCGGAGTTCTCCAAGCCGCCTGAGCCTCCACCGGGCTGGTGGCAGGACTTTGCGCGCTGGCTGGGCGAAATGCTCGAACCCGTCGTCAGGGCACTTGCGGCGGCCTGGCCGTGGTTGAGCAAGGTGATGCAGGTGGCGCTGATCGCCGGGGTGCTGGTGCTGCTATGGGTCATACTCGCACCCTATATCGCCGATTGGCGCGAGCGCCGCGCCGGGGCCCAGTCGGATTGGGTGCCCGACCAGGCACAGGCGCTTGCGTTGCTGGACGAAGCGGACAGGCTTGCCGCCGAAGCCCGATATGACGAGGCCGCGCATCTGCTGCTCTACCGGTCTATCGAGGATATTGCAGCCAGCAGGCCCGACCTGCTGCGCCCGTCGACCACCGCAAGGGAAATTGGCGCATTCGATGCGCTGTCGCAGCGCGCGCGCGCGGCGTTCGGGGTGATTGCCGGCCATGTCGAGGCGAGCTTCTTCGCGCGCCGCCCCCTTGATCGCAGCGCGTGGGACAGCTCGCGCGAAGCCTATCGCGCCTTCGCGCTGGATGGCAGCTGATATGGCGGCAGAAGCCAGCTCCAGTCCGTTTGCGCGCGGCTCCGTACTGCTGATGGTCGCGATCGGCTTTGTCGCGTTTCTGGCACTGCTCTATGCGATTGGGGCGGGCGGAGCTCTCCGACCGGGCAATAACGGCCAGGCACATGGAGCCTCTTCGAGCATTGTCGGCTATTCCGCGCTCGGCCAGCTGCTGGAAAAGACCGGTACGCCGGTTCGCTACGGACGCAGCCCGGTCGCAGCGCAGCAGCAGGACCTGCTGATCGTCACGCCCGAGCTTTACGCCGATCCGCAGGAACTGGCTGCCCTGGTCAGCCAGCGCGCCTATACCGGCCCTACGATCATCATCCTGCCCAAATGGCAGGTGACCCCGATCAAGGGGTTCAACGCTGGCTGGGTGCAGCTCGAATCGCCCTGGGTGGCGGCTCAGGCGCCGCAGGTCCTGTCGCGCCTGGTAACGGTCAGCACCCGGATCGAAGGCGTCACCGAAAAGGTCGCGCAAGCTCCCTTCATTCAGGCGCAGACCCCCGAACAGAAGACCGCGATGCTAAGGCAGGCGATACGTGCGCGGGTGACCATTTCGGGTGACAAGCTCAAGACGGTCCTGGCCGATCCGGAAACCGGAGCGGCGCGGGTGGCGGTGATCGATGATGGCGGCTGGTATCCTTCTCTCGATCGCGATGCACCAGCCGAAGCGCCGCGGACATCCGACACGCTACAGGGGCGCTACCCGGTGGTCATCGTCGCCGATGCCGATCTCATGAACAATCTGGGCCTCGCCAATCGAAAGACGGCGGCGCAGGCCTTGCAGATCGTCGATGCGGCTTGGTCCGGCGGTGGGGAAGGGGTGGTGTTCGACCTGACCCAGAACGGGCTCGGCGCTTCGGAAAATCTGCTTTCGGTGGCCTTCCGCCCGCCCTTTGTCGGCGCGGTGGCAAGCCTGGTGCTTGCCGCGATCGCCTTTGCCCGGATGGCGTTCTTTCGCTTTGGCCCGCCGGTTGCGGATGAACGGCCCTTCGGCTTCGGCAAGACCGCGCTGGTCAAGGGCAGCGCTGCTCTGGTGCGCAGGCTCGGCCGCGAAAGAGTTGTAGCCCAGGCTTATGCCGATCTGCTGCGCGACCGTGCCGCGCGCGCGCTCGGTTTGCCGCCCGCGCTGCCGCCGGACCAGGTTGATGCCCGGCTCGCTTTGGTGCCGGACGACAGCGCAGGCAATAGCTACGAAACCCTTGTTGCGAACTTGCGAAGCGCGCGCGACCGGCCCGCATTGTCGGCGGCTGCGCGTGCGCTGTATCGATGGAAAAAGGAACGAATGGGATGAAGCTGGCCGATATCCACGCATTGGGGGACCGAATCCGCACAGAAATGGCCAAGGCGATCATCGGCCAGGACGAGATCATCGATCATCTGCTTATCGCCCTGTTCTCCAATGGCCATGTGCTGCTGGAAGGCCCGCCGGGCACCGCAAAGACGTTCATGGCACAATGCTTTGCGGCGTGCCTTTCGCTCGATTTTGGGCGCATCCAGTTCACCCCTGATCTGATGCCGGGTGACATTGTCGGCTCGAACCTGTTCAACTTCCAGACCAGCCAGTTCACGCTGACACGCGGGCCCATCTTCACCGACCTGCTGCTGGCGGACGAGATCAACCGTACGCCGCCCAAGACTCAGGCGGCCCTGCTGGAAGCGATGCAGGAACGCTGCGTCACGCTTGACGGAACGCACCATGCGCTGTCGCCGCATTTCATGGTGGTGGCGACGCAGAACCCGATCGAGCAGCAGGGGGTCTATCCCTTGCCCGAGGCGCAGCTCGACCGCTTTCTCTTCAAGCTGCTTGTAGGCTATCCCGATGCGGCGGAAGAGGCCAGGATCGTCGCCGAATATGGCCGTCGCAACGGCGTGCAGCGTCCCGATGCCTTCGCGATCCAACCTCAGGTCACTCGGGACGAGCTGACTGCGGCGCGCGCTGCGGTCAGCGAGGTCGGACTGGTGGATGAAGTGGTCGCCTATATCGTGCGCCTGGTGCGAGCGACGCGTGAGACTGCCGATTTCGAGAGCGGAGCCAGCCCGCGGGCCGCGATCATGCTCGCCAACGCGGCCCGCGCGCGGGCTGCGTTGCAGGGACGCGATTATGTGATCCCCGATGACGTCAAGCAGCTCGCCGCGTCAGTGCTCCGCCACCGCACCCTGTTGTCGCCCTCCGCCGAAATCGAGGGGCGCCGGGTCGAAACGATCGTGGCCGATCTGGTCACGCGAACCGAGGCGCCGCGTTGATCGGAGCCTATCCCACCCTGCGCGCCGGCCTGCTGATCGCGGGCGGTGCGTTGCTGGCAATACTGCTGGCGGCTTTCGCACCGGGCTTGTGGGCGCTTGGTCCGGCCTGGTCGGCGACCGTGCTGCTGCTTGCGCTGCTTGATGCACTGATCGCGGGCAAGGTGCGGCATCTGGATCTGATCGTCCCGGCCAGCAGCGAACTGGGCAGCGATGTGCGCATCGGCATCACGGCCGAACTGGCGGGCAAGATTCCGGTCGTACGCGCCGAGGCGAGCATCCAGGTCGCAAACCGCCTCGTTCCGGGGGGCAGGGGGTTTGCAAGATTGCAAAGGACGGGCGCCGATGATGCCTTGCGCGGCGAGTTCGCACTCGCGACGGTGCGGCGCGGTTCGTTGACGATCGATCGGCTATGGCTGCGCTGGCAAGGGCCTTTGGGGCTTGGCTGGCGTCAGGACCAGCGCGCCAGTGAAGAGACGGTTGCCATCCTGCCGGACATCGCGGCCGTCCGCGCGCCGGCTTTGCAAATTTTCATCAGGGACGCGATCTACGGCATTCTGGCACGGCAGATGCGCGGCGAGGGCAGCGAGTTCGAGGCCCTTGTCGAATATCAGCCGGGCTTCGATCGCCGTTCGATCGACTGGAAGAGTTCGGCGCGCCATTCGAAGCTGCTTGCACGCGAATATGATACCGAGCGGAACAACCAGATCGTCTTCGCGCTCGATAGCGGGTCGGACATGTGCGAGCCGGTGGCAGGCTTGCCGCGTATCGATCGCGCTGTCTCGGCGGCGCTGCTGACCAGCTATGTCGCCTTGAAGGCCGGTGATCAGGTCCGGTTGTTCTCCTTTGCCGCAAGGCCCGAGCGGGCGACGCCCTTCGTCTCTGGCAGTCGCAATTTCTTTCGCCTGCAATCGGAGGCGGCAGCGATCGATTACCGGTTCGAGGAGAGCAATTATACGCTCGCCCTGTCTACCCTGGCGGCGCAATTGCAGCGCCGCTCGCTGATCGTGGTCTTCACCGACTTTACCGATCCGACCAGCGCCGAGCTGATGCTCGAATCGGTCGGGAGGCTGATTGATCGGCATCTGCTCCTGTTCGTCGCGATGGAGGATGAAGAGTTGCTGTCGCTGGTCGATCAACCGCCGGAAACCAGCGAGAGGGTAGCCGAAAGCGTAGCGGCGGCCAGCCTGCTCGCGCAGCGGCGGCTGGTCATCGCACGGTTGCGGCATATGGGCATCGAAGTGATAGAGGGGCGACATGACGAGATCGGCACACGGTTGATGAACGCCTATCTGAGGATCAAGCGGCGAGGGCAGCTGTGACCGAAGCGGCTTTGCCCTCTTCTGGCGAACAGGCGATCGCTGCGGCGGTTCTGCGCAGCGACCGCTTCCGGCTCGAGCGCGAGGGGGACTGGCAGCGGCTCGATGCCATGGTCACAGCGATGGAGAAGGGGCGGCTCAAACGCCTTTCCGACGCCGATGTCATGGCCTTGCCCGTGCTTTACCGCAATCTGCTCTCCAGCCTTTCCATCGCGCGCGAAAGCTCGCTCGATGCCGGGCTGATCGCCTATCTCGAATCGCTGACGCTGCGTGCCTATTTCATCGTCTACGGCACCCGCACCACTTTTGGCGCCTGGTGCCGCAGCTTCTTCGGCGGCGGGCTCGGCCGTGCGGTCCGCAGTATCTGGCTCGATCTGCTCATCGCCCTGACAGCCATGATCGCTGGCGCGGTGCTGGGCTTCTGCCTCGTCGACGCCGATACCCAGTGGTATTTCCGCCTGGTGCCCGCGCAGTTCAGCGATGTCCGTGTGCCGGGTGCCTCGCGCGAGGCTCTGATGGGGACGCTGTTCGGCAAGTCGGAATCGGAAGGGCTGGCGGTATTTGCGGCCTATCTGTTCAGCAACAATGCGCAGGTCGCGATCCTGGCCTTTGCGCTCGGCTTCGCGTTCGGTGTGCCGACGCTGTTGATGCTGGTGTACAACATGGTCGGGCTAGGCGCCTTGCTCTGGGTCTTCGCATCGCGCGGGTTGACGGTTGAGTTCGTCGGATGGCTTTCGATACACGGTACGACCGAACTGCTGGCGATCCTGCTTGCGGGCGGGGCGGGTCTGCATATCGGCCGCGCTCTGGGCTTTCCGGGTCCGCGCAGTCATTTGGCCGCGCTGGGCGAAGCAGGGCGAAGGGCCGCGCAAGTTATGGTGGGCGTCATCGTGATGCTGATCTGCGCGGGTCTGCTGGAAGGATTTGCTCGCCAGTTGATCCAGTCGACCGGCACGCGCTATGGCATCGGTTATGGCATCCTGACCTTCTGGCTTGTCTATTTCTTCCTCTTTCAGCCGAGGCGCGCCTGATGGCGAGGGCTGCCGATCTCGGACGCACACACGGCGCCGACCCCAGGTTGCGGCGAACGCTGGTGACGCCCGAAGGCGTGGCACTCGACGTTCAGGTGGCACCTGCCAGCGCGCGCGTCGGCGCGTTGTTCATAGATCTTGCTGCCTTGTTCGGGCTGTTTCTGGCCTTCGTGATCACAGTGCTGCTGATCGTCTGGGCCTATCAGCGGGCGGGACTGCCCCGCATGTCGGACGGCGTTCTCGGCTTTCTGGCCATCCTGTTCATCATCGGCACGTTTCTGGCGCGGAACGCCTATTTCCTGTTCTTCGAGCTTGGCCAGCGTGCAGCAACCTGGGGCAAGAGATCCATCGGCATCCGCGTGGCCGCGCGCGATGGCGGGCGTCTGACAGCGGAAGCGGTGATCGCGCGCAACCTGCTGCGCGATATAGAAATGTTCCTGCCGCTGATGTTCATGACATCGGGCGGAGTGCAGGGGACGCTCAGCGAATTTGCGGCCTGGTCGGGAATCGCCTGGGTAGGCATTTTCCTGCTGTTTCCGCTGCTCAACAAGGACCGACTGCGCTGTGGCGACCTGATTGCAGGGACCTGGGTCATCCAGACTCCCAAGGCGATGCTGGGCAGCGTGGTGGCGACCGGTGCTCCGGTCAACGCGGCGGTCGCGGCTCTGCCCGCCGACCGCTACCGCTTCGAAGACGAAGAGCTGTCCGTGTACGGCGAATACGAGCTGCAGATGCTGGAGCAGGTTCTGCGCAAGGCCAATCCCGATGCGATGACAACCGTGGCGGGCACGATTTGCGGCAAGATCGGCTGGACACCGCCGATCGGCGACGAGCAGGCGTTCCTGGAAGCCTATTACACGCAATTGCGCGCCCGGCTCGAACGCGGGATGCGGTTCGGCCAGAGGCGCGCGGACAAGAACAGTTGAGACGGTGCGGTGGTCAGGCTGCGCTGAGCAGACCGGTGACCACCTCTGCCGTCGGCGGGCGCAGCGTGCGCATGGCCTGTTCGGGATCGCCGAGCATCGACTGGGCAACCTGCCGCGCGAAATCGTCGAGCGACTTGGGAAGTTCTGCACTTCCGGCAGCCTTGGCCAGGCTCTCCATCGCGCCGCTGGGTGCGGTGGGCCGGTTGACGAGATTGATCACGCCGTCATTCACCGGCCGTGCGGGGGCAGGGTCGGTATTGCGCGGTGCGACATCATTCGCCTGATAATTCGGACGGATATAGACCGTCCGCATCGTAGGCGAGCCAGGGGGGTCTGAATTGTTGATCATGGCACGGGGTCCTGATAGTTTTTCAGGCAGACGATGCCATGCCGGGTGTTAAGGGCATGTTGTCGAACATGGCGTGTGCCGGGTTAAGCATATTGCAAGGCCCATATCCTATGCTCGACCTGCTTGAAGTCTGGCCCAGGCCAGGTCCGCGAACTCGCATAGTAACGGCCGCGTTTCGCGCGGATCAATGATATCTTCGACAGAAAAATGCTCGGCGCTGCGGAAAGGGCTGCGCACCTTGTTGAGCCGCGCCCGAATTGCGGCGAGATGCCCTTGCGGATCAGCGCTGGCCTCCAGCTCGGACTTGTAGGCGACCTCGACCCCGCCCTCGATCGGCAGTGATCCCCAATCGCCGCTCGGCCAGGCGAAGCGGTACTGGAACCGCTCTGCATTCGACATGGCTGACCCTGCGATCCCGTAGGCGCGCCGTACAATGACCGAAGCCAGCGGCACTTTTGCACGATAGATCGCGTTCATGGCGTTGACGCCATAGCGGATCGTGCCGGCTCGTTCCGCATCGGCGCCGATCATGAAGCCGGGATTGTCCACCAGATGCACGATGGGCAGACGGAACTGATCTGCCAGCTTGACGAAGCGTTCGACCTTTTCGCTGGTCTTGGCCTCCCATGATCCGCCCAGAAAGCTGGGATCGCTGGCCAGCACCGCCACCGGCCAGCCGTCGAGCCGCGCGAAGGCGGTGATGACGGCGCGACCCCAGCGACGGCCCATCTCGAATACGCTGCCACTGTCGAACACATGGCCCAGCACCCGCCGCATCGCATAGACCTGGCCCGGATCGCGTGGCACGGCGCTGAGCAGCGCCTCGTCGCGCCGGTCGACAGGATCGACGGACTCCGTGCGGGTCGCCAGGCTGTCGACGGAAGAGGGGAGAAACGAGAGAAAGCGGCGCGCCGCTGCAAAGGCTTCGGCCTCGCTGGCCACCTCTTCATCGGCCACGCCGTTGCGGCAATGGATCTCGGTTCCGCCGAGCTGCTCCTTGTCCACGGTCTCGCCGATCGCCGCTGCTACGGCAGGCCCCGCAGCAAAAAGCTGCGACAAGCCCTTTACCATCACCGAATAGTGGCTCGCCACCGTGCGTGCGGCACCTAGCCCTGCGGTCGGTCCAAGCGCCAGCGCAACGACGGGCACGGTTTCGAGATTGGTGACGATATGGTCCCAGCCGGGCACCATGGGCACATAGGTGTAACCCATCGTCTCGAGCGTCTTGACTGATCCGCCGCCCCCGGTTCCATCGATCATCCGCACCAGCGGAAGGCGCAGCTCGTGCGCCATTGCTTCGCATTGCACGAACTTGCGGTGCAGCGCTGCATCCGCAGCCCCGCCGCGAACGGTAAAATCGTCGGCGCTGGCGACAATCGCGCGCCCATTCACATCGCCGCGCCCGAAGATGAAATTGGAAGGCGCCAGGTCGATCAGATCGCCATTTTCGTCATAGCTGCCGCGTCCGGCGATCTTACCGATTTCGCGAAAGCTGCCTGGGTCGAGCAGCGCATCGATGCGCGCGCGGGCATCCATCTTGCCGCGTGCATGCTGCCGCGCGACCTTGTCTTCCCCGCCCATTTTGTCTGCCAGCGCACGGCGGCGCGCCAGTTCGTCGATCTCTTCCTGCCAACTCATGGGGCTGACGCTAGCGCGCCGAACCCCGCCGGTCACGCGGGAAAATCAGCCCTTCTTCTTGGCCATCGACTGGACCGCACCCAGCGTCAGCTTGACATGATCGCGATAGTCCATGTCGTCATGGACGAATGTCACACGGCCATTGGGGGCGACCACCATGCTGGTGCGCCCTGTCATGTTCGGGCGACCGGCCAGACCGACGCCATAGGCCTGTATCATCTGCGGTGTGGCCTGGGCGACGGTGAACTTGCTCTGGCAGGCCTCGGTCGAGAATTTCTTGAGCTCGTCAATTCCGTCGGCGGACAGGCCGATCACGGTAGCCCCCGCCTTCCTGAAATCGTCCATGCGGGTTGCGAACTCATGGGCCTCGGCGGTGCAGCCGCTGGTGAACGCCTTGGGGAAGAAATACAGCACCACAGGCCCTTTCTTCAATTCGCTCGCGAGATTGAGCTTGTACGCCTTGCCTGCCTTTGCGCCGGTGGTGGTGAACATCGGAGCCTTGCCTCCAATCGCGATCTTGCCGGCAGTTGCGGCCATGGCAGGTGCGGGGGCAAGCATGGCGGCAGAGCCGACCGTCAGGGCGAGGGCGGAAAGCGAAAGTGCAAATGCGCGCATGTCAGAAACCCCTTTGTTCGTGATATCGGCAACTTAGGACGATTGTGCCCGATTTCCAGCCGTTCAGGCAAATTCGCGGGCGATATCCTCGGCATCCGGTCCGGCAAGCTGACGATAGACGCCGGCATAGACGCAGACCATCAGTACCGACAGCAGCATGCTCATTACCGCATCGACGAGTGTCGTGAGCGTATCGGCGATCGAACCTTCCAGAGCGAGGCGGATGACGATGCCAAAGACAGTGACGCTGGTGATATAGACAAAGAAGGCGGTCACGCCGACGACGAGAAGAAAGATGAGGATGCGCCCGCTATTGCCCTTGGTCAGTGCCCAGGATCGGCGCATCGGTTCGACGATGCTGTGCTTGCGCTCGGCCACCATCACAGGCCCGGCGATCAGCAGCTTCACGAATATGTATATGCCGGGCAGGACGAAGGCGAGCGAGCCCAGAAAGGTCAGCACGCCGCTGAGCACGCCCAGCGCATAATAAGGCAGGATGATGGCCAGTGCGCGCTTCATGGCTTCCCCTACGCTCGGCCGGTGGCGGTCCAGCATCAACACGAGCATGGTGATGGTGGCAAAGCCGTTCAGCACGCCAATGAGCACGATCCAGAAAATATTGTCCGCATAGAAGCTTTGCAAATTCGCATAAATCGCCTGCAGGTCCGCATCGGGTGCAGCGGCAGGCTGCGGAACGAACATCGCAAATGCGAGGCTCGGCAGCAGGATGAACACGCCGGCGACGCTCAGCAGCAGTTCGCGGTGCGCGCGGAACAGGTGCATCACGTCGTTCCAGCAGCCGGAAAGATCGAGCTTGCGCGTCATGGCGGGATTGGCCTCTCTGGCTAAAGCGACTAAAGGCTTGCGCTAAACGCCGTGCGGGCGCTGTGCAAGGCATTTGCCGCACGGCCCGTCGCGCGCCGACAGGCAGGACCCATGGCAGCAATCTTGACCGATTTTTCAAGCAGCGCAGTTCCCGTACCAGAATGGCGAATATCGCCGGGACTGTCGCTCTATCCCGAGGCGCTGACCCAGATGGAGGCGCGCAACAGCGCCATCGAGCGAGGCGAGGCAGGCGAGCTGTTGTGGCTGCTGGAACATCCTCCGCTTTACACGGCGGGAACCAGTGCCGATCCCGCCGAACTGCTCAGCCAGCAGTTTCCGGTCTTCGATACCGGGCGCGGCGGGCGCTATACCTATCATGGTCCGGGTCAGCGGGTCGGCTATGTGCTTCTCGATTTGCGCCAGCGCGGCAAGGATGTCCGCTGTTTCGTCCATGCAGTCGAAGGCTGGGTGATAGCAGCGCTCGCCGATCTCGGGGTTTCGGCGCGCCGTGCCGAAGGGCGCGTGGGCATCTGGACGGATAACCGGGCAGGGCAGGAGGCGAAGATCGGGGCCATCGGCGTACGGGTGCGCCGATGGGTGACGATGCATGGCTTTGCCGTCAACGTCGATCCTAACCTCTCGCATTTCGGCGGCATCGTGCCTTGCGGGATTGCCGAATATCCGGTCACCAGCCTGGCCGATCTGGGCATCAGCGCGACCATGGCCGATCTGGACGCTGCGCTGGCAGCGCACGCTGATGCGTTTCTTGCAGCGCTGGGCGGGACGTGCCAAGGCGCCGCCAAAGGAAAGGGTGACCAATGACGCTGAAGCCAGCCATTATCGCTGCCGTACTCGCTGCACTGGCACTTGGCGGCTGCCAGCAGCAGGGCACTGACACGACGGCGGTTGCACAGGGCAGTGCGCCCGAAGGCACGATCAGCGACGAGTTGCCGAATCTGAACCTGCTGCCGAATGATGCGCCGCTCGCCGATCCTGCGGACCTGCCACCGGTACCTGGCAGCGTTGCACCAGTCACGCCGACGGGTGAAAGCAGTGAAAATACGCAGGAGGCAGAGCCTGAAGCGCCTGCCGCCGACAGGCCTGCAGAGCCGAAGCTTGAAGGCTCGATTGCGGAGTAAGCTTGCAGCGACCTGAAGGTCCCGGTGTGCGGATGCCTTTGCCAGCAACCCCTTATCGGCGCTTGCCCGGATAACAAGGCCTCAAGCGGCGTAGATCGTCCCGTCGACCAGCCCTGCATCGGCAAAGCCCTGCTTGCGCAGGCGGCAGCTGTCGCACAATCCACAGGCGCGGCCATCGGGCAGAGGATCGTAGCAGGACCAGCTCATCGCAGGATCAAGGCCCAACCGCACCGCCTCCGCCGCGATCTCGGCCTTGCCCAGATATTGCAGTGGCGCATGAATGGTGAAGGGCTCGCCCTGATCCCCCGCCTTGGTGGCCAGATCGGCAAGTCGCTCGAAACCCTGGATGAATTCCGGGCGACAATCGGGGTAGCCCGAATAATCGAGCGCATTGACCCCGATAAAGATGTCGCGCGCGCCGAGCGCTTCAGCCCAGCCCAGTGTCAGCGACAGGAATATGAGGTTGCGCGCGGGCACGTAGGTGACAGGAATATCCTGACCCACGGCCGTTTTGGGGACATCGATATCGTCGGTCAGTGCCGATCCACCGAACTGGCGAAGATCGAGTGGCAGCACGATATGACGAACTGCCCCGATATGGGCTGCGATGGACCTTGCAGCATCGATCTCCACCCGGTGGCGCTGATTGTAATCGATGGTCAGTGCGGCCACCGCGAAGCCTGCCTCCCGTGCGCGCGCGGCGGAGACCATGGAATCCAGGCCGCCAGACAGCAGCACGACAGCGGTTTTCTGCGGTTCGCTCATGGCCTGCGCATATTGCGCTGCGGCGAAACGGGCAATTCAAAAAATCGGGCCGCGCGGACATGTCCGGCGGCCCAGTGAGGTCTTCACGACCTGAATGGAGGAAAGCGTACCGAATCCGGCACGGGACCGTTATAACCCGATGTTGGTTAAGAAAAGGTGCAGCCTCGCTAACGATCAGCCACTGCATGACCCGGCATAACGGCCTTCCATGGCGAAGGCGAAGGGCGCGTTCTGCGCGATGCCCTGCGAATCGATCTGAATCAGGCCGCGACCTTCATATTTGATCGTCGTCCGGCCCGATCCGCCACCGGGGCAACGGTAGGTCACGGTCACCTCGTCGGGCAGGTCGGAGACTACGAAGCGATGGCATTGCTGATCGCGGTGCCGCAGCTGCAAAAGCTTGCGCAGATCGCGGACGCACAGCTTGTCGCTGCCATCGGCGCTGCCGCGTTCCTTCAGGTTCCACAGGCCCGGCTGCAGCTTGCTCAGCATGGCCAGTTCCGGTGCTTCGGCGCGGGTGGCAGTCGAGGCGAGGCCCAGCGCGATGGCGAGCACGACAAACAGTTTGAAAAGGGTGGGGAAGGCAGTCATGCGGGTTTACCCTGTCGTTGGGTCCTGCCGGTCAGCGCGGCAGGCACAGTCAATGGCGTGCGACCCGATTCAGGTTTCTTGCCCCAGGCAATGCGAGATGGCTAGCTCAAGATGATGGCAGAATCAGCCGCCAATTATGGCGGGTTTGCGACGCCTTCGACCCGAATTCAGCCTGCCGGCGTGACGGGCTCGATATGGAAGATGCGCGAGCAGAAGGCGCAATCCACCGCAATCGTCCCGCTGTCGCCGACCATTTCTGCCTGTTCTTCCGCCGGGAAACGCCCGATGACGTCTCGGATATGGTCGATATTGCAGCGGCAACCCTTGACCAGCGGTGCGCCGTCGACGGTACGCACCTCGTCTTCTTCGTGGAACAGCCGCCACAGGATGTCGCGTCCGCTCAGCGCCGGGTCGAGCATCTCGCCATGGCTGAGCGTGCCCGCCAGGATCGAGACATGTTCCCATTGCGGATGATCCAGCCGCACATGCAGCCGCTCGCGGCCTTCCTCGCCCTCGGGCAGGTGCTGGACCAGAAAGCCTGCGCTGCGGCAGCCGGTGGCATCGCTCTCGATCGCGATGCGGATCATCGTCGGCACCTGTTCGGACTGGGTGAAATAGCTCTCGCATGCCTGGGCCAGCGAATCCCCGTCGAGCGGGACGATGCCCTGATAGCGGCCCTTTCCGAAGCTCTGGTCGAAGGTGAGCGCAAGATAGCCCTTGCCGAAAAGCGCGAACAGCGAGGGATTTGCACCCAGCCGCGCGAGCCGCTCAGCATCGAACCGCACATGGCCGCGCAGCTCGCCACCGCGATAATCGACGACCAGCAGTTCGACGATACCGCCCTCGGTTTGCGCCTGGATGGTGACCTGGCCGCCATCCTGCTTCATCAGCGATCCGATCAGCGCGCATATGGTGATCGCCTCGGCCAGCACCAGCTTGATCGAGGTCGGATAATCATGTGCCGCGAGGATTTCTCGCAGCACGCTGTCCAGCCGGACGAACCGCCCGCGCGCATCCTGGCCGGGAAGGGTGAAATGAACGGGCGGGGTGTCAAAGGCAGTGGTCATGCGCGGCTATATGGTGCGGGGGAGGGGCGGCGTCAAACCTGCGCGCTGATTGCTCACAACCGTCATTCCCGCGTACGCGGAAATCCCGCTTGCTTTTCCATCAGTTGGAGAAGCGGGACCCCCGCGTTCGCGGGGGTGACGATGTTGTTTTGCAACTTCAGCTATACCGCCCTGCCGTCTCGCGGATCAGGGCGATCATGTTCGGGATGCCCTGCGTCCGGTTCGAGGAGAGCTGGTTCTTCAGGTCGAACGGTGCCAGCGCACCTTCGATGTCCGCTCCCGCCACCTCTGCGGGCGCCTTGTCCTGCACCGTCAGCAGCACCAGCGCGATGATGCCCTTTGTGATCGCGGCGTTGCTGTCGGCGAGGAAGTGCAGTCGGCCGTTATCGGTCTGCGTGGGATAGACCCAGACCGAAGCCGAACAGCCGCGCACCAGGGTCGCATCGGTCTTGAGCGCATCGGGCATCGGATCGAGCGTGCGGCCCAGATCGATGATCAGCCGATAGCGATCATCGGCATCGAGAAATTCATATTCTTCGGCCAGGTCGGCAATGCTGGGGGCTGCTGTCGTCATGGCCGCGCAGATAGCGACGCGGCGGGGCAAAGTCACCCCGCCGCGCGCAAATTACAGTTCCACTCCGGCGGCGATGGCTTCAAGCTTGCGGATGCGTTCCTTGAGATCGGCGATCTCGATCCGCGAGTGCGTCGAGGGCGATCCGCCGTCGTGGCGCGGCGCATGCGCCTCCATCTCGTGGCGCTTGAACGCCAGCCATTCGCGCCAGCCGCGCAGCAAGGTCGACGATACCAGCGCAACACCCAGCAGTGCCGATGTTGCCACGGTCATGTAGAGATAGGCGCTTTCCATCTTCTTCCCTTTACGGCCCCCGCCGCCCGGTTGGTGATGTGCGTTTCCGCTCAGCGGTCGCGCAGTTTCTCGATTTCAAGGCTCAGATCGCTCGTCTGGCGCTGGTCGGTAATGACCCGTTCGAGCACCTGCACGCGCTCCTTCAGCGCGCGTACGTCTTCGCGCAGCCGTTGCGTTTCGCCGCTATCCGCAGCCGCGACGCGCTTCTGGTTTCCGATGGCGTCCTCGACGATACCGTGCTGCGCCTTGTAACGGGCCTTCAGCACATTCGCGATCATCACGATGAACACGATGGCCACGACCATGGAAAAGGGATTGTCGAACATTTCGTATGTCCTTGTTGTCAGCTCAGCTGCTTTTCGCGCAGGTCTTCGATCTCACGCGACAATGCGTCTCCGGTGCGGTTGTCGGTGATGATCCGCTCCAGCGTCCGCAAACGCTGTTCGATGCGATCATCGGCTGGAGGGCGGGCGACTGCTTGCGCTTTGGCGAGCTCCAGCTGCAATTCCAATGTCTTGCGCTGGTGGCGGGTCCAGATCGCGAGCCCGCCCAGCATGAACGGAGCCAGCGGGATCAGGACCAGAAGCGCATCGAAGTCGATCATCTCAAAAAACCCCCTTGAATTGCGTCAGTTCAGCGGGGCGTCCCGCAAATCCTCGATCTGCTGGGCGAGGTCGCTGCGACCATCGGTGATGATCCGCTCGAGTGTGCGCACACGCTGCTCCAAACGTTCGGTCTGAGCCGCATAGCGTGCCGCCTTTTCCGCCGTTTCCTTGTTGAACGCCTCGAGCTGTTTTTCCTTGAACTTGAGGTGCCGCTTATAGGCATCGCCCGTCGTGCCGACCAGAACCGGCAGGCCGACGACAATCATGAAGAATAGTATCCAGTCCGGCATGATGACCTCCCGTTATCCTCGTGGTTCGCTCAGTTCGCGCGCTTGTCGCGCAGCGCCTCGATCTCGTGGGTCAGGCGGTGCGCGTCGTCGGTGACGATCCGCTCGACATTGCCCAGACGGTCCTTGATCGACCCCAGCTCGGCACGCAGCTGAGCGTTTTCCTGGCTCAGCAGCTTGATCCGCTCGACCGATTCCAGGTCCGCCTTGGGATAGATCGGCTTGCCCCAGCTGCTTTCGAGCGGATAGCCGTTCTTGATCCGCAGCCAGGTATTGGCGACCCAGCCGGCGGTGCCGATGGCCACCACGATCGAAATGATCGGGCCCAGCGTCTGGAACAACATCATCTTCTCGGTCATGCGGGGTCCTTCTCGATGCGCAGGCGTTCGATCTCATCGGCCAGGCGAACACTGGAGCTGTTGGCGTCGGTAGCAATGCGTTCCAGCACCGCGATCCGCTCTTCAAGTCGTCCGATCTTGCCTGTCAGTTGCTCGTTTTCATTGGTGAGCAGCGATATTTTTCGATCAGCGTCTGGATCGCTTCGTTCAATGACTTTGCCGGTCCACTGATCCTCGATCGGATAGCCATGTTTGGCGCGGATCCAGGTGGTGATGACCCAGGCCCCCATGGACAGCATGATGATCGTAAGGACGAAACCCGGTCCACCCCAGCTCATGATATTCTCCTGATACCTTGTTTATAGTCGCGCCGCAGATCAGCGCAGGCTTTCAATCTCGTCGGCCAGGCGCGTGTTCTTGGCGGTGTAGAACAGCTCGACATCGGCCAGGCGGCGGTCGATTTCGCGGAACCGGGCCTTCACATCGCGCGCGGTGCGGGTCGGTGACTGACGCACGCCCTGCCAGAACTTGCGATCCTGATCGTCGGCGTAGAGGTGCGAAGGCTTTTTTTCCGCAAACATGCCCATGGCGAAATAGCCGACCAGCGCCCAGCCGGTCATCAGCGTCAGCAGGACAGCGGCAACACGGATCCACACCACGTCGATCCCGGTATAGTCGGCAATCCCGGCGCACACGCCCATGAACTTGCCGTTCTGCTTGTCGCGATAGAATTTCGTCTTGCGCGGAGCAGGGGCTTCATATTTGTACTTGTCCAGCCGGCTCATTTCCTCACCCTTTCCTTCAGCAGGCGCTCAACCTGTTCCAGGCCATAATCGTCCTGGTCGTCCGAGCTGGTCAGCCGCGCCGGGCGCCAGTCGGGATTGTCGGCGGAAATGATCCGCTCCACGGTATCCATGCGATCGTCCAGACGGCGGGCCATCGCATGCAGCTCTTCAAGCAGGTGCTCGTCCGAATTAGTCAGCGTCGCTGCGGTCTTCCATTTGGTAATGTAGTGGAAGATCAGCCAGGGCAGGCCAATGAACAGCATACCGACGACGAAGATGGGAACCAGAATATCTTCCATCGTCTCAGCCCTCCTTCTTCAGCGCGCGTTTCATGGCTTCGAGCTCCTCGTCGACCTTGTCGCTATCGGCGAGCGCGGCGAATTCGTCGTCGAGGCTGCGCTGGCCGAGCGCCTTGCGCTCGCTCCGCTCATCCTCGGCCATGCCCAGCGCATCGGCACGGCCCTCGGCCATGTCGACGCGGCGCTCGAGCAGGTCGAAGCGGCTGAACGCCTCGCGGACCTTGTCGCCATTGTACATGGTGCGCAGCTTGACGCGGTTTTCGGCGCTTTCCAGGCGGCTCATGATGTTGTTCTGGCGCATCCGGGCCTCGCGCAGCTTGGCCTGCAGCTTGGCGATATCCTGTTCCGAAGCACGCAGCGCGTCATCGAGCACCGCGATTTCGACATTGAGCTGATCGGCCATATCGGCGGCATTCTTCTTTTCGAGCAGCGCGGCGCGGGCTAGGTCTTCGCGGTCCTTCGACAGCGCGAGCTCCGCCTTGTCGGTCCAGTCAGCCTGCAGCTGTTCCAGCTTGTTCACGTGCCGCTTCATTTCCTTCTGATCGGCAATGGTGCGGGCTGCGGAGGCGCGGACTTCGACCAGCGTCTCTTCCATTTCCAGGATGATCATGCGGATCATCTTTGCCGGGTCTTCGGCCTTGTCGAGCAGTTCGGTAACGTTCGCGGCGATGATATCGCGGGTGCGAGAGAAAATTCCCATGGCCAAAACTCCGTTTCGTAAATTCAGGCGGACTGGATCCGGCGTCCACCTTACCCCCTTTTGCAGTTCAGTGGAAAGTGATTGGCCGGGACGGGGCAAGGGGGGGTAAGCGTCCCGGCCAAATCCGTCAGGCAAGGTACCGGACGGAAACGAGTGCGCGAGTATCTCCGTTATGGTGGACGGGCGAGGCGGCAGCCTCGATGCTCGCAAAGGCGGTAAGAAACAGCGTGGTTACCAGCGCCAGTGCGGCGACCGTGGTGACCAGCGTGGACTTGAGGACATTGTCCTGATCCTGGCTGTTCGCGTTCGAAGCATGGGTGGTTTTCACTTTCTTTCTCCCTCAGACCGCTTTGTGTCGGTGTTGCCAGCTACATTGCAGCTACCGTGCCAAACCAAAAAACATATAGAAAACATAGGCTTGAAAATTTCCCTGAAAGGGCATGTTGGTTAGGATTGCCACGAGTTGGGATTTTGCACTATCTCTTGGCGCATGGAACGGGGCAGTCAGTTCATCGGGGAATCGGGGGCGTTTCTGGATGCGGTCGAACGCGCCAGCCGCGCCGCCATGCTGAACCGCCCGGTGCTCGTCATCGGCGAGCGCGGCACGGGCAAGGAGCTGATCGCCGAACGCCTCCACCGCCTGTCTTCGCGCTGGGATGGCCCGCTGATCACATTGAATTGCGCGGCACTGCCCGAAACGCTGATCGAGGCCGAGCTGTTCGGGCATGAAGCAGGCGCCTTTACTGGCGCGACCCGCGCGCGCCAGGGGCGGTTCGAAGAGGCCGATGGCGGCACCCTGTTTCTCGACGAACTCGCGACGCTCAGCATGGGCGCACAGGAGCGACTGCTGCGCGCGGTGGAATATGGCGAGGTGACACGCATCGGCTCGTCGCGCTCGATCAAGGTCGATGTGCGCATTGTCGCTGCGACTAACGAGCATCTGCCCGAACTCGTCGACAAGGGCCGCTTCCGCGCCGACCTTCTCGACCGGCTGTCGTTCGAGGTGGTGACGCTGCCACCATTGCGCGCGCGCGAAGGCGATGTGATGGTTCTAGCCGATTTCTTCGGGCGGCGGATGGCGGCCGAGCTAGACTGGGATCGCTGGCCCGGCTTCGGTCCGATGGCGACCGAAGCGATGCAGCGGCACAGCTGGCCTGGCAATGTCCGCGAACTGCGCAATGTCGTCGAGCGCGCGGTCTATCGCTGGGACGACTATGAGCGGCCGGTCGATCATATCGTGTTCGATCCGTTCGAATCGCCATGGAAACCCCGGGCCATGTCTCGCACAGGCTCTTCTTCCGGCACTGAATCGCCGTGTGACGAGGTGATCGACGCAGCGCTTTCGGATCCCGGCGTGCGCTCGGCAATGGATCAGACGCTCAATTTCGATGCGATCGACGATCTGCGCGGTGCCGTCGATGCGCACGAGAAGCGTATCCTGCAGGCGGCACTCGCGCGCCATCGCTACAACCAGCGCCAGACCGCCAAGGCGCTCGGCCTCAGCTATGACCAGTTGCGCCATTGCCTGAAAAAGCACGATCTTCTGGGGTGAAATTGCTGGACGGCATGCGGCTTCGCTGAAAAGGGGGAGCCATGAAACTCGCCCGCTTTGATCCCGCCGCCTTCCTCGCATCGCACTGGCAACAGGCACCTTTGCAAATTCGCAATCCCTGGGATGATTGGCAATGCCCGATCGAGCCGGATGAACTGGCGGGACTGGCCTGCGAGCCCGAGGTGGAATCGCGGCTTGTGCTGCGCAAGAGCACGGAAAACTGGGCGTTGGAGCAGGGGCCGTTCGATGCAGAGCGCTTTGCACAGCTAGGCAACGAGCCCTGGACGCTGCTGGTGCAGGCGGTCGACCATCACATGCCAGAAGTTGCCGAGCTGCTTTCGCAATTTCGCTTCATTCCCAGCTGGCGGATCGATGACGTGATGGTGAGCTTCGCCAACACTGGCGGCGGGGTCGGGCCTCATTTCGACCAGTACGACGTGTTCCTGATCCAGGGGCGCGGACGGCGGCGCTGGCGGGTGGGGCAGCAATGCACCGATTCCACCCCCTTGAAGGCGCATGAAGATCTGAAATTGCTGGAAAATTTTGATGAGCAGGCAGTCTATGATCTCGAGCCGGGCGATATCCTGTATGTGCCCCCCGGCGTCGCACATGATGGCATTGCCCTGGACGATGACTGCATGACGTTGTCGATCGGCTTTCGTGCGCCGTCGAGGGCCGAATTGGTCACCGGGTGGAGCGACCATGTGCTCGACAGTCTGGGCGAAGACGATCGCTTTTCTGATACCGGATTGAAATTACAGGAGAATCCTGGCGAAATCACACCCGAAGCCCTGGGCCGGCTGCAAGCCATGGTGATCGAAGCGCTGTCGGATCCTGCGCAGTTTGCGCGCTGGTTCGGCGGTTTCAACAGTGCTGCCAAATATCCGGACATCGATTGGCGGCCAGAAGAGCCGATAACGATGGAAGATGTGCAGTCGGCCTTGCGCCAGGGGCACCCCGTGCTTCGCAACTTTGCAAGCCGGTTGATGTTTGTTCGTGAGGGCGAGGCTATTTTGCTGTTCGTCGACGGCGAAACCTATGTCTGTGAGGGGGCGTGCGCGGCCCTGGCGGAACAATTGTGCGCAGGAACACGCCTTCAGGTGGGCTCGACCGATCGGTCTAGTCAAATGTTACTCCTGGAACTGGCCAATCTCGGCGCTATTGCCTTTGAACAGCAAGGCGACTGAGGCAAGGTTTCAAGCCGCTTTCACCTCACGCCACTCGCCCGGAGCCAGTCCTTCGATCGACCAGCGGTCCACTTGCCATCGGACCAGCCTGAGCGTGGGAAAGCCGACGGCAGCGGTCATGCGGCGAACCTGCCGGTTCCTGCCTTCGCGCAAAATCAGCGAGATCCAGCCATCCGGGACCGATTTTCGGAAGCGTACCGGTGGATTGCGCGGCCATATAAGGGGCGGATCGATGCGACTGGCCTCAGCGGGTCGGGTCATGCCATCCTTGAGCATCAATCCTGTTTGCAACTTCGCAATCGCGGCATCTGTGATCGCGCCTTCGATCTGCACCAGATAGGTTTTGGGCAGTTTGTGCTTCGGGTCGGCAATACGAGCCTGCAGCCTTCCATCGTCAGTGAGCAGAACCAGGCCCTCGCTATCCTGATCAAGCCTGCCTGCGGGATAGACATTCGGCACGGGCACGTAATCCGCAAGCGTGGGGCGCGAACCATCCCCGCTGAACTGGCAGATCACGCCAAAGGGTTTGTTGAGCAGGATCAGACGGGGCAAGAGCACACTTTCTGCGCATCATGGGTGGCATTGTCGGCCAAGGCTTGGCACAGGGATGCATCGCACAACAACCCTTTAAGAGAGAGGCCTGAAACATGACGCTTCCGTCAACCTATCTGCAGATGATCTCCACCGTCAGCGCCGAGGGCGAACTGACGATGGAACTGGTAGAAAAGCCGATTCCCGAGCTGGGCGAGGACGACGTTCTCATTCGTGTCGAGGCGACGCCGATCAATCCTTCGGATCAGGGC
Organism: Blastomonas natatoria; assembly: GCF_003201955.1. GTDB lineage: Bacteria > Pseudomonadota > Alphaproteobacteria > Sphingomonadales > Sphingomonadaceae > Blastomonas > Blastomonas natatoria. Next base: position 88,716 of record NZ_QJJM01000007.1, read on the forward strand.
GTGATGTTCGGATGGGCCAGCATGGCCAAGGCGACAAGTTCGGGCGAAGGCAAGGCGACGAAACTGTCGGTGCCGGTCTCCCCGCAGGGCATGGGCGTGATGAAGGCGCGCATCGGTCAGGCATTGACCGTCGGCAACGAAGGTGCGGGCACCGTGGTTGCGGCAGGTGCGGGCGATTATGCGCAGAGCCTGATGGGCAAGGTTGTCGCGGTGATGGGCGGCGGCATGTATGCCGAATATCGCAAGGCCCCGGCGATGATGTGCCTGGTGCTCAAGGACGGCCACACCGCACGCGACGGCGCGTCGTGCTTCGTCAACCCGCTCACCGCGCTGTCGATGGTCGAGACCATGCGGTTGGAAGGCCATTCGGCGCTGGTCCACACCGCCGCTGCATCCAATCTGGGGCAGATGCTCAACCGAATCTGCCGGGCCGATGGTGTCGAACTGGTCAATGTCGTGCGCAAGCCCGAGCAGGCCGAGTTGCTGCGTGGCATGGGGGCCAAGCATATTGTCGATTCAAGCAGCGAAAGCTTCATGGCCGATCTGACCGATGCGGTCCATGCAACGGGCGCCACGCTGGCATTCGACGCGACCGGCGGCGGACAACTGGCGTCGAACATCCTGACGGCCATGGAAGGTGCCGCGGCGCGGACTCCCGGTGCGTACAGCATCTACGGTTCGGTGCATCACAAGCAGGTCTATCTATATGGTGGCCTCGATACTTCGCCGACAGTGCTCAGCCGCGGCTATGGCATGGCTTGGGGCGTCGGTGGCTGGCTGCTGCCGAATTTCCTCGCCAAGGCTGGCACCGAGGTCGCGATGCGCCTGCGTGCGCGGGTCGCCGATGAGCTCAAGACCACTTTTGCGAGCCACTATACCGATGAACTTTCGCTGGAAGAGGCGCTGCAAGCTGACGTCGTGTCGCGCTATTATGCTAAGGCAACCGGAGAAAAGTTCCTGATCTGCCCGCAAAAGTGATTGGGCGGGGGCGATGGGAGGCATTCGCCTTCCTCGCCCCCCTTGACGTCCTTCCTGCGAATGCGGGGATCCCGCTTCGGCGTTACGGCCTTCATCAAAACCTGCTGCAAGATGAACGACGCTCCCACGGCCTGTTCAGTTTCGCTCCCTTAAACATGAACGCAACGGATGGCGAATCGGCGCTGTCCCGGTCTCAAGGGAGACAGATTATGAAGAAGTTCATTCTTGCTGCTGCCGCCGCCGGTGCAGTCACCATTTCGGCCGCTCCAGCCATGGCCGCCCCGGTTGCCCATCCCGCAACAAGTGTAGTGCAGGCCTATGGTGTCGATTATCGGGCGCCGGTCGCGCACCAGTGGCGCGGTTATGACGACGACTGGGGTCGTCGCGGCTATGACCGCGGCTATGGCCGCGACCGCTGGGACGACCGCAACGATCGCCGCTTCGACCGTCGCTTCGACCGCCGTCAGGCGCGCGGCTGGAACGGCCAGTACTGGCGCGGCAATGACGGTCGATACTATTGCCGCCGCGACAACGGCACGACGGGCCTGCTGATCGGTGGTGCCGCTGGCGCCCTGGCCGGCAGCGAAATTGCGGGCCGCGGTGATCGTACCACGGGAGCGGTGATCGGCGGTATCGCTGGTGCCCTGCTGGGCCGGTCGATCGATCGCAACAGCGGCAACGGCTTCCGCTGCCGTTAACAGAGGTCACCCCTGCCGAGTGTCCGCGGCAGGGTGAACGGGGAGACCCCTTCTCGCCGCGAGGCGGGGAGGGGTTTCGCTTGTGCGCGGTGCTTGCCAAGGCGTCCGCCCATGCCTATCCCCGCAGGCAGACAGCAGGGGAGGGCGCAATGATCAACGGACCGATTTTGGTGACGGAGCGCCTGATCCTGCGGCCGCCGGGGCCAGAGGATTTCGAGCGCTGGGCCGAATTCTGCGCGGATGAAGAAACCATGCGCTTTCTGGGCGGTGTCCAGCCGCGCTCTGTCGCATGGCGGGGACTTTGCTCCATGGCTGGCGCCTGGCACATACGCGGATATGCCATGTTTTCGCTGGTCACGCGCGACACCGGCGAATGGATCGGACGCGTCGGCCCCTGGTATCCTGATGGCTGGCCCGGCGAGGAAGTTGGCTGGGGCGTGTTGCGCAGCCATGCGGGCAGGGGGTACGCGCTCGAAGCTGCCGTCGCCACCATCGACTATGCGTTCGATCTGCTGGGCTGGGAAAGCGTGATACACACGATCGATCCGGCAAACGAGGCGTCGATCGCGCTTGCCGAGCGGCTCGGCTCCACCAATCAGGGGCCGACACGTCTGCCCGCGCCGTATCAGGACCATCCCGTCGATCGCTACGGCCAGACCAAGGCCGAATGGCAGGTAAACCGAAAGAAATTTGTCCGGTTCTGAAACGGGTTAGCGCCCAATCCCGTTTTGGGACAATGAGGCCCGAGATAGTCGCAGGGTTAACCCTCTTTCGACGGGACAGTTTCGCGCCCCGCAAGGCATGGCTAACGTAATGCTAACGCCTTCTCTGCCAAGGGACGGCATCCGGTCGATTTTTCGAGGATATGAGCCATGGCCCGAATTCCGTTTGCAATGACGCGCAATCTGCTGGTGCTGGGCGGTGCGGCGCTCGCGCTGGTAGCGTGCCAGGATGCCGCCGAAAAGTCGGCCGAGAATGAAGACGCGGCACTTCTGGCGGATGCGGCGGATCCTGCGATGAAGGGCGCTCTGGAAGATCAGATTCTTGTCGATCCCGATCTTGTCGACAAATCGAACCGCAATGCGGTGCTGGGCGAAGGCAGCGATGGATCGGTTCCGTCTGCCAGCACGCCCAAGGGCCAGCTGGCGGCTACGGAAAAGGCGGCTGCTGCTGCAATCGGCCCGCGTGGACTGATGAAGGCGCCCGAGCCGACCAAGGTCGCGGCTGAAGAATGCAAGGACTGCAATCAGGGAAGCACTCTGGGGGCGAAGGCCGCTCAGCAAAATGGTCTGTGTCAGGGCAAGCTGGAATATGCGATGAGCTGGGCGAGCCGCATGCCTGCCGATTTCGCCGTCTATCCGCGGGCCAATGTGAAAGAGGCTGCCGGCGTCGCCAAGGGCCAGTGCAACATCCGCGTTGTGAATTTCACCACACCGGCGGCGCTGAAGAACGTGGTCGATTTCTATTACACCAAGGCCAGGCGCGGTGGTTATTCCGCAGAATATCAGCTGCGCGGCAGCGACCATGTGCTCGGCGGAACCAAGGGGGATGCGGCCTATGTGCTGTTCCTCAAGCCCATGGCGAATGGCGGGACCGAGGTCGATATCGTCGCCAATGGCGGGCGCTGAGAGCGCTTAGAGCACTTTCCGACCAATCTGGGTCACCGTGATTGTCGCAGGAAGCGTCTTGGCAAGGAGCGTTGCGCCGGGCGGGCTGGTGGCCCGTCCAAGCAAGGCGACGCCGTCCGAGAAGCTTCCTGCGACAACCCCGGAGGGGCGGGCCCCTTTTGGCCGATTGCGGCGTCTCTCGTCGGTCACTATGCGTTGGCATGGCTCCCTCCTCGATCCTTGCACTCGGCCAAAATCGGCTCCGTCCCGGTGATCTAGATTGGTCGGAAAGTGCTCTAAAAGCCGTAGACCAGAGTGAGCCGGCTGGTGGTGTCGGTCGGCGCGCGGCCCAGGGCCGGATTCGATTCATATTGCACCGTATAGGACAGCCGCGCCTTCAGCTTGCCGATCAGCTGCGAATCCAGCGCCGCGACGGAGAATAGCGTACTGCGCTCCTCGTCCACATAGGCACTGGCCGCCTCGGTGAGTTGAATGGTTGGCGTCAGCTTGACCTTGATGTCCACAGAGGCGAGCCCGGCCAGTACCGATTCATTCATGCCCGTTGTCAGGCGCGTGTGGCGCCACGCGGGCCCGGCCTTGACGCTCATCTTGGCGCTGTCGCCGGTCAGCACGCTGTATCCGACACCGCCTGAGAGACTGTAGCGTGCGTGAAATCCCTGGAAGCGATCCTGTTCGTACTGGCCAAGGCCATAGACATAGCCCCGCTGGTCGAACTTGTAATTGGGCTCGGCGCTGAAGCGATATTGCTCGCGCACCACCACCCCGTTTGCTTCCTGATAATCTGCCCGGCCCAGCAGTGCCAGACGCCAATCCTCGCCTTCGCTGTTCAGTTTCAGACCGGCTGCCAGCCCGATGCCGGGAGCATTGCCCGTGGTCGCAAAAGCGCCAAGTTCACCTTCGCCGGAATATTTGATGGCAGAAGCCTGTTCGACGGACGCCTGCTCGGACTTGGTTTGCGCTGCAGCGGCGGTCACCGTTTCCGGGGCAGAACTTGCCGGAGCATTGGCTGCCCGAAAGGCTGCAACTTGCGCATCGATGGCTTCAGCGGCCTGGGGATGCGCCTGCTTGGCGTATCGTATGACCACGTCCAGTCCGGCGGCGTCACCGGACTGGAGGGCTGCATCGATCATCTTGCTGACCGCATCGGGAGCCTGCGCGGCCGAAGGGGAGGCACATGACGAAAAAAGCAGGATAGCGCCGGAGAGCGCGCGGCGGATGGTCATGCCTGAAGGGCTCCCGATTGGTCTGCGGGCGACCAGCCTAGATCAACGGGCGGAACTCTTCCACCACGGCGCGGTACAGTCGTCGCTTGAAAGGCACGATCAGTCCCTCGAGGCTGTCGGGATCGGCCCAGCGCCACGTGCGAAATTCCTGATGCTCGGTCTCGATATTGATGTCGCTATCCGAGCCCATGAACCGCATGAGAAACCAGAGCTGGCGCTGGCCGCGGTACTTGCCGCCCCAGACCTTGCCCATCAGTTCCGGCGGCAGATCATACAGATGCTCGTCGCGCGAGCGGGCAATGATCTCGGCAAGATGCTGGGCGATGCCGGTTTCCTCGCCCAGTTCGCGATAGGCGGCCTGTTCGGGATCCTCGCCGGGGTCGATGCCTCCCTGCGGCATCTGCCAGGCATCGGCCGTGCTGTCGAGCCGCTGGCCGACAAACACCTTGCCCAACTGGTTTACCAGCATGATGCCCGCGCAGGGGCGATAGGGAAGGCTGTCGAATCCGTTCATCGCCGTGCCTTAGCTGTCAGGGAGCCGCAAAGGCAATGGAGCAATTGTCCGACACGGCCTTGTCGCGGCAAATTGCGATGGAACGAAAGCGGCTCATCACGGCCGGAACCATGGCATCGGTGACCGGCTCCTGACCGGCAGAGAAGCCCTCGCCGCGTTCGGCATATTGCAGCACCGCGACATTGGCGGGATCGCGCAGCAGGAGCGCCAGAAACTGTTCGCCTCGGCCCGATCGCGCTCCGGGATAGCCACCTGCGGCTGTGGAGCCGCATCCATTGCTCGACAGGTTGTATTCGGTGCCATCGGCAAGCCTCCCGCTGGCGATGACCCGCGAGAAGTTCGCAACTTCGCAGCCTGCAGACACGTTGAAGAACCGCTGCTGCATGTCAGCCGTAGAGACCGGTGCGGCGCCTGCGCCCCTGAAGGTGGAAAAGGTGATCATCCGCGTCCAGTTCTCGACCGTTTCGCCCTCTGGCACGAATTCGACGATCATCTGCCGCTCGTTCTTCGCCTCAAACGCCGGTTCGAACGTGCCGAACACCTGAAAACGCACCTCGCGGCCAAAAACGGGCGCCGAATATGTACAGCACCCTTCCGGATCCTTCGCGCGCTGCTCGCGATAGGTCGCAATCTCCCCGGCCAGATCGGGGGCATTGCGAACCTGAGGCGGGTTTTGCGAAATTGCAAAATCGGGTGTCGCGAGCGCAGCCAGCGACAGCCCGGCAAATGCCAGACGCCGATACCATATGGTGCCGGTGCGGACGCTCATCGGGACAGCAGCGCCTTCATGCCGGCGAAGATCGCGTCGCAGTCGTCCTGAGCCGAGGGCACGCCCTTGCGCAGGCAGATGAAGCCATGGATCGTGCCGCGCATCTCCCTGTAGGTAACATCAACCCCGGCCTTGATGGCCCTGGCGGCGAAATCCCGGCCCTGATCGCGCAGGGGATCAAGCCCGGCGGTGACCAGCAGCGTCGGTGGCAGGCTGGCAAGAGCGCCCAGGATGCAGTCATTGCGGACATCGCCGGGAACCGCGGCATAATTGTCACCGAACCATTTCATGGCGTCGGCGGTCAGCAGATAGCCTTCCGAAAACTCGGTGAACGATCCGCCGGTCTGGCTCGAATCCACCACCGGGTAAAGCGGGGCCTGGGCGATGACGGGCACGGCAGCGGGCCTTGCCATCAGTGCCTGGGTGATCACGATGGTCAGGTTGCCGCCCGCGCTGTCGCCGGTGAAGACGAGGCCGGTTATGTCGAGGCCGAGCTGCTTGCCGTTTTCCGCCAGCCAGCGGGCCGCTGCTTCGCAATCATCGGGCGCGGCGGGGAAGGGGTGCTCGGGGGCCAGGCGGTAATCCACCGCGATGACCGGCAGGTCCAGCTTGGCGGCGAGCTCGGTGCAATAGGGGTGGTGCGTCTCCAGATCGCCGATCACGAAGCCGCCGCCATGGAAGAACATGATCGCAGGGCCCGGCTCGCGGCTTTCGCGCGCGTCGTAATAGCGCAGCGGAATATCGCCCGCCGGGCCGGGGCAGGTGAGGTCGCGGATGATGGCCAGCGGCGTCGGATCGGCATCGGCGACCATCCGCATCATCCGATAGGCCTCGCGCGCTTCGGCGAGCGGCATCTCGTTCATCGGCGGGGCGCCCGTTGCCTGCATCATCGCCAGCAGCATCGCCACGTCAGGCCGCACGAACGGTGCCTCTGCACTGCCCGCCATCGGTTCCATCTCGATCGTTTCGCTCATCCTCGCCTCGTCTGCCTGTTGCTGTTTAATCGCGAGGTTAACCGCTCGGTGGCGGTCGGTCCATCGTCATTTTCTGCCCGGCTTTCCCGCTACAGCCCGCCGCGCTGCCGTGATTGAGCTTTGCGCACCGGCTGATCCATGACACAGCAGCCAGCCAAGCTGATGACGTCGGGCCCTTTGGGGGGCATGTCATAGAGCGTTCAGCTTCGCGGAATATGCTGGGACCCGATGACACTGCCCGAACACCCTTTGCCCGAGCCCGATGCGACAGACCCGGTGACCCGCCGGGCGTTGCTGGCGGGTGCAGGAGCGGCGGCAATCGTCGGGCTGACCCAGACGGCGACGGGAGCATGGCAGGGCCAGGCACCGCGACCGATCGCCGGAACCCCGGTCCTGCCGCCCAGGATGCGCGGCCTCAACCTTGAGCTTTCACCGGGCAGCCTTTCGCCATCCATCGCCCGCGAGCTTGCCTCATGGGGCGTGAACACCGTCCGTATCAATTTCGGCACCGATATGGCTGCGGGCACCGCGACCAAGGGCGTCGCCCTGCGCCCGACCCGCGCAGAGCCGCTCGCGCCCTATCGCAACAATCTGGCCATGCTGAAGAGGTTTACCGCAGAATGCAGCCGTCTGGGCGTCGGCGTCATGCTGGCCGCCAGCGGCGTCTTTGGACGCGATCTGGTCAAGCTCGACGATTCCACCGGAGGTTCGTTCAGAACGCATATCCGCCCCAGCCTGATGCAGTTCTGGACCGCAATGGCGGAAGAGTTGCGCGATGATCCTGCGATCTTCGCCTATGACGTTTTCAACGAGCCCAATTACACGCTGCGCCGCGAGCGTGACGGCGCGATCTGGTACGAACAGATCATGCCGGAGGCTATTCGCAGGATCCGCGCCATCAACCCGCATATCTGGATTGCGGTGATGCCCTGGCCCTGGGGCTTTCCGGGGCGATACGGCTCGATGCCGCTGCTCGACGATCCGGCCATTCTCTATTCGTTTCACGACTATGCGCCGCACAATTTCACCCATCAGGGCGTGGGCACGATTGCGCGCGGAGCCGTCTATCCCGGCATCCTTCGCGAATATGACAGCGAAATGCCCCGGTTCTGGGACAAGGGCGCGCTGGCGCGCTCGATGCAGCCGGCGGTCGACTTCGCCCGGCAACACGGTGTCCGCATGATGGCGACCGAATTCGGCGTGGTCCGCTGGGCCAAGGGGCGCGATACGTGGATAGCCGACATGGTCGCGATCCTGGAGGACAATGGCATCGACTGGCTGTTCCATACCTACAACACCTGGAACGGCTGGAACCCCAGCTTCGCGCCCGATGCCGAGCAGGTCGGCACCTATCCGACGCTTTTCGGGGGGGTGAACTCGCCAGGGCACAGGACATTGCTGCGCCATTGGCGGCTCAATCAGCGGTTCTGAACGCAAGGCGCGGATACGCCGCAGCTGTGGTTCGAGGGCGCTGGAACGTCTGCCTCGATCCGCCGCTATCTGTTCACCAACCACCAGGGATCGGTCACAGCGATCGCCGATGGCAATAGCAACACCATCGCGATCAACCGCTATGACGAATATGGCATCCCTGGCTCAGGCAATATCGGGCGGTTCCAGTACACCGGCCAGGCCCGGCTGGACGATGGAAGGCGCTGCGGGCGGGGTGTGAGCCGCCGCGCAGCGCGTTTTCTCGTCAATCCTCGACCGGGCTCGACTGCAACTGGATGTAATTGTGGATGCCCATGCGCTCGATCAGGTCGAACTGCGCCTCGATCGTGTCGACATGCTCTTCCTCGCTCTTGAGGATATAGGCGAGCAGGTCGCGCGTGCCGTAGTCGCGGACGCTCTCGCAATAGGCGATGCCTTCCTTGAGCAGGGGGATGGCCTCGTTTTCGAGCGCGAGGTCGGCCTTCAGGATTTCCTCCACGGTCTCGCCGATCTTGAGGCGGCCGAGCAGCTGGAAATTGGGCAGGCCATCGAGGAACAGGATGCGGTCCGCCAGCTTGTCGGCGTGCTTCATCTCGTCGATCGATTCCTCATACTCGTACTTGGCGAGCTTGTTGATGCCCCAGTTGGCCAGCATCTTGGAATGGAGGAAATACTGGTTGATCGCCGTCAGCTCGTTCTTGAGCGCGTCGTTGAGAAATTCGATGACCTTGGGGTCGCCCTTCATGTGGATGCTCCTGTATTCGCCAGGCCGGTCCCGGGCCTGTAGCGGTATTTCGATCAGGAGCACAGAATAGCGGTAATCTTTCCAAAAAGAAAGACTGTGCAGCGCGGGAAATTATTGAATTTTAACAGGAAAATCCTGGGATATTGCTAGGCGGTCGCAGTTTCCCGGGTGATAATGCTTTGCGCAAACGAAAGGCACTGGCCGCATTTCGGACGCCGACCGAGCCGGGCATAAACCTCTGCCGGACGGGCCGCGCCATCGCGCAGGGCGTCCTTCAGATCCTGTTCCCGAATCGCATTGCAGATGCAAACAACCATGCGTCTCTCCTGTTCGCAACCAGATAGCGATATTGAGAACGCATCGCAACAGTCTTTTTGCGATTCTATCGCAAACGCATCGGCTGCAGTTTCCGGCGCGCGAGCGAGCGCCACAGCCATTCGGCAGGGCCGAACCGATGGCGCTGAAGCCAGGGTCTGGACCAGGCGAGCATGATTCCCCACGCCGCGAACACGAAGAGCATGGCCGTTGCGCGGTCGATCTGGCCGAACAGCCCCAGCCCCCAGCCATAAAAGACGAACGTCATGGCCAGGCTGGTGCCGAGATAGTTGCTGAATGCGGCTCGTCCTGCTGCAGCGACGCGGGTGATCATCGGGTTCTCGCGGTGCTTCACGATCAGCAGCAGCAGCGCAGCGGCCCAGCCCACGGTCAGAACGATGCGGAAGGGGAAGGAAAAGCTGAAAAACGCGCCGAAGGTGATGACCGTATCGAAACCGCTCATGATGACCCATACGGCCAGCGCGATCATCGGCGGCAGGCCGATGAGAAAGGCGCGCGTCGCGATTTTCGCATAGATGGCAGGTGCCCAAAGCCCCAGGATGAAGCCGCTCTTGAGCATCGCCATGCCCAGCAGCATCATGCCCAGCGTATCGAGCGTGAAGAAGAACAGCGTGCTGACCAGCGAGTCCGGAAACAGCGCCAGATGGTGCTGGACGATCGTGAGCCAGCCGCTGCGATAGACGTCGAGGCTTTCGGCAATGTCCTTTGTGCCCGGCTTGCCGAAGCTGGCCAGCATTTCCTGCGTGCCCCTGACCATGGCGGGATTGGCGCCGGGTTCCGCCGCCTGGATCGCTTGCCACCAGCCGCCGCCGACCATGACCAGGGTGAGCAGGAAATAGAGCAGGTAGAAGATGGCCGCCCAGCGCAGCAGCTGCTTCACGTCCTTGTCGACGAAGAACAGCGCCAGCGTGCCGCAGATCGCATAAGGCACCAGGATATCACCCCACCAGAGCAGGATGAAATGGGCGGCTCCGATCACGAACAGCCAGGCCATGCGGTTGAGGTGCACGCTCCGGGCGTTCTGCCCGGCCGCTTCTGCCCGCTGCATCACCAGCAGCATGCTCGCCCCGAACAGCACACTGAACAGCCCGCGCATCTTGCCGTCAAACAGGGTGAAGTTGATGGCCCAGACGCCGGCATTAACCGGATCCGTGCCGCCCCAAGCTGCCGGGTTCACATAGCCCGCGTCCGGCATCGAAAAACCGATAATGTTGAGCAGCAGGATGCCCATCACGGCAAAACCGCGAATGGCATCGAGCGATAAGTGGCGATCGGTCTGTGTCATCTGCCAAGCCCCCTTGCGACCGCCATCTGCGCGTGCGCAGGTCCTGCCGCGTTAGTCTTGTAACACAGTTGCGCGGTCCGGCAACAAGGCTTGAGTGCGAGTAGCAAGCAGCGTTGGGTCAGAAAAGGGCAGGGGAGGGCAGAAAAGGCCGGATTCCCGAGCTTCGAGGCCCGTCCAGACCAAGCGGTCCATTTTGCGGTACACTCGCAGACCGCCCAGTCTGGCTTCGGACCGCGCGGTCCAGCCGCAAGAGCCGAAATCGGATGCTTGCGAGGCCTGCTGAAAGCGCGGGAAGGCGTTGTGCACCCCAATATCGAGGAAAAATCGTGTGCCAAATGGGCGTTTTGGACCGTCCGGTCCGCCGTGCAAAGGTTAATGGACCAACCAGACCAAAAATTGCCATCGGATCGCCGTCTGCAACAGGTGCGGCAGAGCCTGCGGCTTGTTAGATCATTGTTAGGAATGGTTAACGGATAGATTGGGCCGGTTTATCTGTTCTTAAGGAATTTATGAAGAAAAATTAAGGTAATAAAAACAATGTTATACATGACGTTCCTGCGCAATTTCGGAGGTGCGGTGTTGGTCTAGTGCTCCAAATCTTGCAAAAGGGTTGATGGACTGGTCGGCCCATAATCCGCAGGTAACTCCGCCCTGACAAAAAGTTAATGCGCAAGGACAACGGGTTGATCCGGCATTAACGCCGCTGAGCCACAGGTTAACAGATTTTTCCTCGATTAGAGCCAGTCAGCTGCGGTCAGGCGGGCAGAAGTTAACGGCAAACAGCATGGGATTCGGCGATTGCTTGACACGATAAGAGGTGTCGCTAGACTGCTTGGTCTATGCTGGCATTTCTGCTCGATCCCACTGCGCTTTCGGGACCTGATGGCGCTGATTCCCATATGCACCCCACGCGGCTGCGCCTGATCAGCGTGGCGACCCGCCTGTTCCAGCAACGCGGCTATCATGCGATCGGTCTTTCGGAGATTCTGGCGCTTTCGGAGACGCCAAAGGGCTCGCTCTATCACCATTTTCCGGGCGGCAAGCCTGAGCTGGCCGAAGCCTGTGTCGGGCGGATTGCGGATTCTTCTCTGCACGCCATCGATCAGCTTTCGGCAAGCGGGATTGATATCATTGGATTTTTGCGCAGCTTGTCGGACGTTACGGCGGCCTGGCTCGAACGGACCGACTGGCTGGATGGTTCGCTGCTGGCCGTGATCGGTCAGGAACAGGGCGGAGCGAACGGCCCCTTGAGCGAAGCGGTGCGCATTGCGTACCAGCGGATCGAAATGCGGCTGGCGCGCTGGCTGATGGCCGAAGGCGTGGCCGTCGTTCGCGCGCGAGACATGTCGGCCACCATCATAGCGGCTCAGGAGGGCGCACTGGTGCTGGCCCGCAGCCGCCACGATGCCGCCCCGGTCAGGCTGGTCACGGACATGCTGTGCATCATGGTCGAACGCGGATAGCCTGTATTTGCGGCATTTTCGACGTATAGACCAAATGGTCTGTTCGAAAAACCTGGCGGTCTAGCGGGCAGTACGGGCAATGGTAACGCGGCTGTGCCCGCGCTCGAACAGCGGCATGCCAACAGATCCAGGAGAGGCAATCATGACGATAGAGGCGCTGCGGACCCCTGACGAGGCCTTTGCGGCCGTTCCGGATTTCGACTTTCCGGTGCATTATGCGGAGGACCTGCCGGGATATGAGGGGCTGCGAGCGGCCTGGGTCGACGCCGGGCCGCACAATGCCGACCGGTCATTCCTCTGCCTGCACGGCGAGCCGAGCTGGTCGTTCCTCTACCGACGGATGATCCCGGTGTTCCTCGAAAGCGGGGCGAGGGTGGTCGCGCCCGACCTGTTCGGTTTCGGACGATCCGACAAGCCAGTCCGGCAGAAGGATTACAGTTTCGACTTCCACCGCAGCCATCTGCTGCGGCTCGTCGAACGGCTGGATCTTCGCAACATCACATTGGTGGTGCAGGACTGGGGCGGGCTGCTCGGGCTGACGTTGCCGGCAGACCCCGGTTTTGCATCGCGCCTGTCCCGGCTTATCGTGATGAACACCGGTCTGGGTCAGGGGACAAGCCCTGGTCCGGGCTTCGATGCCTGGAAGAATTATGCACTGTCCACGCCCGATCTGCCCGTCGGGCGGATCATTGCCCGTGGCACACCGCATCTCACCGAGCAGGAAATCGCCGCTTATGATGCTCCCTATCCGGGCCCTGAGTACAAGGCGGGCGCGCAGATTTTTCCCGCGCTGGTGCCGGTGTCGCCAGACATGCCCGGAGTGGAGCACGGCAAGGCGGCGGCACGCTTCTGGTCGCAAGACTGGACAGGACCGAGCTTCATGGCCGTGGGCGCGGCCGATCCGGTGCTGGGCGTGGAGCCGATGGAACGGTTGCGGGCGATCATCCGGGGCTGCCCCGAACCGATGATCGTTCCCGAAGGCGGGCATTTCGTGCAGGAATGGGGGGAACAAATCGCCCGTGCCGCGCTTGCAGCTTTTGGCGATACATCGCCTGCCTGATCGAGAAAGGATCATCGATGACCGACAGCACCGCCCCGCGCCGGATGCGCGCCAGCGACTTTCACCCGCACATTCTCGAGATTTTCGACGGCTATGTGCATGGCAAGCTGAGCAAACGCGAGTTCATCAGCCAGGCGGGTCGCTATGCGGCAGCGGGAGTGACCGGCGCCATGATCCTGAGCCAGCTCAGCCCCGATTATGCCCTGGCGCAGCAGGTCTCGCCCGACGATCCGGCAATCCGGACCCAGCGCGTCGAATACAAGAGCCCGGAAGGTCACGGTACGGTCAAGGGCCTGATGGCCTGGCCCGCCGATGCCAGGGGCAAGCTGCCCGCCGTGCTGGTGGTGCACGAAAATCGCGGGCTCAACCCGTATATCGAGGATGTCGTGCGGCGTCTTGCCAAGGCGGGCTATCTTGCGCTGGGGCCTGATGGATTGACGTCACTGGGCGGCTATCCCGGCACCGACGACGAGGGCCGCACGATGCAGGCTTCGCTCGAACCGGCCAAGCTCATGGAAGACTTCTTTGCCGGGTTCGAATTCCTGCGCGCGCATGACGCGAGCACCGGCAAGGTCGGCGTTACCGGATTCTGCTATGGCGGCGGCGTCTGCCATGCGCTGGCCGTGGCCTATCCCGATCTCGCTGCGGCCGCACCCTTTTACGGTCGCCAGGCCAAGCCTGAGGAGGTGCCCGCGATCAAGGCGCCACTGCTGATCCATTTTGCCGAAAATGACGAGCGGGTGAATGCCACCTGGCCGGCCTGCGAGGCGGCGCTCAAGGCGAATGGCAAGACCTACGAAGCGCATTTCTATCCCGGCACCAGCCACGGTTTCCACAATGACACCACCCCCCGGTACGACGAGGCGGCAGCGAAGCTCGCCTGGGAGCGAACGCTGGGACATTTCGGCAAGTATCTGAAAGCCTGACGATAGCTGGTGGCTGGCATCTTGGACATTGTGTCATATTGCCGTTAGTCTTGCCGTGTCATAATTGAATGACAGTCGCAGACCAACGGACCGGAGCCTTGCCGGTGGTCACCGATATGCGACGGAGCGAGACGGGAGATCGCGCCGATGTTTGACGGTTTTGACGCGCTGTTGCTGGCGCGGATCCAGTTTGCCTTCACGGTGAGCTTCCACTTCATCTTCCCGGCCTTCTCTATCGGGCTCGCCAGCTATCTGGCGGTGCTCGAAGGGCTTTGGCTGAAGACGAACGACAGCACCTATCTCGACCTGTTCAAATACTGGCGCAAGATCTTCGCGATCGCCTTTGCCATGGGCGTCGTATCGGGCATCGTCATGTCGTACCAGTTCGGCACCAACTGGTCGGTCTTCTCGGACAAGACCGGCCCGGTGATCGGCCCGCTGATGGCGTACGAAGTGCTCACCGCGTTCTTCCTGGAAGCCGGTTTTCTTGGCGTGATGCTGTTCGGCATGGACAAGGTGGGGCGCAAGCTGCACTTCACCGCGACGCTGATGGTCGCGATCGGCACGTTCATCTCGGCTTTCTGGATTTTGAGCGTCAACAGCTGGATGCAGACTCCTACCGGGCATCTGATCGCCGAGAACGGCCAGTTCGTGCCCGGCGAGAGCTGGCTCGCGATCATCTTCAACCCCAGCTTTCCCTACCGCCTCGTGCACACCGTGATGGCGGCCTATCTGACGACTGCCTTCGTTGTCGGTGCAGTCGGCGCGTTCCACCTGCTCAGGAACAGGGCAGATCACCGCGCCCGTCGCATGTTCTCGATGGCGATGTGGATGGCGGCTCTGGTCGCGCCTCTGCAGATCTTTGCCGGCGACATGCACGGGCTCAACACGCTCGAGCATCAGCCGGCCAAGGTCATGGCGATGGAAGGCCATTATCAGAGCCATCCCGATGGTGCGCCGCTGATCCTGTTCGGTATTCCCAACAGCAAGGAGCAGCGCATTGATTACGCAATAGAAATTCCGAAGGCCTCATCGCTCATCCTCAAGCATGATCTGAACGCACCTCTCAAGGGGCTGGACACCTTGCCCGAAGACAAACGCCCGCCGGTGGGCATGGTGTTCTGGTCGTTCCGCGTGATGGTCGGCATCGGCTTTGCGATGCTGGGGATTGGATTGTTCAGCCTGCTCGCCCGGGTGCGGGGCAAGCTGTACGACTGGCCCTGGCTGCACCGTGCCGCGATGGTGATGGGCCCGTCGGGCTTCGTCGCGGTGATTGCGGGCTGGGTGACGACTGAGGTCGGCCGCCAGCCCTATACGGTCTATGGCCTGCTCACCACGGCGGACAGCGTTTCGCCGCTCGCAGCCCCTGCCGTCGGCGCCTCGCTGGTCGCCTTCATCGTCACCTACTTCATCATGTTCGGTGCGGGCACCGCCTATATCCTCAAGCTGATGAGCAAGCCTGCCACCGGTCATGAAGAGGCTGCTGCTTCTGGTCCTCTGCGCAGCGCCGGCATCACGCCAGCTGCGGCCGACAGCACGCAGCGCGGCCTCAGCGGGACGATGATGGAGGAGGGCGCATGAGCATGGATCTCACCATCATCTGGGCGTTCATCATCGCCTTTGCCGTGTTCGCCTATGTGGTGATGGACGGGTTCGATCTGGGCATCGGCATCATCTTTCCGGCATTGGGCCGTGGTGCCGAGCGCGACAAGGCGATGAATTCGGTCGCGCCCGTCTGGGACGGCAACGAGACCTGGCTGGTGCTCGGCGGCGGAGGGTTGCTCGCGGCCTTTCCGCTCGCCTATGCGATCATCCTGCCCGCCGTCTACCCGCCGATTATCGCGATGCTGCTGGGTCTGGTGCTGCGCGGGGTGGCATTCGAGGGACGCTGGCGTGACCCCAATCACCAGCCGTTCTGGGATTTCTCTTTCACCGCCGGATCGTTCGTCGCAGCTTTTGCGCAAGGCGTGACTTTGGGCGCGCTGCTGCAGGGCGTTGAGGTCGAGGGCCGCGCCTATGCGGGCGGCTGGCTTGATTGGCTGAGCTTGTATTCGGTGCTCACCGGCGTGGGCACGGTGATCGGCTATGGGCTGTTGGGATCGACCTGGCTGATCATGAAGACCGAAGGCCCGGTGCAGGACCATGCCTTCCGGATGAGCTGGAAGCTGTTTCCCGCGACGTTGCTCGCCTTGGGCGCGGTCAGCCTCTACACCCCGTTCCTCGAGGCCGAATATTTCGCACGCTGGTTCACCTTCCCCAACGTGCTGTTTTCGGCGCAGGTGCCGCTCCTGGTCGCTGTCATCGCCATCCTGCTGTTCCGTTCGCTCCGGAAGCGGCACGACTATGCCCCGTTCCTGCTGACGCTGGCGCTGTTCCTGCTCGGCATGATCGGACTTGGTATCAGCATGTTCCCCTATGTCGTGCCCGAAGAAGTAACGATCTGGGACGCGGCGACGCACCCCAGCAGCCAGCTGTTCATGCTGGTCGGCACTTTGTTCATCGTGCCGCTGATCATCGGCTATACCGCCTGGGCCTATTGGGTGTTCCGCGGCAAGGTGGGGGATGAGGGGTATCATTGATGGCGCTCGACCCCGACAATGCCGATCGCGGCGACGCGCGACCGCTGGCCGAGCGGCTCGGCTGGATGGTCGTCATCTGGCTGATCTCGGTCGGGGTGATCGGTTTGGTCGCCTATGCCATCAGATGGTGGATTAACGCCTGACGCGCGGGCGATGCCATGTTATTCTGCGGCATGGCAGACCCGGTCGACCCTCTTCCTGATGCGGGCGCAAATCCGAACCTGACCGCTGATACCCTCGCGGTGCGCGGCTTCCATCTGATCGAGCACGTGCTGCTGATTCTGGTCGCGCTGATGACCCTGGGCGCGGCGGGCATCGAGGTAGGCGGCATATTGGCTGCGCGCACGATCTCGCTCGCCGATATCCTGCTGATGTTCCTTTATACCGAAGTCATCGGCATGATCGCAGTCTTCTATACCGGGCGCGGGTCGCCGTTCGTATATCCGATCTTCATCGCGATCACCGCGCTGGCGCGGCTGATCGTGCTGCAGGGCAAGGACATGGCACCGGACAAGATCCTGTTCGAGGCGGGCGCGATCCTGTTGCTGGCCATCGCAGCGGTGGTGATCACGCGGGCCGGCAGGGGTTGACCACCGCATTGCTGGTGGCATGAAGGCAATATCCACGCTCCAAGCAAAGCCCAGCCCATGACCAGCGAAAAGCACTATATTACCGCCAACAGCCTGTTGGAGGACAGCTATCGCCTGGCGATGAAGGTGGTCGAGAGCGGATACGAGCCCACGCATATCGTCGGGATCTGGCGCGGAGGCGCTCCGGTGGGGATCGCCGTGCAGGAACTGCTGGAATATCACGGGATCGATGCCGATCACATCGCCATCCGCACGGCCAGCTATTATGGCATCGATCAGCAGAGCAAGGATGTGCGCGTCTATGCGCTCGGCTATCTGGTGGACACGCTCAGTCCGGAGGATCGGCTGCTGGTGGTCGACGATGTGTTCGATAGCGGCAAGTCTATCCAGGCGTTCATTCACGAGCTTGCGGCCAAGTGCCGCTACAACATGCCTCACGACTGGCGGATCGCCACGGTCTATTACAAGCCCTCACGCAATCAGACCGACATGACGCCCGATTATTTCGTCCACGAAACCGAGCAATGGCTGGTTTTTCCGCACGAGATCGTGGGGCTGAGCGTCGAGGAGATCCGCGAGCACAAGCCGGGGGCGAGGATCATCTTGGGCGAATAGAACGGCACTCATCCAATCGTCATTCCCGCGAACGCGGGTATCCAGCTTCCCTGTCGACGGTGGTGTGAATAGCGGGACCCCGCATGCGCAGGGGTGACGAAAGTTGGCGATGGGAATTGCGCCCATCCGCGCCACTTGGCATAACCTGCTACCATGACCCCCGATCAGCGCTACGCCTATATCGACCGCCTGCCCAAGGCCGAACTCCACCTGCATATCGAAGGCTCGCTAGAGCCCGAAATGCTGTTCGACCTGGCACAGCGCAACGGCGTATCCATTCCGTTTGCGAGCGTTGAGGAAATCCGAAACGCTTACAATTTCAGTAATTTGCAGGATTTTCTCGATATCTATTATCAGGGCATGGCGGTGCTGCTGAAGCAGCAGGATTTCTACGATCTGACCTGGGCCTATCTCGAACGCGCGCATGCCGACCATGTCCGCCATGTCGAGATGTTCTTCGATCCCCAGGGCCATACCGAGCGCGGCGTCGCTTTTGCCGATGTCGTCACCGGCATTTCCGACGCGCTGGCCGATGGCGAGAAGCAATGGGGGATCACCTCGCGGCTGATCATGTGCTTCCTGCGCCATCTCGACGAGGCCAGCGCCGAAGCGACGCTGGACGAGGCGGTTCCGTTTCTGGACAGGATCGCAGGGGTCGGTCTCGATTCTTCCGAAGTCGGCCATCCGCCGTCGAAATTCCGCAACGTCTTTGCCCGTGCGCGCTCGCTGGGCCTGAAGATCGTCGCGCATGCCGGCGAGGAAGGGCCGCCCGAATATGTCCACGAGGCGCTCGACATCCTGAATGTCGACCGGATCGACCATGGCAACCGCGCGCTCGAAGACGAGGGGCTTGTTCAGCGGATCGTCGCCGACGGGATGACGCTGACCGTCTGCCCGCTGTCCAACCTGAAGCTGTGCGTGATCGACGAGATTGGCCAGAGTCCGGTCAAGCGCATGCTCGACGCCGGTATTCGCGCGACGGTCAATTCGGACGATCCCGCCTATTTTGGCGGCTATGTGAACGAGAATTACCGGGCAATCGCCTCAGCGCTCGATCTGAGCCGCGACGACTTGCGCACGCTCGCTGCTAACAGCTTCACCGGATCATTCCTCCCCGAAGAGGCGAAAGCGCATTTGCTGGCCGAGATCGACCTGTATGATGCGCATTTCGCCTGATCGTGGGGCTCAGCGCTCGCTCAGATAATAGCGCTCGATTTCGACCAGATTGTCATCCAGCTGATAGACGATGGGCTGGCCGGTCGGGATTTCGAGGCCGGTAATCGCATCATCGGCGATGCCCGACAGATGCTTGACCAGAGCGCGCAGCGAATTGCCGTGCGCCGAGATGATCACGCGCTTGCCCGCTTTCAGTTCAGGCGCGATGCGGCTTTCCCAATAGGGCAGAACGCGCGCGATGGTGTTCTTCAGGCTCTCGGTATCGGGAATCGCGATCCCGGCATAGCGGCGGTCCTTCGACAGGTCGAATTCGGAACCCGCGTCGAGCGGCGGCGGCGGAATGTCGAAGCTGCGGCGCCAGATATGCACCTGCTCGTCGCCATGCTTGGCGGCGGTCTCGGCCTTGTCGAGCCCGGTCAGCCCGCCATAATGGCGCTCGTTCAGCCGCCAGTCCTTCTCGACCGGCAGCCACAGACGCTGCATTTCTTCCAGCGCCAGATTGAGTGTCTTGATCGCGCGGGTCTGCAGCGAGGTGAAGGCGATATCGAAATCCAGCCCCTTGTCGCGCATCAGCTGCCCCGCCGCACGCGCCTCGGCCGCTCCCTTTTCGGTGACGTCGACATCCCACCAGCCGGTGAAGCGGTTTTCCAGGTTCCATTGCGACTGGCCATGACGGATGAGGACAAGCTGAGGCATGCGAGGCGTCTCCTTTGATCTTGGGAGCGCGTTTAGCGCCCGGTCCCGAGCGCGCAACCCCGTTTCGCCTTCGGCAGATGGGTCAGGACCCGGCGGCGAAGCCCGCCGGAGTGGCCATCGAAGCTATTTCTCGCGCAACCTCGGCATGAGCTCGATGAAATTGCAGGGCCGGTTGCGGCTGTCGAGCTGCTCGTTGAGAATGCCATTCCAGCCATCCTTCACCGCGCCGTTCGATCCGGGCAGCGCAAAGATGTACGTGCCGCGCGCCAGCACCGCGCAGGCCCGCGACTGGACGGTGCTGGTCCCGATCGTCTGATAGCTGAGCCAGCGAAAAAGTTCGCCGAAGCCTGGAATGTCCTTGTCCTTCACCCGGTCAAGCGCCTCGGGGGTGATGTCGCGACCGGTCAGGCCGGTGCCACCGGTAGAGATGATCGCGTCGATCTCGGGATCGTCGATCCAGTTGTTCAGCCGCACCACGAGCCTCGCGACATCGTCCTTCTCGATCGCGCGGGTGATCAGCCTGTGACCCTTGCCCGTGATCAGCCCGGCGAGAATGTCGCCTGAGCTATCGTCTGCAGCGGTGCGCGTGTCCGATATCGTCAACAGCGCGATGTTGATGGGCCTGAAGACCCGCGATTCGTCGATCGCCATCGCTCAGTTGTTCTGCACCGTATCGAGCCTTACAAGCTCGATTCCCCCCGCATGCGGGAAGCGTGGCCACATGCCCTGGGCAAGGCCGGTTGCGCTCTTCGAATTCACCCCGGCCTGCTTTTCGTACATCCAGTAATTGCGCAGGATGATGCCGACATAGGCGCGCGTCTCCCAATAGGGGATCGATTCGATGAACAGCAGCGGGTCGCCATTGTCGCGCACCTTGCTGTTCCAGCGGCTGACCGGCAGCGGGCCGGCATTATAGGCGGCGATGATCTTGGGCAGCAGGCCCTGGGTTTCGGATCGCTTGCTGAGAAACTCGAGATACCGCTGACCATATTCGAGATTGACCGACGGCTGATAAAGGTCGGTTGCGCTGACCGACTGGCCACGGGCGCGTGCCATGTCCTGCGCGGTGCCCGGCAACACCTGCATCAGCCCGCGGGCATCAGCGGGGCTGCGCGCGTCGCTACGGAAGTTCGATTCCTGCAGGGTGTGCGCATAGACCAGCGCCGGATCGACACGCCATCCTTCGATCGGCACCCAGCGCGGTGACGGAAAACGAGCGAACGTATCCGGACGGCTGCCTTGCGGGCCGTTATGCGCCAGCCACATCTGGGTCTGCGGCATCGAGAGATCTCGTGCCAGTCGCAGCAGCGCGTCGTGCGCCCTGTCGCCGGCAATCTGCGCCTCATGCCGAAGAACCTGATCGGCCAGCGTCGATTCGCCGATCTGCCCGAGGGCGATGGCACGGCGCACATTCGGCCTGTCCTTCAGATCCTTCCAGTCACTGTCGCTGAAGTCCGGCGTGCGCGCGGCGGGGCTGGCCAGTCCCAGCTGTTCGCCTGCGAGCACACCGTACAGCGTTTCGCCATACTGGCTTGCCGCACGCAGATTGGCCTGAACCAGGTCAGGACGACGGCAGCGCGTCGCCGCGCGCGAGGCCCAGTAATAACCGGCAGCGCGCTGTTCCTCGTTCCAGGCATTGGCTGCCGCGCCTTCGAAACCCTGCAGTGCTGCCGCACAATTGCCAAGGCGCCACGCGGCCAGTCCTGCGGTCCAGTGCGCTTCGCCGAGCCACTCGCCAGACCCGAGCGTCGCGGCCCTCGCCATGTCCAGCGCTTCCTGATCGCGATTTTCGAGATAATAGGACCATGCCACGCGTTGCTGCAATTCGGTGCGGGCATGGGGGCTCAGCGTGTCGACCTGTTCGGCCAGTGCAGCGGCTGCGCCCGCCGGGTCATCGGCAACTATGCGTTCCTGAATCTGGGCAGCGAGCGTCGGCGGCACGGTGCCGTCGGAAATGCTGCGCGGCTTGCCTCGCCGGGTCAGGCCACCAAAGCTTGCCATGCGGACCATCTGAGGCCGATCGGGCAGGATCGTCGCACCGCGCTTGGTCGCAAGGGTCGCCAGCCGCTCGGCATGCGGCAGCTCCGGTGCAGCGTTGAGCAGGCTGAGCAACGGGCCCATCTCGATACGGGGCGAATTGGCTGCAAGATAGAGCTCGGCGCGAGCGATCTCGTGAAGCAGGCCCTTGTCGCGGCTGTCGAGCAACTCGCCGGCCCTGGCCCACTTCTGCCCGCGGATCGCGGCAAAGACTTCAGTATAATACTGGCGGTCTGACGAGGACAGCAGCTCCGGCACCTGGGTCCTGGCGACACGGCTGGAAAAATAGCTGTAGGATGTTTCCTCGGCCATTGCAGGCTGGCAGGAGATCAGGGCCGCGCCCCCGGCTATGATCAGCGCTTTCTTCAGCAAGGTCTCACTCCAAGAGCAGCAGCTGCCATTGCTTCCACGCCATGCTCTTCTCTGGCGCGATGCGATTAAACATCAGGCTGAGCTTGCGCGTGACAACCGTTTTGACAGTCCGCCCACCATGGTTAAGAAAATGCAAATCGGTTGGATTTTGCGATGGATCGTGTTTCAGCAGCGCTCTGGCGGTGTCTTCGCCCGCAACCACCAGCATTTCCGGCGCGACCAGCCCGATATGGTGATTGGCAATTCTCGTCCAGATCGGAAGATGCGGCAGTGCCGCCTGATTATCGAGCACCAGCCTCGGGAAGAGCGAGGCGCGATAGATTCCATCCGGACTCATCCCGCAGGCGCGGGCGATATTGTCCAGCAGGCGGCCCGCCCGGCCCGAAAGCACGGCTTCCTCGTCATCACGTTCGGGCGCTCCGGTCAGCACCATCAGTCGCGCGCCTGCCGTTCCGATGGGGGCAATATGCCGTCCATCGCCTCCATCGGCCGCAAGCGAACCCTGTTTCCAGGCAGCCTGAAAGGCTTCCAGGGTATCGGGCAGTGTCAGCGAGGCCGGCGCTTGTGGCGGCGGCGGGGCGATGGCGGCCTGTGCGAGCGCGGGCGCAGGCCTGCGATGCGGCAATGCCGTAGCTGGCGGCGTCGCACTGGCGGTCGG
Organism: Blastomonas natatoria; assembly: GCF_003201955.1. Lineage (GTDB taxonomy): Bacteria > Pseudomonadota > Alphaproteobacteria > Sphingomonadales > Sphingomonadaceae > Blastomonas > Blastomonas natatoria. The sequence goes on from NZ_QJJM01000007.1 coordinate 111,469, forward strand.
CAGGTCATCGGCCAGCCAGTCATTGGGCGTATCGACGAAATCCCATTCGACGCCCGCCAGCTGCCACCAGTCGACCAGGCTCTGGGCTTCGCGCAGGGGATCGTTCACCGGTGTCAGCACGTTGATACCCCAAAGCGGGTTGACTTGGCGCTCTTGGCGCTATTGGAGTGAACGGGAAGGGGCATGCCATCGCCTTATGGCACAGGCCCCATCCTGAGCAACGGGGAACACGAGATGAGTGAACGCGAATCCATGCCTTTTGACGTCGTGATTGTCGGCGCAGGACCTGCGGGCCTGTCTGCGGCAATCCGGCTCAAACAGCTGGCTGCGGAAAACAACGCGGAAATCGAAGTCTGCGTGATCGAGAAGGGCTCGGAAGTCGGCGCGCATATTCTTTCGGGTGCGGTGTTCGACCCCAGGGCGATCGACGAGCTTATTCCGGATTGGCGCGAGCAGGGCTGTCCGATGGCCGCCACCCCCGTGACCGAGAACCATCACTGGGTGCTGACCAAGACGAAGAAGATGGCGATCCCGCATATCGCGACGCCTTCGTTCATGCACAACAAGGGCACCTATACCGGAAGCCTCGGCAATCTGTGCCGCTGGCTCGCGGAAAAGGCTGAGGAACTGGAAGTCCAGATCTTCCCCGGCTTCGCCGCAGCGGAAATCCTGTATAACGAGGACGGCTCGGTCAAGGGCGTCGCCACGGGTGACATGGGCATCGGCAAGGACGGCGAGCACAAGGCCGACTACACGCCGGGGTTGGAACTGCATGCCCGCTACACTTTCTTTGCCGAGGGCGCGCGCGGACACCTGACCAAGATCCTCAAGCGTCAGTTCGATCTCGAGGCGAATTGCGAGCCGCAGGTCTATGGTATCGGCCTGAAGGAACTTTGGGACATCGACCCCAAGAAGCACGTGCCGGGCCGGGTGATCCACACCCAGGGCTGGCCGCTCGACGATGCCTGGGGTGGCGGTTTCCTCTATCATCAGGCCAATGGCCAGGTTGCGCTCGGCTTTGTCGTGGCGCTTTCGTACCAGAACCCGCACCTGTCGCCGTTCCAGGAATTCCAGCGCTGGAAGACGCATCCGGAAATCCGCAAGATCCTGGAGGGCGGCAAGCGCGTTTCCTATGGTGCGCGCGCGATCAATGAGGGTGGCTGGCAGTCGGTGCCCAAGCTCGCCTTCCCGGGCGGTGCGCTGATCGGGTGCAGCGCAGGCTTCGTCAACGTGCCGCGCATCAAGGGCAGCCACACCGCGATGAAATCGGGCATGCTCGCCGCCGAAGCTGCATTCCGCGCGATCCAGGCCGATCGCACTTCGGATGAACTGTCGGATTATCAGGAAACGCTGAACGACAGCTGGATCGCCGAGGAGCTGAAGAAGGTGCAGAATGTCGAGCCTTGCGTCGACAAGTTTGGCGGCACCATCGGTACGGTGCTGGGCGGCATAGACATGTGGATGCGCCAGCTTGGCATAGGCCTGCCGATCAGCATGAAGCACGATCCCGATTACAAGCATATGGGCCGTGCGGACCTGTACCCGAAGATCGATTATCCCAAGCCTGATGGTGTCCTGACATTTGATCGTCTGTCCTCGGTGTTCCTGTCGAACACCAATCACGAGGAAGACCAGCCGGTTCACCTGCAGCTCAAGGACCCGAGCATCCCGATCCAGGTCAACCTGCCGCTTTATGACGAACCGGCCCAGCGTTACTGCCCGGCGGGCGTGTACGAGGTGGTCGGACAGGAGGAGGGCAATCCGCGCTTCCAGATCAACGCGCAGAACTGCGTCCATTGCAAGACCTGCGACATCAAGGAAATGAGCCAGAATATCAACTGGGTGGTGCCCGAAGGTGGCGGCGGCCCGAACTATCCGAACATGTAAGGCGGTTCGCCCCTCCCCGCATCGGGGAGGGGTTTTTCTCAGGAACCCGTGCCGGTGCTCATCGAAACCGCTTATGCCAAGATCAATCTCGCGCTCCACGTCCGCAGGCGGCGTGCAGACGGCTATCACGAGCTTGAAAGCCTGTTTGCCTTTGTCGATTCTGGCGATGTGCTTCGTGCAGAGCCGCGAAATGATGGTCTTCTGACGCTCTCTATCGAGGGGCCTTTCGCGCAAGGTCTAGATACCGGCCCAGAAAACCTGGTGTACCGTGCTGCCAGATCGCTAATTTCCGTTTGTCCCGAGCGAAGTCGAGGGACGTATCCGCGACCGATGCGAGCACGTCCCTCGACTGCGCTCGGGAACTCGGATGGGTTGCAGATCATGGATAGTGGACAGGCGGGCGCAAATCTCCATCTCACCAAGAACCTCCCTGTTGCATCCGGCATCGGCGGAGGCTCTGCCGATGCCGCCGCCGCCCTGCGCCTGCTCAACCGGTTCTGGAATTGCGGGCTGGACGACCGTGCGCTGTGCGCCATTGCGGAAACGCTGGGCTCCGACATTCCAGCCTGTGTCATCAGCCAGAGCCTGCGCGTCGAGGGCAGGGGGGAGGCGTTGGAAGCGCTGGAACTGCCGGGCCTGTCCGGAACGCCGATCCTGCTCGCCAATCCCGGTATTCCGCTCGGCACGGCGCCGGTGTTCAAGGGCTGGGATCAGCAGGACCGAGGGCCGCTCGATACGTCCAGCCTGGAGGCGGTGATCGCGCTTGGCCGCAATGATCTCGAACCCCCGGCACGCGCCCTGGTGCCCGAGATCGGGCAGGTGCTCGAACGCCTGAGTGCCGCCCACGGTGTCCGGCTGGCGCGCATGTCTGGCAGCGGGGCGAGCTGCTTTGCACTTTTCGATTCGGTTTCAGCGTGCCAGTCGGCGCACCAGATCATCGCTGCGGAACAGCCAGAATGGTGGCTTATGTCAGGATTGCTGCGATGAATGGATTTCAACCCTATGAAATCATTGCGCCAAAGCCGGGATCAGCAGGCGAAAAAATCGTCATCATTGCCGATCATGCCAGCAACCACGTGCCCGACGGCATCAATCTGGGCGTGCCACCGGAAGTGATGACGCAGCATGTCGCGATCGATATTGGCGTCGCCGAAGTCACCCGGTTGCTGTGTGAAAAGATAGGGTGCGGCGCGGTACTGGCGCGGGTTTCGCGGCTGGTGATCGACTTCAATCGCGAGGAGGATGCCGCAGGTCTGATCCCGCTGACCAGCGACGGAATCGATATTCCGGGAAACCTGGGCGTCGATCCCGAAGTCAGGCTTGCGGCCTATTACCGCCCCTATCATGACGCCGTGGCGCGGACTCTGGCCGCCATGGCAGAGCCGTTCATTTTCTCGCTGCACAGCTTCACGCCCGAACTTGCGACCCGGCCTGAAGAGGCAAGGCCCTGGCATATCGGAATATTGTACAATCGCGATGACCGGGCGGCCCGGATCGCCATTCCGCTGCTTGCCGGGGCCGGGCTGAATGTTGGCGACCAGTTGCCCTATTCGGGCGCGCTGCTCAACGCGACGATGAACCGCCATGCCGAAGCCCCGGGCCGCGCCTATCTGGGGGTCGAAATGCGGCAGGACCAGGTTTCGGACGCCGCCGGGGCCGCCCGCATGGCGGAGATATTGGCACCCGTACTGCTGGGATGCCGCAATAGACTTGCGTAGCGCGCCCGATTTTGGAAAGAGCGCGGCCAGAGAAAGGCCCCATCATGACACATTCGTTCGACAAGTCGAAACTGCCCAGCCGCCACGTTTCGGTGGGTCCCGAGCGCGCGCCGCACCGCAGCTATTATTATGCGATGGGGCTGACCGAAGAAGAGATTGCGCGGCCTTTCGTGGGGATTGCCAGCGCAGGCAATGACAGCGCCCCGTGCAACACGACGCTCAACGCGCAGGCCGATGTCTGCCGCGATGGCGTCAACCGGGCGGGCGGCATGCCACGCCGATTCAACACCATCACCGTGACCGACGGCATCGCCATGGGCCATCAGGGTATGAAGAGCTCGCTTGTCAGCCGCGAAGTCATTGCCGATTCCATCGAACTTTCGATGCGCGGTCATTGCTATGATGCGCTTGTCGGCTTTGCCGGATGCGACAAGTCGCTGCCCGGGATGATGATGGCGATGCTGCGGCTCAACGTCCCATCGATCTTCGTCTATGGCGGTTCGATCCTGCCCGGCCAGTATGATGGCCGCGACGTCACGGTGAAGGATGTGTTCGAGGCAGTGGGCAAGCATGCTGCCGGCAATTGCCCGCTCAAGGATCTGATCGCGCTGGAAAAGGTCGCCTGCCCCGGCCATGGCGCATGCGGCGGGCAGTATACCGCCAACACCATGGCCTGCGTCGGAGAGGCGATCGGCCTGTCGTTGCCCAACAGCAACATGATGCCCGCGCCCTATGAAAGCCGCGCCGATATTGCCATTGCCGCGGGCGAGCAGGTGATGGAACTGCTGGCACGCAACCTGAGGCCGCGTGACATCTGCACGCGCGAAGCCTTTGAAAATGCGGCCCGTGTCGTCGCGGCAACCGGTGGCTCGACCAATGCCGGTCTGCATCTGCCGGCGATGGCAAGCGAGGCGGGCATCGATTTCGACCTGTTCGACGTGGCCGAAATTTTCAAGACGACGCCCTATATCGCCGACCTCCAGCCCGGTGGCCGCTATGTCGCGCGCGACATGTATGAGGCCGGCGGCGTCTACATGCTGATGAAGACGCTGCTCGAAAACGGATTGCTGCACGGCGACTGTATCACCGTGACGGGCAAGACGCTGGGCGAAAATATCGACCAGGTTACCTGGAACCCCGACCAGAAGGTCATCTATGACGTGAAGACCCCCTTGAGCCCAACCGGCGGTGTGGTCGGCCTGAGGGGCTCGCTGGCGCCCGATGGTGCGATCGTCAAGGTGGCGGGCATGGACCGGCTGCAGTTCACAGGGCCGGCCCAGGTGTTCGATTGTGAGGAGGATTGCTTCGCAGCGGTCGAGGCGCGGCAGATCAAGGAGGGCTCGGTCATCGTGATCCGCTACGAAGGACCCAAGGGCGGCCCCGGCATGCGCGAGATGCTGTCGACGACCGCCGCGCTCTACGGTCAGGGCATGGGCGAAAGCGTGGCGCTGATCACCGATGGACGGTTTTCCGGCGCGACGCGCGGTTTCTGCATTGGCCATGTCGGTCCCGAAGCGGCGGAATGCGGCCCGATCGCGCTGGTCGAGGATGGCGACCTGATCTCGATCGACGCCGAGGCTGGTACGATCGACCTGCATGTCGAGGAGACCGTGCTGGCCGAGCGCCGCAAGGCCTGGCAACCGCGCACCAACGACTATCAGGCAGGTGCCTTGTGGCGCTATGCCCAGAATGTCGGTCCGGCGAGCAAGGGCGCGGTTACGCACCCGGGTGCAAAGGCGGAAACGCATGTCTTTGCGGATATCTGACGCGCTGCCTATGGTGGCAGGGTTCGCCCTGCTGGCGGCTTGTTCGACCGACACTGCCCCCCCCGATCCGGCGGATGTCGCCGGCGGCGATGATAGCCGCATCGCCTGCGCGCTGGCGGGCGAGGCCGAATTTGCCGAGAAATGCGATGTCGAGCGTGTGCAGGGCGGCGATCGGCGCGAACTGGTGCTGCGCCACCCCGATGGCGGCTTTCGCCGTTTCGAGATTGTCACCGATGGTCGTGGTCTCGTGTCTGCAGATGGCGCGGAAGAGGCGGTGGTAACCCCTCTGTCCGATGGCCGGATCCAGCTTTCGGTCGGCGATGATCGGTATCGTATCCCCGCCACGATCAAGCCTGGCGCAGGCGGTGGCTGATCGCGGAGCCGCCCTGCTGACGGTCGCGGAGATGGTGGCGGCCGAACAGGCGATGTTTGAATCGGGCGTGTCGGTCGATGCGCTGATGCAGCGCGCGGGCGAGGGGGCGGGCCAGATGATCTGGCGCATTGGCGGCACGACGCCCACCCTGGTGCTCTGTGGTCCCGGCAATAACGGCGGCGATGGCTATGTTATCGCTGAGTTTTTACGTGCAAGGGGTGTCCAGGTTACCGTCGCCGCCCTGAGTGATCCGCGCACCGACGCGGCGCGGAATGCGCGGGCGCGCTATCATGGCGAGGTCATGGCATTCGAGGATGCAAGGCCGGCGACGCAGGTGGTCGATTGCCTGTTCGGCAGCGGGCTGACGCGTCCGCTCGAATCGGCGCTGTGGGAGAAGTTTGCAGCCCTGGTGCACCAGGCCCAGCGCAGCTTCGCTGTCGATCTGCCCAGCGGTGCCGATGCCGACCGTGCGGTCTGGCTCAACGAACCGCTGCATTTCGACCATGTGCTGGCGCTCGGCGCCTGGAAACATGCGCATCTGCTGGAGCCGGTGGCCAGCGATTGCGGCGCACTCAGCCTGGTCGAAATCGGAGTCGGTACTAAGGCGGCCAAGGTCCGCCGGATCGAGCGCCCTGGGATCGCGCCGCCCGATGCCCGTTCGCACAAGTATCGGCGCGGTCTGGTCGCTGTACTGGTCGGCGAGATGAGCGGTGCGGCGCTGCTCTCAGCCCATGGAGCGCAAGGGGCAGCTGCCGGCTATGTGAAGCTGATCGGGCCTGGCGATGCGCCACCGCAACTGCCTGCAGACATCGTCTGGCAGCGTGCAGATGGATCGGGCGCGGTTGCCGAAGCGTTGCAGGATCCGAGAATTGGGTCGGTCGTTGTGGGCCCTGGCCTGGGGCGCGGTGACACGGCAAGCAACCTTCTGATGCTGGCGCTGGCATGCCCGCACCCGTTGATCATCGATGCCGACGCCCTGCATCTGCTTCCCGAAAAGTTCGGGAGCCTGAAGGGGCGCGGCGCGCCTGTGCTGCTGACACCACATCAGGGCGAGTTCGAGGCGCTGGGAGGTGAGACGGGCAGCGATGCGATGAACAAGCTCGCGCGAACAGCGGCGCTCGCGGAAAAGCTGGATGTCTTCGTTCTCTACAAGGGCTCAGACACCGTGATCGCTGCACCCGATGGCCGCGCGGTGATTGCCGATCGGCGCTGTTCGTGGTTGTCGGTTGCGGGCACCGGCGATGTGCTCGCCGGCTGCATGGCGGCACGGTTAGCAGGTCATGCCCAGCCGTTCGACGCCATGGCCGAGGCTGTGTGGCTGCACGATCGTGCCGCCAAAATCGCAGGACCGGCGTTCAGCGCGCTGCAGCTTGCCACGGCCCTGCGCCAAGCCCTGGAGGCCTGTCTTGAGCGATGACCTGATTGTCCGCATTGCGGCGCGCGGCGATGGCGTCACCGCTTCGGGCCGGCATGTCGCCGGAGCAGCCCCGGGGGATGCCATCTGCTCCGATGGGAGCATCTTGCCCGGTCCGCATCGTGCCGTGCCGCCATGCCCGCATTTCGGCTTGTGCGGCGGCTGCCAGTTGCAGCATGTCGACGATGCCGCTCTAGCCGATTTCGTGGGTGACCGTGTCACGGGGCCGCTCGCTGCCAAGGATATCGTCGCGCGCGATGTCCGCCCGGTACATCTCTCGCCACCGCGCAGCCGCAGGCGTGCGTCGCTGCGTTATGTCCGCAAGGGCGGGCAGGTTACCCTGGGCTTTGCAGGCCAAGGCAGCCACGATCTGGTCGATATCCGCACATGCGAGATCGTGACCCCGCGACTGCATGACGTCATGATGGCCGTCCGCACTCTCGTGTCGAATTGGCCGGAAGTGCGGATTTCCGGCAGTGTCGACTTGACGGAAATCGATCAGGGGGTCGATGTGCTGATCACCGGGATCGCACCCAAGACGCTGGCACAGCACGAAATGCTCTCCGGTTTCGCCGAGGCGCAGAAACTGGCGCGGCTCTCGATCGATCAGGGCTTCGGCCCCGAGACCCAGTACGAGCCGGTGCCCGCCACGATCACCTTTGGGGATATCGCGGTGCGCTTTCCGCAAGCAAGCTTTCTCCAGGCGACGCGAGATGGTGAGGAGGTGCTGGCAACGGCTGCGCGCGAGGCGCTGGATGGCTGCCGCATGGTCGCCGATCTGTTCGCGGGGCTCGGAAGTTTTGCCTTCCACTTGATCGCACCGGGTCGCCGAATCTATGCGGCCGAAGCAGCGCGCGATCCGATCCTTGCGTTGAAGGCTGCCGCCGACGCGCGCCAGTTGCCGGTCTTTACCGAGCACCGCGACCTGTTTCGCAATCCGGTGCAGCGCGACATGCTGAACCGGCTCGACGGGCTGGTGCTCGATCCGCCACGTGCGGGAGCGGAGGAACAGGTGCGTGCCATTGCCGGCTCGTCGATCAGCCGCGTCTGCTATGTGAGCTGCAACCCCGCGACATTCGCGCGCGACGCGCGCATCCTGTGCGACGCAGGCTTCGTGCTCGACACGCTATGGCCGGTCGGGCAATTCCGCTGGTCGACGCATGTCGAACTGGCGAGCCTGTTCGTCCGTCAGTCCTGATCGTTCCACACCACGCCATCGCGCGCGCGCGTATTGACGCGAAGCTCGAACACGTCCGGGCGCGCATAATGACCATCGGTATCAAGCGCGGCGAGCCCTTGGCCTATGTCATGCAGATCGAGATCGGCGACCAGGGTCTCGTGGCCTGTCCCGGCTTGAGCGAGAATGGTCGCATCCGGGCCGACGATCATGCTGCCGCCGAACTGGAGTTGTCCTTCGGGCATGGTTTCGATCAGGGCGCGCGCGGCCTTGCGAGCCTCGGCGTCGAGGTGGCAAAGATCGAGGCCTTCCAGCACGTCTTCTCGGTTCTGCACGGTCCCGGCGGCGAGAACGAAGCAGCGGCCTTCGAAAGCATAATGGCGCGAAGCGATGGCATAGGTCTCGCGCACCGTCGGCCAGGCGGCGATGTGCACCGCCTCGCGCTGGTTGTGCATGGCAGCGCGAGCGAGCGGCATCCAGTGCTCCCAGCAGATCAGGCTGCCGACCGGGCCGAAGGGGGCGGTATGCGTGCCGAGCGTCGATCCGTCGCCGCGCGCCCAGATCAGCCGCTCGCCATGCGTCGGTACCAGCTTGCGATGGATAAGCGGCGATTGGCCGGGGCGAAGCAGCAACTGGCAGTTGTAGAGACTTGATCGTATCCGCTCATGCGCACCAATGCTGACCAGCGCGCCGCTCCGATCGACCAGATCCTGGATCGGGCTCAGGCGTGGATCGCCGATCCGGATCGCCTCTTCGAGCAGCAGCGCATGCAGCGCGCGCGTTCCCGGATGATCCCACAAAGCCGCGCCGGGTGCCTCGTCGAGCCAGAGCGGATAACCGCCGAGAAACGTCTCGCCAAAGGCGATGATCGTCGCGCCCTGATCGAGCGCCGGTTCGATGAGGGCGGGCAGGGCAGAAATGCCCTGGGTGACGGAAAGGGGGATCGGCGCTGCCTGTATGATCGCAGCGCGAACCATCGCGTGGTTACCCATGCAGGTGCAGGTCGAAGATCGGGATCGCCGCATGGAAGATCAGCACGATCAGGCACATGCTCGACGAGGCGAACAGCAGGAAGCGGACGGCAACCCGGTTGACCGTCGCCTGCACCAGGCTGTGCGCGATGCGCAGCGCTACATACAGCCAGGCCACCGCGACGTTGATCCCCTCGCCGTGACCGATGATCGCGAGCACGATACATACTGCATAGAAGATCGTCGGTTCGTCGAGCAGATGATTGTAATTGTGCGCTTTCCACTGAACCGACTGTGGCAGAACAGCGTCGAGGTCCTTGCCGGTGCCGCCCTTCAGATTGGCGACATCGATCTTCGCCTGCTGCATCGCCGGTATCCGGGTAACGTACATCCACGCCCACATGAACATGGTCCAGGCAAGCAGGACGACGACCGGTTGCAAGATGGCCTGAGTCATTTTCGGAGCCCTTTCAAAGCGTGGCGAGCAATGCGCGGATCGCGAGCACGATCAGGCAGAAGGTCGAGGCGAGAAAGAGCAGGAAGCGCGTCTGGACCTTGTTGACGGTGGCCTGCCAGATGCTGTGCACGATGCGGATCAGCACATAGCCCCAGGCGAGTGCGACATTGACACCGTCAGTCCCGGCTCCGGCAATCGCGACGATCGCAATAGTCGCGTAGAAGATGGTCGGCTGTTCCATCAGATGCGCGTAATTGTGCGATTTCCAGGCGGCCTGCGGTGGCAGCATCGGATCGAGATCGCTGCCGCGCCCTCCCACGGCCTTGGAAATATCGACGCCCAGCTTCTTGGCGTTGGGCAGGCGCGTGCCCGCCATCCAGAACAGCATGACGAGCGACCAGAGCACCAGCACTGCGGCTGGCGTCAGAACATTGGCAGACATACGCAGTTTCCTCCCCGCTTATGGGGAAGGAAACTGCGTCAGCTCAGATAGATTGTCAATTGCAACGCGTTTGCTGGATCAGCGATTGATGCTGACCACATTGTCGGCGCGCCAATGCGGACGGGCCTCGCCCGTGTACATCGACTGCATCGGCTCGTCGGCGACCGTGTAATGCTCGCTCGTGCCGAACCCGTTGAAGCCGGTGCGCATCGCTGCGCCATAAGCGCCAATCATGCCGATCTCGATATAATCGCCGGCCTTGATGTCCGCGGGCAGCGGGAAGGGACCGGCCATATAATCGATATCGTCGCAGGTCGGACCGAAAAAGCTGAAATCCTCGGTCGTGCTGCTGCGCTGGTTGCCCAGATAGCGGACCGGGAAACGCCATCCGATATGCGCGGCATCGAACAGCGCGCCATAGGCACCGTCGTTGATGTACAGTTCCTCGCCACGGCGACGATCGACCCGAACGATGATCGAGTTGTACTCGGCGCACAGCGCGCGGCCCGGCTCGCACCACAGTTCCGCCGAATAGCTGATCGGCAGGCTTTCGAAGGTGCGTTCGATGATCGCGAAATAGTCTTCGAGCGGCGGGGGCTGCATGCCCGGATAGGCCGAAGGGAAGCCACCGCCGACATCGATGACGTCCACGGTGACCGATGCGTCGACGATCGCCGCGCGGACGCGGTCGAGCGCCTGCACATAGGCATGCGGGCTCATCGCCTGGCTGCCGACATGGAAGCAGATGCCCAGGCTGTCTGCCGCCTGGCGGGCTGCCATCAGCAGTTCGCGCGCGTCGATCAGTTCGGTACCGAACTTGGATGCGAGGCTGAGCTCCGAATGTTCGGACGAGACGCGCAGGCGCACGCACAGCGTCAGATCGTCGGGCGCACCGGTGGCGGCCACGATCTTGTCGAGCTCCTCGCGGCTGTCGAGCGAGAACACGCGCACACCATGAATATGATAGGCTTCGGCAATCGCTTCGGGGGTCTTGACCGGGTGCATGAAACACAGGGTCGCTTGCGGAAGCGTTTCCGCCACCAGCCGCACCTCGGCGATCGAGGCGACGTCATAATGCGTGATCCCCGCGTTCCACAGCACGCGCAGCAGGTCGGGCGACGGATTCGCCTTGACCGCGTAGAGCGACTTGCCAGGAAAGCGATCAACGAAGAAACGCGCCGCGCGGGTGGCCGCTTGCGGACGGTTCAGCGTAACCGGCTGTGCCGGGTTCAGAGCCTGAATCAGCTCCAGCGCATCAAGATATTCGTGCAACTCAAGGGACCCCCAAAAAATCAGTCAAACAACAAGGCTGCCTTGCGGTTATTGGAAGTCCCCCTGGGGCAGCGGACCGCCGAAATAGGGTTCGCAGCCCCGCGTGTAAAGAAAAAAATTGCTACCGAATTGCTAACCCAGCCGGTCGCGAAACGTCTCGTATCCGAAGGATGCGATCTCGCGCAGGCTGTCGTCATCGCTGTTCCACAGCCAGATAGAAGGCAGCGGCACCCCGTTGAACGTATTGGTTTTTACCATGGAATAATGCGCCTGATCGAGAAACGCGAAGCGCTGGCCCGGCTCCAGCGGGACGGGCAGGCCATAGTCGCCGATAATGTCGCCGGCGAGGCATGAAGGTCCGCCCAGCCGTATCGGTTCTGCGTCGGACCGTTCGCCAAGCATCGCCGGACGATAGGGCGCCTCGATCACGTCGGGCATATGGCATGTGGCCGAAATGTCGGTGATTCCCACCTTCATACCGTTATCGAACACATCGAGCAGTTCGCCGACGAGAATGCCTGCATCCAATGCTACCGCTTCGCCCGGCTCGAGATAAATCTCGCAGCCGGTGCGCGCCTTGACCGCGATCAGGAACTCGACCAGCTCGTCGCGCTGATAGTCGGCCCGAGTGATATGATGGCCGCCACCGAAATTGAGCCATTTCAATTGGTTGAAATAGGGTTCTAACAGAGGTTCGAGCTTGGTCCAGATCTGCTGCAGCGGCACCAGATCCTGCTCGCACAGCGAGTGGAAATGGATACCCGACACGCCTTCGAGATGCTCGGGGCGCAACTGATCAATGGGATGGCCGAGGCGGCTGTGCGGCTGGCTGGGGTCGTATTTCTCGGTCTCGCCCAGCGGCAGCGCGGGGTTGATGCGCAGGCCGATGTCGAAGCTCTGGCCCGCAGCGCGCGCTTCCTCGATCAGCGGGGCGAATCGCGCGATCTGGCCGGGGCTGTTGAAGATGACATGATCGGAGAGCTTGAGGATCTCGCGCAGGTCCTCCGCCTTGTAGCCCGCGCAATAGGTCGCGATCTCGCCATGATAATGGTGCGAGGCGAGCTTCGCTTCCCAGAGCCCCGACGAGCAGGTGCCGTCGAGATAATCGCTGACTACATCGCCGAGCTGCCAGAACGAGAACGCCTTGAGCGCAGCGAGCATCTTGATACCCGCCCGGTCGCGCACATCGGCGAGCACCGCCAGATTGCGCCGCACCGCCGCCTCGTCCACCACGAATGCGGGCGAGGGCACGCGGTTCAGGTCGAAATGCCGAAAGGCACCGGGATCGCCGGCCTTGGTTTCCATTGAACTTCTCCCCCTCTCCCCTGGAGGGGAGAGGGTCGGGGAGAGGGGAACTCGCTCTCCAGGTTGTCAGACTATCGGGAGGCCGCATGCCCCCCTCCCAACCCTCCCCCCTGAAGGGGAGAGGGCTTTTCGTGGCATCAGAATGCCAGCGGCGCTTCCAGTTCCCTGACCTGCCAGGGCAGGCCATGCTGGTTGAGCATGTCCATGAACGGATCGGGATCGAACTGTTCGATATTGAACACGCCTTCTCCCTTCCACGCGCCGGTCAGGATCATTGCCGCGCCGATCATGGCCGGGACGCCAGTGGTATAGCTCACCGCCTGGTTGCCAGTTTCGGCATAGGCATCCTCGTGATCGCAGATATTGTAGACATAGACCGTCTTTTGCTCGCCGTCCTTCACGCCGGTGGCGATGTCGCCGATATTGGTCTTGCCCTTGGTCGTCTCGCCCAGCGAGGCGGGTTCGGGCAGCACCGCTTTCAGGAACTGTAGCGGGATGATCTCGCGGCCTTCGTACATCACCGGATCGATCCGGGTCATGCCGACATTCTGCAGCACTTCCAGATGCTTGAGATAGGCATCTCCAAAGGTCATCCAGAAGCGGATGCGCTTGATCTCGGGATAGTGCTTGGCGAGCGATTCCAGCTCCTCATGGTACATGAGGTACATGTTCTTCTCGCCCACGCCCTCGAAATCGAAGACCTGCTTGTGGCTGAGCGCCGGACCTTCGACCCACTCGCCATCCGCCCAGTGGCGCGACGGCGCGGTCACTTCGCGGATGTTGATTTCGGGATTGAAATTGGTGGCGAAATGCTGGCCATGGTCGCCGCCATTGCAGTCGAGAATGTCGAGCGTGTCGATCCGGTCGAGCAGATGCTTCTTGATATAGCTGGCGAACACGCTGGTGACGCCAGGGTCGAAGCCCGAACCGAGCAGCGCCATCAGGCCTGCGTCCTTAAACCGGTCGTGATAGGCCCATTGCCAGCCATATTCGAACTTCGCCTCGTCGCGCGGCTCGTAATTGGCGGTGTCCATGTAATGCACGCCGGTCTTCAGGCACGCATCCATGATGGCAAGGTCCTGATAGGGCAGGGCGAGATTGCAGACCAGATCAGGCTTCACCTTCTCGATCAGCGCGGCGGTCGCGTCGACATCGTCGGCATCGACCTCGGCGGTGGCGATCTTGACGCCTGTGCGCTTCAGCACCGATTCGGCGATCGCGTCGCATTTGGCGATGCGGCGGCTCGCCAGCGTGATCTCGCTGAAAATGCCGGTGTTCATCGCCATCTTGTGGACCGCGACCGAACCCACGCCGCCCGCACCGATAACCAGAATCTTGCCCAAGGCCCTATCTTCCTTATTGCTGGAATTGCTGTCAGCGGGTGCATATAGAGGCTCTGCATGACAGAACCAAGTGATCCCCTTTCCCCGGACCGCAAACCGAGCCGCGAAGGCATCGAGCGCGCCGCGAAGAAGATTTCCGCGATCCTGCCGCCGACGCCTCTGATGCCGTTGAAGCATGAGGGAATGACCCTGTGGTGCAAGGCCGAATGCCTGCAGCCAATCGGCGCGTTCAAGATTCGCGGAGCCTGGCATCGTCTGTCCGACCTCAGCGAAGACGAGCGTGCGCGCGGCGTTGTCGCCTTTTCCAGCGGCAACCATGCGCAGGGTGTCGCCTGGGCAGCCAAGCGACTTGGGATCAGGGCGACGATCGTCATGCCTGCCGATGCCCCCTCGCGGAAGATCGAATCGACCCGGGGCTATGGCGCCGAAGTCATCACCTATGACCGGCGGACCGAGGACCGCGTTGCCATTGCCAACCGCATCGCCGGCGAAACCGGGGCTGTCGTCGTGCCAAGCTTCGACGATCCGTGGATCATCGAGGGGCAGGGCAGCACAGGACTCGAGGCGCTGGTCCAGATCATCGCCCAGGCCGGCATCAATCCGCACCGGGTTGTCTCGTGTTGTGGCGGCGGCGGGCTTGCGGCTGGCATCGCGCTTGCCATGCCCGGCGCCAAAATGACCATTGTCGAGCCCGACGGCTGGGATGATATGGGCCGTTCGCTGCGCAAGGGGAAGATCGTTCCGGTAGAGCCCGATGCTCCCGATACGGTGTGCGATGCGCTTCAGACCCCCGTTGTCTCGCCGCTCACCTTCGAGATATTGAAGGATCGCAAGGCAGAAGCGGTCAGCGTCTCGGACGAAGAGGTGTTCCGCGCGATGCGCCATGCGCACGAGCGGTTGCGACTGGTGCTCGAACCCGGTGGTGCGGTCGCATTGGCGGCGGTGCTCGCGGGCAAGGTCGAGGTCGACGACCGAACGCTGATCATCCTGTCGGGCGGCAATGTCGAACCGGCACTGTTTTCGCGGGCGCTGGCCTCGTGAGCATCCTTTGACCCCCGCCAGCATCGAACGCCGCGCCGATCTTCAGGCCGCTCTGCTTCGCGTCGCCCAGCAGGACCGCGAAGCACTGCGCACCGTGTATGCGATGACCTCGGCGAAACTGCACGGCGTTTGCCTCCGTATCTGCATCGACAGGGGCGCGGCGGAGGACGTATTGCAGAATGTGTATCTGAAGGTGTGGCAGCGCGCCGGGTCGTTCGATCCGGCCAAGGCGAGCGCCATTGCCTGGCTGTGCGCCATCGCGCGCAATGCCGCGATCGATTGGCGGCGAAGTCAGCGGTACGAGGATCCGCTGCCTGTGGATCTCGCCGAAACGCTGGTGGACGTTGATGCTGATCCTTCGGCAGCGCTTTCGCAGGACAGCGAGCGCGCGCAGATTTTCCGCTGCCTAGGCGAACTGGAGCCGGCAAGGGCCAGTGCGATCAAGGCAGGGTTTTATCAGGGCCTCAGCTATCCCGAGATTGCCGAGGCGATGGACAAGCCGGTGGGAACGGTGAAAAGCTGGATCCGCCGGGGATTGATGCAGTTGAAGGAGTGCCTGTCGCGTGAGCAGTGATGCCATGCCCGACCGGTCTGCCATGGCCGCCGAACTCGCTCTGGGTCTGCTGGAAGGCGCCGAGCGGGCTGAAGCGCTGCGCCTGATGCTTGCTGATCCTGGCTTCGCTGCCGAGGTCGACGCCTGGCGGAGTCGCATCGCACCGCTTTACGACGGTTTTCCCGAGATCGATGCGCCTGCCGGCCTGATGAATCGCATCGAGGGCCTGATCGATGCCGAACTCGCCGTCGAGCCCGGGTCGTCGGTTGTTGCCCCTCTGCCGGCGAAGGAATCCGGCGGTGGATGGAAGATGGCGACCTTCGCTGCGTCTGCCATTGCAGCGGTGCTGGCCTTGGCTCTGGTCTGGCCGAGGCCCGAAGTCGCTCCAGTGCCTCAGGCCAGGCCCGACATGGCGGTGGCGCAGCTCACAGGTCCGATTGATGGCCTTTTGCTCACCGCCCGTTACGACAGCAGCACTTCGGAAATGCTGGTTCGTGTCGAGGGCATGCCCGTGACCGATACCGAGCCTGAATTGTGGATCGTTCCTGCCGATGGTCAGCCACGCCGCCTGGGTCGGCTGATGCGGGGCGGGGTGACGCGCATCGAGATCCCCGAAGGGCATCGCAAGTTCATCGACCCGCTGAGCAACCTCATTCTGACGATGGAGCCCAAGGTTCTGCCCGATCCAGACAAGCCGAGCGCACCGACGGTGGCGCAGGGACGGCTGCAGCGAATCTGACCGCGCGGCCGATTGCCGGATCGCGCACCACGCCAGTCCACTCCCCGCATTCGCGAGCGAAAAAAAGGGGCGGCGCCACCGGCACCGCCCCTTTCTTGCTTTTCTGATGCTGCCTTACTTGCTGCGCAGACGGACAGGCAGGAACTGCGGCTGACCGGTGCGGCGCTGGACGCGCAGCAGAACCGCCTCGCGATTGGCGGCGCGTGCCTCGGCAATGACCCGATCGACTTCCGCCGAGGTGGTGACAGGGCGGTTGTTGATCGACAGGATCACGTCGCCACGGCGAATGCCCTTGGTCGCGGCATCGCCCGACGGATCGACTGCGGCGACGACCACACCCTTGACCTCGGGCGGCACGCCGATCTGGCGGGCGATTTGCGGTGTCAGTTCGGTCACCGCCATGCCCAGCGCCTGGCGCGTGGCCTGTTCGCTGTCCTGCTCGTCCTGATCGGAGAAGTCTTCAGCCGCTTCGGGGTTGAAGGTCTGCGCGGCCAGCTCTTCCTCGCTCGGACGGCGTCCGACCGTGGCGTTGAGCGTCAGCCGCTCGCCATTGCGAACCACGACCACCGGGATGCGCTTGCCGGGTGCAGTGTTGGCAACGATGTACGACAGCGTCTGATCGGGAGTAACATCCTTGCCATCGACCGAGACCACAACGTCGCCAGCCTTGATACCGGCCTTTTCGGCGGCCTCGCCCGGCTCGACGCGCTGGACGAACTCGCCGCGTCGCTTCGGAAGGCCGAGCGATGCCGCCAGATCGTCGGTCAGCGGGTTGATGCCGATGCCGAGATAACCGCGCTCGATGGCCGAACCGCTGCGAAGCTTCTCGACGATCGGTGCGGCAACCTCTGCCGGGATAGCGAAGCCTATGCCGACGCTGCCGCCGGTGGGTGAGATGATCGCGTTGTTGATGCCGATGACATTGCCGTTGAGGTCGAACATCGGGCCGCCCGAATTGCCGCGGTTGATCGCAGCGTCGGTCTGCAGATAGCGGTCATAGGCGCCGCCCTGGCCGGTATTGCGATAGACCGCGGAGATGATACCAGAGGTCACCGTGCCACCCAGGCCAAACGGATTACCGATCGCGATGATCCAGTCCCCGACACGCGTCTTGGTCGAATCGCCGAAGCGCACGAACGGAAACGGCTTGGTGCCGCTGATCTTGAGCACCGCGAGGTCGGACTGCGGATCGCGGCCGATCAGCCGGGCGGGATATTCGGTGCCGTCGGGCATGGTCACGGTAATCGACTCCACCGAGGCATTGCCTTCAGCGGCGATCACGTGATTGTTGGTCACGACATAGCCATCGGCCGAGATGATGAAGCCCGAACCCAGCGACTGCGCCTCGCGCGTGCCGCCACCGCCGCCTTCGGGAGCGCCGAACAGGCCGCCGAACGGGGTTCCGGCAAACGGGTTGTTGGGCACCCGCACGCGCTGGCGGGTCGAGATGTTCACCACCGCCGGCTGCAACTGCTCGGTCAGATCGGCAAAGCTCATCGGCGCGCCGGGACGCGGCGCAGCGGCAAGCATTGCGCTCTGGTCGTTCTGGGCCACCTGCGCGCCCAGCGGCTGGCCCGTCGCCAGAACGATCGCGCTGCCACCCAGCAAAAGGGCCGACGTCACTGCATAGGCATATCGCACGTACAAATCCTCTTCATTGATCAAGAAGCGTCCACCGGCATGCCCCAGATCGCCGGAAAACCGGCACACACCATGGCAAACCCGGTTTGCAATCCACGCCTGAACGCAGATTGAATGACGGGCGCGCATTCACGCCCGCAAGTCGTTATCGGTTCCCCCGACCCTGAAATTCCCGCAGATATTCGTTGTTCGGCGACAGGATGATCGAGGTTTCGCCCGACCCGCCCAGGAATGTCCGCTCATAACTCTGCATCGCGCGATAGAATTCGTAGAACGAGGGATCCTTGCCGAAGCTGTTGGCATAGGTCCGCGATGCGGATGCATCGGCTTCTGCACGGATGATCTGTGCATTCTTCTGGCCCTGCGCGGTGATGGTCCGCGCCTCCTGCTCGCGCGCTGTGCGCATGCGCTGGAAGGCGCTCTGCAGCGGCGTGCCCTGCGGCAGGTCGGCGCGCTTGATCTGCACGTCTACGATCTGAGCGCCATATTGCGCCGCGATGCGATCGAGCCCGGCCTGAATGCGGTCCATGATGCCGCCGCGCTCGGGGCTCAACAATGCCGCAAACTGCCGCTTGCCGAGTTCGTTGCGCAGCGCCGAACCCAGAATCGGGCGAAGCTCCGCCGCGACGCGTTCGACGCTACCGGCAGACACATACATGCGCTCGGGATCGACGATGCGGAAGCGGGCATATGCATCGACTTCGAGCCTCAGCTGGTCGGTGGACAGCACCTGCTGCTGCTCCATCTCGACGGCGATGACCCGCTTGTCGACCCAGACAATCTGTTCGGCAAACGGAATGCGCGCGATCAGGCCCGCGCCGGTCTTCCCGAATTCCTCATTGTCGCGATAGACGTTGAAGGTACGCACCGGCTGGCCGAAGCGGACGATCACCGCCTGCTTGGTCTCGGGCACAATCGCGACCGAACTCGCCAGCACGATCAGCACCAGCGCGAGAAGGCCCAGCAGCAGCATGGGGCGTTGCATCAGACCGTTCATCAGTTCGACCCTCCCTGCGCACGGGGGGCTTCGACGGTGGTGCTCTCCTGCATCTTCTTGCGCAGCTCGGGCAGCGGTAGATACGGGGTCACGTTGCCCGGTTCGATGATCGTCTTGTCAAGCTTGGACAGCACGCGCTCCATGGTTTCGTAATACATGCGCCGGCGGGTAACCTCGGGCGCGAGGCGATATTCCTCGTACACCTTGTCGAACGCAGCCGCCTCGCCCTGGGCAGCGGCGGTGAGCTGCTGCGCATAGGCGCGCGCTTCGTTGAGATAGGTCTGTGCTTCCTGCTGCGCGGCGGACACCGCCTTGAACGCCTCGTTCACCGCTTCGGGCGGGTCGGCCTTCTTGATCGCGACGCCCTGCACCTGGATGCCCGAGCGATAGCTGTCGAGCAGTTCCTTCATCCGCTGCTCGACCTTCTGTTCGACCTCGATACGGCCAGGGCCGATCGCATCGTCGAGCGTCACTTCGGCAACGCTCGCGCGCATCGCAGCTTCTGCCGCTTCGCGGATCGTCGCTTCCGGATCGGCCAGCTGGAAAAGATACAGCGTCGGATCCTTGATGGTCCAGCGCACCGAATAAGCCAGGTCCACCAGATTCTGGTCGCCGGTAAGGATGAGGTTTTCCTGCGTGCCGGCCGCCGGAATGTCGATGGTGCGGATATTCTGCACGTCGACAGTCTCGAAAGATTCGATCGGCGCGGGCAGGGTCAGGGCAATGCCGGGTTCAACCGTTCGCGAATAGCTGCCCAGGAAGGTGACGACCCCGCGTTCCTGCGGGCCGACACGGTGAAAGCTCGAAAGGACCAGCCAGGCAACCACCACCACGCCGATCGCGATCGGCACGTAGCTCTTGCCATTCGGGCGCTTCGGCAGGCCGCCAAAGCCGCCACCACGGAAACCGCCGCCCCCGCCGCCGCCCGGGCGGCGCTTGAACAGATCCTCGATATTGTTCGGTTTGCGACCGCCGCCGCCGCTGCCCTGCGGTTGCCAGGGATTGCGCGGACCATTGCCGGAATCGCCGCCGGATCCGGAATCGCCGGAGCCGTCCGAACCTCCCGATCCGCTGCCCCAGGGGCTGTTATTGGCCATTGTCAATATGCGGGGGAACAACCCGGTAAGTCTTGTCATGTCACCTTTATAGGTCGTGACTCTGCAAAAAACAGGGGGTTCATGCGCTTCTGTTGTGCGCGGGCGCTCATTTCGTATAGGCGGGGCCAAGCGTCCGCCGGCAAGGCTTGCCTGCCGGGGCCGCATCGCTTTATGCGCGAGGGCAAGATGGCAGAGCAGAACGAGTTAGAGGCCGTAGCGGCAACAGCGGGACAGGGCCGGGCCAGTGCGGTCAGGTTGCGTGATGGCGGCGTCGTGTCGCTGGTTCTGGATGTTGCAGGGCTCGAACCGCTCGCGCGCGACAAGTTGGAAATTGCGGTCAAGGGTGCGCTGCTCGCACTCGACGGGGTGACCAAGGTACAGGTGGCGATGACCGCCGAGCGCCGTCCCCCGCGGATCATCGTCGTGGGTTCGGGCAAGGGCGGCGTTGGCAAATCGACCTTTTCCGCCAACCTCGCGGTCGCGCTGCACCGTGCTGGGCGCAAGGTCGGGCTAGTCGACGCCGACATCTACGGCCCCAGCCAGCCGCGCCTGTTCGATTGCGAAGATGTGAAGCCCACGGCACGCGACCAGAAGCTGGTGCCGGTGTCCAACGACTTCGGGGTGCCGATCCTGTCGATGGGCCATCTGGTACCGCCCGGCCAGGCCATCGCCTGGCGCGGGCCCATGGCGGGCAACGCCCTGGGCCAGCTGATCGATGCGCATTGGGGCGATGTCACGGACATCATCGTCGATCTTCCGCCAGGGACGGGCGATGTGCAGCTTTCCATGCTGCAGAAGCACAAGCCCGCAGGAGCGGTGATCGTCTCGACGCCTCAGGATCTGGCGCTGATGGATGCAGTGCGGGCGATCAGCCTGTTCGAACAGGGCAAGGTTCCGGTCATCGGGTTGATCGAGAACATGGCCGGCTATGTTTGTCCGCATTGCGGCGAGCTGTCCGACCCTTTCGGCATTGGAGGCGCAGAAGCGGCAGCAAAATCGATGAGCCTGCCGTTCCTTGGCCGTGTGCCGCTCGACATGACCATCCGCCGCGCATCGGACGCGGGCGTGCCGCCGGCTTCGGGCGAGGGTCTGATCGCGGACGCGTTCATCGGAATAGCCGCGCGCATCTCGACATGGATCGACAATCGCTTCGGTACGGCGGGTTGAACGCATGGCGCTGATCACGCGGCGCGGGCTGCTGATCACGGCAGCCGCTGGCACTGGACTGACCGTGGCCTGGGCATTATGGCCGCGCCGCTATGACGATGCCCCTGCGTTTGCCAAGAATGTCGCGGTTTTCGGCGCCTATCTTCGCATCGCAACCAATGGCACGGTGATTGTCAGCAATCCGCACTGCGAGATGGGCCAGGGTGTCGGCACCGTGCTGGCGCAGATCGTGGCCGAGGAACTGGGCGCGGACTGGCGCACCATCGCGCTCGAACCAGCGCCGCCCGTGCCGATCTTTGCCAACAACCGGCTGGCCAGCGAATGGATGCCGCTGATCATGCCGCCGGGCTGGGATTTGCAGCCCGACGAGAATGATATCCTGATCCGCCGCTGGTCGGCCATGCGCGATTTCGTGGTGACAGCCGGGGACACGGAAGTCATTGCCTATGAACCGAGCTATCGCGCCGCCGCTGCGACAGCGCGGTCGCTGCTGTGCCAGGCGGCTGCGGATCGATGGGGCGCTGCGGTCGAGGAAACCGACACACGCGACGGGTTCGTCGTCTGGGGCAACGAAAAGCTGCGCTTTGCCGAGCTGGCCGAAGAGGCTGTAACCTATAATGTGCCGATTCCGCCTCCCTTACGGACAGCGCTGCCGGGCAATGCGCGGGCCGAGCCGATTGGCGATGCACCTCCGTTCGCGCGGCTTGATCAGCCGGGCAAGGTCGATGGCAGCGCGACCTTTGCTGGTGATGTCCGCCTTCCGGATATGGTCTATGCTGCAATCCGCCAGGGTCCGGTTGGCGCGACGAGCCTGGTCAGCGTCGATCGCAAGCCGGCCGAAGGCGTCACCGGGCTGATTGACGTGATCAAGGGCGATGACTGGGTAGCGGCGGCGGCGACAAGCTGGTGGGGTGCCGACAAGGCCGTGCGGTTGTTGCGGCCACGCTTCACGCACAAGGGCAGCGGCCTGAGCGGCGAGCAGGTCGCCGAACGGCTCGACAAGGCGCTGGATGGGCCTGCCAAGGGCGGGCGTTCTGGCTACCGTATGTTCGCGCGGGGTGAGGCGGATGCCGGTTTTGGGCAAGGCAAGGGCATGGCGGCGCGCTATGCCATTGCCGCAGCGCCGCATGCCACGCTGGAAACCGGCGCTGTGACGGCGCGATTTGGCGACAACCGGCTGGAGATATGGGTAGCCAGCCAGGCTTCGCAGGTTGCACGCCGCCGGGCCGCCAACGCGCTGGGTATCAGCGAAGCGAATGTGCAGATCTATCCGATGCCCGCAGGTGGTTCGTTCGATCGCAGGCTCGACGACGATCTGGTCGCTCCGGCCGCGATCCTTGCCCGCGATCTGCGCCGCCCGGTACAATTGATGCGCTCGCGGATGGAAGAATCGGTCCGGGATCCCGTGCGGACGCCTGCTGCAGCGCGCATCGCCGCGCTCACCGATACCGAAGCCAATATCAAGGCGCTCTCCATCAAGATCGCCTGCCCTCCCAGCGCGCGCGAATTTGCGCAACGGCTGTTCAACGACGCCCACCCGGTCGAGGCGATCGAGGCGAGCAGCGGCGAGGCCGATCGCATGGCGGTAGCGGGCGCGATGGTGCCCTATGACATACCGGATCTAGCGATCGATCATTATCCCGTCCGCATCGATGTGCCCACCGGACGATGGCGTGGCAATGCCGCAAGTTACGGCGTTTTTGTCACCGAAACCTTCATCGACGAGCTTGCATCGCGCGGGCGGCGCGAGCCCTTGTCCTATCGCGTGCAGATGCTTGCGCAGAACATCCGTCTGGCCAATTGCCTCACGCGTGTCGCGGGTCTTGGCGAATGGGATGGCGGCATGGACAATAGCGGGCAGGGGGTCGCATGCTGCTCGTGGAACGGCGCGCATATCGCCGTGATCGCCAGCGCGTCGCGCGCCAGCGTTGGCGCAGAGGGAGGAGCGGCGCGTGGCGGCTTTCGCGTCGAGCGGCTTTCTGCCGTGGTCGATGCCGGCCGCATCATCAATCACGACATAGCCTTGCAACAGATCGAAGGCGGCATGATATTCGGCCTTGCAATGGCAATGGGGTGTGCGACGGGCTGGACCGATGGCTATCCCGATGCCAGAGCATTAAGAGACCTTTCCCTGCCGCTGCTCGCGGACATTCCGGAGATCCGTGTGGACCTTATCGAAAGCCAGGAGCCGCCTGCGGGGCTGGGCGAGATTGGCGTGCCTGCTGTTGCACCCGCCATCGCCAACGCGCTGGCCTCGGCGACGGGGCTACGCCTGCGCCAGCTTCCCCTGCTATCAGGTGGCCTGTGAGCGATACCGAAATTTCCCGCTCGGGGATGGTTCCTCCGCCCGAGCATCCGCCGATCCTGAAGCCGAAGGTTGGCGTGCTGCTGATCAACCTCGGCACACCCGCCGCGCCGACCACCAGGGCCGTGCGCGAGTATCTGGGCGAGTTCCTTTCGGACAAGCGCGTGGTCGAAATTCCGGCAATCGTCTGGCAGCCGCTGCTACGCGGCGTGATCCTGAATACCCGGCCGCAGAAATCCGCCGCCGCCTATGCCGAGGTCTGGACCGACAACGGCTCGCCGCTGATGGTCTATTCGCGCCGCCAGACCGAGGCGCTGCAGCAACGGCTGGGCGAGGGCGTGCTGGTCGATCTGGCGATGCGATATGGTCAGCCTTCGATCGAATCACGCCTCACCGCGATGAAGCAGGCGGGCTGCGACCGCATCCTGCTTGCCCCGCTCTACCCGCAATATTCTGGCGCGACGACAGGCACTGCCAACGACAAGGCGTTCGAAGTGCTGCAGGCGATGCGCTGGCAACCCGCGATCC
Organism: Blastomonas natatoria; assembly: GCF_003201955.1. Lineage (GTDB taxonomy): Bacteria > Pseudomonadota > Alphaproteobacteria > Sphingomonadales > Sphingomonadaceae > Blastomonas > Blastomonas natatoria. The sequence goes on from NZ_QJJM01000007.1 coordinate 135,662, forward strand.
GCACCTTGCCCGCCTATCATGACGATCCGGCGCATATCGATGCCCTGAAGCGGAATATCGAGCACGCGATCGCCTCCCTCGATTTCGAGCCCGAAGAGATCGTCACCAGCTTTCACGGCATGCCGCTGCGCACGCTGCACCTGGGCGATCCCTATCACTGCCAGTGCCGCAAGACCGCGCGCCTGCTGAGCGAGGCGATGGGGCGCAACCTGATCGTCTCGTTCCAGTCGCGCTTCGGCCGCGCCAAATGGCTGGAACCGGCCACTGATGCGACGCTGGAGGCCCTGGGCAAGAAAGGCGTCAAGCGCATCGCCATCGTCGCACCTGGTTTTTCGGTCGATTGTCTCGAGACGCTCGAGGAACTGGCGATCCAGGGCCGGGAGCAGTTCGAGGAAGCGGGCGGCGAGAAATTCGCGTATCTGCCGTGCCTCAATGCCAGTGCGGAGGGCATGGACATGCTCGAGAAGATCGTGCGGCGGGAATTGGCGGGATGGGTATGATCCTTTGAGGCCCTCTCCCCTTCAGGGGAGAGGGTTGGGAGAGGGGCATGCGCGATTCAGGCCCCTCTCAGCTTCGGCTAATCAGCAAGCTGATAAGCCTCCGCATCTCTCCCCTGAAGGGGAGAGAGCGGGCTTTTACACACCCTCGCCCTCGACTTGCCTCCGCTCGCGCGGCATACCAGCAGCAGCAAGATCAGCAGGGGAATGCCATGTCCGATATCTTTCTAGGCCTTGGCGGGGGTGAGAAGCAGATTCTCGTGCTGTCGCGCGCCAACCGGCATGGGATGATCGCTGGGGCGACCGGCACCGGCAAGACCGTGACGCTGCAGGGCATTGCCGAGAGCTTTTCGGCCGAAGGCGTGCCCGTTTTCGTCGCGGACGTGAAGGGCGACCTCGCCGGCATCGCGATGCCCGGGTCGCCGACGCACAAGGCGCACGAAAAGCTGGTCGCGCGCGCGGCGGAAATCGGGCTGGAAGGCTTTGCCTATTCGGACAACCCGGCGGTGTTTTGGGACCTGTATGGAGAGCAGGGCCATCCCATCCGCACCACGATCAGCGAAATGGGGCCGCTGCTACTCGCGCGGCTTATGGGATTGAACGACACGCAGGAAGGCGTGCTCAACATCGCCTTCCGCTTCGCCGACGAACAGGGGCTGCTGCTGCTCGATCTGGCCGATCTTCAGTCGGTGCTCGCCTATACCGCCGAGAACGCCGCAGAGCTCTCCGCGCGGTTCGGCAATGTCACCAAGGCAAGCGTGGGCACGATCCAGCGGCAACTGCTCCAGCTCGAGAGCCAGGGTGCGGCGCAATTCTTCGGCGAACCTGCGCTCGAGATCGACGATTTCCTGTGCTGCGACGATCAGGGGCGCGGCTATATCAACGTGCTCGCCGCCGACAAGCTGATGCAGAGCCCCAAGCTCTATGCCACCTTCCTGCTCTGGCTGCTGTCCGAACTGTTCGAAACGCTGCCCGAAGTCGGCGATCCGGAAAAGCCCAGGCTCGTCTTCTTCTTCGACGAGGCGCATCTGCTGTTCGACGATGTGCCGGAAGCGCTGGAGGAGAAGATCGAGCAGGTCGTGCGCCTCATCCGCTCCAAGGGCGTGGGCGTCTATTTCGTCACGCAGAACCCGATCGATATCCCGGAGAAGGTGGCGGGCCAGCTCGGCAACCGCGTCCAGCACGCGCTGCGCGCCTTCACCCCTCGCGACCAGAAGGCGATAAGGGCGGCGGCGGATACCTTTCGCATCAACCCCGATCTCGATGTCGCCACCGCGATCACCGAGCTGAAGGTCGGCGAGGCGCTGGTCTCGACGCTGCTGGAGGACGGATCGCCCTCGATCACGCAGCGCACGCTGATCAAGCCGCCGCGTTCGCGCCTCGGCCCGCTCAGCCCGAAGGAGCGCGCAATCATTCAGTCGGTCTCGCCGCACGATGGCAAGTACGACACCCGCGTCGAGCGCGAGTCTGCAATGGAAGTGCTGGCCCAAAAGGCCGCCGATGCCGCTGCCGTCGCGCAAGAGGTCGAAACCAGGGGCAGGGAAGAGGTGGCCAAGCAACCGCGCAAGACGACTTCGGTCTGGGCCAAGGCGGGCCAGGCTGCAGCGGGTGCTGCAGCTGCCTCGGCCGGTGCCGTGATCGCCGGGGCTTTGACTGGCAAGAAAAGCCGCGCCAAGCCTGTAGCCACGGCGGCGTCGGCCGCGGCCGGAACCATGGCCACCGAAATCGGCAAGGCATTCGGGTTTCCGGGCCTTGGCCGGTTCGCGCGTAACCTTCTTGGCGGACTGATGCGGTAGTATCGGGCCGATAGGCGCCTTCGATTCCGTTCCATTCCCGAAAAACCTGCATCGGGCACGATTTTGCGCGCGCCGGATTCACCCGGTTCGGCTTTTGTTAATTTCTTCGCATCCGCCTGTGTTCTCGTTCCGTAGCTGCCCCGTATCCGGACTTCCCCATGAGGATACGAGAAGATAGACGGAGAAACTGATGCTGAAGACTTTTGCCCCCAGCCTTCTTGCTGCCACCGCTGCTGCGACCCTTGCGCTGGCTGGTCCCGCTCTCGCCAACCATCATATGGCCAGCTCGTCGACGGTCGGCGGAGCCGCCATGTACCCGACGAAGACTATCGTCGAAAATGCCAGCGCGGCTCCCAATCTCAAGACGCTGGTGGCCGCCGTCAAGGCAGCTGGCCTGGTCGATACGCTTGCTTCGCCTGGCCCGTTCACGGTGTTCGCGCCTACCGATGATGCCTTCGCCAAGCTGCCCGCCGGTACGGTCGAAACGCTGGTCAAGCCCGAGAACAAGGCCACGCTCACCAGCATCCTTACCTATCATGTCGTCGCCGGCAAGGTGACCGCTGCCGATGTCGTCGCGCTTATCAAGAAGGGCGGTGGCAAGGCTGAGATCAAGACCGTGCAGGGTGGAACCCTCACAGCCTCGCTGCAGGGTCAGAATGTCGTCCTTACTGACGCAAAGGGCGGCAAGTCGATCGTAACCCAGACCGATGTCATGCAGAGCAACGGTGTGGTGCATGTGATCGACACCGTGGTGATGCCGGGCTGATCCCCTCCTTACCTCTGGCACATCACAGGCCCGCTGGTCCCCCCAGGCCAGCGGGCCCTTTGATTCCGGCGGCAAGTGAATGTGACAGCCAGTGACGCGGTTCCGTCATGCACGGGTCATGCAATCGTCCTAGCGGCGCGATTGGAACAAGGGTTCCACGCAACATGCAGCAAGGGAGATGGGCAGCATGGCCGGACCGATGCGCAATACCAAGATCGTCGAAGCCGTCACGCAATCGGGCACGACGACCAGGCAGGGGCTTCTTGACCGCGCCTTTGCCTTTGCCTTCAAGGGTCTGGTCTATGCGCAGATCTGGGAAGACCCGGTGGTCGACATGGAAGCGCTGCAGATCCAGCCTGACAGCCGGATCATCACCATTGCGTCCGGCGGCTGCAATGTCCTGTCCTACCTGGTCGCCAACCCTGCCCAAATCATCGCGGTCGATCTGAACACCGCGCATGTTGCGCTCGGCAGGCTGAAGATCGCAGCGGCGCTGCATCTCCCCGACCACGCCCATTTTCACCGCTTCTTTGCCGAGGCAGACAGTCGGCAGAATATCCGCGACTACCAGCGGTTCATCCGCCCGCATCTCGACGAGACCAGCCGCCGCTACTGGGAAGGCCGCGACATCGCCGGACGCCGCCGCATCGGGGGTTTCAGCAGCGGCGTATACAAGCGTGGCCTGCTCGGCGGCTTCATCGGCACCGCGCATCTGCTGGCACGGCTCTACAAGATCGATCTGAAGCGCATGCTGGGCGCGCAGTCGCTGGACGAGCAGCGCGCGATCTTCGAGCAGCATCTGGCACCGGTTTTCGACAAGAAGTTCGTCCGCTGGCTCACCGATCAGCCGCCGGCACTGTTCGGCTTGGGCATTCCGCGCGCGCAGTTCGACGCGCTCGCCGGTGACGAGAAGATGGCCGACGTGTTGCGCAAGCGGCTCGAGAAACTCGCCTGCGATTTCGAGATTCGCGAAAACTATTTCGCCTGGCAGGCATTCGGGCGCGGCTATGGCAAGGGTCCCGACAAGCCGCTGCCGCCCTATCTGCAGGCGCAGCATTATGATGCTGTGCACGCGCGTGTCGATCGCGTGAGCTTCGAACACGCCAATTTCGTCGAACGGCTGCAGGCGATCGAGGATTCCAGTCTCGACCGCTATATCCTGCTCGACGCGCAGGACTGGATGAACGACCAGCAACTCACGACTCTCTGGACCGAGATTACCCGCACTGCCCGCCCCGGTGCCCGCGTGCTTTTCCGCACCGCTGCCGAACCCAGCCTGCTGCCCGGCCGCATTCCCGACGATCTCCTGGCGCGCTGGGACTATCGGGCCGAAGAATCGCTCGGCTTCACCGCCCGCGACCGGTCCTCGATCTATGGCGGGGTGCATCTTTATGTCCTCAAATGAGGCAGGTGCGCCTGCGCGCAGCCATGCCGAGGCGATGGACGCGATCTACCGGACGCAGCGGCATATCTATGATCTGACACGCAAATATTATCTGCTCGGCCGCGACCGCCTGATCGCAGATCTGGCCCCGCCGCCGGGGGGCACGGTGCTGGAACTGGGCTGCGGCACCGCACGCAACCTGATCATCGCGGCGAAGCGCTATCCGGATGCGCGGTTTTTCGGCTTCGATATTTCCGAGGCGATGCTGGAGGCCGCGCGCGTTTCTGTGCGCAAGGCTGGACTGGAAGGGCGCATATTCCTCACCCGCGGCGATGCCACTGCCTTCAGTGCGCAGCACCTGTTCGGCTTGCAGGGCTTCGACCGGGTGTTCTGTTCCTACACTCTGTCGATGATCCCGGGCTGGGAAAAGGCCGTCGCGGCGGCAGCCGCGTCACTGGCCCCTGGCGGGCGGATGCATATCGTCGATTTCGGCATGCAGGACGAGCTGCCGCGCTGGTTCGCCAAGAGCCTCCATGCCTGGCTGGCGCGCTTTCAGGTGAGCCCCAGGCGCGAATTGGGGCTGGTGGCGCAGAATGTCGCCCAGACTTGCGGTCTCAGAATTGATCATCGCCCGCTCTATCGCGGCTATGCGCAATATGCGGTGATCGGGGGGTAATTCCTCGTCATTCCCGCGAATGCGGGAATCCCGCTTCTGCTCTCGCGCCGAAAAAGCGGGACTCCCGCCTTCGCGGGGGTGACGGGGTTTGATCGCTCAAGTAATGAAAGCCCGCAGCGCTGCCACCGTGTCCGCTTCGGACGCGGGCTTGTCGCGGCGCAGCCGGGCGATGCGGGGGAACCGCATCGCGATGCCCGATTTGTGCCGCTTCGATTCATGGATCGAATCGAATGCAACTTCGAGCACCAGCGACTTTTCCACCTCGCGCACCGGGCCGAAACGGTTGACCGTGTTCTGCCGCACGAACTTGTCGAGCCATTTGAGTTCGCTGTCGGAAAAGCCCGAATAGGCCTTGCCGACTGGCACCAGCTCGCCCTCGTCGTTCCAGCAGCCGAAGGTATAATCGCTGTAGAAGCTCGATCGCTTGCCGCTGCCGCGCTGGGCATACATCATCACGCAATCGGCGGTGAGTGGATCGCGTTTCCATTTGTACCACAGCCCGACGCGGCGACCGGGGACATAGAGGCTGTCGCGTCGCTTGAGCATCACGCCTTCGATCGCCGCATCGCGCGCGCCGTCGCGGATGCGGCCAAGCTCGACAAAATCGGCAGCCTCGATGACCTGCGACAGATCGAAACGGTCGGCGGGCAAGGCGGGAACCTTGGCCTCGAGCCGCGTCCGGCGGATATGCCAGGGCAGGCTGCGCAGGTCCTCGCGCCCGTCGATCAGCAGATCGTAGAGCCGCACGAACGCCGGCGCTTCGGCTAGCATCTTGGCCGAGACGGTCTTGCGTCCCAGCCGCTGCTGCAGCGCATTGAAGCTGGCCGCTTCGCCCATCTGCGCTTCGCCGCGCACCAGCAGTTCGCCATCGAATACGCCTTCGACCGGCATGTGCTGCGCGATATCCGGGAAGGCGAGGGTGATGTCGTCGCCCCCGCGGCTGAACAGCTTCACCTGATCGCCGATACGCACGATCTGGATGCGGATGCCGTCCCATTTCCACTCTGCGGCATAGTCGGCGAGGTCCACGGTGCCGTCCTCGAGCGGATGCGCGAGCATGAACGGGCGGAAATAGGGTGTGCCTTCGGGATCGGGACGCGGCCCGCCTTCGCCCCAGGCGAACAGGCTGGCATAAGGCGGGGCGAGCGCGTGCCACACTTCCTCGACCGCATCGACATCGAGCCCGAAGGCTTGCGCAAACGCGGTCTTGGCGAGCCGCGCCGAAATGCCGACGCGCATGGCGCCGGTGGCAAGCTTGATCAGCGCGTAGCGGCCCTCACTGTCTAACCGGTCCATATAGTCTGCGAGCAGGGCAGGGGCGCGGGCGCGACTGACAGTGGCAAACGCGTCCACGGCATCGGCAAGGCGCAGATCGTTGGTCGGCGTGGCCGTCTCGGGCCAGATCAGCGCCACCGTCTCGGCGGTATCGCCGACGAAATCGCGGCTCAGGCGGAACAGCTCGGGATCGACGCGCTCCATCGCCATGGTGCGCACTGCCGAGGCCTTGACCGCAGAAAAATCCGCCTCTCCGGTCAACGCCGCGAGCGCCCAACCGCGATCGGGATCGGGCGTCGCGCGCAGATAGTCCGCGATCAGCGCGACCTTGGCGTTGCGCGAGCGGGTATAGCCCAGCTGCGTGACGAGCGCGGCAAAGGCGCGCATCAGGCGTCGTCCTCGTCTTCGCGCCCGACCAGCGCCAGCGCGCGCGCCCTGATCTGGTGCAGCTGGCACCAGCGCAGCAGCGCCTCTTCGCGGCCATGCGTCACCCAGACCTCGCGCGGGCCGACATCGCGAATCGTCTGGGTGAGCTCGTCCCAGTCGGCATGGTCCGATATGATCAGCGGTAGCTCCACCCCGCGCTGCCGGGCGCGTGCCCGCACCCGCATCCAGCCCGAGGCCATGGCGGTGACCGGATCGGGCAGCCGCCTGCTCCACCTGTCGGCCAGCGCCGAGGGCGGGGCCAGGATGATGCGGCCCATCAATTCGCTCTTGTCCGTACCTGCGACGGGGCGCAACTCGCCGAGATCGATGCCGTGATCGGCGTAGAGCGCGCACATTTTTTCAAGCGCGCCGTGCAAATAGATGGGATCGTTGAAACCCGCATCGCGCAGTTCGGCGATCACCCGCTGCGCCTTGCCCAGCGCATAGGCCCCCACCAGCACGCAGCCCTGGGGATGCGCCTCGAGCATCGCAATCAGCTTGGCGATCTCGTCGGGCGTCGGTGGGTGACGGAAGACCGGCAGACCGAAGGTCGCCTCGGTGATAAAGATATCGCACGGCACCAGTTCGAAGGGTGCGCAGCTCGGATCAGGCCGACGCTTGAAATCGCCGGTGACGACCACCGTCTCGCCCTGATATTCGAGCCGGATCTGCGCCGATCCCAGCACATGGCCTGCGGGATGAAACGACACCTGCACACCGTTCAGATCGACACTCTCGCCATAGCCGACCGCATTCTCGCCATCGTAGCGGCCATAGCGCAGGTTGATGATATCGAGCGTCTCGGGCGTTGCCCAGACCGCCTGGTGCCCGCCGCGCGCATGATCGGCATGGCCGTGCGTGATCAATGCGCGCGGGACTGGACGCGAAGGATCGATCCACGCATCGGCGGGCCGCACATAGATTCCATGGGGAAAGGGTTCGATCCAGTGCGGAGAAGCATTCATCGGGGCGATATGGAGTCGCCCGTGCGCCGGTTCAATCGCGCGCGGTCGCCTGAAAGTCGAAACTCACCGCAACAGGCCCTGCGATTTCTGCGGTGCTCGCATAATCGCCCTGACCGACGCCGAAGCTGGTGCGGTCGATCGTCGCGCTGCCCTTCGCGCGCGCCTTGTTGCCGGTGATGTCGAGGGTGAAGGTGAGCGGCACCTGTTTGCTCACGCCGCGCAGAGTGAGCGTCCCATCGGCGCGATAGCGATTGCCGCCGAGCGCTTTGAACTTGCTCGCGCGATAGGTGGCGCGGGCGAACTTGCCGGTATCGAAGAAATCGCTACCGGTGAGCGTACCGTCGCGCTGGCCGTCGCCGGTATCGACCGAGCCGAGATCGATGCTGACATCGATCTTCGAACCATCGAGTGCTTCGGGCGAGAACAGGATGTTGGCGGTCCAGCGCGCGAAGCGGCCATCGACCGGCTCTCCGTTCCATCGCGCGGAAAAGCCCAGAGTTCCACCTTTTCCGACGACCCAGTTGCGCGGCTCGGCATTCGCCTCTTTCTTGGTCGCTTCCTCTTCGACCTCGGCCTTTTCGCTTTCCGGTGCTGCGGCCGATGCAGCTTCCGGGGCCGGTGCCGCGACAGGCGCCGTCGCCGTGGCAGCGGGCCTGGCGCCTTGCGCAGCGCCCTTGGGATCGATCACCTTGCCCAGCACCACGCCGCCCAGCATGATCGCCGCTGCTGTCAGCACCGCGCCGATCGCCTTGCCATGGCCGCCGGGTAGCATCCGCGCCAGGATCGGCGTGCCGAGCAGATACTGATGCCGCAGCGCTCCGGCGACGTGCAGCACGAGCAGCGCGATGGCGACATTGGGCATGAAATGGTGGAGGAATTCCGCCGGTTCACCCCAGCTTGCGGGCACTGGCAGATGCGGCCAGGGGAGGGATCCGAACAGCAGCGTCTCGACCTTGATCCGGGATGTCGAGACTATGATCCAGCCGGTCACCGGCGCGGCGATCATGAAGACATAGAAGCCGAAATGGACCAGTCCCGATAGCGTCATCGCCCATTTGGGGCCGGGCACCGGTGCGGGACGAGGCGCGACCATACGCCAGCCCAGCCGCAGCACGCTTAGCAGCAGGATGGCGATGCCGACCGACTTGTGTAGCTGATAGCGCGCAAAAAGGTCAGGTCCGCGAGGCCCTTCAAGCGATTCGGCAAAGACAATCTGAAAGACGAGCGCTGCTGCGATCAGCCAGTGAAGAATGATGGCTCCCAGGCTGTAGCGCTGAGCCATCATCCGATCACGCAGCCTTGCGCAGTTCCAGGCGGTCCCAGATTTCGACCAGCGCAGTGGTGAGATCGCGCATCATCGCCTCGTCATGGCTGGGGCCGGGCGTGAAGCGCAGCCGCTCGGTGCCGCGCGGCACGGTCGGGAAATTGATCGGCTGCACGTACACGCCATATTCGGCGAGCAGCATGTCGCTGATCCGCTTGGCCTTGACCGGATCGCCGACCATCAGCGGCACGATATGCGTGGTGGTGTCCATCACCGGCAGCCCGGCCTCGCTGAACAGCCGCTTGAGCGTCGCAGCGGCGGCTTGCTGGCCCTCGCGTTCCTCGCTCGACTGCTTGAGGTGGCGCACGCTCGCCAGCGCGCCTGCGACCAGCACTGGCGAGAGCGAGGTCGTGAAGATGAAGCCCGGCGCATAGCTGCGAATCACGTCGATGATCTTCTGGTCGGCCGCGATATAACCGCCCATCACGCCGAACGCCTTGCCGAGCGTGCCCTCGATGATCGTCAGGCGGCTGGCAGCCTCGTCGCGTTCGGAAATACCGCCGCCATGCGCGCCATACATGCCGACCGCATGCACTTCGTCGAGATAGGTCAGCGCGTTATACTTGTCCGCAAGGTCGCAGATCGCGTGGATCGGGGCCACGTCGCCGTCCATCGAATAGACGCTTTCGAACGCGATCAGCTTGGGGACATTGGGGTCCTCGGCGGCGAGCAGTTCTTCCAGATGCTCGACATCGTTGTGACGGAAGACGCGCTTTTCGCAGCCCGAATTGCGGATACCCGCAATCATCGAGGCGTGGTTCAGTTCGTCGGAAAAGATGATGCAGCCCGGCAGGATGCGCGCCAGAGTGGAGAGCGTCGCATCATTCGAGACATAGCCTGACGTGAAGAGGAGCGCGCTGTCCTTGCCGTGCAAACCGGCCAGCTCCTGTTCGAGTTCGATATGATAATGGGTGTTGCCGCCAATATTGCGCGTGCCGCCCGAACCTGCGCCGACATTGTGCAGCGCCTCTTCCATAGCGGAGATGACCTTGGGGTGCTGGCCCATGGCAAGGTAATCGTTCGAACACCACACGGTGATCGGCTTGGGACCGTTATGGCCGTGAAAGCAGCGCGCATTGGGATAGGCGCCCTTGTTGCGAAGGATGTCGATAAAGACCCGGTAGCGTCCCTCGGCATGCAGCCGGTCAATCGCCGCTTCGAAAATCTGGTCGTAGTTCACGCAGCCACCCTGGTCCTGACATATGATGTTGCAAGCCGGTGCGCCCCACCCTTTACGCGACCATCTGCGTGCGCATCTGCTGGCGACTTCATAACAACTAAATCCCGTAATTCCAGCGATAACGGCTCGCAACTGATGGGACAAAACGTCCTATAGCGGGTGCCGGTTAAGCATTCGCGCAGTCCGTGTGCCAATGGAAAATCGGTGTCAGATTGATCGTATCGGTCGATCAGAGGCTTTCGAAAGATGCGAAACCGCGCGTCTTGAGCGCGGGCTCATAAGCCTGGATCGCAGCGGCAGGTCCGGTGGCGACAAAGCGCAAGCCATTGCCGTCGAACCGCTGTTCGCGGGTCAGCCAGGCGACGCGCCGGGCAATGCCCTCGGCGCCGTGAACGAACTGGACAGGCCGATCAAAGGCGCGAGCAAGCTCCTCCTCGACCAACGGAAAATGCGTGCAGGCCAGCACCACGGTGTCGATCGGAACCGCACGTTCCTGGTCGATCAACCCCGCCACCGCGCGTTCAAAAATGCCGTGATCGGGTGTCTCGCCACGCAGCTTCATTTCTGCTGCCCGCACCAGTTCCGGCGCTCCGTATCGCAGGATGGTGGCATCGCCGGCAAATTCGCGCGCCAGATTGGTGACATAGGGCTGGCGTACCGTCGCTTCGGTTCCCAGCACGCCGATCACCCGGCTGGCCGAAATCTCCGACGCGGGCTTGATCGCGGGCACGGTGCCCACGACCGGCAGGTCGAGCGCGGCGCGCACCTGGGGCAGAGCGATCGTCGAGGCGGTATTGCACGCAATGGTAATCAGCCGGGGGCGGTAGCGCTCGACCAGCCGTCCAAGCAGCGCGGGCACGCGTGCACCGATTTCGGCTTCGGTCTTTTCGCCATAGGGCAGCCCGGCAAAGTCGGCGGCATAGACGATGGGCGCATCCGGCAGCAGCTTGCGCGCCGCATCCAGTACCGTCAGCCCGCCGACGCCGGAATCGAAGAACAGCAGCGGGGATTTGGGGTCGATCTCGCTCGCTGGCGATGAGGCTTGCGTCATGCCGCACGCTTAGCAGCCGCGCGCAATCGATCAACCATGCTTGCCAAAAACGTGCGCCAGCCTATCACGCATTGGCCGCGGACGATCCGCGCGGATACGGGACGAGAATGTGATGAGCGATCTGGCAGGCATTGCCGTGGCGACCTTGGGCGGGCTGATGCTGATGGGCTATCTGCTGGGCTCTATCCCGTTCGGCATCATCCTCACGCGGCTGGCGGGCGCGGGCGATCTGCGCAGCATTGGCTCGGGCAATATTGGCGCGACCAACGTGCTGCGCACCGGGCGCAAGGGGCTGGCTGCGGCGACGCTGCTGTTCGATCTGGGCAAGGGGGCGCTGGCCATCGCGATCGCCGAGGCGGTCGCGCCGGGCAGCGGGCCGATCGCCGGGCTGGGCGCGTTCCTGGGGCATTTGTATCCGATCTGGCTCAAGTTTGCTGGCGGCAAGGGCGTTGCGACCTTGCTTGGCATCGCGATTGCGCTTTACTGGCCCCTTGGCATCGTTTTCGCAGTGGTCTGGCTGGGAACCGCTCTTGCCTTCCGCTATTCCTCGTTGGGGGGAATGCTGGCAGCAGCGGCAATGCCGGTCGCAGCGTGGTGGTTTGGCATGGAGCAGGCTCTGTGGGTTTTCGTCGTGACCTTGGTATTCGTGCTGTGGAAACATCGCGGCAATATCGAGCGGCTGATGGCCGGCACCGAGCCGAAGATCGGCAAATCCTCCGCCGCCTGAACGAGACGCCATGCTGAGCGCCGAGCATCTGGCGCGCATTCGCCTGCTGCGCAGCGATCGCATCGGCCCGATCAGTTTTGCGCAACTGCTCTCGCGCTTCGGTAGCGCTGCTGCCGCGATCGAGGCATTGCCGGATCTTGTGCAGCGTGCCGGAGGTCGCTCCATCCGCATCGCCACGCTCGACCAGGCCGAAAAGGAGGCCCAGCGTGTCGAAACGGCGGGTGCGCGCTATGTTTTTGCCGACGACACCGATTATCCTGCGTTGCTAGGTCATATCGACAACGCGCCTCCGCTGCTGACGATCTGCGGCGACAGTGCGTTGATGCAACGCCCGGCTGTCGCCATTGTCGGCGCGCGCAATGCCTCCGCTTCGGCATGTCGCTTTGCCCGGCAGATTGCGGGTGAGCTTTGCGAGTCCGGCATTCTCGTGGTTTCCGGGCTGGCACGCGGCATCGATACGGCTGCGCATGAGGGTGCGATGCGGATGGCCGGCAGCGGGCAGGCCAGCACCGCAGGCGTGATCGCATCGGGCATCGATATCAGCTATCCTCCGGAGAACCGGACCCTGCAGGCCGAAATGGGTGAACGCGCGCTGGTGATAGCCGAACAGCCGCCGGGGACCGAACCGCTCGCGCGCCATTTCCCGTATCGCAACCGGATCATCGCCGGCATGGCCATCGGCACCCTGGTGGTAGAGGCCGCGCCGAAATCGGGCTCGCTCATCACCGCTCGGCTGGCTGCCGAGGCGGGGCGCGATGTGATGGCGATCCCCGGGTCGCCGCTCGATTCGCGCTCGCGCGGGTGCAATGAACTTATCCGCAACGGTGCGACGCTGGTGCAAGGCGTGGACGACATTCTCGAACTCATTCAGCCAATGGCGGGTAGCCTCCCCGCTCACGAGGTCGCCGCGCCGCGCAATCGCTATGCGGTGCCGCCTGCCCCAGAGCCCGACGACGCCACGCGCCGCACGCTGATCGATCTGCTAGGTCACTCGCCCATTGGCGTTGACGAACTCGTGCGCCAGTCAGGCATCGACAGCGGCGCAGTGCAGATGATCCTGCTCGATCTCGAACTGGGGGGCATCATCGAGCGCCATGCTGCGGGGAAGGTGTCGCTCGTCTGACCTTCCATGCCCGCACTGGACGGCCTTGACGAATGCCGATAACGCCCCCCAGCTTACACGTACACGCGAGAGCTTTGGGAAATCCAATACATGCAACTGGTTATCGTCGAATCGCCTGCAAAGGCCAAGACCATCGAAAAATATCTGGGGTCCGACTACCGGGTGCTGGCCAGCTATGGCCATATTCGCGATCTCGCGCCCAAGGACGGCTCGGTCGATCCGGACAATGATTTCGACATGGTCTGGGAAGCCTATGGCGACAAGACGCGCCAGCTCAAGGCAATCACCGACGAGGCCAAGAAGGCCGATCGCCTGATCCTGGCGACCGACCCCGATCGCGAGGGAGAAGCGATCAGCTGGCATGTTCTGGAAGTTCTGGGCAAGCGCAAGGCGCTGCCCAAGGCGGTGGAGCGCGTGACCTTCAACGCGATCACCAAAAAGGCCGTCACGGAAGCGATGGCCGCGCCGCGCCAACTCGATGACGATCTGATCGATGCCTATCGCGCCCGCCGGGCGCTCGATTATCTGGTGGGCTTCACCCTGTCTCCGGTGCTCTGGCGCAAGCTGCCGGGTGCAAAATCGGCGGGGCGGGTACAGTCGGTCGCGCTGCGGCTGATCGTCGAGCGCGAGCGCGAGATCGAGGCGTTCACCGCGCAGGAATATTGGTCGGTCAGCGCGCAGATGGAGCAGGATGGGCAGCCGTTTACTGCGCGTCTGGTGCGGCTGGAGGGCGAAAAACTCGACAAGCTGTCCTTGGGGAACGCCGGCGCCGCCGAGGCGGCCAAGGCGAAGGTCGAGGCCGGGCATTTCACCGTCGAGACGGTCGAGACGCGGCCGGTCAAGCGCAACCCGCCGCCGCCCTTCACGACATCGACGCTGCAGCAGGAGGCCGCGCGCAAGCTCGGCTTTTCGGCCAGTCACACGATGCGCATAGCCCAGTCGCTCTACGAGGACGGCGCGATCACCTATATGCGGACCGACGGCGTGCAGATGGATGGCGGCGCGATCCAGGAAGCGCGCAAGGCAATCTCGGAACGCTATTCCGGCCATTATCTTCCCGAAACTCCGCGCCAGTATCAGACCAAGGCCAAGAATGCGCAGGAAGCGCATGAGGCGATCCGTCCGACCGATTTTAGCCGCGACCGCGCCGGTTCCGGCGACCACGCAAAGCTCTATGACCTGATCTTCAAGCGCGCACTGGCCAGCCAGATGGCGACAGCGCTGCTCGAGCGCACGACTGTCGAACTGGTCGATGGCACGGGTCGCACCGCACTGCGCGCCAATGGTCAGGTGGTAAAATTCCCGGGCTTCCTAGCGCTGTACGAGGAAGGGCTGGACGATCCCGACAGCGAGGATGGCGGCCTGCTTCCGCTGATGTCGAAAGGCGACAGCCCGGCCAAGAAGTCGGTCGATGCGGTCCAGCATTTCACCCAGCCGCCGCCGCGCTTTTCCGAAGCCTCGCTGGTCAAGCGTCTTGAGGAACTGGGCATCGGGCGCCCCTCGACCTATGCCTCGATCATCCAGGTACTGAAGGACCGCGCCTATGTGCGGGTCGAGAAAAACCGTTTCTTCGCAGAAGAATCGGGCCGATTGCTGACAGGCTTTCTCGAACGCTTCTTTGAACGCTATGTCGCCTATGACTTTACTGCCGGGCTGGAAGAGGAACTGGACGACGTCTCAGGGGGACGCGCAGAGTGGCGTGCGGTGCTCGAGGCCTTCTGGCGCGACTTCAAGCCCAAGACGGCGGAAGTCATGGAGCAGAAGCCGTCCGAGATCACGGCAGAGCTGGACAAGTTCCTAGAACCGTATCTGTTCCCCAAAAAGGCCGATGGCGGCGATCCTCGCCTTTGCCCCAAATGCGGCGAGGGCAGGCTGGCGCTGCGCGGCGGGCGCTTCGGCGCGTTTGTCGCCTGCTCCAACTATCCCGAATGCAAGTTCACCCGGCGCTTCGCACAGGGCGGCGGCGAGGGCGATCAGGGCGATAGCGGCCCCGAGGAACTCGGCACCGATCCCGTCACCGGCGAGGCGGTGAGCAAGCGCTCGGGGCGCTTCGGCCCGTATGTTCAGCTCGGCGACGGCAAGGATGCCAAGCGTGCCTCTATCCCCAAGGACGTGCCGGGCGAGGATTTCGGTCTCGAATGGGCGCTCAAGCTGCTCTCGCTGCCGCGCGAGATCGGCGAGCATCCGGAAACGGGCAAGCCGATCACCGCGAGCATCGGGCGCTATGGGCCGTATCTTGCGCATGACGGCAAATATGCGCGGCTTTCGGGCACGATGGAGGTGTTCGAGACCGGCATGAACGCGGCCGTGGTCAAGCTGGCCGAAGCTGCCGCTGGCGGCGGCCGTGCGCGGCGGGGCACGCCCGAGCCGCTCAAGGTGCTCGGCAAGAACCCGGCGACCGATACCGATGTCAAGATCATGGACGGGCGCTATGGCGCCTATGTCACCGATGGCAGCGTCAATGCGACCATCCCCAAGGACAAGAACAAGGATGAGTTGACGCTCGACGAGGCGCTGCTGCTGATTGCCGAACGTGCCGCCAAGGCGCCTGCCAAGAAGGGCAAGAAGGCACCTGCCAAGAAAGCCGCTCCAAAAAAGGCGTCAGAAAAGAAGGCTGCGGACAAGAAACCCGCTGCCAAAAAGGCGCCTGCGAAAAAGGCTGCAGCCAGCAAGCCTGCCAAGCCCAAGCCCTGAACGCATCCTTCCTCCTTCGTTTGCGAACGGGGAAGGCAGGCTTATTTCCGTTAACGCCCGGTCCCGCACGCGCTATAGGCGGGGCCGAGAATCGCCCTTACGCGCAGGAGCCCACCCATGAAATTCTTCGTCGATACCGCAGACACCGCCGAGATCGCCGATCTCGCCGCGACCGGCCTGCTCGATGGCGTCACCACCAACCCGTCGCTGATCGCCAAGTCGGGCCGTGATTTCCTCGAAGTCACCAAGGAAATCTGCGCGCTGGTCGAAGGCCCGGTCTCGGCGGAGGTCGTCGCGCTCGACCATGAGACGATGATGAAAGAGGCCGAAATCCTCCGCAAGATTGCCGACAATGTCGCGATCAAGGTGCCGCTGACGCTCGACGGCCTCAAGACCTGCAAGAAGCTGACCGACGATGGCACGATGGTCAACGTGACCCTGTGCTTCTCCGCCAACCAGGCGCTGCTCGCCGCCAAGGCCGGCGCGACCTTCATCTCGCCCTTTGTCGGCCGTCATGACGACAACGGCTTCGACGGCATGACGCTGATCGAGGACATTCGCCTGATCTATGACAACTATGCGTTCGATACCGAAATTCTGGTCGCATCGATCCGCCACCCGATCCACGTCCTCGAATCCGCCCGCATCGGTGCCGACGTCGCCACCATGCCGCCGAGCGTGATCCGCGGCCTGTTCAAGCACGTGCTGACCGACAAGGGCATTGAAGGCTTCATGGCCGACTGGGCGAAGACCGGACAGTCGATCGGCTGATCAGTCCGAAATCACGAAGCAAAATGCAAAGGCCGCCGAAGCATTGGAGCTTCGGCGGCCTTTTTTGTGTCAGGACTGAGCGAGTTCAGTCCGCAAAGCTCTTCGGCGCCGGCGAAGCTATGGTCAGCACACCAGCGCCCACCTGCTGCACCTCCAGCAGGCGTTCGGCAACGCCAGCGCGGTTGAAGCGGAAGGCGCCGTCCAGGCCGATAAAGCCGCCTGCATCGCGCAGCTTTTCAACCGGGAACGGGGTGCCGGGCTTCCAGTCGCGGGCGATGCGGGTGGTGAGCAGCACGCTGTCATAGCCCAGGGTCGAAAGGCGGAAGGGATCGGTGCCGAACTGCGCGCGGTATTTCGCGGCATATTGACGATAGAGACCGTCCGAAACGCTGGCGAACCACGCGCCGCGCATGGCGGCGGCGGAGGTCAGGGTGCGTTCGGTGTTCCACAGTTCCGTGCCCAGGATTCGCGCGTCGGTGCCGCCATTGGCGCGCACCAGCGGCACGATGCGGATCGCGGCCGCGCCGCTATCGGCGATCAGGATCGCCTCATAGGCGCTGTCGCCCTGCATCTTCTTGAGCGCTGCGGTGATCGCGGCATTGCCTGCGCCATAGCTCTGCATCGACACGACCGTGCCGCCTGCGGCCTTGACCGAGGCCAGCATCGCCGAGGAGGCGCGCTGGCCATAGGTGCCGGCGGGCACGAGCGCGGCAAAACGGGTGATGCCCTGCGAACGGGCATGGCGCACCACGCGGTCGATCGACTGGGCAGGGACATAGCCCATCACGAACACATTGTTGCCGGCAATGCCGACGTCGTTCGAATAGCTGATAATGGGCACGCGCGCGGCATTGGCGGCCGCGGCAATGGCAACGACATCATCGCCCAGCAGCGGGCCGAGGATCAGTCGGTTGCCATCGGCGATGGCGCGCTGAGCGGCCACCTGTGCGCCCTTGGCAGTGTCATAGCTGGTAATGCGGATGTTCGATGCCTTGGTGTCCATCAGCGCCAGCGTGGTCGCATTGGCAATCGACTGGCCGACCGTAGCGTCCTTGCCCGAAAGCGGCAGCAGCAGGGCGATGCGATGGCGCGTTTCGTCGGTGGGCAGCACCCCGGTAATCGGGCTGTCGGGACCGGTATCGGGGCGGTCGGGCTTCTGCGTGGGCGTGCTCGGCGGTGCAGTCTTGGGAACCATGGTCTGGCAGGCTGCCAGGGCAAGGCTGCCCAGAACCAGCAGGACAATGGCCTGCCATTTTCGCAAAAACTGTTTCATCGCTTGTCGCTCCCGCCCTGCCGGTCCATGAACATCCGCGTGATTCACGATCCCGAACCCGGCCTGTATATCGTTGCGACCCCAATCGGCAACCTTGGTGATCTCTCCGAACGCGCCCGGCGGGTGCTGGAACAGGCCGATCTGATCGCGTGCGAAGACAGCCGCGTTACCGGCGGTCTCCTGCACCATCTGGGGTTCAAGCGGCCACTCGTGCGCTATGACGATCATGCTCGCCCGGCTGATCGCGAGCGGCTGATTGGCGCAGCCCTGCAGGGACCGGTGGCGCTGGTCAGCGATGCCGGCACGCCGCTGATCTCTGACCCCGGCTACAAGCTGGTGCGCGAGGCCCGCGCCGCAGGTGTGGCGATCCATTCGGTGCCGGGTCCGTCTGCGGTGATCGTTGCCCTGACCCTGGCCGGCCTGCCAACCGACAGATTCTATTTTCACGGATTTCTGCCCAACAAGGCCGGTGCCCGCGACAAGGACATCGGCGCCCTGGCGGCGATTCCGGCAACGCTGGTCTTTTATGAGAGCGCCAAGCGTCTCGCGGCGTGCCTGGAAGCACTGCACGCAGGTCTCGGCAATCGCGAGGCGGCGGTGGTTCGCGAGATCAGCAAGAAGTTCGAGGAAACGCGCACCGGCACGCTGGGCGAGCTTGCAGCCAGCTATGCCGATGCCGCGCCCAAGGGCGAGATCGTGATCGTGGTCGGCCCCCCGCTGGATGATGCTGTTCAGGCCGATGAGGATGCGGTCGAGGCCGCGCTGCAAGAGGCGATGGCCACCATGCCGCCGGGCAAGGCCGCAGGCGAGGTGGCCAGGCGCTTCGGGCTGGATCGCAAGGCGCTTTATGCGCGGATCATGGCGGAGCGCGATGGCTGAAGCTCGGCGCCGACAAGCTGAGGCGGCAGGTCGGCGCGCCGAGACGCTGGCCGCGTGGTGGCTCCGGTTGAAAGGCTGGCGCATCCTGGCGAGCCGGGTGCGAACACCGCTGGGGGAAGTCGATCTGGTGGCTAGCCGCGGCCGAGTGGTCGCCTTTGTCGAGGTCAAGCACCGCAAGACGCAGCGCGAGCTTGCCGAGGCGATCGATCACCATCGGTTGCGCAGGGTGGCTGCGGCGGCCGAGGCGCTGATGCCCCGCTTCGTGCGCGAGGGGCAGGATGCACGGATTGACGTTATCCTGCTTGCACCGCGCCGCCTGCCACGCCATCTGACGCACGTCTGGCAGGGCGACTGACGCCTGCATTTTCTATCCGCTTTGAGCAAAGGCCATATATTCATGAAGATCGCGGTGCAGATGGACCCGATGCCCGGCATCAACATCAAGGGCGACAGCAGTTTCGCCCTGATGCTGGCAGCTCAGGCGCGCGGCTATACGCTTTATCATTATGATGTCGCGACGCTGAGCTACGAGGCGGGTCAGGTGACGGCGCATGCACATCCGGTCACCGTGCGAAACGTGCCGGGCGATCATTACAGCTTCGGCGAACCGGTACGTCTCGATCTGGGCGACGATGTCGATGTCGTGCTGATGCGGCAGGACCCGCCCTTCGATGTCGGCTATATCACCGCGACGCATATTCTGGAGCGGCTGAAGGGCCGCACCCTGGTGGTCAACGATCCCGCATCGGTGCGCAATGCGCCCGAAAAGGTCTATGTGCTCGATTTCGAACGCTTCATGCCGCCGACGCTGATCACGCGCTCGCTCGACGAGGTAAAGCGCTTTCAGGCGAAGCATGGCGCGATCGTGGTCAAGCCGCTGCACGGCAATGGCGGCAAGGCGGTGTTCCTGATCGGCGAGGATGGCGCAAACCTTTCCGCGCTGGTCGAGCTGTTTGGCCAGATCTGGCGCGAACCGTTCATGGTCCAGCCCTTCCTTCCGGAAGTGGCCAAGGGCGACAAGCGCATCGTGCTGGTCGATGGCAAGGTTGCGGGCGCGATCAACCGCAAGCCGGGCGAGGGCGAGTTTCGTTCCAACCTTGCGGTCGGCGGCTATGCCGAGGCAGCGGAACTGACCCCGCGCGAGCAGGAAATCTGCGACGCCATGGGGCCCGAGCTTAAGGAACGCGGACTGCTGTTCGTGGGTATTGATGTGATCGGCGGCCATTGGTTGACCGAGATAAACGTGACGTCGCCAACGGGCATCGTCGCGATCAGTGCCTTCAACAACAGCGACGTCGCAGGCATGATCTGGGACGCGATCGAGGCTCGAATAGCAGGAAGCGAATGAACGATCTTGTCCTGAGCCTCGTCGCCAGGGGAGGCTATTGGGGGGTGGCGCTCTTGATGGCGCTAGAAAACGTGTTTCCGCCGATCCCTTCGGAACTCATCATGGGTCTGGCTGGGATAGAAGCCGGCAAGGGGAACCTGAACCTATGGGCGGTGCTGCTGGCCGGTACCGTCGGGTCGGTCGCCGGCAATTATGTCTGGTACTGGGTCGGCCGGAAGGTCGGGCTCGAGCGGCTCGACCATTTCGTCGATCGCTGGGGACGCTGGCTTACACTCGACCGAAAGGAGGTCGAGAAGTTCAACCGGCTGTTCCACAGGCACGGCGCTTCCACCATTTTCTTCGCGCGCATGGTACCCACCATCCGCACGCTGATCTCGCTCCCTGCCGGCATCTTCCAGATGAGCCGGCGCAAGTTCCTGCTCTGGACCTTTGCGGGCGCAGGAGTGTGGAACATCATCTTCGCCGGGATCGGCTTTCAGCTGGGTGCCCGGGTCGAGGAAATCGATGCGTGGACCGGACCGATCTCGACCGGCGTGATCGTGATCATCGTGGTCTTCTATGTTCTGCGGGTGATCGTCTGGCGGCCGGACGAACAGGGCGTTGACTAACAATCTTTCAGTTTATCAAGCCCTTGGATGGGAATTTTCATAAACATCGAGCAGATGCGCGGCATCGACATGCGTGTAGATTTGCGTCGAGGAAAGGCTGGCATGGCCCAGCAGTTCCTGCAGCGAGCGCAAGTCTGCGCCGCCTGCCAGCAAGTGCGTGGCGAAGCTGTGGCGCAATGCATGCGGAGTGGCGTCTTCGGGAAGGCCCAGGAGACGGCGGGCATTCATCATTGCGCGGCGAACCAGCGCAGGCGAGAGAGGTCCGCCCCGCGTGCCGCGGAAGAGGGGCTGGTCGTGTTCCAGCGCGAAAGGCACCAGCGCAGCATAATGCGCGATGGCGTCTCGAAGCTGGGGCAAGACCGGAACGACACGGGGCTTGTTGCCCTTGCCGATGATCCGCAAGGTCTCGCCGATCGGCAGCACAGATCCGGTCAGCCCTGTTGCCTCGCTGATCCGCAGGCCCGCACCATAGAGCAGCAGGAGCACAGCCCAGTCCCGCGCCTGCACCCAGGCGGGCGCATTCCGCGCCGCCATGCTGTCGCCCAGCGCCATGATGTCGTCGGGCGCGATCGGGCGAGGCAGGCTGCGCTTCAGCCTTGGCCCCCTGATCCGGGGTGGAGCGCTGGCGCTTCCCGCCTCGCACGCCACGAAAGCCAGAAACGCGCGGATGGCCGAAAGCTCGCGCGCGGTGCTGCGGTTGGTCAGGCCATCACCGCGCCTTGACGCCAGAAAGGCCCGAAGATCGGCCTGGGTTGCGTCAGCGAGGCGCTGCGCTGATGCGGCTTCTCCCCAATGGTCGCCGAGAAAGTCGATCAGGCGCTCGGCGGTTGCGACATAGGCGCGCACCGTGTGCAGCGAGAGGCGGCGGTTATCCGCCAGGTGCGCGCGCCAGCGCTCGAGAAGATGGGGGCCGGGCGACGGGGCGGTCATGGCGGCAGATTATCAGAGCGCCGGTGGGGGCTCAATCGCGACCAGCTCGGCCAGTATCGCATCGAGCAAAGGCATGCCCTGTTCGGTCACGACGAGCTGCGAACCGTTCGATGCAGCCAGCCCGAGGGCTGAAAGCCTTGCGAGAGCATCAGCGTCGACCAGGGCTGCCTGATCTACTCCCGTACGCCTGGCGATATTGGCGAGATCGACGCCTTCGGCTAGCCGCAGTCCCATCAGCAGCGCTTCCATCGCCCGCGTGGCCGGATCGAGCTGCCGCTCGACCGAGAGCCCGTGGCCGTTGCGCGCAACAGCGGAGAGAAAATTCTCCGGCTTGCGATGCCGCTCGGTGGCCAGCGCGGTCCGCCGTCCATGCGCGCCCGGACCGATGCCGGCATAATCGCCATAGCGCCAATAGGTCAGATTGTGGCGGCTCTGCTCGCCGGCGCGGGCATGATTGCTGATCTCGTAAGCGGGCAGGCCGGCCTTGGCCGTCAGGCTGCGGGTCAGCTCGAAAAGGTCCGCGCAATGATCGTCATCGGCAGGGACCAGTTCGCCGCGCCGGACCAGAGTTTCGAAGCGCGTGCCCGGTTCGATGGTCAGCTGATAGAGCGAGAGGTGGCCGGTCCCGAAAGCCAGCGCGCGACGGAGCTCGGCGTCCCATTGTTCGAGCGTCTGGCCGGGCCGGGCATAGATGAGATCGAACGACACGCGAGAGAAATGCGCCTGTGCCGTATCCAGCGCGCGCAGACTCTCATCGACGCCATGCGCGCGCCCCAGAAAGCCGAGCGTGGTATCATCCAGTGCCTGCAGACCCAGCGATACACGGTTCACCCCGGCCGCCGAAAGATCCGCAAAGCGCGCCGCCTCCACCGACGAGGGATTCGCCTCCAGCGTGATCTCGATCGCCTCTGTGGCCTGCCAGTGGCTTATGGCAGCCTCGACAATGTCGGCGACGAGGGCTGGGGGCATCAAGGAAGGCGTGCCGCCACCGAAGAAGATCGAGCCGAGTTTGCGGCCAGGCAGCAGTCTTGCCTCATGCGCCAGGTCCGCGAGCAGGGCAGCCCTCCACTGGTCCAAGTCGATGCTTGCGCGGACATGGCTGTTGAAATCGCAATAAGGACATTTCGAGACACAGAACGGCCAATGGACGTAGAGCGCCAGTGGCTGCTCGGCGTCTTTCGGCTGGCAGGCCAGGCTGCTGTCAGCCTTCAAGGCAGGCCTTGACCAGCTTGGCGAAGGCATCGGCCCGGTGGCTGATACCGTGCTTGTGCTCCGGATCGATCTCGGCAAAGGTCTGATCGAAGCCTTGTGCAACGAAGACAGGGTCATAGCCGAAACCCAGCTTGCCGCGGGGCGGCCAGGTCAGCGATCCATGCACGCGGCCTTCGAAAACTTCCGAATGCCCATCGGGCCAGGCAAGCGCGAGGGTGCAGGCGAAATAGGCGCTGCGGTCGACATCGGGGCCAAGTTCGGCAAGCCGTCCCTCGACCTTGCCCATCGCCATGTACCAGTCGCGACCCGGCTCACCCTCGAACCATTGCCGTTCGGCCCAGTCTGCGGTGTACACGCCGGGCGCGCCGCCCAGCGCAGCAACGCACAGCCCGCTATCGTCAGCCAGCGCAACGCAATTGGCGCCCCTGGCCGAGGCATGCGCCTTGAGCAGCGCGTTTTCTGCGAAGGTCGTGCCCGTCTCTTCGGGTTCGGGCAGGCCGAGATCGCTCGCCGAGACGGGTTCGATGCCGAACGGTTCGAGCAGCGCGCGAATCTCGCGCACCTTGCCCTGGTTGTGGCTGGCGATCACCAGCCTGCCGGGTTCGAGCCTGCGTGGCGTCATGACGTCAACCGACCGCCTTGCCTTGTGCCTCGAAAATCTGCGCGCAGCCCATGCGGGCGAGGCGCAGCAGGCGCAGCAGCGCCTCCTCGTCATAGGGCGCGCCCTCGGCCGTCGCCTGCGCCTCGGCGATATTGCCGCCCTCGATCAGCACGAAATTGGCATCGGCGTCGGCATTCGAATCCTCGATATAGTCGAGATCGAGCACCGGCGTGCCCTGATGGATGCCGCAGCTGATGGCGGCGACCTTGGCACTGATCGGGTCTTCCTTAATCAGCCCCTGCGCCATCAGGCCGTTGACCGCGAGACGCAAGGCCACCCATGCACCGGAGATCGATGCAGTGCGGGTGCCGCCATCGGCCTGGATCACGTCGCAATCGACGGTGATCTGGCGCTCACCCAGCTTCTTGAGGTCTACTACAGCACGCAAGGAGCGCCCGATAAGCCGCTGGATTTCCTGCGTCCGCCCCGACTGCTTGCCCTTGGCAGCCTCGCGCTGACCGCGGGTATGCGTGGCGCGCGGCAGCATCGAATATTCTGCCGTGACCCAGCCTTCGCCCTTGCCTTTGAGCCAGGGCGGAAGCCGCTCCTCGACGCTTGCGGTCACCAGCACGCGGGTATCGCCAAAACCGATCAGGCAGCTCCCTTCGGCATGCTTGGTGAAACCGGTCTCGATGCTGATGGGGCGCATTTCGTCGGGGGCGCGGCCTGATGGGCGCATAGGTGATTCTCCAAAAATGGTGATCTTCGATCCAGTGGGGCGCCGATAGCGGGCAGGGCGTTGGAAGGAAAGCATCAACACGGTATCGCACCCTCTTGCCAGCGCGTTGCAAAACTGGCAGTGGGCGCCACCTATCCGTGGCCATGGGCGATTAGCTCAGTTGGTAGAGCATCTCGTTTACACCGAGAGGGTCGGCAGTTCGAGCCTGTCATCGCCCACCATGGTCCACTCGAGCGTTGCCCTGATGCAACGGCAATCTGCAAAATTCAGGCAGGCAGGTTTCGTTCAGCTACCGGTCAGGCAGCGAACGACATCACACGCGCATGCCGAGCCACCTGATCCTCACCGTCATTCTGGGCAGCATCTTGCCCCTGCTGCCGATCGGATTGGTCAATCTGGATCGCGCCAGTTCAGCCGTCGAGGATTGTGTCGGCAAGAAGCGAATCGTTACCGTTCCGCCGCGTGCGAAAAAGGAGCAGTCGCAAAAGCGCTGCCGCGTGATCGCTCCGATCCTGATGTAGGCTTTTGCGCTTAGCCCTTGCTGGCCAGCGTCTCTTCCATCAGCGCCGATGCACGCGGCCCGTTCCAGTCCATGCCGCCGATCATCCGCCACACTTCCCTGCCTTGCGCATCATACAGGACTGTGGTCGGCATTACGCCGGTCTGGTAACTGAAACCCAGATTGTTCTCTTCATCGATATAGGGCTGCAGGTTCTTGAAACCCTTTTCGGCGAAGAACGAGGGTATCTTGTCGAGATTCTGCATGTCCTGCGAGACCGTGAGAACGACAAGCCGATCCTTCTCCCGCTCTGCCAGGGCATCCAGCGTCGGCATCTCGACGACACAAGGGCCGCACCAGGTTGCCCAAAGGTTGACGAGCACGGGCTTGCCCCTGAACGCATCGAGGGTGACAGTCTTTCCCAGAGGATCCTTGAAGCTCACATCGGGCGCTGCCTTGCCGCGCTGCGAAATGTCGAGCGTGCCGGAAAGCGGCACCTCGGGCGCGGATTTCTCAGCAGTTTTTTCCGTGCCTGCGGGTTGCTCCCCGGCGGGCGATTGCCTATCGCACGCGCCAGTTGCCAGCGCGGCCAGGGCCACCACCGGCCAGAGGCTGCGGCGCGAAAGATGGACGATAGGCATGGGAAACAACTCCAACAGCATGTGGGGCGGACGCTTCGCCGCCGGGCCATCCGACGTGATGCGGGCCATAAATGCTTCCATCCCGTTCGACAAGGCGCTGTGGCGGCAGGATATCGACGGATCGCTGGCGCATGTCGCGATGCTGGGGGCGCAGGGGATTATCCCCGCCGCCGATGCCGAAGCGATAACGCAAGGCCTCAAGCAGATTGCCGCGGAATATGCTGCCAATGGCGTTGCCGAGGACTGGGCGCTTGAAGACATTCACATGCATGTCGAAGCGCGGCTGTCCGAGCTGATCGGTCCTGCGGCAGGACGGCTGCACACCGCACGCTCGCGCAACGATCAGGTCGCAACCGACTTTCGCCTGTGGGTGCGCGATGCCTGTGACGCCGTCGATGCCGCGCTCAAGGCGTTGCAGACCGCGCTGGTCGACCGCGCCGAACAGAATGCTGATGCGATCATGCCCGGCTTCACCCATCTGCAGATCGCACAGCCGGTGACGCTGGGCCATCATCTGCTGGCCTATTACGAGATGTTCGCGCGCGACCGCGACCGGTTCGCCAGCGCGCGCAAGCGAATGAACCAGTGCCCGCTGGGATCGGCCGCGTTGGCCGGAACCGGCTTTCCGATCGACCGCGATGCCACGGCAGCGGCACTCGGATTTGAACGGCCCACCGCCAATTCGCTCGATGCCGTGTCCGATCGCGATTTTGCACTCGACTATCTGAACGCCGCTGCGCAATGTGCTCTGCACCTCTCGCGCCTCGCCGAAGAATTCATCATCTGGGCGAGCCAGCCTTATGGGTTCGTCAAGCTGCCCGACAGTTTCTCGACCGGCTCGTCGATCATGCCGCAAAAGCGCAATCCCGATGCGGCGGAACTGGTGCGCGGCCATGCCGGCCGCATCATCGGCTGCCAGACCGCGCTGATGATCACGATGAAGGGCCTGCCGCTCGCCTATTCCAAGGACATGCAGGACGACAAGCCGCCGGTGTTTGAATGCGAAGGCCTGCTGATGCTGAGCCTCGCTGCGATGACCGGAATGGTTGCCGAGACCGGATTCGACACCTCTGCGATGCGCAAGGCGACCGAACGCGGCTTTGCGACCGCGACCGACCTTGCCGACTGGCTGGTCCGTCAGGCGGGCATTCCCTTCCGCGAGGCGCATCACATTACCGGCGCTGTGGTCAAGCTGGCAGAGGGCAGGGGCGTCGCGCTCGATGCGCTGACGCTCGATGAGCTGCAGGCGATCGATCCGCGCATCTCGCAAGCGGTCTATCCCGCGCTGTCGGTCGATGCCTCGGTCGCCAGCCGCAACAGCTATGGCGGCACCGCGCCCGATCAGGTAAGGCATCAGGCAGCGCGCGCCCGTGCCGCGCTGGCGGGAGAATGACCATGATGCGTACGCCGCTGCTGATTGCTGGAGCCGCCATGGCCGCCCTGATCGCTCTGCCTGGCTGCGGCAGCCGTCAGAAGTTGACCGCAGTCGAGGGCGTGACGCCGGTTCCGCCGGCCTATGGAGCTGCCGCGGCTGCGGGGCCGAACGAACTGCTGCAACCAAGCACGCAGTCGCGCCCCGAGCGGAACGTGGAGTTGCGCCGCAAGTCCGAGGCCCGGGCCGACGACCCGTTTGATCTTCCCCCCGAATAATCGAGGTTTGTAAAAGCCCATGGATCATTTTT
This sequence comes from Blastomonas natatoria, assembly GCF_003201955.1. Lineage (GTDB taxonomy): Bacteria > Pseudomonadota > Alphaproteobacteria > Sphingomonadales > Sphingomonadaceae > Blastomonas > Blastomonas natatoria. The sequence goes on from NZ_QJJM01000007.1 coordinate 162,729, forward strand.
CCCTGGTGGACGGGCAGCTGTTTGCCGAACAGGTTCCGCTCGCGCGGATTGCCGAAGAGGTCGGGACGCCTGTCTACGTCTATTCGCGTGCCACGCTGGAGCGTCATGCCGATGTGTTCCGCGAAGGCCTGGCAGGAGTTGCGCGCAAGCACCTGGCCTTTGCGGTAAAATCCAATCCAAATCTGGCCGTCCTGAAGGTGCTGGCCGGGCGCGGCTATGGGGCGGACGTCGTGTCGGGGGGTGAGCTTGACCGGGCCTTGGCCGCAGGTATTGCGGCGCAGGACATCGTCTTTTCCGGTGTGGGAAAGACTGAAGCCGAGATGCGCCATGCGCTGTCGCTCGATATCGGACAGTTCAATATCGAGTCGGAAGAAGAATGCCAGATGCTCGCGGCCGTGGCAGCGTCGATGGGTCTCACGGCGCGCGCTTCGCTGCGGATCAATCCGGATGTCGATGCGGGCACCCATGCCAAGATCTCCACCGGCAAGGCCGACAACAAGTTCGGCGTCGGCTTGCATGTCGGCCCTGGAATCTATCAGCGCCTCTCGGCCTTGCCGGGGATCGCCCTGCGCGGGGTGGCCGTGCATATCGGCAGCCAGTTGCTCAGCCTCGATCCGCTCGAGGCCGCCTTCGGCAAGATCGGCGAGCTCGTGGCGCATCTCCGGAGCGAAGGCCATGTCATCACCCATGTCGATCTGGGGGGAGGTCTGGGCGTCCCCTATCAGGCAGCAACCGAACCGCCATCCCCTGCGGACTATGGCGCGCTGGTTGCACGCGTGACGCGCGACTGGGATGCGACAATCCAGTTCGAGCCTGGCCGCGTCATTGCTGGCAATGCCGGTGTGCTGCTGACCAGGGTCATCCGCGTCAAGCCAGGCATTCGCGACCCGTTCGTGGTGGTCGATGCCGCGATGAACGATCTGGCACGCCCTGCCCTGTACGATGCCTGGCATGATTTCGAGGCGGTGCATCCGGATGGAACGCGGATGATGGCCAATATCGTCGGTCCGGTCTGCGAAAGCGGTGATACCTTTGCCATGGGCCGTGACATTGACACGGTGTCCGCTGGCGACCTCGCGATCTTTCGCACGGCAGGGGCTTATGGTGCCACGATGGCGAGCAGTTACAACAGCCGCGGTATCGTGGCCGAGGTGTTGGTCGATGGTGATCGGTACGCCGTCGTCGCCAACCGCATCAGCCCTGCCGAGATCATGGCGGCGGAAACCGTTCCAGCCTGGCTGTGAACCAGCTTCCCATCTTCGTGAACCTGCGCGGGGTGCGCGTTATCCTGCTCGGCGACGGCGAGATGGCAGATGCCAAGAGGCGTCTGATCGAACGGGCAGGGGGGCTGTGCGTCGGCGAGGACGTTCGTGATGCCCGCATCGCCATTGTCGCGCTGGAGGACGAGTCCGAAGCGGTTGCCGCCGTCGATCGGCTCAAGGCGCGTGGCTTGCTCGTCAACGCCGTGGATCGACCTGCGCTGTGCGACTTCACCACGCCCGCTATCATCGACCGCGATCCCGTGTTGATCGCGATCGGCACCGGGGGCGCATCGGCGGGTCTTGCGAAGGCGCTCCGTCAGCGTCTGGAGGCGATGCTGCCTGCGGGGCTGGGCAAACTTGCCAAGGCGCTCGACGCAGCGCGCGACGCTATCCGCCGGCGCTGGCCCGGCGGACCGGAGCGCAGGCGCGCGATCGATGCGGCGCTGGCACCGGGCGGGCCGCTCGATCCGCTGACCGATCGCGACGAGAACGCAGTGGCTGACTGGCTGGAACAGGGCGGCCAGGGCGTGGCCTCAGGCCTTTACACGCTGACGATTGCCTCGACCGATCCAGATGATCTCACGCTTCGCCAGGTGCGTCTGCTGGGCAGCGCCGATCTGGTGCTGCATCCTTTCGATATGCCCGGGACCATATTGTCGCGAGCCCGCGCCGATGCGGCCATGCGCGTTGATGATAGCGAAGCCGAAGAGTCGGGCGTGGTCGTCAGACTTGTTTGGGCGAAGACAGAAGAAAGTTCATGAACACCGTCGCGATCGGCTTGGCGGGATCGTCCTGCCAGGCCTTGGCCTCGACATTCGCGACGCGCCGCCCGATGCGGGTGACCTCGCCCAGCGCATAGGTCCGCGCTTCGCGACCGCCACGCATGAAATTGATGGTGATGTTGACGGGCTTGATCCGTACAGCAGGCTCTTCGGCCGCTACCGTCACGCGCAGTGCAGCGATCGCGGCGATCTCCATCAGGCCGCTCATGGCGCCACCGTGCAGAAATCCGGGCCGACCCATCACATGGGGTCCGTAATCGAAGGCGATCACGGGAAGGCCGCCCTGCATATGGTCGACTGTCATCCCCATTTCGCGCGCGAAGGGGGGCATGAAGCCAAGGATTGCAGCCATCTCGGTGTCGGTGGTCATGGTTCAGCCCAGGAAATTGTCGATGCGGATGAAGGTGCCCGCAACATGCGCCACCGGATCATCGGCATCGCCGTCATGTGCGATACCGCGAACAAATGCCATGGACCGGGTCACCTTGTAGCATTCGCCGCGCCCGATCACGGTCTTGCCTGGCGTTGCGGGGCGCATGTAGTCGACGCGCAGGTCCAGCGTCACCTGCGGGCGGAACTCGCCAATCGCAGTCCAGACCGACAGGCTGGTGGCATTGTCCATCAGGCTGATGATCGGTCCCGAGGCGATGACACCCGTCTCGACATCGCCGATCAGTCGTTCGGCATAAGGCAGTTCCATCTCGACCCAGCCGACCCCATGGGCGCGGTAGCGCATGCCCAGATGGCCGCCATGGCCCAGTCTCGAAAGAATGCCTTCAAAAGCACTGGGGTCAAAGCCGCTCGGTTTTTCGGCACTTTCGGGCGGCGTTTCGGGCATCGGATCAACTCGATTCGTCAAGGGCTGCATTGCCTGGTGCGGCGATGCATGTGGGCTGATCTGCACATGGCGCAGCATGTTCGTCAACCCGAAGCGGTCATGCACGGGGCTGGCGCCTCATCGGAAGCGCGGCCTCGCCCTTCACGCCAGGCACGATAAGCGATTGATGACCGTCTTGCCGTCTCTATAGTCGACCGGCGACGACCAGATGGGGGCAGGATGCTGATCACGGATTTCGACATCGGACAGATCGGGCGGCTCATCCAGATCGCCATGGCACCGGCCTTTCTTCTGGTCGCCACCGGCAATATCCTCCAGATGTTTGCCAATCGCCTGGCGCGGGTGGTCGATCGCGAGCGCGTGCAGATGAAGGAATTTCATCGCACGCAGGGTGAAGCGCATGTGCGGGTCGTGAATGAGCTGCGTATTCTCGATCGCCGCGCCAACATCATCAACAAGGCGATCCTGCTGGGCACGCTCAGTGCGATCACGGTGAGCGTAGTGGTTGCCGCCATCTTTGTCCTGTCGCTCACCGGCTATCGGTTCGGCCAGTTTGTCGCGGGAGGATTCATTCTGGCTATGGCCTTCCTCATTCTGGGTCTGCTGCTGTTCGTCGCCGAAATCCGGCTGGCGATGCACAGCATCCGGATCGAGGAACGCCTGCTGAGGCACGATGACGAATGAAAAAGGCCTCTGCCGTTGCGGGCAGAGGCCTTTTGCAATCCTAGATGGCAAGTCTGTCGAGTTAGCCGCCGGTCGGCGCTGCAACCGCACCTGCAGCGGCGGGATCCTGGGCAGCTGCATCCTTCACCGGATCTTCGGTGGTGGCGGGGGCGCCTGGTTCTGCAGGAACAGCGTCGGCGGCAGGTGCAGCCGGCAGCGGCAGCGGGCTCCCCGACTGGGTGTTCATCCAGGCCATCAGATTGGCGCGATCCTCGGCTTTGCCCAGACCCGCAAAGCTCATCTTCGTGCCTTCGGCATAGGCCTTGGGCGAGGTGAGCCACTTGTTCATTTCCTCAAAGGTCCAGGGACCCGACTTGCTCTTCAGCGCGTCCGAATAGGCAAAGCCAGCCACCGAAGCGTGCGGCTTGCCGAGCACGCCATACAGGTTCGGGCCGATGCCATTGGCACCACCGCTGTTGATCGAGTGGCACGACGAGCACTTGGCAAACACCTTCTCGCCCTTGGCGACATCGGCGCTGGCAAGCAGCGTCTCGATCGGAACCTCGGCAGCAGCGCCTTCGCCTTCGGAAGACACCACGCCTTCGATCACGTAACCAAGCTTTTCAGGACGCTCAGGCTTGTCGGCATGGAATACCTTACCGCTGATGATCGACAGGCCAAGAGCACAAATGCCCCCTGCAAGAACCCAACCTGCAATCGTGTTTTTGCTGTCCTGCATGCCCTGTTGCCTCATCTTTCATATGGACGCCATGTCGGCACGGCGCCCTGAACGGTCGTCATCCGATCAGACCGGCGTCATGCCGCCTGTCTTTTCGCCCTGTTGAAAGGCCCCGTTGCCGCGTCGCAACAGGGCCGGTCCGCCGCCCCCTCTAATGATCGACCGGGCGCTCTGCAAGCCCCGACGCGCGCGATTTCGCCTTGTCGTTACGGCCGGGCCTGCCTATGCGGCGTGCCCATGCAAAGCTACCCTGAGATCGCCCGCCGGATGGTTGAGGACATGGCGCGAATCGCCGCTGCCGAGCCGGAGCGGTCGATCGCCTATCAGGGGGCTCCGGGAGCCTATTCGCACATCGCCGCGCGCGCCTTCGCGCCCGACTGGCACCCGCTGCCGTGCTTTTCATTCCAGGACGCGATGGATGCCGTGAAGGACGGCCGGGCTGCACGCGCGATCATCCCGATCGAGAATTCGCAGCATGGCCGCGTGGCGGACATTCACTTCCTGCTCCCGGAAAGCGGCCTTACCATCGTTGCCGAATATTTCCTGCCGGTGCGTCATTGCCTGCTGGCAAAGGATGCAGGCCCCTACACGGCAGCTGTCAGCCATCCGCAGGCGCTTGGCCAGACGCGGCACTATCTTCGCGCGCAAGGCATCGAGCCGATCACCTATCCTGACACGGCGGGCGCAGCCGCATTCGTTGCCGAATCGGGTGAACCCGGCCTGTGCGCGGTCGCTTCACGGCTCGCGGGCGAAGTCTTCGGCCTGAAGGTCGTTGCGGAAGGCATCGAGGATGCCGCGCACAACATGACGCGCTTCGTCGTGCTGGCTGCGCATCGCGACGATCCCATGCCCGATGTGCCCAAGGTGATGACGACCTTCATCTTCGAGGTGAAGAACATTCCGGCCGCGCTGTTCATGGCGCTGTCTGGCTTTGCCACCAACGGCATCAACATGACCAAGCTGGAAAGCTACATTCGCGACGGCAGCTTCTCTGCCGCCGAATTCTATGCCGATATCGAGGGGATGCCAGGCCAGCCCGGGGTCGATCGCGCACTTGAGGTGCTGGGTTATCACAGCAAATGGGTGCGGATTCTCGGCAGCTATCCCCAAGCCATGTCGCGCGAATAGGGGGCTCACTCAGTCCTGTTGTAGATCCGCCTCGACAGGTGCTGCATGATCGGCGTCACCGTCAGCCCGTGCAGCAGGATCGATCCCAGCACGATCAGCCCCAGCGTTTCCCAGAGTGTATGCTGCATCGGAAAGTCGCCGTGGTTGAGGCCGAAGGCGAGATAATAGACCGAGCCCAGGCCGCGAATGCCGAAAAAGGCGATCACGAACTTTTCCAATGGTGGCCGGTCGACCCCGATCAGCCCGAGATAGCCGATCACGGGACGGATCACGAGCAGCACCAGCGCTGCGACGAGCACGTTCGTCCAGCCGATATCGCTCAGCAGTTCGCCCCCGGTGAGCATCCCGCCGAACAGCACCAGGAGCACCATCATCACCAGGCGTTCGGTCTCGTCGGCAAAGTCGTGCAACTCGCTGTTGAAATCATCCCCCTCGGCGGAACGCCGCAAGATCAGTCCGGCGATGAACACGGCGAGAAAGCCATAGCCATGGGCAAATTCCGTCAGGGCATAGATGGCGAGCGTCGCGCCGACCGCGATAAAGCCGTCGCCAGTTCGCGATAGGCGGGTGTCCTGCGGCAGGCGATAGATGATCTGCCCCATGAGCCAGCCGCCAAATGCGCCCACCAGCCCGCCGACCCCCAGCCGCCAGATCACGTCGTACCAGACCCATTCCGCTAGCATGCCACCCGTCACTGCGGCGGCGCTGGCGGCGAGCGCCAGATAGACGAACGGAAAGGCGAGCGCATCGTTCAGTCCCGCTTCCGAGGTCAGCGCAAAGCGCGCCTCGTCGCTGTCGTCGCTATCGGGGCGTTCGATCTGCACATCCGCCGCGAGCACCGGATCGGTCGGCGCAAGACATGCGCCCAGGAGAAGCGCGGAAGCGAGCGGTAGGCTCAATATCCACATGCCCGACAGGACGATGAACAGGATCGTCAGCGGCATGACGATGGCGAGCAGGCGGATCGTCAGGTTCCACCCGCGCCAACTCAGCGGCCTGCCGATTTTCAGCCCCGCACCCATTAGCGAGATGATGACGATGAACTCGCTCGCCTTCTCGATCAGCACTGGCGATTCCACCGGGTGCGGCGAGAATTGCCCCACGGGTGTGTAGGCAAAAATCGCCATGCCCATGCCGACAAAGATGATCGGCAGCGACAGGGGCAGCTTCTTTAGCAGCAGCGGTAGCCAAGCGACCAGCAGCACGACCAGGCCGATGGCGAGCAGCCACAGCTTGTAGTGCGTCAGCAGGAACTGGCCGATCACCGACGTGAAGAGCGGGTCCGCAAAAGCGGTGACATCAAGCTCCGGCGTTTTGGGAATGATCACTTGCCGGATGATATCGTGCATCAGTGTGCGGCCCCCCAACTCGGCCCGGTGCCGATCTCCACGCCCAAGGGTACGCTGAGCGTCACGGCCGGTTCCGCTGCATTCTCCATGACCTGCCGAATGACGGCCGAGGCCGCTTCGACATCGCTCTCGGGCAGTTCGAACACCAGTTCGTCATGGACTTGCAGCAGCATCCGCACATGGGCGAGACCCGCCGCTTCGAGCGCCGGCCCCATCCGCACCATCGCGCGCTTGATGATATCGGCGCTGGTCCCCTGGATCGGCGCGTTGATCGCCGCGCGCTCACTGCCCTGACGCTCGGCCTGGTTCTTCGAGTTGATCCGGGGAAAGTGGGTCTTCCGGCCGAACAGGGTCTCGGTGAAGCCGCACTCGCGGGCCTTTTCCACTGTTTCTGCGATATAGCGGTTGATGCCGGGAAAGCGCTGGAAATAGGTGTCGATCATCGCCTGCGCCTCGTCCGCACTCACCTCCAGCCGCCCGGCCAGTCCCCAGCGCGAAATGCCGTACAGGATCGCGAAGTTGATCGTCTTGGCGCGCCCGCGGGTGTCGCGATTGACCTCGCCGAACAGCTCCTGCGCGGTGCGGTTGTGAATGTCCTCGCCCTTGGCAAAGGCATCGCGCAGCGTCTCGACATCGGCCATGTGCGCGGCGAGCCGCAGCTCGATCTGGCTATAGTCTGCTGCCAGGATGACATTGCCCGGCTCTGCGACAAAGGCGTGGCGAATCTGCCGGCCGATCTCGGTGCGGATCGGGATGTTCTGCAGGTTCGGTTCGGTCGAGGACAGTCGCCCGGTCTGCGCGCCGACCAGGCTGTAACTGGTGTGCACGCGGCCAGTGTTCGGGTTGATCTGCTCCTGCAGCGCATCTGTATAGGTGGATTTGAGCTTGGACAGCTGCCGCCAGTCGAGCACCTTGCGCGAGATTTCCGACCCTTCGCCCGCCAGCTTCTCGAGCACGGTGACGTCGGTCGAATAAGCCCCGGTCTTGCCCTTCTTGCCACCCTTGAGGCCCAGCTTGTCGAACAGGATTTCGCCGAGCTGCTTGGGGCTGCCGATCGAGAAGCTCTGGCCCGCCAGCTCGTGAATCTCGCCTTCGAGCGCGGCCATGCGGGTGGCAAAATCCTGGCTCAGTGCCGCAAGCTGCTCGCGGTCGACCTTGATGCCCTCCCGTTCCATGCCCGCCACCACGGGAATGAGCGGGCGGTCGACATTCTGGTAGATCCGCGTCGCCCCCTCGATTGGCAGCCGGGGACGTAGAACATGCCACAGGCGCAGCGTGACATCGGCATCCTCGGCGGCATAGCGGGTCGCATCGGCGAGCGGCACCTCGTTGAAGCCGATCTGCTTCTTGCCGGTGCCGGTCAGCGACTTGAAGCTGATGCATGTGTGCCCCAGATGCCGATCGGCCAGGGCGTCCATGCCGTGACCGCCGGTTCCGAACTCGTGCCCGGCATCGAGGTTGAAGCTCATCACCATCGTGTCATCAATCGGGGAGACATGAATGCCGTGGCGCGCCAGCACGTTGAGGTCATATTTGAGGTTCTGACCGATCTTGAGGACGGCATCGTCCTCCAGCAGCGGTTTCAGCCTGGCGACAGCCTCCTCGAACGGTAACTGCCTGGGCTTTTCGGCAAACATGTCGGTGCCGCCATGGCCGAGCGGGATATAGCAGGCCTCGCCCGGAGCGACTGCCAGGCTGACCCCGACCAGGGCCGCCTGCATCGAATCGAGCGAATCCGTTTCGGTATCGACTGCGGCCATGCCTTCGGCGCGCGCCTTCGCGATCCAGGCATCAAGCGTTTCTGCATCCTGGACGCAGACATAGTCGTCGACATTGATCGTGGGCATGCTGAGCGGCTGCGGCGCAATGGCATTGTCGCTGCGCGGAACATCGTTCGCAGCGCCGGATGGGGTAGGGGCCGCATCCGCAGGACCGCTCGCGCCGAGCTTGCGCAGCAGGCTGGTGAAGCCATGCTTGGTCAGGAATGCGGCGAGTGGCTCGGGCGGAATGTCCTTGAGCAGGAAATCGTCAAGTTCGTTGGGGAGCGGGCAATCGTCCTTGAGCGTCACCAGCACCTTGCTCAGCCGCGCCATATCTGCCTGTTCGATCAGGCTCTCGCGCATCTTTGACGGTTTCATCGATGGCGCTGCCGCGAGCACGCTCTCCAGATCGCCATGCTCGACAATCAGCTTGGAAGCCGTCTTGGGGCCGATACCGCGAATGCCCGGCACATTGTCGACGGCATCGCCCATCAGCGCCAGCACATCGCCCAGCTGCTCAGGGGTCACGCCGAACTTCTCCATCACCGCCTCGGGGCCGAGCCGCGCGTTCTTCATCGTATCGAGCATGTCGAGCCCGGGCTGGATCAGCTGCATCAGATCCTTGTCGGAGCTGACGATGGTGACCTTCCATCCCTTGGCCAGTGCATCCTTGGCATAGCTTGCGATGATGTCATCCGCCTCGACATTGTCCTCCTCGATGCAGGGCATGGAAAAGGCCCTGGTCGCATCGCGGATCAGCGGGAATTGCGGGCGCAGATCCTCGGGCGGCTCGGGGCGATGCGCCTTGTACTGGTCGTACAGTTCATTGCGGAAGCTTTGCGAGCTCTTGTCGAGAATCACCGCCATATGGGTCGGGCCGTCGGCCTTGTGCAGATCGTCGGCGAGCTTCCAGAGCATGGTCGTATAGCCATAGACCGCGCCGACCGGCGTGCCTTCCGGATTGGTCAGCGGGGGCAGCCGGTGATAGGCGCGGAAGATGTACGAGGAGCCGTCGACGAGATAGAGATGGTTCTGCTGTGCCATGACCGAAGCGATAGCAGCGGTGCTGCGAACGGTCATGCGATTTTGGAACCACGCTTTGCGGGATGCGTAAGGCGGTCGGGGAAGGTGTCCCATCGGGCACTTTTATGAAGGAGCTATCCCATGCGAAATCTTGCCATTGTCAGCGCTGCCGCCCTTGCCCTGGGGCTCGCTGCCTGCTCGGCCGAGACCGAACAAAAGGCTGATGCCGCTGCCGATGCAGCCGGCGACGATATCGAGGCCAATGCTGATGCCGCTGGCGAAATGATCGATAATGCTGCGGCCGACGTCGAAGCGAGCGTCGATGAAGCTGCCAAGGATCTCGATGCCGAGGCCGACAAGGCGGGCGACAAGATCGAGAAGGAATGGGACGAAGCCAAGGCCGAGGCCAAGGAAGAAGCCCAGTAATCCGGACGTTTCAGTTTACAGCAGATCAGCCTGTTCGATCCGGTCGCTGCCGGCGGGCAGGCTGATCCGCATTCCATCCTCGCCCATCACGACCTTGCCGGAATAGGCTTTGGCGACCCCGCGCAGGAAATAGGGATGGAGCAGCTTCGAGGGCATCCGCGGTACGATATGGGTGAAGACCAGCATTTTCGCGCCGCCTCGCTTTGCAACCTGCGCAACCGCAACCGGCGAGCTGTGATAGCCTGGAATATCCGACATGATCTTCGCGATGCGCTTGTCACCATGGGCCGCAGCGGTGCGCGAAATCACTCCGACCATCGCCGGATTGAGGACCTCGTGCACCAGAAGGTCGCACCCATTGCACGCTCGTGAAACGCTGGCGGCGGGTGCCGTATCGCCGCTGATGACGACCGAGCGGCCCCTGTAATCGAAGCGATAGCCCAGCGCAGGCTCCACCGGATCGTGCTTCACCTGAAATGCACTGATTTTCACACCGCCCCGATCGTAGATTGGCACCGGCGTGGCAGATGTCGCGACCGTCACCGCCCGTCCGCCTGCTCCGCTGCGGGGCATGATGTCCGCGCCATGATGCGCGATGCGATAGCCGTAATCGGCGGTATAAGCGGCGTCGAAACCGCTGACGACCTTGTCGACTCCTTCCGGGCCATAGATCGGCATCTGTGCATCACGCCCGCTGCCGGCCCAGCGCAACATCAGCACTTCACCCAGTCCGTCGATATGATCGGAATGGAAATGGGTAAGGAGCGTCGCGTCGACCTTTGCGAGCGGTACGCCGATCTGCCCGATGCGGCGCCCTGCGCCTGCACCGGCATCGACAAGGAACAACTGCTTGCCTGCGAGCACCAGCGTGCAAGGCCCGGATCGCTGCGGGTCGGGCAGGGGGGACCCAGTGCCACACAGGATGACATGGAGCCCATCGGGCAGGCCCTTGGTCACGTCGGCACCATAGCTCGCCTCGACCGCGCGCTCGAACACGATCTCGCCCAGCCTGTCACGCGAAAACCAGGCGAGGCCAGCGACAACCACGATGATGAACAGCAGCCCGGTGACAACGCGGCGCATGAACCCCTCCCGAATATTATGTCACATGTTGTGCCATAATATGGCGCGAGCCGCTAGTGGTTTCTCAGCGGGCGAAGATGTCAGTCAAGGAAAGTTCAATGCTCAATCCAGAGATAGAGATCGCCTTTCTATCTCCATGCATTTCGTCGGTCCAGGCATTGGGACCAGTCCTCGAAAGCACGCGCACACATTCCGCTTTCGGGTCAACCAGCAAAACCGCCAAGACGCTCGGGATGGCGCGATATTCATCCAGCTTGAGCCCTTGATCGAGCAATGCGGTAGACGGCGAGAGGATTTCGACAATCATGACAGGGTCATTCGCCGCCTTGATTTCGTCGAACGCTTTATCCTGCTTGCCGCAAAACACGCTGAGGTCGGGATATCGGACGGAATAATCGTCGATGAGGATGGCCATGTCCGACCCGTGTACATGGCATTTCGAACCCTTGAGCGCAGTCCACAAGATCGCACCGATATTCATCTGAATACGCGAGTTTCGATATGATCCGCCTGCCATGCTCCGCACGACCCGGATCACGCCATTGTCGAGTTCAGCCTTGATGTCGGGACCGAAATCGATCTCGAGAAACTGAGCTGCCGTAATGAGGCCTGGTCTGGGACTGGTTGCCATTTGACCAGTATATCCATTCGAGCGCTGATACGAAAGGCTGCTTGGCGGCGCCGCGAACAGCGGTTATCCTGCGTTCGTCCGCAACTGGCGCATCAGATGGGTCACCATCGGGGAGCGGGCGATTGTGTGTTGTCGCGCGCCTGGGCATTCTCCTGATCTGAAAGGAATGTCCTGTGACCCAAACCCCCTTCCATGTCGTGTTTGCGATCTTCGACCAGATCACCCAGCTCGATTTCACCGGGCCAGCTCAGTTTCTCTGCCGTATGCCCGGGGCGCAGGTGCATGTGGCCTCTGCGACGCTCGATCCTGTGGTGACCGATGTCGGCTTTGCGATCGTTCCAACCACGACATTTGCGGATTGCCCGCAGGCTGACTTGCTCTGTGTCCCCGGCGGGCTGGGCGTCGCCCCGGCGCTCAGCGATGCGCAGCTGATCAATTTCGTCCGCAACCAGGCATCAGAGGCGCAATGGGTGACCAGCGTATGCACCGGCGCCTTCATTCTCGGCCGAGCCGGGCTGCTCCAGGGCAGGCGGGCGACGACGCATTGGGGCTATACCGGCCTGCTTCCGATGGTCGGTGCCGTGCGTGAGGACGCGCGAACGGTGTTCGACGGCAATGTCGTGACCGCAGGCGGCGTGACCTCAGGCATCGATTTCGCGCTGACGATCATTGCCGAGCTGCACGGGGAAGACGTGGCCCGGTCGCTCCAGCTGAATTTCGAATATGATCCCGCGCCGCCCTTTGCCGGGGGCACGCCCGCCACCAGCCCGAAGCCGATCGTCGCCATGATGCGCGAGCGCTTCTACGATGCCCGCGCAGCCGAGATGGAAGCCGCGCTGAACGCCACGGCCTGATCAAAAAAAGGGCCGGAAGGTTTCCCCTCCGGCCCCGTTTCTCTTGTCGGCTGTGCCGAACGGTCTGGATCAGAAATCCATTCCGCCCATGCCGCCCATGCCGCCGGGCATTCCGCCCATGCCGCCAGCAGCAGCCTTGTCTTCCGGAGCGTCGCAGATTGCAGCTTCGGTGGTGATCAGCAGACCAGCAACCGAGGCAGCATCCTGCAGCGCAGCGCGCACGACCTTGGTCGGGTCGATGACGCCAGCGGCGACCAGGTTTTCATAGGTGTCGGTCGCAGCGTTGAAGCCCAGCGTCGGATCGTTGCCATCGAGCAGCTTGCCCGAAACCACCGCACCGTCGTGACCGGCATTCTGCGCAATCTGACGGACGGGGGCGAACAGCGCCTTGCGGATGATGTCGATACCGCGGGTCTGGTCGTCGTTCTCGCCGGTCAGACCTTCGAGCGCCGAGGTTGCGTACAGCAGCGCCGTACCACCGCCGGGGACGATACCTTCTTCGACAGCTGCGCGTGTGGCGTGCAGCGCATCGTCGACGCGGTCCTTCTTTTCCTTCACTTCGACTTCCGAAGCACCGCCGACCTTGATCACGGCGACGCCGCCAGCGAGCTTGGCCAGACGCTCCTGGAGCTTCTCGCGGTCGTAATCGCTGGTGGTATTGTCGATCTGGGTGCGGATCGCTTCGACGCGAGCCTTGATCGCATCGGCTTCACCGGCGCCATCGACGATGGTGGTGTTGTCCTTGTCGATCGAGACGCGCTTGGCCTGGCCGAGCATGCCGAGCGTGACGTTCTCGAGCTTGATGCCCAGATCTTCGCTGATCATTTCGCCCTTCGACAGGATCGCGATGTCTTCCAGCATCGCCTTGCGACGGTCACCGAAGCCCGGAGCCTTGACGGCTGCGACCTTCAGGCCACCGCGGAGCTTGTTGACCACCAGGGTGGCCAGCGCTTCACCTTCGATGTCTTCGGCGATGATCAGCAGCGGACGACCGGTCTGGACGACGGCTTCCAGAATCGGGAGCATCGCCTGCAGGTTCGACAGCTTCTTCTCGTGGATCAGGATATAGGGGTTATCCAGTTCCACGGTCATCTTGTCGGGGTTGGTGATGAAGTACGGCGACAGATAGCCGCGATCGAACTGCATGCCTTCGACGACATCGAGTTCGAACTCGAGGCCCTTGGCTTCCTCGACGGTGATCACGCCTTCCTTGCCGACGCGCTCCATGGCTTCGGCGATCTTTTCGCCGACTTCACGGTCGCCATTGGCCGAGATGATGCCGACCTGGGCGATCTCGTTCGAGCCGGCCACGTCCTTCGAGCGGCTCTTCAGGTTCTCGACGACCTTGGTGACAGCGAGGTCGATACCGCGCTTCAGGTCCATCGGGTTCATGCCGGCGGCAACCGACTTCATGCCTTCGCGCACGATTGCCTGAGCGAGAACGGTGGCGGTGGTGGTGCCGTCACCGGCAATGTCGTTGGTCTTGGAAGCGACTTCCTTGACCATCTGCGCGCCCATGTTCTCGAACTTGTCCTTCAGCTCGATTTCCTTGGCGACGCTGACGCCGTCCTTGGTGATGCGGGGAGCGCCGAAGCTCTTGTCGATGACGACGTTGCGGCCCTTGGGGCCCAGGGTCACCTTGACGGCGTCGGCGAGGATATCCACGCCGCGCAGGATGCGTTCGCGTGCGTCGCGGCCAAACTTTACGTCTTTAGCTGCCATGAGAAATGTTCCTTCTTGTCGAATGAGGTCGGTGGGTCAGGGGCGAATGATCAGCCCAGAATGCCCAGAATGTCGCTTTCCTTCATGATGATCCGGTCTTCGCCGTTGATCTTCACTTCGGTGCCCGACCACTTGCCGAACAGGATCTTGTCGCCGACCTTGACGTCGAGCGCGATGCGGTTGCCGGCCTCGTCACGGGTGCCTTCGCCGACGGCGATCACTTCGCCTTCCGACGGCTTTTCCTTGGCGGCGTCGGGGATGATGATCCCGCCAGCGGTCTTTTCCTCGGCTTCGATGCGGCGCACCAGAACCCGGTCGTGCAACGGACGAAATGTCATGCGTTAAGCCTTTCCTTGCGTCACTGAAATTAGTGAAACCCCCTTCGCGGCTGGCACAGGATGTTGCGCCCGCTCTCGCGATTAGCACTCGGTTGGGGTGAGTGCTAACGATGCGCTAGATAGCGCTCGTGTTCGAAGGGTCAAGCGATTCACGCAGGAAATTTTTGCCGGGACGGACAAATAGCGGTAACCTGTACGCAGGATCGCACGAAGGACCGCTCTGACAGGCAGGCTGGACAGCCGCGCTGTCCAACTTGCCAAACCCTTATTCTGATGAAGGAACTTGCCATGTCGAATTCGATGATCACCCTTGGCGCTGCGGCTGCTGCCGTTCTGGCCGCTGCCACCATTGCGGCCACGCCCGCCGCTGCCGCTGGCGAAAAGGAAAAATGCTATGGCGTGTCGCTGAAGGGCAAGAATGATTGCGCCGCCGGCCCGGGCACTTCGTGCGCCGGTACCTCGACCGTCGACTATCAGGGCAATGCCTGGAAATATGTTGCCAAGGGCGAGTGTGCGAAGCTCGGCGGCTCGCTGACCGCGCTCAAGGGAAACAAGAAGCCGACTCCGCGCGGCTGATGCAAACCGGTCTTCGGCGCTGGCGCGTTCCTAGATGCCAGCGCCGGACCTGCGAATGAGGAAACCCCTTCAGCCGATGCTTCCCTCCCTCGTTGGCATAGGGCTGAAACCGGCCCATTATCGCGATGTTCTGGAGCCCCAAACCGGTGTTCCGCTACCCGGATGGGTGGAGGTTCACCCGCAGAACTATTTCGTCGATGGTGGGCCACCTCATCGCTGGCTCGGTGCGGTGGCAGAGCGCTATCCGCTGAGCTTTCACAGCGTCGGTCTCTCTCTCGGCACCGCCCAGGGGGTGGATGAGGAGGAGCTGGACCAGCTCGCGGTGCTGTGCGCACGGTACAACCCTGCCAGCGTCTCCGATCACCTCAGCTGGTCTGGCAGCCCTGACGACCGCTATCCCGATCTGCTGCCGATTGCCTATACCCGCGCAGTGCTCGACCATCTGGCGGTCCAGGTCGACCGGGTGCAAGAGCTTCTGGGTCGATCGATCCTGATCGAAAACCCCTCGCGCTATCTGAGCTATTCGACGGACGAGATGGACGAAGTCGAGTTCATGCATGCCCTGTGTCGGCGAACCGGGTGTGGTCTGCTGTTCGACATCAACAATGTCGAGGTCAGTTGCAACAATCGGCAGCTTGACCCCATGGCCTATGTCGATGCGATCGACCCGGCACTGGTCGGTGAAATCCATCTCGCGGGCCATGCCACCGAATGGCATGGAGGCCTGCCGCTTCTGATCGACGATCATGGCAGTGCGGTGACCGATCTCAGCTGGTCGCTGTTCGAACGCTTCATCGCGCGCGCCGGTGCAAGGCCGGTGCTCATCGAATGGGACACCAACATTCCCCAATATGCGGTGCTGATGGCCGAGGCCGACCGCGCGGCCGCCGTCATGGCCCGCGCAACTGCCGCCCGGGCGGCCTGAGCCGATGGGCGATCTGCACGACGATCAGACACGCTTCATCAAGGTGCTGCAACAGGGGCCGGCGGCCTTTCCCGAAGGCCTATTTGCCGGTTCTCCCGAACGCGCGCTGCTTGGGCTGAAGGCGCATGCCAATACCATCAGCCACGCCCGGCTTGTGGCTCTGGAAGAGACCTATCCGCGCACCCGAGCACATATGGGCGAGGCAGAGTTCAACGCGCTTTCGCGGACGTTCATCGAACGCGCCGACGTTCGCTCACGCAAGTTGATGGGACTGGGCGAGGGGTTTGCCGATTATCTCGCGGACCAAGGGCATGATGGTGCAGCCGTCGACCTGGCCCGGATCGAATGGGCCTGGCTGCAAAGCTATCACGCGGCCGAGGCGGTGGCGCTGCAACTGGCCGATCTCGCCGGTCTGGATGAGCCCGGCCTGCTCGATCTCGGTCTTGCACTGCACCCATCGGCAAGGCTGGTCGAGACGCAAGGCTCGGTTGGTCATCTGATGCCCGAGCTCGATGATAGCGCTGCGGCCCATATGCGCCATCTGCTCATCACGCGGCCGGAGCACGAGGTGCTGCTGCACCCGCTGGCCGCCTTACCCGCCGACCTTCTGTCGCAGGTGCGATTTCCGGCCCTGATGGGTAACCTTCTGTCCCAAGCCGTCGAACGGGCTGGTGAGGCAGAGGCACTGCCGGCAGTCTTTGCGCTCATTGGCGCCAGGGCGCTGGTACGATCCAGGGGGTAATCGGGCAGGGTGCCCGGCGCGCCAGGGTGGTCTCGATCTCGCTCAAGTCCCAACTTGCCGGATGACCCATGATGAAAACCCTGATCCAGCGCGGCCTGGCGCTGCTCGATAGCCCTGTGTTCAACGGCCTTGCCCTGCTGGTGGTGCGGCTGGCACTTGCGGCGCAATTCTGGCGCTCGGCGCGCACCAAGGTGGAGGAGGGGAGCTTCCTCACGATCAACCCAATCACCTATGACCTGTTTCGCGACGAATATCACATGCCAGCGCCCGAGATTACCGGCACGATCGCGACCTATGCCGAGCATGCGCTACCGATACTGGTGATGCTGGGCCTGGCGACGCGCTTCGGCGCAGCCGGACTGTTCGTGATGACAACCGTAATCCAGCTGTTCGTCTATCCCGAAGCCTTCTGGAACCCGCATGTCATGTGGTTCGGGCTTTCGATCATTCTGGTGGCGCGCGGAGGTGGGCTGTTCGCGCTCGACAGGCTGGTCGAGCGCCGCTTCCTTCCCGCCCTGCCGCCCCGCCCATCGGGCTTTGCGCATTGACCTCAAGTCGACGGTCGAACTGCATGAGCCGTCTGTCGCGCGAGGCAGTGGCAAATCAACCCCGGCTGACCTAGATAGGGTGCCTGGGGCATGTCCGCCCGATGCGGAGCAGATAATGGGTTTTGTGAAAGGCGCCTGGAAGGTGCTGGTGGCGATCAAGGACGGTCTGGTCCTGCTCGCGATGCTGATGTTCTTCGGGCTGATACTGGCAGCCTTGTCGTGGCGACCCAATCCGGCTGCGGTCACCGATGGCGCGCTGTTGGTGAAACTGGATGGCGTGATTGTCGAGGAGCCGGAGAATATCGATCCCTTCGCGACTGTCCTCGGCGGCCAGGCACCGCTCAAGCAATATCGCGAGCGTGACCTGATCCGCGCGATCGACACTGCAGCGAGCGATGACCGGATCAAGGTCATCGTGCTCGATCTTGCCAGCTTCATGGGCGGCGGCCAGGTTTCTCTCGAGCAGGTGGGCGAGGCGATCGGCCGAGCCAAGGCCAAGGGCAAGCCGGTGCTCAGCTTTGCCACCTTCTATAGCGATGCCGCCTATATGCTTGCCTCGCACGGCAGCGAAATCTGGGTCGATCCGATGGGCGGTGCAGCGTTTACCGGCCCCGGCGGCACCCGTCTTTACTACAAGGACGCACTCGATCGCTTCAAGGTAACCGCGCATGTCTATCGCGTCGGCACCTTCAAGAGCGCGGTCGAACCCTATTTGCGCTCCGACCAGTCGCCCGAGGCCGAACAGGCGCTGCTCGCCGTCTATCGGCCGATCTGGGAAAACTGGCAGGCTGTCGTCAGGAAGGCGCGGCCTCAGGCCGATATCGCCGGGCTGATTGCCGATCCCGCAGGCGCGGTGACGGCCGCCAATGGCGATCTGGTCAAGATCGCGACTGACCGCAAGATCGTCGACAAGGTCGGCGATCGCACGACCTTCGGCAAGCGCGTGGCCAAGCTTGCCGGGGCCGACGACGACGAAGGTCCCGGCGCGTTCAAGCACACCAGTCTGAAAGACTGGGTTGCAGCCAACCCGGCCAAGACCGGCGGTGACGAGGTGCAGGTCGTGACCATTGCGGGCACGATCGTCGATGGCGAGGCCGGACCCGGCACCGCCGGGGGCGACCGCATAGAGGAACTGCTCCATGAAGGTCTCAAGCGCGACAACGTCAAGGCGCTAGTCGTGCGGGTCGATTCGCCAGGCGGATCGGCCTTTGCCTCCGAGCAGATTCGCCGTGCGATCGAGGAATATCGTGCTCGCAAGATTCCCGTGGTCGTGTCGATGGGTAATGTTGCGGCCAGCGGCGGCTATTGGGTGGCAACCGCTGGGGACACGATCTTTGCCGAGCCTTCCACCATTACCGGATCGATCGGCATTTTTGCCGTGCTGCCCAGTTTCGAACGGGCGCTTGCCGAATATGGCGTCAAGGCCGATGGTGTCGCAACCACGCCGCTTTCGGGTCAGCCCGACGTGTTGGGCGGGTTCAACAGCACCGTCGATACCTTCATCCAGCGCACGATCGAGCATGACTATCGCCGTTTTCTGATGCTGGTCGGAAAGGCGCGGGGCATGAGCGTCGATCAGGTCGACAACATCGCGCAGGGCCGCGTATGGGATGGCGGCACCGCACGCCAGATCAAGCTGGTCGACCGTTTTGGATCGATCGACGATGCCATTGCCGAAGCGGCAAAACGCGCCAAGCTCGGCAAGGACAGCTATAGCGTGAAATATCTCGAGACCGAGCCCGATCCTTTCGAGCAATTCGTTTCGGGCATGTTCGCGCCGGCGGAGGAGGAAAAGCAGGCTACTGGTCTGGTGGCCCGGCTCGCCTGGCAGCAGCGCGCGGCGCTTGGCCAGGTGCTCGGCGACCTCAATGTTCTGGGCGGCGCAGAGGGCGTCCAGGCCTGGTGCCTCGAATGCTCGGGCGCGTTGCCACCGCGGTACATCGCCAAGGCCGATACAGGCTGGCTGGCTACCCTGCTCAGGCGCTGAGGGAACCGGCCTTGGCGGCTCGCGTATCCGGTCCAGAAGCTTAGTGGACCAGGAGCACACAGATGACCGACAAGGCCGAGAACCCGAACGCGGGCAAGGAATTTGGCGAGGGTAATTACAAGGCTGCGCAGAACTTTCGCGAAGCCCAGGAAGAATTTGCCGCTGACAAGCAGAAGGTTGAAGAGAAGGCCCGCGATGCGGCCGACGCGCTCGACAGCTCGGAAGCAGCCGAACTCGAGCAGGCCGAAGCCGCTGCGCGCGATGGCCATGCTGCCTGACGGCCGCACGGACAGCGAATAACCCTTCCCAATGCGCGTCCAATCCCGCTAAGGCAGCGGAAT
Source organism: Blastomonas natatoria (assembly GCF_003201955.1). Lineage (GTDB taxonomy): Bacteria > Pseudomonadota > Alphaproteobacteria > Sphingomonadales > Sphingomonadaceae > Blastomonas > Blastomonas natatoria. Next base: position 182,446 of record NZ_QJJM01000007.1, read on the forward strand.
GGACGCGCATTTGACTTTCAAGGCCACCGGTCTGGTGATGGCGGGCGGCGCTATTGGCGCTGCTCTTCGATTCCAGGCGACACAACTCGCCATCCGGCTGGGCCAGGGTGGCTATCCCGCCGCAACGCTGGCGGTCAATGTTCTCGGCGGTCTGCTGATGGGGATCCTCGCCGCCTTGGTATTGAAGGGCCATGTCGCGGAACCGATGCGGTTGTTGGTCGGCGTCGGTGTGCTGGGTGGCTTCACGACATTCTCCGCATTCTCGCTTGAACTGTTCCAGATGCTTGAGCGCGGTGCGCTGTTGACCGCATCCGGCTATGTGCTTGCATCGGTGCTGCTCTCGCTGGGTGCCCTCGCCATCGGTTTTGTCGTAACAAGGGCGCTCGCATGAAGCCGCCTGCAAGAACCCCGTCGCGCAAGCTTGCGACAGGCAAGCCCTCCGGCCCGCGCCGTCCTTCCACGGGCCGGGCGCGTGCGGCTGGCGTGGGCGCTTCCATCTCGAAAGAATCTGCCGAAGCTCGGCAGTTCACTGTCGACGCGGACGATGACGGCATCCGGCTCGATCGCTGGTTCCACCGGCACCTGCCCGATGTGAACTTCAATCTCGTCTCGCGCTGGGCGCGCACAGGTCAGGTGCGGCTCGACGGAAAGCGCGTCGGACCCGGCGACCGCATCGCTGCTGGACAGACCATCCGGATTCCTCCCGCCGATGGCGATACCGATCGTCCCGCCGCCAAGCCTGCGCCGCGCACGCTGACCGAAGATCAGGTCGCTTTCGCGCAGTCGCTGGTGATTCACAAGGATCGTGCGGCGCTCGTCATCAACAAGCCGCCGGGCCTCGCCACCCAGGGCGGAACGCGCACCCATGCGCATGTCGATGGTCTGACCGAGGCGCTCACCTATGAAAGCCCGGTGCGGCCAAAGCTCGTGCATCGGCTCGACAAGGACACCTCGGGCGCCTTGCTGCTCGCGCGTACACCGGGCAGCGCCGCCTATTTCTCGAAGCGCTTTGCCGGGCGGAGCGCCAAGAAGATATATTGGGCACTAGTAGTCGGCGTGCCCGATATCTATTCCGGCCTCATCGAGCTGCCCATTGCCAAGCAGCCGGGGACCGGTGGCGAGAAGATGCATGTGGACAGGGAAAACGGTCAGCCGTCGCGCACCGCCTATCAGGTGATCGAACGAGCCGGATCGCGCGCCGCCTGGGTCGCATTGCAGCCCTTTACCGGGCGCACGCATCAGCTGCGCGTCCACCTGGCGGCGATCGGCCATCCGATTGTCGGCGATGGCAAATATGGCGGGCCCGATGCGTTCCTGACCGGAACGATCAGCCGCAAGATGCACCTTCATGCGCGTCGGCTGAAGATCGCGCATCCCGACGGCCCGGCGATCGACGTGATCGCCGATCTGCCCGAACATTTCGCCGATTCCATGGAGCAGCTCGGCTTCGACCTTTCGCTGGGCGATGCCGCCTTCGCCGATGACGGCCCGCCGCCCACCACGCGCGAGGTGAAGAAGCAGCAGGCCAAGGCGCATGCCAAGTCGCTGCGCAAGGAACGGCGCGGCGAGCGGCGGAGCCGGTCGGCGCCGGCCAAGCCGAGCGGCAAGCCCAAGGCGAAATCGGCTGGTTCGGCTGCAAAGCCAAGGCCTCCCAAGCCGCGCACCGCACCCAAGACAGGCCCTCGCAAGCCATGACCGTACAGCTTGCGATTTTTGATTGCGATGGCACGCTGGTCGACAGCCAGGCCAATATCTGTCGGGCAATGGAACTCGCCTATGCAGCCGAAGGCCTGGGCCATCCGGATCATCATCTGGTCAGGCGGATCGTCGGGCTCTCGCTGGTCGAGGCGATGCGGGTGATGCTGCCCGATGCCGATCCTGGCTTTCATGTCGTGCTGGCCGACCATTACAAGAACGCGTTTCACGAATTGCGCGGCAACGGCACGCTGCAGCACGAACCGCTTTACGACGGCCTGCTACAGCTGCTCGACCGGCTCGATGCGGCCGGCTGGCTGCTCGCCGTGGCGACCGGCAAGTCCGATCGCGGGCTTGATCTGTGCCTCACCCATCATGGCATCAGACAGCGTTTCATTTCGCTGCAGACTGCCGATCGCCACCCATCCAAGCCGCATCCCTCGATGATCTTCCAGGCGCTCGCTGACGCGGGTGCCGATCCGGAGCGTGCGGTCATGATCGGTGACACCAGCTATGACATGGCGATGGGTGTCGCCGCCAATGTCCGGCCTATCGGTGTGGACTGGGGCTATCATGACGCGCATGAACTGGAGGCAGCCGGAGCGGCCTCGATCGCGTTCGACATGGACCAACTCTATGACCAGATCGTCCGGAGCGGGGCATGACTGCAGACGAACGGCGCGCGCGCTCGCGGTTCTTTGTCATCGGTGCAGTCCGTCTGGCGGGCGCCATTACCATCGCGCTGGCGGTCGCAATCAGCTTTGGGCGGATAGCAGGGCTGCCGGGCGAACTGGGCTATGTGCTGCTGGCTTTGGGGATCGTGGAATTCCTGCTGCTGCCCCAGATGCTCGTCAAACGCTGGAAAACCCCGACATCGGAATGATCGAGTACAGATGAAGCGTTTCTACAAGACTGTCTCCATCCAGCAGGTCGAAGGCGGCCATGCGCTCCTGCTTGACAACCGTCCGGTGAAAACTCCGCTGCGCGAACCGCTGGTGCTGCCAAGCCAGGCCATGGCTGATGCCATTGCACACGAATGGGACGCGCAGGATGACGAGATCATCATTGCGTCGATGCCGCTGACCGGCTTTGCCAATGCCGCGATCGATCAGGTCGCGCGACAGCGTCAGCGCTTTGTCGACGATATCGCCGCCTATGGCGAGACCGACACCCTTTGCTATCGCGCCGATCCGGGCGACCCTTTGGCCGAGAGGCAGGATCGCATCTGGGAACCCATTCTGCAATGGGCCGAAAATCGCTATGATATCCGGCTCATCCGTGTGGCCGGCATCATCCATCAGCCGCAATCAGCGCACAGTCTGTCGCGGTTGAGAACCAGTGTCAGTGCGATGGACGCATTCACGCTGGCCGGGTTGTCGACTCTGGTCGGCATCGGTGGTTCGCTGGTCAGTGCGCTCGCGCTTCTTGAGCAAGCCGTTGATTCCGGGACGATCTGGCAGGCGATATGCCTCGAGGAACTGTGGCAGGAAGAACTGTGGGGTGCTGATGCCGAAGCGGTCGCGGCTCGCGATCATCGACGGGCCGCATTTGACGCTGCCTGGCGATTTTGCTGTACTGTCAATGGCTAAGGCCGGAACGATGGCGCTTCATCTGCGTTCTTGAAACGTTGCCATTGTTTTTTCAGTCGAAGCAGCCATGCCGTTTCACTGGGTCGCAAGATCCTTTCCGGGTAGGCTGCATCGCACCCCATTGAGGAGAATTTTTCCGATGCTGAAATCTGCCGTTACCGCACTGTTTCTCTCCGCTGCTGCTGTTGCAGCACCTGCCATGGCGCAGGAAGCCGCTGCCTCCGCCGGCCAGTCCACACAGGCTGCAGCGCCTGCACTGACCCCCGAGCAGGTCGAGGCACAGAACAAGGCGATCGCCGATTTCACTGCGGCCCAGCAGGCACAGGCTGCCGGCAATCACGCGGAAGTGATCGCGAAGATGGAACCGGCGTTGCCGACCATCCGCGAAATCGTGGCGCGTGACCCTTCCAATATCCAGAATGCGGGTTTCCTCGCGAGCGCATTGACCATTACAGCCAACTCTCAGGGTGCGTTGGGCAAGATCGACGCGATTGCACCGCTCTACAAGGAGGCCGCGCCGCAGTGGATGAAGGTCTACGAAGCGGACAAGGCCAATGCGGGAGTTCGCAACACGCTTGTCGCGATTCTGGTTAATCTGGGCAACTATAACCTGACCAAGCAGGACAAGATGGCAGCCAAGCCGCACTTCGAGCAGGCACTGGCCATCGCGAAGGAAGGCCGCGCGGCTGATCCGGCAAATGCTGATCTCGCCAACGCCGAATTCTCGAGCCTCATCGGTCTCAACCAGTCCACTGGCGAGGCAAGCTATCTAGAAGCTGCAAAGCCTGTCGGCACCGAACTTCGCGAAAAGGGCATTGTCAGCGCCGCCAACAAGCCTGCGGTTGACGCCATTCTCGGCGCTGCCTGATCGTTTGCATCGAAGGTACTGAAAACCCCGCCGGATCGCTCCGGCGGGGTTTTTTCGTGTCCTGTCCCTGAAGGTCAGAAACCTTCGTTCTTTTCGGCCTTTTCGGCGAGCAGCGGCGACACGGCAAAGCCGTGCTTTTTCAGGCCCTCGACGATCTTCGGCGTACCTTCCAGGCCAGCCCAGAACATCGGACCACCGCGATAGACCGGCCAGCCATAGCCATAGATCCACACGACATCGATGTCCGATGCGCGCTGTGCCATCCCTTCTTCGAGGATCATCGCGCCTTCGTTGACCATCGTATAGAGCGTGCGCTCGATGATTTCCTGATCGCTGATGTCGCGCTTGGGCATGTTCGAGCGCGAGCGGAAATCCTCGATGATCTCGGCGACCCGCGCGCTGGGCGTGGGGTTGCGCTTCTCGTCATAATCATAGAAGCCCGCACCCTTTTTCTGGCCCCAGCGATCCTCTGCGCACAGCGCATCGCGGATGCTCTCGATCCGGCTCGGATCGCGGTGCCACCCGATATCGACACCAGCGAGGTCGCTCATCTGGAACGGCCCCATCGGCATGCCGAACTCGACATGGACGCGGTCGATCTGCTCGGGCGTTGCGCCTTCCATCAAGAGCTTGTTGGCCTCGACCTGGCGCGGCATCAGCATGCGGTTGCCGATAAAGCCGTGGCAAACGCCCGCGACCACCGCGACCTTCTTGATCTTCTTCGACAGGTTCATGACCGTCGCGAGCACGTCATCTGCGGTTTTCGCGCCGCGCACGACCTCCAGCAGCTTCATGACATTGGCGGGCGAGAAGAAGTGCATGCCCAGCACGTCAGCCGGACGACTGGTCGAGGCCGCGATCTCGTCGACGTTCAGATAGCTGGTGTTGCTGGCCAGGATGGCGCCGGGCTTGGCAATGGCATCGAGCTTGCCGAACACTTCCTTCTTGACGTCCATGTTCTCGAAGATCGCCTCGATGATCAGGTCGCAATCGGCGAGATCGTCGAGCGAGAGCGAGGGGGTGAGAAGGCCCATCGCCTTTTCCACCTGCTCGGTGGTCAGGCGGCCCTTTGCCGCGCTTGCCTCATAGTTCTTGCGCACCACGCCGACACCGCGGTTCAGCGCTTCCTCGGCCTGTTCGACGATGGTCACCGGAATGCCTGCGGACAGGAAGTTCATGGTGATGCCGCCGCCCATCGTGCCAGCGCCGATCACGCCAACCTTGGCGATCGGACGCAGTGCGATGTCGCTGGCGATGCCGTCGATCTTGCTCGCCTTGCGCTCGGCGAAGAAGATGTGCCGTTGCGCTGCGGACTGCGAACCGAACATCAGCTTCATGAACTCGCCGCGCTCGAACTCCAGACCCTCGGCAAAGGGCAGGCGGGTCGCCGCTTCGACGCAGGCGATGTTTGCAGCCGGTGCATCAAAGCCGCGGAACTTGCGGGCATTTTCCTTCCTGAACGCCTCGATCGTGTCCGCGTCGGCCTTGGCCTCGCGTTCGCTGATCCGGGGTACAGGGCGCACGGCCTTGATCTTCTCGGCAAAGGCCAGCGCGCCTTCGAGCAGCTTGCCTTCCTCGACGATCTCATCGACCAGACCCCATTGATTGGCGAGCTTGGCGGCGATGGGATCGCCCTTGGCGGTCATCTCGAGCGCGGCCTTGACGCCGACGATGCGCGGCAGGCGCTGCGTGCCGCCTGCGCCAGGTAGCAGGCCAAGCTTGACTTCGGGCACACCAAGCTTGGCCGAGGGCACGGCGACGCGGTAATGCGCGCAAAGTGCCGTCTCCAGGCCGCCACCCAATGCGGTGCCATGGATCGCGGCAACCACCGGCTTGTCGAGCGCTTCCATCTTGGCGATGACCGCAGGCAGCATCGGCTCGACCGGCGGCTTGCCGAACTCGGTGATATCCGCTCCGGCGAAGAAGGTCTGTCCGGCGCAGATCAGTACCACGGCCTTGATGCTGTCATCGGATGCAGCTTCGTCGAACGCCTTGTCGAGGCCGATACGCACGGCTGCACCAAGCGCGTTGACCGGCGGGCTATCCGAGGTGACGACAAGAATATCGCCATGTTTCGCGGTGGAGATCGGTGAATCGGTCATGAATCAGGTTCCTTTGGCTTATTCGACCGCGGCGTAGAGCATCGACTTGATCTCACGCCGGATCGGGTAGGTGCTGGAAGGCATCAGTTGCGTCATGAAGATCATGATCACATCCTCCGCCGGATCGACGAAAAAGGCGGTGGAGAACATGCCGCCCCAGTAGAAATCGCCATTCGATCCCGCGACGCCGGTCGCGGCATTGTCGATGGTGGTCGCAAAGCCCAGGCCAAAGCCTGCGCCTGCATTTTCCGCCTCGCTGAACAGCGCCTTGCTGTGCTGGGTCAGGTCGCCACCGCCGGGCAGATGGTTCGCGACCATCAGGTCGAGCGTCTTGCGGCCCAGAATGCGCGCGCCTTCAAGCCGCCCACCATTGAGCAGCATGCGGCAGAAGCGGTGATAGTCGGCAAGCGTGGAGGCCATTCCGCCGCCGCCCGAAAGCTGGCTGGGCTTGCGGCCCCAGGCGGTGGTCGCGCCCGGATCGTAGAGCTTCATCTTCTCGGTCGGGTGGAAGACATAGCAATCAGGCACGCGATCGAGCTTTTCCTGCGGAATCTGGAAATGCGTGTCGACCATGCCGAGCGGCTTGGTGATGCGATCGGCAATCACTTCGTCGAGCGGCTTGTCATCCATCCGCTGAAGGATCGCGCCAAGGATATCGGTCGAGATAGAATAGTTCCACGCCGTGCCGGGGTCGAACTGCAGGGGGATCTGCGCGAGGATCCTGATGAACTCCTCAAGATCCGGCCCGGCAAAGGCTTCGAGCTTGCGCGCGCGATAGGCAGCGTCGATCGGTGTGCGCTCCTGAAAGCCATAGGTCAGGCCCGATGTGTGCCGCAGCAGGTCGATCATTCGCATCGGCTGCGTCGTGGGACGCGTGACGAATGGCTGCGCGCCGCCGCCCGAGACGAAAACGCCCAGGTCCTTCCATTCGGGAATGATGCGGTGCACCGGATCGGACAATGCGATGCGGCCTTCCTCGACCAGCTGCATGAAGGCGACCGATGTGATCGGCTTCGTCATGCTGGCGATGCGGAAGATCGTATCCTGCTGGAGCGCCTGACCCTCGCGCGCATCTCCCTGCAGCGACAGGTGCGCAAGCTCGTGCCCGCGACCGATCAGCAGGGCTGCATGTGGCAGGCGTCTGGTATCGAGATATTTGGTACGGATGTGGACGGGAATGCGCTCGAGCAAGGCGTGGTTGAAGCCAAGGTCAGCCGGATCCGACACGGTAAGGGTCATCAGGTAACTTTCATTTCTCCAGGGAGGACAGGGATCAGGTGGCCGTCTGGCCAAAGCGCTGCCGCGCATAGGGGTGCGAGCTGGTGAGCCCGCCATCGACCACCAGCGCGTGGCCGTTGACATAGCTCGAACGATCAGAGGCCAGGAACAGCGCCGCCTCGGCTATCTCGTTCGGCACGCCGCCGCGCTGCATCGGATTGAGCTGACCGATCTTGTCTTCGAAGCCCTTTTCGCGCGCCTTCGTGTAGATGAACTCGGTCATGCCGGTTTCGATGAGGCCGGGGCAGATCGCATTGCAGCGCACGTTGCTGCCGGTGAACTGCTGCGCGGCGATGCGCACCAGGTTGATCACGCCCGCCTTGCTCGCGGTATAGGCGGGGCCACCTGCGCCCGAACGAAGCCCTGCGACCGAGGCCGTGCAGATGATCGAGCCGCCGTTTCCGGCATCGGCGATCACCTTGCCCGCATGCTTGATTGCCAGGAAGGGGCCGATCAGGTTGATCTTCAGGATGCGCTCCCATTCTTCCACCGTCTGGTCGAAAATGCCGTCGAACCCGCCCGAAATCCCTGCATTGGCAAAGAACACGTCGAGCCGACCATGCAGTTCGAGCGCCTTGGCGACAAGCATCTGCACATCGGCTTCGCTGCTGGCATCGGCCTGGACCGCCGTGATGGCATCCGGGTTCTGCGCGGCGGTCTCGTCCTGCTTGCCGGTTATGTCGGTTGCTATGACCTTTGCCCCGTGCGCGGCGAACAGCAGCGAGCTTGCGCGGCCGATGCCGCTGCCCGCCCCGGTAACGATTGCAACCTTGCCCTGCAAATCCATGGAATTCCCTCTCGCTCTGCTTTTCGCGGCTTACAGCGCCGCTGCTATGGTTGTGCCGCCATCGATCACGATCGACTGGCCGGTGATATAGGTTGATGCGTCCGATGCAAGAAACACCGCTGCGCCTGCAATCTCTTCGGGCTGGCCAATGCGGCGCAGCGGGGTGATGCGGCGGACATAGCCCATCACCTTCTCGTCCTCCCACAGCGCGCGCGCCATCTCGGTCTGGATCAGGCCGGGCGCGATGCAGTTCACCCGGATATTGTCGGGGCCCAGCTCATAGGCCAGATTCCGGGCGAGCTGAAAGTCTGCAGCTTTCGAGATATTGTAGACGCCGATGCTGCCCGATCCCTGCATGCCGCCGATCGACGAGATGATGATCATCGACCCCTTGCCCGCAGCCTTCATGTCGGGCAGCGCCATCTGGGCCAGCCAGTGGTTGGACAGGATGTTGTTGTCCATGATCTTGCGGAACTGGTCGTCGCTGATCCCTGCCATCGGGCCGTAATAGGGGTTGCTGGCGGCGTTGCAGACGAGGATATCGATGGGCCCAAGCTCGGCGCGGGTGCGGTCGACCAGGTTCTGCAGGTCTTCCTTGCGCGAGATGCTGGCGGCGACGGCAATTGCGGTGCCTTCGCCAAACTCGCTGTTGAGTTCGGCAGCGACCGCATCGCAGGCGTCCTGGTTTCGGCTCGAGATCGCCACCTTCGCACCATGCGCAGCATATTTGCGCGCGATCGCTGCGCCAATGCCGCGCGACGATCCGGTTACGATCGCCACGCGCCCGGTCAGATCGAAGCTGCCATCGCTCACTGCGCGCCGGCCTTCTTGGCATATTCCCACGCCGCCTGGGCGAGCGGGATGACACGCTGCGCCATCTGCGCGGCCTGGGCGCTGGACGCGGTGCCATCGATCACGCGTTTCTTGATGCCTTGCAGGATCGCGGCAATGCGGAACTGGTTATAGGCGAGATACCAGTCCATGTCCGGCACCTCGTCGAGCCCGGCCTTCTCGACATAGCGCGCGAGCGCCTCTTCGAGCGTCGGGATGCCCAGCGCCTTGGTATCGACGCCGAGCAGCCCGTTGCGGCCCTCGGCAGGCTGAACCCAGCTCATCAGGAAATAGCTCAAGTCCGCGATCGGATCGCCGAGCGTCGAGAGCTCCCAGTCGAGCAGGGCGATGACCTTGGGCTCGTCATGCGCGAAGATCATGTTGTCGATGCGGAAATCGCCGTGCGCGATGCCGAAACCGCGCTGTTCGGGCACGGTCCTTTCCAGCCATTCGATCAGCCGGTCCATCTCCGGAATCGTCTCGGTCTCGGACAAACGATACTGCTTGGTCCAGCGCGAGATCTGGCGCGCGCAGTAATTGCCGGGCTTGCCGTAATCCTCGAGGCCGATCGCTGCAGGATCGAAGCTGTGCAGGTGTGCGAGCGTATCGATCATCGCATGGTAGATGGCGGTGCGCTGCTCCGGCGTCTTGCCGGGCAGGGTACCGTCCCAATAGCTGGCGCCATCGGTGAAGGCCATGACGTAGAACATCGATCCGATGACCGAGTCATCCTGGCACAGCCCGAACTGGCGCGAGACGGGGAAGCCTTGCTCGTACAGCGCGGCCTGCACCTTGTATTCGCGATCGACCGCATGCGCCGAAGGCAGAAGCGGACCAAAGGGCTTGCGGCGCAGCACGTAGGCGGCGCCCGGCGTCGTGACCTTGTAGGTCGGGTTGGACTGGCCGCCCTTGAACTTGGAGAGCGAAAGCGGTCCTTCAAAGCCCTCGACATTGGCCTCGAACCAGCGGGTCAGACTTGCCTCGTCGAGCCGGTCCTGCTCGGGCACGTCCATCGTGCCGGTCATCGTCGCCTGCGCGTCGATCTGTTCCATTTCAGAAATTCCCCACCCAGTTCAGTTATAGACGATGACTGACCGCGCAGAATCACCGACCCTGAGCGCGTCGAATGCCTCGTTGATGCGTCCCAGCGGCAAGCGTTCGGCAATGATCGTGTCGAGGTCAAGCATTCCGCGCATGTAGAACTCGACAAGGCGCGGGATTTCAACCGGAAAACGATTGTTGCCCATCAGCGAACCCTGCAGCTTCTTGCCCTGCAGCAGTTCCATGGCACTGAGGCCGACCTTTTCGGCGAGCGGCATCATGCCGAGGATCGTCGCGGTTCCGCCACGCCGGAGCACCTTGACCGCCATATTGGCCGAAGCAGGGCGTCCCACCGCCTCGATAGCATGGTGGACACCACCCTTCGTCAGCTCGATCACCTGTTCGGCCGCACCATCGGCGCTCGAATCGATGCAATCGGTCGCGCCCAGTTTCTCGGCTAGCGCGCGCTTGTCGGCCACCGGATCGATCGCGATGATGCGGCCCGCGCCCGCGATCTTCGCCGCATTGACTGCCGCAAGCCCCACCCCGCCGCAGCCGACGATCGCGACCGTCTCGCCCGGCGTCACGTCCGCCGCATTGAACACCGCGCCCGCGCCCGTCGTCACTGCGCAGCCGATCACACAGGCGCGATCGAGCGGCATGTCGGGGTTGATCGCGACACAGGCGTGTTCGTGCACCAGCATCTGTTCGGCATAGGCCGACAGGTTGAGCAGCTGGTTGACCGGCGCGCCATCCAGGCTGAGCCGAGGGTGCTGGTGCGGTCCGCGCTTCGTATCCTGCCCGATGCACAGGGCCATGCGTCCGGTGACGCAGAACTCGCAATGCCCGCAATAGGCGCTGAGGCACGTGACCACCGCATCTCCGGGCCTCACCGTCGATACGCCGTCGCCCACCGCCTCGACAATGCCGGCGGCTTCATGGCCAGGAATGAAGGGCAGGGGGGCGGGATAGCTGCCGTCGACGAAATGCAGGTCCGATCGGCAGACGCCGGTGGCAGCGGTGCGGATCAACACCTCGCGTGGGCCGGGCTTGTCGATCGTGACGTCGCGAATTTCGAGCGGCGTGCCCGGTTCGAAACAGATGGCAGCTTTCATGAGTCTCTCCCGATTGCTCCTCGCCCCTTCAGGGGAAAGGAAACGAAGCCTTGGCAGCTTGCTGTCTAGGCGCAGTTGGAGAGGGGATGCGGCTTGGCGCACGCTTGCCCCTCTCCCTGCTTCGCTGAAGCGAAGCTTTCCCTCTCCCCTAAAGGAGAGAGGGCCTGATCGTCACCGCGCCACGCCCAGGTCCCCTGAGGTGAAGCCTTCTTCCGAATTCACGCCATGCTTGCCCATTTCGAGCCGGGCGATGGTGCGATTGTGCACTTCGTCCGGACCGTCCGCGAGACGCAGCGTGCGCATGTGCGCATAGGCCTTGGCGAGACCGAAATCCTCGCTGACGCCCGCGCCGCCATGCGCCTGGATGGCATCGTCGATGACCTTGAGCGCGATGCGCGGGGCGGCGACCTTGATCATCGCGATCTCGGCCTTGGCGTATTTGTTGCCGACCTTGTCCATCATGTCGGCTGCCTTGAGGCAGAGCAGACGCGTCATCTCGATATCGATCCGCGCCTCTGCGATCCGCTGTTCCCAGATCGAGTGCTCGGAAATCCGCTTGCCGAAAGCGACGCGCGACTGCAGGCGACGGACCATCTTGGCCAGCGCCTCTTCGGCGACACCGATGGTGCGCATGCAGTGATGGATGCGGCCCGGCCCGAGGCGGCCCTGCGCGATCTCGAAGCCGCGGCCTTCGCCGAGCAGCATGTTGCTGGCCGGAATGCGCACGTCCTTGAGCTCGATTTCCATATGGCCGTGCGGGGCATCGTCATAGCCGAAGACCGGCAGATGGCGCAGGATGTTCACGCCCGGCGCGTCGAGCGGCATCAGCACCATCGATTGCTGTGCATGGCGCTTGGCCTCGAAATCGGTCTTGCCCATCACGATCGCGATCTTGCAGCGCGGATCGCCCGCGCCGGACGACCACCATTTGCGGCCATTGATCACATATTCGTCGCCCTCGCGGCGGATCGAGGTCTCGATATTGGTCGCATCCGACGAGGCGACCTGCGGCTCGGTCATCAGGAAGGCCGAGCGGATTTCGCCATTCATCAGGGGCTTGAGCCACTGCTCCTTGTGTGCGGCGGTACCATAGCGGTGCAGCACTTCCATGTTGCCGGTGTCGGGCGCGGAGCAGTTGAAGATCTCGCTCGCCATCTCGACCCGGCCCATTTCCTCGGCGCACAGCGCATATTCGAGGTTGGTAAGACCCGGGCCGTCAAATTCGAAGCTGTCGTCGACATGCGGCAGATTGGGGTTCGACGGCGGCATGAACAGGTTCCAGATGCCAGCAGCCTTGGCCTTGGCCTTCTCGTCCTCGATGACCTGCAGCACCTTCCAGCGGCCGCCCTCGGCCTGCTGCGCGTAATAATCCTTCACGCGCGGGCGGACATGCGCCTCGATATGGCTGCGGACGCGGTCGCGCCAATAGGCCTGGCGTTCGGTAAGGTCAAAATCCATGGCTCATCTTCCTTTCGTGAAATTCTTCAGGGTTGGGCGATCTGGGCCAGCCGCGCTTCATGATCGGCGCGGCCCAGAGGAAAGCGGGTAAACAGCCAGGCACAGACAAGGCCGATCACGGTGGTGGCGATGGCAAAGGTCAGCGCGAGCCGGTCGATCACGTCTGGCGCGACCTGGCCCGGCTGGGCATTGTCGGGAAAACCGGCAATGGCGAGGATCAGCGCAGAGGCTAGAATGCCTAGTCCGCCGATGCATTTCTGCATGAAGAAGAACCCGGCGAAGAAGATGCCCTCGGTGCGCTTGCCGGTCTCGGCCTCGCTGGCATCGGTGACGTCCGCGATCATTGAACTGATCATCATCATCGCACAGATGCCGAATGTGATGGACAAGGCGATGAGCGAGAGGATCAGCACCGTCGCCATGCCCCCGCCCGTCGCCGGAAACAGCCCTGCGAGCCGCAGCCAATAGGGCGCGGTGGCGAAAATCAGCGAGAGCAGCGAGGCAATTGCTGCGGTGCGCGGCTTTTCGAGCCGGCGCGAGGCGGGGCCCACGATGAAGAAGGCGAGCGCGACGCCGAGGAACAGCACGAACGGATAGATGTTGAAAACGCTCTGTTGGAACTCCCAGACGTAGAGCATCAGATAGTTCTGCAGCGCGAAGAACAGCCCCTGATTGGCGAACGCGCACATCCCGGCGGCCAGCAGTAGCTGGAACGGCCGGAAGCGCAGTGCCGTGAGAAAGTCCTTCAGACCGTGGGAATGCGCCGCCGGCGCATCGGTATTGGGATGTGCGAGCAGCCTGTGCGTCCCGAGTGCCGACACCACAACCGACACGATCATCACCGCCGAGCCGACCAGCGCATAGCGATGATAACCGTTCGGATTGAGCACGCCGTTGTCGTAACCTGGCTCGGGCACCAGCAGCAGCGCATAGGCGGCGTAGAGCATCACCAGCCCGCCCATCCAGCCGAACAGGAAGCGATAGCGCAGCACCTCGGTGCGTTCGTGATAATCGCGCGTCATCTCGGGCAGCATCGCCAGTGCCGGGACCTCATAGGCCGAAAAGGAAAAGCGCACTGCCATCGCGACCGCGATCAGGTAGAAGAACAGCGAGCCGTTGCTCCATTCGGGCGGGTTCCACAGCAGCAGCCACGACAGCGCGATCGGCAGCGCTGCCCCATAGAGCCAGGGATGGCGGCGCCCCCAGCGGCTGCGCGTCGAGTCCGACCGGTGTCCGACAAAGGGGTCGAAGAACGCATCCGCCACGAGAGCCAGAGCGACGGCAAGGCCGACCTGTTCTGCCGGCATGCCGATGACCTGGTTGAAATAGATCAGCAGGAAGACCGCAAAGCCGTTGTCCTTGATGCCGTAGGCCACCGACCCGAAGCCGAACGCCAGCTTGGTGCCCATCGACACTTTTTGCACTGTCGGAGCCATAGGAGGAGCGCCGAGAACCGTCACGCAATGCAACGCAAATGGCCGCCGCGCGGCTGGTTCGCCCGGTGCTCTCGCACGCGCGATGCAATGGCCGGTCTGGCCCGCTGCATTGATTCTCTCCTGTCCGTGTCCTTTGGCCGATACCATATGGCAGCTACCGTAAACGTCAACCGCCGTGAGGGTGACGTTACGGCATCGGGCCTAGGATTCAACAGGCTTGCAGCCGCCTTGCGTCCACCATAGATTGGTCCGCGACGGACGGTTTTGGCCGCAGGAAAAGCTTCCCGGCCAAAGCCCGTTGGGACCCGTAATGAATTCAGGCGCAGAGAGGATGACGATGAGCGATCTCGATCAGTTCAGGACAGAAGTGCGCGCATGGCTGGAGGAGAATTGCCCCGCCGAGATGCGCGAGCCGGTGCGCGGCGACGACGACGTGTGCTGGGGCAGACGCAACTGGAAGTTCAAGAACGAGGCGCAGAAGCTGTGGCTCGATCGCTGTGTCGCCAAGGGCTATACCGTGCCCGACTGGCCCAAGGCCTATGGCGGTGCCGGCCTGTCGGCAGCTGAAACCAAGATCCTGCGCCAGGAAATGGCGCGCATCAATGCCCGACCGCCGCTGTCGAGCTTCGGTATCTGGATGCTTGGCCCCGCGCTGCTGCACTTTGGCACCGAAGAGCAGAAGGTGCATTATCTCGGCCAGATCGCGCGCGGCGAAATCCGCTGGTGCCAGGGCTATTCGGAACCGGGTTCGGGATCGGACCTCGTCAGCTTGCAGACCTATGGCGAGGACAAGGGCGATCACTGGGTGGTCAACGGCCAGAAGATCTGGACCAGCTATGCCGACAAGTGCGACTGGATCTTCTGTCTGGTCCGCACCGACAAGACGAACAAGTATCAGGGCATCTCGTTCCTGCTGTTCGACATGGAGACGCCCGGCGTCACCACCAAGCCGATCAAGCTGATCAGCGGCAATTCGCCCTTCTGCGAGACCTTCTTCGACAATGTCGTGGTGCCCAAGCACCAGATCGTCGGCGAACTCAACCGCGGTTGGGACGTCGCCAAGTATCTGCTCGGCCATGAGCGCGAGATGATCTCGGGCGGTGGCCTGGGCGATGGCGCGCCGTCGCTTGGCGCGCAGCTCAAGAACTCGATCGGCACCAACGGCCTTGGTCAGCTCGACGACGGCATCCTGCGCGCCGAACTCGCGCAGTTCGATGTCGATGCGCTGGCATTCAAGGCGATGGCCGAGCGCTTCGGAGACGAGATGAAGGCGGGCAAGGGGCATCCCGCCCAGCCCAACATGATGAAATACGCCGGGACCGAATTGAACAAGCGTCGTCACGAGCTGGTCATGGCGGGCAACGGTTCGGACGCGCTCGAGTGGGAAAGCGAAGCCAGCAAGGGCGGTGCCAAGGCCCGCAACTGGCTGCGCACCAAGGCGAACAGCATCGAGGGCGGCACCAGCGAGGTGATGCTCAACGTCATCTCCAAGCGCATCCTCGACCTGCCGGGCGCTTGAGCCATTATGGCCCTCTCCCCTTCAGGGGAGAGGGTTGGGAGAGGGGGCAACCCCCTCGTTTTTTCCATATTTTAAAGGGCCGGCCAGGGCTTCGCTTCCCTCTCCCCGGCCTTCTCCCCTGAAAGGGAGACGGAGACTTTAAATGCCCATGTTCCTCAACGAAGACCAAGCCATGCTGCGCGACAGCGCGCGCGAATTCCTCAAATCCGAAGCCCCGGTCAGCCATATGCGCAAGTTGCGCGACGAAGGCTGCAAGGACGGTTTCCGCCATGCGCTGTGGAAGCAGTTCGGCGAGATGGGCTTTACCGGGATCCTCATCGGCGAGGACGATGGCGGGCTCGGGCTCGGCCATGTCGAGGCCGGCGTGGTGCTTGAGGAGATCGGCCGCAACCTGTCGCCTTCGCCATTCCTGACCACGGCAGTCGCAGGCGTGTCGGCGCTGAACCATGGCGGCCAGCATCTCAAGGACAAGTTCTTCCCCGGCATCCTGGCGGGCGAGACTGTGCTGGCGCTGGCGATCGACGAGCATGCCAAGCATCGCCCCGCGCAGATCGCGACCAAGGCAGAAAAGTCGGGTAACGGCTTCAAGCTCAGTGGCAAGAAGCAGTTCGTTGTGCAGGGCGCCAGCGCCGACGCGCTGATCGTGGCGGCGCGGACCGCTGGCGCGCCGGGCGAGACCGACGGGATCACTCTGTTTGCGGTCGACAAGGACGCTGCGAACATGTCGATCGACAACACCCGGCTGGTCGACAGCTCCATGGCCGCGCATGTCACGCTCGACGGTGTCGAGGTCGATGGCGACGCGGTGATCGGCGAGGTCGATCAGGGCTGGCAGGTGCTTGCCGCGCTGCTCAAGGCGGGCCGTGCCGGCTCTGCCGCCGAACTTGTCGGCGTCGGATCGGGCGCGATGGACATGACGGTCGATTATCTGAAACAGCGCAAGCAGTTCGGCCGTCTGATTGGCGAATTCCAGGCGCTGCAGCACCGCGCCGCGCACCTGTACAGCGAGATGGAGATCGCGCGCGCCGCCGTGCTCAAGGCGCAGCAGCTGCTCGACGAGGGCAAGGACAGCGCCGACATCTATGTCTCGGTTGCCAAGGCCAAGGCAGGTCGCAGCGCGAATCTGGCAGTGCGCGAGGGCGTGCAGATGCACGGCGGCATCGGCATGACAGATGAATATGATATTGGCTTCTACATGAAGCGAGATCGTGCGCTCAACGAGTTCATGGGCGATGCCAATTTCCACGCTGGCCGGGTTGCGGAGATATTCGGGTACTGATGGTCGGTACCGCCCAGCCACGCTTGGGGAGAACACGATAAATGGCACTCGATCCCGAAATTTTCGAAGCCCTGCTCGAAGGCGTCCGTCGTTTCGTCGCCGAACGCCTGCGTCCACTCGAGGCGCAGGTGTCCGAAACCGACGAGATTCCCGACGATCTCGTCCAGGACATGCGCGAACTCGGCCTGTTCGGCCTGTCAATCAGCGAGGATTATGGCGGTCTCGGCCTCAACATGGAGGAGGAGGTGCGCATCGCCTTCGAACTCGGGCGCACGTCGCCCGCGATGCGCTCCACCTTCGGCACCAATGTCGGCATCGGCAGCCAGGGGCTGGTGATGGACGGAAACGAGGCGCAGAAAGCCAAGTACCTGCCGCTGATCGCGAGCGGCGAGATCATCACCTCGTTTGCATTGACCGAGCCTGATGTCGGATCGGACAGCGGATCGGTGAAGACACGCGCCGAGCTCGATGGCGACGCCTATGTGCTCAACGGCTCCAAGCGCTACATCACCAACGCCGACAAGGCCGACCTGTTCACCGTGATGGCGCGCACCGGTGGGCCCGGCCCCAAGGGCGTCAGCGCATTCCTGGTGCCGCGCGATCTGCCCGGACTGTCGGTCGGCAAGCCCGAGCGCAAGATGGGCCAGCAGGGTGCGCATGTCTGTGATGTCAATTTCGACAATGTGCGCGTGCCTGTGGAGAACCGGCTGGGCGCGGAGGGCGATGGCTTCAAGGTCGCCATGCGCGTGCTCGATCGCGGGCGGCTGCACATCTCGGCGGTCTGTGTCGGCGCGGCGGAGCGGCTGATCGCGGACAGCATCGCCTATGCAAAGGACCGGCAGCAGTTCGGCAAGCCGATTGCCGAGTTCCAGCTGATCCAGGCGATGATTGCCGACTCGGTCGCCGAGTGCAAGGCGGCCAAGGCTCTGGTGCTGCAGACGGCCAAGGCCAAGGACCGCGGCGAGCGGATCACCGAGGATTGCGCCTGTGCCAAGCTGATCGCATCGGAAATGGTCGGCCGCGTCGCCGACCGCGCCGTGCAGATCTTCGGCGGCGCGGGCTATATCGCCGATTACGGCATCGAACGCTTCTACCGCGATGTCCGCCTGTTCCGCATCTATGAGGGAACGAGCGAGATACAGCGGACCATTATCGCAAGGGAAGCCTTGCGTTCGGAGGGATGAACATGAGCATTGAGAATCTGTTTTCGGTCAAGGGCAAGGTCGCCCTGGTTACGGGCGGGTCGCGCGGCATTGGCAAGATGATCGCACAGGGCCTGATCGCCGGTGGCGCGAAGGTCTATATCTCGGCGCGCAAGGCGGCGGCCTGCGATGCGACTGCCGAGGAACTGGGTCCGAACTGCATTTCGCTGCCCTGCGACGTATCCAGTGTCGAAGGCGCGCGCCAGCTTGCGGCCCAGCTCGCCGAGCATGAAAGCCGTCTCGACATTCTGGTCAACAATGCCGGCGCCGCCTGGGGGGCGGAGTTCGAGGATTTCCCGGAAATCGGCTGGGACAAGGTGATGGATCTGAACGTCAAGTCGCCGTTCTTCCTGACCCAGGCGCTTCACGACCTTCTCAAGGCAGGCGCGACTGCCGAAACCCCGGCCAAGGTGATCAACATCTCCTCGGTCGATGGCATGCGCGTCAATCCGTGGGAAACCTACAGCTATCAGGCGAGCAAGGCGGCGCTGATCCAGCTGACCAAGCGCATGGCCGTCCGCCTGCTGCGCGACCATATCTATGTCACCGGTATCGGTCCGGGCGCTTTCCCGTCAGACATGAACAAGGCCGCGCGTGATTATGGCGACAAGGTCGCCAGCGGCATCCCCAACAAGCGGGTCGGCGACTGGCAGGATATCTCGGGCGCGGTGATCTTTCTCGCCAGCCGGGCCGGCGATTATGTCATCGGAACGACGATCCCGGTCGATGGCGGCATCGTCAATGCCTCGGTCCCGCAGGGCGGCTACGACCCCGAAGGGCACTGATCGGTCCCGACAGGTCGTAAAATCGCGGCGCGCGCACTGGTTGCGCGCGCCGTTTTGATGCACACTGACCGGGAATATTCTGGGGAGATGTGTGATGGCCTTGCGCAACCTGGCGATGGCAATCGGCCTGAGCATGGCAGTGGTTGTGACCGTTCCGATCGCCGAGGCGCAATCCCGCAAATCCTCGCCCTCACTAGGCGGGTCGATGAAGGGCCTGCTCGGCAATGCGTCGGACAGCGCGCTCGATCAGCTGGGACAGCCCGGCGCGTTCTATGCGGATCAGGCTGTGCGTATCCTACTCCCGGGCCCGCTGCAAAAGGCGACCAGGCTGATGCGACTCACCGACCGGGCGGGCATCACCAACAATCTTGTAAAGTCGCTCAACGATGCGGCGGGCCTCGCGGCGCAGGAGGCCAAGCCGGTGTTCCGCTCGGCGATCGATTCGATGACGCTGGCGGACGGCGTCGGCGTCGTCGCGGGCGGCGACACGGCGGGAACACAATATCTGCGCCGAACTTCGGGCGAAGTGCTGCGGCAGAAAATGCGGCCGCTGGTGGGCAATGCCTTGGGCCGCACCGGAGCTTTCAAGCATCTCGACAGTCTTGGCAGCAGCGGCACCGGCGGCGTTCTGGGTGCGCTGGCGGGCGTCGATCTCAGCCGCGATGGCCTGATCGACAGCGTCACCGATCAGGCGATGTCGGGCATCTTCACCTATATCGGGCGCGAGGAAGCCAGTTTTCGTCAGAATCCGCTCAAGTCCGGCAAGAAACTGCTCGATCGGATGAGGTCAAACTGATCAGGGGGCGGGCGCGTTCATCAGATCGCGGACATAGTCGATCAGGCCGGTCTGGCGCGCGCGGCGCATCCGCTCCGAATTCAGGATCTGGCGGACCTTCTCGAAACAATTGTCGACATTGTCGTTGATGACGACGAAATCATAGCCATCCCAGTGGCTGATCTCGTCCTGCGCGCGGGCCATGCGGCCAGCGATCACCTCTTCGCTATCGGTGTTGCGGCTGCGCAGGCGGCGATGGAGCTCCTCGAGTGACGGCGGCAGGATGAACACGCGTACGACATCGCCCTCGGCCCTCTGGTAGAGCTGCTGCGTCCCCTGCCAGTCGATATCGAAAAGAAAATCCTGACCCTCGCGCAAGCCCTGCTTCACCTGCGCCTTGGGCGTTCCGTAATAATGGCCGAACACCTTGGCCCATTCGAGCAGCGCATTCTCTTCGACCAGTCGGTGAAATTCGCTCTCGTCGATGAAATGATAATGTTGCCCGTCCACCTCGCCCGGGCGTGGGGGCCGTGTCGTTACCGAAACCGACAGTGCAATATGCCCGTCCTGCTCGAGCAGCATTCTGGCGATCGTGGATTTGCCCGCGCCTGAAGGCGATGACAGGATGAACAGCAGGCCACGGCGGGCAAGGGGCGCTTGGATGACGGTATCGACCATGGCGGCTCATGGCCAAAGCCATGCCGAAAGGTCAACCGGTTTGTGCGGTTTGTCCCTCTGATCAGGTCTTGGGAGGCTTGTTCCTGTCCTTGCGCTGATCGTAGACCGCCTTGGCGATCAACGCCCCTCCGACCAGCAGCGCGCCCGGCACCGACCTGGTCGCCACACGCGCCGCAATCGCTCCCATCACGGTCCCGCCGAACACCGTTGCCGCAATCTGGTTGCGTGCCTTGGCGCCGATCAGGTCGCGAATCAGTTGATCCTTGGCCGCGGAAGCAACCAGTCGGCTCGCTCCGTTCCAGGCGCCCACGGTCCAATGTGCCTGGGCAGCGGGGGGATTGGCGACCACGCCTGATCCCGCGATCGGTGCTGGAGCGTCAATGACGGGTGCGTCGGTGTCGGAAAGCTGCGGTTCTGCCCTGGTCATTGGTATTCCATAGCTGATATTGCCCTCGGCATAAACGTCTGCGTTCGCCGATCCGTTCCGACCCTCTGCGGCGGCGCGGTTGGATCAACGCCCGATCATGTCGCCGGGCCGGACATGTGCATCGAACGTGGCTTCGTCGACCAGCCCAAGTGCAAGGGCGGATTGCCTGAGCGTCAGCCCATTCTGATGCGCGTGCTTGGCAATCCTGGCCGCATTGTCATACCCGATCACCGGGGCAAGGGCAGTCACCAGCATCAGCGAGCGATCGACAAGCTCCGCGATCCGCGACTCGTTGGCTTTGAGCCCGTCGACGCAGCGCTCTGCAAAACCTTCCATGCCGATCGCCATCAGATCGATTGATCGAAGGACGTTCGCGCCGATCATCGGCTTGAACACGTTGAGCTCCATATGCCCCTGCAGCCCGCCTATGGTAATCGCCTGATGGTTGCCCATCACCTGCGCTGCCACCATGGTCAGCATCTCGCATTGGGTGGGATTGACCTTGCCCGGCATGATCGAACTGCCCGGCTCGTTGGCTGGCAGGTCCAACTCGCCCAGACCGGAACGCGGACCCGAGCCAAGCAGCCGGATGTCGTTGGCGATCTTGGTCAGCGCGACGGCCAGCGTGTTCAGCGTGCCCGAGAGATGCACCAGCGGATCATTGCTGGCGAGCGCCTCGAAGCTGTTCTCCGCCGGGTGGAAGGGATGGCCGGTAATCTCCGCGATGGCCTCGCACATGGCCTGCGCAAAGCCCTGAGGTGCATTGAGGCCGGTACCGACAGCCGTGCCGCCGATGGCAAGCCGATACGTACCCGCCACCACACCAGGCTCGATCCTGCGTCCGCAGCGATAGACCTGGTTTGCATAGCCGGAAAATTCCTGACCCAGTGTCAGCGGTGTCGCGTCCTGCAGATGCGTACGACCGATCTTGACGATATGATCCCAGGCTGCAGCCTTTTCCGCGAGCGCAGATGTCAGCCGGTCGAGGGCAGGGCGCAGCCGTGTCTGCACCGCGAGGCTGGCGGCAATATGGATCGCGGTCGGGAAGGCATCGTTCGACGACTGGCTCTTGTTCACATGATCGTTGGGGTGAACCGGCGACTTGCCGCCGCGCCGACCGGTGAGCAATTCATTGGCCCGGCTCGCGATGACCTCGTTGACGTTCATGTTGCTCTGGGTGCCGCTGCCGGTCTGCCAGATCGTCAGCGGAAACTGGTCGTCGAGTGCGCCTGCCGCGACTTCGGCGGCAGCAATCTCGATCGCGTCGGCAAGCTCTGAGGAAAGGCCATGGTTGCGGTTGACCCGCGCTGCCGCCTGCTTGACCACCGCCAGGCCATGGACAATGCCAATCGGCATGCGCTCGTGCGGAGGGAAGGGAAAGTTCTCGAGGCTTCGCTGTGTCTGCGCGCCCCAATAGCATGATCCCGGAACCGCAATCTCGCCCAGCGAGTCGCTTTCCATGCGCATTTCAATGTCAGTCAAAGGCTAAGTCCGTTCTGGGTTACCCGCGGCGAACGGCCCCATAGCCGTTACTTGCGCTTGCCGAAGTCCACGCTGACGACGTTGGAGCCATCACCATCGCCGCCGGGATGGTCGTTTTCCGCCGCTTCATGCGGTTCGGGCGGGGGCGTATCGCCCGAGACCTGGAATTGCAGGCCGAAATCGACCGCCGGGTCGACAAATGCGGTGATCGAACTGAACGGGATGAACAGATGCGCAGGGACACGGTTGAAGCTGAGGCCGACTGAAAATCCAGTCTTCTCGACCTTCAGGTCCCAGAATTTCTGCTGCAGGACGATCGTCATCTCGTCCGGAAAGCGTTCGACCAGATGGCGCGGGATATCGACGCCCGGCGAGCGGGTCTTGAAGGTGATGTAGAAATGGTGATTGCCGGGCAGGCCATTCGATTCGACCTCGCCCAGCACCCGGCCGACGACCGCGCGCAAGGCTTCCTGGACGATCTCGTCATAGGGAATCAGGCTGTCGGGCGCATCGTCACTCATGCCCATTTTGTTGGACTGACAATCGTTCAGGGTCAAGGCGCTAATGGCACGCAGGCCATCGACCGACCCAGTGCGGCAAAAATGTTGCGCGTGTCCGCAAGGTGATTATAGGGCGCAGCATGCGCACGGCTCGGATAGAACGCAAGACCCATGAAACCGATATTTTCGTCGAGTTAAACCTCGACGGGACAGGCCAGTTCGACGTGTCGACCGGCATCGGTTTTCTCGACCATATGGTCGAGCAGTTTTCGCGCCATTCGCTGATCGATCTGACCTGCAGGATCAAGGGCGACCTGCATGTCGACCAGCACCACACGACCGAAGATTGCGCGCTCGCGATCGGTCAGGCGCTGACCCAGGCGCTGGGAGACAAGGGTGGCATCGTGCGTTACGGCCATGCCTATTCGCCCATGGACGAGACGCTGAGCCGGGTCGCGGTCGATATTTCGGGTCGGCCCTATTTCGTCTGGAAGGCCGGCTTCACCCAGCCGCGCCTCGGCGAGATGGACACCGAGCTGTTCGAGCACTGGTTCCACTCGATCGCGCAGACGGCGGGCCTGACGCTGCACATCGAACTGCTTTACGGCGCCAACAACCACCATATCTGCGAAAGCATCTACAAGGGCTTTGCTCGTGCGATGCGCGCAGCGGTGGAGATCGACCCGCGCAAGCAAGGCGCGGTGCCTTCGACAAAGGGCATATTGGGTGGCTGATCGCGTCGCGCTGATCGATTATGGCGCGGGCAATCTGCACAGTGTCCACAACGCGCTCAAAGCCGCCGGGGCTGCCGATATTGCGGTGACCGACGACCCTGCGCTGGTACGTGCGGCGGACCGTATCGTGCTGCCCGGCGTCGGGGCATTTGCCGCCTGCATGAACGGGCTTTCGGCAATCCCGGGCATGATCGATGCGCTCGAAGCCCGCGTGCGCGAGGACAAGGTGCCGTTCCTCGGTATTTGCGTCGGAATGCAGCTGCTCGCTACCCGCGGGCTGGAGCATGGGACGCACGCAGGTCTTGGCTGGATTGACGGCGAGGTGCGCATGCTCGATGCCGCGCAGGGCATCAAGGTGCCGCATATGGGGTGGAACGACGTCACCCCGTCCGCTGGCGCGCCGCTGATCTTGCCGGGCGAGGCCTATTTCCTGCACAGCTATCTTTTCGATGCGGCCGATGCCGGTCATGTCGCGGCAGTCACCGATCATGGCGGTCCCGTGACCGCAGCCGTCGCGCGCGACAATATCCTGGGCGTGCAGTTCCATCCGGAAAAGAGCCAGGCCTATGGGCTGGATCTGCTCCGCCGCTTTCTCGACTGGACCATGACATGAGCATCATCGTCTTTCCCGCGATCGATCTGAAGGGCGGTCAGGTCGTCCGCCTGGCCGAAGGCGATATGGACCGCGCGACGGTCTATGGCGACGATCCGTCGGCGCAGGCGCAGCTCTTTGCCGAAGCCGGCGCGCAGCACCTGCATGTCGTCGATCTGGATGGCGCGTTCGCGGGCGAGGCGGTGAACCGCAGCGCGGTGGAAGCGATCATCAAGAGCTTTCCCGGCTATCTGCAGCTCGGCGGCGGCATCCGCACGCGCGAGGCGGTCGAAGGCTGGTTCAACCTCGGCGTGGCACGCGTGGTGATCGGCACTGCTGCGCTGACCGATCCCGAATTTGTCCGCGACATGGCCAGGGCCTATGAAGGCGGAATTGTCGTGGCAGTGGATGCGCGCGACGGCATGGTCGCAACCCATGGCTGGGCCGATGTATCCGACGTTCCGGTCGCCGACATGGCCCGCCGGTTCGAGGATGCCGGCGTCGCCAGTCTCCTCTTCACCGATGTCGGCCGCGATGGGCTGCTCAAGGGCTGCAATATCGATGCGACCGTCGCGCTCGCCCGCACCACCGACATTCCGGTGATCGCGAGTGGGGGGGTGAAGGGGCTCGACGACATCCATCTGCTCAGCCTCCACGCCGAAGACGGCATCGAAGGCGTCATCACGGGCCGCGCGCTGTATGACGGACGGCTCGATCTAGCCACCGCGATTGCCATGGCGTCGCGCTGATGAGCGTCCGGGTTCGCGTCATCCCCTGTCTCGACGTCGCCAATGGCCGGGTGGTCAAGGGCGTGAATTTCGTCGATCTGCGTGATGCCGGCGATCCGGTCGAGCAGGCACGTGCCTATGATGCCGCCGGGGCTGACGAGCTCTGCTTTCTCGATATCTCCGCCAGCCACGAAGCGCGCGGTACCATCATTGATGTTGTCCGACGCACGGCCGAAGTCTGCTTCATGCCGGTCACGGTCGGCGGCGGGGTGCGCAGCGCGGAAGATGCGCGCGCGCTTCTGCTCGCCGGAGCAGACAAGGTCGCGGTCAACAGCGCAGCGGTGTCGCGCCCGGAGGTCGTGGCCGACATTGCCGAGCGCTTCGGCAGCCAGTGCATCGTGGCTTCCATCGACGCGCGCCGTCGCGCCGATGGCCAGGGTTGGGAAATCTTCACGCATGGTGGGCGCAAGGAAACCGGGATCGACGCGATCGAGCACGCGCTGAAACTCACAAGGCTCGGGGCAGGGGAATTGCTGGTCACCTCGATGGATCGAGATGGCACCCGCGACGGTTATGATCTCGACCTGATCCGGACGATAGCCGATCAGGTCGATATTCCCGTGGTTGCGAGCGGTGGGGTCGGGCATATCGGGCATCTGGTGGAAGGTGTGACTCGCGGCCATGCCAGCGCGGTGCTGGCCGCTTCGATCTTCCATTTCGGCGAAGCCAGCATTGCCGACGCTCACCGCGCACTCGTGGCGGCAGGACTGCCTGCCCGATCGCATTCGTCAACTCCGGTCACCTGAACGGACAACGTCGGCTGGCTTGACACTTGCGCTGCCGACGCAAGATGCGTTAACCAATCGGAGCAAGCGGATCTGTGGCTTTGCCGGTTCTGGCAAAGGGCTTGCTTAACCATTCGGCATGAAGTGTCTCGGAATGAAACCCGGCAGATTGCACAGCTTTAAGGTCGGGCAGCGCTGGGCTGTCGGCGTGCTGGCCATGGCTTCGGCCGTGCCGGGCGAGGCGAGCCCTCTGAGCCGTATCACTCTTGACGGCCTCACCCGTGCCGAGGGCATTCGCAGCTGGATAGAAATTACCGAGCCTGGCAGTCTGGGTCTGCTGTGCATGGGTGTTCTCGGCTTGCTGATCGGTCGCTGGGCGGCAGGTCGCAGCCACAAGGGGCCACCCCGTCCCTGAGGGCGCTTGACGCAGGCCGGTCAGCCGCGCAGAGCATGCCGCCATGGCTCAATCCACCATCGAACGGCTCGAAGCCGTCATCGCAGAGCGCCGCAAGGCATCGGCCGACAGCAGCTATGTCGCAAAGCTGACCGCGCGGGGGCGGCAGCGGATTGCCCAGAAGATAGGCGAAGAGGCCGTCGAGACGGTCATCGCCGCCATTCAGGGTGATGCCAAGGGCGTGGTTGGCGAAAGCGCCGACCTGATATTCCACCTGCTTGTGCTGCTCGCTGATATGGGGCTGGGCTGGTCCGACGTGCTTGCCGAACTGGATGCGCGCGAAGGCACGTCAGGCATCACTGAAAAACTGTCGCGTCCTCAGGAGTGAACGCTCATGCCGATCGATCCGACCTTGCCTTATGATGACCAGAACATCTTCGCCAAGATCCTGCGAGGCGAGATTCCCTGCACCAAGGTGCACGAGGACGACCACGTGCTTGCCTTCAAGGATATCAACCCGCAGGCGCCGACCCATGTGCTGGTAATCCCGAAAGCTCCGTTCGTCAGCTGGGACGATTTCTCCGCTCGCGGCACCGACGAGCAGATTTCGGCTTTTGTCCGGGGCGTAGGCGAGGTGGCGCGCATGCTGGGTCTTGTCGAGCCCGGCTATCGCCTGCTCGCCAATATCGGGCTCGACGCGCATCAGGAGGTACCGCACCTGCATGTCCACCTGTTCGCCGGAAAGCCGCTTGGCCCGATGCTGATGCGGGGCTGAGGTCGCTCTCTTTGCAAGCCGTGACGCCAGGACTAGAATAGAATCAGCGGGCTTGAGGGAGACGATACATGTTGCGATCGCTGGCCGCGCTGTGTGCAATCTGGTTGGCGGTAGCACCCGCCTCGGCCCAGGCCAGTGTGCCGTGCGAAGCCATGCTTGGCGATCTCTGGGGCGAAAGGGAAGGGCGGAGCGACGTCAGGCAGATCGACGGCACAAAACTTGGTGCTCCAGCCCAGCTGATCAAGGCGGTCCGCCAGAACACGGTGATCAGGGGCGGCAATTTCGCCGGATGGGATTTCCGTCGACTTTCGCTCACCAATGTGTGCTTCGTCGAGGCGGACTTGCAGCGCAGCCTGTGGGACGAGGCACGCGCACCGGGCATCGGGTTCATCCAGTCGAACCTGGCAGGCGCATCGCTGATCGGTATCCAGGCGCCCGGCATCCTGCTGCGCGACGCCAATCTGTCCGATGTCCAGGCGACCAAGGCCGATTTCAGCGACGGCAAGCTCGAGGGCGGATGGTTTGACGGCAGTATCGATGGCTTGGTCCTGGACAATGCCAATCTTTCCGGCTTCGATTTTTCCTGCGGCATCACGTTGTCCGACGGGTGCCCGCTTCATGGCAGCGACAAGCCGATATCGGCACGTGGCGCCGATCTGACCCGCGCGAAGCTCAGCACCTTCCATCGTTATGGGCTCTTCGATATCGAACTGGACGGCGCAGTGCTGGACCGAACCGAAATCTCGCCCGCCCAGCTGGCGAGCCTCAAGGGATTGCTGATCAGCCATCCCCTGGTGCTTGTGGGGGGTGCCATGCGGATCGAGCTGACTGCGGCCGAGGCGCAGGCGCTTGCCGATGACGTCGCAATCGCCGACCCTGCGGTAAAGGATCCCTCGTTCGATTGCTCCACGGCGAACAGCGCTGCAGAGAAAACCATCTGTCTGCAGGACAGTCGCGATCTTGCGGACGCCGACCGCCTGCTGGCCCGCACCTTCGCCCAAGCGCGAAAGAAGGATTCGCAGCTCGTCGCCGGACAGCGCGAATGGTTGAAGCAGCGCGATGCCTGCATGGGGAAGGAATTCCCGACCGATTGCCTGCGCAGCGCCTATGCGGATCGACAAGGGCAATTGCTGGGGGCATTGGGAGAACGCGACTGGTTGAAACCGGGCGAAGCTGCGCTGTTCATCGATGACGAACTTCCGGTCAGCGACAGCATGCGCCAGACCGCATTGTTCGCTCGCCTCGCGCCGCTGCTGGCGCAGGCATCGATGGGCTATGTTCATGTCGAGCGGTCCGGCGATGGCCAGTACATCGCGAGTGGGGAATCGATCGGCGCCAATGCGCACAGCTGTACGCTGGGTGCACGCGGCCTGCGCCTCGATCCGATGACGGGCTGGTACAGTGTTACGGCCAGGGGGAGCAACCGCAAGATCAGGGTGGTGCAGATCGATGGCGACTGGCTGCGGGTCTTTGCAAGTGGCCATCCCTATGGTGAGGTGGCAGAGGCGGAGGCCGATTTTGCCAGTTGCGGAGCGCGCGCCGCCTTTGAACCCATGCGGCGGATCATGCTGCCTCCCGATGTGCTGGCCAGCTATGCCGCGCGCGCCGAATTGGAGCCATAAGCCTGATGGCCATGCGACAGATGCGTGACAAGCCGGTTGCCAGAGCGTGAAAAGCCGCTAATCCTGTCGCCAGCATGGAGGGGGTGGAACCTCCGGGACGCAACCGGCCGGCCATGCGCCTGCCTAGGGTGGGAAATCGTACACATCATGAAATTTGCGCGTGTCAAACCGCTGGACGCCATTCTGGCGACAGCCAAGAAGAAGTCGCTGCATCCGACCCTGGGTTGGTTTCAGCTGACCCTGTTCGGCATCGGCTGCGTGATCGGCACCGGTATCTTCGTGCTGACATCGGCCGGCGCCCAGAAGGCCGGCCCCGGCCTGATGCTGGCATTTGCGATTGCGGGCCTGATCTGCATCGTCGCAGCGCTCTGCTATGCCGAAATTGCTGCAATGATCCCCGTCGCGGGCTCTGCCTATACCTATACCTATTCCGTGATGGGCGAATTGTTGGCCTGGACTGTCGGATGGGCGCTGGTGCTGGAATATGCCGTGGCAGCAAGTGCGGTGGCGGTCGGTTGGTCCGGCTATTTCACCGGTACGATATTGAACGAGTTTTTCGGCATATCTCTGCCGACCTATCTCACCGCAGGGCCGCTCTGGCTCGGCGGTGCGCCCGGCGGTTTCGTGAACCTTCCCGCGATCGTCATCGCCCTGCTCGTCACCTGGCTGCTGATGATCGGCACCAATGAATCGGCCAAGGTCAATGCGGTTCTGGTGGCGATCAAGGTGACAGCCCTCACCGCATTTATCGTGCTGACGGTGCCCAAGACCGAAATGGCCAATTTCAACCCGTTTCTGCCCGCAGGCGTGTTCGGTGGATTCGGATCGGGCATTGGTGCAGTGGGTGCGGCAGCGACCATCTTCTTCGCCTATGTCGGCTTCGATGCGGTCTCGACCGCAGCTGAAGAAACCAAGAACCCGCAGCGTAACGTTCCGATCGGTCTGATCGGCAGCCTTGGTTTCTGTACGGTGTTCTACATTCTGGTTGCCGCCGGCGCGGTGGGCACCATCGGTGGCCAGCCGATCCTCGGCCCCAACAGCATTCCGTTCCCCGCCGGATCGGAAGAACTCGCGCGCCAGTGCGCGCTGCCGCAATATGCCGACATGCTGGTCTGCTCCAACGAAGCACTGGCGCACGTGCTGCGCGAGATCGGCTTCGGTGCCGTGGGCAACATGCTGGGCATCGCCGCCTTTGTCGCGCTGCCTTCGGTGATCCTGATCCTGCTGTTCGGCCAGACCCGCATCTTCTTCGTGATGGCGCGCGATGGTCTGCTGCCCGAGGGTCTGTCGAAGATCCACCCCAAGTGGAAGACACCCTATGTCGTGACCGCGATCACCGGCGGAATCGTGGCCTTCGCCGCGGCATTCCTGCCTGTCGGTCAGTTGGCAGACATCGCCAATGCCGGAACGCTCTATGCGTTCATGATGGTGGCGATTGCGGTGATGATGCTGCGCAAGACCGATCCCGACCGTGAACGCCTGTTCCGCACGCCGATGCTGTGGCTGGTTGGTCCGGCGACGATCGCAGGATGCATCTTCCTGTTCCTCAATCTGCCGTTCGAGGCAATGATCGTGCTGCCCGCCTGGGGTGCCATCGGCCTCGTGATCTATTACCTCTATGGGTACAAGGCGAGCCATCTGGGCAAGGGCATTGTCGAGGTGGTCGATGACGAACCCGGCATCATGCCGCACTGACTAAGGCAAGAACCCTGGCGCGATCCGCCGGGGTTTTTCTTTGCGCGGGCGTCACATCGGCGAATTGGGGCAGGTTCCGGGACGACGGAAGAGCTTGCCCTTTTCCGCCCAGAGAATGACGACAAGAGCAGCTACACCGCAGCTGAAGAACCCGACGGCCATCGGCAGGGTGGTTCCGTCAAATGCCTGACCCACAATCGCGCCAATCCCTGCGCCCAGGACTGTACGGAAGGCCATCTGGAACGAGGAGGCCGCGCCCGCCATCGCGCCGAAGGGTTCCATGGCGATCGAGCTGAAATTGGCACCGATAAAGCCGACCATCGCCATGTTGAGCGCAACAATAACGAGGAACAGGGCCATAGGCTCTCCCGGAACATTCGCTGCGGCAATCTGCAGCAGCGAGAGCACCAGGAACGCCATCAGCGCCGAGTGCGACACCCTTCGCGCTCCGAAGCGTTCGACGATGCGGCTGTTGAAGAAATTCGACACCGCCATCGCGCCAGCCACGGCAGCAAAGGCATAGGGGAAGATGGCTTCCGCATCGAACACGTCGGCAAAGACCTGTTGCGAGCTGTTGAGAAAGCCGAACATGGCGCCGACCAGCAATCCGGCGCCCGCGACATAGCCAAAGCCCTGGCGGTTAAACACGACCTGGAACCACGTGCTGCCGATGGTATCGAGGCGGATCGGGATGACATTTTCGGGGCGCAGCGTCTCTGGCAGACGAAGCCAGACCCACACGCCCACCGCACTGCCCATCACTGCGAGCAGGATGAAGATGAACTGCCACTGCGCGAAATAGAGGATCAGCTGGCCCACCGTCGGCGCCAGCACCGGCACCGCCATGAACACGATGAAGATGATCGACATGAAGCTTGCCATGCGGTCGCCCGAAAAAATGTCCCGGATCACCGAGACCACCAGCACGCCCATCGCTGCGGCGGCGAAGCCCTGGGCGAAGCGCAGCACCAGCAATGTCTGGAAATCGGGGGCGAAGGCACAGGCCCCCCCGAAGATCACGTAGAACAGCAGAGATCCGAGCAACACCGGCTTGCGACCGACCTGGTCTCCGATCGGGCCGTAGAACAGCGATCCGATTCCCATGCCCATCAGATAGCTGCTGATCACATATTGGCGATCGTTCGGGCTCGCGACGTCGAATGCGGCACCCAGCGCCGGAAAGGCCGGCAGAATCGAATCGATGGCCAGCGCATTCAGCGCCATCAGCGCGGCCATCATCGCCACCAGTTCGCGCGTGCCCATGGGGAAAGTGCCGGTTTCACCGGGAACTGCAGTCGTTGCCATATTCAGGATCTTTTCATTGTGCATTGCACCATAATGGGCGCTGGGGTGGTCATTGCCAACCGCGCGCGTGATTTCTATTTTGCCAGAACCCATGGAGGCAGCATCCGATCCACCCCTGCGCAAGATCATCCATATCGACATGGATGCCTTTTTCGCGAGCGTCGAACAGCGCGACAATCCTGATCTTCGCGGGCTTCCTGTCGCGGTTGGAGGCTCTTCCCGGCGAGGCGTGGTGGCAGCGGCCAGCTATGAGGCAAGGGCATTCGGGGTCCGGTCGGCCATGCCCTCGGTAACCGCGCTGCGCCGCTGCCCGGACCTTGTGTTCGTCAAGCCGCGCTTTGATGTCTATCAATCGGTATCGCGCCAGATCCGGGAGATATTCGCGCAGCATACCGACCAGATCGAACCGCTCTCGCTCGACGAGGCCTATCTCGACGTCACCATCAACAAGCAGGCGATCGTGTCGGCCACCCATATTGCCGAAGCGATCCGTGCTCAAATCCGTCGCGAAACAGGTCTCACCGCGAGTGCCGGAGTGTCGTACAACAAGTTCATTGCCAAGCTCGCGAGCGACCAGAACAAGCCCGATGGCCTGTGCGTCATCCGGCCCGAAAAGGGGCCCGGCTTCGTCGCCGGGCTGCCGGTTAAGCGCTTCCACGGGGTAGGGCCGCGCACGGCGGAGAAGATGGAAGCGCTGGGTATCGTCACCGGCGCAGACCTCGCCTCGAAATCCGAGCCATGGTTGCTCCAGCACTTCGGCAGCTGGGGCAGCTATCTGTTTGGCGCGGCACGAGGCATCGACAATCGCCCGGTACGGCCTGACCGCATCCGGAAATCGATCGGTGGGGAGCGGACCTATGGCGAGGATATCTGGACAGAGGATGCGCTTCGCTCGGCGCTGGAACAGGTTGCGGATATCGTGTGGGAGAGGGTCGAACGCGCCGATGCCCAGGGGCGCACGGTAACGCTGAAAGCCCGGTTCGCCGATTTTCACACGATAACCCGGGCAAGATCGCTCAGCCAGCCGGTTCAGAGCCGGGCCGTATTTGCCGAGATCGGCCATGCGCTCGTCGAACAGATTCTGCCCCTGCACAACGGCGTGCGGCTGCTGGGCCTGACGCTATCGGGCTTGTCGCGCACTGGAGACGAGGAAGCTCAGGACATGCGCCAGCCCGAACTGCCCTTCGCCTGATCACCACTCGCCAGAAGGCGGCCTGCCATCGCGAATTTCGGCGATGCGGCGCAAGGACGCATCCGATACGTTCGGCGGCAACGCGTGCATCGGGAACAGGCGCGCTTCAATGACCTCTCGGCCGTCCGCGACGGGTTCGTCCACAGTGCTGCCGATCACCACAGTGACATGATCGGACCAGCCCTCAGCGCGGGTCAGAAAATCGCCATGCTCTCGCGCCCCGGTGAGCCGGCATCCGGTTTCCTCGCGCACTTCGCGAATGGCTGCAGCGATAGGCGTCTCGCCCCGCTTCACTCCGCCACCTGGCAGCATGTAGAGATGCGACGACTGGTAGCTGTGCCGGATGAGCAGCACGGCATCGCCCTTCAGCACCACGGCCTTGACGCCCCGCGTGCGCACCCCGATTGCGCGCCGCCACAGCACGCGAACGCGCTGCGCGACGGTATAGGCCAGATGGATCGGCTTCACCCGCCGACCGCCATCACACGTCGAGGTTGGCGACGTTCAGCGCATTTTCCTGGATGAAGTCACGGCGCGGTTCGACGACATCGCCCATCAGCTGGGTGAACACCTCGTCGGTCACATCGGCGTCCTCTACCTTTACCTGCAGCAGCGAGCGATGGTTCGGATCGAGCGTGGTTTCCCACAGCTGCTCGGCGTTCATCTCGCCAAGACCCTTGTAGCGCTGGATCGCGAGACCCTTGCGGCCTGCGACAAGCACGGCTTCCAGCAGCGCGGACGGGCGGTTGATGACCAGACCTGTCGCGACCACGGGTTCGTCCGCATCCTCGCCAGCGTCGTCTGTCGATGCAGCCTGCGCAGCACCCGCCTTCACCAGGCGGCTGGGCGTCAGGTACACCTCGGCAAATTCGCCGGCAACGCGGTGCAGCTTACGGGCCTCGGCGCTGTTGAGGAAGGGTAGGTCGACGACATGATGGTCTGTGACGCCGCGCCAGAAACGTTGCAGGTGATAGCCGCCCTCGGCCGAGATTTCACCCTGCCAGCGCGCTTCAGGATCGGCCCCGTCCATCCATGCGGCTGCCGTGTCGACCGCTGCCTTTCGATCGCCTTCGGGCATGTCGGGGGACAGGGCTCCCGCGAGCGCGAGCCCCTCGATGATCAGCGGGTCATAGCGACGCGGAATATAGGCCATCAGGCTTTTCATGCGGCGGGCATGCTCGATCAGCTCACGCAGATCTTCGCCACCCCGTGCACCGCCAGCGGTTTCCAGCAGACGGCCCTGAAGCCCGGCGTCGACCAGATATTGGTCGAGCGCCTCGTTGTCCTTCAGATAGACCTCGCTCTTGCCCTTGGCGACCTTGTACAGCGGCGGCTGCGCGATGTACAAATGGCCGGCGCGGATGATGTCCGGCATCTGGCGGTGGAAGAAGGTGAGCAGCAGCGTGCGGATATGCGCGCCGTCGACGTCTGCGTCGGTCATGATCACGATCTTGTGATAGCGCAGCTTCTCGAGGTTGAAATCGTCGCGGATGCCGGTGCCCATTGCCTGGATCAGCGTGCCGACCTCCTTGGACGAGATGATCCGGTCGAAGCGCGCGCGCTCAACGTTCAGAATCTTGCCCTTGAGCGGAAGAATGGCCTGATAGTGCCGGTCGCGGCCCTGCTTGGCCGATCCGCCTGCCGAGTCACCCTCGACCAGGAACAGTTCGGACTTGGCGGGATCGCGCTCCTGGCAGTCCGCCAGCTTGCCGGGCAGCGAGGCGATGTCCATCGCCCCCTTGCGCCGGGTGAGCTCGCGCGCCTTGCGGGCGGCTTCGCGCGCAGCAGCCGCATCGATGATCTTGGCAACGATGGCCTTGGCGTGCGCCGGGTTTTCCTCGAGCCATTCGGCCATCTTGTCGGCCATCAGGCTTTCGAGCGGCTGACGGACCTCGCTGCTCACCAGCTTGTCCTTGGTCTGCGAGCTGAACTTGGGATCGGGCAGCTTGACCGAGACGATCGCGGTCAGGCCTTCGCGCATGTCATCGCCGGTCAGCGACACCTTTTCCTTCTTCAGCAGCCCCGACTTGTCGGCATAACCGTTGAGCGTGCGGGTGAGCGCGGCGCGGAACGCCGCCAGGTGCGTGCCGCCATCGCGCTGCGGGATGTTGTTGGTGAAGCACAGCACGTTTTCGTAATAGCTGTCATTCCATTCCAGAGCGACGTCGATGGTGACATCGTCGCGCGATCCGGAAATCGCGATCGGATCGGGCATCAACGGCTGCTTGTTGCGATCGAGCCATTTGACGAATGCGGCAATGCCTCCCTCGTAATAGAGATCGTGCTCCTTGGCCTCGGCGTGGCGCTCGTCGCGCAGCACGATGCGTACGCCGGAATTGAGGAAGGCGAGTTCGCGATAGCGATGCTCGAGCTTCTCGAAATCATATTCCTGCACGTTCTTGAAGGTGTCCTGCGAGAACAGGAAGGTCACCTGTGTGCCCTTCTTGCCTTCGGGCGCGGTGCCGGTGACCGCCAGGGGAGCTTCGGAATCGCCATGGCGGAAGCGCATCCAGTGTTCTTGTCCGTCGCGCCAGATACGCAGTTCCAGCCATTCGGAGAGCGCGTTGACAACGCTGACGCCCACGCCGTGCAGACCGCCGGAAACCTTGTAGGCATTGTCGTCGCTGGTGTTCTCGAACTTTCCGCCCGCATGCAGCTGGGTCATGATGACCTCTGCTGCGGAAATGCCCTCTTCGGGGTGAATGCCGGTGGGAATGCCGCGGCCATTGTCTTCCACAGTTACCGAATTGTCGGGATTGAGCGTGATCAGCACCCGGTCGCAATGCCCGGCCAATGCCTCGTCGATCGCATTGTCCGATACCTCGAACACCATGTGATGCAGGCCCGAACCGTCGTCGGTGTCGCCGATATACATGCCCGGGCGCTTGCGCACGGCGTCCAGTCCCTTGAGGACCTTGATCGAATCCGCGCCATAGCTGTTGGTGTTGGCGGGGTTCTGGTTGTTTTCGGTGGAGGTATTGGTGTTCTCTGTCATGAATTTGCCATAGCCGCGTGACCCGTGAAACCCAAGCATTACCGGTCGGTTTTGCACATATTTTCCACATTCATCGCCGGTTTGGCGATACCGTGCCAGGGCACCTGCCGCAGCTTGCTTGAATGCGGCCTGGGAACGCTTTAGCTTGAGGCCATGAAAGCTGCCCTGCTGCCATTTGCCGCTCTTCTTGTCCTGTCTGCTTGTGCCGATCCGGAGCCTGCAACCAAGCGTGCGCCAGGCGGGG
This sequence comes from Blastomonas natatoria, assembly GCF_003201955.1. GTDB lineage: Bacteria > Pseudomonadota > Alphaproteobacteria > Sphingomonadales > Sphingomonadaceae > Blastomonas > Blastomonas natatoria. The sequence goes on from NZ_QJJM01000007.1 coordinate 218,354, forward strand.
TTCAGGCGGGCGAGCGTCTGGATGCTGCCGAACCCAGCCCGACCGCGCGTCCGGTGAAGATCGGAGAGGGCGGACCACGTTTTGCGGCCTGCCAGGGGCGCGGGCGCGTCGGCAATCTGCGCGGCGGCACGCTCGTCGTGCGTGATGCCCCATTTGACGAAGCCAAGCAGATCGGTTCGCTCGAAGAAAATGCGCACGTTTTCATCTGCACCCGCAGCCTCGACCAGCAATGGCTGGGCGTGGTCGTCGCGAGCGAGGATGGCATGAAGCCGATCGCGGTTCGTTCATCCGAGGCGGTGCAGGATGGTCAGGGCGACGCCACACCAGCCCCATCTGCCGCTGGCGTGGACTGCGGCGTCACGACGCCTGTCAGGACCAAGCGTTCCTATGCCGGACCTTGTCTCAGCGGCTGGGTTGAAAATACCTTTGTCGCAGTCGTCGCCCGCTGAGCACGCCATCGCTTTACGTCTACGATAGCCTCTTTCTTCCTGCGCAACCTCTCGGCATAGTCATGCCCAAGGCAGGACAACTGCCGTTTGGAGAGGGATTTCATGGATATTCGCGCAGAGCTTGAGCAGGAATTCGGCAACTGGCCGGGCATCATCGCGGCCTGGGGCCACCAGCGCCCCGAGGCGCCCGCACTCGATGACGGGACGAGCCGGGTCACATGGGCCGAGCTGTCGTCGCGCGTCGATCGTATCGCTGCGCAGCTGCTCGCCGACGGGCTGCAGCGCGGCCAGGCCGTCGCGATCCTCGGCACGACATCGGTGGCCTATGCGCTGGCCTATCTCGGCGCGATCCGGGCAGGGGGCTGCGCTGCGCCGCTCACCACCAGCGCGACCCCGCGCCAGCTCGCCAACATGCTGGCGGATTCGGGCGCGATCCATCTGTTCATCGACCGCGAGAAGCGCGCCGAACTCATCGCCAGCGGCATCGGCCTAGGCGAAGCGCGACGCATCATGTTGGACGCTGCGGACGGCGATGCGCCCGCGATGGACACATGGATGGCATCAGCGGGCACGATGCCCGATGTCGCCCCACCCGAGCCCAGCGATCCGTTCAACATCATCTATTCGAGCGGTACCACCGGCACGCCCAAGGGCATCGTCCATTCGCATGCGATGCGCTGGCGGCAATCGGTGGCCGGCTTCCAGTCAATCTACAGCAAGAACGCGCGCTCGATCCTGTCGACCCCGCTCTATTCGAACACCACGCTCGCCGTCTTCCTGCCTACCATGGTGCATGGCGGCCTCGCACGGCTGATGGGCAAGTTCGATGTCAGCCAATGGCTCAAGGCTGCGGAAGCAATGCGCGCGACCCACACCATGCTGGTTCCGGTGCAATATCAGCGACTGCTCTCCGATCCCGCTTTCGATGCGCACGACCTTTCCTCGATGCAGATCAAGTTCTGCACCAGCGCCCCGTTCAGCGCCGAACTGAAGGCCGAGGCGCTGCGCCGCTTCCCCGGGGGGCTGGTCGAGATCTACGGCATGACCGAGGGCGGGGTGGTGTGCATGCTTCAGGCGCACAACTTCGCCGACAAGCTCCATACCGTCGGCCAGCCGGTCAAGGGGCACGAGCTCAAGGTGATTGATGAGCAGGGCAACGAACTGCCCCCCGGCTCCAAGGGCGAGATGGTCGGTCGCTCGCCCACCATGATGAGCGGCTACAAGAACCAGCCTGAGAAGACGCGCGAGATGGAATGGCGCGACGCCGATGGCCAGCTCTGGTTCAAGATGGGTGATATCGGAATCATGGACGAGGATGGCTTTGTCCAGATCGTCGGCCGCGCCAAGGACATGATCATCTCGGGCGGGTTCAACATCTATCCCAAGGATCTTGAAGAGATACTCATGCAGCAGCCCGGCGTCGCCGATGCGGCTGTGGTCGGCATGCCCTCCGAACGCTGGGGCGAGACGCCGGTTGGCTTCGTGGTCACAGCGCCAGGCCATGCGCTTGATCTTGATGTGCTGCTGCAGACGGTGAACGCCGAACTCGGCAAGACCCAGCGCCTGTCCGCTCTATACCCGATCGACGAGCTGCCGCGCAGCCATATCGGGAAGATCCTGAAAACCGATCTCCGCGCGATGCTGGCTGAGACTGCGGGCTAGACTTGGGCGGGCCGCCAAACTATCGGCTGGGGTATGACCATAGCCCATGACGAATCCGTGCTGATTGTCGATTTCGGCAGCCAGGTGACGCAGCTGATCGCCCGCCGGGTGCGCGAGGCGGGGGTTTATAGCGAGATCGCCCCTTTCAGCAGCGCGGAGGCCGCGTTTCACCGGATGAAGCCCAAGGGCATCATCCTCTCGGGCGGGCCGGCATCGGTGACCGAGGATGGCAGCCCGCGCGCACCGGAAGCGATTCTGAATTCGGGCCTGCCGATCCTGGGCATCTGTTACGGCCAGCAGACACTGACGCAGCAACTCGGCGGCACGGTCGAGGGCGGCGGCGAGAAGGGCGGCGAGTTCGGCCGCGCGTTCATCGAGATCACCGACCGCTGCCGCCTGTTCGACGGCCTGTGGAAGGAAGGCGAGGCGCATCAGGTCTGGATGAGCCATGGCGACAAGGTCACCGCGCTCGCTCCTGGCTTCCGGTCCGTCGCATCCTCGCCCGGCGCGCCCTATGCCGTGATCGCCGATGACGAGCGCTGCTTCTACGCGATGCAGTTCCATCCCGAAGTGGTGCACACCCCCGATGGCGGCAAGCTCATCGCCAATTTCGTCCGGCATGTCTGCGGCTGTCGCGGCGACTGGTCGATGGCCGAGTTCAAGGCCGCCAAGATCGCCGAAATCCGCGCGCAGGTGGGCAGCTCGCGGGTGATCTGCGGGCTTTCCGGCGGTGTCGACAGCGCGGTCGCGGCGGTGCTGATCCATGAGGCGATCGGCGACCAGCTGACCTGTGTGTTCGTCGATCATGGCCTGATGCGCATGGGCGAAGCCGACCAGGTGGTCAGTCTTTTCAAGGGCCATTACAATATCCCGCTGGTGCATGTTCAGGCCGAAGCGCTGTTTCTCGGCGGACTGGCGGGGGTCACCGACCCCGAACAGAAGCGCAAGTTCATCGGCAAGACGTTCATCGACGTGTTCGAGAGCGAAGCACGCAAGATCGGCGGGGCGGAGTTCCTGGCGCAAGGAACGCTCTATCCTGACGTGATCGAGAGCGTCTCGTTCACCGGCGGGCCTTCGGTGACGATCAAGAGTCACCATAATGTCGGCGGCCTGCCCGAGCGGATGAACATGAAGCTGGTCGAGCCGTTGCGCGAACTGTTCAAGGACGAGGTGCGCGCGCTTGGCCGCGAGCTTGGCCTGCCCGACGTGTTCGTCGGCCGCCATCCCTTCCCGGGACCAGGTCTTGCCATCCGCATCCCCGGCGAGGTGACGCGCGAGCGCTGCGATATCCTGCGCAAGGCCGACGCGATCTATCTCGACGAAATCCGCAATGCCGGGCTGTACGATGCGATCTGGCAGGCCTTTGCGGTGCTGCTGCCGGTCAAGACGGTGGGCGTGATGGGCGATGGGCGCACCTATGACAGCGTCTGCGCGCTGCGTGCCGTCACCAGCACCGACGGCATGACCGCAGATATCTATCCGTTCGATTCCAGCTTCCTGCAGCGCACCGCGACGCGGATCATCAACGAGGTCAAGGGCATCAACCGCGTGGTGTACGATTACACCTCGAAGCCGCCCGGCACGATCGAGTGGGAATGAACCTTATCGCAGCCGCTTGACGAAAAGCCCGCCATTGTCGCGCCGCTCAGTGACGAACTGCGGCGAGGCTTCGAACATGTCGAGCAGTCGCGCAAATCCGTGGTTTCGGACGTCGAAGCTGGACCGATTGCCGGCCAGCTTGCCGACTTCACTCAGCGAAGCAAAGCCACGTTCGTCGCGCTTGCTCGCCTGATAGGCGTCGATCAGCAGCTTGATCACATCATCGTCGATCGGGCTGCCACCTGCGGAAGGCTTCGGGTCGGGCTTGGACGGCGCCTTGGATGACGCAGCGATTTCCGCTTTCTTTTCTGCGCTCTGCACCTTGATAAGGGCGTTGACATCGATGAAGCGGGTGCAGGCCTGCTTGAACGCCTCGGGGGTCTTGTCACCCCCAAAGCCATAGACCGGCAGACCATCCTGCCGGATGCGCTGCGCAAGAGGCATGAAATCGCTGTCCGAGCTCATGATCCCGAACCCGTCGACCCGACCCCGGAACAGCAGGTCCATCGCATCGATCGTCATCTTCATGTCAGTCGCATTCTTGCCCTTGGTCAGATCGAACTGCTGCTGGGGCTCGATGCCGAACTTGTGGACAATATCCGCCCAGCCTTTGAGTGCGGGCTTGCGCCAATTCGCATAGGCGCGGCGGATGTTCACTGTGCCCAGCTCGGCCAGCACGGTCAGCACCGGGTCGATGCCTGCCGGGCTGGCATTGTCGGCATCGATCAGCAGGGCGACATTGGGGGGTGTTTCTTTTGCCATGGCAAACGGTGGCCGCTGCCGCGCTCAAATGCAACGGGTCATGGCACCAGCCACTGGCCGTGCCAGCTGCCATCCGGCTGCAAGCGGAAGATCGCGCGGCGATGGCCGGTGTGCGCGAGGTGGAGGAATTCGATCGTATCGATTTGCGCCAGCAGCACCGCGAAATTTGCACGTCCCGGCGCGACCTCGGCATCATCCTCCGGCTTGCGGCCCTCGATATCGGCGGGGAGGCCCGATATCGGCATGTCCGATAGCGTGCCCGGGGCCGGATCGGCGAGGTAGCACCGGCGCGCGAACAGGGTCGCATCGTTCCACGCCTTGTCCGCTGTTGCGCCATCTGCCTCGATCCGTCCGGTGCCCGAGAGGCGGAACTGACGCTTGGCGCCGGGATCATAGGCGAGCACCGATATCGGAGCACCTTCGCCGATTTCGTCGACCTTCGCTGCACGAGAATCCGTATGGAAGCGCAGCGTCGCCGTTGCGGGATCGAACGCGCGCAACACCATGACGCGCTGGCTGGGCCTGCCATCCGCCTTGACGGTGCCTATCACCGGTGTGTGCATAGCACTGCGGCGGTCCTTGGCTGCGCGGCCCAGGCGACGGAAGATGTCAGCGCGCATCTCGTCCAGGTCGTCGATCACTTCATCGAGCGGGTTCATCGCAGCGGCTCTCCTTCAGGCGAGAAGCCGATCTAGTCTCAACCCAAGCTTTTACCAGTGGAAGTGCGCTTCCCCCTGCGCTAAAGCGCGCAGCATGAACGAGATCACACCCATCGAGACGCCCGAAGGTCGTCCGGCCCGTGTCCGCAAGCCCGACTGGATCCGGGTGAAGGCCCCCACCAGCAAGGGCTTCAACGAGACACGCAAGCTCATGCGCGATCTCAATCTCAATACCGTGTGCGAAGAGGCGGCCTGCCCGAATATCGGCGAGTGCTGGACCAAGAAGCACGCCACGGTCATGATTCTGGGCGATGTCTGCACGCGCGCCTGCGCCTTCTGCAACGTCAAGACGGGCATGCCGCGCAAGGTCGACACGAACGAACCGCAGCACGTCGCCGATGCGGCCGCTGCGATGGGGCTCGAGCATATCGTCATTACCTCGGTGGATCGCGACGACCTGGCCGATGGCGGCGCGAGCCAATTCGTCAAGGTGATCGAGGCGCTGCGTCGCACCACACCCAGCACGACCATCGAGATCCTCACGCCCGATTTCCGCAACAAGCACGAGGCGGCAGTCGAGGCGATCGTCACCGCCCGGCCCGATGTTTACAACCACAATCTGGAAACCGTGCCCCGGCTCTATCCGACCATCCGCCCTGGCGCGCGCTACTACGCCTCGCTGCGCCTGCTCGAGATGGTGAAAAGGCTCGATCCGTCGATCTTTACCAAGTCGGGCATCATGCTGGGCCTGGGCGAGGAACGGCTCGAGGTGCACCAGGTGATGGACGACATGCGCTCGGCCGATGTCGATTTCCTGACGATGGGCCAGTATCTGCAGCCGACGCCGCGCCATGCCAAGGTCATCGATTTCGTCACTCCCAAGGCATTCGATGCCTATGCGGCGATCGCGCGCGCCAAGGGGTTCCTGCAGGTCGCATCGAGCCCGCTCACCCGCTCCAGCTATCATGCCGGCGAGGATTTTGCCGAGATGCGCGCAGCGCGCGAGGCGAAGCTCGCCAGGCAGGCGGCCCGCTGAGCCGCTCATGCCTTCGCACCGCGAAACCCGGCATCTGCCCTTCCGGCCCGACCAGATGTACGATCTGGTCGCTGATGTCGGCCGCTATGCGGAGTTTCTGCCATGGGTGATCGCCACCCGGGTAAAGTCTGACAGCCCGACCGAAATGGTTGCGGACATGGTGGTCGGCTTCAAGCAGCTGCGCGAGAAGTTCACCTCGCTGGTGCGCAAGGTGCCGGGCGAGAAGATCGAGGTCGAGTATCTCGACGGCCCGCTCAAGAACCTCGAGAATGTCTGGCAGTTTGCGAGCGATGGGCAGGGCGGTTGCACCGTCGATTTCTACGTTGCGTTCACTTTCAAGAACCGGCTGTTCGAATCGCTTGCCGGCCAGTATTTCGACCGCGCTTTCCGCAAGATGGTCAGCGCATTCGAGACCCGGGCGGCTGAGCTTTACGGCAGCAGCAGTTCGAGCGCGGCGAGCGCCGCTTCCTGACGGATTTCGGATCGGCTGAGCGAGGGATCGAAATTCTTCTGTTCGGCGCTGATGTCGTTCTCGTTCTGGCCGCGCAGTGCGCAGGCGAACACGACCGTGCCAACAGGCTTGGTCTCCGATCCGCCGCCCGGCCCGGCAATCCCGGTGATCGCCACCGCCACATCCGCATCCGAATGCTGGAGCGCGCCGCGCGCCATGCCCCAGGCCACGGCGACCGAAACCGCTCCGAAGGTATCGATCAACTCGGCGCTGACGCCGAGTGACTCGATCTTGGCCTCGTTCGAATAGGTAACGAACCCGCGTTCCAGTACCTCGGAGCTTCCCGGAATTTCCGTGATCGCAGCACACACCAGTCCCCCGGTGCAGCTTTCGGCGAGCACCACCTTGCGTCCGGCGGCTGCGTTTTCGGCAACGACGCGAGCCGCAAGATCGGTCAGCGATGCAGGGAAAAGACTGGTCATGGCTTGGGGCTCTCGCAGATTGTGAACGGACTGGTCTTCCCCTTGCCCGGAGCTCGTTCCCGATCGCCGAGCTTCATGAAGGCAATCAGCAACCTGGCAATATTTTCCGGCGGCAATGGTTCGAGCGCGCTATAGAATTCGTTCACGGTGCCGCAGTCCTGCGGCTTGATCTCCTGCTCGACCAGCGCGCTGATCGTCGCAACCAGCAAGGGGCGCATCACATCCGGGCTGGTGCCTTCGGGAAGCGGCAATTCGACCGCTGAGAGAAACGCACGCCCGGCCCTGGGCCAGGCCTTGTCGGCGGCTGGCCGATAGACCTGCGCGATCCGTTCACTTGCATTGCGCAGGGCCGATTGGGCGGGCAGATGCGGTGCACAGGCTCGCTGGGCGCTGGACAACGCATCGGGCAAGGCGCTTACGGCAACGGATTCGGCCTCGGCGGCCGACAGGCACTTGCCCGCCTGAGCAGCGAATGCCGACTGGCTGGCCAAAGCTGCGATTGTGGCGAGCGCAGCCGAGATGCGCAGAACTTGAACAGAACCGATCATGCGCGTTCATCCTTTGTTGGTTGCGATGGCGCGGGCGCGATGACATTGGCTACGGCCTGCGCCGCGATACCCTCACCACGACCGGTAAAGCCCAAACGTTCCGTCGTCGTTGCCTTGACGCCGATCTGATCGGGATGGAGCGTCAGGATTTCGGCAATGCGCTGCTGGATGGCGCGCTTGTGCGGACCGATCTTGGGCGCCTCGCAAATGACAGTCAGGTCGATATTGACGATTTCGCCGCCCTTTGCGCGCACCAGCGATGCCGCATGGGCCAGAAAGCGCGCCGAATCTGCACCGCGCCATTGCGGATCGCTGGGCGGGAAATGCTCGCCAATGTCGCCCAGTGCCATGGCGCCCAGCAGCGCATCGGTGATCGCATGGAGCGCGACGTCAGCGTCGCTATGCCCAACCAGCCCCTTGTCATGCTCGATCCGGATCCCGCCGAGCCACAGTTCCTCGCCGCTGGCCAGACGGTGGACGTCATAGCCCATCCCGGTGCGCGTCATCAGCTGGGGGAGTGGGGCAGGCATTGCGAAATCCTCGGCAAAGGTGATCTTTCTGAGCGCCTCGTCGCCTTGAACAATCGCGACGTCCAGTCCAGCCGCGCGGGCCACCTGGCTGTCATCACTTGCTGGCGCCGAAACCGGCCACGCCAGATGCGCCGCCAGAATGGAGTCGAAGTGAAAGGCCTGCGGAGTCTGGATGCGCCACAATGCGGCGCGATCCACCGCTTCCTGCATCAGCCCGTCATTGCCACGCGCCAGGCTGTCGACGACCGGAAGCACCGGCACGGCCCCGGCCAGTGTATTCAGAGCTTCGTCCAGCCTGTCGAGCACCGCAGCGGACAGGTGCGGGCGCGCGGCATCGTGGATGAACACCCGGTCGCAGCCGCCCTGAGCGGCGATCGCCATCAAGCCTGCGCGCACGGAATCGCTGCGCTCTACACCACCGGTTACGTAGGTGACGTCTCCCAGGCCTTCCAGTGCTGCCTCGGCAAGGGTCCGCTGCGCTTCGCCGATAACGACGATGATGGCGCAATCGCGCTGCCATGCTGCAAAGGCCTCGGCACTGTGCCGCAGCAGGGGCTTGCCCTGGTGCAGGGCATATTGCTTGGGAAGGCTGCCGCCTGCCCGCAGGCCCTTGCCCGCCGCGACGATCAGCGCGGCGCGGCGAGGGGCGGACTGGCCCGGAAGGGACGGTACGTCATTCATCGGGCAGGGCGCATAGACCAAGAGCCGCTTGCCCGCCAGCCGCTTTGCGACTATGTGCGCTGCCTAAATATTAGGCATCGATATCCCATGAACCACGAACCGCTCCTCAAGCCGATCCAGATCGGCCCGCTCCAGATCGACGAGCCGGTGCTGCTTGCGCCGATGACCGGCGTCACGGACATGCCGTTTCGCACGCTGGTGCGGCGTTACGGCTCGGGGCTCAATGTCACCGAGATGATAGCCAGCCAGGCGATGATCCGCGAGACTCGCCAGTCGCTGCAAAAGGCCGCCTGGCATCCGGTCGAGGAACCGGTCTCGATGCAGCTTGCCGGCTGCGGGCCCTACGAAATGGCCGAGGCTGCCAAGCTCAACGAGGATCGTGGTGCCGCAATCATCGACATCAACATGGGCTGTCCGGTGAAGAAGGTGGTCAATGGTGATGCCGGCTCGGCACTGATGCGCGACCTGCCACTTGCAGCCAGGCTGATCGAGGCCACGGTCAATGCGGTCAAGGTGCCGGTCACGGTCAAGATGCGCATGGGCTGGTGCCATGACAGCCTCAACGCGCCCGAACTCGCGCGTATCGCCGAGGATCTGGGAGCGAAGATGATTACCGTGCACGGCCGCACCCGCAACCAGATGTACAAGGGCAGCGCCGACTGGGCCTTCGTTGCGAAGGTCAAGGCGGTGGTGAAGCTGCCGGTGATCGTCAACGGCGATATCTGCAGCATCGACGATGCCCGCAAGGCACTGGAACTGAGCGGTGCGGATGGCGTGATGATCGGGCGCGGCGCCTATGGCAAGCCCTGGCTGCTGGGCCAGGTGATGCACGCGCTGCGCACCGGCGAAACGCTGCCGGATCCCGATCTGGACGAGCAATATGGCGTGATCGTCGAGCATTATCACGCGATGCTCGAGCATTACGGGGCCGAAACCGGCGTGAAGATGGCGCGCAAGCATCTTGGCTGGTACACCAAGGGGCTTCCAGGTTCGGCTGAGCTGCGCAACAAGATGAACACGCTGGACAATCCCGATCAGGTTCTGGGCATGCTGGGTGAATTCTATCGCCCCTGGCTGCGCCGCGCCGCTGCCTGATGCACCCGGTGGCCGCTCAGGCTCCGGACGCCGCTGCGCAGCTGCAGAGCCTGCCCATGGCTGTAGTGATGCTGCATGCCGACCGGACCATCGCGGCAGCCAACGCAGCGGCAGAGAACATCTTCGAACAGAGCGCCCGGCGCCTGATCGGTCGACCGCTGTCGGAGTTTCTGGCCTTTGACGATGTCCGGATCGGCGCCGCACTGCTGCAGCCCGATACCAATCTGGCAGCGCATGGCATGCGCGCCCGCGTCGGTCGTGGCCATGTGCGCAAGGTCGATATTTCGCTTAGTCCCGTGGGGCAGGGCGAGGGCTGGCAGCTGCTGGTGCTGACCGAATCGGGAGCAGGATCGCCTCTGTTCGACAGCGAGGCAGGAGCCGAGGGCTTTGCCGTCCGCGGTCCGGACATCCTGGCCCATGAGATCAAGAATCCGCTGGCTGCGATCAAGGGAGCGGCCCAGCTGATCGAGCGGCAGCTCGATGGGGCAGGGCGCAGGCTTTCCGGCCTGATCACGGCCGAAGTCGACCGCATCGCACTGCTGATCGACCAGATGCAGTCGCTGACGCGCCGAACGGCAGCGCCGGTGCGTCCGTGCAATATCTATGAGCCGCTGGGCCGTGTTCGCGAAATTGTCGAGACTGCGCATCCCGATACGGCCCGTTTTGTCGAACAGTTCGATCCCTCGATTCCGCCGGTGCTCGCCGACCCGGACAACCTCGTGCAGGTGCTGCTCAACCTCATTACCAATGCGCGCGAGGCGATGGACGGCCAGACTGATGCCTGCATTACACTCACGACCAAATTCGTCAGCGGTGTGCGCCTGCGCCTGTCGCGGGACGATCGCTATATCCGCCTTCCGGTCGAAATCCGCGTCACCGACAATGGCCCGGGCATCGATCCCGAAATTGCCGAGGATATTTTCTCGCCTTTCGTCACGTCCAAGAAGACCGGGCAGGGGCTTGGCCTTGCGCTGGTGCAGAAGCTGGTGCGCGACATGAACGGACGGATCGTCCACGATCGGGATGCGGCTGCGGGCCTTACGCATTTCCGTCTGTTCCTGCCGCTGGCGCCGCAGGAGAGCTGAAGCAGATGGCCAAGTCGGTACTGCTCGTCGAGGACGACCGGGCTATTGCCCAAGTCATCATGGCGGCGCTCGAGGCCGAAGGGTGCAGCGTTGATCATTGCACGTCTATCGCCCGGCGCAACGCGCTGATTGCTGGCAAGCGCTATGCCGCGATCCTGACTGACGTCATGCTGGAAGACGGCGATGGCATCGCAACGCTGGGAGTGGTGCTGGAACGGCATCCCGATACTCCGGTCATCGTCCTTTCGGCCCAGAATACGCTTGATACGGCAGTGCGCGCGAGCGAGGCCGGCGCTTACGAATATTTTCCCAAGCCATTCGATCTCGACGAGCTGATCCGTGCCGTGCTTCAGGCTATCGCGCGCAGCGGTGATGTAACCGGCAATGCCGATACCGATCCTGCCGATAGCGGGCTGCCTCTGGTTGGCCGCAGCGCTCCGATGCAGAATGTGTATCGCATGATTACGCGCGTGCTGCGCAATGACCTGTCTGTGCTGATCCTGGGGGAATCGGGCACAGGCAAGGAACTGGTCGCCGAGGCCATCCACCAGTTGGGCCACCGCAAGCAGGGGCCGTTTGTTGCCGTGAACATGGCTGCCATTCCTGCAGAACTGATCGAATCCGAATTGTTCGGTCACGAGAAGGGCGCGTTTACCGGTGCGGTTGCCCAGACGATCGGCAAGTTCGAACAGGCGCATGGCGGCACGCTGTTCCTGGACGAGATCGGCGACATGCCGATGCAGGCGCAGACGCGGCTGTTGCGGACGCTGCAGACCGGGCGGATCACCCGGGTGGGCGGGCATCGCGAGATCGAGCTCGACGTGCGCTTCGTCGCCGCCACCAACAAGCCATTCGGGCCTTTGATCGAAGCCGGGCTTTTTCGCGAAGATCTGTACTACCGCATCAATGTTGTGCCGATCGATCTGCCGCCGCTGCGCGATCGGTTGAGCGACATCCCGGCGCTGGTCGATCATTTCCTGGCGCTGGCGGTGCACGAAGGCCTGCCGCGCAGAAGCTTCGATGACAGCGCGATTGCGGCCATGCAGCGGCGCAACTGGCGCGGAAATGTGCGAGAACTGCGCAATCTGGTGTTCCGCGCGGTGATCATGAGCCGAGACGATCTGATCACGGCCGAAGCGCTGGGGACCATCTTTGACGAACCTGCGCTGGGAGGCGGAGAGTCACGGCGCGAGGAAAGCGATTTCGAGCAGGCGGTCGGGCGTTTCCTGCTGACCGAACGGCCCGAAACCGGCGCCGTTTACGACAAGGCTCTTGCAGCATTCGAGATTCCGCTGCTCAAAGCCATCATGCGGCAGTGCGAAGGCAACCAGGTCAAGGCTGCAACCGTGCTGGGCATCAATCGCAACACATTGCGCAAGAAGCTGGTGGAACATGGCCTCGCCAGCATGGAGCTGCGCTGAAGCGGGTGCGAAATGCGGTGACGCACGGCGCTATTGCTGAAAGCTCTTGTATTCCGGCAACGCAACTGTTGTAAACTGACCACTATGTCTGCGTCTGCCGCATTGCCCCCCACCAAGAAGAGCCGGTTGGCGCGCCGTTTTGCGCTGATGTCGCGTCGTGGCAGCCTGTTTCCGATTCTGGAGATTGGTTGCGTTCTGCTCCTGATTGCCATGGTTGCCGTGTCGTGGTGGCTGGTCGGCAGCTATCAGGGACGCCAGGCGATGGTCCCCGCGCCAGTCACGGCAACGCTGCTCGTCGCCAATCTGGTTCCGGCGATGGCACTGCTGGCTCTGGTCGGGCGGCGGGTTGCGATCCGTCGCGCCAATACCAGCGGAGAGCAGGGCACGGGGCAGTTGCACGTGCGGTTCGTCGCCCTGTTTTCGCTGATCTCGTCCATACCGATGCTGCTGGTCGTCGTGATCACCTCGCTGCTGTTCCAATATGGTGTCGAATTCTGGTTCTCTGATCGCGCGCGTACCATGCTGGAAAATGCGAATGATCTGGCGCGCGGCTATTACGAGGAAGGACGGCGGGACGTCTCTGCCGAGACGGTCGCGATGGCGAGCGACCTGAGGCAGTATCTGCAGCAGACGCGGATCGACAGCCCCGAATTTGCCGAAGCCTATGTCTTCCAGGTTGCCGGCCGCAAGATGAATGAATCCGCGATCGTCGAAGTTGGACAGGATGGCGTGCTGCGCACGGCGGCCATCGTCGATCCGGACAACCGCACGTCGTCGGATCGCGTCAGTCCTGCCATCGTCCGGCAGCTCGACAGGGGTGAGACGGCAGTGGTGTCTGCAGAGGCCGACCGGATCGAGGTCGTCACCCCGATCGATCGCGACGCCAAGATCTATCTGTATGTGGCGCGCGCTTCCAACCAGCTCGCATTGAGCCAGTGGGAGCGCGCCCAGACCGTGCTGAGCGATTACAAGGCGCTGTTCTCGCGGTCGCAGAATCTGCAGGTGCGATTCAACATTGCTCTGTTCCTGGTCTCGCTGCTGCTTGTTGCGGTCGCGTTGTGGGCCGCGCTGAAGTTTGCCGACCGGATGGTGCGTCCGCTCACAGACATGGCTGGGGCCGCGCGCGACATCAGCACGGGCAACTTCGCCATCCGGGTGGATACCGCCAACCGGACCGATGAGGTCGGTGTGCTGGGACGAGCGTTCAATCGCATGGCCAGCCGGCTTGCCGAGCAGACTTCGGCACTGATCCGCGCCAACAGCCAGCTCGATGACCGCCGCGCGTTCACCGAGGCAGTGCTGGAATCGGTGAGCGCCGGGGTGGTGTCGGTCGATCCGATGGGTGTGGTGCGCCTGATGAACAGCACGGCGCAACGGCTGTTGCAGGCTGATGTCGAGCACTGTCTGGGTTGCACCCTGTCGAGCATCGCGCCGCCCCTCGCGCGGCTGGTGGGCGAAGGTACGGAAAAGGCGGTGATCCAGTATTCCCGCGACAACGATCTTCTGACCCTGGCGGTTCGGGTGGTGCGTGAACCTTATGGCATCGTGATCACGTTCGAGGACATTACCCAGCAGCTGGTCGACCAGCGTCAGGCCGCATGGTCGGATGTCGCGCGCCGTATTGCGCACGAGATCAAGAACCCGCTCACTCCGATCCAGCTGGCCGCGGAAAGGCTGAAGCGCCGCTATGCCAGCCAGGTCAGCGAAGGTGACGCGACCTTCGGTCAGCTTACCGACACGATCGTGCGTCAGGTCGGCGATCTCCGCAACATGGTCGACGAGTTCTCGTCATTTGCGCGCATGCCCAAGCCGGTTTTCCGCGAGGAAAATCTGTTCGATCTCGTGCGCCAGGCCATTTTCCTGCAGGAAGTGGCGCATCCGGCGATCCGGTTTGCAGCCGAAGGCGCGCACGAGGGTAGCGATGTCTATTGCGATCGCCGCCAGATCGGCCAGGCGGTCACGAACATCCTGAAGAATGCCGTGGAGGCGATCGAGGCCCGGCAGCAGGGCGATACCGACTATCAGGGGCTGGTGACGGCAAGCGTCTTCCAGCAGGAACCTTATCTTGTGCTGACGCTCGACGATAATGGCATCGGACTTCCGGCGGATCGCGATCGGATTGTCGAGCCGTACATGACCACGCGCGAAAAGGGCACGGGGCTCGGCCTCGCGATCGTCAAGAAGATCGTCGAGGAACATCATGGCGACCTGGCTTTCGATTCCAATGGCATGGGCGGTACAAGAGTGACCATTCGAATGGATATGGGGCTGCTTCGCTCAGGCGCTCTTCAGAGCAACATGGCCGAAACCGGACGGTCCGGCACGGAAAAGATGGTCGCCATGGAATCGCGTTCGGCACGCATGCGCAGCGAATTGAGCCCGACCGGGCAGGACGAGGAAAGCAACTGACTATGCCGCTGGAAATTCTGATCGTTGATGACGAGCGCGATATTCGTGAGCTGGTATCGGGTGTGCTCGAAGACGAAGGGTATGTTTGCCGTACGGCCGGGGGCAGCGACGAGGCGCTGGCGGCAATCGACGAGCGCCGGCCTTCGCTGGTGCTCCTTGACGTCTGGCTGAAGGGAAGCAGGCTCGACGGGCTCGAACTGCTCGACGAGATCAAGGCGCGCGATGCGGATCTGCCCGTGATCATCTTTTCGGGGCACGGCAATATCGATACGGCCGTTTCAGCTATTTCGCGCGGGGCGATGGATTTCATCGAGAAGCCGTTCGAGGCCGAACGCCTGATCCACATGGTGTCGCGCGGTACCGAGACTGCCCGCCTGCGGCGCGAGAACGCGCAGCTGCGCGAGAAGCTCGGCATTTCGGATGAACTGACCGGCAATTCGAGTGCGATCAACTCGGTTCGTGCGACGCTCAAGCGGGTTGCCAATAGCGGTAGCCGCCTGCTGATCACCGGCCCTGCCGGTGTCGGCAAGGAAGTGGCAGCGCGCCTGTTGCACAGCTGGAGCGGCCGCGCTTCCGGTCCGTTCATCACCGTCAATTCCGCTCGGATGACGCCCGACCGCTTTGAGCAGGAGCTGTTCGGCGAGGAAGATTCCGGTCGCCTTGCCACCTCGGGCCTGCTCGAACGGGCGCATGGCGGCACGTTGTTCCTCGACGAGGTAGCCGACATGCCGGAATCGACCCAGGCCAAGATCCTGCGCGTCCTCACCGACCAGAGCTTCTCGCGGGTCGGTTCGACCCGGCCAATCAAGGTGGATGTGCGCTTCGTATCCGCGACCTCGCGCAATCTCGAAAACGAGATTGCCGAGGGCCGTTTTCGCGAGGACCTTTTCTATCGCCTCAATGTCGTGCCGGTCGAGATTCCGGCGCTGACCGATCGCCGCGACGACATTCCGGCGCTGGTCGAGCATTATGTTGCGCGCTTTGCCAGCGAGCACGGCATCACCCCGCCAGAAACGAGCAGCGAGGCCATGGCGGCGCTGCAGAGCTATAACTGGCCGGGCAATGTCCGCCAGTTGCGCAATGTCATCGAACGCACGATCATTCTTGCCCCGCGGGGCCGGCTGGCGCGGATCGATGTCGATATGCTTCCCCCAGAACTGGTCCAGGGTGACGGTGGGCGTGCTGCGGGCATTTCAAGCCTGATGGGCGTGCCACTGCGCGAGGCAAGGGAGAGTTTCGAGAGGGAATATCTCAAGATTCAGATCCGACGTTTTTCGGGCAATATTTCCAAGACGGCGGAATTCATCGGGATGGAGCGCTCCGCGCTGCATCGTAAATTGAAGCTGCTCGGGCTGCATGACCGCTGAGTGCGGGGGCAAGAAACCGTAAATACACCCATTCTTGCCATTGGCGCGATGCAGCATCCGCACTATGTATAGGGGGCGTCCTCCAAGCGCAGCCGGGAGCGGGATGTGTCGCACCGGCTTTTCATGAACCGTGGTGCAACGTCGCCACCAAGACCGGGGGTCAAGAATGACCGAAAAGGCTCAGAACATTCAGGATGTTTTCCTCAACTCCCTGAGAAAATCGAAAATTCCCGTGACCATGTTTCTGGTCAAGGGCGTCAAGTTGCAGGGCATTGTAACCTGGTTCGACAATTTCTCCGTCATGCTTCGCCGCGATGGACAGTCGCAGCTGGTATACAAGCATGCCATCTCGACGGTGATGCCGGCCCAGCCGATCGATCTTGGCATGTTTGCCGGACTGATGGGGGCCAAGAGCGCCAAGAACCGCAACCTTCAGGAAGTCTTCCTGCGCACTGTCCAGGAAACCGGCGTTCCGGTGACCATGTTTCTGATCAACGGCGTGATGCTGCAGGGCAAGGTAGCGGCGTACGACCTGTTCTGCATGCTGCTAGAACGCGAAGGCATGGCTCAACTGGCCTACAAGCATGCCGTATCGACCGTACAGCCCAATGCGCCGGTGGACCTGACCGGTGATTGGGGCGACTCCGAAGGCGATGACGACTGACCCTGCGGATTGCGGGGGCAGACTAGGAATGATTTGACATTTGACTGACCCCCAGACCCTCGAATTTGCGCGCGGTGCCCGCGCGGTGATAGCCTATCCCGATCTCGGTCGCCGCGGCTCGGTGGATGCCGACGCGCGCCTGGAAGAGGCGAGGGGCCTTGCGCTCGCCATCGGCATTCAGGTGTGCGCGGCGCACGCCTTTCGCATCCGGACCGCGCGCCCCGCGACGCTGTTCGGTGGCGGCCAGGTCGAGATCATCGCCCATAGCCTCGAGGACGAGAAGGCGGAGCTGCTGATCGTCGATGGCAGCCTGTCGGCTATCCAGCAGCGCAATCTGGAAGAGCGGCTCAAGGTCAAGGTGATCGACCGGACCGGTCTGATCCTCGAGATTTTCGGCGAGCGGGCTGCAACCGCCGAAGGCCGGCTGCAGGTCGAACTGGCGCATCTTGATTATCAGGCCGGGCGACTGGTGCGCAGCTGGACGCATCTTGAGCGCCAGCGGGGTGGCTTCGGCTTTCTGGGTGGCCCGGGCGAAACCCAGATCGAGGCCGACCGCCGGATGATCCGCGATCGCATGGCCAAGCTTCGCCGCGAGCTTGAACAGGTGAAGCGCACGCGTGGTCTGCATCGCGAACGTCGGCAGAAGGCGCCATGGCCGGTCATTGCGCTGGTCGGCTATACCAATGCCGGCAAGTCGACATTGTTCAACCGTCTGACCAATGCGGGCGTGATGGCAGAGGATCTTCTATTTGCCACGCTCGACCCGACCATGCGCGCGATCAGGCTCGACGGCGTCGAAAAGGTCATACTTTCGGATACCGTCGGCTTTGTGTCGGACCTCCCGACGGAACTGGTTGCGGCCTTCCGTGCCACGCTTGAAGAGGTTCTGTCGGCCGATCTCATCATCCATGTCCGCGACATGTCGCATCCTGAAGCGGACATGCAGGCGCAGTCGGTCGAGACCATTCTCGCGGATCTCGGTCTCGAGCTTGATCCGGTGCTGGCTGGGCAGGGGCTCGCGGTACCCCTGATCGAAGCCTGGAACAAATGGGATGTTCTGGACGACGATGCGCGCGATCGCCTTCTTGCGACCGCTCCTCGAGATCGGACGGTTTGCCCGATCTCCGCGCTCACGGGCCAAGGGGTCTCCGAATTGCTGCGCGCTGCCTCGTCAGCGCTCGTGATCGGTCATCGTGTCCATGATCTGACATTGGCGCGTCATGATGGCCAGCGGATCGCATGGCTGCACGCGCATGGCGAGGTGCTGGAAAGTCGGGAGCAGGGCGAGGCTCTGGCGCTTTCCGTTAGGCTGTCCGACAAGGACTGGGGCCGCTTTCAGGCGCTATAGCTCGGTTTCGCCGCGCTTTGCGCGCTGCCACAGGGCTTCCTTGTCGTCGAGCGCGAGCGTATCAAATCCTTCTCCGCCGATCGCTTCCATTGCACGGAAGCGGCGTTCGAACTTGGCATTGGCGGCCCGTAGCGCATCCTCGGCGCTGACACCCATATGTCGCACGACATTCACCACGGCAAACAGCAGGTCACCTGCCTCTTCGGTGCGCTCGGCCTCGGTTCCGGCTTCAAGCAGTTCCTCGATTTCCTCGCCCACCTTCTCGATTGCGCCCATGACATCGGGCCAGTCGAACCCGGTACGTGCCGCGCGTTTCTGCAGCTTCTGCGCTCGCATCAGGGCCGGCAGTGCCAACGCAACGCCGTCCATCGCGCTATCGGCGCCGCCGCTGCTGCGCTCTTCGGCCTTGATTGCTTCCCAGTCCCAGTTCTCGACCGACTGGTCTGCAAAGATATGCGGATGGCGCCGTACCATCTTGTCGCTGATCGACGCAATGACATCGCGGATCGAAAAATGGCCGGATTCCTCGGCCATGCGGCTGTGGAACACAACCTGCAGAAGCAGATCGCCAAGCTCGTCCTTGAGCGCGGCCATGTCATCGCGCGCGATCGCGTCGGCGACCTCATAGGCTTCCTCGATCGTATATGGCGCGATGGTCGCGAAGCTTTGTGCGATATCCCAAGGACAGCCCTGATCCTTGTCGCGCAATCGGGCCATGATCCGGACCAGGCGATCAAGCGGCACGGTGCTGGCGGGGGATACGTCGGCGGGGTCGATCTGGTCAGTCATGTCTGTGAGTCCGATAATATATATTATGTTTAGTAAAATCGTTGCTAACGGGTAGCACGGACATGGAGACCGTGAGGTCGCTTCTGGCCGGAACCAGTATCATCCTATCCCCCTCGACACGCCAGCTCTCCAGTTCGGACAGGAAGTTCATTCCCAGAACATTCGTGTCGCCAAATGCCTCGGCAACGACCACCTTGTGATCGGCCATCTGCAGCGAGCCCACGCGCAGGTTCGCGATCGTTCCGCGCTCTGCCTCGACCGCGCCGTTGGCCGTTTCGATGATCGTCTTGAGGCCAAGCCCACCGGTGTCGATGCCGGCATCGCGGGCAGCAGCAGCAGACAATGCGGTGAATGTCGCACCACTGTCGATCATGAAGCGAACGGAACGGCCGTTGACTTCGGCATTGACCCAGAAATGTCCATCCTCGCTCTTGCGTAAGGTCAACGGTTCGCCCGATATGGCCGGTGCGCTGGCAAGGCCGATTTCCTCGGTGACACGCTGCCAGATCAGCTTCATTTCGGGTCGAAAGCTGAGCAACAGGAACAGCAGCGAGAAAATGCCGACCCATGCGAATGCCATCTTGATCGTCTGTCCGATGGGCAGCGCTCGCGATATCAGTGCGCTGCCGACCAGGACCAGCAGCAGCAGGCTGTAGATCAGGTTGGCGGTATCGCTTTCGCTCATGCAGCCATCCGGTCCAGATCGATGACCAGCCCGTCATAGCCCGGCTCCACATCGTCGGGCAACTCGGCGCAGAGCGCGGCGTAATCGAGCGATTTGTCCATATGGGTCAGGATCGTATGCCGGGCGGATGTGCGGCGCGCCAGGTCCAGTGCCATGTCGAGACTGGCATGGGTCGGATGCTTTTCGAGACGCAGGCAATCGGTGATCAGAAGATCGCATCCCCGGTATAGCGCGACCATATCATCTGTGATGTGGCTGAAATCGGTCGCATACACGATTGAAAGCTCATGATGATCGAAACGCAGGCCGGTCGAGAGCACCGGGCCATGGGGTTGATCGACGGTCCTGACGGTCAGTCCGCACACACGCTGCGTGTCGCCGAGAGGGGTTGCGGAGACGGTCGCGGGATATCCGTCTCCTCCCGCGAACACATAGTCAAACCGGCTCACAAGACTCTGAAGCGTATAATCTTTTGCGAAGCCCGGTATGGGCTTTCTGGTCCGGTGATACAACGCGCGAAGGTCGTCTATGCCATGCGTATGATCGGCATGATCGTGCGTCCAGATGACCGCGTCGAGCGTGCCGATATCCTGGGCAAGCAACTGGTGGCGCAGATCCGGGGAGGTGTCGACCAGAATCCGCTGCCCACCTTGCTCGACGATGATCGACACACGGGTGCGGCGGTTGCGGGGATTGGAAGGATCGCACTCACCCCAGTCGTTGCCGATGCGCGGAACGCCGCCTGACGTTCCCGTGCCGAGCAGGATCGCCCTCACGGATGCGCCCGGCTGAACAGCGCGTAGAAATTGCGCGAGGTTGTCTCGCACAGCTGCTCATAGGACTCGCCGCGCAACTCGGCCAGGAAGCGGGCGGTGTCCGCGACAAAGGCCGGCTCGCCCTGCTTGCCGCGGTGCGGAACGGGCGCAAGAAATGGTGCGTCGGTTTCGACGAGCAGCCGTTCGGCAGGAAGATCCTTGGCAATGGCCGCCAGATCCTTGGCATTCTTGAACGTGACGATGCCCGAGATCGAGATCGACAGCCCCATGGCGAGCACCTTTGCGGCGAAATCGGCGCTAGCGGTGAAACAGTGGATCAGCGCAGGGAAGGCCCCCTTCCCCATTTCGTCTGCCAGAATCGCCGCCGTATCGTCCTCGGCGTCGCGTGTGTGGATGATCAGCGGCAGCCCGGTCTGACGCGAGGCGGCGATATGCGCGCGAAAGCAGCGCCGCTGCTCGTCGCGGTCGGACTTGTCGTAATAATAGTCGAGCCCGGTTTCACCGATGCCGACCACGCGAAGATCGCTCTCTGCGCGCGCAATCAGCCGCGCGGTATCCATATCGGGATGCGCATCGGCCTCATGCGGGTGAATGCCGATGCTGGCCCAGACATCCGCCTCGCGATGCGCGGTAGCCGTCACGTCGTCCCATTCGCTGGCACGGGTGGAGATGTTGAGCATCGCGGTGACGCCCGAAGCGCGCGCGCGTTCGAGCAGCACGGCCTGCTGCTCGGCCATGCCCTTGTAGTTGAGGTGGCAGTGCGAATCGACCAGCATCAGGCGGCGTCTTCGGCTGGCAGTTCGATGCGCGGGAAAAGCGGCTTGGGCGCGCCGATCCTGAAATCGCTGTCGGCGAGCGGCGAGTACCAGTGCGTCCTCATGCCGGTGATGCTGCGCACGTCATCGGCGACGCCCATATGGTCGAGCAGCGCCTTCGCGCTGGCTGGTATCACCGGGGAGATCGCGACAGCGAGCTGGGCAATGGCAATGTAGAGCGTAGCCAGAACTGTCTGCATCCGCTCCGGATCGGTCTTTTTGAGCGCCCATGGGGCCTGCTCATCGACATAGGCGTTGCAGGCAAAGACCGCGCGCATCCATGCCTCGAGACCTTGGGACAGGGCAAGCTCACCAAAGGCCTTGGGAAGATCACGCTGAAGCGCCTCTTCCAGCGCCGCGAACAGCGCTTCGTCAGCAGGCGTGTGGCCATGGACCGCAGGCAGGGTACCGTCGAGATTCTTGGCGATGAAGCTCAGGATCCGCTGCGCCAGATTGCCGAAGCTGTTGGCAAGGTCGGCATTGGCGCGCTGCGCGATTGCCTCGGGCGAATAGCTGCCATCCTGGCCAAAACTGACTTCGCGCAGCAGGAAATAGCGCAGCTGATCGACGCCAAAGGCATCGGCAAGCGCCATCGGGTCGACGACATTGCCGACCGACTTCGACATCTTCTCGCCTTTATTGAGCAGGAAGCCGTGGCCGAAGACCTGTCTCGGCAGCGGAATTCCGGCGCTCATCAGGAAGGCGGGCCAGTAGACCGCGTGGAAGCGGACAATGTCCTTGCCGATCAGGTGCAGGTCCGCCGGCCAGTATTTCATCAGCGGATCGTTTGCGTCGGGATAGCCCAGCCCCGTCAGATAGTTGGTCAGCGCATCGACCCAGACATACATCACATGGCCGTCGCTGCCCGGCACCTTGACACCCCAGTCGAAGCTGGTGCGCGAAACCGAAAGCGGACGCAGGCCCGATTTGACGAAGCTGACAATCTCGTTGCGGCGGCTGTCGGGCTGCAGGAATTCGGGTTGTTCTTCGTAGAGCGCGAGCAGCCTGTCCTGATATTTGTCCAGCCGGAAGAACCAGCTCTCCTCCACCGTCCATTCGACCGGTGTGCCCTGGGGAGATACCTTGCCCCCCTGCCCGTTGTCGACAAGCTCGTCCTCGGCATAATAGGCCTCGTCGCGGACCGAATACCAGCCCTCATACCGATCGAGATACAGGTCGCCATTGGCTTCCATCGCCTGCCAGATGGCCTGGCTGGCACGATGGTGATCGTCTTCGGAAGTCTGGATGAAACGATCATAGCTGACGTCAAGTCTGTCACACATTTCCTTGAAATATTGCGACATTTCATCGGCCAGCGCCCGCGGCGTGGTGCCCAGTTCACGCGCCTTTTGCAGCATCTTGAGGCCATGGACATCGGTGCCGGTCTGGAAGCGCACATCGCGCCCCATAAGCCGCTGGAAACGCGCGATGACATCGGCGGCGATCGCCTCATAGGCATGGCCGATATGCGGGCGTCCATTGGGATAGCTGATCGCGGTGGTGATATAATAGGGTTCGCCCATGGCGTTCATGTCTGCCGTTTCGTGTGGAGGTTGGCCGTTCTGGATGGCGCCTATCTAGGCGGGGCCAACCGCGCCAGCAAGCCGCCAATTTGAAACGCGACAGCCGCAGCATCGAGGTTCAGCACCACCGCGCGCGAGGCCAGCGCGCCGATGTCCTGCCAGGCGGCAATCGCACCGGGCAACCGATCATCGCGCAGGTCGCGGATTCGGCGGGCGGCAAAGCGCGGGGCATAGGCCAGCAGCGCCTGGAAGCGATCGCGATTGGCCTTGTTGGCCACAAGTGCGCCCAATGCGATCCGTGCCCGGTGTGTACTGTCGCCGTGATCGGCAATTTCGGTCAGCAGCGCGTCGATCTTCGCCATGTCGAGACCGGCAAAGCTGAGCGCCTGACCCGGCGCCCCCTGCCCAAGCCTGACGAGCGCGGCGATTTCCGCTTCGGGCAGTTCTGGCCGCGCGGCGCGTAGGGCATCAGCCATTTCCGTATCCTCGAGCGTCGGAAAATCCAGCGCCAGGCAGCGCGAGCGGATCGTCGGCAGCAACCGCCCGGGATTGTGCGCGATCAGCAGGAACACCGTATCGGCAGGAGGCTCCTCCAGGCTCTTCAGCAGCGCGTTGGCGGCATTGCGCTCCATCATGTCGGCGGAATCGAAGATGATCACTCGTCGGTCGGCCAGGCTGGGCCGCACATTCAGGCGCTTTTGCAGCGCACGGATCTGATCGACCTTGATGTTGCGGGCGGTTTCGAAGGGCTTGCCCTCTTCTGCCTTGCGCGCCTCCTTGTCGTCCTTCGGCCCCAGGGTAATGTAGTGGCAGTCCGGGTGCTTGTCCTGCAGCAGCAGACGGCCCGAGGCGCTACCCAGATCACCATCGAAATGATCGCTGCAATGATCGGGGCTGCGGGTCAGCAGATGCGCGGTCGCAGCCAAGGCGAAACTGCGCTTGCCGATGCCTTCCGGTCCCGCGAGCAGCCAGCCATGATGCAGGCGCCTCGCCTGAAAGGCGCGCAACAGCGTTGTCTCTGCTGCGCCATGGCCTTTCCATTGCGCGGTGGATGCGATCATGACGTCATGCCATCAACGGCTGCAGCGCCGCGACTATGCGATCGTGAACCTGGTCGCTGGTTCCGCTGGCGTCGATGATCCGGAACCGATCCGGTTCTGCCTCGGCAAAGACATGAAATGCAGCGACCACGCGGGCGTGATAGTCCGCGTCGCGACCGCCGATCCGGTCGCTGTTCGCCCCGTCACGCGCCATGGCCCGACGTGCCGCTTCTTCGGAAGGCAGTTCGAGCAGGATGGTGCAACAGGGCAGAAAGCCTTCGGACCCGAAGCGATGCAGCGCCAGGATCGCCTCGTCGCCCAGGCCGCCTGCCACGCCCTGATAGGCACGGCT
This sequence comes from Blastomonas natatoria, assembly GCF_003201955.1. Lineage (GTDB taxonomy): Bacteria > Pseudomonadota > Alphaproteobacteria > Sphingomonadales > Sphingomonadaceae > Blastomonas > Blastomonas natatoria. The sequence goes on from NZ_QJJM01000007.1 coordinate 242,582, forward strand.
GCTGTCCAGGAACCGGTCGGAAATCACCCAGGCACCGGCATCGACCGCGGGACGGATAAGCCTGGCGACATGGTCGGCGCGCGCTGCTGCAAACAGCAGTGCTTCGCTTCTGGCGTTCCAGCGATCCGCGCCACCTTCCAGCAGCAGCTTGCGGATCGCCTCGGCGCTTTCGGTGCCGCCCGGCTCGCGGGTCAGCGTGACTTCACGGCCCTGCGCCCTCACCCAATCGGCGAGCAGACGGATCTGAGTCGACTTGCCCACCGCCTCGCCGCCCTCGATCGAGATGAAGCGCCCCCGCATCCTGTATCAGGCGCCGAAGACCGACAGGATGCCAGCCCAGAGCCGCCCGAAAAAGCCAGCCTCCTCGACCGCCTCGCCGGCGACCAGCGGCATGACCTGACGCTGCATGTCTGGCGCGGATACGATAAGGCTCGCAACCTGCTGGCCCTTGGCAATCGGGGCCTTGAGCGGTCCCTGATATACCACCTTGAGCGAAACCTTGTCGGTATCGGCGGTGCGTGGCAGCGTCAGCGCCAGATCGCGCGGCGCGACCAGCGGCAATTCCCGTGCACTGCCCTGCTGCACCGGTGCGGTATCGACGGTCTTGCCCTTGGCAAAGAGCGGCACCGATTTCCATGCCTTGAAGCCCCAGTTCATGAACCTGACAGATTCATCGACCCGGCCGTTGAAGCTGTCGAGCCCTGCGACCACCATCACCAGGCGGCGGCCATTCTGTTCGGCCGAGCCGGTAAAGCCATAGCCAGCCTCGTCGGTATGGCCCGTCTTCAGCCCATCAGCCCCTGCCACCTTGCCCAGCAACGGATCGCGATTGGGCTGGGTGATGCCGTTCCAGGTGAAGCTGCCCTTCGAATAGAAGCGCTTGTAGAGCTTGGGATGGTTGCGGATGGTCGCGGTGGCAAGCGTCGCCAGATCGCGCGCGGTCACCTGAGTCACCCCTTCGTCGGGCCAGCCATTGCTGTTGCCGAACCGGCTGTTGCTGAGGCCGATTTCCCTGGCCTTCTTGTTCATCATGTCGACGAACGCCTCTTCGGACCCTGCAATACCTTCCGCGAGGACGACGCACGCGTCATTGCCCGACAAGGTCACGATACCGTCGAGCAGGTCCGCCACGCTCACCTTGCTGCCAACCGCGAGGAACATGCTGGACCCCTGGTTGTTCCATTTCTTCCAGGTCTCGGCCGAGACAGGCAACGTCTGGTCGAGCTTCAGCTCGCCCTTCTTGATCAGATCGAACGCGACATAGACCGTCATCATCTTGGCCATCGAGGCTGGCGGGATCTGCTTGTCCGCATCGCGCGAGAACAGCACCGCACCTGACGACAGGTCGGTCATATAGGCAATCGGCGCCTCCGACACATAGCTGGGGGCAGCGGCGGCAAGCGGGGTGGCAAGAAGCGAAAACAGGGTAATGCCGAGAATCGGGGTTTTCATGCGGTGTCCGTATATGTGTGTTGCAAGGGCGTGGGCCTTGGCCCGGCCCATCTTCATCAGCGACCGGGGTCCTGCTGGATCTGTACCCCCTGATAGCCCTTCCGTTTCGCCAGCGTAACCCCCTGTTGCGCGGCATTCGCATCGGCATAAGGCCCATAGCGGACGCGAAAGATCTTGCCGTCGTCGCTGACCACTGTCTTTGCGCCGATGCGCTTCGCCAGTTCGTCAGCTCGCCCTTTTGACGAAAATGCGGCTACCTGAACAAAATAGGAGCCAGTTTCAGCCTTGGCGGGAGGCGCGGGCGTATCGGGCTTGGCAGGTGCGGGGTTCAGGGTCGCGCGATTGTCGCCGGTGCCATTCTCCGCCATGCGCGGACGGCCGCCATCGCCTTCCACGATGAAACCGCCGCTGCCCTGCGTGCGTGGCGTAGGCGGCGGAAGCTTTGCCCTGTTGCCAGATGCTGGCTTCGGGGACGATGCTGCAGCGGCTCCGACTTTGGGATTGGGGTCTGCTGATGCGGCGGGCACGGTTGGCGTAGGCGATGGGGTGCTTTCGGGTGCAGGTGCAGCCGCAAGTCCGGCGGGCCTCGGCTTGCCGTCCAGTTTTCTGCGCAAGGGCACCAGCAGCGACTCGGGTGTGTCCATCCGCGCTGCAACCGCCTGGCCCTGCCGCAGCTTCGCGCGCTCGGCCTCGGGCGGATTGACGCGCCGCACACGGACCGCGAAGGCGCCCTGCCCGAGTACGCCTAGCTGCCGCGCAGCACCTTGCGACAGGTCGATCAGCCGATCGGGAGATGCAGGGCCGCGGTCGTTGAGGCGGACCAATATGGTCTTGCCGCTATCGAGCGCGGTGACTTCGACATAGCTGGGCAACGGCAGGGTACGGTGCGCCCCGCTGATCGCGTCGGGGATGAAAGTCTCGCCATTGGCGGTGCTCTTCCCGTCGAGCTCCCGCCCGTACCAGCTGGCATAGCCGGTCTCGTCATAATTGAACACGTCGGTAGGCGTATAAGTGATCCCGCCGAGCTGATAGGGCTCGCCGAGCTTGACCGGGTAATCGGTCACCCCGCCCGCCAGCTTGGGCGGCGCCGTTTCCAGACTGCGGCTCACGCTGCCGCCGCCCCCGCACCCGGCCAGTGCCAGGGTGAGGGTGATGCCCATGATCGTTGAATTCCTCATACCGCTTCCCCCTGTACCCGAAGCTCTAGTTGCGGACGCCGTCAGCCAGGAGGCCAACCGACATCGCATAATAATTGGAGCAATTGTAATCGAGGATTGCCCTATAGTTGCGCGTGAGCAGATAGCCTTGCGCATCCAGACCCGGAGTGATCAGCAGCGACGCCTTGATCCTGTCATCGCCCGGCCAGGTGCCGGCGCGCGGGATCACGCCCAGAGCCTTCCACTCTCGCAGCGTCTTCCATTCGCTATGCCGTTCGATGGCGCGCGCGCATTTGGTCACATTCTCGCGATTGGCGATTGCCGCCGGATTGATGGTGGACGGGATCGATACGGCAAATCCCCAGGGCTCGCCCCTCTGCCAGCCGGCGGCCACCATGTAGTTCGCGATCGACGCGAACGCGTCGGCCCGGCTCGACCAGATTTCCGCCTTGCCGTCACCATCGCCGTCCTTGGCCAGCTTCAGATAGACCGAAGGCAGGAATTGCGGATAACCGAAGGCGCCAGCATAGCTGCCACGCAGAACCGAGCGCGGAACGCCCATGTCCACCATCTTGAGCACCGCAATCAGTTCGCCTTCGAACAGATCGCGGCGGCGTCCCTCATAGGAGAGGGTGGCGAGCGCCGTGGGGAGATCGGTGCGACCGAGCAACGTTCCGTAATTGGTTTCATGCCCGAAGATCGCGACCATTACCGAGGCGGGAACCCCGGTCTTCTGCTCGATGGCAACCAGCCGGGCAGCTTCATCGGCATAGACCTGCCGACCCTGGCGAATTTTGGCGGCATTGATCCGCTTGGCCATTTCCGGCCCGAACGAAGGAAAGCTCTGCCCCGGTGCAGTCGGCGCAAACCGTCGGTCCAGTGCCGCAACGCTGTCATCGAAATTGAGCGAGGGCAGGACGGCGTCGATCGTCCGCTGGGAAACGCCTTCGCGCCGCGCGCGCGAAGCGACGCTGTCAAGATAGCGCCGAAAACCCTGTTCCTGCGACGCCTGCGCCGAGGCCTCCGGCAATGGCTGGACGATCTCGCGCTGCGCGGTACTCGCCGCCGCGCATGCGAGCAGCGCCCCGGTGCTGATCGCTGCAGCAAGACGCAGCGACAGCCTGTGTACGATATTGAAATCCATGCGATACTCCCAGGCTCGGTTGTGCCACCAAGGCGGAACCGGGGAAAGGGCGAACCTGTGCCGCCCATCCCGCCATGGCCACGCTTGACCGGGGCTGAACCATCTGCAGGGCCCGAGCGCAAGTTTCGCTTTTCAGATTTTACCACCTCGGCTAACGAGTGCGCCGCCAGCGCGCCCGCATAGCACGTCCCGGGCCTGCGCCGATGGAAGAGTGTCCGAGTGGTTTAAGGAACCGGTCTTGAAAACCGGCGAGGGTGCAAGCTCTCCGTGGGTTCGAATCCCACCTCTTCCGCCAGCGGCTTCGCTATAGAGTTCGGGTCCTCGGTCATCCGTCATCTTCAGAAGGCTTTGTGCTGCCTTTCTGCTCATGCTCTCCAGTCTATAGTGCGGTCCGAGTGTTCAGCCGCGTGTTGTACGTCCTTGGCTAAAGCGATCTGGCGGGTCGGGCTTTGGCCTGTGCTTGCCCAGGGCGATGAACTCATGTGGCGACATCAGCAACGGGCAGAACCCCATGCAAGCGTGCGCTGCAGTTGCGAATGATTAGCATTGACATCACAGGGGGCCTGCGATAGCCGCGCCGCATGGGGAAGCGGTTCGCGAAATTGTGTCCGTCGTTGGAGCGCAGGGTGCCAGGTTCGGCCCGTGGGGCGTGTGCGGCATGACACGCTCGTCGATCAAGGCCTGGGCTGCGGTTCACAAATGGACGAGCCTTGCATGCACGGCCTTTCTGCTGATGCTCTGCATCACCGGGCTGCCGCTGATTTTCCACGACGAGATCGATTATCTGACCGAAGAACAGCCGGTATTCGGCCGTCCGGGGGTTGGTTCGTCCGGCACCGACAAGGGCTTGCTGTCCCTTGATGCCATGCTCGCGCGCGCGCTGGCCAATCGTCCGGGCGAGGTGCCGCTCTACATGGCCTTCGACAATGACCAGCCGTCGATGACCATCACGACGGGGCCGCGGCCGGATTCGCCCGGCTCGGAAATGACGATCCAGTCGTTCGATCGCTCCACCGGCAAGCTGATCGCCAAGGTCGCGGAGAGCGACGGCGGCGTGATGCATTTCCTGCTGAAGCTGCACACCGACATGTTCCTGGGGCTGCCCGGCATGCTGTTTCTGGGCGTGATGGGCATCGCCTTTGTCGCGGCCCTGGTGTCGGGCGTGGTGCTCTATGCGCCGTTCATGCGCAAGCTCGACTTCGGAACGCTGCGGACCCGCCGCAGCGCGCGGACCAAATGGCTGGATTATCACAACCTGCTGGGCATGGTCGGTCTGGCCTGGATGCTGGTGGTCGGGCTGACCGGTGTGATCAATGCCTTTGCGGTGCCGATCGAAAAGCTGTGGAAGGCGAACGAGCTCGCCGCGATGACTGCCGAATATGCCGGGCGTAAACCTCTGGACCCTGCCCGCTATGGATCGCTCGACAAGGCCATGGCCGCCGCGCGAGCGAAACTGCCGGACAACAACCCGCAATTCATTGCCTTTCCGGGCGGCACCTTCAGCTCCAACCATCATTATGCCGTATTCTTTCAGGGGGATAGCCCGCTGACCGAACGGCTGCTGACGCCTGCGCTGATCGACGCGGAAACGGGGACCTTCACGGCGGCGCGGCAGATGCCCTGGTATTATCAGGCGCTCTCGCTCTCGCGTCCGCTCCACTTTGGCGATTATGGCGGCCTGCCGCTGAAGCTGCTCTGGGCGGCGCTGACGCTGTTTACCATGCATGTGCTGGGCACTGGCCTGTATCTCTGGCTGGCGAGGCGGCCTGACACTGCGCGGATGCCTCGCCCCGTCGGTGTCTCTGCGGTGGAGCCTGCCGAGTGAGCAACACCCGATCCTTGCGCACCATATTTGCCTTGCCTTTCGCGATTTTCGTGATCGGTCTTGCAGGGCTGATCATCGCGCTCACCGGAGATGGCTGGCGCGATGTCGCCGCCTGGATGGCGCTCAGCGCCCCCGTCGCCGCCGCAGCCTGGGCGATGCGCGCGCGCCGCACCTGATTTTTCGTTCTGCCCATTCAAGGAACCTGACACGTGAACACCTCCGCCATCCGCCACGCCCTGTTTGTCGCAACGTCGTTGGGCGCCATCGGCCTGGCCGGTCCCGCTCTGGCGCAGCAGCAGGAGGCGGATGACAAGGAGACCATCATCGTCACCGCGCAGCGCCAAAACCAGTCCGGGGTCGAGCTTAAGGGCAATGCCGGCGTGCTGGGCAGCAAGGATGCCGCCGACATACCGTTCAACATCCGCAGTTATAACGCCGCGCTGATCCTCAACCAGCAGCCGCAGACCCTGGGCCAGGTGCTGGAGAACGACCCCACTATCCGCACGACCACCGGCTTCGGCATTGCCGGCGAACTGTTCGTCATCCGCGGCTTTGCGCTGGCGGGCGACGATATCGGCTTTGACGGGCTGTACGGCATCACCCCGCGCCAGCTGGTCGCGCCCGAGCTGTATGAATCAGTGCAGGTCCTGAACGGCGCCAGCGCGTTTCTCAACGGGGCGGCGCCCGGCGGCACCGGTATCGGCGGCAGCGTCAACCTGATCCCCAAGCGCGCCACGGCAGATCCGATCACCCGCGCCACGCTCGGCTTTACCGGGCCCGAACATGTCGGCGGCGGCTTCGACTTCGGTCGCAGGCTCGGCAGCAATGGCGAATGGGGCATCCGCATCAACGGCACCGCCCGCGCCGGGGACGCTTCGATCGACGACGAGTTTCGCAGCACCTATGTCCTGGGTGCCGCGATCGATTACAATTCCGGACCGTTCCGCGCGATGCTCGATCTTGCCTATCAGCGGGTGAAGGTGTCGCATTTCCGGCCCAAGCTGCGCGTGAATACGCTGACGGCCATCCCCGACGCACCCGATGCGGGGACCAACTACGGCCAGCCTTGGCAATATACCGAGCTGCGCGACATATTCGGCCAGTTCCGCATGGAATATGACGTCGCCAAGGATGTCATGGTCTATGCTGCATTCGGGGCCCGCGACGGATCGGAAGAGGGCGTGTACAGCACGCCGACGCTCGTCAATCTGAACGGCGAGATCACCGTCAGCAGCTCCTTCATCCCGCGTACCGACAATAACGAGGCTGCAACCGTCGGTGCACGCGCGAAGCTGAGCGGTGGCGGGATCAGCCACGAGTTCAATGTCGGTGGATCGATGAACTGGCTAGTCAATCGCAACGCGTTTGAATTCTACGCGCTGTCGGCGGGGCGCAACAATCTCTATGCGCCGGTGGAACTTCCGCGCTCTACAACCGTGACCTTTGTCGGCGGCGATCTGGCCGATCCGTTCCCGATTTCGCGTTCGCGGCTGTCGAGCGCGTTCTTCTCGGACACCATCGGCTTGTGGGATGATCGGATCCTGATCACTGCGGGGCTGCGTCTGCAGGTGATCAACGCCAAGTCCTATTCCAACGCCACCGGGGCGCTGGTCAGCGAATATGACGAGGACAAGGTGACCCCGGTCTTCGGCCTGGTCATCAAGCCGACAGAAACCCTGTCGCTCTATGCCAATCGCATCGAGGGCCTGGTGCAGGGTGCAACCGCCCCGCAGACCGGGGCCAATCCTTCGGGCGACCCTGCCCTGCCCGTGACCAATGCCGGCCAGATCCTGGCTCCTTTCGTCTCCGAGCAATATGAAGTCGGCGGGAAGCTGAGGCTGGGCGAGATCGATCTTTCGCTGGCATTGTTCCAGATCGATCGCGAGAGCTCGATCCTGCGGCTCGATCCGAACAACGCTGGCGCGCTCGAGTTCGGTCCGTTCGGCATTCAGCGCCATCGCGGCATCGAATTCACCATTGCGGGCGAACTGGCCGAAGGTCTGCGGCTGATCGGTGGCGGATCGGTGATCGATGCAAAACTGCGGCGCACGCAGAACGGTGTCAGCGACGGCGCGCAGGCTGTTGGTGTCCCCGAACATACGCTCAATGCCAATGTCGAATGGGACGTGCCATTCATCCCCGCGCTCACCCTGACCGGCCGCGTGGTGCATACCGGCGAGCAGGCAGCCAATATCGGCAACACCCTGTTCCTGCAGGACTGGACCCGGATTGATCTGGGTGCGCGCTATGTAGCGGTGGTGGCAGGCAAGCCGCTGACCTTCCGCCTGAACATCGATAATGTCGCAGATGCCGACTATTGGGCATCGGCGTTCGACAGTTTCCGGCCCGATTTGCAGCTGGGTGCGCCGCGCACCGTCAAGGCCTCAATGACCTACGATTTCTAGGTAGAGGCTCGGTCCAGCACGGAAACCGGTAAGAGCCTGATCCGAAATTAAGTTGAGTGGTGCCAGTGGGTTAGCTTGACGCCAGCCCAAGTCGTTGATTCAGGTGGTTTTGCGAAGACTACCGGA
>NZ_QJJM01000008.1 GCF_003201955.1 Blastomonas natatoria
GGCTCCGCTACGCAGCCCATTGCTTCAACCGCGCTGATGCGCGAAATAACCGCCCGGCTCTAATCCCCGCTGGAGGAAAGCTGGGGGCCACGTCACCCCGGACGCACCAACCCAGCAAGAGCCATTACGCAGTCTCCAAATTTCTGGCAGCAAGCCTAGCTTGTTCTGATTAACCATTGCTTTGTCAGACACGGCAGCAAACCACCAATTCCCGCCATTCCCGGAGCCCTCTAAAGCGCCTGGAAGCGGACATGCCTGGGGTGGAGCCAGTCGGCAAAAATGCGTGGTGTCTCGCTGTATGTCCGCCGACAGATGAGCAAGGCTTCCGCAGGAGTGTGGCGGCGCGGGCAATTATCCTGACAGGCCGTCAATCGCCGCCCAGCCGTTGATCACCGCCGTGATCTGCCGTGCCCTTGGCCGCGTCATGCCACCCAATGCGATCACCGGCAGGCGAGACAATCTCGTGAGGCTGGTAAATCTTGCGACACCCAATGTTGCGCCGCCGGGATGCGTTCGCGTGGCAAACACAGGCGAGATCAGCGCCTGCGCTTGGCCTCGCGTCGCATTCGCGCGGGCGAGCTCGCGCAGGTCGTGCACCGTCAGCAACTGGATCAGCTCGCCCGCCGCACCGCCGCCCGGTGCGCCGTAACAGCCGTCCGCCCGCCAACGTCGCGCCATCGCGGTATCGCCTGCCAGCACGATCACCCCGCCGCGGTTGCGGATGCGCTTGGCCAGTTGCACGAATCGCTGGCGGCGCTGCTCCGGGGGAAGATGATAATGCCGGAACACCAGCCCCGATCCGCGCGGCAGTCGCTTGATCGCCCGCTCGAGCACCGCATCGTTGCGAGCGTCGCTGATCAGCCACAGTGTGGGCAGGTTTTTTCCGGGCTGGCGGCGGCGCATGTCCGGGCTTATAGCCGCGCGCCATGGATATACAAAGCGACGCCCCCGCCACTGCGCTCTCCACCGTGCGTGATGCCATCGCCCGATCGGAAAGGATCGCCGGACGCCCCGCCGGATCGACCACGCTGATCGCCATCTCGAAGACCAAGCCGGTCGAGGCCATTGAGGCGTTGATCGAAGAGGGGCACAGGGTCTTCGGCGAAAACCGGGTGCAGGAAGCCGCGCTAAAATTCCCGGCGCTGCGCGCGCGTTACCCCGATCTGCAATTGCACATGGTCGGCCAGCTGCAATCGAACAAGGCCGAGGATGCCGTCGCGCTGTTCGATTGCATCCACTCGCTCGACCGCATGTCGCTGGCCAGGGCTCTGGCGGCGGCGATGGACAAGGCGGGCAGGCGGGTGCCGTGCTTCGTTCAGGTCAATATCGGCGAGGAAGAGCAGAAGGGTGGCTGCGCGATCGCCGATCTGCCGCAATTCCTCGATCAGGTCCGGGCGCTGGACCTGCCCGTTGTCGGCCTGATGGCGGTACCGCCTGCTGATCTGGAACCCTCTCCCTATTTTGCGCTGCTCGCCAAGCTGGCGCGCGCACATGGGCTTGATCAGCTGAGCATGGGCATGTCAGGCGATTATGAAAATGCGGTCAGGATCGGTGCGACCCATGTGCGCGTCGGCTCGGCATTGTTCGGCTCGCGCTAAGCAATTCGGACCGACGCCGACTATCGCATTCAATATGAAGCGATAACGCGTTTTCCCGTAGAAGAAAATGACAGGATGATCCTATTATCCCGGTTACGAACGGGGGGTAGGGGATGCGTGCGTTATTCGGCCTTATGGCTGCGGCTGTACTGTGCGGGGCAATCATTTCGGTGCCGGCACAGGCGCAGGAGCGCTCGGCAGTGCGCCCGGGATTTGTTCTTCCTCCGCAAAGCGGCAAGAAAATTCTGCTGCTGCGTCCCTCGGTCAGGGTGGCGGAGCAATCGACCGGCGGCATGGCCGAGCCGCGCGCCGAATGGACCGATCAGGCGCGTGAGAATATCGACGCGGCGCTGGCCGAATTGCAGCGGCAACTCGGCAATACCGTGATCGCTGCCCCCGAAGCCTATGGCGAGGATGCGCGCCGTGTGGCGGAGCATCAGGCGCTGTTTGCTGCGGTATCGCGGGCGGTGATCGAATATCAGTTCTTTGTCGGCAACCGCCTGCCCACCAAGAAACGCGACAACAAGGCCGGACAGTTCGACTGGTCGCTGGGACCCGATGTGGGCAAGCTGCCCGGCGCGGATCAGGCGGATTATGGGCTCTTCCTCCTCACCAATGACCATTATGGATCGACCGGGCGCAAGATGCTTCAGATCGTCGGGCTGGTCGCTGGCGTCGGGGTCACATCGGGCGTGCATGCCGGATATGCCGGGTTGGTCGATCTCAAGACTGGCGATCTGCTCTGGCTGAATGCCGACGGCCAGATGGGCGGCGATGTGCGCGAGCCTGACGGGGCGATGAAGCGCGTGCGCCAGCTGCTGGAGGATTTTCCGGGCAGCGCGATCCCGAAAGAGGTTGCGGTGGCTGAGGCCGGGCCCGAGGCGAAGCCGTGATCGCGCGATACCGGCTCGCATTGGCCTCGCTGGCATTGGCGCTGGCATCGTCCGTCCAGGCCGAGCCCGCATTGCCCCCGCCTTATGCCGGGGCCTATCAGCCGCAGGGCGTGGATGAGCAGGGCTTGTGGCGCGAGATGGACGAGGAGGAGCGCCGCTATTCCCAGTCCGATATCATGATCCGGGACCAGGCGCTGAACGCCTATGTGCGCAAGGTCCTTTGCGACACGGTGGGGCATGATCGCTGCGGGGCAACCCGAGTGTATGTGGTGCGCGCGCCGGTGTTCAATGCTGGCATGTATCCCAATGGAATGATGGAGGTCTTTTCCGGTCTGCTGCTTCGCGTCCGCAGCGAGGCGGAACTGGGAGCCGTACTTGGCCATGAGTTCGGACATTTTGAGGCCCGGCACTCGCTCAAGGGCCTGATGGCCCGGCGTTCTGGCGGCGATGCGATGGCCTGGGCCTTCGTTCTCGCCAATCTGGCCCCGACGTACGACGTGGTGCGCACCTATCGCGACCTGCAGTTGACCATCATCGGCAATTATTTTCGCTTCAGCCGTGACCAGGAGCGCGAAGCCGATGCGCTCGGCATCGCCTATCTGAACACAAGCACATTGCGACCGCAGGCAGCAGCGCAAGTCTGGGAAAGGCTGATCGGCGAGTATCAGGCAGACGCGCTTTCCAAGGGATTGAAAAAGCCGCGCCTGGACCGGGTGGCATTCTATGCGACGCATCCGCCACAGGTCGAGCGTGCGACCACGCTCGCGCTTCTCGCCCGGCCGGATGGCGCGACGCGTGATGACGGGGCGGAGCGCTATCGCGCCGCCCTCGCGCCCTGGCTGCCGCAGTTGCTCGCCGACCAGATCAAGCTCAACGATTTCGGGGCGAGCGAATATATCATCCAGTCCCTGGCCGAAACTGGCTGGACCGCGCCGCTCTGGCATGCGCGCGGGGAGCTCTACCGGATGCGCGGTGCGCCGCGCGATCTGGTCAACGCCGCTGAATTCTACGGCCAGGCGATCGCGCTGGATCCAGTCCATGCCGAGGCGCATCGCGGGTTGGGTCTTTCGCTGCTCAAGACCGGACAACGGGCTCCGGGGCAACAGGCGCTGCGCCGCTATCTGACGCTGAAGCCCGATGCACCGGACGCGCGGATGATCGGCCTGATGATCCCTCAGGAGATGTCCGAACCATGATTCCCCGCACCTTTTCCGCGATTGCAGCGCTGCTTGTCGTCGCGCTGCTGCCCTCTGCAGCCACGGCACACAAGCTTCGGGAACAGGGTGTCGTGGTGACCATCGCCGATTCCGCGCTCACCGTTGCGCCCCCGCGGGACTGGAACCGGCTCGACGGGAATATCGGCAAGCATGTCGAGACCTGGACGCTCGATGGTGGGCAGCTCAACGATCTCACCTTCTTCGCCGGGATCGAGCCGGGCAAGCCACTGGTGCGCGAACGCAGCAAGAAGCGCGAGCCGTTGCCCAGGTTCAGCGCCAGCACCCTTCTCGTCGAACTGCCCGAGCTGTTCGAAGCGACTTATCGCAGTGCCAAGGAACTGGCCGATTTCCGCGTGACCGAAGTGCAGCCCACCCGCTTTCTGGAGCGCGACGGCGTTCTGTTCCGCTACGAATATGTCGACCCAGATGAGCTGACCCGCAAGGGCGAGGCGCATGCCGCGATCATCTCGGGTCGGTTGTACATGATCAGCTTCGATGCGCCGCGGCTGCATTATTTCGACCGGAACATCGAAGATTATCGCCGCATTGCCCAAAGCGCCCGGCTGCCGTGAGGGCGTGGGCCAGAGGCCTTATTCGGTGACGTCGTCGAGCGTGAAATAGCCCAGCTTCAGGGACTTGAGCACCAATTGGGCGCGGTTGGAAACGCCGAGGCGGCGACGGGCATCGGTCAGATATTCGCTGACCGTCTGATCGGATATGCCCAGCACGGCAGCGATTTCCCAGCTCGTCATGCCCCGGGCGACCAGCTTCACGCAATCGACCTGGCGTGGCGAAAGGCGCTCGTCATTCGCAACCTGGGCCTGAGGCAGTTGCGATTGCCACAAGGTTCGGGCCTGCTGCCCCGCAGCGATGCCGAGCAGGATGGCGAGCATGAAGGGGCGCGGTTCGAGCGGCGCGCCGTCCTTCACCACGAAATGCACCGAAATGGTCGGCCGGTCGGGCATGTGGCTGGCAATGGTGCAGCCTGATCCCAGTCCAAGCTTGCGCATCTCGTCCAGATATTCGCGCTGGATGCGCGTCAGGGGAATGATCGTTTCAAGATCGGTCCAGCGGATGGCGCCGCCATGCCGCTGACAGGCAGCGAGCACGGGGCTGGTCAACCCATAGTCGCGGCGCTCGAACAGATCGTGCCAGGCCTTCGGATAGTTGGTCACCATTTCCGGCTCCATCAACCCCGACTGCAGATGGACGTGCCGCGCAAGCGCAGCATGGGCAAAGCCGAATGGCGCGGCTGCATCGGCCAGGACGGCCAATAGATCTTCCAGCGTCGAGACGTCTTCTAGCGCTCTGGACGCACGTTCAACATGGTCGAATTCCGGCATGAGCCTGATCTGCTTCCGATTGGTGCAAGGCACTCGCAATAGCAGGAAATCATCTGCGAGTAACATAATTAATTGTGCAAGATGTTCCCTAGATTGTTTCCGTCGCGCTCAGCTTGCCGACAAAGAGCCGGCAATAGATGCGGTACCGGTCAACAGGTCGGGTTGGCGGCATCCATATGCAGCAACAGCCAATCGTCAGGCGCCGGGCACGCCCAGAGCAGAGGCTGCCTCGCGGACGCGGCGCTGATCTGCAGCCTTGTTCTTGAGCGCCGCCATTGCATCGCGCAAGGCCGCCTCGGCCTTGCCGGTTTCGCCCAGTTGCATGCGGCTGCGCAACAGCATGATCCAGCCATCGGTATCGCCAGGCTCGCGCTTCAGGCGTTCGGCGAGGCCATCGACCATCTGCTTGATCATCATGTCCTGCTGGCCCTGCGGCAGGGCGGCTGCGGCGGCCATCTGGTCGCGCGTCGGTCCGGGGATCCCGGCGGTCGCGGCTTCTGCACCATCCGTGCGGAAGCCTGCGGTCGGCGGAGCGAACTTTGCAGAGGCGAGGCGCTTTTCAACCTCGATCCCGCGTTCCTTGCCGACATTGCGGATGACGTCGCGAATGTCCTTGGCATAGGGTGCATCGGCTGGCGTCTCGGCAAGCAGCGCAAACCAGTCCTCGATCGCTTCGGCGTGCTTTCCATCGATATCCTTGGCGGCAGCGAGGAAATAGCGGGCGCGGGCGTCCTTGGGGTCAATCTCGACCGCCTTGGCGAAGGCGGCACGTGCGTCCTGGCTGATCGCCTCGTCCTTGCTCGCCATCACCAGCGCCTCGCCCAGCATCGAGTGATATTCCGAATTACCGGGGGCAAGCTGGATCGCGCGCCGCATGGCCGTGGCCGATTCGGCGAAGCGCTGCGTCTCGAAATAGCTCCAGCCCAGCATGCGCCAGCCTTCGGCATCGTCCGGATTGTCGCGCAGCCGGGCCTCCAGCGCAGTGATCACTTCATCCACCGAGGCGGGCTGGCCCTGGGCATTGAGCGGGGCGGTCGGTGCGACCGGGGCAGGCTTCTGGTCGCTGTACACCTTGTAGCCCACCGCGCTGGCGGCAATCAGCGCCGCTGCGGCCAGCGCCGCCTTGCCGAGGCCGAAGCCGCTTCCCGTGCCGCGCGGGGATGGGGTGGCGGCAGGCGGGGTATCGGTCATGGGATCGGTCATGTTGCGTGTCTCTCTGTCGCGTCCGGATGCAAGGCTAGCCGATCGCCCAAATTTTCCAATTTCTAAGTGGTAAAGATCACATTCTTTGCTAGAAATATGGGCATAGGGTTCGCAACCGAATTTTGGGCAAGTTCTTGCGGCAGCGAGGCATTCTGGCGATGGCGGCACCGATCGGGGAGAAATCGGGCAGCGCGGCGCGGGACTGACAGGTGTGCACGCAAGCGCGGACGGAAGAGCGTCCGCATTTGGGGGACGCGAACCTGTGAGCGAAATCTACCGCGTTGCAATCATCGGATCGGGCCCGGCCGGCAAGAGCGCGGCAGCACGCGCTGCGAGCCTGGGCATGAGCCATGTCCTGCTCGAAAAGACCGATCACCTCTCCGACACCATCTACAAATATCAGAAGGGCAAGCATGTGATGGCCACGCCATCGCAACTGGTGCTTCGCTCTGACCACGAGTTCGACGCGGGCAAGCGCGAGGCGATTCTGGAAAAATGGAACGCCCGGACCAGGGAGTTGAACGTCAATGTGAAGTTCAACGCCGAGGTGAAGGCGATCAGGGGCACCGGCCCCGCGATCGAGGGCAGCGTTCATGTGATCGAACAGCGCGCGCGCGACGGATCGATCACCAAGAAGGAAATCCAGCGCTACGCCCCGCCCTATGAGCTTGAGCTGACCAATGGCGAGAAGATCATCGCCGAAAACGTCGTGCTCGCCATCGGGACCCAGGGCAACCCCAACCGCATGCGCTGCCCGGGGGGAGACCTGCCGCACGTCCAGTATCAGCTGGACGACCCGACCGAATATGTCGACGAGCATATCGTCGTCATCGGCGCTGGCGATGCGGGCATCGAGAATGCGCGGGGCCTCGCCGAAGATGCGGCGCAGGGCAATGTCGTCACGATCGTGAGCCGCGGGCCCGAGGCGCCGAGCCCGAAGGAATCCTTCCCGACCGCCAAAGAGGCGAACGCGCTGGCGCTGCTGGCGGACCGCAACGCCGGCAAGCTGCAGATTCGCTTCGAGACCGATACCGCCAGCGTCGAGCCGGGCTGGATCACGTTCAACACCCGCGATGGCGAGGAAAGGGTGCGCTGCGACCGCATCATCGCCCGTATCGGCTCGGCCCCGCCACGTGCCTTTATCGAGGAATGCGGCATCGCGTTCACCAGCGCCGATCGTCTGGCCTTTCCCCAGCTTTCGCCCGTGTTCGAATCCACCGCGCCGGGTATTTTCGTCATCGGCGCGCTGGCAGGCTATCCGCTGATCAAGCACTGCATGAACCAGGGCTATGACGTCATCGAGTTCATCAACGGCAATACCGAACTGAAGCCTGCGGACGAACCGATCCTGGAGGGCAAGTTCAAGGACCTGCCAGGCCGCAAGTCGGTGGCCGAATGGCTCGACCTGCTGCGCGAGAACGTGACGATTCTCAACGGCATGAACCCGCTTCAGATGCGCGAGTTCATGCTCGATTCGGACGCGAAATTCTACCGCAGGGGCGATGTGATCTT
The DNA here is from genome assembly GCF_003201955.1 of Blastomonas natatoria. GTDB lineage: Bacteria > Pseudomonadota > Alphaproteobacteria > Sphingomonadales > Sphingomonadaceae > Blastomonas > Blastomonas natatoria. Next base: position 7,767 of record NZ_QJJM01000008.1, read on the forward strand.
CGAACGCGCGGCGCCCGGATCGTCGCTGTTCGCGATTGCGCAAGGTTCGGTCGCGGTACAGATCGACCCCAATGATCCATCGAAGACCGTGCCGATCGGGCAGGGATCGATCTTCGGCGAGGTCGGCCTGATTTCCGGGCGCCGCCGGGGTGCCACCGTCGTAGCGGCGGAGGATACCATCTGCGTCGAGATCTCGCGCAATGCCGCGCTCAAGCTGCAGAGCCAGGTGCCGACCGCGAAAAAGGCGATCGAGCGCATTTCCACCGAACGCCTGCTGCTTCAGATGTTCGGATCGGGGCTGAAGCCCGACGATATCCGCGAGGTCGTCGACACCAGCCGCATCCGCCAGATCAAGCCGGGCGAAGCGATCCTCAAGGAAGGCGACGAGGGCACGGAAATCTATGTGATCCGCGTCGGATCGATGATCGTCGAGAAGGAAATCGGCGGCAAGCCGGTGTTCCTTTCGTATCTGCCGGCCGGGTCCTATGTCGGTGAAATGGCGCTGATCGCGGGAGGCCGGCGGACGGCAACCGTGAAGGCGGCGATCAAGTCAGAAGTCATCCAGATCGACGGCGACGCATTCAAGAAGGTGCTCGACGCCAATCCCGAACTGCTCAAGCGCGCCAAGCGCGACATGGCCAGCCGCCAGGACATCAACGCCTTTATCGAGGCGAAGAAGGACAGTTTCTCGGGTGTGGTCGACATGTATTCGGGTGTCGCCAACTTCCTCGTCGAAAACGGCATCGGCGAGGCGACCGACGTGCTGCTGATCGACGAGACGCTGTGCGTGGGCTGCGACAATTGCGAAAAGGCGTGCGCGGACAGCCATGACGGTCTCTCCCGGCTCGACCGCGAGGCGGGGCGCACCTATGCGCATCTGCACGTGCCGACCAGCTGCCGCCATTGCGAGCATCCGCACTGCATGGCAGATTGCCCGCCCAATGCGATCAATCGCGGCCCGGATGGCGAGGTCTATATCAACGACACGTGCATCGGCTGCGGTAACTGCCAGCGCAACTGCCCTTATGGCGTGATCCGCATGGACAAGGTGCCGCCCAAGAAACCCAGCCTGCTTTCCTGGCTGTTCTTCGGCTTTGGTCCGGGACCTGGCGAACCGAGCAAGAAATGGGCCTATGCCAATAGCGATCACAGCGTGGAAAAGCCCAAAAAGGCGATCAAGTGCGACATGTGCGCCGGGATCGAGGGCGGGCCCAGCTGCGTGCGCGCATGCCCGACCGGCGCTGCCATCCGCGTCGCGCCTGACGAATTCCTGACCGTTGCGCGGCTCGAGCAGGAGGAGGCCTGACCATGGCAAGCCAGGCTCAGCCCGCAGCGCCCGCCGTGCGCAAGAAGACCGTAGGCCGCGAGCGGAGCTCGATGCACGACGGTTTTCTGCGCCACAAGAATTTCCGCTGGTTGAAGATCGCGATGGTGCTGAGCATCACGTGCCTCGCCAGCTATTTTCTGATCGACGTGCAGCCGCGGCACAATGGCGGCTCGTGGTATGGCTATACCCTCGGGACGATCGGTGCGGGTCTCATCTTCTGGCTGACCTGTCTTGGCCTGCGCAAGCGGGCGATCACGCCCGGCGGCTGGTCGCTCAAGGCATGGACCAGTGCGCATGTCTATCTCGGGCTCAGCCTCATCGTCATCGGCACGCTGCACACCGGCTTCCAGCTGGGCTGGAACGTCCATACCCTGGCCTGGGCGCTGATGATGATTGTCATCATTTCCGGCATTGTCGGCATCTATTTCTACGCGACCCTGCCTGACAATCTGTCCAGCAACCGGGCCGATGCCGATGGCGCGGTGACCGAACGGATGATGATCGAGCAGCTGCGCTCGCTCGACCGTCAGTTGCACGATGCGGCCCAGCCGCTTGAGCCTGGCCAGGCTGCGCTGGTCCAGGCCTCGCTGGAACAGGACCCGTTCGACGGCAATTTTCTTCAGCGCATCACCAACAGCTATTCGGGCTGCGAAACGCGCGCCGCGATCGCCGAATTGCGCCGGATGCGTGCCTATCAGCCGAGGATGGGTGATGATCCGCTCGACAAGGTCGACGGCCTGTTGCAGCGCAAGGAATCGACGCTGGCTCGGCTGCGGCGGCATTTGCAGATCAAGTCGATGCTGCAGGTCTGGCTCTATGTGCATGTACCCATGACGTTCGCGCTGCTCGCCGCGCTGTCGGCGCATATTTTCAGCGTGTTTTTCTACTGGTGATCGAAAGTCCCGGGGGCGGGGTGTCGGCAAGTTTGGGGGCAGTTGAATGATGTTTATCGTCCGCCAGGTGGCCTTGAAGGCAGATGGCAGCGAGATTGTCCGCCAGACCGAAGTGGCGGGCGATGAGATTTTCATCGGCCGCAACGCCAGCAATGGCGTGCATCTGCCCGACCTCGCGGTGAATCCGGTTCATGCCCGCATGGTGCGGCGCGAACGCGAGCTGATCATCACCGCCGAATCGGCCCAGCCTTTCGATGTCGACGGCCGCAGCGTCGAATCGACCAAGATCGACATGGCGCGCGGCGCGGAACTGCGTTTTGGCGGACATATCGTTGCGCTCGGGACCGAAGGCGATGCGGTGACGCTGACCGTCCGCCGCGTCGAGGCGGTGTCTGACAGCGCCGAGGACAAGGACGAGGCGGCGATCTATTCGCTGAAAGGGCTGCTGCCCGGCAAGCGGATGAGCGCCTGGGGCTTTGCGTTGCTCGTGCTGATCGCGTGCCTTGCCTGGCCGGTCTATACCTGGTCGAGCTACAAGGATCTGGCCTACAAGGAAAAAATCTCGCGCCCCGCCGGCTTCCATGCCGATACCCTATGGTCGTCGGGCAAGCTCAGCCTCGCGCACAAGACGCTCAAGAACGACTGCCAGGCCTGTCATGTCGATGCGTTTGTCTCGGTGCGCGACAATGCCTGCATGACCTGCCATCAGAAGGATGCCGGCCCGCACGCGCCGATGCCGCGCCAGTTGGAAGCACGCGGCGACCCTACCGGATTTGCCGCTTTTACCCGATTCGTTGCGGCCAGTTTCAACAAACCGGCGGGACGCTGTGTCGAATGTCACACCGAGCATGAGGGTGCCGGTGCTATGGAACCGACTCAGCAACGCTTCTGTGCGGAGTGTCATGACGGGATGGATACGCGCTTGACCGACACCAAACTCGGAAACGCCGCCGATTTCGGCAAGGCGCACCCACAGTTCCAGGCGGCGGTGCTGGTGCGTCCGCTGGTCGGTGACGATGCCAAGGCGCCGCGCAAGCGGATCTCGCTCGACAAGAAGCCCAAAGAGAATAACGGCCTCAAGTTCCCGCACGACCTGCACCTGAACAAGACAGGCGGTGTCGCGCAGATGGGGCGCAGGCTTGCGGCCAAATACGACTTTGGCGATGCGCTGGAGTGCAAGGACTGTCACGAGCCGGACAAGAACAATGTCGGCTTTGTCGAGGTCGACATGGAGAAGAGCTGTGCCATGTGCCACAGCCTCGCCTTCGACAAGATCGGCGACACCTATCGCACGCTGCGCCACGGCCAGCCAGAGCAGGTCAAGGCGGATCTGCGCGCCTTCTATCGCTCCACGCCGCCCGCCCGCCCGATCAACCTGGGCAGCCTGGCGCGGCAGCGCCCCGGTGTCGTCAATTCGCGCCGCACTGCAGCGGACTATGCCCGCGCGGTCAATTTCCGCGGCGGCCGAGCCGACCAGGCGATCCGCCAGGTCTTCAGCCGCGGCGGCGCCTGCTATGATTGTCATGTCGTGGTGCCGCCCTCATCGTCGGGCGGGCTCGATTTCCGCATCGCGCCGGTCGCCCAGACCAGCCGTTACATGCAAAAGGGCTGGTTCACGCATGATGCGCACGACAAGGAAGAGTGCACCAGCTGCCATCTCGCTGAAAAATCGAGCGATGCTTCCGATCTGTTACTGCCCGGGATCAAGGATTGCCGCACCTGTCATGTCGGGGAAAGCGGCGCATCACTGGTCAAGGTGAAGAAACCGGTCGAATCCACTTGTGCAATGTGCCACGATTACCATGCCGATAAGGGGGCGCCATGGCTGCTTCGCGAGCAAGACAAAAAGAAAAAGCGGCCAGAGATTACGGCCTCCATGGCACATCCGGGAGGGGCAGCGGCGCGATTGCGACGATAGCCTCTTCCCTCAAGCCAACGAACAACAAGGGACCGGGTCGCGGGATGCTCATTGCTCAGATCACCGATATTCATCTGGGCTTTGATCCCGACAATCCGGCGGAGTTCAACCGCAAGCGGCTCGACCAGGTCATCGCCATGCTGCGCGAGCTCGACCCCGTGCCCGACATGCTGCTGGCGACCGGCGACCTGATCGACCGGGGCGACGAGGACAGCTATCGTCGGCTCAGGAATGCATTTTCCGTCTGCCCATTCCCCGTTCACATGTGCATGGGCAATCACGACCAGCGTGATACCTTCCTGTCGCAATTCCCCGATGTGCCGGTGGCCGACGGCTTCGTGCAATATGAGGTGGATGCAGGCCCGATCCGGTTGCTGGTGCTCGATACCCTTGAAGAGGGGCGGCATGGCGGTGCCTTTTGCGAGGTCCGGGCGAACTGGCTCAACGCACGGCTTGCCGAGCAGACCGCCCGCCCGACGCTGATCGTGCAACATCATCCGCCGATCGAAGTGGGCATCGAATGGATGAACACCCATCCCGAAGAGCCCTGGGTGCAGCGCCTGCGCAACTGCCTTGCCAACCGGCCCAATGTCATTGGCATGGTCTGCGGCCATGTCCATCGCGCTATCGTCAGCCAGTGGAACGGTTTTCCGGTGGCCATCTGTCCGTCCAGCGCGCCGCAGGTGGCGCTCGAACTTGCGCCGATCGATCCCGACCGTCCCGATGGCCGCAACATGATCATCGCCGACCCGCCGGCGTTTGCCCTGCATTGGTGGAATGGACGCGAGCTGATCACGCATTACGAGACGGCCGACGAGCATGTGATGCTGGCCCGTTTCGACGAGAAAATGCAGCCGCTGGTGCGCAGCCTTCTGGCCGAGCGGCCGGTTTGAAGTCTACAGCGCCCAGACCCAAGAGGCGCCAGTCCCCAGTGCTGTATCAGCTACCACGGAACCTGCCTGTTGTCGGAACCGCTAGGGCCGGATTTCGGTCGGTGGTAAGGTCAATCAGACTTTCTGGAACGAGGGCCCCGGACTGATGCACGCATTCCGGATCGAGCCGCAGCGGACCCGTCAGCGTGATCCGTCATGGGATTGGTCGCCAGCTTGACCATTTTCGCTTCCTGTTTCCAGCCTTCCGGCACAGCCAGTTCCTCGACGTAATGAATGAATGCATCACGGTCGGAGTCGCCTCTCATGCCAAAAGCCATTTCAACCTCCTAAGTCGAGCGCAGCGCGGGACTGCGTCGAGTGATAAGCAAATAGGAACAACAAAGCGTTACGACAATGATCGACCTTGTCCCACAATCCATGGGCGAGCGAATTCGGCATCGGCGCGCAAGGCCACCACCTCATCCAGCTTCCAGACATAGGCGGTTTTGCCATCACCTCTGCCGTCGAGAGTATGCTCCTCTTCCATCGATGCCGTCAACCTTACCGCCAGCGCATGAGAGCCCTGAGGCAGTTGGAGCATTCGCTGATTTCCGCCCTTGTCCCGGAAAAGCGCGACGCTACGGCTTTGGGCGGCGTCCATGACGGCCCCCCGCTCGATCAGGCCAAGCGATGTCAGTGTCAGCACCGACGATCCCGGATCGTCTGCGAGCACGCCTGCATAATGCCCCGGCCATCGTGATGGCAATTGCGGTCCGTCCATCAGCAAGGCGATGAGGAGGTTCGGTCCGATCGCGCGCACGACTGACTGGCACGGATCAGCGCGCGCAAGGTCCTCGCAGATCAGTACGGTCAGGCTGGTACCTGCTCGTACCTCGAAAAACTCAATTATGCGGCGGGAAAGCGGAATACCTTCCCACCAGTTTGAATCGGGCGACATCCGATAGCTGAGACCATAGCGCTGGATCTGCGGCTTGTTGATCTTCCAGCGGTGATGCTTCTCGCGGCACCCTCTTATCCCCCATTCGGAGCCGCTTTCCTTGTCGACGCTGCTGAACACCGCGTAATTGCCATGGCGCGTTCCGGCCTTGTCGCTAATCGGCTCCTCACTTGTGCCAGAAATGATGAACTCGAAACCTGTCTTGGAGAAGCTGTTCTTCAGTGCGATCGCCACGGCACCAAAGGTTTCCGCATTGAGCGCATATTCCGGGAAGATGACCCCGTGCACTTCCCCCAGTTCACTCACTGCAAGGTTCACAAGATTCTGCACAAAGGCTACGATCTGGGTCACGGAGGCTTCCCTGTCGCCGCAGTGCAGCCAGTCCTGTTTCAGCTTGAAAAACCCCCATCGTTGCTGGCCAATTTCTTGCTCCACATGGAAGGACGAGGGGTTAATTCGATACGGAAAGGGGATGAGCAGCAAATTCAGCGGCTTTGCCTGGTCATGCGAATGATCCTTCGACACTGCGGGCCAGGGTCTGGCCCCGGGCACGTACCATCGCGCCTCGACCTGGCTGATGGGGGGAAGCAGCGCCAGGTTATGGGTCAGGTTGCGTATCGTGCACCCCAAGGACGACGTGCGAGTCTTGGGAAGGACAGCGACCATGGACTGGTTGATCTGCTCGGTGGTCAGCGTGCTGATGCCGCGATCAAAGGTTGAATTGTTGCGCTTTGCCTCGTCCTGTCGTTCGCTGATATTCTGCAGCAGAACATACTGGACCTTGGTGGGCAGGCCGTCCCGAATCGTTGGGGCAACACGGAACCCTAGGCCCGAACTGGCAATATCCGATGCAATCAGTAACGAAAGGGCAGGAAGCCACCAGACCTGGGTTTCGGTCGAATGATACGATGCGACCGAATGATCGCCGTAATCCTGCACCAGCTTTTTCCAGCAATCATGGATGATCGCGACATCGTTCTTCTGGATGATGTCGGCAAGCGATTGATCGAAAAGCCTGACCTTGCCCACAACTTCCGGTTCCGGATCGCTCAGCATGGTCCACGCCCAGCATCGTCCGGCAGCTTCCAGCCTGCCCCGATAGTCCGGGTCGAATATTCCCAGACGATCAGAGCGATCATTGCCGTTCAAAGAGGGCTCGATAATCTGCCGATAACCGCTCGCCCGGTCGAGCAGCGTCGCAACAACCGCAAAAACGTCAGGCGGCCAATTGGGAATGTCATCCCAGGAACGAGAAGAGCCCTTGGATGTCTCCCGAGTTCCGTTTGGCAGAATGCGATGTATCAACTCAGCAACAGAGCTCATTTCAAGCATTCTCCCCCAGCACACTTGAATGATCATATTTCTTGTAATGAAACTACAGAAATCGGGCCGTGATTCAAGGCTATGGAAGGGGCGGGAGAAAATCAATGTCATGATAATATGTCCATAATGGATGATTGCTGTAGACGAATTTTGATTTGTGTATAATCATGGCAAATGCGCTTATTTCTCGCCTCCGGGATGGCAATCGACTTGATGTTTCTTGATAACGCAGATGGCGTTTCGGTAGGTGCAGAGATCCTGTCAAAGGGATGCGAACCGCTCACCGCTTGCCTGTGCGGCAGCTAGTGCCTTGCCGCCCCCGCAGGCCGTGTCTATCTAGCGGCGATGACCATTGCACCGACCACGCTCGACCTGATTGGCAACACTCCGCTCGTGCGGCTCCACGGGCCCAGCGAGGCCGCGGGCTGCGACATCTACGGCAAGTGCGAATATGCAAATCCCGGCGCATCGGTGAAGGACCGGGCTGCGCTCTACATCGTGCGTGATGCAGAGGAGCGCGGCACGCTCCAGCCCGGCGGCACGATCGTCGAGGGCACGGCGGGCAATACCGGTATCGGCCTGGCTCTGGTCGCCAATGCCAAGGGCTACAAGACGATCATCGTCATGCCCGAGACCCAGTCCAAGGAGAAGATGGACACACTGCGCGCGCTGGGGGCGGAACTGGTTCTGGTCCCGGCGGCGCCCTATGCCAATCCCGGCCATTTCGTGCACACCTCCCGCCGCCTCGCAGAAGAGACAACGGGTGCGGTCTGGGCGCAGCAGTTCGACAACATCGCCAACCGCCGCGCGCATATCGAAGGCACGGCGGAGGAAATCTGGGCGCAGATGGACGGGCGGATCGACGGCTTTACCTGCGCGGCAGGCACCGGCGGCACCATCGCGGGCGTCGGAATGGGCCTGAAGGCGCGCGACCCCAAGGCCACGATTGCGTTGACCGATCCGCACGGTGCCGCGCTGTTCAACTATTACGCCAATGGCGAGTTGAAGGCAGAAGGCTCGTCCGTCGCAGAAGGCATCGGCCAGGGGCGCATCACCGGCAACCTGGAAGATGCGCCGATCGACACGCAATTCCGCATCTCGGACGAGGTCGGACTATACTGGGTGCAAAGACTGCTCAAGGAGGAGGGGCTGTGCCTTGGCCTGTCCTCGGGTATCAACGTCGCAGGCGCGGTCGAACTGGGGCGGACGCTTGGGCCGGGATCGCGCGTCGTAACGATCCTGTGCGATACGGGCTTCCGGTATCTTTCGACGCTGTACAATCCCGAATGGCTGCGTGCCAAGGGACTGCCTGTCTTCCCCTGGCTGGCCGGTTGACCTATATTCCTGACCATGGTCGCTGAAAAAGCCCGCAACACAGGGGGCAACCCCATCATGCACCGGCTGCAGATCGGCATCGGCGGTATCTTCGCGGTGCTGGTGATGGTCGCGCTCGCTGACATGCTGCTGCAGCGTGCCGGGACCGAAAGGCCTGTCGATACCGCCGTTGTGGCCGAGCCGGGCGTCGATGCAGCGGCTGTGCCGCCCGTGGTGCAACCGCCCGCAGCCAGCGAACCGCTGGTCGATCTGGGAGTGGTCCCCGACCTTCCCGCTGAAGGGACGCAGCACAGTGTAGGTGGGCAGACGCCAGTGGTGGGCGAACTGCAGGATGCACCTCAATCGGGTTCACCCAGCCAGCCACAACAGTGATGCGTGCATGGCTTGCGCTGACGCTGGCGAGTCTGGCGGCCGCAGCCTGCACGCCGATGGCTGCGGAACAGCCGGATCACAGGCGCAAGACCGAGGCGCTTTCCCCGATAATCCCCGATATGCCACGTCAGCGGATCGCGCTGATGAGCAGCCTGCCGCTGGTCTATGGCGCCGGGGTGGATATGGAAGGCGTCATCGCAGGCAAGGCTGATCCGCATCCGCTGCATCAGGCTCTGGCAGCTGGGCACGATCTGGTCCTGCCCGATGCGCTGGACGCGCGCACACTCGAAGGGGTGCGCCTTGCCATCTTGGTCCAGCCGCGCGCGCTTGCACCAGGCGAATTCGTGGCGCTGGACACGTTCGTGCGCACTGGCGGGCGATTGCTGCTCTTCGTCGATCCCATGCTCGAATGGCCCCGCGGGGCCAGCCTCGTCGATCCGCAAGGCCCGGTGCGGTCTTCGCTGATGTCACCCCTGCTCAAGCATTGGGGAATCGAGCTGCTGAACCCCGGGATCGAATCGCGGCGGGGGGGTAAATCGGGCGCGTTACTGGTCCATCCGGGGCAGTTCGGGGTTTTGCCGGGGAAATCTGGGGACGCGCAATGCCGTGTCGATGATGACGGGCTGTCGGCGCGCTGCCGGGTGGGGGCCGGAAGGGTGATCCTTGTTGCCGATGCCGATCTGCTTGACCCGGAGATCCTCCGCAACACCGATGAATCCGGGCGTGCCACCCGGCGGTTCGTGCATGATCTGCTGACAGAGCTGGGCCAGGAGGGCGGCGGATGAAGCGACAGCACGGGCCATGTTCGGCTCACCCCAAATCCGGAACGTCAGCCCCAATGTTACCGTTCTAGGCCCAAAAAACCCCTTCCATCCCCAAGTTTCCCTTGGTATGGACTCCCTTAATCGGGGTTCAACCATTCGTGATTCCTTGCCGACCTGCGGCGCCCATGCGGTGCGGGAGCTTGCGAACTTTATCCGCTGACAGGCGGGTGGGCTCGCCATTCGGCCAGGGCATCACCGGTCAGCACCCCCGGACAGTCAGGGATACGCAACGGGCGCGGCAAAGGGGTGAATTGACCAAGTGGCGGAAATCAGTGCCTTTCTTGGTTCTGCATTGACCACCATCGACCCCAAGGGGCGGATGGCCATCCCGGCTGCGTTCCGCAATCCCATCATCGCAAACTCGAATGGCGAAAGCTCCGTCGTCTTCTCGTTCAATGCGCAGGGCCAGTGCCTGCAGGGCTATGGCACCGAGCGGCTGAACGCGCTGATCGAACAGATGCGTCGCCGCGAGCAGATCGCCAGCGAGACGGGCGAGGAATTCCGCACCGAACTGTTCGGCGGTCCCCGGTTCAACAGCACGGCCACAATCAGCTTCGACGGCAGCGGCCGTCTGATCCTGCCCAAGATGCTGGTGGCCATGGCGAGGATCGAAAAGCACGTGTTCTTCAGCGGCAACGGCACCGATTTCAGCGTCTGGGGCTATGAGCATCTGATGTCGCTCGATGACCCGCGCCTGGCATCGCAGCAGTTCAACGCACGTTTCCTGATGGAAGAGCTGGGGGGCAAGCGCTGATGGCCGCACCCGAAACCAGCAAGACGCCGCACAATGCGCCGCACGTTCCCGTGCTGCTTGAAGAGGTGCTGGACGGGCTGGCGATCCAGCCGGGCGAAGTGCATGTCGATGCGACCTTCGGTGCTGGCGGGTACAGCCGTGCCATGCTGGCAGCGGGGGCGAACGTCCACGGCTTTGATCGCGATCCCGATGCTGCCGCCACCGGCCAGGCGCTGGTGGAGCAGAGCGAAGGTCGGTTCAGCTTTCATGCCGGGCGCTTTTCGCAGCTCGCGCAGATGCTGCGCGCCGCAGGTGTGACCCAGGTCGATGGCATCGTGTTCGATATCGGCGTCTCTTCGATGCAGCTCGATCAGGCCGAGCGTGGTTTCTCGTTCCAGTCGGACGGCCCGCTCGACATGCGGATGGGCCAGGATGGCCTGAGCGCAGCCGATTTCGTCAATACTGCCGACGAAGGCGATATTGCAGACATTCTGTATCTTTACGGCGAGGAGCGCCAGTCGCGCAGGATCGCCCGCGCCATCGTCGCCGCCCGTCCGTTGCAGAGGACGCTCGAGCTGGCGACGGTGGTGCGTAAGGCTCTGGGCTATCGCCCCGGTGCGCCGAAGGACCCGGCCACGCGCACCTTCCAGGCGATCCGCATCCATGTGAACGGAGAGCTGGACGAGCTGCGCGAAGGGCTGGTCGCCGCCGAGGCGATGCTCGCGCCGGGCGGACGCCTCGCCGTGGTCAGCTTTCACAGCCTCGAGGACCGCATCGTCAAGCGCTTCCTCAAGGCGCGATCGGGCAGCGAGGGCGCGGGGTCGCGTCACCTGCCTGACACGTCCGGCCAGCGCCGGGTCCCCAGTTTCGAGAAACCCGCCAGACCGACCCGGGCGGGCGAGGCCGAATGCGCGCGTAACCCCCGCGCGCGTTCGGCCACCTTGCGGGTGGCGGTACGCAGCAGCGCTCCGGCCTGGGGTGCATTCGACGATGCGGAAAGGCGGGCGGCATGATCCTCGCAGTCAAGCGCCTCAAGACCATCGGCTGGATCGCGCTCATCTTCATCGTCGCGATCGCGCTCTATCCGCTGTCGCTCAGCGTTGCGACGCTGCGCAGCGACCTCACGCGCACCGAACGCGACATTCTGCGCACACGCGCCGAGATCCGCTATCTGGAAACCGAATTCGCTACCCGTGCCAGCCTTGCCCAGCTCGCGATGTGGAACGACCTGGAATATGGCTATGAAGCGCCCAGCGCCGCGCAATATCTTGATGGCGAGCGCGAACTGGCAAATCTGGGCGAGATCGACAAGCCGCTCGATGAGCCGGTGCGGGTTGCCGCGATGACGATCAAGCCGCAGGCCGAGCCGGCGCCGATCAAGCCGTCTGAACTGGCCGCCAACACGGTCAAGACGCCCGAGCCGCTCTCGGTTTCGGCCAGTGTCGCGATCATCAGCCCGGCACGGGCGGCAACCGCCGCAACCGCACCCAAGGCGGCCAGAGCCGGTGACGACAAGAGTGCGGGGCGCCGCCTGCTCGACGATCGGCTGCTCGATCGCATCAATCAGCAGGCCGATGCCGAATTGAAGAAGACGGGGGGTCAATGACTGCGCTTGCGTCTGGAAGTCACAGGGTCCGTCTGGCCAGCAAGCGCCAGCATCTCACGCTCACCGCCCAGGTTCGTCTGGTGGCGGTGCTTGCGCTTTTCGCGCTGGGTGTCGGCGCCATCCTGTTGCGGCTGACCTTTATCGGTGTCTTCGGCGAGCAGGCCCAGGCAGCGACGCGCTCTGCTCTGGTCGATCCCGGCCGGGGGGACATTGTCGACCGCAACGGCGTGCCGCTGGCGCGCACCATCGACGGCTATGCCATTCGCGTCGTGCCGGACCGGCTGATCGGCGACCGCCGGGTGCTTGCCCGCAAGCTGGCGGAAATCTTCCCCGACACGTCCGAAGAGCGTTTCCTCAAGCTGCTCAGTCGTACCAAGCCCACGTATCTTCGCCATCGCGCGGTGCCCGAAGAGGTCAACCGCGTCCATGCCCTGGGCGAGGTCGGTATCGAATTCCCGCGCGAGAAGGAACGCTTCTATCCGCAGCTGCAGCTGGCTGCGCACGTGCTCGGCTATGTTCATCCCGATGGCCATGGCGTCTCGGGCATGGAGCGGGCGATGGACGCAGAGCTCATCGATCCGAAAAAGCGGCTGACCCCATCGGCGCTGTCGATCGACATCCGCGTCCAGGCGGCGCTGGAGGATGAACTCGGCAAGGGCATGAAGGCCTATGACGCCAAGGCTGCAGCGGGAATCGTGCTCGACGTCGAAACCGGCGAAGTCATGGCCATGACCTCGCTGCCCAGCTTCAACCCCAACCAGTTCGATGCTGACAGCATCGCCTTCGAGGCAAATCAGGTCACTTATCGCTTCTTCGAACTGGGATCGACGTTCAAGCCGCTGACCGTCGCTGCGGCGATCGATGCAGGCACGGTGACCAGCATGGCACGTCGCTATGATGCCAGTCGCCCGCTCAAGGTCGCAGGCTTCCAGATCCGCGATTCCCATTCGTCGGGGCGCTGGCTCAACGTGCCCGAAACGCTGGTGCACAGCTCCAACATCGTGACCGCGCAGATTGCGGATGAACTGGGACCGGAACGGCTGCAGGCGGTGATGCGCAAGCTGCATTTCGATCGTCAGGCCGAAATCAACCTTCGTGAGCGTGCCAAGCCGCTCTGGCCGGCCCAATGGGGCAGGCTCACCAACATGACAGTGGGCTATGGCCATGGCATCGCGGTGACGCCGCTGCATCTTGCTTCGGCCTATGCCGCGATGGTCAATGGCGGCCTCTACCGCCCGGCGACGCTGCTCAAGCTCAACCCGGCGGACGTGCCGCGCGGCGAGCGCGTGTTCAAGGCCTCGACCAGCGCGCGCATGAACCAGCTGCTGCGCATGATCGTGCGCGACGGCACCGGCCGCAAGGCAGAAGCTCCGGGTTTCCGCGTGGGCGGCAAGACGGGCTCGGCAGAAAAGCCGGGCGCCGGCGGCTACAGGCGCAGCTCGGTGGTGGCAACCTTCGCTGCTGCCTTCCCGATGGACAAGCCGCGCTATGTGGTGATCGTCATGATCGACGAGCCCTCGGGCAACCAGGCGTCTTCGTTCCAGCGCACCGCTGGCTGGACTGCCGCCCCGGTGGTCGCCAAGCTGGTGCCGCGGATCGGCCCGATGCTGGGTGTCATTCCCGATGACCGGCGCGATGTCGACGTATCCGAACTTATGCCGCTGCTTTGGAAGGCGCCGGGCACGAAATCGGACGATCCGGTATAGGCAGTTATGCACAGGCCCATGATGCAGGGGGTTGCATCTGAAGCGGCGAAAAATAGAGGAGGCGGGAATTTTCTGGGTCGGTAAAAGGGACGCACAATGAGACTGGGTGAACTGGCATCAGGGCTGTCGGGCGACGCATCGGCGCAGACAGTCACCGGCTTTGCCATTGATCACCGCAAGGTTGCGCCCGGTACGGTTTTCGGGGCCTTCAAGGGTGCGCGTTTCAACGGCGAGGATTTCATCGCCGATGCCGTCGCTGCCGGCGCGATTGCCGTTGTCGCCAGGCCGGAGGCGAAGGTGGAGGGTGCGGTCCATATCGCCGATGCCAACCCTCGCCGCACCTTCGCGCTGGCCGCTGCGCGCTTCTTTACCCCCGTGCCCGCGCATGTCGCTGCCGTTACCGGCACCAACGGCAAGACCTCGACCGCCGAGATGACGCGCCAGCTCTGGCGCATGGCCGGCCATAATGCCGCCTCGATCGGGACGCTGGGCGTCACCACCTCGGTCGATCAGGCGAGCACCGGGCTTACCACGCCCGACATCGTGACCTTTCTCGGCAACATGTCGGGCCTCGCGCGCGAGGGCGTGACCCATGCGATCTTCGAGGCGTCGAGCCACGGCCTGTCGCAGTTCCGCACCGAAGGACTGCCCGTCCAGGTCGGCGCGTTCACCAATCTGAGCCGCGACCATCTCGACTATCACGGCACGATGGAGGCCTATTTCGAGGCCAAGATGCGGCTGATCGACGAGGTCGTCGCCGATGACGGCCATTTCGTCGTCTGGTCCGATGACGAATGGTCGCAAGCCGTGATCGACCGCGTCAAGGCGCGCGGCCTCAGCCTGATGACCGTCGGCGAGGCGGGCGAGGCGATCCGTCTGGTGAGCCGCACCCCGACCCAGCTCGGGCAGCAGCTGGTGCTCGAGCACGCCGGTTCCCAGGTGAAGGTCAATCTGCCGCTGATCGGCGCCTATCAGGCTGCCAATGCTCTGGTTTCCGCCGGGATCGTCATCGCCGCAGGCGGGGCGCCTGCCCAGGTGTTCGACCATATGGCGCGGCTGCAGCCGGTGCGTGGGCGGCTAGAGCGCGCGGTGATTACCCGCGAAGGCGCGCCGGTCTATGTCGATTATGCCCACACCCCCGATGGTCTGGTCGCCGCCATTGCCGCCTTGCGCCCGCATGTCTCGGGCAGGCTGATCACGCTGTTCGGTGCGGGCGGTGATCGTGACACCGGCAAGCGTCCGCAAATGGGCAAGGTCGCAAGTGACCTGTCCGATGTCGTGATCGTCACCGACGACAATCCCCGTTCGGAGGATCCGGCCAGTATCCGCGCGGCGATCATGGCGGCAGCGCCCGATGCCACGGAGATCGGTGGACGGCGCGAGGCGATCGCCGCTGCCATCCGGATGGCGGGCAAGGACGATATCGTGCTGCTGGCGGGCAAGGGCCATGAACAGGGTCAGATTGTCGGCGACCGGGTCCTGCCGTTCGACGATGTGCAGGTTGCGCGAGAGTGCGCGGCATGAGCCTCTGGACTGCATCCGAACTTGCTGACGCCACCGGCGGCACCGCCTCGACCGACTTCGCGGTCAGCGGCGTCGCGTTCGATTCGCGCGAGATCGAGCCCGGCGACCTGTTCATAGCGATGCGCGGCGAGGCGACCGACGGGCATCTGTTCATCGACCGTGCCATGGCCGCAGGCGCAGCGGGCGTTATCTGCGAACGGCCGGTCGATCACCCGCACGTGCTGGTTGCCGACAGTGCCGCCGCGCTGACGGCGCTCGGCCATGCGGCGCGCGCGCGCAGCAGCGCGACGATCGTCGGGGTGACTGGCTCGGCGGGCAAGACCGGGACCAAGGAGGCCCTGTTCCACGCGCTCGACCGGATGGTGCCCGGTACGGTGCACCGCTCGGTCAAGAGCTACAACAACCATGTCGGCGTGCCGCTGAGCCTTGCCCGCATGCCACGGGATGCGAAGTTCGGCGTGTTCGAAATGGGCATGAACCATGCAGGCGAACTGGCCGAACTGACCCGGATCGTCCGCCCCCACGTTGCGCTGATCACCACGATCGCACCCGCGCATATCGGCAATTTCAGCAATGGCGAAGAAGGCATTGCCGATGCCAAGGCCGAAATCTTCCAGGGGCTTGAGCCGGGTGGTACCGCGATCGTGCCGCACAACAACCGTCATTATCCGCGCCTCTATGCCGCCGCCCAGGCGCATGCGCATGTCATCCGCCGCTTCGGCAGCCAGAGCGACAGCGAAACCCGGCTGATCGATGCGATCCCCGCGCCCGAAGGGGGGTCCCTGATTACGGCGCAGATCGGCGATGCGCGGCTGTGCTTCCGCGTGTCCGCGCCTGGAGAGCATTGGGTGATGAACGCGCTGGCGGTGATGACCGCCGTCGATGCGGCGGGCGGCGACCTGGCAATTGCGGGCCTTGCCCTGGCCGATCTGCCGGGCATGTCGGGGCGTGGCGAGCGGATGCAGGTGGCAACGCCCGATGGCGGTGCTGCACTGCTGATCGACGAGGCCTATAACGCCAACCCCGCCTCGATGGCGGCGACCCTTGCGCTGCTCGGCCAGGAAAGGGCCAATCACCGGATAGCGGTGCTGGGGGCGATGAAGGAGCTGGGCGAGACCTCGGACAGCTATCATGCCGGGCTTTCAGCCCCGATCATGGCCGCCCGGGTCGATCATGTCATTCTGGTCGGCGACGAAATGGCACCCTTGGCCGATGCGCTCGCCAAATCGCTTGAGTGGCAGGGCACAATCGCGCATGTGCCCGCCGCCGATGCGGCGCTGCCTGCGCTGCTGGCCGTTCTGGGCGATGGCGATGCACTGCTCGTCAAGGGGTCCAATTCCGTGGGATTGTCCGCACTGGTGCGCGCGCTGGCAGCTCGGCCGGCCGCATCCGCCATGTCGCGGGAGGGGGTTTGATGCTGTATCTGCTGGCGCAATATCTGGATTTTGAAGGCCCGCTGAACCTGATCCGCTATCTGAGCTTCCGCTCGGGTGCGGCGATCGTCACGGCGCTCTTCATCGGGTTGATCATCGGCCCACGGTTCATCCTGATGCTGCGCATGCGCCAGGGCAAGGGCCAGCCGATCCGCCTTGATGGCCCGCAGACGCACCTCGCCAAGCGCGGAACGCCCACCATGGGCGGGCTGATGATCCTGATTTCGCTCACCATTTCTGTGTTGCTGTGGATGGACCTGACCAACGTCTTCGTGTGGGCGTGCCTTTGCGTGACGCTGGGCTTCGGGTTGATCGGATTCCTCGATGATTTCGACAAGGTGCGCAAGGCGAGCCACAAGGGCGTTTCCGGCAAGGTCCGGCTGATGGGCGAGTTCCTGATCGCCGGGATAGCGAGCTGGGTTATCCTGGGCCAGACCGGCACCTTGCTCTACGTGCCGTTCATCAACTACCCGCCGTTCGACCTCGGCTTTTTCTACATCCCCTTTGCGGCCTTCACGATCGTCGCGTTCGGCAATGCGGTGAACCTGACCGACGGGCTCGACGGCCTCGCCACCTTCCCGGTGGTCATTGCCAGCCTCGCCTTCCTGCTGATCGTCTACATGGTCGGCAATGCCAAGTTCGCCGCCTATCTCGGTATCCCGCACGTGCCCGGCGCGGGTGAGCTTGCCATCTATTGCGGCTGCATCATCGGCGCATGCCTCGCCTTTCTGTGGTTCAACGCACCGCCTGCCGCAGTGTTCATGGGCGATACCGGCTCGCTGGCGCTCGGTGGCGCGCTGGGTGCCATCGCCGTGGCTGCGCATCACGAGATCGTGCTCGGCATCGTCGGCGGCCTGTTCGTGGTCGAGGCGATGTCGGTGATCATCCAGGTCTTCTTCTTCAAGCGCACCGGCAAGCGCGTGTTCCGCATGGCGCCGATCCACCACCATTTCGAACAGCTGGGCTGGGCGGAATCGACCGTGGTCGTTCGGTTCTGGATCATATCGCTGGTGCTGGCACTGGCCGGCCTTGCGACGCTGAAGATCCGGTGATTACCTCTCCTGCCTTTGCCGCGAAACGCTATTGCATCCTGGGCCTCGCGCGCTCAGGGCTCGCGACGCTCGATGCCTTGATGGCTTCGGGCGCCCAATGCACCGTCTGGGACAATCGCGAGGAAGCCCGCGAGACGGCGGTGGCGAACCACCCCGATGTGCAGATCGGCGATCCGATGGAGATTGATCTGGCGGGTTTCGATGGGTTGATCGTTTCGCCCGGCGTCCCGCTCAACCGCCATCCGGTCGCAGACCGTGCCCGCGCGGCGAGCGTGCCGATCATCGGCGATATAGAACTGTTTGCGCTCGCCCGTGCAAGCCTGCCGCCACACCGCGTGATCGGCATCACCGGTACCAATGGCAAGTCGACCACCACCGCACTGATCCATCACATCATCCGCGAGGCTGGAGTGCCCACGATCATGGGTGGCAATATCGGCCTGCCCATCCTGTCGCAGCCGCCACTTTCCCCCAATGATGCCGGCACCGGCATCTATGTGCTGGAATTGTCGAGCTATCAGATCGACCTGACCTTCAGCCTCGATTGCGACGTCGCGGTGCTACTCAACATCACGCCGGATCATCTGGACCGCTATGACGGGTTTCCCGGTTATTGCGCGGCGAAGGCGCGACTCTTCAGCATGCAGCAGGACGCTGCGCATGTTGCGGTCATCGCCACGGATGACGAACCGACCCGGACGATCGCCGCGAGCTTGAGCGCGCCGATCGAGGTGCACGCCTCCGATATCTCTGCCGAAGACCAGCGCGCCTGGCCCGCATTGCAGGGTCCCCATAACGCCCAGAATGTCGCGGTGGCGCTGGCCGCGGTCGACGCGCTGGGGCTCGACAGGGCACGCAGCCGTGCGTCGCTCGCGACCTTTTCCAGCCTGCCGCATCGCATGGAACGCACCGCCGAGCATCGCGGCGTGCTTTATGTTAACGACAGCAAGGCGACCAACCCTGCATCGACTGCTCCGGCGCTGGCTGCCTATCCCCGAATCCACTGGATTGTCGGCGGCCTGCCAAAGGGCGACAGTCTCGATGAGTGCGCTCCGCATTTCGGCCATGTTGTCCATGCCTATACCATTGGCGAGGCGGGACCGGCTTTTGCCGACCAGCTTGAACCGTTGATGCCCGTCACGCGCGCCGAACTGATGGCGAATGCCGTGCGCAGCGCGATGACCAATGCGAAAGCAGGCGAGGTGGTGCTGCTGTCGCCGGCCTGTGCCTCGTTCGACCAGTTCCGGGATTTCGAGGCGCGGGGCGACAGCTTCCGCAAGATCGTCGATGCGCTGATTGGCGAGGATGCGACCCATCAGGAGGATGCCAAAAGATGAATGATCTGGCCGCCACCGTCCCCGCCGCCGGCCTTTCGGGCAAGCGCGCGTACAAGCTGCCCCGCAATCTTGGGCGCAGGCTGGGTCGCAGCGACCGGTCGCAGCTGGCGATCTGGTTCTGGGAACTGGACCGCGTTCTGCTCGCGATGATCCTGATGCTCATCGCCATCGGCCTCATCGCAGTTCAGGCGGCATCGCCAGCAACCGCGCGCCGCCTCTCCACGGCGACAGAGACATTGAGCCCGCTCTACTTCTTCTATCGTCAGCTCGGCTGGGTCATCGTCAGTCTGGGCTTCATGTTCGTGGTGTCGATGCTGCCAAAGCGCGAAGCACGCAGGCTTGCGATCATCATGGCGTGCGTCTTCTTCGTGCTGCTGGCGCTGGTTCCGATTCTGGGCAACACGGTCAACGGGTCGAAGCGCTGGATCGGCTATGGCATCGGCATCCAGCCGTCCGAATTTCTCAAGCCCGCTTATGCGGTCACGATGGGCTGGATCATTTCGCTGCGGGTGAAGGACCCCAGCCTGCCGGTGCTCAAGCTGTCGATGGCGATAACGGCGTGCATCGCGTTTCTGCTGATGCGGCAGCCCGATCTTGGCCAGACGATCATGTTCATCGGCATCTGGTTCACGCTGATGCTGCTGGCTGGTCTGCCGATGCAGGTCGTGGGCCTTGGCGTCGGCGCGGGTGCGGTCGGCATGACGCTCGCCTATTTCTTCTACCCGGTGGCGACGCAGCGCATCAACGGCTGGCTGTTCGGCGCGGGCGAATATGACCATGTGATGTTCGCGCACAAGACGCTGACCGGCGGCGGGCTGATCGGCACCGGGCCGGGCCTCGGCGTCCACAAGTTCAACCTGCCCGAGGCCCATACCGACTATATCTTTTCGGTGATCGGCGAGGAATTCGGCCTGCTCGCCTGTGCGGCGATCGCGCTGGTCTATTTCGCGATCATCGTGCGCATCTGCATGCGCTTGCTCGACGAACGCGATCTGTTCACGATTCTCGCGGTGACGGGTCTGACCGCGCAGCTCGGGGGGCAGGCGTTCATCAACATTGCGGTGAACCTGCAGCTCTTTCCGTCCAAGGGCATGACCCTTCCGTTCATCAGCTATGGCGGTTCGTCGATGATCGCATTGGGCATCGGCGCGGGCTTGCTGCTGTCGCTCACCCGGCGTAACCCGTTCGAGGACCGCAGCCTGCTCGGATCGGACTGGAAGAACTGATGACCATTTCACGCCATTATGTGCTCGCCGCCGGCGGCACCGGCGGACATTTGATTCCGGCCTATGCGCTCGCGCGCGAATTGCAGCAGCGCGGGCACCATATCGCGCTCGTCACCGACGAGCGCGGCGCAAAGATTCCGGGGATTTTCGAGGGCGATCAGGTGCACATTCTGCCGCCCGGACGGATCGCCGGCGGGCCGATCGGCTGGCTTCGCGGCATGAAGGGCATCTGGGCAGGGCGGGCGATGGCGCTCAACCTGTTCGAGAATTTCCAGCCGAGTGCGGTCATCGGCTTTGGCGGCTATCCTGCGCTGCCGACGCTGCTCGCGGCGCAAAAGGCGCGCATCCCGACGATCATCCACGAACAGAATGCGGTGCTCGGCCGGGTCAACCGCTTCATGGCAGGCCGGGTCGATGCCATCGCCACGGCCTACAAGCAGGTCGACCGGCTGAACCCCAAGCTCAAGGACCGAGTCCATCTGGTCGGCAATCCGGTCCGCGATGCCATCTTGTCGCTGCGCGGTGAGAATTACCCGCCGCTGCTTGAAGACGGCGTGTTCCGCGTGCTCGTCACCGGCGGCAGCCAGGGCGCGCGGGTCCTGTCCGAAGTCGTGCCCGATGGCCTCGCCATGCTGCCGGTCAATCTGCGCCGTCGCCTTCAGGTCGTGCAGCAGTGCCGCGAGGAGGATATCGAGGGCGTCCGCGCCAAATATGCCGAGCACGGCATTCCGGCAGAGCTCGCCACGTACATGAACGACATTCCAGAAAAGCTGGGCTGGTCGCACCTGTTCATCGGCCGGGCGGGCGCATCGACCATCGCCGAGCTGACCGTGGCGGGCCGCCCCGCCATCCTGGTGCCGCTCCCCATCGCGACCGACGACCATCAGACTGCCAATGCGCGCGAGATGGTCAAGGCGGGGGGCGCGCGCTCGATTCGGCAGGAGGCGTTCACGCCCAAGGAACTCGCCAAGCAGATCCAGAAGATGGCGCTCGACCCGCATGCGCTGGAAAACGCAGCGCTTGCTGCGCACAAATGCGGTTACCCCAATGCGGTGCGCGATCTGGCCGACCTGGTCGAGAGCTTCGGTGCCGCACCGCTGACAGGCATTATTCGCGTGGCCCCTGCCGCCAAGGGTCAGGCCCGGGGCGGCGAAGCTCTGGCGCGCGAAGCCGAAGGACAGGAAGCATGAAGGGCGTCGGAATCGACATCGGGACCATCCATTTCATCGGCATTGGTGGAATCGGCATGTCCGGCATTGCCGAGGTGATGCACAATCTGGGCTACAAGGTGCAGGGTTCGGACATTGCGGAGAGCTATGTCGTCGAGGGTCTGCGCAAGCGCGGCATCAAGGTGATGATCGGCCACAAGGCGGAAAATCTGGGCGACGCCGCAGTGGTCGTCACCTCGACCGCGATCAAGCGCGGCAATCCCGAGGTCGACCTTGCGCTCGAGAACCGCGTGCCTGTCGTCCGGCGCGCCGAGATGCTGGCCGAGTTGATGCGCCTCAAGTCCACCGTTGCAGTGGCGGGCACGCACGGCAAGACCACCACAACCTCGATGATCGCGGCGATGCTCGATGCGGGCGGCATCGATCCCACCGTGATCAACGGCGGCATCATCAACAATTACGGCTCGAACGCGCGTCTGGGCGACAGCGAATGGATGGTGGTCGAGGCCGACGAGAGCGACGGCAGTTTCCTGCGGCTCGACGGAACGATCGCGGTCGTCACCAATATCGATCCCGAGCATCTCGACCATTATGGCAGCTTCGACCGGGTCAAGGACGCTTTCGTCGAGTTCGTCCAGAACGTGCCCTTTTATGGCGCGGCGATCCTGTGTCTCGATCATCCCGAGGTCCAGGCGATCCTGCCGCGCGTCAAGGACCGGCGTGTGGTGACCTATGGTTTCAGCGCGCAGGCCGATGTGCGCGGCGACAATGTCGTCTCGATCCCCGGCGGCAACCGCTTCGACGTGACTGTGCGCGAGCGCGATGGTTCGACGCGCCAGATTGCCGGGATCGAACTGCCCATGCCGGGCCGCCACAATGTGCAGAACGCCATCGCCGCGATCGCGGTCGGTCTGCAGATGGGGATGGCGGATGCCGACATCGTCACCGGTTTTGCCAAGTTCGGCGGGGTAAAGCGCCGCTTCACCAAGGTGGGTGAAGTGGACGGCATCACGATCATCGACGATTACGGCCATCACCCGGTGGAAATCCGCGCGGTGCTGGCGGCGGCGCGCGAGGGCGTCAAGAACCGCATCATCGCCGTGGTCCAGCCGCACCGCTATTCGCGCCTCGGCGATCTGATGGACGAGTTCCAGCAGGCGTTCAACGATGCCGATATCGTCTATGTCGCGCCGGTCTATGCAGCGGGCGAGGAGCCGGTCGAGGGCGTGAGCGCCGAGGCGCTGGCGAGCGGCCTCAAACAGCGCGGCCATCGCCAGGCACGCACCATCACCGGGCCGGACGAGCTGGCAGACCTGCTTGCAGCAGATGCGCAGGATGGCGACATGGTCATCTGCCTCGGCGCTGGCGACATCACCAAATGGGCAGCGGGTCTCGCTGATGCGATCACGCAGCGGAAGGTGGCTGCGTGAGCCTATCCCAATCTCCGTTTGTCCCGAGCGAAGTCGAGGGACGTAATCCCGATGGGTTGCGTAAGGTCCCTCGACTGCGCTCGGGACAAACGGGTGTGGGTATGTCTGTAGACAATCCGATTGGAGTGCGTGGAAAACTGACCCCCAATGCCCCCCTCGCACCCCTCGTCTGGTTCAAGACCGGCGGCGCGGCGCAATGGCTGTTCGAGCCGAAGGACGCCGATGACCTCGCGCAGTTCCTCGCAGATCTTGACCCCTCAGTTCCGGTCATGGCACTCGGCCTCGGCTCTAACCTCATCGTGCGCGATGGCGGCGTGCCCGGCGTCGTGGTGCGCCTCGGCAAGGCGTTCGCCAGGGTCGAGCGGATCGATGACGTGACGCTGAGCTGCGGGGCAGGTGCGTCGGGCATTCTCGTGTCCTCGACCGCGCGCGACGCGGGCATCGGTGGCCTCGAATTCCTGCGCTCGATCCCCGGCACGGTCGGCGGCTTCGTGCGGATGAACGGTGGGGCCTATGGCCGCGAGGTCAAGGATATCCTGATCGATTGCGAGGTCGTGCTGCGCGATGGCACGCGGCGGACACTGCAACTCACAGACCTGCACTACACCTATCGCCATTCCGAGCTGCCCGAAGGTGCGATCGTCATCGCGGCGACCTTTCGCGGTCACCCCGATGCCCCGGAAGCGATCCAGGCCGAGATGGACCGGATCGCCGCCTCGCGCGAGGCTAGCCAGCCGCTGCGCAGCAAGACCGGCGGATCGACCTTCAAGAACCCTGAAGGGCACAAGGCCTGGCAACTCGTCGATGCGGCCGGCTGTCGCGGTCTCATGCTCGGCGGCGCGCAGGTCAGCGAGAAGCACACCAATTTCCTGATCAACACCGGCACCGCCACCAGCGCGGACATCGAAGCGCTGGGTGAGGAGGTCCGCGCCCGCGTCCTCGCCCAATCGGGCGTCGCGCTGGAATGGGAAATCCAGCGGATAGGAAAGCCGAATTCATGACCCTGCCCAAGCTCCATATTGCCGTGCTGATGGGCGGCTGGTCGGCCGAGCGCGAGGTGTCGCTGATGAGCGGCGAGGGCGTGGCCAAGGCGCTGGAATCGCGCGGGCATCAGGTGACGCGGGTCGACATGGACCGCAATGTCGCTGCGGTGTTGGCGGGCATCCGTCCCGATATCGTGTTCAACGCGCTGCACGGCACGCCGGGCGAGGATGGCAGCGTGCAGGGCATGCTCGACCTGATGCAGATCCCCTATACCCACTCGGGCATGGCGACCTCGGTCATCGCGATCGACAAGGTGCTGACCAAGCAGGCCTTGGTGCCGCATGGCATTCCGATGCCTGGCGGGCATATCGTGCGGTCGGAAAGCCTGTATGCGGGCGATCCGCTGCCACGCCCCTATGTGCTGAAGCCCGTCAACGAAGGCTCGTCGGTCGGCGTCGCCATCGTCAAGGCCGACAGCAACTACGGTGATCCGATTGCGCGCGATGCCATCGGACCCTGGCAGGAATTCGAGGAGCTGCTCGCCGAACCCTTCATCAAGGGCCGCGAACTGACCACCGCCGTGCTCGGCGACCGTGCGCTGGGTGTCACCGAGCTCCGCACCAAGTCGGGCTTTTACGACTATGACGCCAAATATACCGACGGGCTGACGACGCATATCTGCCCGGCGGAAATCCCCGAAGAGATCGCGCAGCGCTGCCTGGAGCTGGCGCTCAAGGCGCATGACATTCTCGGCTGCAAGGGCGCGTCGCGATCGGACTTCCGCTGGGACGACGAAAAGGGGCTGGACGGGCTGTACCTGCTGGAGGTCAACACCCAGCCGGGCATGACCCCGCTCAGCCTCGTTCCGGAACAGGCGGCAGCGATCGGCATCAGCTATGCCGATCTGGTCGAGATCATCGTTGAACAGGCATTGGGGGGCACCCGGCATGGCGACACGGATTAAGCGCGGCACATCGGCGAAAAAGGGTGCGACGCGGCCCAAGCCGCGCACGGCGCAGCGTTCGCGCACCAATGCGCTGCTCGCGCGTCTGCCGTTTAGCGAAGAGCAGATGCAGAAAGCCGCGACCATCGGCATACTGGGCATTCTCGCGCTGGGCGGCGTCATCACCGCGCAGTTCATGGGCGTGCCCGGCATGGTGCAGGAAGAGATGGCGCTCGCCGCCGGACGCGCCGGGTTCGAGGTCAAGAAGGTCGAGGTCCGCAACGTCGACAAGATGAACGAGCTCAAGGTCTATGAGATCGTGCTCGCGCAGAAGGACCGGTCGATGCCGCAGGTCGATCTGGAAGAGCTGCGCCGCCAGCTGACGCGGTTCAGCTGGATCGCCGATGCGCGCATTTCGCGCCAGCTGCCCGACACGCTGATCGTCGATATCGTCGAGCGCGAGCCGCTGGCGGTATGGGAGGATCGCGGGCGCGTGATGCTGGTCGATGCCGAGGGCGTCGCGCTTGAGCCCAGCCCTGGCCAGATCGATCCCAAGATGCTGCGCATCGTCGGCAAGCGCGCCAACACCCGGATCGGCGATCTCACCAAGCTGCTCGACGCCGCGCCGGCGCTGACCCCGCAGGTGAAGGAAGCCGAATGGGTCGGCAACCGGCGCTGGAACCTCAGCTTCCATACCGGCGAGGTGCTCGCGCTGCCCGAAGGCGAGGAGCTGTCGCAGGCTGCGCTGGTCAATTTCGCGCGGATGGACGGGGTCAATCGGCTGCTCGGCAAGGGCGTGACCTATTTCGACCTGCGCGATCCCGAACGCGCCTATCTGCGACGCCCGCGTAGCCCCGCCAAGCCTGGAGGCGATGCTCTGGCATCGGCAGCTGACCAATGAGCGGTGGCAAGGCCCGCAAGGGCGGCGCGGCCGTCCCCCGGATCGAAAAGACCTATGGCGCGCTCGATATCGGCTCGTCCAAGGTGTGCGCGATGATCATCGGGCGCACCGATGCGGGCGAGCTCCTGGTGCTGGGCACCGGCCAGCGTGCCAGCGAGGGCGTCAAGCGCGGCTATATCACCGACATGGCGGCGACCGAACTGGCAGTGCGCGAGGCGGTGGAACAGGCCGAGCGGATCGCGGGGCTCAACATCGACCATGTCCATGTCGGCTGCACCTCGGGCGGGCTTACCAGCACGATCGCACGGGTCGAGATCGACCTGGGCGGCGGTCGCATCGACGAGGACGATGTCGATCATCTGCTGGCCGCCGGACGCGAGACGATCCAGCCGGGCGGACGCATGGTGCTGCACGCGCAGCCCGCGCTCTATACGCTCGATGGCGCGACTGGGGTGAAGAAACCCATCGGGCTGCATGCCGAGCGGCTGGGCGTCGATATCCACGTGATCTTTGCCGACGGAGCGCCGGTGCGCAATATCGACCAGACGGTGGCGGCGGCCTATCTCGGCGTCAGCGGCATAGTGGCCGCGCCGATCGCTGCCGGCACCGCAGTTCTGGGCGAAGAGGAGCGCGAACTGGGCGTCGCGCTGGTCGAGATGGGGGCGGCGGTCACCAATATCTCGCTTTATGCCGGCGGCATGCTTGTCGGGCTGTTCACGATTCCGTTCGGCGGCGCAGACATTACCGATGCCATTGCCTCCGCCTTTGGCCTGCGCCGCGCCGAAGCCGAGCGGATCAAATGCTTCCATGGTGCCGCGACATCCTCGCCGCGCGACAATCACGACATGATCGACCTGCGCCTGCCCGAAGAGGACAGCAAGCTGGTCGGCGCAGGCGGGCGCACCGACGACAAGCATTCGATCAGCCGGGCGCAACTCGTGTCGGTCATCCGTCAGCCGCTCGATTATCTGATCGGGGAAATCACCAAGGGCCTGAAGGAACTGGGCTTTACCGGGGCACAGGGCCAGCGCATCGTGCTGACCGGTGGCTGCGCAGAGCTGCGCGGCCTGGCCGATCACATGCAGGTGGCGCTGGGCCGTACGGTGCGGATCGGCCGGCCCACCGGAATTGCCGGGCTGCCCGATGCCCATGCGGGGCCGGCATTCTCGACCCTGGCGGGCTTGGCGCTGTTTGCTGCCGATGAGCCGGTCGATATCCGCAGCATTGCCTCGAGCTATCAGCAGGTCCACCGCCATTCGGGCGCGGCTGTGCTGCAGCGTTTGTGGCGCGCGCTGGTCGGAAATTTCTGACCATGCAGCGCCTTTCGTCGCTCAGGCTGCAGGAACCAGTGGAAAAACCCGATTTTTTGGGTGAATTCGCGAATCAATCTGTGCAATGTGGGTTTTGGTATTTGCTTCAGAATAATGAAGCAGGGGAGAATTAAGGCATGAGCATCACCATCGGACCGCCGACCGTCGACGAACTGCGCCCGCGCATTGCTGTGATCGGGATCGGCGGCGCTGGCGGAAACGCTATCGCCAACATGATCGCGGCCAATGTCGAGGGCGTCGATTTCATCGTCGCCAACACCGACGCGCAGGCGCTGAACAGCTCGACTGCCGAGCAGCGCATCCAGCTTGGGCCGGATGTGACCCAGGGCCTGGGTGCCGGTTCGCGGCCCGAAGTCGGTCGTGCGGCGGCGGAAGAAACCGTTGGCGATATCGAGGCGATCCTCGAAGGCACGCACATGTGCTTCATCGCTGCCGGCATGGGCGGCGGCACCGGCACCGGTGCGGCCCCGGTCATCGCCAAGGCTGCACGCGATCGCGGTATCCTGACCGTCGGCGTCGTCACCAAGCCTTTCACATTCGAAGGCACGCGCCGCATGCGCTCTGCCGAAGCCGGGATCGCCGAGCTGCAGAAGAATGTCGACACGCTGATCGTCATCCCGAACCAGAACCTGTTCCTGGTCGCCAACCCCAACACGACCTTCAAGGAAGCGTTCCAGCTGGCTGACGAAGTGCTGCAGCAGGGCGTGCGCTCGATCACCGACCTCATCGTCAATCCCGGCCTGATCAACCTCGACTTTGCCGATATCCGTTCGGTGATGCGCGAAATGGGCAAGGCGATGATGGGCACGGGCGAAGCCGAGGGCGATGGCCGTGCGCTGGAGGCCGCCGAACGCGCGATTGCCAACCCGCTGCTCGATGGCGTGTCGATGAAGGGCGCCAAGGGCGTGATCGTCTCGATCACCGGCGGCGACGACATGCGTCTGATGGAAGTCGACGAAGCGGCCAACCACATCAAGGAACTGGTCGACCCCGATGCCAACATCATCTGGGGCAGCGCCTTCAATCCGGAACTGGAAGGCAAGATCCGGGTCTCGGTCGTGGCCACTGGCATCGACGGCGATGCGGTCCAGCAGCCTGTCGAAGAGGCTCGCCCGTTTTCGCTGAACCAGGCTGCGCCGCGCGCCTTTGCTGCACCGGCTCCCGCGCCCGCACCGAGCTTCGCCGCTGCGCCGCGTCCCGCACCGGCCCCCGCTCCGGTGGCCGCTGCCGAACCCGAAGCGCTGGATCTGGGCGTCGCTGCGCAGTCGCTCGATGACGATACGGGTGGAGACGAACTGCTGCTCGATCCTGCAAGCGCACAGATGCCCGAAGAACCGGCCCCCGCTGCATTCGTCGCTCCGCCTGCGCAGACGGCCGATCCCGTGGCAAAGGCCCCGCGCGTAGCCACCGGAGGCGGAACCCTGTTCGAGCGGATGTCGAGCCTTTCGCGCGGTGGCGCGCGCAGCGATGACGAGGGTGAGGACGACAGTGCAGATGCACCGCCGCTCAACATCCCGCGCTTTCTGGGCCGCCAGAACAACCAGTAATCCCTTTGCCCGCCGCTGGCACTAGCAGCGGCGGGCATTTGGTTCCCGCAAGCTATCGAATACGGCACACGCCCTGCCGTGTGCGTGCACGGGACATGCTTGCAATCGCCCCTGCAAACCGCGACTGACAGGGGCATATGGCTTTCAACCCGCTTTTGCGTACCCGGAAAATGCGTCTTGCCGCCTTGCTTTGCGCGGCCGCCAGCGTCTCGCTCACCCCTGCCCATGCGCAGGAAGAAGGGCCCGATGCGCCCGATACCGGGTATAATTCGCTCGAGGTCGCACAGCCCAAAGGCACGCGCGAGCTGCAGAATGCCTTGCAGCGGCTGGCCGTTTACCCGGGCGATGTCGATGCACTGATCGATGCCGGCAATGCTGCGCTGCTGCTGCAGGACCCGCAGGCCGCGATCGGCTTTTTCGCGCGAGCCGAGGAGATGTCACCCGGCAATGGCCGGATCAAGGCCGGCCTGGGATCGGCGCTGCTGCTCAACGAAAATCCCTATGAGGCGCTGCGCCTGTTCGACGAGGCCAAGAAGCTGGGCGTTCCTGAGACCGTCTATGCCGCCGACCGCGGTCTGGCCTATGATCTGGTCGGCAATTTCAACGCGGCCCAGGATGATTACGAACTGGCGCTTCGGCGCGGCGGCGATGATGAGACGATCCGCCGCTATGCCCTGTCGCTGGGCATTTCGGGGGACCGGGCGGGGGCAGAGGCTCAGCTCGATCCGCTGCTGCGCAAGCGCGATGCCGCCGCCTGGCGAACCCGCGCCTTCGTGCTCGCCATAGCGGGCGATGCGGATGGGGCAATCGCGATCGCCGATGCAACTATGCCCAAGCGGATGGCCGCCTCGATCGAGCCGTTCTTTCGCTTCATGGGACGGCTGACCCCGGCGCAGCAGGCTGCGGCTGCGCATTTCGGCCAGTTTCCGGCGGCGGCTGCGATGGGCAAGGACGATCCGCGCAACCGGCAATATGCTGCGCTCGGCACGCAGCGTCCGCGGCCTGGCCGTGCCGATGCCGGACTGATCCCGGCGGGCGATCCGCTTGGACCGGCGACCGATACCAAGAGCCGCAAGCTTGCCAAGGTCGACAAGTCTCAGCGGCGCAGGCCGGGCAAGCTGAGCAAGAAGGAGCGCGAAGCCATTGCGCTGGCCCAGGCCGAGGCTGCGGCCAAGCCGGTGCCGGTTCAGGCGCGCGCGCCTGGTCCTGTTCCGCCGCCCGATCTGCTGATTCCGGGCCGTGGTGGTCCAACACCATCGCCTGCCGCTTCGACCGTGCAGACTGCACGGGCCACGGTGCAGCCATTGCCCGGTCAGACCGCGTCGGCACCTTCCAGGGCGACCGTTCAGGGCCAATCGTCCGATCTGGTTTCCGCCCGCCCGCGGGGTTCCATGTCCAGCCCTTCGCCCACGCCTGCCGCGCCCGTGCGGGTGGTGTCGGCGCCCCCATCGGTATCGCGGACCAATGGTGGCCAGACCAGCCTTCCCTCGCCGCAATCGCTGCTTCCGCCGGCAGATTCGCCCGTGCAGGCAGCAGCGGCGGTTGCACAGCCGACTGGCGGCCAGGCCGAGGCTCTGGCGCAATCGGCCGTCAATCCTTCAACGCCGATGATCGGTGCCGGTGACAGGCCGGTTCTGCTATCGGGTGTGAACGAGCTACCCCGTCCCGGCTTTTCCTCGGTTCCTGCCGCCGCCGTAAGCGGACTGGCTACAGCTGCGACGCCGGTTCAGGGTCCGGGCCAGGGTTTCGACCTTGCTCAGGTAACCGGACGGACGACGGACACCCCAGCAGGGACGCAATCACCGGCGCCCGGCACAATCCAGCCTACATCCCCCGCACCGGCGAGCTCTGGCCCGGCCGCCCTTGCCAGTGCCGCCAGTGGACAGCCCGTCCCGGCAGAACCGGAGCCCGCGCGCGTGACGCTCGCATCGGTCATTGCCAGCATCTCGGTTCCGCCAAGCGAACTGGCGCTGGCCGAGGATGCGGTGGATGTCACCAAGTTGCAGCCCATGCCCAAGCTGCCGGATGAAAAGGCACTGGCCGCGAAAAAGGCGGAAGAAGACAGGAAGCTGGCCGAAGCGAAGGCCGCAGAAGAGAAGAAGCTGGCGGACAGGAAGCTCGCCGAAAGGAAGGCGGCGGACGAGAAGAAGCTGGCCGAAAAGAAGGCGGCCGAGAAAAAGGCAGCTGCTGCCAAAAAGGCAGCGCCCAAGCATCCCAAGCGCTATTGGGTGCAGGTGGCAGGCGGCGCCAACCGGGCCGATCTGTCCAAGGAATGGAAGCGGCTGACCACCACATCGCCTGCGCTGTTCAAGGGCAAGCAGGGCTGGTGGACACCGCTCAATGCCACCAATCGGCTGCTGACCGGTCCGTTCAAGAGCTCCGACGAGGCGCAGGCCTTTGTCAACACGCTGGCCAAGAACAAGCTGTCGGGCTTTCCCTTCACCAGCTCCGAAGGGCAGGAAGTGACCGCGCTCGGCAAATGATCCGCGCGATCAGGACACGGCAGCGCGGATCAGCCGGTGAACATTGGTATTGGCCTTCAGCCGGCTGCCGAGCAGGAACACCCCGCCGATCTTGCGCTGGATGAACAGCGTATCGACCGGCGGAACCTGCCAGAACGTCCGCTCCTTGGCGAAGGCCATGCCTTCATCGCGCAATTCGGTTGTCATCTCATTGGATGAAAAGTCGAATGGCCCGTCGATGCGAAGCGGCTCGAACGCCGTGTCGAACATCCCCAGCACCGCCACCTTGTGGCTTTCGGGCGCATCGGGGTGCAGCATGCCCAGGGTCAGGCCGCCCTCGCGCATCAGCGCCATATCGCTCGTCAGTCCGCCGCGCAGCAGCGTGCGATAGGCATTGGACACCCGATCCTTCACGGCGCGGGTCGCACCGAAGTCGAGCAGCACCAGCTTGCCGCTGACAGGATCGAAGCGGTAATTGGCAAAATTGGGGTCGGTCTGCATCAGCTGGAATTCGAACAGCTCGCGCAGCAGCAGTCCGACCAGCCGCTGAACGATGCCGTCGCGTGTCGCCTGGTCCATGCTCACCGTGTCCTCGACCGCAATGCTTTCGATATAGTCCATCGCGAGGATGTCGGTGGTGGTCAGGTCCGGGTGCAGCGCAGGCACGCGAAAGTCGTCATGCCCCGCAAGCAGTTCGCCGAACCGGGCAAGGTGGCCGGCCTCGTGCGCATAGTCAGCCTCTTCGTGCAACTGGGCCTTGGCATCGGCCAGCATCGGGTCGATATCGAGCTCAGGCGGCAGCAAGCCGGTGAGCTTGATCAGCGCCGCGACATTGTCGACATCGCTGTCGATGCTCTGCCGCACCCCGGGATATTGCACCTTGATCGCCAGGTCGCGCCCGTCGAGCGTCCGTGCGCGGTGCACCTGGCCGATCGAGGCGGCGGCGACCGGCTTGAAGTCGAAACTGGCAAAGCGCTTTTCCCAGCCGCGGCCCCAGTTCTGGTTGAGCACGTTGCGCAGCTGGCCTTGCGGCATATGCTGGGCGTCAGCGCGCAGACGGGCAAGAATGTCGGAAAGCTCCGGCGGCAGGAAATCACCGGTGTCCATCGACATCAGCTGGCCGAGCTTCATTGCCGCGCCGCGCATGGTCGCCAGACGATCGGCAATCTTGCGGGCGTTGGCCGGGGTCAGCAGCAGGTCGCCGATCGACGGACGACGGCCCTGCGCCAGCTGTTTGGTGCCGTCGACCAGCATCGATCCGGCAACGCCGCCGACCAGAGTGCCAAAGCTTGCAAAGCGGGAGAGGCGGCCGCTGGGGACGGCCTGGCCGGAAGAACGCGATCGGGGAGGAAGCATGCGGGGTCGTCAGCCTGTCAGCGTGGCGGCACCGGAATAGGTAGCTCGCATGAGCGCTATGTAGGTGCGCGCCCGCCTAGCTGCAACTTGCCCCGCCCAATACGCAGAAGCGGGCACAATGCGGGTGATTGAGCGAAACCGGACGCGAGGCTTCGGCCAGTGTTGTGCCCATGTCGAAGCCCGGGGCATAAGGCAGTAGCGTGCAGGCCGCGATCGTCGGGCGATCCGCGCCCTTGTGCTTGACCACCATGCGGCTGGTCGCACACATCATCGCATCCGGGCTCTTGCCCAATATGTCCCAGCAGGCGGTGCTGATCTCTGCAATGTCCGCGCCTGCGTCCATTTCCGGAAACATCACGAACTCGCGCGGGTCGCCGGTATTGATGGCGAGGCCCAGCCTGGCGAACAGCGCGGCAAAGCCTGCGCGCGCCTCGGCATCGCTTTCGTGCGCCAGATGCCGCCCGGCGACGGCGATGCGGAAGCCATGCTGCGCCAGCCATTGCAGGCCGGACAAGGCCTTGTCCCAACTGTTCGCGCCGCGCTCCGCCTCGTGCACCGCCTGGCTATGGTGATCGAGGCTCACCCGGATGGTCAGCCGGTCGCCGTATCGGGTCTTTAGGTCGAGCAAGGCCGCCTCATGCCGCCGCATCGGGCGCATCGCATTGGACAGGACCAGCGTCTCGAAACCGCGCGCCAGACACAGTTCGAGGATCGGCATGATGTCCGGATTCATGAACGGTTCACCGCCCGTCAGCCCGATCTCGCGCGTCGGCAGGCGGGACAGAGCGATCTCGTCGAGATAGCCCGTCACTTCGGCCAGTGTCAGATAGACCAGGGCATCGTTGCGCGGCGAGCTTTCGATATAGCAGCTCTTGCAGGCAAGATTGCACAGCGTGCCGGTGTTGAACCACAGGGTTTCCAGCGTGGTCATCGCGACGCTGGCACGCGGTTCGCCCTTGGCGGTGACCAGCGGATCGCGGAACTTCGCCGGGTTGAGCGGCGGCGCGTCAGGGATGGCGAAGGGGCTGGCGGTGGCAATGTCCATGACGGGGACATATCGCCCGGAGCAGGGTTTCGGCCAAGCCAAAAAAAGCCTCAGCTGTCGGTGGCGCGCGCCAGTCTGGACGCCAGCGGAGCCGATAGGACGAGCTGCAACTGGTGATAGATCAGCGCGGGCAGGATCACGATGCCCGCCTGGGGCCCTGCAAACAGGATCGCGGCGAGCGGTGCGCCCGTGGCGATGCTCTTGTGCGATCCGGCAAACAGCAGGCTGATGCGGTCGGCGCGCGGCAGGCCGATCATCCCGCCCAGGCCCCAGGCGGCGATCATCGCCAGTACCAGCATGACCAGGATGACCGCGCACAGCAAGGCGATCACGCCCCAGCCCAGCGCCTGCATCTTGCCGCCGGCCACGGCAGAGCTGAAGGCGACATAGACAGCCAGGGCAATCGCCGTGCGATCGAGCATGGTGAGCAGCGGCTTGTTGCGCAGCGCCCAGGCGCCGAGCCAGCCTTGCGCGATCTGGCCTAGGGCAAAGGGCAGAAGCAGGATCGAGAGGATCTTGATCACCGTATCGCTGCTGATCGCGGCACCGCCGCCCGCGCCGATGAGCAGCACGACCAGCAGGGGTGTCATTAAGATGCCTGCCAGGTTGAGCAGCGCGGAGGCCATGACCGATGCGGCGATATTGCCGCCGGCGAGCGAGGAGTAGCTGATCGCCGATTGCACCGTGGATGGCAGGATGCCCAGAAACAGCAGGCCGACGACCAGTCCGTGCGGAAGCAGGCCTGAAGGGGCATAGGCTGCTGCCAGCCCCAGGACCGGCATGAAGGCGAAGGTGAAGGCAAAGATCAAGCCCTGCAGCCGCCAGTTCTTCATCGCCACGATCACCTCGGCACGCGGCAGGCGCAGGCCGTGGAGGAAGAACAGAAGGAAGATCGCGACCGATACCCCATAGCCTGCATAAAACGCCGCCTCGCCGGTTACGGGCAGCACTGCGGCGACCGCCACGGTCAGCAACAGCATCAGCACGAACCGGTCGGGAACGAGGCGCGTAAGAATCGACATGCCGCTTCCCCCTGCTATGTTTCGCCCCGAGGCGCAACGGCCTGGATGATGCGGCGCACAAAATGGGGGCGGGGATGGACTGGCAGGCGATCACGCAGCGGATCGAGGTGGCTGTCGCGCCGCATATCGGCACCGGCAAGGTCGCCGACTATATCCCGGCTCTGGCACGGGTCGATCCCTGCAAGTTCGGCATGGCGATCGTGCTGGGTGATGGCACGATGGTCACGCTGGGCGACAGCCACGAACCCTTTTCGATCCAGTCGATCTCCAAGGTGTTCACCCTGTCGATGGCACTGCGGCATTATGACGAGAAGGTGTGGGACCGGGTCGGGCGCGAGCCTTCAGGCAGCGCGTTCAATTCCATCGTGCAACTGGAAAACGAAAAGGGCATCCCGCGCAATCCGCTGATCAATGCAGGCGCGATCGTTGTGACCGACATGCTGGTTGCCCAGGGCGGAAGCGCCGCTTTCGAGGCGGAGCTGATGGCGCGCTTCCATCGTCTGTCAGGCGACGACAGCATATCCGTGGACGAGGAGGTGGCGGAATCGGAATCCGCCACCGGATCGCGCAATCGCGCGCTCGCCCATTTCATGGCGGCATTCGGCAATATGGCCAATCCGGTCGAAGAAAGCCTGCAGGCCTATTTCCGCCAATGCGCAGTCCGCATGAGCTGCCGCCAGCTGGCACGCGCGGCGCTGTTCCTGGCATTCGACGGATGCGACCCGATCAACCGCGAACGGCTGGTGAGCCGCGAGAATTGCCGCCGCATCAACGCGGTGATGATGAGCTGCGGGCATTACGACAATAGCGGCGATTTCGCCTATCGCATCGGCCTGCCGGGCAAGAGTGGCGTCGGTGGCGGCATCCTGTGCATTGCGCCCGGGCATGGCGCGATCGCGGTCTGGTCTCCCGGGCTCAACGCCTCGGGCACCTCGATGGTCGGCGCGATCGCGCTCGAGGAACTGGTCGAGGCGACGGGGTGGAGTGTGTTTGTTTGAACCAATGTGGCGCAATCATTGGTAAAGGGGAGACTGTTAGTTTTGTAGCGATGAACGCTCTGACAAGCCTTGGCACTATCGCTCCATTGCCCGGTTGGGACCAGGCTCAGGAAGAATTGCATCTATGGCTGGGGCGTTGCATCGAGAGCTTTACCGCGGCGGAAAGCAAGGTTTGCGAAGCGCTGTTGGTGCTCGCGCAGAGCTTTCCCGACGCTGTGGCGATTGGAAAAGCACATCTTTTCGGCCATAAGCTACAATTGCTGCGGGACACCTTGAACAATTTGGTCGAAAGCGATGTGAAACGAGCACGATCCACGATTCAGGCACTTGACCGTTTTCAGCCTTTTGCCGATTTGCGGAACAGTGTCTGTCATGGGGCGTCGACTCTCTTCTTGAGCAGGGATGGCAACTGGCTAGTCGAGCTAAAGCTGGTTCAACTGACTGGTTCCGAAATTGTTACCTCGCAACTGTTCATTGATCGGGAGGCGGCGGCTGAAAAGCTCAAGTTTCTGAGGTCGGCAGTCCAGAGCCTCGACTCGCGGCTTGCGAATCTTTGCGCCTCTCTCGCTTCTTCCAGCCAAACTAACCCATCCGCACCGAAGGGGCAGGGGTCTCGCTGAACTTGGGCGCGGGGGCGGGCTGCAATATGCCGTCGACTTCGATGAACGTGCCGCGCTGCTTGTTGTGCGGGTGTTCGGGCGCTTCGGTAAGGCTCAGCACCGGGGCGAAGCAGATATCGGTATGCTCCATGATCGCGCACCATTGGTCGCGTGTCTTCGTCAGGAACAGCGCGGTGAGCTTTTCCTTGAGCGGACCCCATTGCCGCGGGTCCATCTGCAGGTCGAAGGCAGGATCGGCAAGGCCGGCCTTCTCGCGCAGCAGCGCGTAGAATTGCGGTTCGATCGACCCGATCGAGATGAACTTGCCGTCGGCGCACTCATAGGTGTCGTAGAAATGCGCACCGGTATCGAGCAGATTGACCCCGCGCTCGTCGCGCCACTGGCCGTTGGCGAGGAATGTATAGGTCATCGCCGATAGCACCGCTGCGCCATCGGTCATCGCGCAGTCGATCACCTGGCCCTTGCCGGTACTGCGTGCGGACAGGATGCCAGCGACCATGCCGAACGCCATGAACATGCCGCCGCCGCCGAAATCGCCCACGGCGTTGACCGGCGGAGTCGGTTTCTCGCCCGCGCGGCCATAGCTGTGGAGCGCGCCCGACAGCGCGATATAGTTGATGTCGTGCCCGGCGCAGGGGGCATAGGGGCCGGTCTGCCCCCATCCGGTCATGCGGCCATAGACAAGCTTCGGATTGTCGGCGAGCAGCACGTCGGGACCCAGGCCCAGCCGCTCCATCACGCCAGGACGGAAGCCCTCGATCAGGCCGTCGGCGGTGCGCACCAGTTCGCGGACCTGGGCGATGCCTTCAGGGGACTTGAGATCGACCGCGATCACTTCACGGTTGCGGTTGAGGATATCGCGATTGCCGGAATTGCCCATGGTCGCCCGGCCACTGGCGCGCTCGATCCGAATGACCCTTGCACCATGATCGGCCAGCATCATCGCGGCAAAAGGACCGGGCCCGATTCCCGCCAGTTCGATGATCGTCACGCCTGCCAGTGCACCCGCCATGTCTCTCCACCTTGTTTAACTGATCGATTAAAGGGCGCAAGCTAACGTCGGGAGCGTCCATTGCAAGTCAGATTTGACAAGGCACCTGGATGGTACGTCCAGCACCCATTGTGCTGCTGCGATATGGAAGAGCGGAAACGCCGAATGCTTGCCGTCTTCCCGTAACGGAAAGACCATGCTGCATTGCAACAATTAAAAAGGTCAGGATTTGCGCCATTCCTGCCGCACTGCAAAAGATTAATCGCTAGGTTAAATTGAATTGCATTCGGTCATTCATTGTGACAGCTTTCGATCCATGCCCAACGTCATCCAAAGAGTGACGGGGGCAAAAGCACAACCAGCAGGTTGCTTGTGGGAGAAGAGGATGCGCACTTTGTCGAAGCCCGTTCTGGGCTTGCTTTGCACTGTCTCAATGACATCGATCTCGATGACGTCCATGGCTCAGGCGCAGGACGTCCAGAAGGATGATCAGGCGCCCGAGCGCGATGTCATCATCGTCACCGCGACGCTCCGCGCTGCAGACGTGCAGGACATCCCGCTCGCGGTGACCGCCGTCAGCCCGGCCGAACTCGACCGTCAGAACGTGCAGGACATCAAGGCGCTGACCTCGATCTCGCCCAGCTTCAGCATCCAGTCCTCGCAGACCGAGAGCCAGGGAACGTCGATTCGCATTCGCGGCGTCGGCACCACCGGCAACAATACCGGTCTGGAAAGCTCGGTCGGTGTGTTCATCGACGGCGTCTACCAGTCACGCCCCGGTATCGCGCTGGGCGACCTGCTTGATCTTGAACGTCTCGAAATCCTGCGCGGTCCGCAGGGTACCCTGTTCGGGCGCAACACCTCTGCCGGCGCGCTCAACATTACCACCCAGCGTCCTGACCTTACCGAGGTCAAGGCCTTCGGCAATGTCACCTACGGCAATTATGATTTCTTCAACGTCCAGGCCGGTGTCAGCGTGCCCATCGTCACGGATTCGC
Source organism: Blastomonas natatoria (assembly GCF_003201955.1). Classification (GTDB taxonomy): domain Bacteria; phylum Pseudomonadota; class Alphaproteobacteria; order Sphingomonadales; family Sphingomonadaceae; genus Blastomonas; species Blastomonas natatoria. The sequence goes on from NZ_QJJM01000008.1 coordinate 46,003, forward strand.
TGGGCCTGCGCATTTCGGGCGCCTATCGCAAGCGCGACGGGTATCTGCGCAGCGTAACCGTTCCGGGTGCGCGAAGCGGCAATCGCGATCGCTACATTCTGCGCGCGCAGCTGCTTTGGGAGCCTTCACCCGATGTCAGCATCCGCCTGATCGGCGATTATGCCAAGGCCGACGAGAATTGCTGCGACGCGGTCATCGTCCGCGAAACCGAATTGCTGCCGTTCTTCGCCTTCCAGGGCCTGCCTGCCAATGGTGGGGTCGCGGCTTCCGGTCCGCAGGCGCTGAGGCGGTTGCAGACCAACAGCCAGCTGTTCAACAATGATACCGAACAATATGGCTTCTCGGGCGAATTGAAGTGGGACATCGGCCCGGTGCAGATGACCTATATCGGCTCGTATCGTCACTTCGAGGCATCGTCGGACCAGGAATCGGATTTCGTCGGGCTGAACATCTTCAGCTCCGGCGCAGGTTCGACCGCAGCGCCGACCACGCCCAGCAATGGCGGCCCGATCAAGACGATGACGCACGAACTGCGTTTCCAGGGCAGCGCCTTCAACGATGCGCTCGATTTCCTGGTTGGCGCCTATTATTCGGATGAAAAGATCGACGAAATCCAGTCTCTGACCCTCGGGACCGATTTCCAGCGCGCCGTCAGCGCCGGAAACTTCGGCAACGTGGCCGGGGTCAATCCGCTGTTTGCGCTGACCGCGCTCGGCAATGGCGGGGTGCCGGTCAACGCCGCCGGCAATTTTGCCGTCAACCGCTTCCGTCAGGATGCGGAAAGCTTCTCGATCTTCACCCACAATGTCATCAACTTCACCGACAATATCAGCCTGACCCTGGGTGCTCGTTATGTCGAGGAGACCAAGGACGGCAGCTTCAATCAGCTGGCCGCCAATTCCCCGGCCTGTCAGGCCATCGTCAACGGGGTAATCACGGGGGCCATCCCGGCAGCGCTCAGGGCCGGGGCCCTTGGCCTGACCTGCTTCCCCTTCGCAACCTCGGCACGCATCACCGTGCCGGGCACGGGCGGAACGGTCCTTGCCAACACCATACCCGGCCTGCCGCTGCCGCGCGAATATGATCTGGTCTTCAAGGATGACGAACTGACCTACACGGCGCAGCTGGCCTATAACAGCAACAACGGCTTCCTTGCCTATGCCGGGTTCAGCCGCGGCTTCAAGTCGGGCGGCTTCAATCTTGACCCGGCAGCCGCCGCGCTGGGTGCGGACCCGCGGTTCAATTCGGAAAAGGTCGACGCCTATGAGGCGGGGATCAAGACGGAATTTGCCAATGGTCGCATTCGCGCCAATCTCGCCGTGTTCCATATGGACATGAGCGACTTCCAGGTGCTCGATTTCACCGGCGTCCAGTTCCAGACCTTCAACGTCGCGGCCGCGAAGTCGACCGGTGCAGAACTTGAGCTTTTCGGTCAGTTTGAATCGGGCATTTCGGTCAACCTTGCCATGACCTATGCCGACGCGCGCTATCCCGGCAACTGCGCCGACGGTGTCGTCGCCTCGGCGCCGACCCTGGTGACCATCCGTGCGCTCTGCGGCCAGGATCTGACCAACGCGCCGAAGTTCACCGGCGTTGCGGGGATCACTTATGACAACGAGATCACCGATTCCGGCTGGAAGATGCTCGCCAATTTCAACATCAACTATTCGAGCAGCCGTCGCACTGCCACCTCGGCACTCGATACCAACGGCCTGCCCAATCCGCTTGATATCCAGCCGGCTTTCTTCAAGATGAATGCGCGGCTTGGCTTTACCACGCCCGATGACCGGTTCTCGTTCGAGTTCTGGGGCACCAACCTGAACAACGAAATCACGCGCGGCATCACGGCCAACACCCCGCTGCGCGGCGGCGCCGGTACCCGTTCGCGCATCGCCTTTGTCGAGGAGCCGCGCATGTACGGCATCACGCTGCGGGCGAAATACTGATCGAGGAATTGATGGGGGACACTGCCTGATCGGACACCATCAGGCGGTGAACATCAGTGACCTGGGGCGGCACCGGATACGGCGGCCGCCCCTTTTTTTGCGGTCAGTCTGCGGGAGGGGTTGCGCCGATCACTTGCTGCCAAAGGCATCGGCGATCGAACAGGCCGCCGGACCGAGGATGACGATGAACAGGGTCGGCAGAATGAACAGGATCAGCGGCACGGTCATGATGGCGGGCAGCCGCGCGGCTTTCTCTTCCGCGCGCATCATGCGTTCATTGCGGAATTCGGCGGAAAGCACGCGCAGGGCCGACGCCAGCGGCGTCCCGTATTTCTCGGTCTGGATCATGGTCGTGACCACCCCGCGCACGGAATCCAGCGCCACGCGATAGGCAAGGTTCTCGAACGCCTGACGCCGTTCGGTGAGAAAGGCGAGTTCGATCGCGGTCAGCGCAAATTCGTCACCCAGTTCGGGATAGGCCCGGCCCAGTTCCTTGGCGACGCGGTTGAAGGCGGCATCGACGGTGAGACCAGCTTCGGCGCAGATAACCAGCAGATCGAGCGCATCGGGCAGGCCCTTGCGGATCGCATCGGTGCGCTTGGCGATCATGTTCTGCACGAACAGATCGGGCGCCTTGTAGCTGCCGATCAGGATGGCTGCGAACAGGCCGAACTTCTTGATCGGGGTCCAGTCGGGCACCAGCACGCCCAGGCCATAGATCAGCAGAGCGGCAAGGCCACCCAGAGCGACCGGAAGCACCAGGCGGCCGAAGATGATGGCAACCGCGATGTCCTTGGAGCGGATCCCGGCCTGAGCCAGTTTCTGCTGCGCCGCCTTGAGCTGTTCATCCTGCAGCACGCGCAGCGATTGCAGCGTGCTGCGCATCTTGTCGGTGGTGTCGTTCTTGTGAACGATCTTGGCGCGCTTCTTGGCGGTGGACGCGGTAATCCCGGCCTTGAGCTGCTCGCGCCGCTCGTTCAGCGCCTTGACGCGCTTGGCCATCGGATCGCGCACCGTCGTCGCGGCATAGATGGCGATGAGCACTGCCAGCGTGGCCACAGCGGCGAGCAGCGTCGCCACGAAGATCACATCGACCCCCATCAGGGTAGGGTTGGCTGCTTCCTGCATATCCCTGTTCCCCCGATCAGATTTCGAAGCTGACCATCTTGGCCATGATGAAGACGCCGATGCCCATCCACACAAGCCCGCCAATGCCGGCGATCATCAGCCGTTCCTGGACGAAAAAGCCTCCAAGATAGCCGGGATTGACCCACCAGATCATCAGGAAGACCAGAAACGGCAGCGAGCCGACGATATAGGCAGAAGCCTTGGATTCGGACGACAGCGCCCGGATCTTGAGCTTCATTTGCGCGCGCGAGCGAAGCACGGCGCCGAGATTCGACAGCGTCTCGGCCAGATTGCCGCCGGTTTCGCGCTGGATCGCGAGGGTTATGCAGAAGAAGTTGAACTCCGGTGTCTGCAGCCTGTTGGCGCTTTCCTGCAGCGCGTCTTCCATCGACCGGCCGATCTTGATCCGCTCGGTCACCAGCTTGAACTCCTCGCCCACCGGGCCCGGAATTTCCTTGGCGACAACCTGGAGCGTCTCGGTCACCGGCAGACCCGAGCGCAGGCCGCGCACCAGCAGATCGATGGCGTCAGGAAAACGGGCGGTAAACTGGTTGAGCCGGCGCTTGATGAAATGCCCCACCACCATGTGCGGAAGGCCAAAGCCGAGCGCGGAGCCGATGAACAGGCTCATCATCAGATGGCCCGACCGGAAATAGACCGCCAGCGCCACGATCAGGCCAAGGCCGACCACGGTCTGGCCGAACTGCGCGACGGTCCAGCTCTTGCCGGTCATCGCCAGACGCCGTGCCAGCATCTGGACCTTGGTCAGCTCTTCACCGGTCTGGTTGAACCGGGGCTTGCGGTTGGCAATGGCCTTGCGCATCTGCGCCTCGACCTTGGCATTGGCATTTTCGCTGTAGCGCTCACGCACGGTGAGGATGCGGCGCTGCAGCTCCTTGCGCGCAGACGGCCCGGAAAATGCCATGACCAGCAGGCCGAGCACGCTCGCGATACCTGCGGCCAACAGCAATGTCTTCACCATCTCCATCCGCTCTTCACCCGCAATGTTGATCCGCTGCGCCCGACATGAGCGCGGAGGATCCGGTTACTTCTTGGCTGCCTTGGCCGGCTTGCTCGGCAACAGCGACTTGAAATCGCCAAACTTGCCGAGCAGCGACTTCTTTGCGCCGCCGCTGTCCTTCTCGGCCACAGCATCTTCTTCCGCGAGGCCCAGGCACCGGTCGGTCAGCGACTTAATCACCGCGCCGGCCTTGGTCGATTTTCCCGCCTCGCAGAACGGCTGACCGAGTTTTGCAGCCTGGGCTGCGGTCTTCGGGTCCGCGGGGATCAGGAAATCGATCTTGCGCTCGATCGTTGTCTCGAAGTCTGCACGGCTGATTTCCAGTGCTGCCGGCTGCACCTTGTTGGCGACCACCAGGACCCGCGCGGCTGGCGCGTTGGACTTGAGCCAGGCCAGCAGACGGATCGCATCGCGCGCCGAGGCGAGGGTGAGTTCGGTCACCAGCACCGCGATATTGGTTTCGGCCACCAGATGCGGATAATCGATCAGCATCTGACGCGGCAGATCGACCACGGTGTTTTCAAAGGCGTGACGGAACTCTTCCTGCAGCTGGAAGAACGCAGTTCCATCGGTGATCAGCGGTGCGCTGATCGGTGCCTCGGCCGACAGGATCGACAGCTTGTCATTGGCCTTGATCATCGCGCGCTCGATGAAGAGGCCGTCGATACGGCTGGGATTGTCGATCGCATCGGTCAGGCCGCGCCCCGGTTCCAGGTCCATGGTCAGCGCGCCGGTGCCGAAATGCAGGTCAAGGTCGAGAAGGGCGGTCATGCGCCCCGCATTCTTGCTGATCTGCCAGGCAAGAGAGGTAGCTACGGTCGAAGCGCCGACCCCGCCGCGCGTTCCGATGACCATGATGCCGACATGCGCTCGCTCGACCGCAGCTTCACCCGCCTTGGGCGCATTCAGCATGGCCTGCGCCTGAAGGATGGTGTCGCGAATCTGGTCCGGCCCAACGGGCTTGAGCAGATAGTCGTGCAGACCGCTGGCGATCAGGTCACGATACAGGCGCACGTCATTGACCTGCCCCATCGCGATCACGACGGTACCGGGCTCGCAGACTTCAGCCAGCGCATTGATGTCGTTCAGTGGGTCACCCGATTCCGACAGGTCGACCAGCAGGATATTGGGGCTCGCGGTGATCGAGAGCGACTGCACCGCATTGCGGAGCCCGCCCTTCATGCACTTTTCGGGTGGCCAGCCCATGTTGATGGCCGTGGCGCGCACGATGTCGAGCGTCGGCTCGTCGCAGATAAACGCCGCGAACTGGTCGCGGGTGGCAGCCATGCCAGGTTTCCAGGGTGCGTTCACTGCGATCCTCCCTGGGTGGAGCTCTGCTTCAGGCCTTGTGCGCCGGTGGGTGGAGCTTCGCGATACTGCTTGATGGCGGTATCCGAACGCTGGGTTGCCGTGGTCGGGCTACCCGGCTCGCCGCGCACCAGGTCTTCCTTGTTGGCGACCATGGCTGCCATGTTGCCGTTGACCGCGCAGCCGTAATTGCTGCTGGTCGCGTTGCGATAGTTCATTTCCAGCTTGGTCTTCCAGTCGGGGCAGCCGGGCACTTCGGCGGTGCTGCGGGTCACCACGACGCGCACGGTCCCCGGCGCAATCTCGCCATTGGTCACCGGTGCCACATCATTGACCAGCAGGCCGTGACGCGAAGCGGCAGCTTCGATGGCCGACTTTACGACGACATTGCGTCCGGCCGGGTCATCGATCGCGACGCGATCGCCATAGCCCAGGTCCATCGCCTGAAACCACTCGACCAGTCGGCGCTGCTCCTGCGCAGGCAGCGATCCGCCCTGGGCATTCAGATCCAGCGTGTAGTTGCTTCGCGACACCACGGGCTGGTGTACGCTTTCCAGGCTGCGATTGCTGGCCATGTTGCCGCACCCCGACAAGGTCAGGACGGCCGCTGCTGCGATGGCTGCATGATAAGCGCGCATTGAAATTCTCCTCAGAGCGGGTCGCTGGCGTCAGTCGAACGAAAAGCCGGGTGCTGCGGCGATGTCGGCGGGCTTGTCACCCTGTCTGGCCCTGGCCTTTCGCGCATCACGCTGCGGTTTGGCGCCCGAAGAGGGCATCGCACGCGGCTCGGCAGGAAGGGCGCCGAATTCCGGTCCGCCGCTGCCACTTTCGGCAGGGGCAACACTCGGCTTGGGCCGGTCACCTCCGGTGATGCCGTCAGACTGCTGATTGTTGATCAGCCGCTGCAGCTCGTCCGGCGTGCGGAACGCATCGGTGGGCAGCTTGATGTCATTGGCGTTGACCGGGTTCACCAGATAGGGCGTCACCACGATGACCAGTTCGGTCTCGCCCTTGCGGAAATTGGACGACTTGAACAGGTTGCCAAGCACAGGCATGTCGCCAAGCCCCGGCGCCTTGTCGACCAGATCCTGCGAGTTGTTGCTGAGCAGTCCTGCGATCATGAAACTCTCGCCCGACCCCAGTTCCACCGTGGTTTCGGCGCGGCGGGTGGTAAGCGCCGGGACCTGGAAGCCGCCCAGCGTCACAGAGCCTGCCGACGAAAGTTCCGATACTTCGGGGCGAACGCGCATCGAGATGCGGCCATTGGCCAGCACCGTGGGCGTGTAGGCCAGGCTGACACCGAAGCGCTTGTATTCGATACTGGTCGCTCCCAGGCCCTGGTTGATCGGGATGGGGAACTCGCCGCCTGCCAGGAAGTCTGCGGTTTCGCCCGAAAGCGCGGTCAGATTGGGCTGCGACAGCGTGGTCACTAGGCCAACCTGCTCAGCCAGATCGAAGGCGCTGGCGATGTCGAGGCCGAACAGCCGGCCCGCGGCCTGGATGGCGGTCTTGCCGTCAATGCCGTTGTTGAAGGTGGTGGTAGTTCCGCCGGCGACGAACTGGCCGGTCACGGGGTTGAACGGCAAGGTCAGCGATCCTGCCGGCAGCCCGAACTGCGCCGATGCGTCGAGCCGCGGAAGCGTGCTCACGTTCAGGGTGTCCTGGATCGTCGCAAAATTGCGCGATGCACGGCCGATGCCGAACTGGAAGCCGCCCGTCAGGTCGCGGGTCAGTAGATTGGCGCCGATTTCCTTGACCAGCGAGCGGCTGACCTCGGCGATGCGGACCTGCAGGTTCACCTGCATCGGCGTTGCCGTGGCCAGACGGCTGATAACCTTCACATTGTCACCGACAAAGGCCTGGACCAGCCGCGCTGCTTCCGCGCTGTCCTCGGGCGCGCCGACGGTGCCCGTCAGCAGGACAACGCCATTGAGGGTGCTCACGCGGACCTTGGCATCGGGCATGGCAAGCAACAGCATCTGATCGATCGAATCGATGTTCGACCCCACCCGGACCGTGGCCGAGTAGACCACCTGTCCCGCTGAATTGCTGGCGTAGAGCGTGGTCTCGCCACCGGCCTTGCCGAACACGTAAAGCTGTTTCGATGATTTGACCTGCACATCGGCGACGCTGGTATCGGCCACGAACAGGTCGGTCATCGTGCCGGGCAACTGGATCAGCTGGCCCCGGCCAATCGAGAGGACCAGCGTTTCGGTCGGCCGCTGCACGGCGGATTGCGCCTTGGCGACGCCATCCAGAGCTGGGACCAGCCCCGTCAGCGCGGTGGTCGCCGCAATGGCGCAGCCGAGCAGGGCGCCCTTGATCATCTTGGAAGAACGCATGGTCATTTCCCTCCGACCGGAACTTCGGTCACTGTATTTCCACGGGCGACGCGCACGACCGGGCCGATCGGAGCCGCAGCAGCCGGTGCGATGACCTGTTGCGGTGCACCGCCGGGGGCGATGGGGCCGGAATAATCGTTCTGCCGGCGGCTGCCGCCGATTGCCGGGACCGAACGGCGCTGGAAGCGCGACACGTCTCCGCCGGTGACGAAGGTGACATCGGTATCGACCGGGCGGGTGGCCAGGGCCTTGAGCAACTTGTCTTCGGTCCGGCGATCGGCTCCAGCAGGCAGCTTGATGTCGCCAGCGGCCATGGAACGTTCGAGCTCGGCCTCATTGTCCGCGATCGAGCGCAGCGACAGGCTGAGCGTCCCGATGGTCTGCGCCACTGCGATCTTCTCGGCCAGCTTGGGCGTCGCTTCGACCGTGACGGTCGAGAAGGCGATGACCTCGGTCTTGCCCTCCGCATTCTCCGCGTTCACGCGCTGGTCTGTCGCCAGGACGCGCAGGTTGCGGATGATCGTCTCGGAAGCACTGAGCGCCGGGCCATCATCGCCGCCGACCTTCTGGGTCAGCACCAGGTCAACGCGGTCGCCGGGGAACACGAAGCCTGCCACGCCGGTGCGGGCAGAGACGGGCACGGTCACGGCGCGCATGCCGGGGCCGAGCGCTGCAGCAAGGAAACCTCGATCTCCAGGCTTGACCAGCGATCCCTGGGTCACGGGCTGGCCAGCGGTGATGGGATTGCGCACCACCGTGCCCAGCAGCGAATCGATCTTGGCATCGGCTTCGAGGAAATAGGCGTTGTCGACCAGCTCGCTGGGCCAGGGCTGGAAGGCGACGCTATCGGGCGTGATGATCGTGCCGACCGGCAGCGACCGGTTCGCCACCAGCACGCGCGGCCCCGCAGGCGCCGTCATTTGGGGCGCTGCCGTCACCTCGGGTGCAGCCGATCCGGTGAAAAGGCTTCTGGCAAGAAAGGCTGTGCAGAGCGCGATTACGAGCGCTCCTACAAGCAGGATGACTTTCCGTTTATCCATGGCGTCGACAGCCCCCAAAGTCCTTCAGAATGCTCTTAATTTCACGCAAACTGGTTAAAAAACCGTTCGCCAACGGGCCAAAGCGTCGCCATGGCGATCGCGACCCCATAGGGAACCTCGGGCTGGCCGGGCTTTTTCTTCCATTTGTGCTCGGCCAGAACGATCAGGGTAAGCGCTGCCCCGATCAGCGACATGATGATCGTGATCCGCGCCATTTCGGTCCATGGAAACCACAGGGCGATCGCCCCCAGCAGCTTCACGTCACCACCGCCCATCGCGCCGATCGCGAACATCAGCGCAAAGAACAGGAACACGGCTGCGCCGACCGCCAGCTGCATGGCCATGTCCGGCCAGAAGGAGAGTCCGCAGGCCCACCAGAAGACCGGCGCGGCAAGCGCGATGGCTGCGTTCAGCCAGTCCTCGATCTCTCGTCGCTTGATGTCGGTATAGGCCGCGTGCAACAGCGCGATTGCCAAGGCAGCCAGCAGACCGTAGACGAGGGGACCGTTTTCCATGGGGTCTGGCGTATAGCGGGCATGACTTACCAAAAAGTAACCATTGACCGGCGCGCAATTCCGCCAGGCGCGGTCGAAAGCCGCTGGAATGCTGCCGATGGCTGGCCGTTGCGCCGCATCGACTGGATGGCCGATGGTCCGGCCCGGGGTTCGATCCTGTTCATGCCCGGCCGCGGCGACATTTACGAAAAATATCTGGAGACGCTGGCGCACTGGCAGGCGGCCGGCTGGAACGTCACGTCGGCCGACTGGCGCGGGCAGGGCGGCAGCGGCCGGATGAGCGAGCATCAATATGTTGGCCATATCAACGATTTCAGCCAGTGGATCGACGACATTGCCAGCTTCTGGGCGGACTGGGTGGTTTCGCGTCCCGGGCCCTATGTCGTAGTCGGTCATTCGATGGGCGGGCATCTGATCGCCCGCGCCATTCAGGAAAAGCGCATCACCCCCGATGCGATGGTGCTGAGCGCGCCGATGCTGGGATTGAAGGGCCTCGGTCTGCCCTTGTCCGTCGGCCATATGGTCACCAAGCTGATGCGTAGCTTCGGCAGGCCCGAGCGCCCTGCCTGGAAGGTGAGCGAAAAGCCTGCCTCGCCGCTCGCCATCCGCCAGACGCTGCTGACGCATGACAATGACCGCTATCAGGACGAGCTGTGGTGGTGGGCAAGGCGGCCCGAGCTGGTCATGGGTCCGGCGAGCTGGCACTGGGTCGAGCGCGCCTATGAATCGATCATTCGCATGAACGCGCCCGGCCAGTGGGAGAAGCTCACCGTGCCGGTGCTGCTGATCGGCACCAGCGCCGACCAGCTGGTCGACAACAAGGCGGTGGTCGCCGCCGCCGGGCGCATTCCGGGTGCGGAGCTGCTCAGCTTCGGGCGCGAGGCGCGGCACGAGGTGTTGCGCGAGGTTGATCCGATCCGCGACCGGATTCTCGCTGCCATCGACGATTTTCTCGCGCGCAAGGCTCCGGCGGCGCAGACCGAAAAGGCCGGGGCCGCCGCCTGATGGCCGAGTACGACGTTGTCATTATCGGCGCAGGGATTGCCGGGGCCAGCCTTGCTGCCGAAGTCGCGCCGCACGCGCGCGTTCTCGTTGCAGAGGCCGAGGAACGGCCCGGCTATCATTCGACCGGGCGTTCGGCCGCCTTCTGGGCAGAAAGCTATGGCGGGCCGAAGGTCCAGCCGCTGACGACCGCGTCCGGCCCCTGGCTGCATTCGCCGCCGGGCGGCTATGGCGAGCGCAGCTTCCTCGCCCCGCGCGGCGCGCTCACATTAGCGCGGACAGGTGAGGAACCACTGCTCGATGCGTTCGAGGCGGAGTTTGCGGGCACCGGCGTGCGCATGGAGCGCTGGGGGCGGGATCGGATCGCCGCACTGTTGCCGGGGCTGGCGCCGGATATCACGCAAGCGGTATACGAGCCCGATTGCCAGGACATCGATGTCGGCGGCCTGCATCATGCATTTCTTTCCGTCGCAAGGCGCGCAGGCGCGCAGATCGCGCTCAAGGCTCCGCTGGAGCGGGCGGACCATCGTGACGGACGATGGACGCTGCAGCTGGGCGGGCAACAGGTAACCGCGACACGGCTGGTCGATGCCGCCGGCGCCTGGGCCGATCCGGTGGCCGAGCGGTGCGGGGTTCGACCGCTCGGCGTGCAGCCCTATCGCCGCACGGTTGTGCAGTTGCGCACCAGCCCGGCTCCCGTCGCGCGTCTGCCGCTGACCCTGGGCATAAAGGGTGACTATTATTTCAAGCCCGAGGCCGGAAAACTGTGGCTCAGCCCGCATGACGAGACGCCCGAGGACCCCGGCGACACCGCGCCGGACGAGATGGACATGGCGATCGCGATCGACCGATTCTCGCAGGTCGTCGACTGGACCATCGAGGCGGTCGAGCATCGCTGGGCAGGCCAGCGCAGCTTCGCGCCCGACCGGCTGCCGTTGATCGGCTATGCTACTGATCAACCGGCGTTCTTCTGGTTCGCAGGCCAGGGCGGTTTCGGAATCCAGACCGCGCCTGCCGCCGCGCGTCTGGCCGCAAGCGTGCTGCTCGGCCTGACCCCCGATGCCATGCTGAGCCAGGTGGACGCGCAATTGTATAATCCCGCGCGGCTGGGCTGACGACGCTGGCAGCATCGCTGCCGATTTTATATCCTCGACGCATAAACACAGGGGAGTCGAGTCGATGGCGCACAGCTTTGAAATCTACAAGGACAAGGCCGGCGAATTCCGGGTTCGGTTCAAGTACAATTCGGAAACGATGTTCTCGACCGAAGGCTATGCCAGCAAGGCATCGGCCAGGAACGCGATCGAATCGATCAAGAAGAACGGCCCCGAAGCGCCGGTGGTCGACAACAGCGATACCTGAATCGGCGCCGACACCGACCTTGCCGTTCGTGAACACGCAGTTGAGCCTGCTCGCAGGCGCGACCGATCCCGACGAATGGCATCTGGATCTGCAGTCCGTGCACAACCTGCGCTATCAGCTGACGACGCGCACCAGTGTCGCCGCGGTTTGGAGGGGGTGAGATTTGGTGTAGCGTTCTCGGAATTCCCCAATCTGCGGTCATCGTTTTTGTAAAAGGAACTGCCATGCGCATTGCAGTTGGGGCACTTGCCCTTCTCGTCGCCGCTCCTGCCTGGGGGCAGGCCTATCCCAAGGCCGTGCCATCGGCCGGAGTACCTCAGGACATCCCGGCGGCTATGGAAAAGCCTGACCGGTCGCTCCAGTACCGCGTCCTCTTCGACGTGTCGGAGCCCAACCGCGACAAGGATCAGCCGCACCAGACATTGCGCCGCGCAGGCAGCCTGTTGAACGCAATGGCGGCCAATGGCGTCAAGCCGGAAGCAGGAGCGGTCGCGATAGTCGTACATGGCGCACCGGATGCGAACCTGTTGACCGATGCCGCGCATATGAAGCGGTTCGGCAAGCCCAACCCCAGTCTTGCCCTCCTGGAGGAACTGGCAGCGGCAGGGGTTTCGATCCGCATCTGCGGCCAGTCCTATCTCGCACGCGGCTATGCGCGCGACGAGCTTCACCCGGCGGTGCAAGTGGACCTTATGGCGATAGTGACGATCGCCAATTTGATGGCACAGGGCTATGGCGTGGTTCGCGACGATTGATCGGAAAGCGCACCCGCGTTCACCGGTCTGCCCAATCCCCTCCGATCTTCTCTCTCAGCACCCCGCGCACGCGTTCAACAACCGCGTCAGGCACTGAGTCGCTCTCGCGCACCAGCAATCCCAGCGTGCGCACATGCGCGAAATCCTCCATCCGCACCCGCGCGACCCCTGGCGCTGCAAAACAATCCGGCATTACCGTCACGCCGACGCCGGCTGCGACCAGCGCCAGGATGCGGTCGTCGCTGCGCGAGCGAGCGGCGAAGAAGGGGCGGACGCCGCGTGCGGTGAAATGCTGGCTGGTCTGGCCAAGCAGTTCGCAATGGCGGCGCACCAGCATCACGTCGCGCGCCAGCTCGGGTGCGGCGATGGCGGTGCGCTGCGCCAGCGGGTGGCTGGCGGGGAGCGCGAGGCTGTAGCCTTCGGTCACCACCGGCTCGAAATCGGCGCGCAGGCGGCCCTGTGGCTCCATCGTGATCGCCAGGTCGATCCGGGCCGCCTCCAGTCGGTCGGTCAGCTCGCTCGCCCGTCCCTCGACGAACTCGGTGCGGATGCCGTCGAGCTCGGCGAGCGCGGCGGCCATCGCGGCGACGATCGCGGTGGGGAGCGTGGAGAGCACGCCCAGCCGCATTATCGCCTCGGGCCGGTGGTGCTTCATTGCGGCCTCGGCCAGGTTGAACTGCGCCTCGATCCGCCGCGCGTGCTCGGCGAATTGCGCTCCCGTCGGCGTCAAGTCCACTCGCCGGTTGGAGCGGTGGAACAGCCGTGCGCCGACGCTTTCCTCCAGCCGCGCGATGCCGACCGAGAGCGTCGGCTGGGTGACGTTGCAGCTTTCCGCCGCCCGGGTGAAATTGCCATGTTCGACCACGGCGAGGAAATAGCGCAGCAGATAGCGTTCGATCATAGACAGCGTCTAGGATAAACCCCTTTCAATATCAATTTTCATTGGTTGACTTAGGAAGCTAGAACCGGTGCGATCAGAGATCCAGGAGAGGATGCCATAATGTCCATGATGCCCGATTTCGACTTCGCCCTGGGCGAAGCTGCCGAGATGATCCGCGACACCACGCGGCGCTTTGCCAGCGACAGGATCGCGCCGATCGCCGCCAGAATCGATGCCGAGGACTGGTTCCCGGTCGATCTGTGGCCACAAATGGGCGAGCTCGGGCTGCACGGCATCACGGTGAGCGAAGAGGATGGCGGGCTCGGCCTTGGCTATCTCGAGCATGTCATCGCGATGGAGGAGGTGAGCCGCGCGAGCGCGTCGCTCGGCCTCAGCTATGGCGCGCATTCCAACCTGTGCGTCAACCAGCTGCGCCGCTGGGGCAATGCTGAGCAGAAGGCGAAATATTTGCCCGGCCTGATCTCGGGCGAGCATGTCGGATCGCTGGCCATGTCCGAAGTCGGCGCAGGCTCAGACGTCGTGTCGATGAAGCTCAAGGCCGATGCTGTATCGGGCGGTTACCGGCTCAACGGCACCAAGTTCTGGATCACCAACTCGGCCTACGCCGAGACGCTGATCGTCTATGCCAAGACGGGTGAGGGATCGGGCGGGATCACCGCGTTCATCATCGAAAAGGGAATGCCCGGTTTCAGCATCGGCCAGAAAATCCAGAAGATGGGGATGCGCGGGAGCCCCACGGCAGAGCTGGTGTTCAACGACTGTTTCGTGCCGGATGAAAACGTGATGGGTCCCTTGAACGGCGGGGTCGGCGTGCTGATGAGCGGGCTGGATTACGAGCGCGCGGTGCTCGCCGCAGGGCCGCTGGGCATCATGCAGGCGTGTCTCGACGTGGTGCTGCCCTATGTGCGCGAGCGCAAGCAGTTCGGCCAACCGATCGGCGCGTTCCAGATGGTGCAGGCGAAGGTCGCTGACATGTATGTCGCGCTCAACAGCGCGCGCGCCTATGTCTATGCGGTGGCGCGCGCCTGTGATGCCGGCAAGACGACGCGCTTCGATGCGGCGGGGGCGATTTTGCTGGCGAGCGAGAATGCGGTGAAATGCTCGCTCGAGGCAATCCAGGCGCTGGGCGGGGCGGGGTACACGACCGACTGGCCGGTCGAGCGCTTCCTGCGCGATGCCAAGCTGTATGACATTGGTGCCGGGACGAACGAAATCCGCCGCTTCCTGATCGCGCGTGAATTGATTGGAGCGCGGTGATGCGAATTTGGTCGGCTTCATGCTTTAGCCGTCACCCTGAACTTGTTTCAGGGTCCATTTCTCCCTACGCGGCTTCGGCTCATCGGGCACGATGGATGCTGAAACAAGTTCAGCATGACGGAGTTATGCAATGACCGCTCCCGTTCTCGATACCAAGGTCGACACGAATTCAGACGCCTACCGCGCCGCTTTCGCACACAACAGCGCGCTGCGTGACGAGCTGTGGGCGAAGGTCGCCGAGGCCGCATTGGGCGGCAATGCCAAGTCGCGCGAGCGGCACACCGCGCGCGGAAAGCTGCTGCCGCGCGATCGCGTCGAGCGGTTGCTCGATCCCGGCTCGCCGTTTCTCGAGATCGGCCAGCTTGCGGCCTGTGATCAATATGACGGCGAAATCCCCGGCGGGGGCATGATCGCCGGGATTGGCCGCGTCTCGGGCCGCCAGTGCATGATCGTGTGCAACGATGCCACGGTGAAGGGCGGCACCTATTATCCGATGACGGTGAAGAAGCATCTTCGCGCGCAGGAAATCGCCGAGGCGAACCGGCTGCCGTGCATCTATCTGGTCGATAGCGGCGGCGCGAACCTGCCGCATCAGGCGGAGGTCTTCCCCGATCGCGAGCATTTCGGCCGCATTTTCTTCAACCAGGCGAACATGTCCGCGAAGGGCATTCCGCAGATCGCCTGCGTGATGGGCAGCTGCACCGCAGGCGGCGCGTACGTTCCCGCCATGTCGGACGAGACGGTGATCGTGCGCAACCAGGGCACGATCTTCCTCGCAGGCCCCCCGCTGGTCAAGGCCGCGACGGGCGAGGAAATCAGCGCCGAGGACCTGGGCGGCGGCGACCTGCACGGGCGCAAATCGGGCGTGGTCGATCATGTCGCGGAGAATGACGAGCACGCGCTCACCATCGTGCGCGACATCGTCTCGCACCTCGGGCCGATCCCCAAGCCGAATATCGACGTGCGTGTTCCGCGCGCGCCGAAATTCGACGCGGAAGAGCTCTACGGCATCATCCCCTCGGACGTCCGCGCGCCGTACGACGTGCACGAGGTGATCGCGCGGCTGGTCGATGGCAGCGAGTTCCACGAGTTCAAGGCGCTCTATGGCAGCTCCTTGGTGTGTGGCTTCGCGCATATCTGGGGCATGCCGGTGGCGATTCTGGCCAACAATGGCGTGCTGTTCAGCGAGAGCGCGGTCAAGGGCGCGCATTTCATCGAGCTCGCCTGCCAGCGGCGCATTCCGCTGTTGTTCTTGCAGAATATCAGCGGCTTCATGGTTGGCGGCAAGTACGAGGCGGAAGGCATTGCCAAGCATGGCGCCAAGCTGGTGACGGCGGTCGCCACGGCGAGCGTGCCCAAGGTGACCGTGCTGATCGGCGGCAGCTTCGGCGCGGGCAATTACGGCATGTGCGGCCGCGCCTATTCGCCCCGCTTCCTGTTCACCTGGCCCAATGCGCGCATCAGCGTGATGGGCGGCGAACAGGCGGCGAGCGTGCTGGCGACCGTCCACCGCGACGCGGACAAGTGGGACGAGCGCGAAGCCGAGGCGTTCAAGGCCCCGATCCGCCAGAAATACGAGGACGAGGGCAATCCCTATTACGCGACCTCGCGGCTGTGGGACGACGGCATCATCGATCCCGCGCAGACGCGCGACGTGCTGGGCCTGGCGTTCGCGGCGTGCCTCAACGCGCCGGTTGAGGAGGCCCCCCGGTTCGGGGTGTTCCGGATGTGAGGGGGGAGGCCACGCACCACTCCCGTCACCCAAATCCTCCCCGAGCTTGTCTCGGGGAGGGAGAGCGCGCACTTACCCGTCACCCTGAACTTGTTTCAGGGTCCATTCTTCCTGCCGCGCGGCGGGAGAGGATCAAAACCCAGACCCACCGCCAGGTCCGCCCAATTTGGGTTGTCGCTCTCGATCAGGTTGATCTTCCATTGCCGGTGCCAACGCTTGATTTGCTTTTCGCGTTCGATTGCCCCCTCCATGGTGTCGAACAGTTCGAAACGGACAAGCCGGTGGACATGATAGCGCGACGTAAAGCTCTTGATTTCTTCGGTGCGGTGCTGATGCAGCCGTCCGACCAAGTTCGAAGTGACGCCGATGTACAACGTCCCATAGGCGTCGCTCGCCAGGATGTAGACGCAAGGTTCCCGGTCCATCACGCTCCCAGCAATGCCGCACCATGGACCCTGAAACAAGTTCAGGGTGACGGAAGAGGTTATCTCCCATGCTGAAATCCCTCCTCATCGCCAATCGTGGCGAGATCGCCTGCCGGATCATCCGCACCGCGCGCGCCTTGGGCATCCGCACCGTCGCGGTGTATTCGGACGCCGACGCGAAAGCGCTGCATGTGCGTCAGGCCGATGAAGCCGTGCATATCGGGCCGTCGCCGGCGCGCGAATCCTATCTGGTGGGTGAGAAGATCATTGCCGCCGCGAAGCAGACCGGCGCGGAGGCGATCCATCCGGGCTATGGTTTCCTCTCGGAAAACGCCGAATTCGCGCAGGCCGTGATCGATGCCGGGCTGATCTGGGTCGGCCCCAAGCCGGATTCGATCCGCGCCATGGGCCTCAAGGACGCCGCAAAGAAGCTGATGGACGCAGCGGGCGTCCCCACCACGCCCGGCTATCTGGGCGAGGACCAGAGCCCCGAGCGGCTCGCGGCAGAGGCAGAGCGCATCGGCTATCCGGTGCTGATCAAGGCGGTCGCGGGCGGCGGCGGCAAGGGGATGCGCAAGGTCGACGACCCCGCCGGTTTTGCCGACGCGCTGGTTTCGTGCAAGCGTGAGGCGGCGGCGAGCTTCAGCAATGATGTCGTGCTGCTCGAAAAATGGATCGAAAGCCCGCGCCATATCGAGGTGCAGGTGTTCGGCGATGCCCATGGCAATGTCGTGCATCTGTTCGAGCGCGATTGCTCGCTGCAACGCCGCCACCAGAAGGTGATCGAGGAAGCGCCTGCGCCCGGCATGGACGAGGTGACGCGCGCGGCGGTGTGCGGCGCGGCGGTGCGCGCGGCCAAGGCGGTGGATTATCAGGGCGCTGGCACGATCGAGTTCATCGCCGATGGGTCGGAAGGCCTGCGCGCCGACCGCATCTGGTTCATGGAAATGAACACGCGGCTGCAGGTCGAACATCCGGTGACCGAGGAGATTACCGGGGTCGATCTGGTCGAATGGCAGCTGCGCGTGGCCAGCGGCGAGCCTATCCCGCTCAAGCAGGAAGAGCTCAGCATCAACGGCTGGGCGATGGAAGCGCGGCTGTATGCGGAGGACCCGGCGAAGGGGTTTTTGCCGAGTATAGGGCGTCTCGAACTATTGGATTTCTGTGGCGACGCCCGCATCGATACAGGCGTCGAAGAGGGCTCAGACATCTCGCCATTCTATGATCCGATGATCGCCAAAGTGGTATCGCATGGGGAATCGCGACAAGAAGCGATCGATCTGCTCGTAGGCGAGCTTGAGTCCTCCGCGGTTTGGCCTGTCAGGACAAATTTAGGTTTCCTCGCGAGCCTGTTGCGTGATCCGCAATTTCGCCTTGCCGAGATTGATACCGGGCTCATCGAGCGCAAGCAGGATTCGTTGACCCAGTCGCCAGAACTGAGTGACCGCGCATTGAGCGATGCGCTCAATTGGTTCGTTCGTGACAGCACCGACTTTGACCAGAAAGCCGAACCCCTGTTGGGGTTTCGTCTGAATGGAACGCCCCAGCGTGAATTTCAGCTTGCTGTGAATGGTGAATTAAAGACATTTCAGTACAGTCCAACACCGAAGGGTCAGTATTTCGAGCACGGTTTTCGAGATAGCATTGCGCATGATGCCAAATTCATTTCTATTTCGGGGCACCTGCTCGAAATATCTCTTCCGCGCGCTGATGGTGGTGGTTCGCATAGTGCAGGAAGTGGCTCCATCCTCTCCCCCATGCCGGGCAAGGTGATTGCGGTGGATGTGACTGCGGGGCAGTCGGTCACCAAGGGGCAGAAATTGCTGACGCTGGAAGCGATGAAGATGGAGCATTCGCTCGTCGCGCCGTTCGATGGCGTGGTGGCGGAGTTGAACGCCAGCGAGGGCGCGCAGGTGCAGGTCGAGGCGCTGCTGGTGCGGATTGAGGCGGCGGAGTGATGCGGTCCTTCTCCCTGTCCAGGGAGAAGGATACGGAGCCTTGCGGAGCGCAGCGAGGCTAGGCGCAGTTGGATGAGGGTGATGCGGTGTGCGCACCACGCTGGCGTTGCTGCCCCCTCTCCCAGCTTCGACTAGGCAGCAAGCTGCCAAGTCTTCGCAACCCTCTCCCTCGTGGGGGAGAGGGGGGACATCAGAAGGACGAGGGTGCAATGGCAGGACGATATTTCGACGAGTGGAACATCGGTGACCGGATCGAGCATGAGATCCGCCGGACGGTGACCGAGACCGACAATCTGCTGTTCAGCACGATGACGCACAATCCGCAGCCGCTGCATCTTGATGTCGAGGCGGCCAAGGCGAGTGAGTTCGGGCAGATCCTCGTCAACGGCACCTTCACTTTCTCGCTGATGGTCGGGATGTCGGTGGGCGATACGACCTTGGGCACTTTGGTGGCGAATCTGGGCTATGACAAGCTCGTCATGCCCAAGCCCGTGTTCATCGGCGATACCATGCGCGCGACCAGCGAGGTGGTGGAGCTCAAGGAGTCGAAATCGCGGCCCAATGCCGGGATCGTCACCTTCACGCACGAG
The DNA here is from genome assembly GCF_003201955.1 of Blastomonas natatoria. GTDB lineage: Bacteria > Pseudomonadota > Alphaproteobacteria > Sphingomonadales > Sphingomonadaceae > Blastomonas > Blastomonas natatoria. The sequence continues at coordinate 65,285 of NZ_QJJM01000008.1, forward strand.
CTGATCAACCAGCGCGACGAGGTGGTGTGCCGGTGCCTCAGGTCGGCGTTGATCAAGAAGAAGGGCACCTGATCCCGTCATTCCCGCGAACGCGGGAATCCCGCTTTCTCTTCAGCCGTCGCGGACAAGCGGGACCCCCGCCTTCGCGGGGGTGACGATAAGAGCAGGCACATCAAGCACCTGCCGCATTTCGTATACTGATCGCTTGACCTGCCCGCCGCCCCTCATTCTAATGCCGGACAACAGCTTACGGCATTTCAGAGGGGCCTTTACCATGCGCGCATCCGTCATCCTCGCAACGCTGCTGCTCGGCGTGGCGAGCGTTCCCGCCATGGCGCAGGATGCAGCGCCTTCACCCGCGCCCACCGCGGCCAAGCCCGCGCCTGGCCCGATTGATGCGAAGCTGCGCGCGCTCTATGATGCCGAATGGGAATGGCGGCAGAAGGAAAATGCCCAGGTCAAGGAGGGCAATCGCTGGGTGCAGGGCGATCGCTTCTCGGACGAGACTGCCGCAGCGCAGGCGCGCAGGCTGGCCTATTGGCAGGATGTGCTCAAACAGCTCGATGCCATCCCGATGGACCAGCTTTCGCCCGAGGAGCAGGTCAATGCCGCGGTGTTCCGCCAGTCGGTCTGGGAAAATGCCAAGTGGCTGGAATACAAGACCTATGAAGCACCGTTCAACAGCGACACCTTTTTCTGGGGCGGGCTGAACCCGCGCCAGGGCTTTGGCAACGCGACGGGCTACAAGCGCTATCTGGGGCGGATGCGCGATATTCCGCGCTATTTCGACGAGAATATCGTCAACATGCGCGCAGGGCTCAAGCGCGGTTACACCGTGCCGCGCGTCGGCATCGAGGGGCGCGACACTACGATCGAGGCCTATACCGTGCCGGGCGAGGCCAACCCGTTCTACGACGCCTTCCGCGTGATGCCGCAGAGCATTCCGCCGGCAGAACAGGCGGCGATGCGCGCCGAGGCCTTGAAGGCGATCGAGACATCGGTCGTGCCTGCGTACACGAAGCTGCTCAGCTTCATGCGGACCGAGTACATGCCCAAGGCGCGCACGACGATCGCCGCCTATGCGCTCCCCGATGGCAAGGCCTTCTATCAGGACATGATCAAGGTCTTCACCACGCTCGACCTGACGCCCGAGGAGATTCACGAGATCGGCCTTAAAGAGGTCGCGCGGATCGATGCCGACATGCAGAAGACGATGCGCGAGACCGGGTTCAAGGGCACGTTCCCCGAATTCCTCCAGTTCCTGCGCACCGACCCGCAATTCTACGCCAAGACCCCGCGCGAGCTGCTGGGCGCTGCGGCCTATACGGTCAAGAAGATGGACGGCAAGCTCAAGGACACGTTCAACTTCCTGCCGCGCTATCGCTTCACCGTGTTGCCGGTGCCCGATGTTATCGCACCGATCTACACCTCGGGGCGCGGCGGGCTCGATAGCTGCCTGTTCAACACCTATGACCTGCCGCAGCGACCGCTCTACAACATTCCCGCGCTGGCGCTGCACGAGTGCAATCCCGGCCACAGCTTCCAGGCAGCGGTCGCGCTGGAAGCGCCCGACCGGCCCGACTTCCGCCGCCAGACCTATTTCTCCGGCTATGGCGAGGGCTGGGGGCTGTACACCGAATGGCTGGGATCGAAGATCGGCATCTACGAGACGCCTTACGAGGAGTTCGGCCGCCAGACCTTCGAGATGTGGCGCGCGGCGCGACTGGTGATCGATACCGGGGTGCACACCAAGGGCTGGACCCGTCAACAGGCGATCGACTATCTCGCCAGCCATACCGCGCTTGCTCCGCGCGATGTCGAGACCGAGGTGGATCGCTATATCTCCTGGCCCGCCCAGGCGCTGGCGTACAAGCTGGGCGAACTGAGCCTGCGCAAGATGCGCGCGAAGGCGGAAGCCGAACTTGGCGCGGCGTTCGACCAGCGGCCCTTCCACGATACCTTCCTGATGCTGGGCTCGGTGCCGCTGCCGGTGATGGAGCAGAAGATGGAAGAGTTCATCGCGGCCGAAAAGGCGAAGCTCGCCAAGGCGGGGAAGTGAGCTTCCCCCGCCGCAACGCATCCGTCACCCCCGCGAAGGCGGGGGTCCCGCTATCTTTTCAACCCGTCGCGCAGAAGCGGGATTCCCGCGTTCGCGGGAATGACGGGGGAGGGTGCGGCAACATATCAATCGCAGGGGCCGTTTTCCGGCGAAAGCCGGAATCCAGGGGCGTTGCGCACAAGGTCGCTCTGGGCTCCGGCTTTCGCCGGAGAACGGCTTTGGCTGCCCTTGCATTCATCGCCGCAGCGCCCGTGCATGCGGAAACGCCCGCACCCGAGGCAGAGATCCGCGCTGTCATCGCCGACATGGAAGCGGCGTGGAATCGCAGCGATTTCCAGGGCTATATGCGCGGCTTCCTCAACCCCGGCGTGGTGTTCGTCTCGCGCGGGCAGTTCCAGCGCGACTGGCAGGGGACGTTAGACCATTATGTCCGCGATTATGGCGGGGCGCCCGAGCGGCGGGGGACCCTGCATTTCTACGACATCAAGGTGGAATTGCTCGCCCCCGATGCGGCACAGCTGATCAGCCGCTATCATCTCGATCGCGCCGAAAACCCACAATATGGCATCAACACGCGGCTGATGCGGAAAGTCGGCGGTCGCTGGGTGATTGCGCTCAACCATGTGTCGTCCAGCGAAACGCCCGATCCGAACGACCCAGTGGCCGCGCATCGTCCATAAAAAACCCTCCCCATCACGAGCACGGGGAGGGTCTGTCGAAATTACGGCGAAAGCTTACGCCTTGCGGGTGCCGCTCATCGCCATGGTGCCGAACGCACCTGCCTTGATCTGGCCGGTGATGGTGTCTCCGTCGACGGTGGCGGTGCCTTCGAGCTTCATCGGCATCGGCACCTTCATATCCATCGTCCAGGTCAGCGTGTTGCCGTCGACCTTGCCGTCGGTGATGTCGAGCGAGCCCATCTGGCCGGCATTCGATCCGGTCCAGCTGTCGCCGTCGACATTGACGGTCAGCACCGACTTCTGGTCGCCCATTGGCGATTTGGTCACGCAATCATATTGTCCAGCAACTGACATGGTATTCGTCCTCTCTTGGTGGTTGGTTGAAGGGTAGGTGGCTTATTTGTCTCCTGCGGCAGGTGCCGCGCGGCGAACTTCTACGGGCATGCCCAACGCCTTGAGCTGCTCTTCGACCTTGGCGGCATCGCCCACGATCACCCAGGTCAGCGCCTTGGGGTTCAGTGCGCTGCGCATCGCTCCGTTGAGCTTCTCGGCATCCATGCTGCGATATTGCGCGGCCAGGCTTTCGGCATAGTTGGTCGGGCGGCCATAAAGCGCGTCCGACTGCATCTGCGACAATACGGCGGCGGAGCGCTCATAGGTGCCCGCCAGCTCCAGGCTGCTGCCCTTGACGGTGCGGTCCAGCTCTTCCGGCGTTACCCCCTTGCTGCCGATGAAATCGTTCATCTGGTCGATGATCGCCTGAACCGAGGGGCCGGTCTGGTTGGTCTGCACAGGCGCAAAGGCCAGGAACGGCACGTCGTTCTTGGGCCGCTGGATCAGCGTGCGGGTGCCGTACGACCAGCCCTTGGTCTCGCGCAGGTCCATGTTGATGCGCGAGAGGAAATCGCCGCCCAGAATGTCGTTGGCGGTTTCCAGCGCCAGCAGGTTGTCAGTGCCCTTGGCCTTCAGCACCTGACCCGCGAGGATCAGCGACTGCGGCGAATTGGGCCGGTCGATCAGGATGATGCGGCCCTGGCCTTCGGGGATCGCCGCGCTGAAATCCTTCTGCATCAACGCCATGCGGTTCGACGGCCATTTGCCGAAGCGCTCTTCCAGCATCGGCATGATGTCCTTGAGGCTGGTATCGCCCACGACGAAGATCGACGCTCGCTCGGGCCGCATCCACTGGCTGTGATAGGCGGCGAGCTGGTCGCGGGTCAGCTTGGCGACGACCGCCGGATCACCGGTGCCGGTCAGCGGCACGCCATAGGGGTGGGCAGTGCCATAGAGCAGCGGCGGCAGGTTGCGCAGCGCGATGCCCTGAGGCTGGGTGAACTCCGCCTGGATGCGGGTGAGCTGCTGCACGCGCACGCGCTCGAGCTCCTTGGCATCGAAGGCGGGGGTGCGGATGACATCGGCGAGCAGATCGAGCGACGCGCCCAGATTGGCCTTCATCGCGCTCATCGAAACGATCGTGCGGTCAAGATCGGACGAGGCGTTGATATTGGTGCCCAGCCGCTCCTGCGCCTCGGCAAGCTGCACCGAGTTGAGCTTCTGCGTGCCTTCCTGCAGCAGCGCGATCATCAGGCTGTTGGTGCCCAGTGCGTCCTTGGGGTCGCTGGCATAGCCCGCATCGAAGCTGACCGCTACGCGCACCACAGGTACGGCGGTCCGCTTCGCGAAGCGCACCTTGATGCCGTTGGACAGCGTCGCTTCCTCGACATCGGGGAAGTCCAAATCGGGCACCGCGCCAGCCTCGGGGAAGGTCGAACGGTCGACCGCAGCGAGCGGCTGCTTGCTCGCAGCGCCTGCAGCCATCGCGTCTTCGGCCATGCTCGAATAGAACGCGGGTGCATTGAGAACGCCCGTGCGCATCGCCGGCCCATTGCCGGTTGCCTTGCCGCTGCCGCCTGCGACTTCCTGATAGGCGTCGCGCTCGCCGGGCAGCACGTGCAGCTTGGCGACGGGGCGCGTCAGCCATTTCTGCATTGCAGCGGTCACCTTGGCGGGCGTCATGCCGGCCAGCATGTCGAGCTGCTTCTTGTAAAAGGCCGGATCGTCCGAATAGAGCGCGCCCTCGGCCAGCGTCACCGCCTTGCCGGTAAAGCCGCCAACCTGCTCCAGCCCGTTGATCCGCTGGGCAGCCTCGCGCGTGGCGACGCGCTGCACTTCATCGGCGGTCGGGCCCTTGGCGATGAAATCGGCGAGGATTTCGTCGAGCCGCTTCGAGACCGCCGCGACGTCCGCGCCGGGCTTCACATCGACATAGGTCTCGAAAATGCTGCCATGCACGAACGGCTGGGCCGATGCGGTAACGGCGACGGCGGTCTGCTCATCGCGCACCAGGATATTGTCGAGCCGCGAGCTGGCAAGGCCGCCCAGAACGGTCGCGGCCACATCGAGCGCGGCATAATCAGGGTCATTGAGGCCCGGCACGGTCCAGAAGCGATAGAGGCGCGCGGTCGGCACCTTGTCCTTCATCTCCGCGACCTTCTCCTTGTCGAGCGTCGGCAGCGGCGGGTTCAGCCTGGCCACTTCGGGACCCTTGGCGATGTCGCCGAAATATTTCTCCACCAGCGGCTTGGCTTCGGCGACATTGATGTCGCCGGCCAGCACCAGAATGGCATTGTTGGGGCCATAATGGTCGGTGAACCACTTCTTCATGTCGTCGAGCGAAGCGGCCTGCAGGTCCTCCATCGAACCGATGGTCGAATGGCCATAGGGATGCTCGGGCGGAGTGAGCATCTCGATCTGCTTGTATTCGACCAGGCCATAGGGCTGGTTGTCGCCCTGGCGCTTCTCGTTCTGCACCACGCCGATCTGATTGGTCAGCTTTTCCTGGGTGATGCCGTTGAGCAGATGGCCCATGCGGTCGCTTTCCAGGAACAGCGCGCCTTCCAGCCCGGCCTTGGGCACGGTCTGGAAATAATTGGTGCGATCGAACCAGGTGGTGCCGTTATAGTCGGTCGCGCCCAGCTTTTTCAGATATTCGAAATAGTCGCCCGGCGCGTTTTCCGATCCGTTGAACATGATGTGCTCGAACAGATGGGCATAGCCGGTCTTGCCCTTGGGCTCGTGCTTGGAGCCGACATCATACCAGATCGATACCGCGACGATCGGCGCCTTGCGGTCTTCATGGACGATTACGGTGAGGCCATTGGCAAGCGTGAACTGCTGATAGGGAATGTTCACCGTCTTGACGAGATCGGCGACGGGGGCGGCCTGCTGCGCCTGGGCGGGGGAAAGCGCCACGGCCAGGGCCAGCGAAGAAACGGCGATCAGCGAGCGGAAGGGTTTCAGCATGGAAAGTGAACCTCTCTTGGGAGCAAGTTTGTCTGTTCTATTGGATGTCACCAGTAGGGCGAAGCAGTACCGGTGCCGTCTTGGTTGCTGTTTGAAACCATAAGCGTTGCGGGCTCCGTTTCAAGCGCAATCACGGGCGATAGCGCCGCTTGGCATGCGGCATCAGCTGTTCCCGCGTGAAATAGACGGGCTTCGTCTGGTGTTCGACGAACAGCTTGGCCTGGTCGGCATAATGCGGGCTTTCAGGCCGGGTCGTCGCAGCGCCGAAAGGCTGGATCGAGCGCGAGCTCACATTGCCATCCGCATCCCATTCGACGAACTGGATGAAGCTGTCGCCATGGCGCACGGCAAATCGGCCGTCCGTCTCGTCGACGTCCCAGAGCGTCGCGGCGCGCAGCGTGTCCGATCCGCCATCCATCGGCAGGTCGACCTTGCCCTGGCGCAGCCGCAGCACGGTGCCGAGCTTCGGGTTCAGCGTCTTGAAATGCTTTTCCAGATGATCGATCGCCGCGACCAGCTCCTCGCGCGCATCGGGCAGCGGCAGGCGGCGATAGCTCTGCCGCATCGCCGGACGCATCAGCATCAGCGCGAGCGCATCGCCCTTGCCCTTGCCGTCCATCTGCCAGTCCCAGGCACGCAGCAGTTTCTGCGCTTGCGGAATGCGCTTGTCGCCATCAGCCTCGACCGCGAGCAGGGCGTCGATCCAGCCGGTGGCATAATCGGACTTGTCGTAACCGACATCATACTTGATCTGCGCCAGCATCGCCGCGTCGATCTGCCCCGCCGCCTCGAACAGCTTGATCGCCTGGCGGGCACGGTTGGTCATATCGTCTTCGATGCCCATCAGGGCCGAAAAGCTGGCGCGATCAAGCTCGTCACCCGGACCTGCCGCGACGAACGGCGTGTTGTTGGCGTTCATGATGTAACCGGAGGCCGGATTGACCAGCAGCGGCACCCGGTCCCAGGGCAGGTGCGTCTTCCAGATCAGGTCACTGCGGTCGCCGGGCAGCACGCCGCGCCAGTTGGCGCCGGGTTTGCGCGCCGGGAACAGCGCATTATAGGCAAACGCGATATTGCCCTTGGCATCGGCATAGATGAAATTGGTCGCGGGCACGCCCTGGATCGCCATTGCTTGCTGCCATTCGGCAAAATCGCGCGCCTTGTTGATGCGGAAATATTGTTCGAGCATCTTCAATTCGTCGATCCCGGCATAGCGGATCGCGAAGGCGCCCTTATCGTTCAGGATCACCGGGCCATGGACCGAACGATAGACGGTCTGCGGCACGGGCAGGGTAAACGGACCCATCTTGACCTTGAGCCAGACGCGCTTCGATTCCAGGTCGCGCCACTTTCCGTCGAGCCGGTACTGGGTCCTGTCGTCGTTGAGTTCGAGCTTGTAGACATCGATCAGGTCGGGCCGGTTGACCGTGTTGGTCCAGCCGAGCGTCTTGTTGTGGCCCAGGAACGGATAGGGCGATCCGGGGAAGGTCGCGCCCGCAAAATCCCAGCCTTCTTCCGAATGCACCACCAGCTCGTACCAGGCGACCCCGCCGCGCCAGGGCTGGTGCGAGTTGGAAATCAGCCGCGTGACATTGTCGGTCGAACGCGCCGGAGCCACTGCAAAGGCGTTCGATCCGTTCATGTCGGGTTCGGGGCCGATCGGGGTGACGCGCGCGACTTCTTTACCGGAGAGCTTCGGTCCGCCCTCGATCGGCAGGTCCTTGCCCTCGACCAGCGCGCCGAGCACCGAATCGAGGCCGAAGAAAAAGGGCGAGCGCAGCACGAAGCCGGCAGCAATGTCCCGCCCTTCCAGCGGGAACAGGCCGGTCAGCGCTACCTCTTCGGGATGCTTGTCGGCATAATGGTTGAGGCCCGCCGCATAGGCATCGAGCAGCGCGCGGATATCGGCGGGAAGCGTATCGTACTTGCGATCGACGGTGCCTCGAATGTCGAGCAGATGCGCGGCGAAATCGACCTTGGCACCATCCTGCCCGGTCAGCGCCCCGGTGCGCGCGCGGGTCATCGCAGCGACTTCCTGGATTGTCGAGAAATCGTCCTCGCTATGCGCCCAGGCCACGCCATAGGCCACATCGGCATCGGTCTTGCCGAAGATGTGCGGCACGCCGAAATCGTCGCGGACGATCTCGACATCATATGTGCGGGGAGGCGGGGCCTTGCCCGATTCGGCAACCAGCGGTTCCCATAGGGCCAGGGCGATCGCCGTTACGGCAACAAGGACGAGGAGGCTGAGCGCCAGACGTTTGAGCACACGCATGGCGCGCACCTTATCAACCAATCCGTCCGCGTCTACTGACAATGCTGTAGGTAGGATGACGGCTCATCGCACCGGGCTATTTCGCCTTGGCCCCCTGGGTCGGCACGATGCGTATCCGGCCGCCCAGCGGCGCGAAACGTTCCGGCACGATGCGGGCCAGCTTGTCGAACTCGGCGGCCAGTTCGGGGCTCCTGGCGAGCAGCAGATAGGGATCCTGGTCGGTGACCGAGGTCGGCATGCTTTCCATATAGGCGGGCTGCAACTCGCTCATCATCGTGGCGCGCGAATTGTCGCTGGCCAGCGCCTCGCGCGCCCAGGCAATGGCCAGATCCTCGCGACCCGCACACATGGCATAGACGACCGCCGGGCCGGGCGCGTCTTCCCTCAGCCCTTGCATCAGCGCAATTTGCTCTTCCATCTGCCTGGCATGGCCCAGCTTGTGGTGCGAACAGGCGCGCTGCCCCGCGACCAGCGCGCGTGCGTAGGGCGAACCATGCTTTTCTGCAACGGGCGCGGCACGGTCGAGCGCCTTGAGCGCCGCTGCGTGCTGTTCGTCCTCGGCCAGTGCAATCGCATGGTTGATGACATAGTTTACAACCCAGGGATGGGTTTCGGGCTTGAGCGAGGCCAGCCGGTCGATCACCGCAATGCCTTCCTGCTGTCGTCCGCTCGCCTTCAGGCCAATTGCCAAATAGTTGACGATCCAGGCTCCGTCCTCGCTCAGCGCGGCATAATCTGCATCCTTGGCGCGAAACCGCGCGGTCATGTCGAGCAACTGGCCGATCTGTCCCGCTTGGAGCAGGGCATAGCCAAGATCGGACAATCGCTCCGGATCCTCGGGCGCGGCATCATAACGCTCGCGGTTGAGCTTGAGATCGGCTTCGATCAGCCTAACCAGACCGTCGCCTGCCCGTTCCTCCATATAGGGCCAGAGGGAAGCAAAACGGCGGTCGGCAAGCATGCGCGCATAGGCGCTGGTATTCGTGACCAGATCGACCAGCGCTGTATCCGCTTCGCTCAGCTTTGCAGAATCCGCCTTGATGTCGAGCAGGTTGATCGCCGACCCGCCGCGCAGGTCCGGATCGAGCCCAGCAAATTTCGGCGATGCCTGAATTGCCGACCACATCTTCTCGCGCAAGTCATCGCGTTGTGCGCGGATCAGGCTGTTGTTGAGCTGGAAGATCACGGCGGGATCGATCTCGTCCAGCACCGAGTCCTCGCCCCTTCCGGCGATGGTGGCGAGCCGCGCGGCGGCGAGATCATGTTCTTGCAGGTGCGAGTGCAGCGCAAGGGCGAGCTGGTCGAACACCTCAAGCTGCCCGAACTTGGCCTCGGTGCGGACGATCAGGCTCGATGCGTCCTCATAACGCTCCCGCTCGAGCGCGCACATCACAGCGGTGTTCGCCGACATCAGCAATAGCGGGGTGGGACGCGTTTTCGAGCGCTGGAACGCCTCGGCCCAGAGCGGTGCCAGTTCGTCACAGTATCGCGGATCGGGGCGCGCCATCGCCTGCTCGATTGCCTTGGCAAGCTTGGGGTCATCGAGCCCGGGGAAGCTGAATGGCTCAGCCTGTAGCGCCAGCGGCCATGCCAATGCCAGGCTGACGATCAAGCATCGAACTGTGCGCTTCATGAACCGGCCTCTATCGCGACGAACACTTTCGTCGTTCATGCAGCGCTTCGAAGCACCGGGTCAAATGAAGAGCAGAATTGGCCTCGATATGGCGTAGAAAGTCGGTCGCCGTTTCAGTTGGCCTCCGCCGCGATCGCCTGCTCGATCAGCCGACGCGAGCGCACGCCGCCGGCATCGATATTGAGCAGCAACAGGCGGCGGTCGGGATAAAGGTCGAGATTCTTCTGCTGGCGCTCGAGCATTTCCATGTCCTCTGCGAAGATCCGGCCCTGGCCGTCGCGGATGGTGGTGGTGAGCTCGGCATCGTCGACGGCAAAACGCCGGGCCATGCCCCAGAAATACCAGTGCGAGCCTTCGGTCTCCGGTGTCATGAAATCGACCACCACCGAATAGGCCTTGCGGTCGAGCGGCGCCTCGTAGCCGCCTTCACCGACCGGCGCGACGCCGACCTCGATCTCGACGCTGCTGGGCAGGTGGAAATGGCACAGCTGCCAGCGGTCGACCGGGCCGCTATCGGGCAGCCCCGCGCCGCGCAGCGCCATCGCCCAGAAGGGCGGAGGGTCGATCGCGTCCATGAAGCGGCTGGTCACCACGCGCTCGCCGACCAGCCGGGTCTTGACCGGGGCCTCGTCGATCTCCTTCTGGCCGATGCTGGTCGAATGGACATAGGTCTCGTGCGTCAGGTCCATCAGATTGTCGATCATCAGCCGATAGTCGCACTGGATATGGTACAGCCCGCCGCCATAGGCCCAGCCTTCGTCCTCGGCCCATTCCAGGTGCCGCAATTTGGCGGGATCGGCCGCATCAGCGTCTCCCGGCCAGACCCAGATAAAGCCATAGCGCTCGATCACCGGATAGGTGCGGATCGGCGGGAAGCCGCCGACGCGCTGGCCCGGCATGCCCTCGGTCTTGCCATGACAGCCCATGGCGAGGCCATGATAGCCGCAGACGAGCGCGCCATCGCGCACGAAACCCAATGACAGCGGCGCACCGCGATGCGGACAGAAATCCTCGAGCGCGGCGACCTTGCCCTCGCGCCCGCGAAAGAACACCATCGGCTCGCCGCAGATCTTGCGGCCCAGCGGCTTGCCCTCGATCTCATCAGGGGTGCACGCGACATACCAGGCGTTGCGCGGCCAGGGCGCGGTGGCGCGTACGGCGCTGCGGTCCTCAAGATCGGGGGCGGTGGCCATCACTATCTCTCCCTTTTGGCATTATTGGATCCAATAATGCAGTTTGATGGGGGGTGCAAGCTCGATCAGGGGGCTTGCCGGAAAGGACGCGCAGGTTAAACAGAGCCCATGACCGCCCCGATGAAGCCCGGCCAGCGCGTGCTGTTCGCCCTGCGCAAGATGATCGTTTCGGGCGAGATTCCCGATGGCGAGCGCATTGCCGAGATAGCGACCGCCGAGCGATTCGGGGTTTCGCGCATGCCGGTGCGCACCGCGTTGCGTACTCTGGAGCAGGAAGGACTGGTCGCCAGGCTCGGACGCCGTGGTTATGCCGCGCGCGGGGTCACGCCCGGCCAGATCGACGATGCGATCGAGGTGCGCGGCGTGCTGGAAGGGCTGGCGGTTCGGTTGATCGCGTCACGACCCATCGCATCGGCTTTTGCGCGCAAGCTGAAGGCCTGTCTGGCCGACGGCGATGCCCTGTTCGGCGGCGAGGGCTTTGGTCCCGAGCAGGTCGATCGGTTCTACAGCTACAATCTCGCCTTTCACGACCTGCTGCTCGATGCCAGCGGGAACCGTGCGATCGGCGTGGCGCTGTCGCGCAACAATCATCTGCCGCTCGCATCGGCAGCAGCGCTTGCGCTTGACTGGGACGATCTCGCCAATGCGCACAAGCACCTGCAAGCTGCGCATGAAGAGCATGTCGCGGTGGCCGACGCGATCCTGTCAGGGCGCGCCGAAGAGGCCGAACAGCTGATGCGCCGCCATGCCCGCGCGGCACTCAACCCCGGGTTGATGCCGCTGGTCGGGCCGGTCTGACGGCGGCAGGATTGCTCCTGCCGGACTGCGATCTCAATAGGCCGAGCGGGTCAGCAGCGATGCCTTGGCGGCCTGATATTCCGTTGTCAGGCGTGCGACCATTTCCGCGACGGTCCCGACCTTGTCGACCGCACCAATGCCCTGGCCGCTGCCCCAGATATCGCGCCACGCCTTGGCTTCGGTATTGCCGCCCGATCCGAAGTTCATCGTGCTGTAATCGCCCTTGGGCAGATTGTCGGGGTCGAGCCCTGCATTGACGATCGACTGGCGCAGGTAATTGCCTGACACGCCGGTAAACAGGTCGGAATAGACGATGTCCGACGCCTTGCCTTCGACAATGCCGTTCTTGTAGCCGTCGGTCGCCCGCGCCTCTTCGGTGGCGATGAACGCCGATCCGATATAGGCAAAATCCGCGCCCATGGCCTGGGCCGCCAGAATTGATGCACCGCAGGCGATCGAGCCCGACAGGGCAACGGGGCCAGTGAACCAGCTGCGGATTTCCTGCATCAGCGCGAAGGGCGAGATCGTGCCGGCATGGCCGCCTGCGCCGGCAGCAACGGGGATCAGGCCGTCGGCGCCCTTTTCGATCGCCTTGCGCGCGAAGCGGTCGTCGATCACGTCGTGCATGGTGATGCCGCCCCAGTCGTGCACCGCCTTGTTCAGGTCCTCGCGCGCGCCGAGCGACGTGATGATCATCGGCACCTGCCACTTGGCGCAGGTGGCAAGGTCGGCTTCCAGCCGGTCGTTCGACTTGTGGACGATCTGGTTGACCGCGAACGGTGCGGCGGGCTTGTCCGGGTTGGCGCGGTTATACTCGGCCAGCTCTTCGGTGATCTGGTGCAGCCATTCGTCGAGTTGCGCTTGAGGCCGCGCGTTGAGCGCCGGAAACGAGCCGATCACGCCCGCCTTGCACTGGGCAATGACGAGCTCCGGGCCGGAAATGATGAACAGCGGCGACCCGATGACGGGCAGGCGCAGGTTGTCGCAAAGCGGAGATGGCATGGTCATGGCGGCGACATTAGCCATCGTTCCAAGGCTGTCCAGAGGCAATTAAGTGGGCAATTAAGTTTTGATTGGGGATGGGGTTGGAAGGACAAAATCCTCCCCCAGACGAGCTCGGGGAGGATTTGACGTTGCTCAAATCTCCTCAAGCGCGCTCAGCACGGCCTTGATCGAGGCCGTGGCGACATCCTCGTCCACGCCGACACCGAAACAGGGCGAACGGCCGTCGATCGCGCATTCGACATAGGCCGCCGCGCGCGCCTTGGAGCCCGAACCGATCGCGTGCTCGCGATAATCGGCAATGTCGATCGCGATGCCGAGCGCGGCGGACAGCGCGTCTACCACGCCCGAGATCAACCCGTTGCCGCGCCCGCTGACCGGGATTTCCTGGCCATCCGCCAGGATGCGCCCCACGAACAGGCGGTCGGCCCCTGCCTTGCGCTCCTCATAATCGACCAACCGGTACTTGCCGGTGCCATCAAGGTGATAGCGCTGCTGGAAGGCCTGCCAGATGTCGGCCGAGCTCAGCTCGACGCTCTTCGCATCGGCGAGCGCCTGCACGGTCTTGCTGAAATCGGCCTGGAGCCGCTTGGGCAGCTTCAGCCCCTGGTCCTGTTCGAGCACCCAGGCGACGCCACCCTTGCCGCTTTGCGAATTGACCCGGATCACCGCCTCGTAAGATCGACCGATATCGGCCGGGTCGAGCGGCAGATAGGGCACGGCCCAGATCTGGTCGTTGCGCTTGTCCTGCGCGGCAAAGCCCTTCTTGATCGCGTCCTGATGGCTGCCCGAGAATGCTGTGAACACCAGCTCGCCCGCATAGGGATGCCGCTCGGGCACCTTCAGCTGGTTGCAATATTCGACCGTCTTGACGATCTCGTCCATGTCCGAAAAGTCGAGGCCCGGGTGTAACCCTTGCGTGTACATGTTGAGGCCCAGGGCCACGAGATCGACATTGCCGGTGCGCTCGCCATTGCCGAACAGACAGCCTTCGATCCGGTCTGCGCCCGCCATCAGGCCGAGTTCGGCAGCGGCAATGCCCGATCCTCGGTCGTTATGCGGGTGCAGGCTGATGACCACGCAATCGCGCTTGCTGATATGGCGGCACATCCATTCGATCTGGTCGGCATAGATATGCGGTCCTGCGGCCTCGACCGTCGCGGGCAGGTTGAGGATCAGCGGCTTTTCGGGCGTCGGCTGCAGCACCTCCATGACCGCCTCGCATACTTCCAGGCTGAAGTCGAGTTCTGCGGTGGAGAAGGTTTCGGGGCTGTATTCGAAATGCCAGTCGGTTTGCGGGTATTTCGCCGCTTGTTCCTTCAGAATGTTCGCGCCCTCGACCGCGATCGCCTTCACGCCCGCACGATCCAGTCCGAACACGATCTCGCGCCATGCAGGCGATACGGCGTTGTAAAGGTGGACGATTGCGCGGTGGACGCCCGCCAGGCTCTCGAAGCTGCGCTCGATCAGGTCGCGGCGCGACTGGGTGAGCACCTGCACGGTGACATCCTCAGGGATTTTTCCGCCATCGACCAGCCCGCGGATGAAATTGAATTCGGTCTCGCCTGCGGACGGAAAGCCGACCTCGATCTCCTTGAGGCCGATCTTGACCAGCAGGTCGAAGAAGCGCTGCTTCTTCGCGCCGTCCATCGGATCGATCAGCGCCTGGTTGCCGTCGCGCATGTCGGTGGAAAGCCAGCGCGGCGGCGCGGTGATGATGGCATCGGGCCAGGTTCGGTTCGGCAGGTCGACGCGCGGGAACGGTCGGTATTTTTGCGAAGGATCGGTGAGCATCGGCATGAGAAGAGCGCCCTGTCTGAATGGCTGTGCGATAGGCAGGCCGGGCGATGAGCGCAACCGGCTTTGCGGGTGTTTCAGAAGTGGAAAAGCCCTTAGGCGCGAGGCACGCAGGTCATGCGCGCACAAGGTCGACCGCGCCTAAGGGCGCGTAAGTCGCAGTCCGAGAAGGAGGGCGCAGGGCTTCATTTCGGATGCGTCATTGCGGCAATTGGCCGCGCTGCGCAATAAAAAAATCATTTGCCATGTTCTGAAACCAGGAGGGTGCGGCGGTCGAACCGCAGACCATTCCCTCCCTCGAAAGGTATCCCAGCGATGAAACACATGTTGACGGCGCTCGCCCTGGCGCTTTCTGCCACCGGCCTCGCGATGGGCAGCGCGGCCCTGGCCGGACCGGTCTATACCGGCCTTCAGGGCGATGTCGCGGTCGGCGGCTATGACGCCGTGTCCTATTTCACCGGCGACGGCACCCCGGTCATGGGCTCGCCCGAATTTGCGGTGCGCCACGGCAATGCCGTCTATCATTTCGCCAATGCCGAAAATGCCGCGAAATTCCAGGCCGATCCGGCGCATTACACGCCGCAATATGGCGGGCATTGCGCCTGGGCGATGGCGCGCGGATATCTCGCGCCCGGCGATCCGCTGCAATCGCGCGTGGTAGACGGCAAGCTGTATCTCAACTTCAACGCCGAGGTGAAGGCCAAGTGGCTGCAGGACATTCCCGGCTTCATCGCCAGTGCCGACAAGAACTGGCCAGGCTTTCCCGATGACGCGAAATTCGGAGGCTAAGGGCCCGCCAACACCCCTTGCGTCACTCCCGCGAACGCGGGAATCCCGCTTGTTTGCCAAGCCGAAGGGGATAGCGGGACCTCCGTCTTCGCGGGGGTGACGGCTAATCCAAAGGCCCCGCAAACCCGTTTGAGCGGGCGCGGGGCCTTCGACGGACGCGGGCTTCGCCCGCTGCTCAGGCTGAACGGAGCTCGGAGCTTACTGCTTCTCGAACGCCACGCTGATGTCGAGCTCGACCTCGTCGCTCACCATCGGTAGCGCGTAGTTGATCCCGAAATCGCTGCGCTTGATGCTGGTTTCGGCTTCGAAACCGACGGTCAGCTTCTTGTTGAACGGGTTTGCGCCCGCGCCGGTGAATTCAGCGTCGAAGGTCACCGGCTTGGTGATGCCGTTCAGCGTCAGGTCGCCGGTAATCTTGGCGGTGGTGCCGCTGGCGACGACCTTGGTCGACACGAAGCGCGCATCAGCCGGATTCGGCCCGAAGAAATCGGGCTTGCCGCCATCCTTGCCTGCACGCAGCAGGTGGCTGGTCAGGCCGGCACTGGCGGTGGTGACCTTGCCGACGGGAATGGTCACATCGACCTTGGCAGCGTTCAGATTGGCGGGGTCGATGGTCAGCGTTCCCGCGACGTCACCGAACAGGCCGTAATAGTCGTTGAAGCCGAAATGGTTGACTTCCCAGCCGATCAGCGAGTGGCCGGGATCGGCCTTGTAGACGCCGGCGGTAACGCGCGAAGCGTCCTTCTGACCGGGCAGTTGCACGCCCTGGCCGATCAGCGGGGTGGCGGCGGCTGCGGCGGCAAAGGCGAGGATAGCGAGGGTCTTGCGCATGACGAACTCCTTGAGGAGGGGGGAGAGGAATGCCGAAACTGTGTCCCGCAACGTCCCAAGTCAATCTTTGATCCGCGCAACGCAGCGTTTACGTTTTGGCATCCAGGCCATCGCGCACCACGGCATAGACCTGGCCCAGCTGCTCTTGCGTGATGCAATAAGGCGGCATGACATAGACGGTATTGCCCAGCGGCCGGATCAGCACGCCACGCGCCTTGCCGAAGCGGTTAAGATGCACCGCCCAGTTCGAGAGATAGCCGCCGGCATCGGTCTCAAGATCGAAAGCGGCGATCGTGCCGCACTGGCGCGTGCTCGTGACGATAGCGTGGTCGGATATCGCCGCCAGTTCGCGCGCCTGCATCGCTGCCAGGCTGTCAATGCGCTGCCGGACCGGCTCGTCGCTCCAGATGGCGAGATTTTCGACAGCCGCCGCGCAGGCGATCGGGTTGGCGGTATAGCTGCTCGAGTGGAAGAAGCAGTCGGCACGGTCCTGAGACCAATGCGCCATGAAAATCTCGTCGCGCGCCATGGTGACGGCCAGCGGTACCGCGCCGCCAGTCAGGCCCTTGGACAGGCAGAGGATATCCGGGACAACGCTCGCCTGTTCGCAGGCGAGCAGCGTCCCCGTGCGGCCCCAGGCGGTCATCACCTCGTCGGCAATGAACAGCACGCCATGGCGCGCGCAGATTGCTGCCATCTCGGCCAGCACGTGCGGCGGATAGATCAGCATCCCGCCCGATCCCAGGATCAGCGGCTCGACGATGAACGCGGCCGATCCCGCCTTGCACGCCGCTTCCAGCGCATCGAGCGTCGCCTGTTCGGCACCGGCGGCGGGGAAGGGCACCGTGGTCACGTCGAACAGCAGCGGCGCATAGGGCCGGTTGAATACGCCGCGTTCCCCCACCGACATCGCGCCGATGGTATCGCCATGATAGCTGTGCTCCATCACGATGATGCCCTGGCGCGGTTCCTTCCGGTTATGGAAATAGCCTAGCGCCATCTTCAGCGCGACTTCGACGGCGGTCGACCCGGAATCGCTGAAGAATACCCGGGTGAGCGCCTCCGGCATGATCGCGGTCAGCCCACGCGCCAGCGTTTCGGCGGGTTCGTGCGTCCATCCGGCAAAGATGATCTGGTCAAGCTTCTGCGTCTGCGCGGCGATCGCGGCCATGATGCGCGGATGGGCATGGCCGTGCGTCGTCACCCACCAGCTCGAGATCGCATCAATCCACTGGCGGCCATCGGCACCGTGCAGCACCGCGCCTTCGCCCCGCGCGATCAACGGAATTTCCTCGCCCAGCCCATGCTGGGTGAAGGGGTGCCAGACGGGTGAACTGCTCATGCGAAATCGGCGATGTCGAAACCGGCGGCGAAGGCGGTGCGCAAGGCATCGGGCGTGATCTTAGGAAGCATATCGAGCCGGCCCAGGCGGCGGATGCCGGACATTTGCGCGATCGTCTCCTCGCTGTCGGGCATGGCCTCGCCGATGAACGCGATGCCGTGGATCGGCACGCCGCGCGCCCTCAGCACCTCGACCGTCATGAGGCTGTGGTTGATCGTGCCCAATGCCGTGCGCGCGCAGACGATCACCGGGATCTGCCAGCGCGCAAAAATGTCGGCATAAAGCACCGATCGCGTCACCGGCACCAGCGCGCCGCCTGCACCCTCGATCACCAAAGGCGCATCGACTTGCGGAGGGTTCAGCGCGTCGGTGTCGATCTCCACGCCGTCGATCTCGGCCGAACGGTGCGGGGAGAGCGGGCTCACCAGCCGCCAGGCTTCGGGCAGGGTGGAGCCAGGCGCCATGCGCTCGACGAACTGGGTGTCGGTCTCGTCCTCGATGCCCGATTGCACGGGCTTCCAGTAACGGGCGGAAAGCGTCTGGGTGAGCGCTGCACTGAACACCGACTTGCCGATTCCGGTGTCGGTGCCTGTCACAACAAATCGCGGTTTCATGCGGGGATCATGATCCTGTCGAGTGATTCGGAGAGCGCGCCGATATCACCCTTTGTCACGTTTCGGGTAATCGAAATTCTCAGGCGCGCAGTCCCGGCTGGCACCGTTGGCGGGCGGATGCCCCGAATGTCGAAGCCCTGCCGCTGCAGCGCAGAGGCGATGCGCATGGTGCGTGCATCGTCGCCGATGACAACGGGCAGGATCTGCGTATCCGATGGTGTCGCGCCCAGCCGGGGTGCCAGCAGGGCGCGGGCATGCGCGATTCGATCGAACAGGTCCTCGCGCCAGTCGTCATGGCTCGCCAGCATGCCGATCGCCTTGCGAACCATATGTGCGACGAGCGGCGAGGGCGCGGTCGAAAAGATGAAGGGGCGGCCCCGATTGACGATGAAGTCGATGGCCACTTTCGGGCCGCACAGCAGCGCGCCCTCACAGCCCAAAGCCTTGCCGCAGGTGTGCAGCGTGATCACATTGGGCTGGCCCGCCAGAGCCTCGGCCAGCCCGCGCCCGCCGGTGCCGAACACGCCGGTCGCATGCGCCTCGTCGATCAGCAGGATGGCATCGTGCCGTGCGGCAACCTGCGCCAGATCGGCCAGCGGCGCGCGGTCGCCGTCCATGCTGTACAGGCTTTCGACCGCGATCCAGGCGCGGCCGGTGCCTCCGCAAGCGCGCCAGGCGGTGATGGCTTCATCGAACGCCTGCGGATCATTATGGGCAGCGGCGCGCGTCTCGGCGCGACCCAGCTTCATTCCGTCATGCACCGATGCATGGATCAGCGCGTCGTGCACCAGCAGGTCGCCGCGCTGTGGCAGCGTCGCGAACAGCGCCGTGTTGGCGACAAAGCCCGTGGCCATGAACAGCGCCGCCTCGGTGCCGTAATGCGCCGCTGCCTCGGCCTCCAGGGCTTCGTGCGCCGCATGGTTGCCGCGCAGCAACCGCGACCCGCCCGATCCTGCCGGCAGGCCGAGTGCCATGCCCTCGCGCAGGGCGTCGTGGAGCAGGGTGGAGCCCGCCAGCCCGAGATAATCGTTCGAGGCGAAGTCCTTGCCCGAACGCGGCGCAAGGCTGCGCAGCCTCGACCCCCTTTTCAGCGAGTCGAGCTGTGCAGCCTGTTCCTCGAAAAACGCGTTGATGGGCAAGGGCTCAGTTCTTGGCCTTGTCCACCAGCTTGTTCGCGCCGATCCATGGCATCATCGCGCGCAGCTGGGCACCGGTCTTCTCGATCGGATGCGCGGCAGCGAGCTTGCGCGCGGCCTTGAGCTCGGGCTGGCCGGCGCGGTTGTCGAGAACGAAGTTCTTGACGAAACGGCCCTGCTGGATGTCCTCGAGCACGCGCTTCATCTCGGCCTTGGTCTCGCTGGTGATGATGCGCGGGCCGGTGGTGATGTCGCCATATTCGGCGGTGTTGCTGATCGAATAGCGCATGTTGGCGATGCCGCCTTCATACATCAGGTCGACGATCAGCTTCACCTCGTGCAGGCACTCGAAATAGGCCATTTCGGGCGCGTAGCCGGCTTCGGTCAGCGTCTCGAACCCGGCCTGGATCAGGTGTGTCAGGCCGCCGCACAGCACCGCCTGCTCGCCGAACAGATCGGTTTCGCACTCTTCGCGGAAATTGGTCTCGATGATGCCGCTGCGGCCGCCGCCGACGCCGCTTGCATAGGCGAGCGCGATGTCATGCGCGTTGCCCGACACGTCGCGATCGACCGCGATCAGGCAGGGCACGCCGCCGCCGCGCACATATTCGCTGCGCACGGTATGGCCGGGGCCCTTGGGCGCGATCATGATCACGTCCAGGTCCTCGCGTGCCTCGATCAGGCCGAAATGGATGTTGAGGCCATGGGCAAAGGCGAGTGCCGCACCGGGCTTCATGTTGTCGTGATAATCGGCGGCATAGATCGCGGCCTGATGCTCGTCGGGCGCCAGGATCATGACGATATCGGCCCAGGCGGCGGCTTCAGCGTTGCTCAGCACCTTGAAGCCCGCGCCTTCGGCCTTGGCGGCGGTGGCGCTGCCGGGACGAAGCGCGATCGCAACGTCCTTGACGCCGCTGTCGCGCAGGTTCTGCGCATGGGCATGGCCCTGGCTGCCATAGCCGACAATGACGATCTTCTTGTCCTGGATCAGCTTCAGATCGCAGTCGGAATCATAATAAACGCGCATATTCTTTCCCCATTTTCAATCTGGCTCGTCATTCCCGCGAAAGCGGGAATCCCGCTTGTTCAGTGCAGAAGCGGGACCCCCGCCTGCGCGGAGGTGACGATGTGTTGCAAAAACTCGCTACCCCGCCACGGCCCCCCGGGTCATGGCGACCACGCCGGTGCGGGCGACTTCGACCAGCCCGACCTCGCGCATCAGCGCGATGAACTGGTTGATCTTCTCGACCGATCCGGAAATCTCGAAGACGAAGCTGTTGGTGCTGGTATCGACAGGGCGGGCACGGAAGATGTCCGCCAGCCGCAGCGCCTCGATGCGATGCTCGCCCACGCCCGCGACCTTGATCAGCGCCAGCTCGCGCTCGACATGCGGGCCGAGCTCGGTGAGGTCCGCGACGCGGTGCACCGCCACCAGCCGGTCGAGCTGGGCGATGATCTGGTCGATCACCGCAGGCGGGCTCACCGTCACGATGGTAATGCGGCTGACCGCATGGTCCTCGCTGATATCGGCCACCGTGAGGCTTTCGATATTGTAGCCGCGGGCGGTGAACATGCCGGCGATCTTGGCGAGGATACCCGCCTCGTTGTCGACCGTGACGGTCAGGACGTGCCGCTCGGACGCGGCTTCACGGATATGCATCAGACCAGCGCCTTTGCTTCGTCTTCCATCGTGCCGGCGACTTCATCGCCGTAGAGGATCATGTCGGTATGCGCCGCGCCCGATGGGATCATCGGCAGGCAGTTGGCGAGCTTGGCGACGCGGCAATCAACCATAACGGGGCCGGGATGATCGATCATCGCCTGGATGCCGCTGTCGAGCTCGCTTTCGTCCGAAATGCGGATGCCCTTCCAGCCATAGGCCTCGGCGAGCGCAACGAAATCGGGCAGCGCGTCGGAATAGCTTTCCGAATAGCGGCTTTCATAGGTCAGCTGCTGCCACTGGCGCACCATGCCCATATATTCATTGTTGAGGATGAAGATCTTCACCGGCAGGCGATATTGCGTCGCGGTGCCCAGTTCCTGAATGTTCATCTGGATCGAGGCTTCGCCCGCAATGTCGATGCACAGCGCATCCGGGCAGCCGAGCTGCGCGCCGATCGCGGCGGGCAGGCCATAGCCCATGGTGCCGAGACCGCCCGAGGTCAGCCATTTGTTCGGCTGTTCGAAGCGGAAATATTGCGCTGCCCACATCTGGTGCTGGCCGACCTCGGTCGAGATGATCGGGCTCTGGTCCTTCGTCAGCGCATAGAGCCGCTCGATCGCCAGCTGTGGCATGATCTCGGATTTGTTGGCAGGATAGGCCAGGCACTCGCGCGTGCGCCATCCCGCGATCCGCGCCTTCCATTCGGAAAAATCGCGCGGGGCATGGCCGATCGCGTTCAACTGGTCGATGATCTGCTGCAGCACGGTGGCGCAATCGCCGACGATGCCGAGATCGACCCGGACGGTCTTGTTGATCGACGAGCGGTCGATATCGATATGAATCTTCTTCGAATTCGGCGCGAACGCATCGAGCCTGCCGGTGACGCGGTCGTCGAACCGCGCGCCGACACAGATGATCAGGTCCGCGCGGTTCATCGTCATGTTGGCTTCATAGGTGCCGTGCATCCCCAGCATGCCCAGCCAGTCGGGATGCTCGGACGGAAAGGCTCCCAGGCCCATCAGCGTCGAGGTCACCGGTGCATCGGTCATCGCCTGGAGCTGGCGCAGCAGTTTGCTCGCTTCCGGCCCGGCATTGATGACTCCGCCGCCCGAATAGATGACCGGTGCCTCGGCCTCGGCGATCATCCGTGCAGCCGTCGCGATATCGTAGGCCGTGCCCGCCTTGACCGGCGCATAGCGCATGTTCGGGCGGGCAGGGGCCTCGCTGTCATGCGCGGCGGTGGCGACCTGGACGTCCTTGGGGATGTCGATCAGCACCGGACCGGGGCGGCCCTGCGTTGCGATATGGAAGGCCTCGCGCACCGTCGAAGCCAGCCGCGCAGGGTCCTTCACCAGATAATTGTGCTTGGTGCAGTGGCGGGTGATGCCGATGGTATCGGCTTCCTGAAACGCATCGGTGCCGATCAGCGTCGTCGCGACCTGGCCGGTGATGACGACCATCGGGATCGAATCCATCAGCGCATCGGTGATGCCGGTAACCGCATTGGTCGCGCCGGGTCCTGAGGTGACGAGTACGACACCCGGCTTGCCGGTGGCGCGGGCATAGCCTTCTGCAGCATGCGCGGCGGCCTGTTCGTGACGGACGAGAATATGGCGCAGCGACGGATGGCCGAAGATCGCGTCGTAAATCGGCAGCACCGCCCCGCCAGGATAGCCGAAGATCACTTCGACGCCCTGTTCAACCAGCGTTTCAACCAATATCTGCGCGCCGCTCAATTCGGCCATGATGCAAGCCTTACTTCGTCATTAAACCGCAGCCCGCTTAGACAAGCCGAGCCGATGTTGCAAAACCATATGCTGCCGGGGGTGCCGCATCACCCCGCAGGGCGAAAAAATAACCCGGCGCAGAAGGGCCGCGCCGGGCAGGGTCTGAATGCGACGTGTCACTGGGGCGCTGGCAGCAACGCCTGACGAGGCCGCTCTAAAAGACACAAAATGCTGTGTCAACAGCTAAAAGCGAAATAAAATATCAAAATCTGATCGCGCGTTATCACTATATGGTTCCGTATACCGTTTCCAGCTGGCCGGAGGCTGGTTCCGGAACCATGTGAACTGGCGCTTGGCATATTGACGCGTGGCGAGCTGACCCGCGTCACGGGCTTGCTGTGCCGACAGCTGGCCCCGCAACAGGCCTGCAATTTCCGGCACGCCGATGGCGCGCATCACCGGAAGATCGGGGTGCAGCCCCCGCGCCAGCAACGCTTCCACCTCCTGCCTGGCGCCGGTGTCCAGCATCGTCGCAAATCTGCGATCGCACCGCTCGAACAGCCATTCTCGCGGCGGAAGCAGCACCAGGGCGCACAGCCGTATCTGTTCGCCGATGCCGCCCTGCTTGTGCGCATGCCACTCGCCCAGCGGCTTGCCGGTCGACCGCACCACTTCAAGCGCGCGCGCGACGCGGGTCGTATCGGCCGCGTTGAGCCGGGCGGCAGCGACCGGATCTTCCGCCTGCAATGCGCCATAGGCAACAGAAACAGGCAGCGCCCGCACCGCGCTGCGGATGGCCGGATCGATGGCGGGCACGGGCGAAATGCCGTCGAGCAGGGTACGCAGGTACAGGCCGGTGCCACCCACCAGAATGGGGAGTGCTCCGGCGGCATGCGCTGCTGCGATCTGCGCCTTGGCATCATCGGCCCAGCGCGCCGCAGAACAGGCTTCCGCTCCGTCGATATAGCCGAACAGCCGGTGTTCGATGCCAGCCATCTCGTCTTCGGTCGGGCGCGCGGAAAGCACTGCAAGATCGGCATAGACCTGCGCGCTGTCGGCGTTGATGATTACCGCGCGCTGGCCGCGCTCTGCCAGCCACCGGGCATAGCGCACCGCCAATCCGCTCTTGCCGCTGGCGGTGGGTCCGGCAATAAGCGCCAGCGCCGGACGGGAGTCTCCGGCGGTCTCGGGGGAAGTGTTCGTGCCCATCGCCACGCTGATAGCAGCAGAAACCTTGCCAGCGGGAGAGCTAAACGCTGCTGCCGACCGATTGCATCAGGCAGGCCTGGTAGTCGGGGAAAGCCGATGGGTCGAGCCCGGACAGGTTGGCGAATTGCACTTTGCCGGAAACCGCGCCGCCGCCGATGCCGCATTCGCGGACTGGCGGGACCGTGCTGACGTGCTGGTGCTGGATGACGGCGCACGGGAGGCGAGATTGCTGGTATCCGACATGGACAGCACGATGATCGCCAACGAATGCATCGACGAGCTCGCCGACTATGCCGGGGTCAAGCCGCAGGTGGCCGAGATTACCGAGCGCGCCATGCAGGGCGAGCTCGATTTCGAGGCGGCCCTGCGCGAGCGCGTGGCGCTGCTGAAGGGCCTGAGCGAGCATGTGATCGGCGACTGTCTGGGCCATCGCATCCAGCCGATGCCGGGCGCCCGCAGGCTGGTGCGGACCCTTCGCTCGCGCGGGGTGGATTGCGTGCTGGTATCCGGAGGATTTCACAGCTTTGCCGATGTCATCGGTGCGGAACTGGGGTTCAATGCCGTGTATGCCAACCGGCTGGTGATCGAACATGGCCATATGACGGGTGCGCTGGAAGGTGGAATCGTCGACGCCGCGCGCAAGGCGGCGATCCTTCAGGAGCAGGCGGGCGGACAGGGGCTCGAGTCGGCGCAGATCATCGCGCTGGGTGATGGCGCAAACGACATACCGATGCTCAAGGTGGCGGGTTCAGGCATTGCCTATCATGCCAAGCCCGCCGCAATCGCCGCTGCAGACGCGCATATAGCGCATGGCGACTGGACCGTGCTGCTGCATGCGCTGGGCATCCCGCGCAGCGACTGGGCCGAATAGACGCGCACGAAAAGGGGCGCGACGATCGCTCGCCGCGCCCCTTTCTCGTTACTCTCGCGCATTTCAATCGTCATTCCCGCGAACGCGGGAATCCCGCTTTCGCGGGGGTGACGAGGTGAAGTCTATCGAACCCTGCGGATCAGCCCTGCAGCAGGCGCATGATCGTCATCGCCTGTTCGCTGCCCGACTGCGGCACTGTTTCGCCGGTGCGGTCGATGATCTTGTCGAAGATGCGTGCCACGCCTTCGGCGGTCCGCTCGCCCTCGGGCAGCGCCGCGCCCTGGGTCATCGTGACATAGGCCGCGTGGAACGCGCCTGCGCCTGCGCCGATGATCATGTTGGTCGGTGCGTCTTCCGACACCAGATAGATCGCAGCAGGCACGACATTCTCGGGCTTGAACTGGGCAAAGGCTTCAGGCGGGAAGATGTCTTCGGTCATGCGGGTGCCGGCAACCGGCGCCAGGGTGTTGACCTTGATGTTGTTCTTTGCACCTTCCAGGTACAGCGTCTTGGTGAGGCCGGCGAGGCCCAGCTTGGCCGCGCCATAATTGGCCTGGCCGAAATTGCCGTACAGGCCGGTCGACGACGCGGTCATCAGGATTCGGCCGTAATTCTGCTCGCGCATCGTTTCCCACACGGCCTTGGTGCAGTTGGCCGATCCCAGCAGATGAACCTTCACCACCAGATCGAAATCGGCAGGGTCCATCTTGGCGAAGCTCTTGTCGCGCAGGATGCCGGCATTGTTGATGAGCACGTGCACGCCGCCCCAGGCCTCCTTGGCCTTGGCGACCATTTCGACCATCTGCTCGTATTCGGTGACCGATCCGCCATTGGCCATGGCTTCGCCGCCAGCGGCCTTGATCTCCTCGACGACCTGCGCAGCCGCGTCCGAGGTGCCGGTGCCGTCGCGGGCCCCGCCCAGATCGTTGACGACAACCTTGGCGCCGCGGGCGGCAAGATCAAGCGCATAGGCACGGCCCAGGCCGCCGCCTGCACCGGTGACGATGGCAACGCGGTCCTTGAAACTGATGGTCATGACAAGCATCCCTTTTGCTGAATGCGCGGCTTGGCCACGCGGAATGGCGCGGGTTTTAGCCATGTTGATGCGCTTGGCAAGCGCCAAGCGGAGCCCTTGCAACTTTACGCGTCCGTCAACCAGGGCTGACGCTACGGCGATCAGGCCAGTTCGCTGTCCAGCGCATAGCCGGCAGAGCGCACGGTGCGGATGATATCGGGCTGGCCATTGGCGTTGAGCGCCTTGCGCAAGCGGCGGATATGCACGTCCACGGTGCGAATCTCGATATCGCTGTCATGCCCCCAGACGCTGTCGAGCAGGCGCTCGCGCGAGAACACCCAGCCGGGATGCTCGAGGAAATGGCGCAGGAGCCGGAACTCGGTGGGGCCCAGCGGAATGGTCTGCCCGGCGCGCTTCACCTTGTAGCCCACGGTGTCCATCTCGATATCGGCAAAGCTCAGCGCTTCGCCTGCGAGGGCTGGGCGTACGCGGCGCAGCACCGCATTGACCCGCGCGATCAGCTCGCGCGGGGAGAAGGGCTTGGTGACGTAATCATCCGCGCCGATATCGAGCCCGCGGACCCGGTCTTCCTCTTCGCCGCGCGCCGACATCATGATGATCGGGATGTTCGATGTGTCGTTGTCGCGGCGCAGACGGCGGCAGACCTCGATGCCGGATAGATTTTCGATCATCCAGTCGAGCAGCACGATATCGGGCCTTTCCTCGCGCGCGATCAGCATCGCTTCCTCGCCATCGGCGGTCTGGCTGACACGAAAGCCCTGTTTGTCGAAATGCCACGATACCAGCTCGGCCAGTGCCATGTCGTCCTCAACCAGAAGCAGATGCGGGGTCGTCATCGATTTCGTGCCTTCTGTTTCAAAAGTACCGGATCATTCGCCGTCTGGAGCAAGCGCATCATCGCCGCGCTCGCGTTCGTTCATCGACTGGCCCATGACCGCGAAATAGACCATCTCGGCGACATTGGTCGCGTGATCGCCGATCCTTTCCAGATTCTTGGCGATGAACATCAGGTGCGTGCCCGCGCCGACATGTTCGGGATTGTCGATCATGTGGGCGATCAGCGCGCGGAAGATGCTGTTGTAGAAATCGTCTACGGTCTTGTCCTGCGCGCACACGGCGACGGCCAGATCGGCATCGCGCCTCGCAAAGGCGGTAAAGGCATCGTCGACCAGCTGGCGGGTGGCGTCGGCCATGGCGGGGAGCAGCCGGGCGGCGTCGATCTCCTGGCCTGAATCGATCAGCAGCACCCGTTTGGCGATGTTCTTGGCATAATCGCCGATGCGTTCGACCACGCCGGAAATCTTGAGCGCGGCGACGAGTTCGCGCAGGTCGTCGGCCATCGGTGCGCGCAGTGCGATCGTCTGGATGACCATGCGATCGATCTGCTCTTCCAGCGCATCGATGCGCTTGTCGCCCTCGACGACCTGGCGGGCCAGATCGTGATCGTTGGTGCCCAGCGCGGTCATCGCGCCTTCGACGGCCTTCTCCGCGCGTCCGCCGATCTCCGCGATCAGCCCGCGCAGGGTAGTGAGGTCGCCGTCAAAGGCCTTCAGGGTGTGTTCGTTCAGGCTATGGTTCATCAAGTTGTTCCGATCTTTGCGATGCCTGGCTTGGCGGGGCCGCCCTTATCCCCTTGCCGCCAAACCGGGTCGCTTAAGCATGTGGTGTCCGTCAGCCGTAACGGCCAGTAATATAGTCGCGCGTCCGTTCCTCGCGCGGATTGGTGAAGATATCCGAAGTGTCGCCATATTCCACCATGGTGCCCAGGTGGAAGAACGCGGTCTTCTGCGAGACGCGAGCGGCCTGCTGCATGTTGTGCGTGACGATGACGATGGCATAGCGGCCGCGCAGTTCATGGATCAGTTCCTCGATCTTGGCGGTGGCGATCGGGTCGAGCGCCGAGCACGGCTCGTCCATCAGGATCACCTCAGGGTCGACCGCAATGGCGCGCGCGATGCACAGGCGCTGCTGCTGGCCGCCGGACAGCGCGGTGCCGCTGTCCTGCAGCCGGTCCTTGACCTCGTTCCAAAGGCCTGCGCGGACCAGCGAGTTCTCGACGATCTGGTCGAGCTCCGCCTTGTTGGGGGCCAGGCCATGGATGCGCGGGCCATAGGCGACATTGTCGTATATCGACTTGGGGAAGGGGTTGGGCTTCTGGAAAACCATTCCGACGCGAGCGCGCAACTGCACCACGTCCATGCTGCTCGAATAGATATTCTCGCCATCCAGCGTGATGTCGCCTTCCACCCGCGCGATCGGGATGGTGTCGTTCATCCGGTTGAGCGTGCGCAGGAAGGTCGATTTGCCGCAACCCGAAGGGCCGATGAAGGCGACGACATTGTCCATGTCGATATCGATAGACACACCCTTGATCGCCTGTTTCTCGCCATAGAAGACCTTGACGTCGCGCGCGGACATCTTGGATTTCGTGGAGGTGGTGGCCGTGTTGTCGAGCATGGATCGGGTTACCATCGCGTTTCGAAGCGGTTGCGCAGATAGACGGCAATCGCGTTCATGGAGAGAAGGAAGACGAGCAGGACGATGATCGCGGCGGAGGTCTTCTCCACGAACCCGCGATTGACCTCGTCCGACCACAGGAAGATCTGTACCGGCAGCACGGTGGCGGGATCGGTCAGGCCATCGGGTGGCGTGGTGGTGAAGGCGCGCATGCCGATCATCAGCAGTGGTGCGGTCTCACCCAGCGCGCGCGCCATACCGATGATCGTGCCGGTCATGATGCCGGGAATGGCGAGCGGCAGGACATGGTGGAACACGACCTGGACAGGGCTTGCGCCGACGCCCATCGCCGCTTCGCGGATCGAGGGCGGCACGGCCTTGATGGCATTGCGTGCGGCGATCACGATGACGGGCATGGTCATCAGCGCGAGCGTCAGACCGCCGACCAGGGCTGCCGATCGCGGCATCGACAGGAACTGCAGGAATACCGCAAGACCGAGCAGGCCGAAGATGATCGAAGGCACCGCTGCCAGATTGTTGATCGAAACCTCGATCAGATCGGTAAAGCGGTTCTTGGGCGCATATTCCTCGAGATAGACCGCAGCCAGAACGCCGACGGGAAAGGCGAGGAACAGGGTCACGACCATGGTGATCAGCGATCCCTTGAGCGCGCCCCAGATGCCGACCCGCGCAGGATCGGTGCCGTCGGAGCCAGTCAGGAACTGCATGTTGAAGCTCTGGCGGACATCGCCCTTTTGCGTCAGCACGGCATAATCGGCTTCGGCCTCAGGCGTCGACCGGTCCTTGGCGGCCCGGTCGATATCGCTCGACGTGGGCAGCCAGAAGCGGGTCTTGCCCATGACCAGATTGGGATTGTCGATCAGCTGGTCGCGCAGTGCGGTCCAGGCGGTCGTGGCGAAATAGCGTGCGCCGTCCTTGCCATATTGCGCCTGCACCGCCTGGTCGAAGATGCGGCGCACGTCGATGGACGCCATGGTCGCCGACAGGCGCGGGCCGGTCAGCTGATCGGGCGAGATGCTGCCGGTCGCGGCGGGAAGATCGACGGTCAGCGTCGCCTCGGTGGTGATGAAGCCCTTGGCGCCATTGCCGACCATCACGACCAGCAGGAACGCCAGGAACAGCGAGGAAATCGCAACCGCGGCCAGCCCGAAGAACTTGAACCGGCGTTCGGCAGCATAGCGGCGCGCGATGCGCCTCTGCATGGCATCGCCCATCCAGTCGGTCTTGCGGCTGGCCGTGGCGGCGGGCGGGTTGCTTGCGGACATGATGGCGGCCTCAGTCATACGCTTCCCGATATTTCTTGACGATCTGCAGCGCGACGATGTTGAGCAGCAGGGTCACGACGAACAGAGTCAGGCCCAGGGCAAAGGCGGCAAGCGTCATCGGGCTGTTGAAATCGGTATCGCCGGTCAGCAGTTGCACGATCTGGGTGGTGACGGTTGTCACGCTGGCAAACGGGTTGGCGGTGAGGTTCGCGGCCAGGCCAGCGGCCATCACTACGATCATCGTCTCGCCGATCGCACGGCTGACCGCCAGCAGAACGCCGCCGACCACGCCGGGAAGAGCAGCAGGGATGAGCACCTGCTTGATCGTCTCGCTCTTGGTCGCGCCCATGGCGAGCGACCCGTCGCGCATGCTGCCCGGGACCGCCGCGATGCTGTCATCGGCCATCGAGGACACGAACGGTATGATCATGACGCCCATCACGAGGCCAGCGGCGAGCGCCGATTCCGAGGAAGCGTCGGTAATGCCGATCGAGACCGCAAAGCTGCGCAGCGCAGGCGCGACGGTCAGTGCGGCAAAATAGCCATAGACCACGGTCGGCACGCCCGCGAGAATCTCGAGAATCGGCTTCATCCACTTGCGGACATTGGCGCTGGCATATTGGGTCAGGTACACCGCGCTCATCAGCCCGAGCGGGATGGCCACCAGCATCGCGATGATCGCGCCAATGAAGACCGTGCCCCAGAACAGCGGCACCGCGCCAAAGCCAGTGGCCTGACCGTCGACAATCTTGTCCGACGGGTTCCATTGCAGGCCGAAAAGGAACTCGAACGGGGAGACGAGGTTGAAGAAGCGGACCGTCTCGAAGATCAGTGAGGCAACGATGCCCAGCGTTGCCAGAATGGCGATCAGCGAGGCGAGCAGCAGGCCCAGCATAACGGTACGTTCAACCTGGGTACGGGCGCGAAAATCAGGACGGATCCGGGTGAAGGCAAAGGCGCCACCGGCAAAGCAGAGCAGGAATGCGGCCAGAGCGCCGATCATCGCATAACGGCTGTCCGCTGCCGAATAGAGCGGCGCAAGCTGCACTGCGGCGTCGTTGAATACCTTCAGGTCCGGGTTGCGTGACAGCGCGCGTGCCTCGGACAGGATCGCGGCGCGTTCGAATGCATCGGTCGGCAGCTGCGCTGCCAGCGGGCTTTCCAGCACCTGGTAGCTGCCCAGGGCTGGCGCGACGGTGCTCCATACCAGCAGGAACAGGACAGCAGGAACAACGGCCCACATCGCGGCATACCAGCCATGATAGCTGGGCAGCGAATGGACGCTTGCGACGCCCGACTGGATGAACCGGCCAGCACGCGCACGGGCGAACACCCAGGTGATGAGGCCCAGGCCCGCAATCAGAAAGAAGATGGCTGTCGTGGTCATGGCGGGCTTATTTCAGTTCCGTGCCATCGAGCACGGTGAGCGACTTGATGCGGCCGAGCATCTCGGCGCGCACCTTTTCGGGCGCGGCAATCAGGCCGATGCGGGTGAGATATCCTTCGTGTTCGCCGCCGCGCAGAAACTCCGCAACATATTCGCGCAGACCCGGGATCACATCGACATGCTTTTTCTTCACATAGAAATACAGCGTACGCGCGCCGGGATATTCGCCGCTCTCGATGGTCGCATAGCTGGGCTCCACCCCGCCGATCGGCACGCCACGGACGGTATCGGCATTGTCGGCCAGATAGCTGTAGCTGAAGATGCCGACAGCATCGGGATTGGTCGAGAGCTTCTGCACGATCAGGTTATCGTTTTCGCCGGTATCGGTATAGGCCTGGTCGGTGCGGATCGAGTGGCAGATGTCCTCGAACTTTTCCTTGTTGCTGTCCGATAGCGCCTTGATCGCCGGATCAGCCTTGCAGCCCTTTTCCATGATGATCTCTTCCAGCGCATCGCGCGTGCCGGAGGTCGCGGGCGGGCCGAAGATGTTGATGCGCGTATCGGGCAGAGCCGGGTTGATATCGGGCCAGCGGATGGCCTTGTTGGGCCCCTTGCCGAACGGCTGTGCAGCGAGGGCCGAGTAGAATTCCTCGACCGTGAGGGTGATCCTCGGGCCGTTCTTGGCCTGGGCCAGCGCGATGCCGTCAAAACCGATCACGATCTCGATGATGCCATCGACGCCGTTGGCCTGACAGCGTTCGAACTCGCTCTTCTTCATCCGGCGCGACGCATTGACGATATCGGGCGTATTTGCCCCGACGCCTGCGCAGAACAGTTCCACGCCGCCGCCCGTGCCGGTGGATTCGAGAATGGGCGAGCGCCGCTCAGGGTCGAAATTGACGAATTCTTCCGCCACTTTCTTGGCAAAGGGGAAGACCGTGGACGATCCGACAATGCGGATCTCGCTGCGGCTGCTGCCCTCGTTCGTGGATGCCGGGTCCTGGCAACCCGCCAGCAAAAGCGCTGGAAGGCAGGCATAGGCAAGCTTCCTGATCAACACTTCAACCCCTCTCTGGGCGAAAACTGCAGCCGCATGTCCGGCCAAGATGGCGGTGGCAGTGGACGGGAAAGAATCGCTTGGCGCGCTGCATGTCCGTGGTCGGCCCCCTTGGTTGAGGCCGTTAGGCAGGGGCGGTTGCCCGAAGATGACAATCAGGTGACGATTTTATGACATCGCCCCTGGCGCACTGGCCGGCTGGCGGTCAGGCGGGCAGCGCGGGCTCGCCAGCGGGTGCGGCGGCATCGCCCTGGGGACCACGCGGATCGGCTGGCAGGGTGATGGTGATCGTCGTGCCCTTGTGCACTTCGCTGTCGATTTCCAGCCGCCCGCGGTGCCGCTCGACGATGTGCTTGACAATCGACAGGCCAAGCCCAGTGCCTCCGATCGCGCGGCTGCGGCTCGAATCGACCCGATAGAAGCGCTCGGTGAGCCTCGGCAGATGTTCCGGCGCAATGCCCTCGCCGCAATCGCTGACCGAGAGCCTGAGCAGCGCGCCATTGCGTGAGGTGCGCAGCCGCATCGTGACTGGCGTGCCCGCCTGGCCGTATTTCATGCTGTTCGATACCAGATTGTGCAGCAGCTGCGACAGCTGGGCCCGGTCGCCGCGCAAGGGCGGCAGGTCCGGCCCGATATCGACCACGATGTCCGCGCCGCGTTCCGGCTGGCTCTGGCGCAGTACCGATTGCACCTCGCGCATCAGTTCGGGCAGGTCGACCGGCGTGTCGGGTACGCGGAACTTTTCGGCCTCGATCCGCGACAGCGAGATGAGGTCGTCGATCAGCTTCTGCATGCGGTTGGCTTCGCGGAACATCACATTCAGGAAGCGCGCGCGAATCTCGGGATCGTCGCCTGCCTCCTTGTCCTCGAGCGTCTCGATAAAGCCCTTGATCGAGGCGAGCGGGGTGCGCAGCTCGTGGCTGGCATTGGCGACGAAATCGGTGCGCATCCGCTCTACCGCATAGACCCCCGATCGGTCCCAGAGGTGCAGGATGCGCTCGCCGCCGGGCATGTCGCGCACCAGCATTTCCCAGCGCTGGTCGCGGCTGCCGATGCCGACGAGCTGGATCGGGCCTTCATGCGCGGTGGCAGGGTCGGCCAGCAGGTCGGCGGCAGCCGGGTGGCGGATGACCAGACGGATATCCTCGCCCACGCAATATTCACCGAGCAGCTTGCGCGCGGCGCTGTTGGCGCGGCGGACATTGGTTCCGGTCAGCACCAGCACGGGATCGGCCAGGCCATCGATGAAACTGGTGAAATCGCGGTGCTGGCTGATCGGCTTGATCTCGGGCTCGCGAATGGGGGCAGCAGCCTGGGGATTGTGCTTGGCCGGGCTCGACAGGTCCGCCATGATCACGATCGCGACGATGCCTGCGGCAAAGCAGATCATCGCCTGCTCGATGCCGTTTGTGCCGAACTGGCTGATCGCTACCCCTGCGCCGAGCACGGCGGTTGCAAGGAGAAAACGACCGCCATTCAGTCCCGATCCGCTGGCCTGTCCCATTGTCGCCGGGCTATACCAGCCTTGGCCGGGACACGCTATCTGTCATCGCCGGGCTTGCGCAGTTTTACGGGTGCCTTGCCGCCTGTCCCGCAGCAGGACAGACGATCAAATGGCTTGCCTTGCCGGGTTGAAGGTTCTTTAGTCAGTTTGTGGGACAGCAGCGCCAGCAGATGCGCGCGCCAGGGACATGCAACAATGAACGCTGACGACAGCAACATGGACGGTGGCACCACCGATGATTCGCGGCCGATCGATACTCCTGCCAATGCCGCTCGTCGCACGCTGCTGATCGGTGCCGTGGCAACATCAGCGGTTGTAAGCATCCGTCCGGCGCTGGCCCAGACGGCCGGCTCCGTGCTCAACTGCCAGATCCCGGTGCCGGAGCGCGGCAAGGGCATGTATATCGATCCGGCCGGCAAGCTGGTGGCACCCGACACCCCGGGCGCCTTCCCGCCATCGCCACGCGACTTTACCGGCGAAGAGGTGCGTCAGGCGCTGCAGGGACGCAATCTTCCCGGCACCACGCGCGAACAATCGCAGGCCTATCTCAACTATATCCGCAAGCTGCAGAACGGACAGAGCGGCTTTACCTGCTACGCCTCGCTGCAGATGCCGCGCCGCTGATCGCGGGCCGACCGGCATGGCAGAGCCTGCCTTCGCCGCCCTGCCTGGCCATGCGCTCAAGCGCGTCACGCTGGGCGGGCTGGAAGCGGCCTATCACGCGCCATCGGGGATCACGCATCTGCTGGCCGAACCTCTTCCCGATCTGCTCGATGCGTTGATGCGTCTGGCGCCGGGCCGCTTTGCGACTTCCGCCGAGATCGTTTCGGGCATGTCGGATCGATTCGAGCTGCTTGCCGACAGCCCCGACGAGGCGCCGGAACGGGTGGTTTGCGAACGGCTTTGCGAGCTCGCCGCATTGGGACTGGTCCGGATGCACGGGCAGGCGTGACACGCTTGCATCATCGCGATGTAAAACTGCATCTTCGGGTTCGCCAAGCCTCTGTTTCCATTTTGTCCGCAAGCCCGCAGCCGATATGGCGCGACCCATGCGCCACGCCTGTTTCCTCACTGTTGGTCCGGCCCGATTCCGCATCGGCAGTGACTGGCGCGCGCCGATCGATCAACTGCGTGCGCTCTACAGCGATTACCCGATGGACGAGGTGGTCCCCGATTTCACCGTGCGGCTGCAGGCGACGTCTGCACTCAGACGGTTCGTCCGGCCTCAGGTGGCCATCGCGGGCGATTTCACATTGCCTGATGCAGTGCCCTTGCCGCTGCACCATGGTCTGCTCGCGGCCGAAATGGCGATGAACCTGCAAATGGCGCTGGGCTGGCGGCGGCACCTGCTGCTGCATGCCAGCGCCGTGTCGCGCCAGGGCCGCGCGGTCGTGATGACCGGGGTCTCGGGTGCGGGCAAATCGACGCTTTCGGCATTGCTTGCCGAGCGCGGCTGGCGCTTTCTGGGCGACGAGTTTGTGCTGCTGGACCCGGAAACCGGCAACATTGCGCCCTTTCCGCGCCCGATCAGTCTCAAGAATGCTGCGGTTGCCGCCATGGAGCACGAAATCGACGACGATTCCCGGTTCGGCCCGGTGCTTCGCGACACGCCCAAGGGGACGATCCGCCATTTGCGTCCGCGCACCGAATGGATCGAGCAGATGGCACGCGAAACCCGGCCCGGCCTGTTGCTTTTTCCGCGCTTCGGCTTTCCGCGCGCAGTGCGGCGCATGGACGAGGCGGAGAGCTTTGTCCGGCTGACCCAGGCGTCGACCAATTACGTCGCGCTGGGCGAGCGCGGCTTTGATGCGTTGACCGGCTTTGTCCGATCGGTTCCGGCCTGCGCGATCGACTATGCCACAGGCGACGAGGGCGCCGAACTGGTCGAGCGGCTCTGGTCCGAAACGGGTGCCGGCGCAGGAGACAGGGCCGCAGCGGCATGATCGACGGCTGGTCGGTTGCACGCGCACTGACCGATCCTGCATCGGTAACCAGGCTGGATGCAGGCGCATGGACGCAATTGCTGTCTGCGGCGCGCGCTGCATCGCTTATCGGGACCCTGGCCGAGCTGATGGCCGATCGGCCCGTTCCATATCCTGCAGCCCGCGTTCTGGCGGATGTGCGCCTTTCCAATCAGACAGGCCTGCGCCAGGCCTTGTGGGAGGCAGAATGCGCGCGGTTGGCTCTCGCGGACTATGCTGGCAAGGTCGTTCTGCTCAAGGGCACGGCCTTTGCTGCAGCAGGACTGGACGCGGCGCAGGGGCGATCGATCGGCGATCTGGATATACTGGTCGCACGCGAGGGGCTCGATCAGGTCGAGGCGCTGCTGCTGAAGGCAGGCTGGGAATGGGTGAAGCCCGATCCCTATGACGACGCCTATTACCGACAATGGATGCACGAGCTGCCGCCGATGATCCATGCCGAGCGCGACCGCATGATCGACGTGCACCACACGATCCTGCCTCTGACGGCTCGGCCGAAGCCCGACGCTGCTGCCCTGATCGCCGATGCACGGGCACTGCCGTCGGGCCTGCATGTCCTGTCGCCTGCGGACATGATCTGTCACGCTGCGGCGCATCTGATCGCTGATGGCGACCTGTCAGGCGGCATGCGCAACCTGTGGGACATCGACCGGCTGGTGCGGCAGTTCGTCGCCGAAGATGCTGGCTTTCCCGACAGGCTGGCGGAGCGGGCGGCACTGCACGGGCTGGGCGAGCCTGTCGAGCGGGCGTTGCGGCTGTGCTATCGCCTGTTCGGTACGCCCGCCATCTGGCCGATCCGTCCGGCTGTGAGCGATGCCCTGTACCTGCGCCGTATCACGGCCATCGACGGCTGGGGCCGCAAGACGCGCAAGCTGACGCGCCAGGGTTTCTATATCCGATCGCACCTGCTGCGCATGCCGCCTGCAATGCTGGCGCGCCATTTGTGGACAAAGTGGCGCAAGGGGCATCGGGGGTAGACTGCGCCTCCGCGAGTAGGCAAAAATCTCCGCTTGTCCCGAGCGAAGTCGAGGGACCCATGTCCGAACGGTTGCGATTACGTCCCTCGACTTCGCTCGGGACACACGGGAACTATCAAATCCCCTGTGGCCTACTTCGCCGCAATCCGTTCCAGCGTGGGGATGAACTCGTCATAATGGTCGATGATCGCATCGGCACCGAGTTCGTCTACCGGCTGGTGCAGGAACCCGAAGCTCACGGCGACGCACGGGATGCCGGCATTGTGCGCGGCCATCACGTCATAGATGCTGTCGCCGATGAACGCCGCCGGCGTCGTCCCCGGTTGGCCGCCGCAGCGGCGGATCATCTCGTCGATCGGCGCGCGATCCGGCTTGGACTTGCCCTTGCCCATGGTGTCGCCGCCGATGACGCAGGCGAACCGGTCGATCAGCCCCACCTCGGTGAGCAGCTTGATGGCGAACCGCTCGTACTTGTTGGTGACGATGGCGAGTTTCACGCCCATCGAGTCGAAGCGCGCCATCGCATCGAGCAGGCCCGGATAGGGCGGCGAGCCGCTTCCCAGATTGTCGCCATAATGGTCAAGCAGGATCGGGAGGTACTCGCGCAGTGCCTGCGGATCGGTGTTCCCGGCGCGTTCCAGGCCGACCTGCAGCATGTGCTTGGCGCCAAGGCCCACCATGGGCTTGATCTCTTCCTGGGTCAGCGGCGGCAGGCCCGCCAGGCCCAGCGTATGGTTGACCGAGGCGGTCAGTTCCGGGCTGGTGTCGAGCAGCGTGCCATCAAGATCGAAGCCAATGATTTGGTAGGGAAAGCCTGTCATGAACCAAGGCATCGCCCGAAAAAGGTGGCGGATGCAAGCAGTTCGTGCCAATGGTGTTTACGATCTGCTTTGGGAAACGCGGAGAACGTTACGAAATGGCTGAGCAGCCGCTGGCAGCAATCATTCTGGCAGCGGGCCAGGGCACGCGCATGAAATCGGAACTGCACAAGGTGCTCCATCCGGTGGCGGGCCTGCCCATGCTGCATCATCTGCTGGGCAGCCTGGAGGCGGCGGGGGCCGCACGCCAGGTGGTCGTGGCAGGAGCGCGTCGCGAACAGGTGGAGGCCTCGGTAGCGCCGCGCGGCGTGACAATCGCGCACCAGGCGGAACAGCTCGGGACGGCGCATGCTGCCCTGCAGGCCAGGGATGCGCTGGCCGGGTTCGACGGCATCGCGATCGTGTGCTTTGGCGATACGCCGTTCCTGAAGCCCGACACCATCGCACGACTGCGCGACCGGCTGATGGCTGAAGACGCGCCGCGTGTCTCGGTGCTGGGTTTCGTGCCTGATGATGCCAAGGCCTATGGCCGGATCATCGCCGACGCCGCCGGCTCGATCGCAAAGATGGTCGAATACAAGGATGCCAGCGAGGCCGAACGTGCCGTCAGGCTGTGCAATTCGGGCGTGACCGCCGTTCGCACCGCCGATCTGTGGCCGCTGCTCGAGCGCGTCGGCAACGACAATGCGGCGGGCGAATATTATCTGCCGGACATCATCATGCTGGCCCTGGCCGATGGCGACAAGGCCGTGGTCGTGGAAACGGATGCCGACGAACTGATCGGCATCAACAGCCGCGCCGAACTCGCCGAGGCCGAACATATCTGGCAACAGCGCCGCCGGGCGCAGGCCATGGCCGATGGCGCGACGTTGGTCGCGCCGGAAACGGTGTGGTTTGCGCATGACACGGTGGTCGGCCGCGATGTGGTGATCGAGCCCAATGTCGTTTTCGGTCCCGGCGTCACCATCGCCGACAATGTGGTCATCCATGCGTTCAGTCATGTCGAGGGCGCCACGATCGCAAGCGGCTGTTCGGTCGGGCCGTTCGCGCGGCTGCGGCCCGGTGCTGAAATGAAGGAAGGCGCCAAGGTCGGCAATTTCGTCGAGATGAAAAAGGCAGTGCTGGGGCCGGGGGCCAAGGCCAACCACCTGACCTATCTGGGCGATGCCACGGTCGGGGCAAACGCCAATATCGGCGCGGGCACGATTACCTGCAATTATGACGGCTATTTCAAATACCAGACGGTCATCGGAGACAACGCCTTTATCGGATCGAACAGCGCGCTGATTGCCCCGGTGAGGATCGGCCGGGACGCGATCGTGGCAGCAGGCAGCGCGGTGTCACGCGATGTCGCCGATGGCGAACTCCGCCTGGTGCGCGCCGAGCAGCTGGTCAAGCCCGGTTGGGCCGACCGATTCCACGACGCAATGCGCAAGAAGAAGCGCGAGGGGAAGTGAGACGCACTCGAACTTGACATGATATCATGATATGATATCAGTATATCATCGCCACTCAGGATGATGACATCATGCGCATACTGACCGAAATCCCGGATGAA
This sequence comes from Blastomonas natatoria, assembly GCF_003201955.1. GTDB lineage: Bacteria > Pseudomonadota > Alphaproteobacteria > Sphingomonadales > Sphingomonadaceae > Blastomonas > Blastomonas natatoria. The sequence goes on from NZ_QJJM01000008.1 coordinate 104,269, forward strand.
GATATCGAGAAGCTCGATGCCATCGCGGCGAAGAGCAACACATCGCGGGCCGCAACCATTCGCGAAGCCGTGAAGCTGTATCTGGTCCAGAACGGCGACGACCGCAGCTGGATTCAGCGCGGTGCGGGCTATTGGAAGGATCGCGATGATATCGGGGACGCCGTCGAATATCAGCGCGCCATGCGCGAGGACCGCCGCAGCTACGATGATATCTGATCCGTGTCCGATCCCTTTTTCGACACGAACATCCTGATCGACTGGTTGAAGGACCGAGCGCCAGCCATTTCGGAGCTGTCGCGTTATCGCCATCACCGGATCAGCAGGATCGTCTGGACCGAAGTGCTTGCTGGCGAACCGCTGGAAAAGCGCGATACCGTTCGTCACCTTCTGTCGCCGTTCGACGTGGTCGAAATCGACCAGCGCATCGCCTCGGCCGCAGCCGATATCCGCTTTCGCACCAGGATGAAGCTGATGGACGCCTATATCCTGGCCACCGCGCAGGTGAACGGGGCGATCCTGATTACACGAAATACCAAGGATTTTCCGGCAGAGATGCCGGGCATCCGCGTTCCCTATCTGCTTTGAAAGGCCCCCCGTAAATGTGCGGTATCGTTGGAATTCTCGCCCGTCGCGATGTCGTGGGCGATCTGGTCGATGGGCTGAAGCGAATGGAATATCGCGGCTATGACTCGGCCGGGGTCTGCACCGTGCACGACGGCCAGCTGGTCCGCCGCCGCGCAGAAGGCAAGCTGCGCAACCTGACCGAGGTGTTGGCGCGTGATCCCGCGCCTGGCCATGTCGGCATCGCGCACACCCGCTGGGCGACGCACGGCGCCCCGACCACCGCTAATGCCCACCCGCATGCCACGGCCGAAGTCGCGCTGGTCCACAACGGCATCATCGAGAATTTCAAGACGCTTCGTGACGCGCTGATCGCACGCGGCCGCCGGTTCGAGAGCGAGACCGACAGCGAGGTGGTCGCGCATCTGGTCAGTGAGCGGATCGAGGCCGGGGACAGCCCCGAGGACGCGGTGAAAGCCGTCCTCCCGCAGCTGCGCGGCGCGTTCGCGCTCGCCATTGCCTTTCGCCAGCATCCTGATCTGCTGATCGGTGCGCGGCTGGGTTCGCCGCTGGTGCTGGGCTATGGCGACGATGAGACCTATCTCGGCTCGGATGCGCTGGCGCTCGCGCCGCTGACCCAGCGCATAGCCTATCTGGAAGAGGGCGACTGGGTGGTGCTGACCCGCGAAGGCGCGCAGGTCTATGATGCCGACAACCAGCCTGTGACGCGCGAAATCACGCTGTCGGGCGTCACCGGCGCGCTGATCGACAAGGGCAATCACCGGCACTTCATGCAGAAGGAAATCTTCGAGCAGCCGGTGGTCGTGGCGCAGACGTTGCAAAGCTATATCCGCTCGGTCGAGCAGCAGGTCGCGCTGCCGCAGATGGACTTCGCGCTTTCGGTGATCGAGCGGGTGACGATCATCGCTTGCGGCACCGCTTCCTATGTCGGGCTGATCGGCAAATACTGGATCGAGCAGCTGGCGCGGGTGCCGGTCGAGGTCGATGTGGCCTCCGAGTTCCGCTATCGCGACCCCGTGCTGACGCCGAACATGCTGGGCGTGGTCGTCTCGCAATCGGGCGAGACGGCGGACACGCTCGCCGCGCTGCGCCATATGAAGGCGGGCGGGGTGACCACCGCCGGGATCATCAACGTGCCCACCAGCTCGATGGCGCGCGAGGTCGATCTGCTGCTACCCACCCATGCCGGGCCGGAGATCGGGGTCGCCTCGACCAAGGCATTCACCTGCCAGCTCGCGGTGATGGCTGCGCTCGCGGTCAATCTCGCCCGCGCCAAGGGGCGGCTCGATGCGTCGGAAGAGGCCGAAATCGTCCGTCACCTGATCGAGGCTCCGGCCGCCATCAATGCCGCGCTGGCGCACGATGCCGAGATCGAGGCGATGGCGCATACCATCGCCCAGGCGCGCGACGTGCTCTATCTGGGTCGCGGCCCCGATTATGCCCTGGCGCTGGAAGGCGCGCTCAAGCTCAAGGAAATCAGCTATATTCATGCCGAAGGCTATGCCGCCGGCGAGATGAAGCACGGCCCCATCGCGCTGATCGACGAGGCGGTGCCCATCATCGTCATCGCACCCTCAGGTCCGCTGTTCGAGAAGACGGTAAGCAACATGCAGGAGGTGCGTGCACGCGGCGGCAAGGTGGTGCTGATCTCGGATACCGAGGGCCTCGCCGAAGCGGGCGAGGGGTGCCTCGCGACGATCGAGATGCCGCAGGTCCACCCGCTGATCGCACCGCTGGTCTATGCCGTGCCGGTCCAGCTGCTCGCCTATCATGTCGCGGTTGCCAAGGGCACCGATGTCGATCAGCCGCGCAATCTCGCCAAATCGGTGACGGTGGAATAGCGCGCAGGCGCGCCGTCAGGCCACCGCCTTAACCGCGCAGGCCAGCGCGTCACCCTTTTCATCGGCCAGGGCTGCTTCGCGCAGTTCGGCAATACGCTGCGCGGCGCCAGGCTTTCCGGCGAGCGAACGCGCGGCTTCCATCAGGGTCGCGAAATTGGTGCAACTGCGCTCCCAGGTGTCCGAATAGCCCTTGAGCACGCCTTGGCAGCGGATGATTTCGGTCGCGGCGGCCAGGTCGGTGCGGGCCACCTCGATCGCCAGCGCCAGCCAGTCAGCAATCCGTTGCTGCTCATGCCCCCATCGTAGCGTCGATCGCCGGAAGCGCCGCATTCCTGCGAGCGCGCGCAACAGCACGAACCAGCGCAATCTGGTCGTCTCGACCAGCCGGCCACGGCGGAACAGCGGTGAAAGGCGGCGTTGCAGGCCGGGACTGGCCAGCACGCGCCTGCCCAGCGCTGTCGGCATGATCTCGCACAGTTCCTGCAGCCGTGGATGCATATATTCAGTGACGCTGTAGATATCGGCGCTGCCGGGCCGTATCTCCTGCTCGACACGGGCCACGCGCGTGGCGCGCACCTTCAGATCGGCGACGCGGATGATGTCCTCATACGCCATCCACAGGGCAAGATGCCGGGCGGTCTCGCTGGTCAGCGTCCATCCATGCTCCGCATCGTCCAGGGCGGCCATCGTCTCGAGCCGGTCCAGATAGAGTTCGGCCAGCGCACGGTCCTGATAGTCCATCAGCCGGCGCACCCCTTCCAGCGCCATCGCATGGGCGGGCGCCGGCAGGCGATCCGTGATGCGCTGATGCAGCGCGCGGCCTGCGGCCGTGGTCGGTCCGCTTGCAGGCTGTATTTCCGGGGCGCTGGCGGCGAGGCCCTGGGCTTGGCTCTCGCCCAGGGCAAAGCCTGCAAGGTTGCTCGGCACTGCCTTGCCGCCGCGACGGATGGTGGCCTCGAATGCTTCGCGAGGGAAAGGCAATGCCTGGCTGCCTGCCAGCGCGCCGAGCATGATCGCGCTGATCACGCTGCCAGCCTCGCCTGCGGCCTGGGCCATGTCGAACCCGATGAAGCGCTTCGCCCGCCGTTCTGCAGCGTCCAGAATGCGCTGGCTGGCGGCGCGGCCATCGCCGAGCATCGATTTTTCGGAAATGGCATAGACGCGATGGGTCGAGCCGATCAGTGTCGTCCGGTCCTCGCTGACGAACCCGCGAAGGATGGCGCGGCCTGCTTCCATCAGTTCGGATGCGATGACGATATCGACATCACCCGGCACGGGCATTTGCGCCAGCACGGGTTCGGGCCGGTTCTGGCCGGGTGCGTTGCGGGGCACCATTTCGACATAATAGATGGTCGATCCGGTGCGCTGTGCGACGCCGGGCACCGATGTGCCCTGGGCGACATAGCCCTGCTCCTCGGCCATGGTGACGATCCAGTCGGCCAGCACGCCGCCGCCTTCGCCGCCGAGCGCGAGGATAGCGATGGTGATCCGCCCGCGCTCATCGGGAAGGCTGCTTGCGGCAAGGGGGTTGTGCGTTGCCATGGTCAGAATGCCCTTGCTGCGAGTGCGCGCGCGTGGCGCTGCTGGAACCAGCCGATGACGCGCCGCCGGAACGATGTGCGCAGGCGTTCCCAGCGCGTGGGATGGGTGACCACGCGCACCTTGTAGAAGGATGGGCACAGGATCGCCGCATGGGCCACTTCACCGCAATTGCCGCAGCCGACACAGCTGTTGTCGATATGCGTCACGGGGTGGCTGCGCAGCGGATCGGGATTGGGACGGATGCTGAGCGACGGGCATCCCGATAGGCGGATGCATGCGTGGTCGCCGGTGCAGGTATCGGGGTCGACGCCGAAGCGTTCGCGTTCGACACGCTTGCCCTCGCGCACCGCCTGGGCCATCAGCGGCTTGATCCGGCGCTGGCGGTTGAGCATGCATTCGGACTGGGCGACAATCAGTTTCGGGCCCGTTTCCGGACTGGTCAGCGCCTCCTTGAGCGTATCGCGCATGCGGGCGACGTCATAGGTGCGGGTCAGCGTCCGCGCCCAGGTGATGCCCAGGCCCCGCGCCGCCTTTTCGATGGGATTGTTGGTTCGGCGCGTTGCATTCTCCGCACGGGAGGAGAGAATGTCCTGGCCCCCGGTTGCCGCGGAATAGCCGTTGTCGACGACGATGGTCACGGTATCGTCCTGGTTGAATACCGCACTGCCGATGCCCGACGTCAGGCCATTGTGCCAGAATCCGCCATCACCCATCATCGCGACCGCGCGCTTGCCTTCGGGCTTGAAGGCGGATGCACCCGCCGTGCCCAGACCATAGCCCATGGTGGTGTTGCCGATATGAAAGGGCGGCAGGATCGAGAACAGATGGCAGCCGATATCGGCCGAGACGTGCAATTCGCCCAGTTCGCGCTGTACCAGCTTCATCGCCGAAAAGATCGGTCGCTCGGGGCAGCCGGTGCAAAAGCCTGCGGGGCGCGGTGGCACGGTCGTGGCCAGGTCCGGCTCTGGCGCAACCGACACCATCTGCGTGGGCGCGCGTTCGGGAGCGTGGATGCGCAGGAACGCCGCCAGCCCGTCGCGCAGCACTGTGCCCGAATATTCGCCGGCGCGCGGCAGGATGTCCTTGCCGATGATGCGGGTGTTCAGATCCGCCCGGCGCATCAGCGTGTTGAGTTCATGCTCGATGAATTCGGGCTGACCTTCCTCGACGACCAGCACCGCGTCCTTGCCTGCACAGAACCGGGTGATCTCTTCCGGGATCAGCGGATAGGTGACGTTGAGGCAATAGACCGGGATCCGTGTCGCCCCGTGAACATCCGACAGACCCGCCATTTCCAGTGCGCGATTGAGCGTGTTGAACAGCCCGCCCTGGACGATGATGCCGATGCGGTCCTGCTCCGGCCCGAAATGTTCGTTAAGCCGGCGTTCGGCGATGAACTTGAGCGCAGCGGGCCAGCGGTGCTCGACCTTTTCGATCTCGTGCACGAAATTGGCTGGCGGCAGGACAATGCGGTTGACGTCGCGGCGAGGGCTGGCAGCGGCTTCCCCCACCGTCATCGCCGGCCTCTTGTTCTCGCGGGCGACGAACTGGCCGGTCATGTGGCAGCTGCGCACCCGCAGTTCGAGCATCACCGGGGTCTGCGACGCCTCGGACAGGTCGAAGCCTGCTTCCACCATGTCGACGATGGTCGGCAGATGCGGCCGCGGATCGAGCAGCCACATCTGCGATTTCATGGCAAAGGCGTGCGTCCGCTCCTGCATGATCGAGGAGCCTTCGCCGTAATCCTCGCCGATGATGATCAGCGCACCACCGGTAACCCCGCCGCTGGCCAGATTGGAAAGCGCGTCCGAAGCGACGTTGGTGCCGACCACCGACTTCCACGCAACGGCACCGCGCAGCGGATAATTGACCGATGCGGCCAGCATGGCACCTGCCGCCGCTTCGCTGGCGTTCGATTCAAAATGGACGCCCAGTTCGCGCAGCAGCGGATCGGCATCGGCGAACACGTCCATCAAATGGCTGATGGGGGAACCCTGATAGCCGCCGACATAGGCAACGCCCGCCTGAAGCAGCGCCTTGGTGACGGCGAGGATGCCTTCGCCGCTGAACACTGCGCCTTCGCCCAGACGCAATTGCTCGACTTCCTTCTTGAACGAACGCTCGGCCATCGTGTCAGTCCGCCACGAGCGCCAGCACGCGCAGCGGACTGCCCGAACCGCCCTCGATCTTGAGCGGCGCCGCAACGATCACGACACCGGTCGGTGGCAGCTGGTCGAGATTGGTCAGGCACTGCAGGCCATAGCGACCGGCTCCATGGAACAGGGTATGGGCCGGATAGGCAGGATCCAGCAGATGCGCCTGTCCGGCATCGGTGCCGATGGTCTCCACACCCAGGCCATGCGCCTGACGATCATCGACCAGAAACCGGACGGCTTCCGCCGATGGTCCCGGCGTGTGCGCTCCATCCTCGCGGCGGTTGGTATAGGCATCGGTATCGCGCTTCGACCAGTCGGTCCGCAGCATCACCCAACTGCGGGGCGGAATGCGGCCATGCTCGGCTTCGAAGGCCTCGATATCGGCGACGGTCAGCAGATAATCGGCATCGGCGGCACATTGCGCGGAAATGTCGATCACCACGGCGGGTGCGATGAAATCGGCTGGGGGCACGGCGTCGACCGTGTTGTCGGCGAGATCCTTGCCCGTCACCCAGTGCACCGGTGCATCGAAATGCGTTCCGGTATGCTCACCCACGGTGAAGTTGTTCCAGTACCAGGCTACGCCGCGATCGTCATAGCGGGAGATTTCCTGGCGGCTGAAGCCAGCAGTCTGACCGAATTCGGGTGGCAGCACCAGCAGCGGCGTGTCTTCCGACAGAGTCTGCGTGAGATCGATCGTCCGGATGGTGCCAGCGGCGATCGCCGAGGCAAACTGTTCGAGAAGCGTGCTGGACATGCCCTTCCTTTCAGGCTGGAGCGGGAGACGAATCGAAAGCTGCCTGAAAAAACGTGCATATGCAACTAATATTGCGCGATGCGTTGCCGAGCCGATCGGTTGGCCTTATGCGGCTGGACATGGACAGCACCGACAATCGCATCCTGGGCGATCCGGGGACGCCCGCCTTCCAGTTGGAGCGCTACCCTTTCTTTCAGCTCAACCGTCTGGTCAGCCGGTATAATGCGGTGATCGAGACGCATCTGCGCGCGATCGGGATCGATATTCCGAGCTGGCGGGTGCTGATGATCCTGGGCGAACGCAGCCCGCGCGGCGTGCGCGACATTGCCGACGCGGCCGTCATCCCGCTTTCCACCATGACCCGGATCATCCAGCGCATGGCGCAGGCGGGTCTCGTTTTCTCCCGCCCGAGCGCAGCCGACGGCAGGGTGACCGAGGTGCTGCTGGCTCAGGCGGGCGAGGACAAGCTGGTGCAGGCGCGAAAGGCGACCTCACCGGTCTATCATCAGGTGATCCGGGGCCTGTCCGAAGCGGATTTCAACACGCTGCTGGTGCTGCTCGGCCAGTTGCACGGCAATCTCGTGGACGAGCCTGAGGCGTAAGGCGCCGCCGCCGCATGGTCGGCAAGTGCCCTAGCGGCTGGTCGTTGCCGCCCAGCGGGCCATGCCTGATTCGAATGCGGTCAGCAGACGGCGCGGCGCGCTTTCCAGTTGTCGCCCGATGCGGGTGATCAGGCTGACGGTCACCGTTTCGATGGTCTCGTCGAACGGAATGGCGACCAGCCTGCCATCGGCAATTTCGGGCCGCGCGGAAAACTCCGGCAGAACCGTCGTGACGCTTCCGGAAGCGGCGAGATCGCGCATTGCCTGGATCGAATTGATGACGATCACCGGCTCCAGAAACAGCCGCTGCCGCGCCTCGGCCGTCCGCATCAGCTGGCGGATCAGGAACTCTTCGGGCCCCAGGCATATGGGATGCTCGACCAGATCGGCGAGCGAGACCCGGGTCTTGTCGGCGAGCGGATGCCCCGGAGCGACCATCACGCGCAGCGGTTCGTTCACCGATATGCGAACGCGGATATTCGGCTCGGCCGGCGTATACAGCACCAGGCCGAAATGCGCCTCGTCGGCCAGCACGCTGCGCACGATCGCGGTGGAAGAGGTCACCGTGCTGAGCACCTGCACCTGCGGATGCTCGAGGTGGAAGCGATCGATCAGCTGGTTGAAGAACGGACCCAGAAAACCCTCGCCGACACCAAGGCTGACGGTACCGGTTCGCGCCTCGCGCAGCTCCTCCATGCGCATCGCCAGCGACTCGCGATTGGCCATCAGCGAGCGATAATGCTCGATGGCCAGCTCACCTGCCTGGGTGAGCTGGATCGTGCGGCGACCCCGCTCGAACAGCGGCATGCCATATTCCTGCTCGAGCTGGGCGACCTGGCGACTGATCGACGAGGCGGCAATCCCCAGGCGATCGCCAGCGGCGCGCATCGAACCGGCCTGCACGGTCTCATAAAGGTAGCGCAGAGCTATATCGGACATGGACACCTCCATACGGGTCGCGCGTATAACAGGGCTTGTCGCTTAGTGTTGCCTATTACGCAATGACAATTGGCCTGCGTTGCTATTGATGAAGCACAAGACATCGGCGCAGGGTGAAATGCTCAATAGTGCAGGGGGAGTTGCCGGACGTGGCAGACAAGCGGTCAAGGGTGAACTGGCGCGGGTATCTGCCCGCCATCGTGACGCCGTTCAGCGATGACGGTGCGCTCGATCCGCAGCGCCTGGGAACCTATCTCGAATGGCTGCTGGCCGCAGGCATGCACGGTCTGGTGATCGGCGGCACCACGGGCGAGTGGACCAGCCTTTCGCCTGCCGAGCGGCGCGATCTGTTCTCGATGGTGGGCGCGCAGATGAAGGGGCGGCTGCCCATCATCGCCGGCTGCACCAGCTTCACGCCGCACGAGAGCATCGACCTTGCACGTCACGCGCGTGACTGCGGCTTCGATGGCATATTGCTGACCCCGCCGCCTTATGTGCGCCCGTCGGAAGAGGAACTGTTCCGCTTCTACAAGTCCGTGTCGGATGCCAATGTGCTGCCGGTCTGTGTCTATAACTGGCCGCCCGGTACGGGCATCGACATGCCGCCCGAACTGCTGGCGCGCATTGCCGTGCTGGACGGCGTAGTGGCGTTGAAGCAGTCCACCGGCAGGCTCGATCTTTTCGTGAAGACCTTCTTCATGTTGCGCGAAACTGTGCGTATCTTCGGCTTTGCGATGGACGAACATGGACTCACCCTGCTGAACGGCGCCGGCGGCGATGGCACGATGGGGGCGGGCGGCGTTCTGGGCCGTGACCAGCCCGATTTCTACAACCATCTCTGGGCCGGAAATCTCGATGCCGCGCGTGCTTGCGGCGCGAAGGACCGGATGATCCTGGACCAGTGGTACACGCCCGATCTGGTCGGACGGTTCGGGTCCGGTCCTGCGGTGCTGAAGGCCGCATTCGACGTGCTCGGGATGCCGCTGGGCGGCGTGCGCGCGCCGCTGATCGATGTCGATGCGCATGGACGCGCTCAGGTCGAAGCCACCCTGCGCCAGATAGGCAAGCTGTGAGCGGATGAACGCAGTCGATGTTCTCATCGTCGGCGGCGGATTGACCGGCTGTGCCACCGCCTGGCACCTCGCCGAACGCGGCGCAAGGGTGCTGCTGATCGAGGCGGGCGAACTCAATGGCGGCGCATCGGGCCAGAATGCAGGCTCGCTGCATTTTCAGATCGAACGGCGGTTTCTCGAAAACGGCCCTGCTCTTGCCGATCAGGCCAGCCGGGTGCTTGCGCTCAACCGGCTTGCGATCGAAGACTGGCGCATCCTCGACCAGCAGTTCGGCCCGGCGATGGAAATCGTGATGCATGGCGGCCTGATGGTCGCGCACAGCGATGCCGAGGTTGCGCTGCTCGAGCGCAAGGCTGCGCGCGAGGCCGAGTTCGGCGTGCCGACCGAATTGCTCGATGCTACCGGCGTTGCGAAGATCGCACCCTATCTTTCGCCGGACATCCGCGCTGCCGCATGGCTGGCAGATGAGGGCCATGCCAACCCGCGCACCATCACCCGATTGCTGGCTGCGCGTGCCATCGAATCCGGGGCGACAGTGCGCTCGCGCACCCGGCTGGCCGATGTCAGCCGCTCGGCCAGGGGCTTTCACCTGACGCTGGAGAGCGGCGAGGCGCGCGAACAAATCCGTGCAGACCGCGTGCTGCTCGCCACAGGAGCCGCGACCATGGCGACCGGTGTGCTGTTCAACCTGCACCTTCCGGTCTTCCCCGCAGGCCTGACGATGACCGCGACCGAGCGGACCGCACCGATGATCGGCCATCTGGTGCAGCATGTCGGGCGGCGGCTGTCGATGAAACAGACCGAAAGCGGCAATATCCTGATCGGAGGCGGATGGGCGTCGAAGCTCCAGCGCGGCGCGACCAGCTTCGACCTTTCCTGCCCGGCCACCATCGATCCGGATGCACTCCAGGCCAATTTGCGCGCGGCAGCCGATACGGTGCCCGGCGTTGCCGCGCTCAACATCATCCGCAGCTGGACCGGAATCGTCGCATTGACTGCGGATCAGCTGCCGCTCGTCGGCGCGGTGAGCCGTGCGCCTGGCCTCTATGTCGCGGCAGGCGGATCGGGCTTCACGCTGGGGCCGACCTTCGCGCGATTGCTTGCTGCCGAAATGGCGGGCGAGCGCGACGGCGACAGCGGCCTTGCCCTGTTCAGTCCCGATCGGTTCGATCATCTCAACGGGTTCATGGGATGAGCCGCCGCGTCGCATCGCAGCATCCCGGGCCGATCCTGATCCTCGTGGATGGCGCGGAGGTTATCGCCTTGCCCGGCGAGATGCTCGCCTCGGCGCTGCTCGCGGCGGACAAGCCGGTATTCCGCAACGACCTGGAAGGAAAGGCGCGCGGCATGTTCTGCAACATGGGGACCTGCGGCGAATGCTTCGTCACGGTAGAGGTGCCGGGGCGACCGGCAAGGCGGCTGCGGGCCTGCCTCATTCCGGTCGAGCCTGGCATGAAGGTGCAGCGCGGATGAGCGGAATGTTCGATCTTGCGATCGTCGGTGGCGGTCCCGCCGGACAGGCAGCGGCCGAGATCGCGTGCGCGGCGGGCCTCAGCGTTGTCATGCTCGACGAACAGCCTCGCATGGGCGGGCAGATCCTGCGTCAGCCGCCGCGCAGCCTGAAGGTGCGCGACTGGCTGCCCGGCGTCACCTATCGCGATCTGAAGGCGCAGCTCCACCGCGCCGAAGCGCTGGACGGGCTCGACTGGCGCGGCGGAGTGTCGGTGCTGGGGCTGTTCCCTCGGCCGGACGGGTTGCGCCTGCTCGCATCGGGCAGGGATGGGCGGCAGATTCTGGAGGCACGCCATGTGCTGGTTGCGGCCGGATGCTATGACATGCCGGTCGCCTTTCCCGGTTGGACCCTGCCGGGCGTAATGAGCGCAGGCGGCGTTCAGGCCTTCATCAAGAGCCAGCAGATCGTGCCCGGATCGCGGTTCGTGCTTTCGGGCACGCACCCGCTGCAACTGCTGGTCGCTGACCAGCTGCGCAAGGCCGGTGCGGAGGTTGCGGCCGTGCATTTCGCGCAATCCATGGCTGCCATGGCAGGGCAGGTGCTGCGCGATCCGCTGCTGCCGCTCGGCCATCCGCGTCCGTTCCGCGATGCCGCTGCCGCCTTCGCAAATCTCAGGCGCGCAGGCGTTCCCGTGCGCTTCGGGCAGCGGCTGGTCCGTGCGAGAGGCAGCGAGCGGCTCGAGGCGGCGGAATTCGCCGATGGCACCACGATCGCCTGCGATGTGCTCGCCACCTGTTACGGCTTTCTGCCCCAGGCCGATCTGCTGCGTCAGGCAGGCTGCGCGATGCAGCGCTGCGCGCGCACTGGCGGTTTTGCGGCCAAGGTCGATCGCTGGCAGTGCACGAGCATTGCGGGCCTTGGCGCTGCGGGCGAGACGACCGGCGTGGCAGGGGCGGAGGTCGCGCTGCGCGAGGGGCGGCTGGCGGCCATCGGGGTGCTGCTGTCAGATGGGCTGCTGAGCGAGAGCGAGGCTGAAGGCCGCGCGGCGCCGATCCGGCGCGAGCTTGGCAGTTTGCAGCGCTTTGCCGATCTGCTGGCCCGCATTGCAGATCCGCGCGAGGCGATCGCCGGGCTTGCCGACGATGCCACGATCCTTTGCCGCTGCGAGGATGTGACCCGCGGCGCGCTGATCCGCGCGATCAGTGCGACCGCTGGCCCTGAGGATGCGAGCGCGCTCAAGCTCGTTTCGCGCGCAGGCATGGGCGTGTGCCAGGGCCGCTCGTGCGAGCATGCCGTGCGCGCACTGCTCGCCGAACATGGCGCGGCACCGGGAAGCGGCTTTACCGCCCGCTTCCCGGCGCGCCCAGTGGCGATTGCCGATCTGATCGACTGAGCCAGGCGCTCAGTCGATAGCGGCGGTGGCTTCGATCTCGATCAGGAAATCGGGCATGGCGAGCGCCGCGACGCCGATCAGCGTGTTGGGCGCAGGCACGCCGCCATCGTAGAATGCACCGATCTCCGGGAGCACCACGCCCAGCTTGTCGGGGCTGTGATCGACAATATAGGTACGCAGCCGCACGACATCGGCCGGGCTAGCCCCTGCGGCCTCCAGCACGGCCTTGAGATTGGCGAGTGCCTGGCGCGTCTGTGCGGCGAGATCGCCGGGACCCACAACGTTGCAGTCCTTGTCCCAGGCGACCTGGCCGGCGAGGTGGATGGTCCTGCCGCCCTCCTGCACCGTGGCGTGCGAAAAGCCGAAGCCGGTGCTTTCATAGAGCGAAGGCGGGTTGAGGCGGGTGTTGGGCATGGGCAGGCTCCTTCAATCGACGATTTCGAGGCTGTGGCCGAAGGGATCGCGGACATAGAGGTTCTTCTTCCCCGCCAGCGGCCCTTCGGAAATCTCGATGATGGCTTGCACGGTACAGCCCTTCTCCGCCAGATAGGCGGCGGCCTTCTCGACATCGTCGACGCGCAGCGCGAGGTGATGGCCGCCGGCGTCGCAGTTGCGCGGCGGCACTTTGTTGCGATCCGCCGGCGCGTCATATTGCACGAGTTGCAGGTTCAGGTTGCCGACCAGTTCGAGCATCGCCAGCGTCAGCGTGGCCCCGGCGACCCCGACATGCGCCTCCATCCAGTCGCGGCCGTCGGGCATGGCCGGGATCTCGCTCGCCGCGAGCGGACCCATGCGGAACAGCTCGCGCGCGCCGAACGTGTCGATGTAGAAGGCGATCGCCGCGTCGAGATCGGGCACGGTGAAAGACACATGGTCGGCAGCGAGAAAGGCGGGCGCGTCGGTCATCAGGCGGCTTCTCCTTGCGAGGCGAGGGGCGGGGTGAGGGGCAGGGTGTCGGGCGCACCGGCGCGGCGCGGGGCGACGAGGCTGATCGCGACAGTGACGATCAAAGCAGCGCCCATCGCGACCAGGCCCGGCTCCCATTCGACGAAGGTGGCGGCGATCCAGGCCTCGCCCGGAGGAGTGACGAGCAGCGCATAGCCCGCGACCAGCCCGCCCGCGACCGCGACTGCGCTGGTGCGCGGCCAGAGGAAGGCGAGGAACACGCCCGGCGCGAGCAGGCCGATCGCACCATAGGCCGACAGCCCGATCTCGACCAGCGATCGGTTGCCGCCCAGCGTCAGATAGACCGCGATGGCCGCCGCCCCCACCATCGACAGCCGCGAGGCGAGCAGGCCTGCACGATCGCTCATGGCCGGATAGAGCGGCGCGACCACATTGCGCGCAAAGATCGATCCGGCGGTGAGCAACAGCACCGATCCGGGGACCAGCGCCAGCAGGCACGCCGTGCCCGCGAGCAGCCCGACGAGCCAGGGGGGATAGCGATCGGACACGAACTGCAGCAGCACCGCGTTGATATCGCCATCGGGGGGGATCGTGCCCGCGAGCAGCGCGGCAAGGCCCAGCAGGATGATGAAGAAATAGGACAGCGAATAGATCGGCTGGAAGATCGCGTTGCGGCGGATTGCATCCTCGGTCGCCGCCGAATAGCTCAGCTGGAACATGTGCGGGAAGATCCAGTTGGCGAGCGCGACATTGAGCGCGGAGGTCATCAGCCAGGTGGTCGAAAGCCCGCTATCGGCCTTCAGCCCCGGCAGCTTGCCGATGCCGGGAAACGCGTCCTGCGCGCGGGCATAGACGTCCGCCATCGAGCTGGCACCGACAATGCCCGCCACGGTGGCGCTGAGCGCGATGACCAGCACCAGCATCAGCACGTCCTTAACGCCCGCGGCAAAGGCGGCCGAGCGCAGGCCGGCGAGGAACACGAAGGCCAGCATCGCTGCAGCCGCAAGCACCGCCGCCATGGCGGGGGAGACATCGGTGCCGAGCGTCATGCGCAGGATCAGGCCGAGTGCGGTGATCTGGATCTGCACATAGACGACCAGTGCGGCAATGCCGACGATCGCGACGACCACGCCCAGCCAGCGCGCGCGATAGTGATCGGCAAAGAAATCGGCCTGGGTGACCAGTGCGCGGGCACGTCCCGCTGCCCAGATCTTCGGCATCAGCCAGTATCCGATCGCTGCAGACAGCGAGACCGAGCAGAAGGCAAGATAGGCCGGCGCGCCATAGGCCCAGGCAAAGCCCGATATGCCGAGCACGGCGAAGGTCGTGTAGATCTCGCCCGCATTGAGGAACCAGAAGATCAGCGTCCCCATGCGGCGTCCGCCCAGCGCCCAGTCCTCGACCGACCTCGCCTTGCTCTGCGCGCGGCCATAGAGCACCGCTCCGATGATCGTGCCAAGGACGACGAGCAGCGTGACGCCGAGGATCATCGGCGCTGCTCGCGCTTCAGATCGATCGCGCGGACCAGCGCGATGACGGCGCTCGCAAACAGCACGCCCGCCATCTGCCAGACTATCGGGAAGGGCAGGCCGAAGGGCCGCCAGGCGATGTCATTGACCAGCGGCACTGCACCCACCTGCCACAGAAAGGGGAGCAGCAGCAGTGCGAGATGCCAGCGGCGCGCCAGCGCCGGATGATGGGGTGGGGCGCTCATGTCATCCATTGGCTTGCCGCCTCTTCGAGCACCGCCATCGGCACCGGGCCCGAGCGCAGCACCAGATCGTGATAGCCGTGGATGTCGAACTTCGCGCCCAGCCGTGCACGCGCCGCCTCTCGTGCGGCGACGATGCGGTTGGCGCCAACCTTGAAGCTGCACGCCTGGCCGGGATAGACCGCATAGCGCACGACCTCGCGATCGGTGCTTTCGGGGCTTTCGCCCGCATTGTCGACCATCCACTGCACCGCTTCCTCGCGGCTCCAGCGCTTGTGGTGCAGGCCGGTATCGACGACGATGCGCGCGGCGCGGAACAGCTCGGACTGGAGGTAGCCGATGCGCCCGAACGGATCGCCTTCGAACACGCCCAGCTCGTCCGCCACCTGCTGCGCATAGAGCGCCCAGCCTTCGGTATAGGCGGAAAAGCGCACGATCTTGCGGAACAGCGGCAATGCGCTGCCATGGCGCAGCACCGATGCCTGGTAATGGTGCCCGGGAATGCCCTCGTGATGCGTGAGCGTCGGCAGGCGCCACAAGGGGTGTTCGCCGGGATTCTTGAGATTGAGCGAATAGGTGCCCGGCTGGCCCGCCGTGCCCTCGGAATAAAAGGCCCCGGGCGCGCCATTCTCGATCGCAACCGGAATGCGCCGGACGACCAGAGGGTCGATCTCTACCGCGCTGAACGCTCCCGAAAGTCGTTCACGGACGCTATCGAGACTGGCTTCTGCTGCCTTGAGCAACTGAGCCCGACCGGCATCGTCGTCGCTGACGGTGAAGCGCGGATCCGCATTGAGCGCCTTGATCCGATCACCCACCGATCCCTTGGTCAGCCCCTGCGCCTTCAGTCCGGCATCGATCTCGGCGATCAGCGCGGCGCACTGGTCGAGGCCCTGGCGGTGCAGTTCCTCCGGCGTGACCGTCGAGGTCGTGTTGGCGCGTAGTGCGCTGGCATAATAGGCATCGCCATCGGGCAAGCGCCAGCATCCCGCAGTCTCGACCGATTGCGCGCGCAGGGCCTTGAGGGCATTGGCCTGCCGGTCGAGCGCGGGGGCGATCTGTTGCCTGAAAATGGCCTCGCCCCTGGTAGCGATGTCGCCCAGCCCGGCGGCGGCTGCGCGGGCAATCGCCCTGGCCATCAGCGATGACGTGCGCGGCGGTGCATCGCGCAAGGCCTCGATCTGCCGCACCGTGCGGTCGATGACGAATCCGGGCGGGATGACACCAGCGGCAACATCGATCCGGATCCGGTCGGTCTCCTGATCGAGCGCGATCGCGAGCGCGGCCAGCCGGTCATACCAGGCCGAAATATCGGAATCGTTCTCGATCGGATGCGTGCTGCCGATGAAGTCCGGGAGCCAGTAATAGGCACCGTTCATCTGGCTGACGATATAGGGGCTGGGCCTCAGATTGGCATCGACATAGCCATAGCGGCCGAGCGTATCGGCGAGGGTCTGATAGACAAAGCTTGCGACCGCATGATCGATCTGGGCGGGCCTGGAAAGCGCAAGAACATCGATCTCGTCCAGTTCGGCCAATGCGATTGCAATCGCTGCCTTGTCCGCCTCGCGCGCCGCCTGCGATCGGTCGTCCAGTCGCCCCCGCAGGGAGGAATTGGCGCCGGTATCATAGCCCATGCCCGTCGCCTCTTCGGGCGAGCGGTGCAGAAAGGCGTGTGCGTGACGGCGCAGCAGCCGGGCGAAGCCTTCGTCCGGGTTGCCCGGCTGCTTGGCGGCAAGGGCGAGAGAGGTTGGCAGGGCGGTCGCGACCGCGCCTGCCATGCCGGAAAGCAACAGGCTGCGCCGGTCCAACGTCATGCCAACACCCCTTGACCCCTTGTATTCGTTTCAGAACTTGTAGCTCAGGATGATGCCATAGCTCTGGAACGAAGGCTCAACCTGCACGCCCGAGTAAAAGGCCTTTTCATAGGCGTTGGCAAAATATTTTGCGTCGAACAGGTTCTCGACGAACACCGTGGCACGCCACTTCTCGCCCTCGATGCCAGCGCGCAGGTTCACATTGTGATAGCTGGGCGAGATGAAGGGGAAGCCGTTGTAGCGATAGGCAAGCGGGGTCGACAGCATCGAGCTGCGATAGTTCCACTCGGCGCGCACAAACGCATCCAGCCCCTCACGCAATGGCTGGGTATACTGGGTCTGGGCGCCGAAAGTCCATTTCGGCGCGTTGACAAGCGGCCGACCCGAGATGTCGATGACGATGCCGTCGATCAGCGCGTTGGGATAGCTCTTGAACTTGGTGTTGTTATAGCCGATCTGGCCGCCGAGCTTCCAGTTGTCGGTGATCTTGGCGTCGAAGCTTCCCTCGATGCCATAGCTTTCCGCACTCGCTGCATTCGCGATGCCGCTCACGCCACGCAGCAGCCCCGTGCCCGGATCGATGAACTGGAAGCGGATGGTCTGCTGGACGTTCTTCCAGTCCATGTAGAAGCCGGCAATGTCGACCCGCACGCGATTGTCGAACAGGTCGAACTTGGTCCCGACCTCGTAGTTCCACAGCGTTTCGGGGTCGAAATCGTTCGAAAGGTTGACGTTGTTCGATGTCTGCGTGCCGCCCGACTTGAAGCCGCGCGAGGCGGTCGCATAGACCATCAGAGAATTGTTGGGCTTGTAGCTCAAGGTTGCCTTGGGCGAGAAATCCTCGAAATCGGCCACGCGGTCGTTGATGCCGGTCAGCGTCAGGTTGGAGCGGTTCTCGGCGATATTGCGGGTCTTTTCCCATGAATAGCGGCCACCCAGGACAAGGGTGAGTTCGGGAGTGAAGTGCAGCGTCGCGTCGCCGAAAATGGCGAAATAGCGCGTGGTGCTGTCGGAATCGAAGCCGGTTACCTCCAGGCCCTCGCAATTGCCTGCACGGGCCGCCGGGCAGAGCGGGCTGTTGCGACCGTGGAAGGTCGACTGGTCGGTGGTGCCGGTATCCCGGCCCAGAAACGCGCCGACGCTCCAGTCGAGGAAATTCTTGCCATTCGACTGCAGACGCAATTCACCGCTGGTCGATTTGCGCTTCAGAAAGAAGTCCTCGTAGAAAAAGTCGGGGCTGCCGCCATCGACATCACCGAAGTTGAAGACGTCCGAGGTCAGATGGCCGACCACGCCGGTCAAGGTCGCCACGTCGAAATCCCACACCGCGCGCGAGCTGAAATACTGATAGGTGCTGCCGACGCTTTGCGGGCGGTTGAAGTTCACCTCGTCGTCATTCTGAGGGAAGAAGCCGACGCCGTCGGGTGCGCCGGTGATCGTGGTGGTGCGGCCCGTGGCGTTGTAGTTGACGCCATAATAGACGCTCGCCCAGGTGCCGGTGACCGCTCCGGTCGGTACGCCGTTGCGCATGCCGACTTCCTCGTTCGAATAGCTATAGGCGAAATCCCAGGTCAGCCGGTCGGTCGGCGTCAGCCGTGCCTGCACGCGCGCGGTGTAGAACTTGCTGTCGTTGCCGCCGCCGATGGGATTGATGTTGCGGATATAGCCGTCGCTCTTCTCATATTGCGCCGAAGCGCGCACCGCGAGCAGATCGGGGATGACCGGGATGTTGAGCACGCCCTGCGCGCGGAAGGTATCGTAATTGGAATAGGCGGCTTCGAGCTCGCCCTCCCAGTTCTGCACCGGCTTCTTGGTGATGACGTTGATCGCGCCGCCCACCGCATTGCGGCCGAAATAGGTGCCTTGCGGCCCGCGCAGCACCTCGATCCGCTCGAGATCGACGATCTGCGGGTTGCTGGTGCCCGCCGCGACGTTGAACTCGTCGATATAGAAGGCGTAGCTCGACTGGCGGACATCGGCATAGGGGTTGAGCTGGTTGGAGATGCCGCGGATCGAAAGGTCCTTGCGGTCGCGCGATCCGTTGGTCTGGAAGCTGACATTGGGGGTCAGCGCGAAATAGTCTTCGACGCTCTGGACGTTCTGGTCCTTCAGCGTCTCGGCGGTGACGGCAGTAATCGCGATCGGCACATCCTGGATCGACTGCGACCGGCGCTGCGCGGTAACGATGATCTCGTTCTCGGATGCGGCTTCGATCGTGTCGGCCTGGTCGGCGTCCTGCGCCAGCGCCGGTGCCGACATGCTGCAAAGGGCAAGCGCGATCAGGCCGGTTCCCATGCGCAGACGGGCGGTAGTGGTGGCAATCGTCATGGCAATATCCCCTTTTCTGCCGCCAGCAGGTGCCGACGACATGGTTTTTCATTCCCCTGGAATTTGGCGGGCGCCTTTATGGTCGCTCCGCCGAAAGCGTGTGCGCGATCAGCTGGTCCAGCATTGCGGATCGAGCGGACCCTTTGCGGCATCAAGTTCGGAACGGACCAGCACGATCGACGCGATCTTGCCGTCGCGGATCACGCCATGGCCTGCCGCCAGAGAGCAGGCGGTCTTGCCGCTGCGACGCGACCGGATGACGTGATAGGTGTAGACCCGGTCGCCGACGCGGAACATGTCCTTGAACGGCACCACGATCTCGACATCGCCGCCGCCGGCCTGAATCTTCTGGAAATGCTTCGCCCAGCCTTCGACGCCGTTGATCACGGTCTTGCCCTCAAGCACCAGCGTCGCATCCTCGGTGAAGTGCTTGCGAAAATTCTCGGGGCTGAAGGCGCCGGGCGTCTTGAACGCCTCGTTCCACCAGACGAACATCTGCGATACGGGATCGTCCGATGCGACGGGCGCGGCAATCGCTGCGGGAGCCAGTACGGGCAGAGCGGGCACAAGCGCCAGCGCGGCCCCGGCGATCAGTCTGGTCATCATGGTCATCTTGGAATTCCCCTTTATTGGGCGATGAGGCCGGTCTTGTCGTCGCGATAGATGCGGCCGTCCTTCATCACGAAATCGATGGTGCGCAGCGCCGAAATATTCTCCACCGGATTGGCGTTGACCGCGACGATGTCGGCGGCGAGGCCTGGCTTGATGCGCCCGGTCATGTCGTCGATCTTGAGCATCCTTGCGGTCTCGGTAGTTCCCGAGCGCAGCGCCTGGAGCGGGGTCATACCCGCCTTCACATAGAGCTCGGCCTCGGCCACGGTAGCAGTGGTGCCGTCATTGGGTTCGAACGGAAACTGGTCGGTACCCAGCGCGATGTTGACGCCCAGGCGGATCGCCTTTTCCAGCATCGCCCAGTGTTCCTTGCCGGTGCTATCGACGCGTGCGAGATACCAGGCTGGCGATCCGATCTTCTTGTAGAATTCCTTCGCACCCGGCTGGCTGACGACGATGGTAGGCACCAGCCAGACACCCTTTTTCTTCATCAGCTGAAGCGCGGCATCATCGAGATAATAGCCGTGTTCGAAGCAATCGATGTCGAACTTCAGCGCCTGCTGCGCCGCCTGGGCCGAGCCGTTATGCGCGGTCACCGGAATGCCGTTGCGATGCGCGACCTCGATGAGCGTGGACAGTTCCTCGTCGGTCATCGGCGCGGCGCCGATGGCACCATGCGTGTCCGAAATGCCGCCCGAGATGGCGATCTTGATCCAGTCGGCGCCATATTTGATCTGCTTGCGCACCGCTGTTGCCAGGCCATAGGGGCCATCGGCTTCGAGCGAGCCATGGCCGCCGGTGGGCACGATGATCTCGCCTGCGGTCAGGATGCGCGGGCCGATCACGTCACCGCGCTCGATCCCGGCGCGCAGCGCGAAGTCATTGCCATGATCCTCGCCGGTGGAGCGCGTGGTGGTGACCCCGGCGAGCAGCGACTTGCGCGCATTGCCTGCCATGCGCAGCACTTGTTGCGGGTCGGTCTCGTTCACCAGTGCGGCGCCCGCTGCCCCCGGCAGCTTGAGGCCGTAATGCGTGTGCATGTTCATAAGGCCCGGGATCAGCCATCGGCCTGTCATCGATACCTGCCTGGCATCTGCCGGAATGGTGATGGCAGCGGCTGGCCCGACAGCGCTGATGCGTCCGCCGCTGACAAGCACCGTCGCGTTCATCGTGACCTTGCCGGTATCGACATCGACGACATTGCCGCCGACCAGCGCGATGACTTCGGTGCTGACCTCCTGGTCGACCATGATCTTGCCCTCGCGGGCCAAGGCATCGGTCGTTGCTGCGATCGGCATCAGCGTCGCCGCCGTTGCCAATGCCGCTATCATCCACCGCCGGTAACGCATGTGCACTATCCCCGCTGTCCCCTCGAATACGTGCAACGTCACGCAAATGACGCATTCGTGCAATGCAGCAAAACCATTGGAATCGTTGCGTTGGGCGCAACATATGTGACTTGGAGAGCGCTTCGGCGAAATTAAATTGTTTCTATCCAATGTGTTAGTCAGATATTTGGGTGGTTTTTGGCCGCCTGCCAGCGCAATTTGAACACTTGAAACTCGCTCCCGGTTGTTGAGGATCAGAGCGGCAGGGAGATTGAAAAATGGCGATGAACGGCTTTCGGGTTACGCGCAGGGCAACGTTGGCGGGCGGACTGGCCTTCGGCGCCCTGGCGAGCGTGCCGCTCAGCGCCCAGGCAGGGGCCGAGGGCGCGAGGCTGCGCGCGCTGCTGGAACAGGCCGATGCCGCCGATGCGCTGCTCGACCCGCTGTCGGACGAACGACGCGGGGAAAGCAGCGGGCCTGCCTATGTCGATCCGCTGGGCGACTATTACGGCGCGACGCTGGAGGCCAACAAGCGGGCGCAGCTTGCCGCGCTCCAGCAGATTGATCGCAAGGCGCTGTCGCCACAGGACGCCATTGCCTATGACGTGTTTGCCTATCGGACGCGCGAGGTGCTCAACCTGTTCGACAGCGGACTGTTTGCCATCAAGCGGCAGCTGGCGCTCGATCCCTCGTTCGGTCCGCATGTCGAAGTGGCCGATTTCGTATCGGGTGGCGGCGCGCGTTTCGAGTCGCTCGCCGATTACGAGCGTGGCCTGGAGCGGCTTGCGGGCTTTGGCGATTATCTGCAAACGGCGGTCGTGCGGCTGCGCGAAGGTCTGGCGTCGGGCCATGTGCAATCGCAGGTCGTGGTCGGCAATGTGCTCCGCCAGGTCGATGCCATGCTGGCGCTCGCGCCCGATGACACGCCGTTCTTTGCGGCAATCCGGCGTCTGCCGGATGCGATCACCGCGAGTGACGGCGAGCGTCTGACAGCAGCCTATCGGACGATGATCACCCGGCGCATCCTGCCCGGCTATCAGCTGTGGCGCGATTTCCTGACGCAGGATTATGCACCCAGGGCACTTGCGCTGCCGGGGCGAGGCGCCATGCCCGATGGCGACAGGCTCTATGCCGCCGAACTGGCACGGCACACGACGACCACGCTGGGTGCCGACGAAATCCACGCGCTCGGACTGTCGGAGGTCGCGCGCATTCGCGGCGAGATGGAGCAGGCGCGCAAGGATATCGGCTTTGACGGCGACCTTGCCGGGCTGTTCGAGCATATCCGCACCGACCCCCGATATTATTGCAAGACGCCCGAAGAGCTGCTCGCGCGTTTTGCCGCGATCGAGGCGAAGATCTGGCCGGCCATCCCCAAGCTGTTCGCGCGGCGGCCCAAGGCACCGTTCCGCGTCGGGCCGCTGCCGGCACTCGGCGACCAGCGCGGGACGGGCTATTACCGGCCCGGGCCAGCAGACGGGGTGTCGCCGGGGACGCTCTATTTCAACATGGCGATGCTCGGCACGCGGCCGATCCCGACGCTCGAGACGCTGACGCTGCACGAGGGCATTCCCGGCCATCATTTCCAGATCACGCTGGCGCGCGAGAACGAGGCGCTGCCACCGATTCTTCGCTTCGGATCGTCCACCGCCTATTCGGAAGGCTGGGGGCTTTATGCCGAATCGCTCGGCCGCGACCTCGGCATGTTTACCGATCCGCTCCAGTGGTTCGGGCATCTCGACATGGAGATGCTGCGCGCCGTACGGCTGGTGGTCGATACCGGGTTGCACGCGAAGAACTGGCAGCGCCAGAAGGCGATCGATTACATGCTGGCCAACACTTCGATGGCGCCCAAGGATGTCGCGGTGGAGATCGACCGGTACATTGCGATGCCCGGTCAGGCCTGTGCTTACAAGATCGGCGAGATTCGAATCGCGGTGCTGCGCGAACGTGCCCGCAAGGCGCTCGGCAGCCGTTTCGACATTCGCGACTATCACGATCAGGTGCTGGGCACCGGCGCGCTGCCGCTGGCGGTTCTGGAGGCGAAGATCGACCGCTGGATCGCGGGCGGGGGAGGGGCCGCCGGCTCAGGCTTCTGAGCCCGGCGCATCCTTGGGCCAGACCGGCCTGTCCATCTGGAACAGATCGGTCATCCGTACATACCAGCCCGCCCCGTGGACACGGCCGATGAGCCCCATGGCGAGCGTATCGACATGGCAGCGATCGCGATCGAGCACGAACCGGTCGGCAATATGCGCCACCAGGACTTCACCGATGATGATCACCTGTCCGCCCTCTCCGCCGGGATAGACGGTCTCAAGGACCCGGCATTCGAAGCTGGCAGGCGCGCTGGCGATGCGCGGCGGTGCAACAAGGCGCGAAGGCAGCAGGTCGAGCCCCGCCAGCGCGCATTCGTCCACCTCCGGCGGAGCGTCGATGCAGGTGAGGTTCATCGCCTCGGCATCGGCCTCGCATACCAGGTTGATGACGAATTCGCCGGTGGTGGTGATATTGACCGCGCTGTCCTTCAGCCCGCCCTCGGGCCGCAGCATCAGGCCCAGCACGACCGTCGGCGGATCGGACCCCATCATGTTGAAAAAGCTGTAGGGTGCAGCATTGTGAATGCCGTCGGCCGAGCGGCTGGTGACCCAGGCGATCGGACGCGGAGTGATGGAAGAGGCGAGCAGCTTGTAGCGCTTGGCGACTTCGAGCGCGCGCAGATCGAACTCCACTGCCTCAACCCTCCAGCGTGCGCACGACCGGCGGCTTGGCGCGTTCGTCCACCGTCAGGCTGAAGATGTCGGGCCGCGCATAATGACCGGTGACATCGAAGTCATACTTGCCCCGCACCACTTCCTCGGTGTCGATCTCGGCATAGAGAATGGTCTCGCCTGCATAATCGGGCCCGGCGAGCACGTCGCCGAGCGGAGCGATGATGCAACTGCCCCCACGCATCAGGACCGTTTCGGGATCGTTGCCCAAAGCGCAATCATAGTCGTCGGGAAACGCGCTTCGCGTGATGTGCTGGCAGGCGGAAAGAACGAAGGTGCGACCCTCCAGCGCAATGTGCCGCATCGAGGCGAGCCAGCCGTCGCGATCGTCGGCGGTGGGCGCACACCAGATCGATATGCCCTTGGCGTACATGGCCATGCGCATCGCCGGCATGTAGTTTTCCCAGCAGATCACTGCACCGACCTTGCCCAGCGGCGTATCGAGCACCGGCATGGTCGACCCGTCGCCAAAGCCCCAGATCAGCCGTTCTGCTCCGGTCGGCATCAGCTTGCGGTGCTTGGCCACCAGGCCGTTAGCGCCGTCGAAAAACAGCGCAGTGCAATAGAGCGTACCTCCGTCGCGCTCGATCACGCCGATCACCACGAACAGCCCGGTTTCCGCAGTTGCGTCGGCGATCAGCGCGACCTCCGGGCCGTCAAGGGCGATTGCCGCTTCATGGTAGCGCTGGAAATCCCCGCGCCCCTCGGGCTTGCGCATGCCGACCGGCGTGCCGAACGATGCGCCTTTGGGATAGCCGCCGATAAAGGCTTCGGGGAACACCGCCAGCCGTGCGCCCGCCGCAGCCGCTTCGCGGATCAGCGATGCCGCCTTGGCAGCCGATGCTGCCGGATCGAACGGGTCCGATGCCGCCTGAACCACCGCTGCCTTGTATCTCGCCATCGCGCTGACCTTTCTTTTCCGGGCCGACCATAGCTCTGCCCGTTGACGTTTCAAGCTTAAAGTTTTAACCTTCAAATATCTAGGCGAAAGGATTCGGCATGGCATCGACCTATGACCAATATCGCGAAGACGTGGCCGGCAGGGCCAATGTCACCGACACGCCCGAACTGATCCGCTATTACCGCGAACTCGAGGAGCTGGGAACCGGCGCGCTGTGGACGGTCGCCAACAAGATCGAGCCATGGGAGCCCGCTTCGCCATCGGTGCCGATCATCTGGCGTTACAATGACCTGCGCGACCGGGTGATGCGCGCGCTCGAACTGGTGACTCCCGAACAGGCCGGGCGGCGCGTGGTCTACCTCGCCAATCCGGCGCGGCAGGATGTCGTGGCCGCGGTGGGCTGGCTCTATTCGGGGCTGCAGGTGATGGCGCCCGGAGAATGTGCATCGAGCCATCGTCATTCGGCCTCGGCGCTGCGCTTCATCATGGAGGGCGAGGGCGCCTTCACCAATGTCGACGGACACAAGATGACGCTAGGCCGCAACGATTTCGTGCTGACGCCCAACGGCACCTGGCATGAACATGGCGTGGCGGAAGGCGGCACCCCCTGCATCTGGCAGGACGGGCTCGACATTCCGCTGATGAACGCGCTCGACGCCAATTTCTACGAGGTGCATCCGGACCTCAACCAGGCCGTGACCTATCCGGTCGACGATTCGACCGCGACCTGGGCCGGCGCGGGGCTGCGCCCGGCAGGTCAGGACTGGTCGAAGCGCTACTCGCCGTTGTTCAAATACGAATGGGAGCCAACCTATGAGGCGCTCCAGCGCTATGCCAGGGTCACCGATGGCAGCCCCTATGATGGCGTGCACATGGATTACATGAACCCGCTGACCGGCGGTGCTGTCATGTCCACGATCGGTGCGTCGATCCAGATGCTGCGCCCCGGCGAGCGCACCCGCGCGCACCGCGAGGTCGGCAATTTCGTCTATCAGTGCGCCAAGGGCTCTGGATATTCGATCATCAACGGTCAGCGCTTTGACTGGCAGGAGCGCGACATCTTCGTCGTGCCGAGCTGGATGTTCCACGAGCATTGCAACGCCTCGGAGAGCGAGGATGCGTGCCTGTTCTCGTTCCATGACCTGCCGGTGATGCGCGCGCTCGGCCTCTACCGGCAGGAAGCGCTGGCCGAAAATGGCGGGCACCAGCCGATTGCCGTCTGACTTTCCCTTTCCTTTTCTCCCCCTGTTCGAAGGATTTCATTCATGCGTCTTGTGACCTTTCGCGCCGATGTCGAAGCGTCTGCCCGGCTGGGTGCGGTAGTCGATCGGCTTGTGGTCGATCTGGGGCTGCTCGGCGAAGCCACCGGTGTGCCGCTGCCCAGCTCGATGCTCGAGTTCATCGATCTGGGACCGGAGGCCGTGCGCATAGCAACCGCGTTGCTGGCGGAGCTGGACGGCGACTTTCCTCTTGGCACGGCGCTGCCGCTTGCCAATGTGAAGCTGCTCGCGCCGATTCCTCGTCCGCGCAAGAATGTCTTCGGCATCGGCCTCAACTATATCGACCATGTCGCCGAATCCGCAGCAGCGCTGGATACGTCGCCCGATCTGCCGCGCCAGCCGGTGATCTTTTCCAAGCCGCCGACCAGCGTCTGCGGACCCGGCGATCCGATCCCGCATGATGCGGGCGTTACGCAGCAGCTCGACTGGGAGGTCGAACTGGCAGCGATCATCGGAACGCGCGCCAAGCGCGTTGCCCGCGAGGATGCGCTGGCTCATGTGTTCGGCTATACCGTGCTGATCGATTTCAGCGCGCGCGACTGCCGCCGTGCCGGGCAGTGGATCTATTCCAAGGGGCAGGACGGCTATGCCCCGATGGGGCCGATGATCGTCACCGCCGACGAAATTCCCGATCCGCAAACGCTCGACCTGTGGCTGACCGTCAACGGCGTCGAGAAGCAGCGGTCGAACACCGCCAAGATGCTGTTCAAGGTCGATGAGCTGATCGCCGACATCTCGGTCGGCATCACGCTGGAGCCGGGTGACATTATCGCGACCGGCACGCCAGAAGGTGTCGGCGCAGGCCGGACGCCGCAGGAATTCCTGTGGCCGGGCGATGTCGTCGAGTGCGCGGTCGAAGGCATCGGCAGCCTTCGCCACAATATCGTCGCGGTATAATGGCCATGCGTATTGCGTGCCTGGGAGGCGGACCTGCCGGTCTCTACTTCGCAATCTCGATGAAGCTGCGCGATCCGGCGCATGACATCACGGTGTTCGAGCGCAACAAGGCGGGCGACACGTTCGGCTGGGGTGTGGTCTTTTCCGACCAGACGTTGGGCAATCTGCGCGCCAACGATCCGGTCAGCGCCGCGACGATCGCGGACAGCTTCGCGCATTGGGACGATGTCGATGTCGTGATCGGCGATGAGCGCATCCGCTCGCGCGGACATGGCTTTATCGGTATCGGCCGCAAGCGACTGCTGATCATCCTGCAGGAACGCGCACGCGAGTTGGGCGTGAACCTGGTGTTCGAGACCGAGTTCAGTCCGGAGGTCGAGGCCTGGGGCGATTATGACCTGATCGTCGCGGCCGATGGCGTCAACAGCCGCGTGCGCGAGCTCTATGCCGAGCGGTTCGATGTCGACATCCAGGTGCGTGCGAACAAGTTCATCTGGCTCGGCACCACCCGGCTGTTCGAGGCGTTCGAGTTCATCTTCGAAAAGACCGAAGCCGGTTGGGTCTGGGCCCATGCCTATCGGTTCGACGACACGCACTCGACCTTCATTGTCGAATGTTCGGAAAGCACCTGGGCCGGGCTCGGCTTCGACAGGATGGAGCCGGACGAGGCGCGCGCGGCATGCGAGAAGCTGTTCGCCCGGCATCTTCAGGGCCACCCGCTGATCAGCAACGCCACGCATCTGCGCGGTTCTGCCGCCTGGATCAACTTCCGCCGGGTGCTGTGTCACCGCTGGTCGTTCGACAATGTCGTGCTGCTCGGCGATGCCGCACACACCGCGCATTTCTCGATCGGATCGGGCACCAAGCTGGCGCTGGAAGATGCGATCAAGCTCGCCGCCGTGCTCGACCGGCCCGGGCTGGACGAGCGCCCGGCTCTGGCCAGTGCGCTGGGCGAATATGAGCAGGAACGCCGGGTCGAGGTGCTCAAGATCCAGAATGCGGCGCGCAATTCGACCGAATGGTTCGAGACGCTGGACCGCTATATCGACTTTCCGCCGATCCAGTTCGGCTATTCGCTGATGACCCGGTCGCAGCGGGTCAGCCATGCGAACCTGGCGTTGCGTGATCCGCAATGGTTGACCGAGGTCGAAAGCTGGTTTGCTTCGCAATCGGGCGGCGATTCCGCAGCGCCGCCGATGTTCACGCCGTTCCGCCTGCGCGGGCTGACGCTCGCCAATCGCGTGGTCGTCGCGCCTGTCCTGACCTATCAGGCCGATGACCAGGGGCGGGTGGGGGCGTTCCATCTGGTCCATTATGGAGCACGCGCGCTGGGCGGCGCGGGACTGGTGATGACCGAGATGTGCGCGGTTTCGCCCGAAGGCCGGATCACGCCTGCCTGCCCTGGCCTGTGGACCGACGAGCAAGCCGATGGCTGGTCGCCGATCGTCAATTTCGCACATGCCGCAGGTTGTGCAATCGGGGTGCAGATCGGCCATGCCGGTGCGCGCGGGGCGGTATCGGTGCCTTCAAAGGGCGAAAAGCCCTTGGCCGAAGGGGCTTGGCCGCTGGTGGCTGCCAGCGCGGAACCCTGGGCTCCCGGCCATGCAACACCGTCGGCACTCGATGAAACGGGCATGGATGCGATCCGCGCAGCTTTTGTCGATGCTGCCCGCCGCGCCGACCGGGCGGGGTTCGATCTGATCGAGATCCAGGCAGGCCATGGCTATCTGCTGTCCGGCTTCATCAGCCCGCTGACCAACCATCGCGACGATGCCCTTGGCGGTGAACTGGCAGCGCGGCTGGTGTTCCCGGTTTCGGTCGTCGAGGCGGTGCGCGCCGTCTGGCCGCAGGACAAGCCGCTGTCCGTGCGCATCTCGGCGCATGACTGGGCACCGGGCGGTATCACCGGCGACGACGCCGTTGAGATCGCACAGGCTTTCCGCGCCGCCGGAGCCGATATCGTCGATGTCTCGTCGGGCGAGACAACGCCTGCCGCAAGGCCTGTCTACGGCCGGATGTATCAGGCGCCGCTTTCCGATCAGGTCCGTAACGAGGCCGGTTGCCCGACCATCACCGCAGGCAACATCACCGACGCAGATCAGATCAACTCGATCCTGGTGGCCGGCCGTGCCGATCTCGTCGCGCTTGGAAGGCCGCATCTCGCTGATCCGGCCTGGACGCTGCATGCGGCCGCTGCTGCCGGCTACAAGGGTCTGCGCGCGCATGACGCCTACAGGCTCGGGCAGGAACAGTTGCTCCGCACCATGCGCCCGGCTACGGTCCTGGCCTGATGGCGACGGCAATCCAGACAGACGAAGAGGGCCCCGTTCGCAGCCCCGGCGGTTCGGCTGCCAACCCCAGTCTCAGGCTCTGGTTGCGGCTGCTCAGTTGCACGACGATTGCCGAAAAGCGGTTGCGGCGACGGCTGGCCGAACAGTTCGACACGACGCTGCCGCGCTTTGACGTTCTCGCCGCGCTGGAACGCGAGCCGGCCGGTCTTGCAATGAGCGAATTGTCGCAGCGGCTGCTGGTGTCCAATGGCAATGTCACCGCCGTCGTTCAGCAGCTTGCCCGGCTTGGCCATGTCTCTGTCAGCAAGCCCGAGCATGATCGGCGAAGCTCGATCGTGTCGATGACCGATCAGGGACGCGCCCATTTTGACATGGTCGCGCGCGAGCATCACGGCTGGATCGAGCAAATGTTTGCAGGCGTCAGGGCCGCCGATCGCGACCAGCTGTACGCGCTGCTCGCGGTAGTGCGGACCTCGCTCGATCAATCGGAGGAGTGCTGATGCAGGTGCTGGAACTGCCCGTGCGCTTTGCCCATGTCGATGCGGCCGGGATCGTCTTCTATCCCCGCTATTTCGAGATGCTCAACGCGGCGGTAGAGCAATATTTTGCCGATATTGTCGGCGTCGATTTCAGGCAGATGCATCTCGATCGCCATATCGGTGTTCCGACGGTCCATCTCGAAGCGGACTTCGCTGTTCCCAGCCGATTGGGCGACAGGCTTTCGATCGACCTGATCGTCGACAAGGTCGGCCGATCGTCCTGCGCGATCCGCTATGTCATCCGCTGCGCAGACGAGGTCCGCATGCGGGCATCTGCCACCCTGGTCTGCATGGATCTGGTCAAGGCCAGCGCCGTGCCGTGGCCAGACGACATGAGGGCTCGCATGCTTGTCGAAGCATCCGGATGAGCGGCGTGGACCCGGCTGACGAGGGCAGGGTCGCAACAGGCGGCGGCTGCCATTGCGGCGCGGTACGTTTCGAGGCGGACGTACCGCGTCATGTCCGGCTGCTGTCGTGCAACTGCTCGATGTGCGCCAGGACCGGTTTCCTGCACCTGATCGTGCCCCATGCCGATTTTCGCCTGCTGTCCGGCCGGGATCTTCTCACCAGTTATCGGTTCGGCACGGGCGTGGCAGAGCATCTGTTTTGCAAGACATGCGGCATACGCAGTTTCTACCAGCCAAGGTCACATCCCGATTCCTGGTCGATAGACTTCAGGTGTCTCGATCAAGGCTATGAAATAGAAACAGAAATTGTCGATTTCGATGGTCGCAACTGGGAGGCGGCCCGGGCAGCCTTGTCCGAAAGATAATTGCGTATTATGCAAGTGCATGCGAATCAATTGCACTTGTACGACAGTGTTTATGACCTATTTAGCCCTGCATAGAGAGCAGGATGTCTGCGCGGCAAATTCCATCGTTCGTCAGGAGTTCGTCATGCGTATTGCATTCAATCTGGCCGCCGCTTTCGTGAGCAGCGCGACCATCATTCTGGCCGTCATCTGATTGAAGATGCCGCCGCCCCCCAGGGGGCGGCGGGCCAGTCCGCCATCGCCTGCAAGCTGGCCACAAGCGCCAGTTGCAGGCAAGGTGCCACAAACCACCGGATATCCACAGCAAGTGCAGTGAAAGCTTTGCGACCGGTTACGCTTCGCTAACTTTGTTTCGCTATGTCGCGCTGGTGAGCAAGACCCGAAGCAAACCTTCTTCCGTGCGTGATCTGCCGGTCATGGCCATTCTTGGCCTGCGCGACCCTGCCGAGGGGGACTGGGACCATTTGCGTGCGATTCAGTATGCCGGTCTTGCCCGCTACGCGATCCTGCGGGTCGTGACCAACCTCGTTCTCGGTCTTCTGGTCTGCCAGCTCTTCATCGGTTTTGTCCCTGCCTGGCAGCTCGCCGGCTGGATGGCGCTGCTGGGCGCATCGCTCTATTTTCCCTCGATTCTGTATAGGCGTAGCGGCATGGTCAATCACGACCATGTTGCGCGGCGCTTCGTGCTCCAGCTGGTTGCGGCGACGGGCGCCATCGCCCTGGTCTGGTGTGTTCCGATCGTCGCCTTTGCTCCCCAAGCCGGCGAAATAGAGCAGACCACGGTCTGGACCATCCTCGCTGCCCTGGTGGTGGGCGGAACCCTGTTGCTCAATGCACTGCCGCTGGGCGCGTTCGTGCTCAATCTCGTGCTGATGGGAGCGTCGATCTTTGCCTATTGGCAAAGCGATAACCTCGTGACTGTCGGCGCGATCGTCTGTTTCTCGATTCTGCTGGCGCTGTCCGGCTTTGAAAACGCCCGGGCCTATCTGATGTTCAAGATGTCCGAGCACGGACTGGCCGAGAAGGACGAGGTCGTCAGCCTCTTGCTGCGCGAGTTCGAGGAAGGGGATGCCGACTGGCTCTGGCAGATAGATGCCAGCCGCCGCATCACTGCGGTCAGCCCACGCTTTGCCTTTGCCGCCGGACGCGAGGCCAGCGAGATCGAAGGCATGCCGTTCACCCAGCTGATTGCCGGAAAGCATTGGGAAAGCGGCAACCTGCCTCCCAGCCTGCATATCCTTTCGGACAAGCTGACCAAGCGTGAAAGCTTTTCCAATCTGGTGGTCAAGGTGCAGGGCGACGAGCGGACATGCTGGTGGCAGCTCTCTGCCTCGCCGCGCTTTGACGATAGCGGGGCATTCATCGGTTTTCGCGGGGTCGGCTCCGATGTGACCGAAAGCCGCGAGAATGCCGAAAAGATCGCACGCCTCGCACGGTTCGATACGCTTACCGGCCTTCCCAACCGCCTGCAGCTCACCGAGGCGCTCGACCGCGCGCTCAAGGAATGCGAGCAATGGCATTGCCGTTGCGGTTTCCTGATGATCGATCTCGACCGGTTCAAGTCGGTCAATGATACGCTGGGGCACCTGGTCGGCGACCGGTTGCTCGCCCAGGTTTCGCTGCGGTTGCGTTCGCTGATGGGCAAGGACGAGTTGTGCGGAAGGCTCGGCGGCGACGAGTTCGCGGTCGTCATGCGCGATACCGGTGACGGTCAGCGTATCTCTGATCTTGCAAACAGGATCATCGACGTGCTCTCGCGGCCTTATGAGGTCGATCAGCACACCCTGTTCATCGGCGCTAGCGTCGGATCGGCCTGTGGCACCCGTGATGGCCGCACCGTTGAAACGCTGATGCGCAGCGCCGACCTGGCGCTGTATCGATCGAAGGACGAGGGCGGCGGTCGCCACAATGTCTACGAGCCCCAGCTGCACAGCCATGCCGAAGAGCGCCGGGTCATGGAGATCGCCCTGCGCAAGGCGTTGGAGAAGGACGAATTCTCGCTCGCCTTCCAGCCGGTGGTGGATGCCGCCAGCGAATCCCTGATCGCGTTCGAAGCCCTGATCCGCTGGTCTAACCCGGAATTCGGCCAGGTTTCCCCGTCCCGGTTCATTCCTCTGGCCGAGGACGCGCGTCTTGTCGTGCCCATCGGCAACTGGGTGCTGCACCGTGCGTGCCGTGAGGCAGTCACCTGGCCCGCTGACGTCCGCGTGGCCGTCAACGTATCGGCAGAACAGCTTTACGAACCGG
The DNA here is from genome assembly GCF_003201955.1 of Blastomonas natatoria. Classification (GTDB taxonomy): domain Bacteria; phylum Pseudomonadota; class Alphaproteobacteria; order Sphingomonadales; family Sphingomonadaceae; genus Blastomonas; species Blastomonas natatoria. The sequence continues at coordinate 137,007 of NZ_QJJM01000008.1, forward strand.
ATTTTGTCGAAACCGTGGTCGAGGCTCTGTCCGAAACCGGCCTTGCGCCGCAGCGGCTGGAGCTTGAGGTGACCGAAAGCGTGTTCCTGCGCGAAGGCTCGCGCGCCGGTGAGACGCTCGACCAGATTCTGGCGCTGGGCGTCGGCCTGTCACTCGATGATTTCGGAACGGGCTATTCGGCGCTCGGCTATCTCAGCAAGACCCGCTTCACCACGATCAAGGTCGACCGCAGCTTCGTGCAGGGTGCGGCCAACGGGATGCAGGAAAGCATCGCGATCATCCGTGCGGTGGTGGCCATGGCGGAAAGCCTCGGCATGTCGACGACGGCGGAAGGCGCGGAGACCGAGCACGAGGTGCGGGTCATTCGCGACCTCGGATGCAAGAAGATCCAGGGCTATTATTACGGACGCCCGATGACCGCCGACGATGTTGCCAGCCTTTTCGGCGGCCAGCAGACCACGCTATACGGATAGATCAGGTGCGTTCGAGCACCGACCGGGCCAGTCCTTCGAACAGGCGCGCGCCATCGGTGTTGCCATGCTGCGGTTCCACCACGCGCTCGGGGTGCGGCATCATGCCCAGCACATTGCCCTTGGCGTTGAGAACGCCGGCGATGTTGCGCGCCGATCCGTTGACCGGCTCGGCATAACGGAAGGCGACCTGGCCTTCGCCCTCGATCCGGTCGAGCGTGGCATCGTCAGCGAAATAATTGCCGTCATGATGCGCGACCGGAATGCGGATCGCCTCGCCCTGAGTATAGAGACTGGTGAACCGGCTCTCGCTGTTTTCGACGGTCAACTCGACCGTGCGGCAGACGAAGCGAATACCGGCATTGCGCATCAGCGCGCCGGGCAGCAGGCCGGATTCGGTAAGGATCTGGAACCCGTTGCAGATGCCGAGAACCGCGACGCCGCGCTCGGCTGCCTCGACCACGGCCCCGATGACCGGAGAGCGTGCAGCCATCGCGCCGGAACGCAGATAATCGCCATAGGAAAAGCCGCCCGGAACGCCGATCAGATCGAGACCTTGCGGAAGCGTCTGTTCGCCATGCCACAGCCGGATCGGCGCATGACCGGTAACCCGCTCGATCGCCACCGCCAGATCGCGGTCGCAGTTCGATCCGGGAAAGGTGATGACCGCCGACTTCATGCGACCTTCTCGACCCGATAGTTTTCGATCACCATGTTCGCCAGCAGCTTGCGGCACATCGCGTCGATGTCCTCGTCGCTGGTGCCATCGGCCAGAGTCAGTTCGATCAGGCGGCCTGCGCGGACATCTTCCACTCCGCCAAAGCCCAGCCCTTCCAGGGCATGGTGGATCGCACGGCCCTGCGGATCGAGCACGCCGTCTTTCAGGGTCACATGGATGCGGGCCTTCATCGGCGTCCTCCTGGCAAAATCTATGGCCTGCCCTATAGCGCCCGGCCACGCCGGGGCAAGGGGGGACGAAAGCTCGAGGGCGCGTCCGGACGATGCACGCGCGTTAACCGTCCTCGACAAAACGCTGTCAACGCATTGCGCATAGCGTTTGTTCAGCACGGCAAAGGGGGAAACATGGCAGGTCTGGCGATTGCGATGTTGTTCGGCTTCGGCCACACCTTGCTGGGCTGGAGCGATCCGCAGGGCCATGTCCAGCTGGCGCTGTTCATGGCGTTTATCTTCGGCATCATCGGCGGCTATCGCGCCCGGGGCTGAGCGCCTCGTCAGTTCGGCGTGGCGTTGGCTGCCACCGGAGCCGCACGAGCGGCCAGCTCGGTCGGGCTGGGGCCATCCTCGTAAAGCGCCTGGACCTGCAGCGCCCGGTCAGGTGCCAGATAGGTGCGGGCCATGGCGAGCAGCTCTTCCGCGCTGACCTTGCCGAAGGCAGTGCCGCCGCTGCGGAAGCGATCAAGGCGCGCAGGCTTGCTCTGCGCCGAATCGACGATACCGAGCCAGGCGCTGTTGCTTTTGACGCTGTTCGCGATGTTTTCCAGGATCGGGGTCCGCGCCCTGGCCAGCTCGTCATCGGCTATGGGGGAGGGGATGGATGGCGATCCTGCCAGCGGCGCTGCGGCGGAAAGCTCTGCGGCAATATGGCGCACCGCATCGGATACCTTGTGGACATCGCTGCTCGCGACATTGGTGGTGATCTGGATATAGCCATAGCCGGGATAGATGGAGGAGGTGAACGAGCGCGCCACCGGAGAATAGGCTGCGCCCAGCTCTTCGCGGATCTGGTCGGTCACCTTGATCTGCAGCAGCTCGGCCAGCAGGCGCAAGCGCACGTCCTCGCGATAATCGCGATCATCGGTTGTCGGCCAGTAGAATTCCACGATCGCCTGGTCGGCCTCGCCCTTGTGATGCAGTACGCGGGGGGCACGGTTCTGGGTAAACTGCCGGGTGCGTGCCTCGTCATAGTCGCGAAACTCCGCTTCGCGCTCGGGCAATGCGCCGAAGGTCGCGGCGACGGCAGCGATCGCCTGTTCCTCGTCGAAATCGCCGACCAGCCCGATTTCGATCGCGCCCTTTTCCAGCCGATCGCCGATCGCGGCCTTGAGATCGTCAAAGGTCAGCTTCTCGAACACTTCCTTTTGCGCAAGCGAGAAGCGCGGATCGTTGTCCGACAGGATGGCACCGATCTGGCTGCCGATCGCGCCTTCGGGTGTCGCATTCAGCCGGGCATAGAAATTGGGCAGATAGCTGCGATACTGGTTGATCGCCTCGCTGCGATAGCCGGGATGCGTGGTGAAGGCGGTCAGCACCTGCATCTGCAGCTTCAGATCCTCGGGCGTAGTCGCGAGATAGCCGCCGAGATAATCCTCGCCCGAGCCGAAATTGAGCGACACCGCGCGGCCCGCGAAGATCGAATAGAGGTCGTCGAGGCTGTGCGCCTCCAGCCCGCCGCGCACGAAGATGTTCATCAGGCTGGTCGCTTCGGGATTGTCGCGCGAGGCGAGCAGATCGCCGCCATCGATGCGCAGCGAGACGAGCACCCGGTTCCTGTCGAAATCGGTCTTCTTGAGGTTCAGCCGCACGTTGTTGGCAAAGCGGATGGTGCGGATGCCCAGATCCTCGATTCGACTGTCGGCCACCACTTCGCCCGGCGAGCCGAAATCCTGATAGGCAAAGGCCTGCGCATCGCGCGCCTTCGGCTTGGCGACCTTGACCTTCTGCGCCTCGGCAAACGCCGTCCGCACCGCGTCGCCACCGCCCGCCGGATCGACCTTGGTGGCGAGATGGATCAGCGGCTTGTCGAGCGTGCCGAAATCCTCGCGCAGCGCCTTGAGCAGCATCTTGGGCGTCAGCGCGTCACGCAGCGCGGTGAAGCGATCGAGCTGGCTTTCGGGCGTGGTGACGATCATCCCGTCCTTGGCCATGCCCATGATCTGGTCGGCGAGCTGGTCGTTGCTCCGCGTTTCCTGGCCGCGCACCGCATTTTCGTAACCGGTGGTGAAATTGGCCAGCTGCTCTGCCAGTTCCTCCCTGGTAAAGCCATAGCGCAGCGCCGCGCGCAGCTCGCGCTCGGCCGCTTCCAGCCCGCGCTGCCACTCGCCATCGCGGGTCGCGACGTTCAGCACCGACTGGTTGGCGATCCTGTAAACATCCGATCGTCCGACCGACGCGCCGACAAATGGTGCGTTCTCCTGCCGCGCGATCCGGCCCAGCCGTCGGCCGACGATGTTATAGGCCAGCGCGCGGGTCAGCTTCGCGCGCCGCGTCGCCTTGCTGTCGGGCTCTTCGACATAGGGGGAGAAGCGGATGACGGTGGTCACCTCGTCGATCGCGGGGTGGGTGAAGATGTTCGCCTTGTCGGTGCGCGTAACGTCGATCCGGCCAAGCGGCACGTCGGGCGCTTCGCCATGCTTCGCCTCCCAGTTGCCGAAGCTCGCCTGGATCTTGGCTTCCATCTCGGCGACGTCGACATCGCCGACCACGACCAGAGTGCTGCGGCCCGGCGTGTAATAGCGCTCGTAGAAATTGCGGAAGCGTTCCGCCGGTGCAGTCTCGATGACGGATCGGTCGCCGATCGGTGAGCGCGTGGCGATGCGCGTTTCGGGCACGGTGAATTCGAACAGCGATTCGCGGTTGCGCTGCGCGTAATTGGCGCGGGTGCGCAGTTCCGACAGGATCACCCCGCGCTCGCGGTCGATCGAGGCAGGATCGAAGCGGATCTCACTCGCGGTCTCGCGCAGCAGATAGAGCGCGGTATCGACCGTCTCGGCCTTGACATTGGGCAGGTCGAGCAGATAGCCGGTCTGGTCATAGCTGGTGAACGCATTGGTATCCGCGCCGAATTCGAGCCCCAGCCGTTCGAGAATCTTGATCATCTCGCCCTCGGGCACATTGGTGGTGCCGTTGAACGCCATATGCTCGATGAAATGCGCAAGGCCGCGTTCGTCCTCGCTCTCCGCCGTCGATCCGACATCGATCAGCAGCCGCATCACGGCGGTGCCCGGCGGGGTCGCGTTCTTGCGGATGGCATAGCGCATGCCATTGGGCAGCACGCCCAGCCGTACGGCAGGATCGGGCGTCAGGTCGCTCGCGGCATAGCCCCAGGCGGCGGCGATCGCGGCTTCGTCGCGAACGGGCGCGGGGGTGGTGATTTCAGGTGATGGTGGCGCGGTGCTCTGCGCGAGAAGCGGGGCCGGTAGCAGCGCAAGCGCGGCAGCGGCCATGCCGACCAGCGCCGATTTCGCCACGGTTATGGAAAGCCTTCCGCCTCGATCCATCTCCACCCACTTTTGCTGTTGTGTGGCGGAAATGTTGCACGGGCTTTTCACCCGCGCAAGATGACGGACGCGTCAAGCTTTCGAGGGCAAAACCGGCGGGTTACTTGCCCTTGCGGCGGCGGTGGCTGTCGAGGTCGAGCACCTCGTTGTCGCCGCCTTCGTTGAGCAGGCCCAGACGGCGCGCGACCTCCTGATAGGCCTCGACCTCGCCGCCCAGATCGCGGCGGAACCGGTCCTTGTCGAGCTTCTCGCCGGTCTCAATATCCCACAGGCGGCAGCCATCGGGGCTGATCTCGTCGGCCAGGATGATGCGCGAGAAATCGCCGTCGAACTGGCGGCCGAATTCGAGCTTGAAGTCGATCAGGCGGATGCCGATCGCCGCGAACATGCCGCACATGAAATCGTTGATGCGGATCGCCATGGACGAGATGTCCTGCATCTCTTCCTGGCTGGCCCAGCCGAAGCATGCGATATGCTCTTCGGCGACCAGCGGATCGCCCAAGCTGTCGTCCTTGTAGCAATATTCAATGAGGGTATGCGGCAGCGGCTGGCCTTCTTCCAACCCCAGGCGCTTGCAGATCGATCCGGCAGCGACATTGCGCACCACGACCTCGATCGGCACGATCTCCACCTGGCGCACCAGCTGCTCGCGCATGTTCAGGCGGCGGATGAAGTGCGTCGGGATGCCAATATGCGCCAGCCGCGTGAACACATATTCGCTGATGCGGTTGTTGATGACGCCCTTGCCGTTGATCGTGCCCTTTTTCTGGGCGTTGAAGGCGGTGGCATCGTCCTTGAAATACTGGATCAGCGTGCCCGGCTCGGGGCCCTCATAGAGGATCTTGGCCTTGCCTTCGTAAATCTGGCGGCGGCGGGTCATGGCACGTATCTCCGATAGAAAGCAGGACGCCCCGGTGCGGCAACCGATTGCGCGCAGGGCCGGGGCGTCTCTCAGCGCCCCTATAGCGACTTGGGGGGGCTGGCGCAATTGTGCTGTCCTGAGCATCCTGTTTACTGTCAGGAAACCGGACAGATGCAGTGTTTATGTCTGACGAGGAGCCGGAGGCGCAGCCCATGAACGTCAAGATCGATCACAAGCAGCAGGTGGCGATTGTCACCATCAACAGGCCCGAACGGCGCAATGCCGTGGACGCGGCGACCGCGCTCGCCCTGTTCGAGGCGTTCGAGAGGATCGACGCCGACGATAGCGTGCATGTCGCGATCCTGCACGGGGCGGGCGGGCATTTTTGTGCGGGCGCGGACCTGAAAGCCTTGAGCGAGGGTGACAAGCGTCCCGTGACCGAGGGCGGCATGGGACCCATGGGGCCGACGCGGATGCAGATGACCAAGCCTGTCATCGCCGCTGTCGAGGGATATGCCGTCGCAGGCGGCATGGAGCTGGCGCTTTGGTGCGACATGCGCGTCATGGCGGAAACCGCGCGCATGGGCGTGTTCTGCCGTCGCTTTGGCGTGCCATTGGTCGATATGGGCACGATCCGTCTCCCGCGCCTGATCGGGCACTCCCGCGCAATGGACCTTATGCTGACGGGGCGTGAACTGGGGGAGGCCGAGGCGCAGGAGATCGGCCTTGCGAACCGCGTCAGCCGTCATGGCGGTGCTCTGGAACTCGCGGTGGAACTGGCTACGCAGATCGCCGCCTTTCCGCAGAAGTGCCTTCGGGGCGACCGGGCAAGTGCGCTGGCGCAATGGTCGCTTGCCGAGGCCGATGCGATTGCGTTGGAGGCACGGCTGGGCCGTGAGACGATCGCCAGCGGCGAGACACTGAGCGGTGCTGCCAGCTTTGCGGCGGGTCAGGGGCGACACGGCGCGTTCTGATTGCCGATGGCACCGGCATTTTGGACACAAATTTTCCCCAGAAATCCGGGTGCCCCCTCTCGCTTTCGCTAGTTTCGACTGCTAGGCGCAACGCATGGCAGACGAGGCGAGCGCCGGTTCCGGCGACGACATTCCCGAAATCGAGAACACCTCGTTCGACCGTGCGCTGTCGGATCGCTATCTCGTCTATGCGCTCTCCACCATCACCGCGCGCTCGCTGCCCGATCTGCGCGATGGCCTCAAGCCCGTCCACCGCCGCCTGCTCTGGGCGATGCGGCAATTGAAGCTGGACCCGGCGAGCAGCTACAAGAAGAGCGCGCGCGTTGTCGGCGATGTCATCGGCAAATACCACCCGCATGGCGATGCCTCGGTCTATGACGCGATGGTCCGCCTCGCGCAGGATTTCGTGCTGCGCTATCCGCTGGTCGACGGGCAGGGCAATTTCGGCAATATCGATGGCGATAACGCTGCCGCCTATCGCTATACCGAGGCGCGGCTGACGCGCACCGCGATCGAGCTGATGGCCGGGCTGGACGAAGGCACGGTCGCGTTCAAGCCCACCTATAATGGCGAGGAGGAAGAGCCCGAGGTCTTTCCGGGCCTGTTCCCGAACCTGCTCGCCAATGGCGCCAGCGGCATCGCGGTGGGCATGGCGACCTCGATCCCGTCGCACAACGTGCTCGAGATCATCGATGCGGCGATGCTGCTGATCAAGCGGCCCGAAGCCAGCCACGAGGACATCATGGCGGTGTTCCTGGGGCCGGATTTCGCCACCGGCGGTGTGCTGGTCGACAGCGCGGAGAGCATTTCCCAGGCCTATCGCACCGGACGCGGCGCGTTCCGGCTGCGCGCGCGCTATTCGACCGGCAAGGATGCGCAAGGCAACTGGGAGCCGACCGGCATCGAGAAACTGCCCGGCGGCACCTGGCAGCTGATCATTAGCGAAATTCCCTATCAGGTGCAGAAGGGCAAGCTGATCGAGCAGATCGCGACGCTGATCGCGGAGAAGAAGCTGCCGATCCTCGCCGATGTCCGCGATGAATCGGACGAGACCATCCGGCTGGTCATCGAGCCCAAGAGCCGCAATGTCGATGTCGATGTGCTGAAAGACAGCCTGTACCGGCTGACCGATCTCGAAATCCGCTTCCCGCTCAACTTGAACGTGCTCGACGAGACGCGCACGCCGGGCGTGATGGGCATCAAGCCGCTGCTCGAATCCTGGCTGCGCCACCAGATCGTCATTCTGGTCAACCGCAGCCGCCACCGGCTGGAGAAGATCGCGGCGCGGCTCGAGCTGCTACGCGGCTATATCATCGCCTATCTCAACCTCGACCGGGTGATCGAGATCATCCGCACCCAGGATGAGCCCAAGCCCGTGATGATGGCCGAGTTCGAGCTGACCGACCGTCAGGCCGAGGCGATCCTCAACATGCGGTTGCGATCTCTGCGCAAGCTGGAGGAAATGGAGCTGCGGCGCGAGCATGATGCGCTGCTCGCCGAACAGGCCGAACTGGAAGAGCTGCTCGCCGACCCGGGCCTGCAGAAGAAGCGGCTGACCAAGAACCTGAAGGCGCTGCGCGCGCTGTATACTGGTAATACCGAGCTGGGCAGGTTGGGTGTACGCCGTACGGCGATCGAGGAAGCCGCGCCGGCGCGCGAAATTCCGCTGGAAGCGATGATCGAGCGTGAGCCGGTGACAGTGATCATGTCGCGGCGCGGCTGGATCAAGGCGATGAAGGGCCATGCGGACCTGTCGGCGGCGGAGCTCACCAAGTTCAAGGAAGGCGATGGCCCCGGCTTTGCCTTCCACGCGCAATCGACCGACAAGCTGCTGATCGCGCTCGACAATGGCCGTTTCTACACCTTGGGCGCGGAAAAGCTGCCCGGCGCGCGCGGTTTCGGCGAACCGGTGCGCGGCATGCTCGACATGGATGCCGATGCGCAGATCATCGCGCTGATGCCCTATGATGCGCAGGGCAGGCTGTTGCTTGCCGCGTCGAACGGTCGAGGGTTCCTGGCGGAGATGGCCGAACTGATCGCCGAAACCCGCAAGGGCCGGCAGGTTGTGAACCTCAAGGCGGGCGTGAGACTGATGGTGATTCGCCGGGTCCCGCCGAGCGCGGATCATGTCGCGGTGGTCGGCGAGAACCGCAAGCTGGTGGTCTTCCCGATCGCCGAGCTTCCGGTCATGGCGCGCGGCCAGGGCGTGCAGCTGCAGCGCTACCGCGACGGATCGCTCTCCGATGCGACGACATTCCGGCTGGAAGACGGGCTCAGCTGGGCCATGGGCGGAGACAGCGGCCGCACCCGCACCGAAAAGGACATGGGGCTCTGGCGCGTGGCACGTGGCGCTGCCGGGCGCCTTCCCCCCAACGGCTTCCCCAGGAACAACAGGTTCGACGGTTGAATTGCAACCGAATGCAAATATTTTTGCCTGCGTTTTAAGTGAATTTTACATGTTTTCCGGTTAGCTGGTGCTAACCATGGTAAGCCCGACCCCGTCTTCGAAATCGCGTAGCAGGAACGCTCCGGATCGCCCCAGTGCGCTGTCCGCACCGCGTGCGCATCCGATGTTGATGGCTGCGCTCGATCCGCTGCCCATCCCGGCGGCTGTCGTGATGCGTGCAGGCGAGGACCTGGAGTTCATGGCGACCAATCCGGCCTTCAGCGAGCGCGGTCTTGCGCCGGGCGAGCCCAACGGGCTGGACCTGAGGTTGCTGACCGAGCTGATTTCGGTCGCCTATCGCAATGACAGCGGCAAGGCCGTGAAACCGTGGATGTCGCAAGACCCCATCAAGCCGCGCCGTTATGATGTCACCGTTGCGCGCATGGACTTGCGCGGAATGGAATGGCCGCATTTTCTGGTCAGTTTGATCGACCGTACCAGCGAGATAGAGACGCACGACAGTTTCCGCCGCGAGACGATGCGCGACAGCCTGACCGGTCTTCCCAACCGGGCGGGTTTCGAGGACGAAGTCGAAAACCGGCTCGCGGATGCGCCGGTCAGCGGGCGCGGCAATCTGGGCGCCTTTGCAATCTTCACGCTCGATATTGCGCGGTTCAGTCAGATCAACGAATGCGCCGGCAGCATCGTGGGCGATGAACTCATTATCACCGTGGCGCGCCGGCTGATGGGCCGCATGCGCAAGACCGATGTGGTCGCCCGCATCGGCGGCAACGAGTTCGCGCTGTTCGTCCCCCTGCGCGGCACCAGCGAACGCGAACTGATGCGGATCACCAACCGCATCCGCAGCATCTTTGCCGATCCCTATCGACTGTCCGATCTCGAGATTCAGATCGATGGCGCTATCGGTATCGCGCTGAGCAAGCAGGGACAGACCGACTGCGCGAACTACATCCGCCAGGCGCAGATTGCCCTGAAGCGCGCCAAGCAGACCCGTCAGGCGGAAATCTATACGCCCGAGGAGCTCGACAAGGCGCGGCGCCGCTTCACGCTGGAAACCGAACTGCGCAAGGCGATCGAGCTCGACCGGCTCGAGCTGTATTTTCAGCCGCTGATCGACCTGAGCAACGGCTTCGTCACCGGCTTCGAGGCACTGGCGCGCTGGAAGGATCCCGATTACGGCATGATCTCTCCGGCGGAGTTCATCCCCGTGGCCGAGGAATGCGGGCTCATCCTTCCGCTCGGCCGTTGGGCGCTGGATCGGGCGTGCAAGGTGCTGGGCGAATGGGACCAGAAGGCCGGCGAGGAACTGCCGCTCAAGATCAGTGTCAACGTGTCGGCCGCGCAGTTCGCGCGCGATGACATTCCCAGCATGGTCTCCGGCATTCTGCGTGCCAACAGGACCAGGCCTGAGCGGATCATGCTGGAACTGACCGAGTCTGTCGTGGTCAGCGACCCCGCCCGCGCGGTCAAGGTAATGAATGCACTGCGCGCGCTCGACGTGTCGCTCGCGATGGACGATTTCGGCACCGGCTATTCGAACCTTGCCTATCTGCAGCAACTGCCCATCGACGTGCTCAAGATCGACCGCAGCTTTGTCACGCACATGCTGCAGGAGCGCGACAAGGTGGCGATCGTCCGCGCCATCCTTTCGCTGGCCTCGGCGCTGAACATGGAAACCACGGCAGAAGGCATCGAGACGCTCGAGATTGCGCATACTCTGGCGGCACTCGGCTGTTCGTATGGCCAGGGCTATTTCTATTCGCCGCCGGTGCCTGCTTCGCGCGCCTATGAATTCATGATGGAGCGCATGGGCTGATCAGCCCGCCTGGACCACCACCTCGCTGGCAATCTCGCCAAGCCTTGCGCTGTCAGGAAAATCTTCGGCGATCCAGCGGCGCCTGATCTCGCCAAGAGCTCTGGCGACATCGGGGCCTGCATTGATGCCCAGCGCGATTATGTCGCGCCCACCCAGCGGAAATGCGGGTACCTGCCAGCCCTGAAGGCTCTGCCAGCCGCCTTGCAGCAACGTCTCGGGCGCGCGCAGCAGCAACCAGGGCGCGATCAGGTCTTCGGGCTGAACCTGCGCCGCGATCTGCCGCGCGGTCCCGCCAGCAGGCCATGGCGTCGCATAGCGCGCCATGGCAAGGCGCTGCGCCTTGGAGAGCCGCAGCCGCGCTGCGACGGTATCGGAAAGCAGCGGGTCCTCGGGCAGAAGGGCAGCGAGCCGCAGCAGCGCATTGCGTTCCGCCCCCACAGTTTGCTCACGCGACAGCAGGTCCGCAAGCCGGTCCAGACCGTCCTGCGCCATTTCCGGCAGGATAACCGGCCAGATCCCGCATTGCTCCATCAGCCGCACGGACCTCAGCGGATCGGCGCTGCCCAGCAGCAGCAGCAATTCGCGCGCTATGCGTTCGCGTGACAGGGCTTTCAGGCGTTGCGCGTGCCGGGTACAGGCCGCCATCGCATCGGCATCGACTGCGCCGCCGAACCGGGCATGGAAACGGAAATAGCGCAGGATCCGCAGATGATCCTCGAGAATTCGTTCGCCTGCATCGCCGATGAAGCGGACCAGCCGCGCCTCGAGATCGGCAAGGCCGTTGAAAAAGTCGGTCACGTCCAGCGTGGCCGGGTCCGCGAACAGCGCGTTGATGGTGAAGTCGCGCCGCGCCGCATCCTCGCGCCAATCATCGGTGAAAGCGACTTCGGCATGGCGGCCATCGGTGGTGACATCACGGCGCAGCGTGGTGATCTCTACCGGCCCGCCGGGCAGCACGGCCGTGACCGTGCCATGCGCCAGCCCGGTCGGCACGGCACGCAATCCGGCCTGCTCCAGCCGGGCGATCACCTCTTCGGGCAGAAGCCGGGTGGCGATGTCGATATCGGTTGCCTCGATGCCGAGCAGCGCGTCGCGCACGGCGCCGCCGACATAGCGGCACTGGCCACCATCGGGGTCGAGCGCGGCCAGCATGGCCTTCAGATCTTCGCGCTGGCTCCAGGCGGCGGCGATGCGTGTCATGCCAGAACCCCTTCCAGCCGGCGCGACAGGTTGGCGATGATGCCTGCGGTCACACCCCAGATGCGCCTCTGCCCCCATAGAATTTCGATATAGTTGCGCTCAGCTCCTTTCCAGAAGGTTGAATGCGCATGGTGATTGGAACGATCGAGCACGAAATCGAGAGGGACCTCGAACCAGTCGGCCACCTCGCCGGGATTGGGTGAATAGCTGAGATCCGGCGGGATCACGCCCAGCACCGGGGTGATCGCAAAGCCGCTGCCGCTCCGGTAGACATCTGCCGTCCCGACCACGCGGACGTGACCCGGCGCGAGGCCAAGTTCCTCGTCTGCCTCGCGCAGCGCAGCGGCAATCGCGTCCTCGTCTTCGGGGTCGATCTTGCCGCCGGGAAACGCCACCTGGCCCGGATGACTGCGCAGATAATCGGGTCGCTGGGTCAGGATGACGCCGGGCTGCGGCCTGTCGGTCACCGCAATCAGCACGGCAGCGGGAACATGCACGCCCCGATCCGGACGGATGTGCGCTTCGTCGATCGATGTCATGCCCTGGCTTGCGGCAAGCGCCTCGGCCAGGCGATCATACAGGCTCATGCGACCTCTATCGTGTCGAGCCGGAAGCACGCACCGTCGCTCCAGATGGGCAGGCCGGCCTCGGGCGCTTCGGTTTCCTCCAGCGCCAGCTCGACCAAATCATAATAGACCGCGCGTTCGATCCGGGCTTCGAGCCCCCGCCAAAGGCCGAGATACGGGCGCGGCTCGTCCGCATCGCCGCGCATGATGATCGGGCGATCGGGACCGGCGACCACCAGTTCGTCGGTGTTGAGCCGGAAGGCGAGGCGACGCTGGTCGCCGGTCCCTTCCGATTTCAGCTCGACGGCCAGCAGCGGCGCATCCTCGACCGCGATCCATTGCCGTTCAAACGGAGTGACGAGCGCATGACGCCCGTCCTCTTCGCGGCGCAACACGCTGGCGAACAGCCGGACCATTGCCGGGCGCGAGATCAGACCGCCCTGGTGATACCAGCGGCCATCGGCAGCGATCCGCATCTGGCTGTCGCTTTCGTGCGCCGGGCTCCATTGCTCGACCGGCGGCAGCTTGCGCGCGGCGACCAGCCCCGCAATATCGGCGAGCGAAAGGTCCTGCAGTTCAGGGGGCGGATCGTAGGGCATCGGGCGTCAGATAAGCATGGGTGGCTGCCGATGCAAAGGGCGATGCGGCTACCGCGCGCCTCAGGTCAGACGCCAGGGGCCCAGCAGCCCGCGTTCCGGCATCAGCGAATCCGGCCGTGCCAGGGCAAGCAGCCTGTGCTGCTCATACGGCCCGGGAAGCGTCCATCCGCCGGTCCGCTCGGCGGAAAAGCCGAAGCGTGTCCCGTAATATTCGGGATCGCCGAGCAGGACGAGCGGCATCTTCTCGCCCACGCCCATCGCGCCGAATACGGCTGCCATCAGGGCACGGCCGATGCCTTGATCCTGATGATCGGGCGCGACGCCGACCGGGCCGACCAGGATCATCGGATAGGCCAGCCCGTCCGGATCGGTCAGCGCCACGGGCCAGCACTGGATGGTGCCGACCAGATAGCCATCGCCATCGATCGCGGCAAAGCTCAGCCCCGGCAGGCAGGACAGACCCTCGCGGACCTTGTAGATGGTGCGGCTGTGGCGATCCGGCCCGAACACCAGGTCGAGCAGCTCTTCAACCCAGGCTTTATCCACCTGATCCAGCGGGATAATGTCGAATTCAGTCATCGTTCCAGACGGCTAAAGGGGGCATGTGCGTATACGTTGGCGCCCTTAGGGGCGGGGGGGCGGCGAGTCGAGCGCTATTCGCAACTGGAGGTCCCGGCGCTAAGGGTTTGCCAAAGCGACAGGGCTTTTCTATGTGTGGCTTGCAGGCAACAGGGGGAGTTCATGGACGAAACCGCAAAACCGCACGGATCGATCTGGCTGGCACGCCTGTGTCTGTTGCTCGGCGCGGGCTCGATCATCATGGCGCTGATCGGCGCCGTCGGTGCCGGGCAGGACTGGTGGGCCAAGCTGACCGGTGTCAGCGTTGTTGCGGCTGCCCTGGTGGTTGCGCTGGTCGGCCTTGCCTTCTCGCTGATCGTGCTGCTGCTCTATCGCAAGAAGGGCAAGCGCATCCGCGAACTCACCGTCATGGGGCTCGTCTGTTCGCTCGCCTATCTTGGATTCATGGGATACTGGATCAATGTCGGACGCAGCGTTCCGGCCATTCACGATATAACCACCAATCTCGACAATCCGCCGCAGTTCCAGGTGCTCAAGCTGCGGCCTGACGATTTTGCCGACATTCCGGGGCGCGGCGATCCGAAATATTCCGGGATGGACGCCAAGGAGCGCTGGAAGGTGCTGCATCGAGGCGCCTATGGCGATCTGAAGACCGTCGTCATCAGGCTGCCGGTCGATCGCACGGTCACCCTGGCGACCGAGGTGGCGCGCGAGCGCGGATGGGACATTGCCCTGTCCAAGCCCGGGGAAGGACGGCTGGAGGCGACCGACACGGTCTCGCTGTTCAAGTTCAAGGACGATGTCGTGGTGCGGGTCCAGCCGGGTCCGGGGGGACTGACCAGCGAAGTCGATGTGCGCAGCGTCTCGCGTGTCGGGCGCAGCGATCTGGGCGTCAACGCAAAGCGGATTCGCGGATTCCTCAAGGACGTGCAGGCCGCAGCCCCGAAGAACTGAAGCGTCAGCCGCTCCCCAGTGCTGCGCTGGAGGCCTGCTCGACCCGGCTTCGGTCGGCAAGCATCAGCGTCGAACTGGCCTTTGCCAGCACCTTGCCCTGGTCGTCGAGCAATTGCCCCTCGAAAAAGCAGGTGCTGCGTCCGCGCCGTTCAACCCACGCCCTGGCCATGACCAGCCCGGGCCGCGCTGGCGCAAAGAAGCTCACTTTCAGTTCGAGCGACATCGGCACGATGTCCGGCCCGGTCATCGCCATGGCGGCATGGGCCATCGCAGCATCGATCCAGCCGGTCACGAAGCCGCCCTGGACGACGCCGCCCGAATGGCACATGTGCATGCCGGCCTGATATTCGATGGCCGCTCGGCCTTCCGGATCAAGCTCGACAATCCGGACGAATCCGAGTGATTGGTTGAGTTCGGTTGGCGGGCTACTGGCAATGGTCAGGCTCATTCGGAATCCACTCCTGTGCATCTTGGGGCACTTGCCGCCAGACAATCGGCAAGCGGCAGCAAAGTCAAACGGACTTTCCGCTGGCTGATTGGCCGCCTGTCGCATCGGCGGAACCCTGGCGTGCCCTTCCGGGTAAATGATGAAAGACAGGAGCCTATCATGACCTTGCCTCACCAGTTTTTCACCGTGTCAGCCCTTGCCTGCAGCCTTGCGCTGGCTGCGTGCGGGAATGAAACACCCGAACCGGCACCTCAGGAGGAAGCCGATCGCGCCTATATGTCCGCGGAAACGGCCCCTGCCATGGCAACGGCGATGCTCAAGACGGCTGACGGTGCTGACGCAGGCATGGTCACGGCTACACAGGGCGATGACGGGATAAAGCTGACGATCAGCGCCAGTGGCATGAGTGCGGGCGAGCACGGCATTCATGTTCACACGACGGGCAAATGCGAAGGGCCCAGTTTCGAAAGCGCAGGCGGCCATTGGAATCCGATGGGTGCCAAGCACGGACTCAGCAACCCGCAAGGCCAGCATCACGGCGACATGCCCAATCTGGTCGTGGCCAGTGACGGCAGCGGCAAGATGGACACGGTTCTGAGCGAGGCGCAGCTGGATGAGATGCTCGATGCGGACGGTGCTGCCCTGGTGGTTCATGCCAAGGCCGACGATCAGATCACCGATCCCTCGGGCGACAGCGGTGACCGCGTGGCTTGCGGAGTGTTCGCCCGCAGCTGATCATCGATCCCGCAAACCATAATCTATCCGGATACGCACCCACTCGCCGACTTTCGACACCCCGCCAACACGCGGGGGTCGAACCCTGAACTGCCAGGCCGCCGCCAGCACTGCACGCGCGATGCCTGACCCCTGCGGCGATTCCGCAATCTCGTAGCAATCCTCGACCCTGAAATCGGAAACCGTGCGACATGCGATCAGGGCCCAGCCAGGACCTCGCGCGGTCGACAGATACCCTTTCAGTTCGTCGTCATAGGGTTCGCGGTACCATGCGGCGGCAAAGAGCGGCTCGCCATTGGGCCCCGAACCGACACGCTCGCTATCGCCCGGAACACCCTTGTCGGCCGGACCATAGACCCGGCCGGGCTTGATCACCGCCCTGGCTTTCGGGGCGGCGGGCGGTGCTGCAGGCGCCGGGATGGGCGACGGAAGAGACACAACGGGTGGCGGGGTGGGCGAAGGTTGCGGCGAAACCACCGGACTGGGTGTCTCGACCGGACTCTCCTCGCTTTCGGTCGGTTCGGGCGAGCGCGATGCATTTTCGGCAGGCTTCGGGCTGTCCTGCTCGGTCTTTTCCGCACTCGGTTCGGGAGTGACGCCGAATACAGTCATCAGCGACTCCTCGCGTTTCTCTGCGGGTGGCGCGATGGAAAGCGACAGCAGGGCGAGGACGAACAGGAGCTCGGCAACAAGCGCCAGAATGATGCCGCCGGCGCGCTCCCCGAACCGCGAGCGCAAGGCCTCGCGCAAGCGCCATATCCTCGATGCGGGTTCTGGAAGAATTTCAGCGGGGGCAGGGTCCATCAGCGGCAGGTCAGCTTTCGTGCGGTTGCGGCCCCCCGGCCCCTGAGCGCATCGCAGATGGTGCCGCTTGTCGGATTCGAACCAACGACCTACCGCTTACAAGGCGGTTGCTCTACCAGCTGAGCTAAAGCGGCTTACCCATCGCGATTGCGCCGGGTGCCATGCGCTATTTGACGCCAAAGGTCCAGCCTTCAGTGCGCCGAATTGTGTCGTCCAGCGCTGCAGGATGCCAGAAAGTCTGCCACAGTTCCGGATCGCGTGCCGCATGGCGCAACCAGGCGGCGGTGATGATGGCATCGGTGCTGTGATCATCGTGCGCCGCCAGCGGGGCAGGCGCCGCCGTGTCGAGCGCGGCGAGCGCCTGGTGCAGCCCCGCAGCATCGCGGACCTTGCTGCGGCCGCCCGCAATCCCTGCTGCCCGCGCGGCAATACTGGTATAGATCTCGACGATCACCGGGCCGTTCTGTGGAACCGGATCGAACGGCCAGATCGGTATCCGTCCCGCCAGCCGGTTGAGCACGCGCATGCCGGTAAGGCTCGACTTTCCGACCTGCGCGGCGCCGACGAGATTGAAACAGCTTGCGCTGTTCGCCTGTCTGGTCTTCCGCTGGTGGTGTTCCACCGCGCGCAGCCTTCCTGTGCCAAGGCTGCCAAACCTGTCGCCGGTGTCATCCTTTCCATGACGGAAATAGCGCCGCGCTTCGGCATGCTGGACGAAGCTGCTGGCTGCAAGGTGATCGTCCCCCGAGCACAGACGATCGACCAGAGCCCAAAGCTCGCGTGCATCCCCGGGACTATGATCCCAGCCCGGGAAATAGCCGTCCGCGTCGATAAAGGGGAAGGTGGGCGACAGGTCCAGGCCGATCAGAATGTCGGTCCCGGCCCGGGCAAGATCAAGCAGCCATTCCAGTGCGGCGGCGCGAGACCAGCCGCCTGGCGGGCGCACCAGAACGGGCTGCGCGCCCGGCGCGGCAGCGATGGTCGCCAGCGCGAGTCCCTTGGGCCGAGCCACTGCCTGGCCCGACCAGTCGAAACAGGCATAATGCTGGAAACGGCGCATCGGACGTCAGCGGACCTGCTTCAGCACCTCGGCCGTGAATTTCGCTATGTCGAACTGGTCGCCGGCATTGTCATAGCCGCGGCGGACGATCGCCAGATCCCGGCTGGGGATGATCACCAGATACTGGCCACGATTGCCGAAAGCGGCGAAGGCATCGGCGGGCACCCCCTCGCTCCTGTTCATCAGCCAGAAGCTCGCGCCATAGCCGAACGGCCCGTCCGGCTGCGGCCCGCCGGGCTTGGTCACATAATCGCGCCAGCCGGCGGGCAGGATGCGTTTGCCGTCCCATAGACCGTCATTGAGGTAGAGCAGCCCCATGCGCGCCATGTCGCGCGCGGTGGTCCAGACCTGGCTAGAGAGGATGTAATTGCCCTGCCAGTCTGTCTCGGCCCAGGTGCGGGTCATGCCGATGGCATCGAACATCTGGTGCGGGTGGAGATCGGGCGCGGCGTCGCGCGCGGCAAGCATGGCAAGCAGGATGTCGTTATTGGCATAGCGGAAAGTCGAACCCGGCTGGTGCAGCATCGGCCATTGCGTCGTCCATTGCCGGACCTCGCCCGCGCTCATGTACACCGCGTCGGTGCGGTTGCCGGGCGTGTCGCTCACCAGCCCGCTGGCCATCCGCAACAGGTGATCGACCGTGATCGTGCGGCGCGGATCGCCTCCGACATTCCATTCGCGCACCGGCGTCTCGGGAATGCTGAAACCCTTTTGCCGGACGAAGCCCGCAAAAGTGCCCGCCATCGACTTGGCGACCGACCAGGTGCGCTGGGCAGTGTGCAGATCATACCCCTGCTTGTAGCGCTCCTGCACGATGCGCCCCCTGTGGACGATCACGACGCCGCTGGTCTTGCCGCCAAAGGCCTTTTCCTCGAAGGCGCTCTCGATCAGCAAGTCAAATGGCGTGATCATCATGATGCGCGGGTCGCTGGCATTGGCATCGCCCATCGGCCAGGGCCGGTCATCCAGGCTGCCCGCGGGCGCACGCTCCATGTCCTCGGCGGGCAGGCGGCGGCCGTCATTCTTCCACCCGATCGGCATCGATGTGCAGCCGGTGACCGGATTGTGCCGCGCGACGCGTGGCGGCATGTCCTCGGCAAAACCCACGCTCACCTGACGCGCCGCCTCGTCGATCTCGGCCTTCAGACCGGGCACGATCGGCGCAATGTGCGGGTAAATACCGGTCAGCTCGTCGGCCTCGATATCGGCGATGGTCTTGTTGCCGTTCCAGAGGCCAGAGCACAGGAACTGCGCCTTGTAGCCCGCCGCCTCGGCCAAGGTGGCGCGGGTGGGACCGGCCGGCGGCGGCGTCTGCTGCGCTGTTGCGGGAGCGCTCATCATGCCTAGAGCCAGGACAAATCCTGCGATAGTCTGGCAACGGCGGGCGGGGCGGAAGAGCTTTGGCATCATCAAGAACTCCAGCGTGGGCACAGCGTTATGGAATTTGAATGGGACGAAGCCAAGCGCTTGATCAATCTGGAAAAGCACGGGATCGATTTCCGCCGTGCGACAAAGATCTGGGAGCGCCGCGTCATCGATCCTTACGAAGACAGCGTGACAGGCACAGAGATTCGGCACATTGCGCTGGGAATGATTGGCCATGACGCGAAGTTCATTGCTGTGGTATACACGCTACGAAACGGTAAAAGGCGGATCATCAGCGCGCGGCGAGCAAGACATTATGAGCGGCAAGATTACCAGAGTCAGTTTGGATACGGTGTTTGAATCGGACGAAACCGACTGGGCGCGGCTCGATGCGATGACCGAAGACGATATCGAGCGCGCGATCGAGGGCGATCCCGAATGGGCGGCGTTCAACGATGTTTCGGACCTTCAAAAGCGAGCGGGCTTCTCGCTGTTTCGCGGACCCGACGACCAGTGGCGCTGGCTGTTGAGTGACCAGTCGGGCCTGGTGATCGGGCAGAGCACCGTCGCCTATCGCTACAAGGGCGATGCCATCGCGGCGGTGCGAGACCTTTTCGAGAATATTTCAAAAGCCGCCTAACCCCGGTTCTTCCGCAAATCCTCCCATACCCGCATGCGCTCCGCGATTCGGGCTTCATAGCCGCGCTCTACCGGCTGGTAGAAACGCTCCGGTTCCATCTCGTCAGGCCAGTAGTTCGCGCCGGAAAATCCGTCCGCCGCGTCATGGTCATAGGCATAGCCCTTGCCGTAACCAATGTCCTTCATCAGCTTTGTCGGCGCGTTGAGTATGTTCTGCGGCGGCATCAGTGATCCGGTGGCCCTGGCGCTTTTCCACGCGGCCTTTTGCGCGGCATAAGCGGCATTCGATTTTGGCGCGGTGGCGCAATAGAGGCACGCCTGCACGATTGCCAGCTCCCCCTCGGGAGAACCCAGAAACGCATAGGCATCCTTGGCGGCGAGGCATTGCACGAGCGCCTGCGGATCGGCCATGCCGATGTCCTCGCTGGCAAACCGTGTGATGCGGCGCAGGACATAAAGCGGCTCCTCGCCCGCCACCAGCATCCGCGCGAGATAATAGAGCGTCGCCTGGGGATCGGAACCGCGCATCGCCTTGTGCAGCGCGGAGATGAGATTGTAATGCCCCTCGCGATCCTTGTCGTAAACGGGCATCCGGCGGTGCAGCAGCGCCGCGAGCCCTGCTGGATCGAGCGGTGCTTCGACGCGGATCGACAGCAAGGTCTCGACCTGATTGAGCAGGAAGCGGCCATCGCCATCGGCCGAGGCGATCAGCGCGGCGCGGGCGTCATCGGTCAGCGGGAGCGTGTTGCCCGTCAGCCGTTCGGCACGTGCGATCAGTTCGCCCAACGCCGCCTCGTCCAGCCTGCGGAGGATCAGCACCTGCGCACGGCTGAGCAGCGCAGCGTTGAGCTCGAATGAGGGGTTTTCGGTCGTCGCGCCGACCAGCACCACCGTGCCGCGCTCGACAAATGGCAGAAAGCCATCCTGCTGCGCGCGGTTGAAGCGGTGAATCTCGTCCACGAACAGCAGCGTGCGCTGGCCTGCGCCCGCCATCCTTTCCGCTTCGGCAAAGGCTTTTTTGAGGTCTGCAACGCCCGAGAATACGGCAGAGATGGCGACGAAGCGCATGCCCGTCGCCTCGCCCAGCAGCCGCGCCATGCTGGTCTTGCCGGTGCCGGGCGGACCCCAGAGGATCATCGAAGAGAGCTTGCCTGCCGCAACCATCCGCCCGATCGCGCCATCGGGGTCGGTCAGATGACCCTGGCCGATGATCTCAGACAGCGATCGCGGGCGCAGCCGGTCGGCGAGCGGCGCATCGGGGCCGGGTGCAGCTTCGCCAGCGGCGGCAGCGCTGGGCAAGGTATCGAACAGATCGCTCATCGTTTCAACGCTAGCGGCTGGAGCGGAATCGCGAAAGGGCAGGTCGTCGCATTTCGCCTCTTGACCAAGATGTAATAAGATATATCTTGTAGCTATCGGGATACACAGGAGCAAGAATCGATATGAGTATGCGTTTCAAGATGGGCGGTGGCCCGCGTGGCCGTTTCGGCGGAGCGGATCCGTTTATCGCCATGGCTTTCGGGCGTGGCGGTGGTCGCGGCTGGGGTGGCGATTGGGACTTCGGCAATTTCAGCTTTGACGGCGGTGGCCGGGGCGGGCGCGGCGGCGGTGGTCGTGGACCGCGCGGACGTCGGCGGATGTTCGACAGCGGCGAATTGCGGCTGGTGCTGCTGGCGCTGATCGAAAAGGAGCCGCGCCACGGCTATGACCTGATCAAGGCGATCGAGGAGATGACCGGCGGCGATTATGCGCCGAGCCCCGGCGTGGTCTATCCGACGCTCAGCCTGCTGGAGGACAGCGGCCTGATCGCGTCGGTCGAAACCGAGGGATCGCGCAAGGCCTTCCGCATCACCGATGCGGGCGTCGCGGAGCTGGCCGAAAAGCGCGAGGAGGCCGACGCCTTGTTAGCGCGGTTGACCGAAGCGGGTGAGGAGCGCGAGCAGCGTGCCGGGGGGCCGCAGATCGGCCGCGCGGTCGGCAATCTGATGGCGGCGATGGCGCACCGCCTCGCCAGCGGAGAGGTGGACGCAGAGTTCAAGCACCAGGTCGCCGAAATCCTCGACGAAGCCGCACGCAAGATCGAGCGGCTGTAATCGCGTGAGCCGATAAGCCCTCCCCCTTGATGGGGGAGGGCAAACTCTACTGCAAATGTTCTCCGGCGAACGCCGGAGCCCGGGAGCGAGAACGAGCCAACATCGCTCTGGATTTCCGGCTTTCACCGGAAAACGGTGATGAGCGTGAAACGAGTTCAAGCCAGCAGCGAGACATTCCCCCCGGCAGCGGTCGTGTCGATGCAGACATGCCGTTCGTGCACGCAGCGCGGCGCGAAATCGGCCTCGGTGAACAGCGGCAGGATTGCCCCATCCCGCGCGGCCAGCGCCTTGCAGATGGCGCGCTGGTCGTCGGCGGAACTCCAGATGGCGACCGCATCGAAGCCCTCGATATGCGCCAGATCGGCGCGCTCGATAAAGCCGTCGATGCTGTGCGGTCCCTTGGCGCCGGGAACAACGATCAGCGTCGCGCACCCTTGCTTTCGGGCAATGTCTGCCTGCTGCATGGCTGCGTCGACTGTCGGACCCAGGCACAGCACGCGGCCGCGCGCGAATGTCGAAAGCACGTTGGATTCGCCCGTGGGTCCGGGCATGGTCATGCTGCCCAGCGGTAGTTCGGTAACGCGGGGAAGGGCGGCCAGCGCGGTTTCCACCTCGGCGCGACCGGCAATGCGGGTCAGCGGCGGCAGATCGAGCTGCATCCCTTCGGCAGCGGCAAAGCGCGGCAGATAGCGCGGGCCACCTGCCTTGGGGCCGGTGCCCGAGAGTCCCTCGCCCCCGAACGGCTGTGCGCCAACTACCGCGCCGATCTGGTTGCGGTTGACGTACATATTGCCGGCATGGACGCGCGCTGTGATCTCGTCGACGCGGCTGTCGATGCGTGTCTGAAGCCCGAAGGTCAGGCCATAGCCGCGCGCATTGATCCGCTCGACCAGTGTGTCGATCTCGCTCGCCTCGAACGTTGCGACATGCAGCACCGGGCCGAAAATCTCTTCGGCCAGATCCTCGATGCCGTTCACCGCGATCGCGGCGGGGCCGACGAACCAGCCGGTCTCGGGCGCATCAAGCTGTTTCAGCAGCCGCCCTTCACGGCGCGCCGTCTCGATATGGCCGACAATCTTCTCGCGCGCCTGATGGTCGATCACCGGGCCGACATCATTGGCTAGCCACCACGGATCGCCCAGTGTCAGCGCATCCATCGCGCCGAACAGCATCTCTTTCAGCGATTCGGCAATGTCGCGTTGGACATAAAGCATGCGCAGCGCCGAACAGCGCTGCCCCGCCGACTGGAAGGCCGACGCCACGATGTCGCGCACCGCCTGTTCGGGCAGTGCGGTCGAATCGACGATCATCGCATTGAGTCCGCCGGTCTCGGCGATCAGCATGGCATCGGGTGCGCATCCTTCGGCCATCGCGCGGTTGATCGTCTGCGCGGTCGCGGTCGATCCGGTGAAGCAGGTGCCCGCGATCGCCGGATCACTGGTCAGCACGGCGCCAATGACGCGGCCCGGCCCCGGCAGCAGCTGCAGCGCGCTCACCGGCACGCCTGCCTCGTGCAGCAATCGGGTGCCCAGATGCGCGATCAGCGGCGATTGCTCCGCCGGCTTCGCCAGCACGGCATTGCCCATGGCGAGGGCAGCCGCGATCTGGCCGGTAAAGATCGCCAGCGGGAAGTTCCAGGGC
Source organism: Blastomonas natatoria (assembly GCF_003201955.1). Classification (GTDB taxonomy): domain Bacteria; phylum Pseudomonadota; class Alphaproteobacteria; order Sphingomonadales; family Sphingomonadaceae; genus Blastomonas; species Blastomonas natatoria. The sequence goes on from NZ_QJJM01000008.1 coordinate 160,457, forward strand.
GAGATGCAGGTGATGATTCCGCGTGGGCTCGATGCGGGCGCGGCGAGTGCCTCGGCGGCATAATAGCGCAGGAAATCCACCGCCTCGCGCAGTTCGGCGATCGCATCGGGCGCACATTTGCCAGCCTCGCGCGCCAGCAGCGCGAATATCTCGCCATGGTTCGCTTCGAACAGATCGGCGGCGCGGGTCAGCGCGGCAGCGCGCTCGGCGACCGTTGCATCCCAGACCCGCGCGGCGGCGATGGCGGCTTTCGCCTCGGATTCTCCCGCATCGGTGACGGTGCCCACCTGCCGGTCGGTCTGGGCGGGACTGAACACCTCGCGCGGCGCTGTGCCCGAACCCGCTTCGACCGCGAGGATCGGTGCAGCTTGCCACTGATGCTCGGCAAAAGCGCCGCGCGATTCGAGGAATTCGTTGAGATCGGCGCGGTTGGCGAGGTCCCAGCCGCGCGAATTGACGCGCGATGGGGCGTAGATCGCTGCGGGGCGGATGATCTTCGCATCGGCTTCGGCGCGCGCGGCCTCCAGCTGTTCGAACGGATCGGCGGCGATCGCCTCGGCGGGCACCGCATGGTTGGCGAGCTGGTTGACGAACGAGGAGTTCGCGCCGTTCTCCAGCAGGCGGCGGACCAGATAGGCGAGCAGTTCGCGGTGCTTGCCGACCGGCGCGTAGATGCGCGAGCGCACCTTCTCGTTGCGCAGCAGCGCGTTGTGCAGCGGTTCTCCCATGCCGTGAAGGCGCTGGAACTCGAAATCGTCGCGGTTGCCCGCCATTTCCAGGATCGCCGCGACGCTGTGCGCATTGTGCGTGGCAAATTGCGGGTAGATGCGGTCGGTGAGACGCAGCAGCTGCGCGGCGCAGCAGATGTACGAGATGTCGGTGGCGGCCTTGCTGGTGAAGACCGGGAAGTCGGGCACGCCATCGACCTGTGCGCGCTTGATCTCGCTGTCCCAATAGGCGCCCTTGACCAGCCGGACCATGATCTTGCGGTCCAGCGATTCGGCCAGCCCATAGAGCCAGTCGATGACGAAGCTGGCGCGCCGGCCGAAGGCCTGGACAACGACGCCCAGCCCGTCCCATCCGGCGAGCGTGGAATCGTTCATCACCAGCTTGATGATGTCGAGCGACATGCCGAGCCGATAGGCTTCCTCGGCATCGATATTCAGCCCGATCTTCGCATCGCGCGCGGCGCGGGCGAGCTCCAGCACCCGGTCGGCGAGCGCGGGGACGCATTCGTCGGCCTTGCTCATCTCGTAGCGCGGATAGAGCGCCGAGAGCTTGATCGACAGACCCGGATTGGTGCGCATGTCGTCGGTCTTGGCGGCATCGGCAATCGCGCGGATCGCCTGCATGTACGATGCGAAATAGCGGTCTGCATCGGGGAAGGTGAGCGCCGCCTCGCCCAGCATGTCATAGCTGAACGTAGCGCCCTCGGCCGCCCATTTGCGCGAGCGCTTGAGCGCTTCGTCCATGTCTTCGCCGAGCACGAACTGGTTGCCCAGCTCCTTCATCGCGCGGCGCACCGCGGCGCGGATGACCGGCTCGCCCAGCCGCTTGATCGCGCCGCGCAGCGCATCCAATGGCCCCTTGCTCGACGGCCCTTCGAGCACCGATTGCGTCATCGAAAGCGCAAAGGTGCTGGCGTTGACCAGCGTGTTTTCCGACTTGCCGAAATGCTCGCGCCAGTTGGCCGGGCTGATCTTGTCCTCGATCAACTCGTCGATCGTCTCGGCATCGGGCACGCGCAGCAATGCCTCGGCCAGGGTCATCAGCGCCAGGCCCTCGTCGCTCGACAGGCCATAGGTGCCGAGGAAGCTTTCCATCAGCGTGGGACCTGAGGCGGCGCGCACATCCTCGACGACGCGCACGGCGCGTGCACGGATGCGCGCGCGCAGTTCGGGCGAAGGGGCGTAGTTCGCCATCAGATAATCGAGCACCGTGCCCTCATCGGCACGATGGTGAGCGCGCACGGCATCGCGCAGCGCAAGCAATTCGGTCATGGGTGTCGGCCTTTTCCGGGGAGGACCATCGCGCCGCCCTTACAGATATTTGCGGGCAATTGAAGCCTTGCAAGAGGCCCGGCGCAACAAAGCCGTGGGTAGTCGCACCGCGCCACCGCGAAACCCGCAGAAATCGCTTTGCACGGGCAATTGTTACAGATATGCGGCGCTTTTGTTACAAAGGGGTCCGACATTCGCCAGATCGCAGCATTGCCCTATCGCACCGCGCGCGACGATGTGAGCGCGCCGGTGACGATCCTGCTTGTCACCTCGCGTGAGACGCGGCGCTGGGTGCTGCCCAAGGGCAACATGATCGATGGCCTGCAACCGCATGCCGCCGCCGCACACGAGGCCGAGGAAGAGGCAGGAGTCAAGGGCGCGGCCTGCCCGACTTCGCTCGGCAGCTATCGCTATCGCAAGAAGCGCAAGAACGGCGCGATGCTGAACGTCGCGGTCGAGGTTTTCCCGTTCTCGGTCACTGATGTTCTGGACGAATGGGAAGAGCAGGACCAGCGCGACCGGCAGTGGTTCTCGCTCGAAGAGGCCGCGCAACTGGTCGACGAGCCCGAACTGTCCGAACTCATCCGCCGCTTCCGGGCGAGCGACGCCGACCGTCGCATCGCCAAGGGCGGCTTTCTTCCAGATACGCAAAAGGCTTCTCCGAAAATGGCGGTCTTCTCCTGGGTCCAGGCCCTGCTGCCCAAACAGGGCAATTTCTTCGAACTGTTCGAGGCGCATGCGCTGACGCTGCTCTCCGGCTCCAATGCGCTGGCGCGGCTGCTGAACGGCGGGCCGGGCATGGCGGATCATGTCCAGGAACTGGTCGAGCGCGAGCACGAGGCCGACCAGATCACCCGCGAGGTGCTGCAGACCGTGCGCCGCACGTTCCTGACGCCCTTCGACCGCAGCGCGATCACCAGCCTGATCGGCGCGATGGACGATGCCATCGACGAGATGCAGAAGACCGCAGGCGCGATCGACCTCTATGAGGTGACCGAGTTCAAGCAGGAAATGAAGGATATCGCCGCGATCATCGTCGATTGCGCGCGGATCACGGTCGAGGCACTGCCGCTGCTGCGCAATGTCAACAAGAACGCCCATCGCCTGCACGAGCTCACCGAGCGTCTGGTCATCATGGAGGGCCATGCCGACGAAATCCATGCGCGCGGTCTCAAGGCGCTGTTCAAGGAGCATGGTGCAGCGAGCCCGATCCAGTTCACGGTCGGGCGCGAGCTGTTCATGCATCTCGAGCGCGTGGTCGACCGGTTCGAGGATGTTGCCAACGAGATCGACGGTCTCGTCATCGACCACGCCTGACGCAACGCTGCGCTTCTCATGGAAACCACCATCATCGCCATGCCGCTGCTGATCGCGCTGATCGCGCTCGCGCTGGCATTCGACTTCCTGAACGGCCTGCACGATGCCGCCAACTCGATCGCGACCGTGGTCTCGACGCGGCTGCTCAAGCCGGTGCATGCGGTGCTGTTCGCCGCGTTCTTCAACTTCGCGGCCTATTGGATCTTCGGGTTGAAGGTCGCCGAAACGATCGGCAAGGGCATTATCGACGCTGATATCGTCAATCCGCAGGTGATCTTCGGCGCGCTGGTGGGCGCGATGTTCTGGAACGTCGTCACCTGGTGGAAGGGTATACCCTCATCCTCCAGCCACGCACTCGTCGGCGGGTTGATCGGGGCAGGCGTGATGCGCGCGGGGCTGGACGGCATCGTCTGGTCGGGCGTGCTCAAGACCGCGTCGGCGATCGTGCTGTCGCCGACCATCGGCATGATTCTCTCGATCCTTCTGGTGGTGCTGACATCATGGATCTTCCTGCGCGCCACCGCCAAGCGCGCCGAAGGCGTGTTCAAGAAGCTGCACCTGGTCTCGTCCGCCGCCTATTCGCTAGGCCATGGCGCCAATGACGCGCAGAAGACGATGGGGATCATCACCGTGCTGCTCTATTCGCAGGGCATGCTGGATGGCGAGTTCGCGGTACCCGAATGGGTGGTGCTGAGCTGCTATGTCGCGATCGCGCTGGGCACCCTGTCGGGCGGGTGGAAGATCATCGAGACCATGGGCACGCGCATCACCAAGCTGTCGCATCAGCAGGGCTTCTGCGCCTCGTCGGGCGGATCGGTGATGCTGTTCGCGGCGACCGCGTTCGGTATTCCCGTCTCGACGACGCACACGATCACCGGCTGCGTCGTCGGCGTCGGCGCGGCGAGGCGCGCCTCGGCGGTGCGCTGGGGCGTTGCCGGGCGCGTGGTCATAGCCTGGCTGATCACCATCCCGGCTTCGGCCGCGGTGGGCGCGCTATTCTATTGGCTGACGACGATCTGGGGCTGATCGGCCGGGCCGGGATCAGAGGATCCCGACCTCCTTGCCCGCCGCCTCGAAGATGCCAAGAATCTGCGTGACCTGCTCGCTCGAATGCTCGGCGCAGAGCGAGCAGCGGAGCAGCGTCATGCCGGCGGGCGTCGCCGGCGGGCGGGCGAGGTTGACGTAAAGGCCGCGCTCGAGCAGCGCCTGCCACATCTGCGCGCCCTTGAGCATATCGGGCATGATCACCGCGATGATGCCGCTCTGCGCCTCGGGCGTGCCGAGCGCAAAGCCCAGATCGCGCAGACCCTGATGCAGGCGCTTTGAGTTTTCCCACAGGTGCGCGCGCTTGTTGCCTGCGTGCATGAGCTTGCGGATGCTGGTCGCGGCGGTGGCGACGACGCTGGGCGGCAGGCTGGCGGTGAACACATAGGGACGGCAGACCAGGCGCAGCACCTCAAACTTGGGGTGGTTGGACACACAGAAGCCGCCCACGGTGCCGACCGACTTGCTGAACGTGCCGATGATGAAATCGACATCGTCGATCACGCCCGCCGCCTCGGCGACGCCGCGGCCATGTTCGCCGATAAAGCCCATCGAATGCGCCTCGTCGACCAGCACCATCGCGCCGGCGGCCTTGGATACCGCGACCATTTCCTTGAGCGGGGCGATGTCGCCCAGCATCGAATAGACGCCTTCGAGAACGACCAGCTTGCCCGCTTCGGGGGGCAGGCGCTTCAGCCGCTTTTCCAGCGCTTCGACATCATTGTGGCGGAAGGCGACGATCTGCGCATTGCCGAGTGCGCAGCCGTCATAGATCGAGGCATGGCTGTCGATATCGAGGATGATGTAATCGTCCTTGCCCGCCATGGTCGAGATGATGCCGAGATTGGCCTGGTATCCGGTGGAAAAGACCATGGCATGGTCCATGCGATAGAATTCCTTGAGCGCTTCCTCGCATTCGCGGTGCCCGGCATAGGTGCCGTTGAGCACGCGGCTGCCGGTGGTGCCCGATCCGAAATTGTCGAGCGCCTGCTTGCCCGCCTCGAGCACATCGTCGTCAAAGGTCATGCCCATGTAATTGTAGGTGCCCAGCAGGATCGTTTCCTTGCCGTTGCACATCGCCACGGTAGGCGATTTGACCGATTCCATCACCAGCGAGAAGGGATCGCGCACGCCGGTAGACAGCAGCGCCTCGCGCTCGCCGATCAGGGCGTCGAACTTGGAAAACAGGTCGGTCATTCGGGGTCTCTACAAGGTTGGGGAAAATGCGCAGGATAGCGCGGGGTCAGGCGGTCAGCTTCTCGACCGCGGCGACCAGCTGGCCGACGGTTTCGATCTCGGCCTGCATGTTCATGGTGATGATGATGTCGAATTCGTCCTCGATTGCCGCGACGAAATCCATGACGGTGAGGCTGTCCCATTCCAGATCGGAGGCAAAGGTGGTGCTCTCAGTCAGCGCGACGCCCTTCTTGTTGAAGGGTTCGATCTGCGCGGCGATCCGGTCGTAAATGGCGGTGTCGGTCATGTCTTGCTTTCGTCCGTAACGGTTGTCTCTGCCCATGCCCCGCGAATGCGGCACAATCGCGGCAGCTTGTTGCAGCCAGAAGGGCAGTGTGGCGGTGCTTGTCAAGCGCGGTCCGGCTGTGTCATGCGTTTGTCATGGAACAGGGGGCCAAGAACGCACGAATCGAAACGCCGCGTCCGGCAATCCCCAGCCCATGGCCGCAGACGCCGCACACCTTCTCGCCGCACGCCATTCACCTGATCCGTACTTCGGTACAGACCAATCTCGCGCTCAGCCAGATGGCCGACCAGAAGGCGAGCATCCTGATGGGCGCTACCTTCGTGGTGTTCACCATCGCGGTAGGCCAGGCGCGTGGCGGCAATGTCAGCCTGCCGCTCATGGTGCTGGCGCTGTTCGCGTTTCTTTCGGCCATGTGCGCGGTGTTCGCCATCCTGCCTTCGGTGCGCGGGACCCCCAAGCCCAAGGGCGACGTGCCGCCGGGATCGACCAACTTCATGTTCTTCGGCAATTTCTCGCAGATGACCGAAGATGATTTTGCCGATCTGGTGATCGACCAGCTGCACATGGACGAGACGATCTTCCGCACCATGCTGCGCGATGTCCACCAGAACGGCATGGTGCTGCAGCACAAGAAATATCGCTATCTCGGCCTCGCCTATCGGCTGTTCCTGATCGGACTGACCATCACCTTCGCGTTGTTCCTGATCGAGATGGTGCTGGGCCACCCCATCATCAGAGCTTGAGCCAGCCCTGCGCGCGGTACCAGCGCGCAGTATCGACCAGACCTTTGGGCGTCGCGATTTCAGGCCGCCAAAGGTCGCGCGGCGGACGACGCAGCGGGTCGGACGTCCAGTCGCTGTGCGCGATATAGCGTGCGCGATCAGGGGTCAGCTTGGCCTTCTTGCCGCGCAGCAACCGGTCGGCGCGCGCTGCCATGAACAGGGCCGGCTTTGGCGCCCGTGCAGTGCGCACCTTGCGCCCCACTGCGCGGCCCAGCGCATCGGCAAAGTCCTCATGGCTCCAGCCCTGCGGGGTGCCGTCATCCGCCTCGTAGATCGCTCGCGGCTCGCCTGCGCCGCCCGCGAGCCGAACCAGCAGCGCCGCCAGATCGGCAACGTGGATCACCGACATGCGTCCGCTCGGCGGCAACAGCACCAAGCCTTTTGCGGCCAGGCGGAACAGGTCGAGCATCTCGGTATCGCCAGGACCATAGACCGCCGGTGGGCGCACCATGATCCATTCGCGGTCGGAAGCGGTGACCCTGTCCTCGGCCTCGGCCTTGGACCAGCAATAATTGGACAGGGCGCGCTCGCGCGCTGCCAGCGACGACACATGAACGAAGCGATCGACGTCCGCCGTTTTTGCCGCAGCGAGCACGTTCTCGGTACCGGTAATGTTGCCTGCGATGAAGCCAGCCCGATCGGGCGCGCTGACCACGCCTGCAATGTGCAGCACGACATCCGCGCCTTCGCAGAGCTGCGCAAGGCTGGCAGGATCGTCGAGCGCGCCCCGCACCCAGATGACGCCGTCGCGCTCGCGCTGCGGCTTGCGGGCGAGCGCGCGGACGCTGTGCCCCGCCGCGAGCGCCTGGTCGATCGTCACGCCGCCGACAAAGCCGGTGCCGCCGGTCATCGCGATCACGCTCATAGCAGCACCATCTGGTCGCGATGGACGAGTGCGCTGCGCGGTGCATAGCCCAGCACTGGCGCAATCGCATCGCTGCGCAGGCCGATGATGCGCGCAGCATCGGCAGCATCATATTCGCTGAGGCCGCGGGCAATGATCTCGCCCGACCCATTCGCCACCTCGATCACGTCGCCGCGGGTGAACCGGCCTTCGATCGCCGTGGCACCCGCTGGCAGCAGGCTCGATCCCTTGGCGAGCGCCTCTGCTGCGCCCGCATCGACGATGATCCGTCCGCGCACGGTCATGCGTCCGGCCAGCCAGAGCTTGCGGCCCTTGCCCTGCTTGCCGGCGGTGAACACGGTGCAGCGCCCGCTCTCGTCCAGGCGCTGCAAGGGGTGGTCGTGGGTGCCGTTGGCGATGGCGAGATGCGCGCCCGCGCTGGTGGCGATTCGCGCGGCCTCCAGCTTGGACAGCATTCCCCCCGATCCCATGCCCGAGGCCGAGCCGCCATCGGCCATGCTGCGAATGCGCGCATCGATGCGCGCGACGTTCTCGACCAGCCGGGCGTCGGGATCGTTCTTCGGATTGGCGGTGTAGAGCCCGTCGACGTCCGAGAGCAGCACCACGCCGCCTGCGCCGGCCGCCTGGGCGATGCGCGCGGCGAGCCGGTCATTGTCGCCGAAGCGGATTTCCTCGGTTGCGACCGAATCATTCTCGTTGATCACCGGCACGACATCGAGCGCGATCAGGCGGCGCAGCGTTGCCGAGGCGTTGAGGAAACGGCGGCGATCCTCGAGGTCGTCGAGCGTCACCAGCATCTGCGCGGCGGTGATGCCGTGTTCGCCTAGAAGTTCGGCCCAGCACTGGCTGAGCGCGATCTGTCCGGTCGCGGCGGACGCCTGTGCATCCTCAAGACTCGCACGCCCGCCCTTGGGCAGGCCAAGCCGCCGCGCACCAAGCGCGATCGCGCCCGAAGAGACGATGACGATGCGCTGGCCTGCCTTGATCCGCGCGGCGATATCGGCGACCAGCGAGGCCAGCCATTCGCGCCGCACCTTGCCCTCGGGCGCGACTAGCAACGCCGAGCCGACCTTGACGACGAGGACCGGGCAGGTGGCAGGGGAGAGGGGGGAGGGGGTCATTTCCCAGTGAACCCATCCTCGTCATTCCCGCGAAAGCGGGAATCCCGCTTGCTCTCTGACTTTCGCGCACAAAGCGGGACCCCCGCGTTCGCGGGGGTGACGATCAGATTTGTGCGAGCCGAGTTCTGCAACCAGTGCCTCCCGCTCAAACCGGCGACCATGTGCCCGGCTCGTCATCCCGGTCGGGATCGACCCCTTCGGGCTGCTCGGTCGCGGTCACGTGTGGCAGATATTCGAGCAGCGCGTCGAACAGCTCGGGGATGCCCTTGCCGGTCGCGCCTGATATCGGGAACACCCGGTCCGCGCCCGCTGCCACAAGTTCGCTCGCAAAATGCTGCATCAGCTCGTCGTCGAGCAGATCGCCCTTGTTGAGCGCAACCAGCTTGGGCTTTTCATCGAGGCCAGCGCCGTAATTTTCCAGCTCGCCATCGACAATCCGCATCGCTTCCAGCGGGTCGTCGCCATTCGCGTCGATCAGATGGATCAGCACCTGGCAGCGCTCGATATGCCCGAGGAACCGGTCGCCGATCCCTGCGCCTTCCGCCGCGCCCTCGATCAGGCCGGGAATGTCGGCGAGAACGAATTCGCGGTTGCGGTGTCTCACCACGCCCAGCTGCGGGCGCAGCGTCGTGAACGGATAATCGCCCACCTTGGCATGCGCGTTGGTCACCTGGTTGATGAAGGTGGATTTGCCCGCATTGGGCAGGCCGACAAGCCCCGCATCGGCCATCAGCTTGAGCCGCAGCCACACCCACATTTCCTCGCCCGGCCAGCCCGGCCCGTGCTGGCGTGGCGCGCGGTTGGTGCTGGTGGCATAGCTGAGGTTCCCGCGCCCGCCATCGCCGCCGCGCAGCAGCGTGATGCGCTGCCCGGCATGGGTGAAATCAGCAAGCACATCTTCCTTGTCCTCGGACAGGATCTGCGTGCCGACGGGTACCTTGATGACCAGATCGTCGCCGCCCGCGCCGGTGCGGTTGCGGCCCATGCCGCCGGTGCCGCGCTTCGCCTTGAAGTGCTGGGTATAGCGAAAGTCGATCAGCGTGTTGAGGCCGCTGACCGCTTCGAAGATGATGTCGCCGCCCTTGCCGCCATTGCCGCCATCGGGGCCGCCATATTCGACATATTTTTCGCGGCGGAAGGACACTGCGCCCTGACCGCCCGAACCGGAACGTATGAAAATCTTGGCTTGATCGAGAAAATGCATGGCCGCGCCCCTAACGGAAAGCGGTGCGAAACACCAGAGTAACCGAATCGAGCCTATGAAGCCGGGGCAGGGCGAGCGGGCAGCGCGGCGCATTTTGCGCGCAGCCCCTTGCCTGACGCCTCAGAAATACGATATTCGGGAACATCTATGCACAGCACGATCACCCCCATTGCGTCGCTCCGGCGCCCCGCCGCCTTGATGGCAGGCGATACAGGCTCGGTCGTGCGCGCCGGGCCCGATCGCGAAGACGATGATGGCCCGCCGGATATCGGCATCGCGGTCAAGACCCGCGCCAAGTCGAAAAAGCCGAGCCAGTACAAGGTGCTGATGCTGAACGACGATTACACCCCGATGGAATTCGTGGTGCTAGTGCTCAAGCGCTTCTTCAGCATGAACATGGACGAGGCGACCCGCGTGATGCTCCACGTCCACCAGAAGGGCGTCGGCGTCTGCGGCATCTTCACCTACGAGGTCGCCGAGACCAAGGTGAATCAGGTGATGGATTTCGCGCGGCAGAACCAGCACCCGCTGCAATGCACGCTCGAGAAGGTCTAAGCGATCAGCTTTGCGCAAGCCGGTGCAATATCGGCGTCGGGCGTGCCGGTGGCTTTCAGGATCGCGGGGCAGTTGTTGCGGACGGTCAGCTGGCCCAGTTCCCACATCGCGTTCGATAGCACCCAGTTGAACTGATAGGTCGTCTTGTTGCGATTGCCGGCCCGATAGAAATTTTCCGAATAACAATCCCCCTGCCGGTTTGTCAGCCGTTGCAGGCTGGCGGATACTCCGGGTATTTCCTCATCGCGTGGCCAGTCGGACTGGTCTCCCTTGTCCAGCTGGCCGTCCGCTTTCAGGCAACTCACATTTCTGGCAGCGTAAAAGGCGAGAAATTTCAGGCCTTGGAGCATCCTGACGTCCTCCAGCGACCTGCCGAATCCTGAAACACTGAAGAAATCGAGCAAGGCAATATCGGATACGCCCACCGCGTCGAACAGCGGATGCCGCATCCTGTCGAAGGTCGCGTCCTGAACAGCAAACAGGCCATTGGTGGCCATCGAGGCCAGGAAATTGCTCGTTCGATCGCTCTTCTTCACGATCTTCTCGTCAATCGATGTATTGGAATTGACGATGATCATGCCGCGATGGGTAACGTTCGCGTCGTTTTTCTGGCTGTGCATGATCTCGTAGCCGGTTTTGTAGCCGATATTGTCGTAGATGCCGCCATCGGCAATACGCATGTAGGCGACAGGTTCGGGAACCGCCCTGCTGCGGCAGAATGACGATCCCTGCCATGGGCTCTGCTTCTGGCAGAGCCGGGTCTCGGCAAATGCAGCATAAAAGCCGGGCACCGATCCGCTGGACGCGGCCGCCACTGCGATCGGCACTTGCTGCAGCGAACGGGCAGGGGTTTTGCCGCTCTGCTTGCAGGTCGTGATGCTCTCCACCTGATAATGTTTCAAAAAACCTTCGGTGAAGACAAACGGCGCCTGAGCGGGAAGCAGCGCAGCGTTGAAGAAAACGGCGGGCAATTTCTTGGACGCGCCGGCCTTGTAGACATCGCCGAAATTGCCGGTGCCAATGGCCGTTTCTGCGAGCATGGCGCTGAGGCAGGTTACTCTATTCCTGGTCGACGTTTTGAATTGTTTCAGAATTGTGAGCTTGTTGTCAGCCAGATTGTACGCCCCGCCGTTGACCGAAGCCTGCGCCAGCCATGTTGCGACCGCCCAACTTCCGCCCGAGTTCGAGGAGATGAAGTCGATTTGGTCCAGCGCACTGCCCTGCGATCCTGCAGGCAATTTCTGCAGTTCGGCAAGAATGCCGAGCGTATAGCTGGCCGCCCTGGCGCCGCCGCCCGAGACGGCAAGGCCGATCAGCTTGCCATCGGCAGCCATGTCCCTGGTGTGCAGCCCGGGGGCAAGTGCCGGGTCGATTGGCGGGTTGCTGCGCGCAAACTTCACGTCGAGATTGTCGACCACCGCCGTGTAAGTCGGCCACGGCACGGACTTGATGCCGAGACTTGCGCAACCAGCAGTCATCAGCGCGAGCAGGCCGACGGTGCATTTGGCTGTATATTTCATCATTCTACCCCCGCGTAGAAAAGAAAAAATAATGGTGCGTCCATTCCTGTATTTATACAAGCGTGAAGCGGCTGGCGATGAGGCAATGGGGTGGTGCGATATTCGATCGCAGCAGCGTTGCGCCTCCGGTAAGGGCAGGACGCCCGCGCCCTCTTGCACCTGCCCGTCCAGACGCTAAACAGCGGCGATGGACAAGATCATCATTCGCGGCGGCAAGCCGCTTTCGGGCCGTATTCCCATTTCCGGAGCCAAGAACAGCGCGCTGACGCTGCTGCCTTGCGCGCTGCTGACCGATGAGCCGCTGACGCTGCGCAATCTTCCGCGGCTGGCCGATGTCGACAGTTTCGGCCATCTGCTCAACCAGCTCGGCGTCTCGACGATGATCGAGGGTGCTCGGCCAGAGGATTTCGGCCGGGTGATGACGCTGCGCGCAGGCAGGGTGACCTCGACCGTCGCGCCCTATGACATCGTGCGCAAGATGCGCGCCTCGATCCTGGTGCTGGGCCCGCTGCTGGCGCGCGCGGGCGAGGCGACCGTCTCGCTTCCCGGCGGTTGCGCGATTGGCAACCGTCCGATCGACCTGCACCTGAAGGCGCTGGAAGCGCTGGGCGCAGAGATCGAGATCACCGCGGGCTATGTTACCGCGCGCGCGCCCAAGGGAGGCCTTCCCGGCGGCGATTTCGGTTTCCCCGTGGTGTCGGTCGGCGCAACCGAGAACGCGCTGATGACCGCCGTGCTCTGCAAGGGCACGTCGACGCTGCGCAATGCCGCGCGCGAGCCCGAGATTGTCGATCTGTGCAATCTGCTCGTCGCGATGGGCGCGAATATCGAGGGCATCGGCGGATCGACCCTGGTCATCCACGGCAAGGACCGGCTGCACGGCGCGACCTATCGCGTGATGGCCGACCGTATCGAGGCGGGCAGCTATGCCTGTGCCGCCGCGATCACCGGCAGCGCGCTCGACCTTATTGGCGCCAAGCTCGACGAGATGGAGGCGACCATCGCTGCGCTGCGCCAGGCAGGCGTGCATTGCGAGGAAATTGCCGATGGCATTGCGGTGCGTCCCAATGGCAAGCTGCAGGCGCTGACGCTGTCGACCGCGCCGTTCCCCGGCTTTGCCACCGACATGCAGGCGCAGTTCATGGCGATGCTGTGTCTGGCCGACGGCGCCAGCGTGCTGACCGAGACGATCTTCGAGAACCGCTACATGCATGTGCCCGAATTGAACCGCATGGGCGCGCATATCGAGGTCAAGGGCCGCACGGCGGTGGTGCACGGCGTCGAGCGCATGGTCGGCGCGCCGGTGATGGCAACCGACCTTCGCGCCTCGATGAGCCTGATCATCGCGGGTCTGGCGGCTGAAGGCGAGACCGAGGTCAACCGCGTCTATCATCTCGACCGCGGTTATGAGCGGCTGGAAGAGAAGCTCCAGGCGGTCGGCGCGGACATCGAACGCGTCGGCGGCGATTGATCATCGCGCCACGTTTTCCGGCGAAAGCCGGAATCCAGAGGGGGATGGCACAATCCGACTCCTGGGCTCCGGCCTTTGCCGGAGAACGGTCAGTCGTGTGAGGTCGATGCCTGGGCCAGCACATCGCTGACCAGCCACAGCCGGATCGCGCTCGCCAGATTGGGCGGCTGCTCCACCGCAATCCGCTCGACATCGATCCGCGCAACGAGGGCGTTGAGTGGCAGGCCGCGTGCCTCTGCAGCGGCTTTCAGCAGATCCCAGAACAGTGGCTCCAGGCTGATCGAGGTCATGTGCCCCGCAATCTGGATGCTGCGCTTGACCGGGCCGTGGAACAGGTCTTCGGGCGGGATTTTCATGCGGGCGGGTAGAGCCGGTTCATCTCGGCGACGTTGTTCGCGATGATCTCCTCGAGCACATCCATGTCCACCTGATCGAGCCGGTTGATGCACAGGCACGATTTTTCCATCTTGTGCTTGCCCAGCCGGCCCAGCAGGGCTTCCTGGTTCTGCGCTGCGGCTTCGTCGCCGGTGTCGCACATCAGGTAGATGCTGTGCTTGCCCTTGCGCGGGGCAAAGCCCGATCGCATCGATGTGCCGCTGCGCCCGCTGTCATAGGTATAATGATATTCGCCAAAGCCGATCATGCTCGGCCCCCACATCTTCGCGGGTTCGCCGGTGATGCGCTCGTACAGCGCGACCAGCGCACTCGTTTCCTCGCGCCGGCGCTCGGGCTCAAGCGCCGCGATATAGGCAGCGACATCGACATCGGTCGCCACGGTCTTGTTCACTTGCCCCATCTTGCATCCCCTCTGGCGACCGCCTAAAGGCTAGCACGTCTGATGGGGAGTAGCCAACCGGCGCCATGCCGGTCCGTGCGTCAACACACTTGGCCGAGAGGCCATGGCGCGCGGGTTTCCGGACCTTTGGGGTCCGGCTTCCGGCAAGACCGATGACACCTGAACCCATTGTCCGGCCGGGCAGGGGCGATGGTGCCATTGTGTACGCTCGCTGCCCGGCCCTGAAAGTCTCGTCGGATGGAAGCCTTTCTTGCCTCGCTGTCGCTGGTCGCGCTCGCCGAAATGGGCGACAAGACCCAGCTTCTCGCAATCCTGCTCGCTGCGCGCATGCGCAAGCCTGTGCCGATCATCGCAGGGATATTCGCCGCGACGCTCGCCAATCATTTTCTTGCGGCGCTGGTCGGGCAGCAGGTCGCTGGCCTGCTCGACAGCCCCGCCTTCCGCTTCGCCATTGCAGGCGGGTTCATTGTCATGGGTATGTGGGCGCTGATCCCCGACAAGTTCGACGAGAATGACGAGCCCAAAAGGCGCGGGGCGGGCGTGTTCGTCACCACGCTGATCGCCTTCTTCCTGGTCGAGATGGGCGACAAGACCCAGATCGCCACCGTCGCGATGGGCGCGCATTACCAGAATGTCGTCGCGGTCACCGCAGGGACGACGCTGGGCATGATGGTCGCCAATGTACCTGCGGTGCTGCTGGGCCACCGCATAGAGCGCATCCTGCCGATCCGCGCGCTGCAGATCGGCGCGGCGCTGATGTTCGCCGGGCTGGGCGTGTGGATCGCTGCGCAGACCGCCGGTTGGGTGTGATGACCCTTGCCCCCATGCCCCCGCGCTGTTAGGCGGCGCGCAATCTCGTTCAGCAGGAAAGTGGCTTCATGGCTCAAGGTGTCAAGCGCGTCGTTCTGGCCTTTTCGGGCGGTCTGGATACCAGCGTCATTCTGAAATGGCTGCAGCAGACCTATGGTTGCGAGGTTGTCACCTTCACCGCCGATCTTGGTCAGGGCGAGGAGCTGGAGCCCGCGCGCGCCAAGGCGCAGATGATGGGCGTGAAGCCGGAGCACATCTTCATCGACGACCTGCGCGAGGAATTCGTGCGCGATTACGTGTTCCCGATGATGCGCGCCAATGCGCTGTACGAAGGCACCTATCTGCTCGGCACCTCGATCGCGCGGCCGCTGATCGCCAAGCGCCAGATCGAGATCGCGAAAATGGTCGGCGCCGACGCGGTCAGCCATGGCGCGACCGGCAAGGGCAACGATCAGGTGCGCTTCGAGCTCGGTTATTATGCGCTCGAGCCCGATGTGAAGGTCATCGCTCCCTGGCGCGAATGGGATCTGACCAGCCGCACGAAGCTGATAGAATTTGCCGAGGCGCACCAGATTCCGGTGTCGAAGGACAAGCGCGGCGAAGCGCCGTTCTCGACCGACGCGAACCTGCTGCACACATCGTCCGAGGGCAAGGTGCTCGAAGATCCCTGGGATGAAGTGCCCGACTATGTCTATTCGCGCACCA
The DNA here is from genome assembly GCF_003201955.1 of Blastomonas natatoria. GTDB lineage: Bacteria > Pseudomonadota > Alphaproteobacteria > Sphingomonadales > Sphingomonadaceae > Blastomonas > Blastomonas natatoria. Next base: position 176,130 of record NZ_QJJM01000008.1, read on the forward strand.
ATCATCCCGAAGAGGGGCCGGATACACCGGAATATATCACCATCGATTTCGAGCGTGGCGATGGCGTCGCGCTGAACGGCGAGGGCATGAGCCCGGCGACGCTGCTCGCGAAGCTCAATGATCTGGGCAAGACGCACGGCATCGGGCGGCTCGATCTGGTCGAGAACCGCTTCGTCGGCATGAAGTCGCGCGGCATGTACGAAACGCCGGGCGGCACCATCTACCACATCGCGCATCGCGGCATCGAGCAGCTGACGCTCGATCGCGGCGCGGCGCACCTCAAGGACGAACTCGCCCCGCGCTATGCCGAGCTGATCTACAATGGCCTTTGGTTCAGCCCCGAGCGCGAGATGCTGCAGGCGGCGATCGACCATAGCCAGAGCCATGTTACCGGCACGGTGCGGCTCAAGCTGTACAAGGGCAATGCCTGGGTCGTGGGCCGCAAGTCGCCCTATTCGCTGTACAGCGAGAAGGTGGTGACGTTCGAGGACGATGCCGGCGCCTATGACCAGAAGGACGCGGAAGGCTTCATCAAGCTCAACGCGCTGCGCCTGCGGCTGCTGGGCCGCCGTCAGGGCTGAGGTCGGTCGATGGCGGCGCGCGGAGCGGAGGATCAACGCCTGCTGGTGCAGGGCCTGACCTATTCGGGCGCGCTGCCGTTCATCGCAGGAGCGCTGAGCCATGTCGTCGGCTTTGGCGACGTCAACGCGGCGAACCTCACCTGCTATTGGGCGTTTGCCATCCTGATGTTCATGGCGGGCACGCTCTGGGGCATCCAGGTGGTCGCGCCCGAGCAGGTGGCGCCCAATCTGTTCATCGCGAGCAATGCAGTGGTGCTGGGCACCTGTGCGGCTTTGTGGTTCGTGCCGTTCAACGAGGCGGCCCTGCTCTTCGCGCTGGGCTTTGGCGTGCTGTGGTGGCTGGACAGGCAGGCGGTGCGTGTCGGAGCAACCGATGCGGCTTATGGCGCCATGCGCAGCCGGGTAACCAGTATCGTAGTCGCGTGTCTGGTCGTGCTCGCGGTCGTGCCGATGGGGGCTATCGGCTGACAGGTTGGCGCGTGCGTCCCTCGACTTCGCTCGGGACAAACGGATTTTGCTCAGTCGCGCCTCAATCCTTCCGGCATTCCCGAGCGAAGTCGAGGGACGTACGCGCGATTCGTGCGGCTTGGCGTACCCTCTGAAATCTTGATTGTTACACCCCAATGAAACAATCGAACCGGGCGACCTTAATCCCTTGCTATCCACCATTTTATCCACAGGTAAGCTGCGCGGTCTGTGGATAACTTCTGCATTTTCGCTGGTCGCGACTCGGGTCTCGTGACACCTTCAAGAGGTCGGAAGGACAGACGAACGGCGAGCTGAAGGAAGGAAAAACCAAGCGAATACAGAGATGTAGAGCGCAGGTTTGAGAGCCGGAGAGACCGCCCGGACCAGGAACTGGCAACGGGGAGCGGTGCGGAAGCAAGGCCGGTGTTATGCACAGGCTGGAAGAGATGGTCCCAAGGGCTCCGGAGTAGCGATGCAAGGGAGTGCAGGGGGCGATCTGAAAAGGTTCGGATGGACGGACGATGACCGGCGAACAGGCAAGATGCAGGTCGCAAGACCTGGATGGAGCGGTCAGCCGGTGCGATGCCTCAGGGCAGGGCCTTAAGGCTCAGGACAGACGGTTAACGCGCATCGCTTTTCGGAGTGATGTTGCTGGAGCCGGGTGGTCTGGACCGGAGGGCGCAAGCCAGAGGTGTCAGGCAGAGCGCGGACTTGGGGAAAAGGTCTTCGGACTGGCGAACCCAAGCCTCGCGCGAAGCCGGACGCCTGAAAGGGTGATCGGGATCGAAGGGGAAGCCGAAGCAGCGATGCTGGCGCGAACCATCGACAGCCTGGACCGGATATGTCAGCCCCACCGCTTGCGGCGCGGCGGACAGACCATCTTGAGGCGGGAAACCGCTTTCATGGGCGTCGGATCAGTGATCCGGATAGCCATATCAGGCGCAGTGGGGGCCGACAGCAATGTCGGCCCCCGTTTTGCGTCGAGGTCCGGGCAAGCGCGTCGCGTCACGGGTCTCGCCTGTCGGCTTCGCCATCGGGCGAAGCGCTCCTTCGGCCCGGGCAGAACAGTGTGCCATTCCGTTGCGGTTGGGCGCCAGCCGATATACTATGTTAACCGTCCTGGGGGCGGGACATGCTGTATCGAAGACATGAGGTCCATTCCCGTTCCCAAGGCACGATTGAACCCTGGGGATGTGCCTGATGATCGGCTACCGCCTTGCGGCCTGCGCCTTGGCCCTTGTTTCCGCCGCACACGCCAGCCCGGTACTGGCTGCAACACCGTCGCAATTGGCTGAAGCGCAGCGCTATGTCGAAACCATCTACAAGCGGTTGCCGGGCAGTTTCGATTACCGCACGGTCCGTTACGCCCCGACGCTGAAAGCCCTGATCGCCAGGGATGATGCCTGCGCCCGAAAGGCCGGCGGGATCTGCGCGATCGATTCCGTGCCGTTCTGCGACTGTCAGGACACCAGCGCCGATTATCGGCTGCTGCGCAGCGCCGTGATGGCCAAGGGCCGGTCGGGCGCAAGGGTAATGGTCGAAATGCGCAATTTCGGCAAGGTGCGCTATGCAGTCGATCTGGTACTGAGCAACGACAAGTGGTTCGTCTCCGATATCACCACGCCCTCCACGCCGAGCCTGGTTGCACGGTTGCAGAGGGACCTGAAATAGCCCTTGGCGGCTGGCCCTCCCGCCAGCAGCGGGGGCGCCAGGCCATGCACGGGCTTGCGCATTTCCGTTAGCCCGGTAGGACGCTTCCCAGGGAGCATAAGGGCAGGATCATGGACCGCAAACTTACCTGGTATATTTTCGCCGGCATGGTGCTCGGCGTGGCGGTCGGTTATGCCGTCCATGTCGGCGTCGCGGCGGACAGTCCGATGTTCGAATATATCACCAAGACGTTCAAGCTGCTCTCGGACATCTTCCTCAATCTCATCAAGCTGCTGGTCGCGCCGCTGGTACTCTCGACCATCGTCGTCGGCATCGCGCATATGGGCGACAGCAGCGCCCTGGGCCGAATCGGCGTGCGCGCACTGACCTGGTTCATCACTGCGAGCTTCATTTCGATCGCGCTGGGCCTGCTGATGGTCAACCTGTTCCAGCCCGGCATCGGCGCACCGATCCCTGAAGCAGCCGAAGCCGCCAAGATGGTGGGCGAAGTCAAGAAGCTCGACGCCTGGGAGTTCACGCTGTCGATCTTTCCCAAGAACGCGCTCGAGGCGCTGGCCACCAACAACATCCTGCAGATTCTGGTGTTTTCCATCTTCGCCGGCGTGGCATTGTCGGCGATCGGCGAGAAGGGCGCGGCCCTGGTGCGCGGGTCCGAAGCCCTGGCCGAAATGATGCTGCAGATCACGGGCTATGTGATGCGTTTTGCACCGGTTGCGGTATTCGGCGCCATTGCCAAGGTCGTGGCAGGAAGCGGGCTGGCGATCCTGGGCACCTATTTCGAGCTGCTCGTGGAATTCTACCTCTCGCTGGTGCTGCTGTGGATCATCCTGCTGACGATGGGCTGGATTTTCCTGCGGGCCAAGATCTGGCAGCTGATCCGCTATATCCGCGAACCGCTGCTCATCGCATTCTCGACCGCCTCGTCCGAGGCCGCGCTGCCCAAGATGTTCGAACAGCTCGACCGCTTCGGCGTGCCGCGCCGCATCTCGGGCTTCATGCTGCCCCTGGGCTACAGCTTCAACCTCGACGGGTCGATGATGTACATGAGCTTTGCGACGCTGTTCATCGCGCAGGCCTATGGCATCGAACTGTCGATCACCACGCAGATCCTGATCCTGCTCACGCTGATGGTCTCTTCCAAGGGCATCGCCGCCGTGCCGCGCGCCAGCCTGGTGGTGATCACCGGTACGCTGGCGCAATTCGGCCTGCCGGTCGAGGGCGTGGCGATCATCCTCGCCATCGACCAGTTCCTCGACATGGGCCGCACCGCGACCAATGTCGTCGGCAACGCGGTCGCCACCAGCGTCATCACCAAATGGGAAGGCATGCTGGAAGTGCCCGAGCCAGCGGAAATGGAGCTTCCCCATGCACCGCACGACACGCCCGAGCATGGCAAGCGCGGACTCGATCTCCCTGTCGGCGAATAAGAAAAAGGGCCAGCCGTTCCGCACGGCTGGCCCTTTGGCATTTCAGGATTGATGCGGACGATCAGTCGATCGTCACCGTCACCGCGCGGCGGTTCTGCGCCCAGCTTGCTTCATCCGAACCCATCGCGGCGGGGCGTTCCTTGCCATAGCTGACCACGCGCAGGCGCGATTCGCTGACGCCCAGCGACACCAGATAGTTCTTGGCGGCATTGGCGCGGCGTTCACCGAGTGCGAGGTTGTAATCGCGCGTGCCGCGCTCGTCGGCATGGCCTTCGATGATCGCCTGCTTGTTGGGATATTGTGCCAGCCACTGCGCCTGGCTCTGCAGCGTCATCTGGTCGTCGGCATCGACATTGTAACGATCGAGATCGAACAGGATGCGGTCGGAGCGGACCTTGGCCAGGAAATCGGCCTGGCTACCGGGCACGGGCACGTTGCTGACGCCCGAATTGTCCTGTCCGACCGAATTGTCGACAGCCGGACCCGGCGCGGGGGGCAGCTCGGGCGGGGCCTTCTTGGCGCAGGCGCCCAATGCGATGACGGCGGTGGCCAGGACAAGCGTGTTGCGGACAGTTCTCATCGATCGTCTCCTTCTTGTGTGGGGCCATACAGACGACACAGACTTGGCCCTGTGGGGAATTTGCGGGGTGTCTGGCAGAATGCCGGTCGGGCCCCATGATGAAACATAACCAATGTTAACCTGAAGGAAGTCTGACTCCATTCATCGCAAGGGTAAACCCTTGGAAGCCGCAAAAGGCTCCATCAGGGAAGAATCGGACCCCAGGCCGGGTCAGAGCCATCCACCGGGGTGGGCAGGCGGCGTTCGTTGGCGCCGGTCAGGTCCACCTGCCACACCGTAGAGCTGACCGCTCCGCGCCCGGTGCGGAAGAACTGGATCACGCGGCCGTTGGGCGCCCAGGTCGGGGCCTCGTCCTGCCAGCTGTTGGTCAGCAGCCGCTCGCCGCCGCCCGATGGGCTCATGACGCCGATGCGGAAATTGCCCTGCATCTTAGTGAACGCGATCAAATCGCCGCGCGGGCTCCATTCGGGCGTCGCATAGCGCCCGCCGCCAAAGCTGATGCGGCGCTGGTTCGATCCGTCGGCGTTCATCACATAGAGCTGCTGGCCGCCGCTGCGATCGCTTTCGAATACGATCTGGCTGCCATCGGGCGAGAAGCTGCCGCCGACATCGATGCCTGGACCGTCGGTGAGGCGCACCGGCGTGCCGCCCTCGGCCGGGATCTTGTAGATATCGGTATTGCCGCCGATCGCCATTGAATAGAGCAGATAGCGGCCGTCGGGCGACCAGCGCGGCGCGAAGGTGGGGTTGCGGCTCTGCGTCACCAGCCGCTGACGGCCGGTGCCGACGTCATAGACATAGATGCGCGGATTGCCGTCGACATAGCTCAGATACGCGATCTGCTTGTAGTCGGGCGAAAAGCGCGGGGTCAGCGCGGTCGACTGGCCGTTGGTAATGAAGCGGTGGTTGGCGCCATCCGAATCCATGATGGCGAGGCGCTTGGTGCGGTTCCCCTTGGGGCCGGTCTCGGCAATATAGGCGATGCGGCTGTCAAAGAACGGGCTCTCGCCCGACAGGCGCGAATAGATGCTGTCGGCGCATTTGTGCGCGGCGCGGCGCCAGTCCGCCGGTTCGACGACAAAGCCCTGGCGGGTGAGCTCGCTACCCAGCGCTACGTCGTAGAGATAGCAGCCGACTGTGATCTTGCCGTCGCCGTTGGACTTGACGAAGCCCTGGATCAGCGCGGCGGCGCTGCGGCCCTGCCAATAGGGGAAGGTTGGCGCGGTCACCTCATCCACTGTGATGCGCTTCACCGCATTGCGGCCGATCGGCTTGAACAGGCCCGAGCGGTCGAGGTCCGAGGCGATGACGTCGCTGATGCGGTTGCCCAGGTCCTCGGTGGTGCCTGCGAGCGTATTCTCGCTTTGCGGGGTGGGAAGTGCGGGGACCGCGATGACCAGGTCTGCGTTGCCGGCATTGTCCACATCCACCGCGAGCTGGGCGTGGGCGGGGGTGGTGGTGAGCAGCGCTGCAATCGCAGCAGACAATCCCAGCACCCACTTCCGTTTGTCCCGAGCGTGTCGAGGGACGTATGCGCTACCGTTCCGATCACGTCCCTCGACTTCGCTCGGGACAAACGGGGAAGGGGTGCGGGAGGGGTTAGGAATTCGCATAGCTTACAATCCCAGATAGAAGGTTGGCTCGATGGTCTGCCATTCCGCATAATATTGCGCGGGGAACTTGAACGGGGCGGCGCGGCGCACGGCGGCGATGGCGCGTTCCTTGTGCAGCGCTTCCTGCGCACGGTTGCTGGCATTGACCCCGGTGGTGGTGGCCTGAGGGGTGCCGACGATATTGCCGCTTTCATCGAGCTTCACGACGACCCGCGTGCGCAAGAGTTCCGCGTCAGCACCGGTCGGCGGCACCCAGTGCGGCTTGACCTGGCGCAGCAGTTCGCGCTGCAACGAGGCGACGACCGCCGGGCCGATCGTGGCAGCAGGCGGCGTCTGCGCGCGGCTGGTCGAGGGCTTGTCGGTGACCCCTTCCAGAAAATCCTTGCCGATACGCGGCGCGCGCGCGGCCGCGTTGGGGCTGGCCTTGGCGGGCGACGAGGTGGAGGGCTTTGCCGCCGGCGTTGTCTTGGGACGATCCGGGCGACGACGCTCGGACGTGTCGGCGGGCGGTTTGGGCTTGGGCTTTTCGGCGGCCTTGGGCTGCGGCTTGGCGGGTGGCGGCGGGGTGCTGCGCGCGGGCTTGGGCACCGGCGCGGGGCGCGGCTTTTCCGCCGCCCTGGGCTTGGGCGGGGAGGGGCGCTCGATCGCCTTGGCCGCGGGCGGCTCGGGCCGCTTGACCGGGGGTGGAGGCGCAGGCTCGGGCTCGCTGGCCTCAGCAGGCGCGGCTTTCTCGACCTGCGGCGCGATCTCCGGCGCGGTCGCGGTTGCCGCCTCGACATTGGGCGTGGGGGATTCGGACTTCAGCCCGACCTCGTCGGTCAGCTGAACCTCGATCGGCTTGACCGGCATCTTCAGTTCGCTGCGGCTGGCGATACCCAGCGACAGCGCGGCGAACAGCGCGACATGGCCGACCACCGCTACCGAAAGCCCAAGACGCTCGCTCTTCTCCATTCCTGTGCTCGTCAGCCTTTCGTCTTCAACCGGTTATGGACGGTCGGATGAACCGGTGGTGACCAGAGATACGCGGTTGAGGCCGGCACGGTTCAACTCGCCCATCACCAGCATGACCTTACCATAGTCGAGCGAGCGGTCGGCGCGCAGCATCACCTGCGGCGCATCGCCATTGTCCTCGCCGCGCTGCTTGCGCAGAGCCTCGAGCTGAGCGGGCAGATCGTCCATGCTGACCTGGGCGTCATCGATGAACGCCTGTCCCTCGGCATCGAGCGAGATCTGCACCGGCTCCTTTTCCTGTTCCAGCGCATTGGCGCGGCTGTCGGGCAGGTCGATCGGCACGCCCGCGACCAGCAGCGGCGCGGTGACCATGAAGATGATCAGCAGCACCAGCATCACATCAACAAACGGCGTGACGTTGATTTCCGCCATCGGCGCACGCGATCCGCCGCGCCGCCGCCCGCCACCGCCGCCCGAAGGTCCAACCGACATGCCCATCAGAAGCTGTCCTTTTCCAGCTCGCGGCTGAGTTCGCCATGAAACGCATCAGAGAAGCGGAAGAGCTTGCCCTCCAGCTTGTTCAGCCGGTGCGAAAAGCGGTTATAGGCGATGACCGCCGGGATCGCGGCGAACAGGCCGATTGCCGTGGCGAACAGCGCCTCGGCAATGCCGGGCGCGACAACTGCGAGCGAGCTGTTCTGCTCTGCCGCAATTGCGGTGAAGCTGCGCATGATGCCCCAGACCGTGCCGAACAGGCCGACGAACGGCGCCACAGACCCCACCGTGGCGAGGAAGTTCAGCCGGTCGGACAGCGTGTCGATCTCGTGCCCCACGCTCGATTGCATCGCCGTCGCCAGCCGCTGGCGAGCGCCATCGCGGTCGGTAACGCGACCCTTGGTGGTGCGCCGCCATTCGGTGACGCCGGCGGCGAGCACGCGCGCGCTCGGCAGCTTTTCATGCCCGCGCGCCTTGTAGAATGCATCTATATCGCCCGCCTTCCAGAAATCCTGCTCGAAGGCCGCGTTATCTTTGCCGATCTTGCCGATCTTCAGACCGAAGCTGATGATGATCGTCCAGGTCCAGATGCTGGCGAGGGCCAGCCCGATCATCACCGCCTTGACGACAAGATCGGCCTCCATGAACAGCTTGAGCGGCGACAGGGTGACGGCGTCGGGGGTCAGGCCCATGGTATCGATCATAGCGGGGACGGGTCTTTCTGGTCGGTATCAAGGATAGTGGTGAACGCCTCCACCCAAGCGCGCGGCTGGCGGATGGGACGCCCTTCGGGATTGATGAAGGCAGCGGTAACTTCTGCCTCCAGCAGTGTCTCGAACGATTCGACGACAGATTGGCTGCGCCGGATGACTCGTTGATGAATGATGCACGCCGCAGCGCGCAGCCGTGTGACCTGGCTCATCACGATCAGCGCATCGTCCATTTTCGCCGGGCGGACGAACTTGAGCGCCATGTCGGCGACCGCATAGACACCACTGCCGGTTTCGAACGTGCTGCGCTGGTCGATGCCGAGGCAGCTCAGCATGTCCGATCGCGCGCGCTCCAGATAGCGCAGATAGTTGGCGTGATAGACGATGCCGGAAAAATCGGTGTCCTCGAAATAGACGCGCAGCGCGAAATAGTGCGTGCGCCCCTCGAACCTGCCGCTGAACGGGATGATGTCGGGCGGAACCATGGCCAACCGCTTAGAGTCTTTGCGACATCAAAGGCAAGGCTTGGCGGCCCGCATTGGAACATTAATGCCGATTGCCTGCTGCATTTTGCCCCCGACATTGCTATGGGGCTCGGCCCGGCTTATCCTGCCGGATTGATTTCTTGGAGTGAATGACGTGGCAGTGAAGTGGACACCTGATAGCTGGCGGACCCAAGAGGCGCGGCATATCCCGGCGTATCGCGATGCTGCTGCGCTGGCGGAAGCCGAAGCCACGCTGAAGAATTATCCGCCGCTGGTATTTGCAGGCGAAGCACGCAGCCTGGAAAAGGAACTCGCGCGCGTCGCTGCGGGAGAGGCCTTCCTGCTGCAGGGCGGCGATTGCGCCGAGAGCTTCGCCGAGTTCCACCCGAACAACATCCGCGATACTTTCCGCGTGCTGCTGATGATGGCGGTGGTGATGACCTTCGCCTCGAAGCGCCCGGTGGTGAAGCTCGGCCGCATGGCGGGCCAGTTCGCAAAGCCGCGCTCGGCCCCCACGGAGAAGCAGGGCGATGTCGAGCTGCCCAGCTATTTCGGCGACAATATCAACGGAATCGAGTTCGACCCCGCCGTGCGCGAGCCGGATCCATCGCGCATGGTCCGCGCCTATTCGCAGAGTGCGGCGACGCTCAACCTGCTGCGCGCCTTTGCCAGCGGCGGCTACGCCAGCCTGCAGCAGGTGCAGCAGTGGATGCACGATTTCATGGGCCGCAGCCCCTGGGCCGATCGCTATGCCGAGACAGCAGACCGGATCAGCGAGGCGATGGACTTCATGCGCGCCTGCGGCATCAGCACCGATACCGTGCCGCAGTTGCAGGGCACCAGCTTTTACACCAGCCACGAGGCGCTGCTGCTGCCGTTCGAGGAAGCGATGACGCGGCGCGATTCGCTGACCGGCGACTGGTATGACACCAGCGCGCATTTCCTGTGGATCGGCGACCGCACCCGCTTCGAAGGCTCTGCGCATGTCGAGTTCCTGCGCGGCATCGGCAACCCGATCGGCATCAAGTGCGGGCCTAGCCTGAGCACCGACGCGCTGCTGAACATGCTCGACACGCTGAACCCCATGCGCATTCCGGGCCGGATGACGCTGATCAGCCGTTTCGGGCACGACAAGGTCGAGGCGGGCTTGGCTCCGCTGGTCCGCGCAGTGAAGAAGGAAGGCCATCCGGTCATCTGGTCGTGCGACCCGATGCACGGCAATGTCGTGAAGTCCGAAAGCGGCTTCAAGACGCGGCCGTTCGAGCGGATCATGGCCGAACTGCGCGGCTTCTTCGCCGTGCACCGCGCCGAGGGCACGCATGCCGGCGGCATCCATATCGAGATGACCGGGCAGAATGTCACCGAATGCACCGGCGGCGCAATCGCGATCACCGACGAGGCCCTGGGCGACCGCTATCACACGCATTGCGACCCGCGCCTCAACGCGGCGCAGTCGCTGGAAGTCGCCTTCGAGGTGGCCGAGATGCTCAATGCGGAAGTCTCTGCCTCGGCGCGCAAGGCAGCATGAGCGAGCGGCGGGTCATCGTCCAGAAGGAGGTCGTGCGCAATGGCGTCGGCTTCGGCAGCGCGCTCGCCATCGCGATCAGCTATACCGCGCACAAGTCGGTGCTCTGGGCGATCATCCACGGCTTTTTCTCGTGGTTCTATGTGGTCTATTTCCTGCTGACACGGGATTAGACCTATCTGTTCCCCTCCCTGGCCAGGGAGGGGCAAGGGGTGGGTCGTCTGCACCAGCGGTGCATCTGGAAGCTTCATCCACCCCCAGACCCTCCCATGAAGGGAGGGGCGCAAGATAAATAAAAGGGGAACGCATGACCATCCGCCGTTTTGTTGCCACGCTTGCGTTGAGCGCCACTCTCCTCGCACCCGCGATCGCGCAGGATGCCGGCGCCGCCAAGACCGCGCTGGCGGGCGATTATGATCGGATCGTCAAGGAACTGATCACCATCACCGAAATCCCCGCGCCGCCATTCGGCGAACAGGCGCGTGCGGCATATTTCCTCCAGCAGTTCAAGGCTCTGGGTCTGACGGAGGCGACCATCGATGCCGAGGGCAATGTCACCGGCATAAGGCGTGGTACGGCCCCGGCTGGCGGCCCGCTGGTCGCGATCACTGCACATCTCGACACCGTCTTTCCCAAGGGCACCGATGTGACAGTGCGGCGGGAAGGCAATACGCTGAACGCCCCCGGTGTCGGCGACGATACGGTCGGGCTGACCGGACTGCTCGCCTGGATCCGCGCGATGAACGCCGCCAAGGTGCAGACGAAGCATGACATATTGTTCGTTGCGACCGTGGGTGAGGAAGGGCCGGGTGACCTGCGCGGCGTGCGCCACCTGTTCACCAGGAACGGCTACAAGGACCGGATCGCCGCGTTCGTCTCGGTCGACGGATCGGACCCCTCGCGCATCGTCAACCAGGCGGTCGGCTCGAAGCGTTACAATGTCGCGTTCACCGGCCCCGGCGGACACAGCTATGGCGCGTTCGGGATCGTCAACCCGATGGTCGCGATGGCCGATACCGTCCGCCGTCTGTACGAGACCGATGTGCCGGCCAATCCGCGCACCAGCTATGCCGCCAGTGTCGTCTCGGGCGGTACTTCGGTCAATTCGATACCCGACCGCATAGAATTGCAGGTCGATATGCGCTCGCCCGACCCGAAGGCGCTGGACCGGCTTGAAAAGCGCTTCCTGCAGATCGTCGACGAAGCGGTCACGGCCGAAAATTACGCGCGATCGACCAATGTGGGTATGGTAGCAGCAGAAAAGACCCGGATCGGCGATCGCCCCGCAGGCGGCACGGCGGACACGCACCCGCTCGTCGTCACCAGCCGCAGGGTGCTGGCCGAGCACGGATTTGAAACGCAGCTCCAGGCTTCGTCGACCGACGCCAACATCCCGATGAGTCTCGGCATCCCGGCCATCACGATCGGCAGCGGTGGCGGCAGTGGCCGGGCGCATTCGGTCGACGAATATGTCAATATAGAGCGCAATGCCTTCATCGGCGGGCTCTCCTCGGGGCTGGCGCTGGTCATTGCGATCGCCAATCTGGACTGGCCCTCCAGGTGATTCGCGCTGCTGTTCTTGCAGCGGCGGTCATCGTGCTGGCAGGCTGTGCCGCACCTGTCGTGACGCGGGTGGATGCCGTGGGGCCGCTGGCACTGCCCCGCAACGCCAGCTTTGCAGTGGCGCCGGTGCCCGATGATGCTTCGATACTGAACGGTCAGGCGCGCGATATGGTGGCCGCCGCCCTGCGTCAGCGCGGCTGGCGTCAGACCGGGATCGAGAACGCCGATTATGTGCTGGCGGTCACGCTGGCGGACCGCCCGGCCACTATCGCGCTCAAGTCAGGCAACGATGAGGGCACGACAGCGGAAATTCTGGCCCCGGCGGCCGACCGCAGAACCAGTCGCGGCTGTGCCGAGCGCGATCATCGTCTCGTCTTCACCCTGACCGACCGTCCGTCCGGCAGCATGGCCTTTTCCAGTGCAGCATCGGAATTCCACTGCAAGGCGGGGCTGAACGACAGCCTTCCGCACCTGGTGACGGCCGCAGTCGAGGGGCTGGATGCCGGTAGCGGCCGGGTCGCACTGTCCCGCAAGGGGCTGCGCTAGACAGGCCCGGCGACTGGCAGGACGATAGTGAACTGCGCTCCACCTTCGGCGCTGTTCGCGACTGCAATCCTGCCCCCATGCCGATCGATGACAGCCGCGACATAGTTCAGCCCCAACCCGACACCCTTGACAGCCTGGCCGGCGCCGTCGCTGGTAAAGCGTTCGAACACATGCGGCAGGATCGCAGGGTCGATTCCCTTGCCCTGATCGGTTATGACGAGATGCACCGTCTCGCCTTTGCCGTCGATGCGAACCGATACCTCGCCTGCGTCAGGGCTGTATTTGACGGCATTGTCGATCAGGTTGACGAAGGCGCGGAAGAGACTTTCGCGTTCTGCGGCGACAAAGGCGCAGTCGCTGTCGTCGCAAATGGTGATCTGCACGCCGCGCTGCTGGGCGATCGGCCACAGGCTGTCGGCAGCCTCGCTGGCCAGGTCCGACGCGATGACCGGTTCGGGATTGAAGGGGCGCTCCTGCATGCGTGCGAGATCGACGAAATTGTCTGCCAGGGTGAGCGTCTGCCGCGCGTGGCGCGCAATCCGTGCACGGTCGATGTCTGGCTGCGGCTGCGCGAGCAGGGCTAGGATGGCCGCCTGCGGCGCGCGCATGTCGTGCGACAGCAACTGCAGCACGCGTTCGCGTTCGCGTCGCGCACGTGCAATGGGGCTGATGTCGGTCAGATAGTCGATCTGTCCGCGAGGGCTGGAATCGGCGCTGATGATGGCTGCACGTCTCAACACGAAGACCCGGTCATCGCGTGCTTCAAACTCGATATGGCCCTGACCAATATTACCGAGATAGGCCGTCAGCGGTGACCGGGCCTGCGGCTCGGCAATATCGAGCAGAGCCTCTGCCGCGTCGAGGCCGGTGAGCGCTCGGCCAAAGGTGCGCTCTGCAGCGGCGTTGGTCAGGACGATGCGCCCGCTGAGATCGCTGACCAGGGCTGGATCGGGCAGGCCCGCCAGGGCATCGCCGACCTGGCGCTTCAGGTCGCGGAGCTGGTCGATCGCACCGGCCAGCTGCCGGGCCTGCCGGGTCACATGGTCGCTGTCCAGTGCGTCCTGCCGGGCCAGCAACGGCGCGGCTTCCTGTTCCAGATGGGCCAGTTCGTCTGCCATGAAATCACTGGTCGCCTGCAGCCTGCGCCAGCCCCACAAGGGATAGGCCAGAGCCAGGCCAAGCAGTGCCGGGCCAGGGGCGACCCACCATTGGACGGCCAGCGCCGCGATACTGAGCCCGAGCACGGCGAGCATGAGGCCGACGGCGATCAGGCTTGCGGCACGCGGCCTGATCCACCAGAATGCGCCCATCAGCAGCCAGGTCGGAGCGAGGCCGAACAGTATGCTTGCAAGCGGTGAGGGTTCGCGAACCCAGCCGTCCTGCAGCTGGGCGTTCAGCACATTGGCATTGATCTCTACCCCGGGCATGGTGCCGCCTTCGGCAACCGGCACCGGATAGCGGTCGCCCAGGCCCTGTGCGGTCATGCCGATCAGCACGCGGCGGCCCTCGATCAGCGCGGCAGGCACTTCCCCGCGCAATACGCTCGCAAAGGATATCGTGGCGAAACTCTCCTGCGCTGCGAAGCGCAAGCGCATGGGCGTTCCGCAATCTGCCTGACCTTCGGCGCCGATCGCCATGAGATGCGCAAGAGGCTGGGCCTTGCGATCCGGGTGGAAGCACAGCGCGGCAGACCGAACGGTCCCATCGCTGTCGATCCGGGTATTCGCATGACCGATGCGTGAGCTTGCCCGGGCGAGCAGCGGGGCCGGATCGAGCCTTTCGAACGCCTGACCATTGCGGCCGGGGACCAGGATTTGCGCGGGCAGGGCGACCGGCGCGCCAAGACGCATCGCGGCAGCCAGTGACGCGTCATCGTCGCTGGATTCGGTCAGCAGAAGATCCAGCGTGATCGACCTGGGTCTTGCGGTAGCCAGCTGCTCGATCAGCCGAGCATGTATCGTGCGGGGCCAGGGCCAGCGCCCGATCCGCTCCAGGCTTGGCTCGTCAATCGCGACGATCAGCAGGCTGGGGTCGGCCTCGGCCGGCACGATGCGCATGGCGGCATCGTACAGCAGATTATCGGCGGGTCGGGTCCAGCCGCCCCATGTCGCGGCCAGGATGATGGCAGAGGCAAGCGCGGTGGCCCATGCCCATTCGGCGCGAAAGCGGCGTTGCAGGCTCGCCGCCCCGCTGCGTTCACTCATCAAGCGAGAAGCTTTCGAATGCGGTCCAGTCGGTTTCTGTTCCCCAGGCGCTGTGGGTCGTCGTGCCGACGCGCCACAGATATCGGCCCGGCGTGAGCGTGCTGAGGATGATCGACGAGCCGGTCAGAGCCGCTTCATCGACCAGAAACTCATTCGCCCCCTCGCGGCGAAGCTGGAACCTGTAATGCTGCGTACCTTCGCCACTGCCGACCCAGCGGAAGACATAGCCGTTGGGGCCTGCAACAGCCCCCTCGGTCGCCGTCGCCAGCCGGCGGCGAAAGGCGATCGTGCCGGGCAGGCCTTCCAGGCCAGAGCTCGCAATAGCCGTGAACCGCGCAAAATAATCGCCATCAGGCAGCCCAGGCAGCAAGAAGGCGGTCTGCGTTCCGGTGATTTCCTCAGCCACGTCGACAAAGCTGCTGTCCCGCCCGATCTGCAGCTTGTAGCCGACGGCGCCTGGAACCGGCGCGATGGTGAAGGCGACGATCGGCAGACGCTGGGCACCTGCACCCTCTGCGACCTGCGGTGCGGGCAGCAAGGGTTCGATCGCGATGGCATTGCCTCTGCCGATGACCGCGCCGAACGCTGGGCGCAACGCGGATTCGGACTGGGTCGCGGTGGAGAGGCCGATGCCTCCTTCCAGCAGCTCGGACCGTGCCGTGTCGCTCGTCGTGTCGAAATGGGTCCGGAAATCGGTGCCGCGCACGGCAGAGACGGCGATCGGATTGCGCAGACGAAAGCGATCATCCGGGTTGCGGAACGGTGTGACCCGGCTGCGGACCGACCCGCTCTCGAGCATCAGGTCATAGTCTATGCTGTCGGTGATCAGGAACCGCCGCAGCCGACCGATCCTGAGGGAGCTGTTGGAAGGAAGGGTGATGACCGAGCCGTCGGTAAGCGCCAGCGACAATGAAGAGGCGGGCCCCGTACTGACCCGGGCGCCTTCACCGAGGGTCTGCCCCATCGCCACCGGCCGAGGCGGCGTGCCGCCGGACATGGCAAGCGCCTGGCCGCGATAGGCCGCCACGGTGGCGCTCGCCGCGCGCGATTTCAAGAGGCGGATGGGCAGCGCCAGGCGGCGGGCAATCGCAAGCTTGTATGGGTCTGCCACCCGGTTAAGCCGCTGCACTTCCTTCCAGTCGGTTTCGCGAAGCATGTAATCGCGCGCAAGCTGGATCAGCGTATCGCCCTTGCGCACGGTGTAGATCACCGTGTCATCGTCGCGCACCTCGGCCCTGACCGGATCGGCCATCGCAACCGCCGCACCCATGAGAGCCAGCAATATCAGCCAGAAAGGCGGCGCATAACGCAAAGTCATTCGGTGGCAGCAGGGTCCTTGGCCGGATCAATCGTTTCCAAGCGATAGCCATAGCCGAAAACCGTGAAAATGCGAAAGCCGTTCTCGGGCTTCAGGCTGAGCTTCGACCGGACGCGCGAAATGTGCATGTCGAGCGTCCGCGTCGCCAGGTCGGCACTGGTGCGCCAGATCGTTTCCATGATGTACGCGCGTGACAAGGTGCGATCGCGATTGCGGAACAGCAGATCGGCCAGTTCGAACTCCTTGGCGGTCAGCACGATATCGGCACCATTGTGACGGATCGTCTGAGCCATGCGATCGAGCCGGTAATTCCCGTATTCGGCAATCTTGTCCATCGAGGAACTGCCATTGGATCGCCGCAGCACGGCAGCGATGCGCGCGGCGATGACCTCCTCGTCCTCCGGCTTGCAGATATAGTCGTCCGCACCCGCGTTGAGCGCGTCGGTCACATCGCGCTTGGCCGTGCGCGCGGTCAGCATGACGACGGGCGGCGGATTGTCGATCGTGCTCTGCATCCACTGCAGCACTTCAAAACCGGACTTGCCAGGCATGTTCCAGTCCAGCATGACAAGATCGAATGTGTCACGCAGCAAGGCTGCCGATAACCTCTCACCGTCTGCAAACTTGGCGCTCACATGCCCCAGGCTTGTGACAACGTTTTCAAGAAAGGCTAGACTGTCTCCGTCATCGTCCGCGATTGCGATGCGCATTGGCTCCCCCGACGTACGGCCCGGTTGAATTTACATATTGTTAAGTACGCCAAATGCCTGTTTTTGCGTTGTTTGGCGAGTCCCCAGTATACGTTTTTACATAGCTTTACACGCATCCTAGGTCCGACCGGTCAAACTTGATGCCCAATAGGTCAAAATTAACTGCTGTAACGACTATTTGAGGAAAAGATGAATCCCAGCAAAAATGATGTCGATCGTGTTCTGTCCATTTTCGGATTAAATATTCCGGAGGGCAGGAATCTCATATCTAGTCCCGTCGATGGTATGGACATTGGAGGGTTCAATTCTGCAGGACTGCCTGACGTTGCAGATATTGCCCAGCGGTCGCAATCGGCATTTGCACAATGGCGGATTATTCCAGCCCCCCGTCGCGGCGAGCTGGTTCGCCGGTTCGGCGAGGCGCTGCGGTCGCGCAAGACCGAGCTCGGACTGCTGGTGACGCTCGACTGCGGCAAGCCGCTGTCCGAAGGGCTGGGTGAGGTGCAGGAGATGATCGATATCTGCGACTTTGCCGTCGGACTTTCCCGCCAGCTCCACGGCCTGACCATTGCCAGCGAGCGGCCCGGGCACCGGATGAGCGAAACCTGGCATCCGCTGGGACCGGTCGCCATCATCACCGCGTTCAATTTCCCGGTTGCGGTCTGGGCATGGAACGCCGCGCTGGCACTTGTCTGCGGGAACAGCGTTGTGTGGAAGCCATCGGAAAAGACACCGCTTACGGCCTTGGCCGTGCAGGCGCTTTTCGATCGGGTGGCGCGAGATTTTGGTCCGGATGCCCCTCGGGATCTGGCGCAGCTCGTGCTGGGCGATGCGACCACCGGCGCAGCACTTGTCGACGATCCCAGAATGGCGCTGATCTCCGCCACGGGCAGCACCGCCATGGGGCGGACGGTAGGCCAGGCAGCCGCGAAGCGCTTCGCCCGCAGCCTGCTTGAACTGGGGGGCAACAACGCCACGATCGTGGCCCCTAGCGCGGACATGGAGCTGGCGCTTACCGGTTGCGCGTTCGGTTTCATGGGAACCACGGGCCAGCGCTGCACGTCGCTGCGGCGGCTGCTGGTGCACCGTTCGGTCTTTGACAGCTTCGTACCCAGGATCATCTCCGCCGCAGCAAGGCTGCCGATCGGTGACCCGCGCGATCCTGCCAATCTGGCAGGTCCGCTGATCGATGGGGCCGCCTATGCCGCAATGCGCGATGCGCTGGCGGATGCACGGGCCCTGGGGGCGACGATCCATGGCGGCGAACGCATCGCGGGGCCGGGCCAGGGGGTCTATGTCCGCCCTGCGGTGGTCGAGATGCCGGCGCAGACCGGGCCGATGCTGCGCGAGACCTTTGCACCCATTGTCTATTGCCTGCGCTATGATGAACTGGACGAGGCGATCGCACTCAACAATGCGGCGGCGCAGGGGCTCTCCTCGTCGATCTTCACCAACGATCTTCGCGAGGCCGAAGCCTTTGTCGCGGCGGCAGGCAGCGATTGCGGCATCGCCAATGTCAACATCGGCACATCCGGCGCAGAGATCGGCGGCGCATTCGGCGGCGAAAAGGAAACCGGCGGCGGTCGCGAGTCCGGATCGGACAGCTGGAGGGCCTATATGCGGCGCCAGACCAGCACGGTGAACTATTCGCGTGCGCTGCCGCTGGCGCAAGGCGTCCGGTTCGAGCTGTAACCGCTCAGTTCAGCGATGGCCCGAGGGCGTCGATGATCTTCCTGGCGAGATCATCGACGCTGTACGGCTTGACCAGCAGCACCACATCGTTGTCGATCACGCCGTTGTGCAGGATGGCGTTGCGGGTGTAGCCCGTGGTGTACAGCACCTTCAGGTCCGGGCGGATCTCCCGCAAGCGTTCGGCAAGCTGCCTGCCGTTCATGCCCGGCATGACCACATCGGTGAACAGCAGGTCGATGGCCAGTCCGGCCTCGATCAGCTGCAACGCTTCGAACGGGCTGTCGACATCGTGAACGATGAAGCCAAGCTCGGTCAGGCTGGCCCGCGCCATCGCGCGCACTCCGTCGTCATCCTCGACGACCAGCACGGTCAGGTTCTGCGGGGGCACGAAACGCAAGGTCGTGTCCGGATCGACTGCATCGCGGCCCTCGCGCACAGTCGCGCGCGGCAGATAGAGCTTGACCGTGGTGCCCTTGCCCTCTTCCGAATAGAGGTTCAGATGCCCGCCCGACTGCTTGAGAAAGCCGTAAACCTGGCTCAACCCCAGACCGGTGCCCTTGCCGACATCCTTGGTGGTGAAGAAGGGGTCTAGCGCACGAGCCTGCACCTCCGGGGACATGCCAATTCCGGTGTCGCTGATCGCGATCTGGACATAGTCGCCAGGGGTCAGATCGTCTTGCTGGCCGCAATAGCTCTCGTCCAATGCGATGTTGCCGGTTTCGATCATCAAGTGTCCGCCATCGGGCATGGCATCGCGGGCATTGACCGCCAGATTGATGATCGCGGTTTCCAGCTGTGTCTGGTCGGCATGGCACGGCCAGACTGCAGGGTCGAGATGAAGGCCGACGATAACCTGCTCGCCGAGGCTTCGCTCGAGCAGGGCATGCACCGATCCGACGAGCGCATTCACATCCAGTCTGCGAGGGTCCAGCGGTTGCTTGCGGGCATAAGCCAGCAGCCTGTGGGTCAGCGCTGCAGCGCGATCCGCGGCGTTGGCCGCATTGTCGATATGACTGACGATCCTGGCGTCCGACTGCGCTCCCATGCGGCGTTTGGCGAGATCCAGCGAACCAGTGATGATCGCCAGCATGTTGTTGAAGTCATGCGCGATACCGCCGGTAAGATGGCCGATGGCGTCCATCTTTTCCGCCTGGTGCAAGCGTGCCTCGGCGACCTGGCGCTCTGCCACCTGCTGCTCGAGTTGCCTGGTGCGCTCGGCCACCTGGCTGTCCAGATCGGCATTCAACCGCGCCAGTTCCTCGACCACTGACAGGCGGTCTTCATGTGCGCGGAACACGCTTTCGATGATCAGCGCGATCATCAGGCTGGTGAGCAGGAAAAAGGTGGTGGGCAGCCAGTCCATGTCGTGCGGGCGTGCGATGGCGACTCTGGGCATGATCAGGATTTCCAGCGCAATGGCCCCCAGGGCTGTCGTGAGCATGGCGGGCCAGAATCCGGCGAAAAAGGCAGCAATGACGATACCGCCGAACAAGGTGATGAAGGGCGTGCCGGTCAGATAGGGATCGAGGACCAGTCGCCCCCCAACGCCAAGAACACAGGCACCCAGCGCAATAGCGATCCGCGCGACCGGTGAATTGCGCGTCCGGCGCGCCCATCCGGTTGCGATGGCCAGTCGTTTCAGCATGGATTGGTGTCCGTTCGGAAAACGTCATCCTGATAAACACGTTAGCCTGCCACACGCAAACTTATGTTGGGATTGCATGGCGTTGCGGGAATTCATCCCGACACGGTAGCAGTTTAATCTTCCGCCGAGCGGGAACCGTGCCCTAGCGCCAGATAGCTGTCCGACTGCATCTCCATCAGCCGCGAGATCGTGCGGTCGAATTCGAACCGGCCATCGCCACTCGCGTAAAGCTCCGCCGGTTCGGCGTCGGCAGCGGCGATGAGCTTGACCTTCATCTCGTACAGCGCGTCGATCAGGGTGACGAAGCGCGCCGCCTCGTTGCGGTTTTCCGGCCCCAGCCTCGGGATGCCGACCAGGAACACCGTATGATAGCGCCGGGCAATGGCAAGATAATCGGGTGCACCACGCGCCTCGCCGCACAGCTTCTTGAACGAGAAGACCGCGACGCCCTTCAAGGACTTGGGCACATGGATCGTCCGCCCGCCGCTGATCGGCACATCGGCGCTCGGCACATGCGCCGCATCATCCGGCGAGTAATCGGTCATGCGGAAGAACGCGGCCCGCAGCGCAGCGGTCGCCTCCGGACCGTTCGGCACATGCCAGGTGCTGGTGCCGGACAGGCGCTCGAGCCGGTAATCGACCGGGCCGTTGAGCGAGAGCACATCGAGCCGCTGCTTGATCAGCGCGATGAAGGGGAGGAAATGCTCGCGATTGAGGCCGTCCTTGTACAGGTCGTCGGGCGGTCGGTTGGACGTGGTGACGATGGTGACACCGGCCTCGATGATCGCGGTGAACAGCCGCGACATGATCATCGCGTCGGCGCTGTTGTTGACCACCATCTCGTCGAACGCGATGAGCCGGTAATTGTCGCTGAACTGGCGCGCGACCGGCGGGATCGGGTCACCCTGCATCTTGTCGCGCTCGACCCGAAGCCGGGCGTGAATGTCCTGCATGAACTCGTGGAAATGGACCCGGATCTTGCGGTGGATGTCGACCGATTCGTAGAACAGGTCCATCAGCATCGACTTGCCGCGCCCCACCCCGCCAAACATGTACAGGCCGCGCACCGGATCGGGCTTTGGCTCGCGCGCCATCAGCCGCCAGAGCAGCGATCCGCGGGGCGGGACGGCCTCCAGCGCATCCTGCATCGCCTGCAACCGCACGGCTGCCGCTCGCTGATCCTCGTCGGGCCGCAATTCGCCCGCGCTGACCAATCTGTCATAGCGGGCAAGCGTGCAGGTCAATTGCGTTGCTCGCGCGGGGCAGGGGTCTTGCGGATGGTGCCGGTAAATGCGCAGACGGTCTCGCCTGCTTGCACCACCAGCCCGCGCAGGAACATCAGCCGTCCGGTTTCGCGGATGACTTCCACCTCGGCATCGAGCGGCAGGCCGACCTTGCCGGCGCCGACAAAATGGCTGTTCAGATCCAGAGTCACGCCGGGGCCGTGACGCAGCGCGCCATGGAGCCGCGCGCAGACGAACAGCGCGATATCGACCTGGGTCAGGATCGCGCCGCCATGCACGTTATTGGCAAGGTTGCCCTGCAGGTGCCCAGGCTCGGTCCGCACCACGACGATGCCGTCATCGCGCTTCATCACCCACATGGGCCCGAGCGTGCTGTTGTAGCGGTTCTGTTCACGCAGTGCCCAGCGCATCCAGCCCGGACGGTCAGGGTCCGGGCCGAACGCGAAATCATCGGGCATGTCGAGAGCGGTTGCGTCCACCTCTGCGGGGGTATCGAACGGGTCTGTCAGCTAACGGGCCGATCAGACGTGCCGTTCGACCTCCATTTTCTTGATTTCGGCAATGGCACGCGCCGGGTTCAGGCCCTTGGGGCAGACATTGGCGCAGTTCATGATGGTGTGGCAGCGATAGAGGCGGAACGGATCTTCCAGCTCATCGAGTCGCTCGCCAGTCATCTCGTCGCGACTGTCGGCCAGCCAGCGATAGGCCTGCAGCAGGATGGCGGGACCGAGGAACTTGTCCGAATTCCACCAATAGCTGGGGCAGCTGGTCGAGCAGCAGGCACAAAGGATGCACTCGTACAGCCCGTCGAGCTTGGCGCGATCCTCGGGCGACTGCAGCCGCTCCTTGCCCGAAGGCACCGGCGTCACCGTCTGCAGCCAGGGGCGGATCGAGGCATATTGCGCGTAGAAATGGCTGAAATCTGGGACCAGGTCCTTGATAACGTCCATGTGCGGCAGCGGGGTGATGCGCACCTCGCCCTTGCAATCCTCGATCGCGGTAGTGCAGGCCAGTCCATTGCGGCCGTTGATGTTCATCGAACACGATCCGCAGATGCCTTCGCGGCACGAACGGCGGAAGGTCAGCGTCGAATCCTGTTCCGACTTCATCTTGATCAGCGCGTCGAGCACCATCGGCCCGCAATCGTCCAGATCGATGTCGAACGTGTCATAGCGGGGATTCTCGCCGCTGTCGGGATCGTAGCGATAAACCTTGAAACGTTTCAGCCGCCCACCAGTCTTCGCGCTGAACGCCTGGCCCTTGCCAGTGATCTTGCTGTTCGCCGGGAGCGTAAACGTAGCCATGGAAAATCCCTCGTCCTTCAATGCGTCCGGAGCCTAGATAGTCATTTTGGCGCCGAGGCTCAATTGCATATGGCGCCCTTAAGCGAAAAGGATTTTCAATCCATCAACCCGTGGCTGCGCAGGCTCTCCGCGACGATCGTCTCGATCAGCTGTTCCTGGGTCCAGCCGGCGCGGACGGCGGAGCGGCCGAAGACCTTCTGGCTCCACAGGTTGCAGTTGAGATTGACCTCGAGGAAGTTGAGCTCGCCCTTTTCCTCGTCCAGGCGGAATTCGTAGCGTCCGTAATCGAAGGGCACGAATTCCTGCGCCAGATTGGCGGTGTGCGCGGCGATCTCGGCCTCGAACGGCGAGCCTTCGAAATCGACCAGCTCGTACTTGCTGGCGCGTTCGACCAGATCACGCTTTTCCCAGTAGGTGCGCAGATGCGTGGGGTCAGCCTGTTCGAACAGCATCATCGGCAGGGTCAGCGGACGGCCGTGCATCGTCACCACCGGCACTTCGACATCGCTGCCGGTCAGGAACGGCTCGACAATCGCGTCATGGCCTTCCTCGTGGATGGCGGCGACGGCGTCCTTCACAGCCGCCCAGTCGCCAGCGTCGCGCACGCCCCAGCTTGCGGATGAGGCATTGGGCTTGATCACCATGCGCTCGGCCATCGGGCAGAATTTCTCGTCGACCGGGCCGCCCTTGCGATAGATCGCCCAGTCTGCGGTCGGAATGCCGCGCGCGCGCGCAACGAGCTTGGAGAGATGCTTGTCGTCCGAAAGGCCACGCAGGATCGGGCTGCCGCCGAGATAGGGCAGGCCCTTGCGGTTGCACAGCAGCGGGACGAGCATCTCGGAATTGACGAAGCCGCCGCGGTTCAGGAGCGAGAAAACGAAATCCACCTCGGGCGGGTCGAACAGCATCGCGTACTGGTTGCCCACCACAAGATTGTCGAAAAGGCCCT
Source organism: Blastomonas natatoria (assembly GCF_003201955.1). Classification (GTDB taxonomy): domain Bacteria; phylum Pseudomonadota; class Alphaproteobacteria; order Sphingomonadales; family Sphingomonadaceae; genus Blastomonas; species Blastomonas natatoria. Next base: position 199,811 of record NZ_QJJM01000008.1, read on the forward strand.
CGAGGATCGTGCGGACCTCATTGTGGTAGACGGCATGGTTGCCATCTTCGGGGTGCAGCGATCCGTCCCCCAGCGCGTGCTTTGCAAGGAACAGTACTTTCAACGTTGCGCGGGTCTTGGCATCGATGGTCTGCGGGGCAGGATATTGGGTCACGGCAGAGCGTACTTTCGTTGGTGTCCGTAGCGGCAATGGTCCGCAGGGGCATTCGGGCTAAATGACGGGTCGAGGCCAAAGCAGCTTGCCATTATGGCCAGCAACCCTATAGGCGCGCCCTTATCCGCTTCGGGGGCGCAGCGAAAGAAAAGTTTGATGCAACAGGATTTGCACAAGGCCGTCAGCCACCTTCTCACCCTGGGTGGAGACGAGCGCATCGTCCCTGCACACGAGGACGGCACGAACAAATATTTCAGCTCTCCGTTTCCGCGCCATACGGTGACATATGCGTCGTCGACGGCCAATGACATTTCGCAGCCCGCGTTCAGCCATCTTTGCCAGTTCGTCGCTGATCACGAGATGACGCCGGACATGCCCGGAACCGATTATGCCGGCCATCTGTCGGTGCTTCGCTCCCGCATCGCATCGGCCTATGGGTTGCCGCAGGGTACCGAGATCGCGTTTTCCGCCTCGGGCACAGACCTGGAATATATTGCGCTGCATGCTTTTTCCGGACGAGCGCCCAACGGCATCCACAACGTGCTGCTGGGTGCAGATGAGGTGGGCAGCGGCTGCATCCTCAGCGCTGCGGGCCAGTATTTTGCCGCGCAGACCGCGCTGAGCCTGCCGACCGCCAAGGCCCAGCCCGTTCCCGGCTTGTCGCCGGTATCGCTGTCCGAGATATCGGTACGCAACGGATTCGGGGAAGCGTTCGATAGCGCGGTCATCGTTGCTGCCATGCGCAGCGAGATCGAGCGCGCCTTGCTGGCGGGCAAATTTCCGCTGCTGCATGTGGTGCACGGCTCCAAGACCGGTCTCATCCTGCCGCATCTCGACGATATCGATGCGCTGATCACGCAATATGGCGATTCGGTCGGGTTTGTCGTCGATGCCTGCCAGGCACGGATCACTAGCCCGGCCATCGGTGCCTATCTGATGCGCGGTGCCGTCGTGCTGCTGACCGGTTCCAAGTTCATGGGTGGTCCGCCCTTTTCCGGCTTTGCGCTGGTGCCGCGCGCGACAGCGCAGCGCATCGCGCCGCTCGGTGAAGGGATGGCGACGATCTTCCGCCGCGCCGAGCTTCCCGAAAGCTGGGCCAGCGATGTGTCCCTGCCCGACAGTGGCAATGCCGGGCTGACACTGCGGCTGGCTGCGGCGCTGTTCGAGCTTGAGCGTTTCCAGGCGCTCGATTTCCATACGATCGCTCGGGTCGTCGAGCAGTTCCGCACCGCATCACTGGCGCTGGTCGATCGCATCGGCGGGACGCGCGTGACGCCTTATCCCTTTGCCGATCGCGAGTCCGCTGGCGCCCATCCGATCGAGATGCGCACGCTGACCACCGTGGACCTCAGTGGGGAGGGGCGCGCGATCGATTTCGATGGAGCGACCGCGATCCAGCTCAAGATGATGCAATCGGGCGTGCGGCTGGGCCAGCCGGTCAAATGCGCCCGCTTCCAGGGACCGGATATGGCCGGAAAGGTGCGCGGCACGCTGCGCATCGGCATCTCGATGCCACAGATGGTGGCGCTGGCGGGCATGGGGGATGCAGCCGAAGCACAGCTCGATGCTGACATGGCCGTGATCGGTGACGCGTTCGAGGCGGCGATCGCTGCCGGTTGAGCCTGGCAGCTCGGACCAAGACGAAAAAGGGGTGCCCGGCCGGTCTGGCGGGGCACCCCTTTTTGTTGCGACTTGAGACCCTTTAGTTGCCGAAAGTGCGCTGCCACCAGCCGCGACGCGGCGGTTCGGTGCTTTCGGCGGGTGCTTCGGCGGCCTTGGCCGTGTCGGCTGCGGCAGCTTCTGCCACGGGTTCGGCTGCAGGTTCCGCTGCTACCGTATCGGTCGCTTCGGCCTTGGGTGCAGCCTTTTTGCGCGGCGCGCGCTTGGCCTTGGGCTTGGCCGCAGGCTCGGCCTCTGCAGCAGGCTCCACTTCGGAAGCGGGCGCTTCTGCGGGGGCCTCGCCCTCCGCTTCGGCAACCGGCTTTTTTGCCCGCGAAGCCCGCTTGCGCTTGGGTTTTTCGGCCACCGGCTCGGCTTCGGGCTCTGCCGCGGTTTCGGCAGGCGCGGCGGCTTCCTCGCTCACCGGCTCGGTTGGAGCTTCCGCCGGTGCTTCGTCACCAGCGGTTTCGGCGCCGTCTTCACCAGCCTCGCCATTCTTGCGATTGCGTCCGCCACGGCGACCGCGACGCGCACGCTTCGGCTTGGCCTCGCCGCCATCTTCGGCAGCCTCGACGGCTTCGCTCGCCTCGACCTCGACCTCGACCGGAGCGTCGGCGTCTGCCGCTGCGTCCGGCTCCTCGAACTGAACACCGGTTTCTGCTTCGGACTCGCTGCCGATTTCGCCCTGCGTCACGTCACCGTCGCGCCGTCCGCGCTTGCCGCGGCGGCGACGTCGACGTTTGGCTCGGCCGCCTCCTTCGCCTTCCTCGCTGCTGCGCTGCTCGGCTGGGCGTTCGCTCCGCTCACCGCGCTCGCCACGATTTCCGCGACCACCGCGCTTTTCGGTGACTTCTTCCTCTTCCTCGATCTCGTCGATGTCGTCTTCGATATCGTCATCGTCTTCATCGATGATCGGCTGGAAGGTGACGACCTTTTCTGGACGCGGGCCGCTGGCGGTCACTTCCATCTTCGCGCCTTCATTCTCCCCATTGGGCAGAATCTCGATGCGCACGCCGAACCGCTCCTCGATCTCGGCAATGTCGCGGCGCTTGTTGTTGAGGACGTAGATCGATGCTTCCTGGCTGGTGCGCAGCGTGATGATGCTGCCATGGCCGCGCGCGGCCTCTTCCTCCAGCAGGCGCAGTGCCGAGAGACCCGCCGACGATGCGGTGCGGACCAGACCGGTGCCGTCGCAATGCGGGCAGGTGCGGGTCGATGCCTCGAGCACGCCGGTGCGCAGGCGCTGGCGGCTCATCTCCATCAGGCCGAAGCCCGAGATGCGGCCGACCTGGATGCGCGCCCGGTCGCTCTTCAGCGCATCGCGCATGGCCTTCTCGACCTTGCGGATGTTCGAGCCATATTCCATGTCGATGAAATCGATGACGACCAGGCCCGCCATGTCGCGCAGGCGCAGCTGCCGGGCGATCTCGCGCGCCGCTTCCAGATTGGTGTTGAGTGCCGTCGCCTCGATACCGTGCTCCTTGGTGGAGCGGCCGGAATTGATGTCGATCGACACCAGGGCCTCGGTCGGGTTGATGACCAGATAGCCGCCCGATTTCAGCTGCACGACCGGCTCGTACATCGCCGAAAGCTGATCCTCGGTGCCATAGCGCTGGAACAGCGGTACCGGGTCCGAATAGCTCTTCACCCGGCGCGCATGGCTGGGCATCAGCAGCTTCATGAAATCCTTGGCAGCGCGATAGCCCGCCTCGCCCTCGACCAGCACTTCCTCGATGTCGCGATTGTAGATGTCGCGGATCGCGCGCTTGATGAGGTCGCTGTCCGAATGGATGATCGCCGGGGCCGAAGCCTTGAGCGTCTTTTCGCGGATTTCGTCCCACAGCCGTGCGAGATAGTCGAAGTCGCGCTTGATCTCGGGCTTGGTGCGCGAAAGGCCGGCGGTGCGCACGATGCAGCCCATGGTCGCGGGAAGCTTCATCTCGGCTATGATCGACTTGAGGCGCTTGCGGTCGGACGCGTTGCTGATCTTGCGGCTGATGCCGCCACCATGCGCGCTGTTGGGCATGAGCACGCAATAGCGACCCGCGAGCGACAGATAGGTGGTCAGCGCCGCACCCTTGTTGCCGCGCTCTTCCTTGACGACCTGCACCAGCATCACCTGACGACGCTGGATCACGTCCTGGATCTTGTAGCGGCGACGCAGGGCCATGCGGTTGGTGCGCGCCTCGTCGCTGGCCTTGGCCTTGCCGCCCCTGCCATCGCGGCGGCGACGCCGGCCATTGCCGCGGCCGTTGCCGCTGGATTCGCGCGATTCCTCGGCTTCGCCGTCGCTCTCGCTGTCTTCGCTGTCGGGATCGCCTTCGCTGTCGCCGGAAAGGGTTTCCGCAACGATCGGTTCGTCGTCGGCCTCGATCAGCCCGTCTTCGGACAGACCGTCATCATAGCTGCCTTCCTCACCGCCACGACCAGCGGCATCATCCGCCTCTTCTTCTGCGGCCAGCGCATCGGCTTCTTCCTTGGCGTGCCGCGCTTCTTCGGCCAGCAGCGCCAGCTTGTCCTCGCGAGGGATCTGGTAGTAATCGGGATGGATTTCCGAAAAGGCGAGGAAGCCGTGCCGGTTACCGCCGTAATCGACGAAAGCAGCCTGCAGCGAGGGTTCTACCCTGGTAACCTTGGCGAGATAGATATTGCCCTTGATCTGCTTGTGTTCGGCAGATTCAAAGTCGAATTCCTCAATCCGGTTTCCCTTGAGCACCGCCACCCGGGTTTCTTCCTGGTGGCGCGCATCGATCAACATGCGCGTTGTCATTCAATATTCTCCGTGCGCGCGCACCGGGCGGAACCGGCCGGGTCGCAGCGCTTCTGTCTGTTATGGCGCTGCCGCTCCCGATAATGGGGGCGGTGCGCAAACGGGTTTTTTCGATAAGGATTGTGTCTGCTGAACGGGTTTGCAGGGCGTCAAGCGCACTGGCCGCGTCGCTTTTCCGCAGCCAACCGCCCGGAAGCGGGGTGGCGGAAAAGGCGGTATTCAAACCCATAAAGCGTCAACCTGGTGATACAGCATTCCCGGCAGATTGCGCCGAAATGCTGTCAGTGAGTGCGGGCGATGGCTGGTAAAGCCCATGAGCCGCAAAGCTTTGCTAGCATCGCTGACGCAATACAGCAACAAAAAGCTCAATCGGCACTTTCGTCTGCCGTTACTGCAGATAGCGGGCGCGCAATGCCGTTTCCATTGCGGTCCGCGCTCTTCCGATTCATGCTGAAATTCCTGTTAACCAGGTCGTTTCACAGGGTTTTTCCCGCTTAACCCTAATCCTGCCTTCATCAAGTGATCAGGCAGGAATCCGGGAATCATGAAAATGCACTGGACCGGACATTCGCGCCGGGGGCATAACATGGCCATGCTCTGGCTCTCCTCCATCTGCGCGTCGATGGCATGCGCCGCGCCCGTCCACGCGGGGGAGGTTTCCAATGTGGAGATCCGCGCCAATCAGGTGGTGCTGCATTTCAACGACGCCATCGAGGGTGCCAGCAGCTTTGTCCTTAGCGGACCGGACCGCATCGCGATCGATATCAAGGGGGCCACCGCGCGGTCCGATGCGCTGGTCCAGCAGGGCCTGTTCCGCACGGTGCGCATGGCACAATTCGATAGCGATACCGCGCGTATCGTGCTGGATCTCGATCGCCCGGCGATGGTCAGCGGAGGCTCTTTCTCTGAGGACGGCCGCAGTCTCACCCTGTCGGTCAAGGAACTGGGATCGTCGGAACTGACCGGTGTGCTGAGCGCGCCGCGCCAGTCCTTCGTGCCGCCCGCCGGATTTCGCGCAGAGCCGCCACCGCGCCGGTACAGCGTTCGCATTCCGCTGCCCAAGCCCAGCAAGGCGCCGCCACTGCCCAGGATCGAGGGGCCCAAGGATGACGGCCGACCGCTGGTGGTCATCGATGCCGGGCATGGCGGGCATGATCCCGGTGCGATCAGCCCGCACGACGGCACCCGCGAGAGCAAGGTCACGTTGCAGATCGCCCGCGCCATCCGCGACGAACTGCTCAAGACCGGCCGGGTGCGCGTGGCGCTGACCCGCGACAGCGACACCTTCCTCGTGCTTCAGGAACGCTATGGGATTGCGCGACGTCTGGGCGCGGACCTGTTCATCTCGGTCCATGCCGATGCCGCCGCGTCGCAGACGGCGCGGGGGGCGACCATCTACACGCTGTCCGAGGTCGCCTCTGACCGCGAGGCGGCCCGGCTGGCTGCGCGCGAGAACAAGGCGGACATATTGAACGGCGTGAACCTTGCCGATGCGCCCTCCGACGTATCGTCGATCCTGATCGATCTTACCCAGCGCGAGACGATGAACCTGTCCGCCGACTTTGCCCGCCTGCTGCGGCGCGAGGGCGATGCAAAGATGAACTTTCGCACCGACTCCCATCGCTTTGCCTCGCTGATGGTGCTCAAGGCGCCTGACGTGCCCTCGGTGCTGCTGGAAACCGGCTATGTCAGCAACGCCGATGACATCGCGCTGCTCAACTCCGCCAGCTATCGCAAGCGCATCGGGGAATCGGTGAGCCAGGCGGTCACCGTGTTCTTCGCACGCAAGCTTGCGTCCCGCTAGAGCAGCCTCAGGCCGAGGCGCGCCATCAGCGCGCCGCAGACCGGCGTTTGCGGCAAGGACTGATCAGCCGAATACCCTTTTTCCGCAGGTGACCCTGTCTGCCATGGCCATCGTCGTCAGCTGCGCGTTGACGCGGATGCAGCTGGGCATCACGCTCGCGTCGGTGACCAGCACATTGGTAACCCCGTGAACGCGCTGGTCGAGATCGACCACGCCCTTGCGCGGATCGCTGTTGATTCCGTTGCCGCCATGCGGATGGCTGGAGGATAGCACCACATCGTCGGGTTCCTCGATATGCTCCTCGAAGAACCGGTCGATCTCCGCATCGCTCATCCCGCGGGAGAGCGTCTCGCCATGGAGCAAGGCGGGATAGACTTCCTCGGCGCCGCCGCGGAAATGCACCTTGGTGAGCGTCGCCAGCGCGCGGCGGAGCACGGCGAGATCGCTCTGCTCGAGCTCGAAGGCGAGCTTGCCCTTCCGGATCGTGCCGCGCCGATCCGCCGGGAACAGCACGCCCGCCGAAGCGAGGCGGTTATAGTTCAGCATCCGGCGGAAATGCTCGTCGAACCAGCCGGGAACCAGCGAGGCCATGCTCATCGGCGGCTGGAAATGGCTCTCGATCAGGAAATCGGCGCGGTCGACAAAGGTCGCCATCTGGTCCTCGTCCCAGGCGTTGACCGGACCCTGCATCAGCGCGGGGACCGGGCAGGCGATGTTGAGCGAGATGTCGCGCCCGGTGCCCTCGATGCCGCTCGCCGACAGGATGTTGCTTGACGCGATCGTGCCCGCCGCGACCACCACGCCCTTGGTCACGCGGATCGTCTTTGCGCGGCCATCTGGCAGCACCACCTGCACCGATGAGGCTATCCTGCGCCCCTGATCGTCGCGCCCGGACCAGCCGATGTGCGACACGGCGGCATGCGCCAGAATGCGCGCCTTGCGCGGGGCGTGCAGCGTCGCGTGACGCAGGAAGCTTTCGGGCATCGCCTTCTTGCGACCATAAGGGCAGCCGGTGTTGCAATAGCCGCACGACACGCAGGCATTGGGTTCGTGCTTCTGTCCCCAGTTCTTGCGGAACCAGCCGGTGACCGCGCGCGTGTCGAGCGGGTCATGCGAGCCTGCAGCATAGGCATCCCATCCGGCGAGCAGCCGCGTGCCGTTGTTGCGCCCCAGCCGCCGGTCGATCTCGTGCACGCCGAGCCGCGTCTCGACCCGGCAATAGGCGGCTTCGAGCGCCTGCTCGTCCACTGGCGCGCCGATGCTGCGCCAGTGCGCGAGCACGTCATGCGCGTCCGGATGCGTTTCGCCCTCGCGCGCCAGGCGTAGGCAGATGCCGTTGTTGACCACGGTCGATCCGCCGACGGTGCGTCCCTGAAATACGATGATATCGCGGTTGTGCGTCGTTTGGATCGCACCGTCCTTGAACAGCGTGGACGACATGTGCGCCTCGTTGGGCGTCATCCGCGCGCTGGGCAGATACGGCCCGGCCTCGACGACCAGCACCTCATAACCCTGATCGGCAAGGTTCGATGCGGCAACCGCTCCGCCAGCACCCGATCCGATCACCACCACCTCGACGCTGTCGGGAATCGCATCCTCGCCGACGAACACCGTATAGGGCAGATCGTTGCCGGTATATTCGGCGATTTCGGGATCATCGGGCGTGCCAGCGCGGCTGCGGTGACGGGGCAGGGTAAAGCCGATCGCGTTGAACACCGGGTTGGCGCGATTGGCATCCTCGGCCGCAGCGTCGGAGATATTCGCGTCGTCCTGATCTATCCAGTGCCCGTAATAGCCTGCATAGACGATGCCCCGGATGCGGGCCATGTCCTGGAAAATGTCGATGCGGCTGTATTTCAGCCGCCGCTCGATCCGCCAGATGCGAAAGCTGCGCGGCGCGAAATGCCAGATCGGACCGCCCAGCACGAGCCAGGTACCGATGACCGAAAGTGCCATTTCCCTTGGCTTGTCGCCTTCCATGTTGCCGAACACGCGCTGCAGGTTTTCGACGACCTGGGCAGGGGTGATCGCCATCTTTGACGGCTCGACCAGCATGGTTTCCGCCAGCCGCTTCCAGATTGCGGACTCGAACGGATTGAACGGCTTTCTCATCATGTTTCGCGAATCCCCCCTGCACCCGAAGAATAGGGTAGCAGAGGATCGGCGAATTGTAAGAATCCGCAGATTATGCCGCGTTAATGATCCGATTCACTCCATCGCGCAGACTTGCGCGTCCAGGCTGCCCTCCGACACCTGCAGCCGGTTGAAGGAGGGGCGGGTGGCGCGAACCCGCTCGGACAGCGTGCCTGCGCCGATCAGTCGGATCTCGCCCGCAGGTGTCTCGACGCTCAGGTCGAACGGGTCATGGACGTGACCGGAGAGCACTGCATTGGCGCCCGCCCCGCGGATCGCCTCCAGCGCGGTGCGTCCACCCCTTGTGCGACCGCTGGACTGGGTCTCCGCCTCGATCAGCGGGTGGTGCGTCAGCACGATCCGCAGCCTGGTGGCATGGTCGGCATCCTGCAGCGCCAGCAACGCTTCATGCAGCGCGCGCTTGCCCACCCGGCCCTTGGACCAGTTGAGCCGCAGCTGCGCGCGCGCGGTGGTCCGCAGCGAAACCAGATGGACATTGTCGAGCATCACGCCTTCATGCAACTGTTCCTGTAGCCGCATGACCCGGCCATAGGGCCGCCAGATGCGGCGCACCGGATTGAAATAGGGCAGATCGTGGTTGCCCGGCTCGATCAGCACCGGCCGGCCAAGCGCTGACAGCCATGTCTGGGCGGCAGCGAATTCGGCCGACCGCGCTCGCATGGTCAGGTCGCCGGTGATGATGACGGCATCGGGCTGCTGCCGGGACACTTCCTGCGCGAACCACGCGAGCGCCGCGCTGTCTTCCGCACCGAAATGAAGGTCGCTGGCGTGGAACAGCAGCGTCATGGCGCAGCCGACGGGCGGGTTTCGACAAAATGGTGCGGCGCCCGGGCGAGGCGCAGCACGTCACCCGGCACCGCTTTGGCTTGTTCCCCATCGATAAGCAGTCCGATCTCGTCCGCCTCGCTCACCAGCGTTGCGGTGGATGCGCTGCCCAGATCGACGCGCGGGCCGTCGCGGAAGTCGCCGTTCAGCCAGGCGCCCGCGTGGCTCAGCACCTCACCGATGGTCGATGCGGTGAAGCCGCATAAGGCCATGCTGTCATCGCGCGGGGCCGCAAAGATGGCGGGGAAGCGGTCATCATGGCCCTTTATCCCCACCTGCGGCCCGGCCAGGCTGTCGCTGATCGCGGCGGGAATGGCCTCCAGCACCAATTCTGACAAGCGGGCATGGCGCGCATTTTCGCGCACCTGCGCCAGGCTGGTGGTCGGCCCCGCAATCACGCCGACATAAGCGGTGCTCTCGCCGATCTCGACCGTGTTCAGCTGGACCGTCCGGCGGTTTCTTGCCGCCTCGCCGATGATCGACTGGCACGACTGCTCCCCGTGCAATGCGCGCGCGAGCAGGTTCATCGTGCCACCAGGCAGGATCAGAACAGCGCCATCCCAGCCCGATGCCGTTTTCAGGGCGCTGTTGGTGGTGCCGTCGCCTGCATAGATGGCGAGCAGATCGACACCATTGGCCACCAGCTTGCCGGGGTCGGGCAAGTCCTCATCAGGGCAGCGGACGATGCAATCCACGGGCTGGTCGCTTTGCGCGAACCAGGTGACGATATCGGCGATCACGGCTGCGTCATAGCTGCCGCTCGCTTCGTTGACGATAAGCCAGGTCTTGGTCATGCGCGGCCTACGCGCCAGCGCGGATTTGGTTCTTGATCCATGTCGGTTTTGCAGGGCCTCTATTCCCTGCTGACAGGTGCGCAGACCCCTGCTAATCGCGCGGCATGACCGACCTCAAGCACATCCGCAATTTCTCCATCATCGCGCATATCGACCATGGCAAATCGACGCTTGCCGACCGGCTGATCCAATGGACCGGCGGTCTTTCCGAGCGCGAGATGTCTGCGCAGGTGCTCGACAACATGGATATCGAGAAAGAGCGCGGCATCACCATCAAGGCGCAGACGGTGCGGTTGAACTACACGGCCAAGGACGGCCAGCTCTATGAGCTGAACCTGATGGACACGCCGGGCCATGTCGACTTCGCCTATGAGGTCTCGCGCTCGCTTGCAGCGTGCGAGGGCGCGCTGCTCGTCGTCGATGCGGCGCAGGGCGTGGAGGCGCAGACGCTGGCGAACGTCTATCAGTCGATCGAGCATGACCACGAGATCCTGCCGGTGATCAACAAGATCGATCTTCCCGCCGCCGAGCCGGAAAAGGTGAAGAAGGAGATCGAGGACATTATCGGCCTCGACGCTTCCGAAGCGGTGCTCGCGAGCGCCAAGTCGGGCATCGGCATCGAGGAGATTCTCGAACAGATTGTCCAGAAAATCCCCGCGCCCAAGGGCGACCGCGATGCGCCGCTCGAGGCGATGCTGGTCGACAGCTGGTACGACCCGTATCTGGGCGTCGTCATCCTGGTGCGCGTCGTCAACGGCGTGATCAAGAAGGGCCAGAATATCAAGTTCATGGCCGGCGGCACCGAGCATCTGGTCGACCGGGTCGGCTGCATGCGGCCCAAGATCGAGAACCTGCCCGAGCTGGCAGCGGGCGAGATCGGCTTCATCACCGCGCAGATCAAGGATATCAGCCAGACCCGCGTCGGCGATACCATCACCACGGTCAAGAACCCCGCGCCCGCGCCGCTGCCCGGCTTCAAGGAAGTGCAGCCGGTGGTGTTCTGCGGGCTGTTCCCGGTCGATGCCAATGACTTCGACAAGCTGCGCGACAGCATTTCAAAGCTGCGGCTCAACGATGCCTCGTTCAGCTTCGAGATGGAATCGAGCGCCGCGCTGGGCTTCGGCTTCCGCTGCGGGTTCCTGGGCCTGCTGCACCTCGAGATCATTCAGGAGCGGCTGACGCGCGAATACGATCTCGACCTCATCACCACCGCGCCTTCGGTCGTGTACAAGATCAAACTGACCCACGGGAACGGCGAGATCGAGCTGCACAACCCGGCCGACATGCCCGATCCGACCAAGATCGACGAGATCCAGGAGCCGTGGATCGAGGCGGTGATCTATTGCCCCGACGAATATCTCGGCAGCATCCTCAAGCTCTGCCAGGATAGGCGCGGGTTGCAGAAAAATCTCACCTATGTCGGCGGCCGTGCGCAGGTGACCTATGAGCTGCCGCTCAACGAGGTGGTGTTCGATTTCTACGACCGCCTGAAGTCGATCAGCCGAGGGTATGCCAGCTTCGACTATCATCAGATCGGCTATCGCGAGGGCGATCTCGTCAAGATGTCGATCATGGTCAATGCCGAGCCGGTCGATGCGCTGAGCATGATCGTCCACCGTGGCAGCGCGGAATCGCGCGGACGCGGCATGTGCGAGCGGCTGAAGGACCTGATCCCGCGCCACCTGTTCAAGATCCCGATCCAGGCGGCGATCGGCGGCAAGGTGATCGCGCGCGAGACGATCGCCGCGATGCGCAAGGACGTCACCGCCAAATGCTATGGCGGCGACATCAGCCGCAAGAAAAAGCTGCTGGAAAAGCAGAAAGAGGGCAAGAAGCGGATGCGCGAATATGGTTCGGTCAGCATCCCGCAGGAAGCGTTCATCGCCGCGCTCAGAATGGGCGAGGAATGACCTGCGCCCGCGCCGATCGGCTGTGCTAGCCCTTCGGCGCGGCGGGCTGCATCTCGATTGCTGACGGATCGGTCGCTGCTGGCTGCGGGTAAGCAGGGGCTATCGCTTCGCCCGCTTCCTCGGCTGGCGAGATCCGCATCGGCATGGCCAGGGCGATACCATAGCTGATGATCAGCGTCGCCAGGATCGACCACATTGCGACACCTGCCAGGCCGATCAGCTGTGCCATCAGCTGGCCGATCATGCCGCTTCCTTCGCCATAGCCTACGCCGCCGAAGCTCTCGCTGATGAATATCGCGACGAGCAGGGCGCCTGTCAGGCCGCCGATGCCGTGGAGGGCGAAGGCGTGGTTGCTGTCGTCGATCGCCAGCGTCTCGGTGACGAAGCGCAGGCCGAAATAGCCCGCCGGTGCGGCGATCAGGCCGATCAGGATGGCAGCTCCCGGCGATACCAGGCCCGAGGCGGACGCAATCGCGGCCATTCCGGTGATGAGCCCGTTGACCAGGCCCATCGCGGTAACAGTTCGGGTGCGCAGTTTCTCGATCAGCAGCCAGGTAAGGCCGCTGACACAGGCGGCGACATGCGCGTTGATGATCGCGCTGCTGGCATCGTCGGTCGCCGCCAGCGTCCAGCCGCCGGTGAGTGCGAAATTGCCTGCAAACAGCAGCATGCCACCGGCCAGTACCATGATCGGGCTGTGCGTTGCGGCCGCGGCGCCTGGCCAGCCGGTGCGGCGGCCGATGACCACGGCGGCGACCAGCGCCGAAACCCCTGCGCAGAAATGCAGCGCGATGCCGCCGGCATAATCGAGCACGCCAAAGCCGTAGAGCCAGCCGCCGCCCCAGATCCAGTGCGCGACCGGCGCATAGACGATCAGGCTCCACAGTCCGCCAAAGGCCAGCGCCCAGCCGAAGCGGGCCCGGCCCGCCCAGGCCCCGGCGACAACCATCGCCGCGAGCATGGCCCCTGCGATCTGGAAGAGAACAAACGCGCTTTCAGGCACGGCAGTGCCGAAGCGGACATTGCCGAGCGCAATCAGCATCCAGGCATTGCCGCCGCCAATGATGCCACCGCCGGGGTCGCCAAAAGCTAGGGTATAGCCGACCATGACCCAGAGGAGCGACACCAGCGCAGTGATCGCGCCGCCCTGCAGGAACACGCCCTGCGCGGCGCGCGCGGTGCCGCGCCCAGCCTGTATCAGCAACAAGCCCGGCAGCGCGAACAGCATCACCAGCGCGCCGCAAATCAGCATGAAGGCAGTATCGCCTGAGTTGGAAATGTCGAGCGTCGACGGATCGACCAAGGCGGGGGCTGCCCATGCAGGCGCAGCCATGGCGGCGGTTGCCAGGATGAAAACGCGCACCAGCCTTGCGATCATGCTCTCGACTTTCCCAAATCCCACCTGTCCACAAATGGGACAGCGTATCTGCCGCCTCATGCCGCAGTTTGGCAAATAATCGATTAACGCGCGCCCGTTTCTGCGGCGAACGGAGGGTTTACATCCAGCCTTCCAGAACCTGATCCGGCGGCCTGTGGCCGTCGAACCAGAAGCGGATATTGGCGATTACCTTGTGCCCGGCAACCTCGCGCCCTTCGAACGTGGCGCTGCCGACATGCGGCAGCAGCACGACATTCTTCAGCGCGAGCAGCCGCGCATCGACTTGTGGCTCACGCGGATAGACGTCGAGCCCGGCCCCTGCGATCCGGCTTGCTTCGAGAGCCTCGATCAGTGCCGCCTCGTCGACCAGTTCGCCGCGCGCGCTGTTGATGAGATAGGCGCTCGATTTCATCAGGCCGATACGCCGCGCGTCGATGATGCCACGCGTTTCCGGGCTGCGCGGGCAGTGCAGGGTGATGATGTCGGACCCAGCGATCAACGCGTCGAGATCGGGCTCGAACGTCGCGCCGAGCATCTGTTCGAGGCTTTCGGGCAGGCGGCGGCGATTGTGATAGACGATGTTGAGGCCGAAACCGCGCGCGCGATGTGCGACTGCCTGACCGATGCGCCCCATGCCGACAATGCCCAGCTGCTTGCCGCCGATGCGGTGGCCGAGCATACCGGAAGGGCTCCAGCCTTCCCACTGGCCCGATCGCACCAGCTTCTCGCCCTCGGCAAGGCGGCGCGGGACCGAGAGGATCAGCGCCATGGTCATGTCGGCGGTGTCGTCGGTGAACACGCCCGGGGTGTTGGTGATGATGATGCCCCTGGCGCGCGCGGCCTTGAGGTCGATATGGTCGACGCCCGCGCCGAAATTGGCGAGCAGCTTCAGCCGGTCGCCCGCGCCTGCGATCAGTTCCGCATCAAGCACGTCGGTCACGGTGGGCACCAGCACATCGCAATCCGCCATCGCCGCTGCGAGTTCGTCGCGGGTAAAGGCATGGTCGTCGACGTTGAGCGTGACGTCGAACAGTTCGGCCATGCGTGCTTCGACAGCGGGGGCGAGCTTTCGCGTGACGATCACGCGCGGGCGGCTGCCCGGTTCGTGCGGCGGTTGAGACGGCCTGGATGCGGGGCTGGATGGCATATCTGTGCTATGCCTCAACCGCCTCAAAGGTCAAGCTGCGGCACTTGCTTGGCAACGGTTTTTTGGCTTAAGCGAATGTTTACAAGGGATCGTCGGACGCGATGCTATATTTATGCCGACGGGGGATGTTCGATGCAGGTTAAAGGCTTTTCAGGACTGGTATTGATGGGGATGGGCGTCCTGTCCCTGCTGGCCGGGCATGACGCGGCCCGCGCCCAGGCAGAGGTGAAGACGCCCTATTGGGCATCAATCCAGAAGGATGAAGCCTTTGCGCGCGCCGGACCGATGGCGACCTATCAGATCGAGTGGGTTTTCCGGCGCAAGCATTTGCCGGTCAAGGTGATCAAGCGCTATGGCGTCTGGCGGCAGATCGTCGATCCTTCGGGCTGGAGCGGGTGGATGCATGCCAACATGCTCAGCCGCAAGCGCACCGCGATCGTGACCGGCCTGGTCATCGCAATCCGGGCCGAACCTCAGGACGCCGCCAGGCTGATGTGGCGCGCCGAGCCAGGGGTGGTCGGCGAGCTTGGCGACTGCGAGAAGGGCTGGTGCGAATTCGCGGTCGACAAGCGCGCAGGATGGGTCCGGCAGGACCAGATCTGGGGCGCGGGCGAACCCTGACGCCGTTTTCGCTTCGGCACAAATGGGCCCGCCCACCGTTCTTGGGGGAACGATGGGCGGACTTGCTTCCTACTGGCGAAAGGACAGTTACCAGTAGAAATTCGGGATCACGCGAACCACGCGGCCTGTGCGGGTGTTGACCAGCAGCATGTCGTTATAGTGCCGCACCCAGGTCTGGCGAACGCCGGGGTTCGGCAGGCGGTAATTGCGATAATTGTTCACCACATAGCGCTGGCCGTAATAGTTGGGCGCGATGCGGACGCCAGGGCGGAACTGCTGATAGCGGAAGTTCGACCGGAAGGCGGGGCCGCGGAATGCCTGGCGGTTGCGGGCACGGTAGTCGCGATAGTCGCGCAGGTCCTCGCGATATTCGCGACGGGCATCGCGCACGTCACGGCGCTGGTCACGAAGGTCGCGCTGCTCTTCGCGCACGTCGCGGCGGTCACCAAAGCGGCGGGCTTCCTGCAGATCGCGGCGATCGCGCTGCAGTTCGCGCTGCTCCTGGCGCAGCTCGCGTTCGGAACGGTTCACCTCGCCGCGCGACTGGGCAAAGGCGGGGGCGGTCGCGACCGGAAGCGTCGTGGCCAGCATCAGGGTGCCGATCAGGGCTTTCGAAATGGTCTTCATGGTTCTTACTCCTGTCATGGCCTGGGCAGTGGGGGCTGCTCTGGACATGTTCAGGAATACTCTTGTCTAGCTGAACGGGTTGCGAATATGCCGCTCATTTTCAGGAAATGTTGTCGCAAGGTGTAACGGGGGATGGGCTGGCCAACGCCCCCGGTTTCCCCTTACCCGTCATCCTGAACTTGGTTCAGGATCCATTCTGCCCCAACAGCCGAAGCCGCGTGGTGAGAAAATGGGCCCTGAAACAAGTTCAGGGTGACGGCAGAGGCTGGGATCGAGGTCGGCGATCAGTCCCCCGCCTTGCCCTTCGGCAGCAGATCCGCAGGATCGTTCGCCACGATGCTCAGGACCGTCGCCCAGGCTGCGACATTCTGTTGCAATTTTTTCGGGTCGATCTTGTCGAGCGTGTCGTCCGGCGTGTGGTGCAGGTCGAAATAGTCGGTGCCGTCCTGCTGCAGGTCGATGGCGTTGACGCCCAAGGCCACGGTCGGGCCGACATCAGGGCCGCCGCCTGCGGGCTGGTTGCTGCGCCCGATGCCGAGCGGGGCGAGCGCATTGGCGATGCGCGTTTTCAGATCGTCGGTGCCGTCGGGCAATTTGAAATCGACCTGCCAGATGCGGTCCGCGCCGAAATCCGATTCCATCGCCAGCGCGTGGCCCGCCGCGCCATGCTTCTTCGCATAGGCGATGCCGCCGAACAGGCCGACTTCCTCTGCTCCGAACCAGACGACGCGGATGGTGCGCTTGGGCGTTCCTGCATCCATGATCAGCTTGGCCGCTGCCGCGCTGATCGCGACGCCCGCGCCGTCATCGATCGCGCCGGTGCCCAGATCCCAGCTGTCGAGATGCCCGCCGACCAGGATCATGCCCGCATTGGGGTCACTGCCCGGTACCTCGGCGATGACATTGCCCGATTGCGTGGTGCCGATCTGGCGCGGGGTGAGCACCAGCTTCATTTTCACTGCCTCCCCCTTTTTCGCCGCGCGCGCGATCATCCGTTCGAGATTTTCGGCATCAGGGATCGAGATCGCCGCCGCCGGGATCGGTGTGACGCCTTCGGGGAAATTGGTGCCGCCGGTATGCGGGTTGCGGTGATAATCGGTGCCGACCGAGCGGATGACGATCGCCGCTGCACCCTTTTGAGCGGCGAGGCTGGGGCCTGCGCGCCGCACGCCGCCGAACTGGCCATAGCTCGCGCCATTCTGTGTCCGCGTCATCTTGTGGCTGACGAACGCGATCTTGCCCCTGAGGCTCCCCGCCGGTGCGGCCTGCAGATCCGCCAGCGTGCGGAAATAGACGACCTCCGCCTCCAGCCCGGTGTCGCCGGTGCTCGCGGAATTGCCGAGCGCGCTGATATGCATCTTGCCAGTGAACGGCCCGGTAATCTCCGCCGTCTCGATGCCGCGCACCCAGGTCTTCATGTCGAACGGCTCGATGCGCACGTTGCTGAATCCCATGGCCTTCAAGCGCTCGACCGCCCAGGCGCGCGCCGCCGCCTCGCGCTCGGTGCCGGCCAGACGCGGGCCGATCTCGGTCGTCAGGTCCTCGACGATGCCATAGGCGGTATCGTCGCCCAGCGCCTTTTGCTGGATCGCAGCGGGATCATGCTGAGCGAGAAGCGGGAAGGGCAGGGCGAGGGCGGCGAGAGCCAGCAGGGTGCGTTTCGTCATGGTCGCATGGCTTAACCACCGCACTCCGCTTTGCCAATGCCGTCTTGCCGCAAAGCGCGCTCGCCGCTAAGGCGCGGGGCAAATCTTTCATACCCGCATAAAGGCGTACTCCCGCATGGCTGCTCAATATTCCTTCGTGATGAAGGGTCTGACCAAGACCTTTCCCGGCGCGAACAAGCCGGTGCTCAACGGCATCCACCTGCAATTCTATCCCGATGCCAAGATCGGCATTGTCGGCCCCAACGGATCGGGCAAGTCGACTCTGATGAAGGTGATGGCCGGGATCGACAAGGATTTCACCGGCGAAGCCTGGCCGGGCGAGGGGATCACCGTCGGCTATCTGGCGCAGGAGCCCGAGCTCGATCCCAACAAGACCGTCAAGCAGAACGTGATGGACGGCGTGCGCCCCGTCGCCGATCTGGTCGAGCGTTTCGACGAGATCAGCGCGCTGATGGCCGATCCGCCGGCAGACGCCGATTTCGACGCGCTGATGGAGGAAATGGGCACGCTGCAGGAAAAGATCGACGCGGTCGATGGGTGGACGCTCGACAACCAGCTCGAGATCGCGATGGAAGCGCTGCGCTGCCCGCCGGGCGATGCCGATGTCACCAACCTGTCGGGCGGTGAACGCCGCCGCGTCGCGCTCTGCCGTCTGCTGCTCGAAAAGCCCAGCATCCTGCTGCTCGACGAACCGACCAACCACCTGGACGCGGAAAGCGTCGCCTGGCTCGAAAAGCACCTGGTCGATTATCCGGGCAACGTCATCCTCGTCACCCACGATCGCTATTTCCTCGACAATGTGGTGAACTGGATCCTCGAACTCGATCGCGGCAAGTATTTCGTCTACGAAGGCAATTACTCGACCTATCTCGACAAGAAGGCCAAGCGCCTCGAGCAGGAAGCGCGCGAGGACGAGGGACGCCAGAAGGCGATCAAGGACGAGCTCGACTGGATCCGGCAGAGCCCCAAGGCGCGCCAGACCAAGTCCAAGGCGCGTATCCGCGCGTTCGACGAGCTGGTCGAGGCGCAGGAAAACCGCGCCCCCGGCAAGGCGCAGATCGTCATCCAGACGCCCGAACGCCTGGGCGGCAAGGTGATCGAGGCGCACGGCCTGTCCAAGGCCTATGGCGACAAGCTGTTGTTCGAGGACCTGTCGTTCACGCTGCCGCCGGGCGGGATCGTCGGCGTTATCGGGCCGAACGGCGCGGGCAAGTCGACCTTGTTCAAGCTGATCACTGGCAAGGAACAGCCCGACAGCGGCACGATCGCGATCGGCGACACGGTAAAGCTCGGCTATGTCGACCAGAGCCGCGATGACCTCGATCCCAACAAGAACGTATGGGAAGAGGTGTCCGACGGGCTCGATTTCTTCAAGCTCGGCAAGCACGACGTGCCCACCCGCGCCTATGTTGGCGCGTTCAACTTCAAGGGCCAGGACCAGCAGAAGAAGGTCGGCCAGCTCTCGGGCGGTGAACGCAACCGCGTGCACATGGCCAAGATGCTGAAAGAGGGCGGCAACGTGCTGCTGCTCGACGAACCGACCAACGATCTCGACGTCGAAACGCTGCGCGCGCTCGAAGAGGCGCTGGAGAGCTTTGCCGGTTGCGCCGTGGTCATCAGCCACGACCGCTTCTTCCTCGATCGCCTCTGCACGCACATCCTGGCGTTCGAGGGCAACAGCCATGTCGAATGGTTCGAAGGCAATTTCGAAAGCTACGAGGAAGACAAGCGCCGTCGTCTCGGTGACGAGGCCGACCGCCCGACCCGGATGAGCTACAAGAAGCTCACGCGCTGATAATGGTGCCACCCTGAAAGCCCTCCCCCTTCGATGGGGGAGGATGGGGTGGGGGTGACCGCGTCGGGTAGTGCCGCCAATCAATCTATGCACTGACAGCACTGCTTCAGGGCGATGCCCGCTTCTGGAGGAAGCCTCGCTCTGCGTGAATGTCTGAGATTGGTTGGGAAGCTGCCACTTAATCAACGCAAAGAAAGTGGCTGGCTATCCTTCCGCGTCGGACTTCGGCGAAGCAGCCAAAGGTGAGGTTTGAAGCTTCACAAGTCCCACCAACTTTGTTTCCGACAGAAGGTGGCCGATCACCGTCCCAGTCGTCCACGATGCAGCGCCCGTCGCATTCGGAACTGTCTTTACATCTCTTCCCACCGTCGCTTGTGGGGACAACGCAAGCAGGCGAGCCAGTCAATCCCACCGGCTGCATTGAACCTCCCGAGGCTTCGCATTGTTCGGCCGGAGGAACCTGCAAAGTTGAGGGCGACGGATCACGAGTTTGGCAGCTAGCCAAGAGCAAAAAAAGAGAAGCCGCCCACAGGGTTGTGAAGGGTCGCATCGGGTCAGCGATACCGCTTTCGCAAACCGGCAGCAACGGGGTCGTTTGCAGAACGGCAGGCTTTTTCTTCCACGGTTCCAAAGCCGCCCCACGCCCGCTCAGCCTGAGCCTGTCGAAGGCCCCGCTATTTGGCCAGCGTGGGCGCGGGTCCTTCGACTTCGCGGGCTGAAGCCCGCGGCTCAGAGCCTGCCCTGAACTTGTTTCAGGGACGAGCGGGGGTGGGGCGGGTGGCGAAAGGCTGTCGACAGACTTGAACTGCCCCGGGCGTGCAGAGGTGGCGTACACCACCTCCCTTCGTCATCCTGAACTCGTTTCAGGATCCATCGTGCCCCAGCCGCCGAAGCTGCGTGTGGAGAAATGGACCCTGAAACAAGTTCAGGGTGACGGGTGTTTTCTCAGCGGGGGTGGTGCGTTGCGCCAAAAAAAACCGCGCGAACCCTCCGGATCGCGCGGCTTTTGCAACTGTTGTCCCAGCCAGATCAGGCGTCGAAATCGCCGCCCATGCTGCTGGTGCGGGCCGGGGCCGAGGCGGTGAGGCGGAGCGCCTCTGCCGACAGGCTGAGCGAGCCGATTTCGTCGGCATCGTCGTCGTCGTCGACCTGGACCTTCTGCATCGACTGGGTCAGGCTTTCCTTGAGGTCTTCAGGGAAAATCGTCTCGTCGGCAATTTCGCGCAGCGCTACGACCGGGTTCTTGTCGCGGTCGCGGTCGATGGTCAGTTCGGCACCGCCGCTGATCTCGCGCGCGCGCTGCGCGGCGAGCAGAACCAGGTCGAACCGGTTGGTGACCTTGTCGATGCAATCTTCAACGGTAACGCGCGCCATGAACGGGCTCCAGACTCTGTGCGAATATGAGGGAAAGGCGGCCCCTAGCGGCTACGGGCCGCAGAGTCAATGATAGGTCAGCTGCTGCTCGCTCTCGCCGCCCGCCTTCCAGCCCCAGAACAGGTAGCAGGGGGGCACGTTCCAGCTTTCGAAGCCGCGATCGACACGGTCGAAATAGGGGCGGATCAGCTGGTTGGTGAAGCGGGTGAACTGATAGACCAGGAAGGCACCGCCGGGGCGCAGCGCGCGATAGGTGCCTTGCGCGATCGCATCGGCAACGCCATCGGGCAGGGTGGAAAGCGGCAGGCCCGAGAGCACGTAATCGGCATGGTCGAAGCCATGCGCGGCGATGATCGCCTCGACGTCCGCTGCCGATCCGTGGACCGCGACGAAGCGGCTGTCGGGAATGGTCTTGCGCAGATAGCGGATGAAATCCGGGTTGGTGTCGATCGCGATATAGGTCGCGTTGCGCGGCAGACGGTCGAGCACCGCGCGGCAGAAGGTGCCGACGCCGGGGCCATATTCGACGAACAGCTGCACGTTCTGCCAGTCCACCGGGCCCAGCATCTTGCGGATGGTGCGGTCGGAGGAGGGGACGATCGAGCC
Source organism: Blastomonas natatoria (assembly GCF_003201955.1). Lineage (GTDB taxonomy): Bacteria > Pseudomonadota > Alphaproteobacteria > Sphingomonadales > Sphingomonadaceae > Blastomonas > Blastomonas natatoria. The sequence goes on from NZ_QJJM01000008.1 coordinate 221,096, forward strand.
CACCATGCGCGGGTGCTTGAAGAATTCCCTCGCAAACACGCCCCAAGCCCCGAAAACCCGCTCTGCGCGTGCTTTTAGCCGCTGCCGCAAGGGCAGCTGGGCCAGGTCCGTCGAATGCATGCAAAACCCCTCGAAATGGCTGTCAACGAAGTGCCACAATTGCAGATTGATGCGGCCAAAGCAATCATGTGTGTCAGTGTTGCATAGCAGTACTTTGCAACCGTGCCGTCAGCGCCTAGACCATCGGCCATGAGCGGAAAAGCGGATTCCCGAATTCATCCTGTCGGCGCAATCGCGGTCATCTTTGCTGCGCAGCATAGTGGGCGCGATGCCGAGGGCTATGGCATGATGGCCGATGCGATGGACGCGCTGGCGGCGCGCCAGCCGGGCTATCTGGGCATGGACCATGCAGGCGTGCAGGGCGGTTTCGGCATGACCGTGAGCTATTGGGCCGATGATGGCAGCGCCAGGGCCTGGCGCGACAATCCCGAACATCGCGCCGCGCGCGAGGCGGGGCGGGACCGCTGGTACGAGCATTACACGCTGCATGTGGCGAAGATCGAACGGGGCTATGCCTGGCCATGAACGTGCACCAGACCCCCGAACCGGCGATCGAAGCCACCCAGAAACTGCCTGCCGACCGCATGGCGCTGCTGTTCACCGTGATGCTGGTGACGGCAGCGGGCAATACCGCGATGCAATCGGTCATGCCTGCCATCGGTACACGGCTGGGCGTCGCCGATTTCTGGGTGAGCCTGGCCTATAGCTGGTCGGCCCTGCTGTGGATGGTCTGCGCGCCGCGCTGGGCGCGCATGTCCGACCGGCGCGGGCGCAAGGCGCTGATGAATCTCGGGCTGATCGGCTTCATCTCGTCCTTTGCGCTGTGCGGGCTGACGCTCATGGCGGGGCTGCACGGCTATCTCTCCGCGCTGTGGACGATGCTGATCTTCGCACTGTTCCGCAGCCTGTATGGCGGGCTGGGATCGGCCGGGCCGCCGGCGGTCCAGGCCTATGTCGCCGCGCGCACCAGCCGGGCCGAGCGCACCCAGGCGCTGTCGATGATCTCGTCTTCGTTCGGCCTGGGCACGGTGATCGGGCCCGCGCTCGCGCCGCTGATCATCCTGCCGTTTCTGGGCCTGCCCAGCCCGTTCTTCGTCTTTGCGGCCTTCGGCCTGCTGGTGGTGGTCACACTCAAGCTGCGCTTGCCCGACGATACCCCCAGCTATGCCGCGCGCGGGCGGCTGGTGTCCGAGCCGATGAGCTCGGGTGCAGCGGGCGAGGTCTATGATGCCGACCAGCACGACGCCGAACGCGAAGCACCGGCACCCCTGACACAGCGTCTGTCGTGGCGCGATGCCCGGCTGCGCCCCTGGCTGATTGCGGGTCTGGTCGGCGGCCATGCCAATGCGATGATCCTGGGGCTGGTCGGCTTCATGCTGCTCGACCGGCTCGATCTGCGCGCGACGCCCGAGCTGGCTGCCGGTCCGACCGGGCTGGTGCTGATGGCGGGCGCATTCGCCACCCTGCTCGCGCAATGGGGGCTCATCCCCTATCTCAAGATGGGCCCGCGCAATTCGACGCTCTGGGGCGTTGCGCTGGCCGCTGGCGGATGCACGATGGTCGCGTTTTCGGAGAGCCTCAATGCCATCACGCTGGGTTTTGCCATTGCCTCGCTGGGGTTTGGCCTTTTCCGTCCGGGCTTTACGGCAGGCGCCTCACTGGCCGTGACGCGGGCCGAACAGGGTCAGGTCGCCGGCATCGTGGCTTCGGTCAACGGTGCCGCCTATATCGTCGCGCCTGCGATCGGAGTGTGGCTCTACAATATCGCGCCGCTCGAATCGTTCGCGATCATCATCGGACTGTGCATGTTCGTGCTCGTCTGGGGGCGCAAGGCGCTGCAGGCGGACGAGGTGCTGGTGCAGCCCGGCTGACCGATCAAAGGCCGCGCCAGATCTTGAGCGGCGTATCTCCCCTTTGCTGGCGCACATGCGCCGGGCAGGCGCGCGGGCGATACTCCATTCCCAGGCACAGCCGCACCTCCTGCAGCCAGCCGCGGCCGTTCGCCCTGATCGCAATGGCGCTTGCGGGCATGCCGGGGTTGAGTCTGGCGATCTCGCGCCTCAGCATGCCTTGCGTCAGCGGCCTGCGCGACAGCCGTTCCATATCGGGCAGCTTCACCGACTGGTAAAGTTGCCGTGCGGTCTGGAAATAGCGTGCCGGATCACGCGTCATGCAGCTGCCATGCTTGTCCCACTGATGCTGGATCAGCCGCTGCGATGGCATGGCGCACAGGTTCTGGCGCACCACCGACAGCGGCACGGGCGAGGGCGGGGTCGCGCAATATTGCGGATAGACTGCCGTCTTGCCCTCAGGCCAAAGGCCGTGCAGCACGAAACCGAATTCTCCGAAGCGGCGGCTGCATTGCAGCGCCTGGCCGCGATCCTCCTCCCGCCCTCGGCAGAATTCAGGCGACCAGCTCAGTGCCAGCGTATAGCCCGCCACCGGCACCACGCGCTTCACCGCATCGCGCCCGCGTTTTTCCTGCGGCAGCAGCGCGAGCTTTTCGGGCATGCGGCACTGATAGGCCTGGGCCAGCAGCGGTGCGGGAGCCGCCGCGACGCCCAGGGCGATCAGGGCGACGGCGCGGCGCATCAGGCTGCCTTGAAATCGAGCCCGATATCGGCGGCGGGCGCAGACTGGGTGATGCGGCCGACCGAGATATAGTCGACCCCGGTCTCGGCGATGGCACGGATCGTCTCGAGCGTCACGCCGCCCGAGGCTTCGCACGGCACGCGTCCGCCGACAAGCGTCACTGCGCCGCGCAAAACCGGGGGTGTCATGTTATCCAGCAGCAAATGGGTGGCGCCGGCGGCCAGCGCCGGTTCGATCTGCTCGACATGATCGACCTCGACGATGATCTGGCCGATGCCCGCAGCAACTGCGCGGCGCACCGCCTCGCCGATATCGCCCGCCACCGCAACATGATTGTCCTTGATCATCGCCGCATCCCACAGACCCATGCGGTGATTCTTCGCGCCGCCCATGCGTGTTGCGTATTTCTCGAGGCTGCGCAGGCCGGGAATGGTCTTGCGGGTGTCGAGCAGCACCGCGCCGGTGCCCGCGATCGCATCGACATACTGGCGGGTGAGCGTGGCAATGCCGCTCAGATGCTGGACGGTGTTGAGCGCGGAGCGCTCTGCTGTCAGCAGGGCCCGCGCCTTGCCCGACACCGCCAGCAGGTCGGTCCCTGCTTCGACCCGGTCGCCTTCGCCGACAAGCAATTCGATCGTGCACTCTGGATCGAGTGCGCGGAAGAACGCCGCTGCGATCGGCAGGCCTGCCACCACGATGGCATGGCGCGCGTCCATGACGCCATCGAACCGTGCATCGGCAGGGATCACGCTCTGCGACGTGACATCGCAGGCATCGGGACCGAGGTCTTCGGCCAGAGTATCGGCTACGAACCGTTCAAGGTCGAAACCATCGATGGAAAAGCGCATGGGCCTTGCCCCGTTCATGAGTGGGCACACAAGGGGGCGGCGCGGGTTGTCTGGATGATCGGAGCCCGCGCCTGATCCCTTGCGGCGATCAGCGGTGAATGCGGTGCTCGCCCTTGACCCAGCGCACGGTGCCGCTGGCCGAACGCATCACCACGGTTTCGGTGGTCATGATGCCGTCGCGGCGGCGCTTGACGCCCTGCAACAGCGAGCCATCGGTAACCCCCGTCGCAGCGAAGATACAGTCGCCCTTGGCGAGGTCGGTCAGGTCATAGACCGCATTGAGGTCCTCGATGCCCCATTTGCGAGCCCGGGCGCGCTCGTCGTCGTTGCGGAACAGCAGGCGTCCCTTAAACTGGCCGCCGACGCAGCGCAGCGCTGCTGCGGCGAGCACGCCTTCCGGTGCACCGCCCGAGCCCATGTACAGGTCGATGGTGGTCTCGGGGTTGGTGGTGGCGATCACGCCGGCCACGTCGCCATCGGGGATCAGCATGATGCCGCAGCCTAGCCCGCGCAGCTCGGCGATCAGATCGGCATGGCGGGGGCGGTCGAGCACGCACACGATAATCTCGCCCGGCTTGACACCCTTGGCGGCGGCGACCGCCTGGACATTTTCGGTCGGGGTCTTGTTAAGGTCGATCACGCCTTCGGGATAGCCGGGGCCGACGGCGATCTTGTCCATGTACACGTCAGGTGCGTTCAGCAGGCAGCCATTTTCGGCGATGGCCAGCACTGCGAGGGCATTGGGGCCGGCCTTGGCGGTGATGGTGGTGCCTTCCAGCGGATCGAGCGCGATGTCGATGCGAGGTGCACCTTCATTGCCGAGGCCCACTTTCTCGCCGATATAGAGCATAGGCGCCTCGTCACGTTCGCCTTCGCCGATCACAACGGTGCCGTCGATATCCAGACCGTTGAGCGCTGCACGCATCGCTTCGACAGCCGCTGCGTCCGCCGCCTTTTCATCGCCCCTGCCGATCAGGTTGGATGCGGCAATGGCTGCAGCTTCGGTCACGCGGACCATTTCGAGCACGAGCACGCGGTCGAGCTGCGGGGTTTCTGAGCTGGGCGTCGCTTTCAGGCTTGCGCTGGACATGGCAGGCGGGTCATCCTTCTTCTGTAGGGCACCAGTTGCATTCTCGGCCTGGTGCGTTGCGCCCGGTCCATAAGGGAGCATTATTGCATTGTCGAGAATGCTGTTGGTGGCCGCCGCGCTCGCCATTTCGGGGGTTTTCGCATCCCCTGCGCTCGGTCAGGATGCGCAGGACGACACCCGCTTGCCCGAGCCGGAACAGCGCGAACCTGACCCGGTTGACGCTAAGGTAAAGCAGCTGATTCGCAAGGCCGATGAGTGGACCGGCAAGGAGGAACGCGCCAAGCGCTGCCAACCGAGTGCTGCAGGGCGCGATATCGTGGTTTGCGGCGAGGCCGATGCCGGGGCGAAGTTCCGCGTTCCAGCCGACACCGAGGGCCGACTGGCTACCGGCGGACCACCTCCGGCGCCGGATGTTGCTGGCGATGGTATCTTCAAGGGAAAGGCGACCATGGGGCTGGGCTGCATCGTCCCTCCGTGCCCGCCGCCCAAGGCCTATATGATCGACTTTTCCAAGCTTCCGGAAGTGGATGAGGAATATCTGGCCAGGGCGCGCGAGGCCGAGGCAGCGGAAAAGACGCGCGAGACGGACAAGGGGGCTCCGCAATGACCGACATTCCGGTGATCGAGACCGAGCGCCTGCGGTTGCGCGCGCCGGTGCTGGCCGATTTCGAGGCTTATGCCAGCATGTGGGCCGACGAGAGGGTGACCGCCTTTATCGGCGGCACACCGCGCACCCGCAACGAAAGCTGGACCCGTTTCATCGGCATGCATGGTCTGTGGGCGCTGTGCGGTTTCGGCTACTGGCTGTTTGCCGACCGTCGTACCGATGCGCTGGTCGGGGTCGGCGGTCTGGCCAATTTCGAACGCGGCATCGCCTTTCTGGAGGGCATGCCCGAGGCCGGCTGGGCGGTGGCCCCCGATCACTGGGGCCAGGGACTGGTGACCGAAGCGATGCGCGCGGTGCTGACATGGAGCGATACCGTGCTGAAAGCACCTGCAGTACGCTGCATCATCGAGCCAGGTCATGGCGCCTCGGAGAAAGTCGCCGCAAAGCTGGGCTTCATACCCATCGGTCAGGGCGCCCATGCCGGTACGCCGGTCAACGTCTATGCCCGGCCCTGCGCCATGGTCTAGGGCTGTCTAGCCTCGTCAGGCGGCCTTCTTGCCCTTCACCGCATTGTAGATGGCTGCGATGATACCGCCCAGGATCAGGCCGACAATGCCGGCACCGATCGCGCCGACCAGCCACTCGACCAACCCGCCGATCGCGGGGACAGCCTCTCCTGCGGCCACCGCTATGTCGTGGATCAGATGCTCGGGGCCGGCGACGCCGAAGACCGCAAGGCCATGCACGACGATCTGGCCACCCACCCAGATCATCGCGGCCGTGCCGATGATTCCCAGAGCCGACATTACGATCGGCATGGCCTTGACCAGTCCGCGGCCAAAACCCTGCAGGGCTGCAGACGGCCTTCTGGCGAGGTGCAGGCCGAAATCGTCCATCTTCACGATCAGCCCGACCGCGCCATAAACCGCTGCGGTGATGAGCAGACCGACCACAGCCAGCACTCCGGCCTGCATCGGGATGGATCGGTCGGCGACCTCGGCGAGCGCAATGGCCATGATCTCGGCGGACAGGATGAGGTCGGTGCGCACCGCGCCCTTCACCCGCTCGTTTTCCAGCGCGAACATGTCCTGCACCTGTTCGACGACTTCGGCAGTATCCTGTTTGTGGCTGAGCTTGTGGATGACCTTTTCCGCGCCCTCGAAGCATAGGAAGGCTCCGCCCGCCATCAGGATCGGCGTGATCGCCCAGGGAAGGAACGCGCTCAACAGCAGCCCGATGGGCAGCAAAATGACGAACTTGTTGAACAGCGATCCCTTGGCGATCCGCCATATGACCGGCAGTTCGCGATCGGGTGTGAAATCGGTGACATATTGCGGGGTCACCGCCGCGTCATCGACCACCACGCCCGCCGCCTTGGTGCCCGCCTTGGCTGCTGCTGCGCCGACGTCATCGATCGACACGGCGGCAAGACGGGTCAGCGCGGCAACGTCATCGAGCAGCGCGGCAAGGCCTGAAGGCATGGATCAGTCTCCGAGAATATGCACGACCAGCGGATCGGCGTGCAAGCTGGGGGAACCCTTGAGCGCGGACAAGGTTGCCGCGACTGCACTTTCCGGGCCTTCATGCGTTACCATGGCAACAAGCACGCTGCCATCGGGACTGCGGCCCTTCTGGATCAGGCTTTCGATCGAGACGCCCGCATCGCGCATGGCTGCGGTGATCTCGGCGAGCACGCCGGGCCTATCGGCAACTTCGAAGCGCAGATAGCACTTGCCGATACGGTGGCCGGTTTCGGCGCGCGCGACCTTGTCGAGTTCGCGCACCGGCATCGAGAAGGCGGGGCCGATCTCGCCGCGCGCAATATCGATCAGGTCGGCGACGACGGCGCTGGCGGTGGGGCCATCGCCAGCGCCTGCACCCTGGAAGAGCAGCCTTCCTGAGAAATTGCCCTCGGCCACGACCGCATTGGTCGATCCTTCGACATGCGCCAGCGGATGGTGCATCGGCACCAGATAGGGGTGGACGCGCTGAAACAGCCGCGCATCGCCATTCGACCCGTCGAGCTCTGCCATGCCGATCAGGCGGATGCGATAACCCAAGGCCGCTGCCTGGGCGATGTCGGCGGAAAGGATCTTGCGGATGCCGCTGCGCTCGATGCCGTCGAAATCGAGCTCGGTGCCGAAGGCGAGCGCCGCAAGGATCGACAGCTTGTGCGCAGCATCGACGCCATCGATGTCGAAGCTTGGGTCCGCCTCGGCAAAGCCGCGCGCCTGGGCCTCGGCGAGCACCTCGGCAAAATCCTGACCGGTCTTTTCCATGGCCGACAGGATGAAATTGCAGGTGCCGTTGAGAATGCCATAGACGCGGCTCAAGCGGTTCGCCGCCGCACCCTCGCGCAGGCCCTTGATCACCGGGATGCCGCCTGCGACCGCCGCCTCGTACTTGAATGCCAGGCCAGCCTGCTCTGCGCGCTGGGCAAGATCGAGCCCGTGATGCGCGACCATCGCCTTGTTCGCGGTGACGAACGCCTTGCCGCCGCTCAGGCATTCCTTGGCGAGCGTCAGGGCCGGGCCATCCGCGCCGCCGATCAGCTCGACGACGACATCGATATCCTCGCGGGTGGCAAATTCGCCCATGTCGTCGACCCATTCATAGGGAGAGAGGTCAACGCCGCGATCCTTGGCGCGATCGCGCGCGGTAATGCCAGCAATGCGGATCGGCTTGCCTGCACGCCGCGCAATCAGCTCCGCATTTTCCTCGACCAGACGGATGACGCCCGCGCCCACGGTTCCCAGCCCGACCAGCGCGATATTCAGCGTTTCCCCCATGTTCGATCCTTCAGCGAGAGTTCATCCTGTTTGCGTCCTTAGCGCGTGGAGCGTCAAAGGGAAGGGGGCGCTGCGGCTTGTGAGCCGCGCCGCTACTCCCTATAGGCCGCGCAAACGTAAGAAGGGCTCTGCATGACTTCCCCCCATATCGTCATTCTCGCGGGCAAGCGCGACGGCAGGCTCGACCCGCTGGCCGAGGCTGCAGGTGTCACGCACAAGTGCAATGTGCCGATCCAGGGCAAGGCGCTGCTGCAATGGGTGCTGGAAGGCGTCGAGAACGCCTGGCCGCAAAGCCCGATCTGGGTTTCGATTCACGATCCTGCGGTCATCGCCGATCTGCCCGCGGTGCAGAAGCTGACAGCCGCGGGCCGGTTGCGGATGAGCGTTTCGCGCGAGGGCATTGTCGAAAGCATCGAAGCCGTGATCGAGGAAGCAGGCAATCCGTTTCCGATGCTGATCACCACCGGCGACAATGTGCTGGTGACGGCTGAGGAAATCCGCTCGATCCACGATTTCGGCATGCGCGAAGGCGCAGGTGCGGTGATCGCGATTGCCGAGAAGTCCAGCATCCTCGCCGAACATCCCGAAGCGCAGCGGCGTTTCTACGAATTTTCCGACATGGCGATCTCGAACTGCAATGCCTATTGGCTGCGCGATGCCGCATCGTTCCGCGCCGCCGAGGCATTCCGCGCCGGCGGGCAGTTCATCAAGACCAAGGGACGGATCGCGCAGGCCTTCGGTCTGCTCAATCTGATCCGCTTTCGGCTCGGCTGGTGGAGCGTGGATGGCGCCATGGCCGCGATTTCGCGCCGCTTTAGGGTCAAGGTGCGGGCACTGCTGCTCAGCGAAGGCGCCTATGCGGTCGATGTCGACAACGAGCGCACCTACAAGATCGCAGAGATGCTGCTGGCTAAGCGCAAGCCGGTTTGATCGAGCCGGAGGGCGGGGCGCACGAGAACACACTCTCGCCAGGTTGGCCAGATCAGCTGCGCCGCTCAACCAGTTGCAGCTCCGCTGAAAGCGTGACCTATTCGGCCGGAACCAGCGCGGGTTCCGCCTTGGCCATTACCGCATCCTGATAGTCGCTTTCGGCGAGCTGGATGAGGTGGCGGTCATCATGCTTCCAGGGGTGGAAGCCGGGCAGGAAATAGGTCATCCAGGGCAGGATGATCTTGCGCGCCATGCCGGGGTTGCCGAACGCATACCAGAACAGCTGTGCCCAGACCTTGGGACCGGTCAGGCCGTCCTGCCGCAGCAGTTCGAGCATGCCGACCGCGCGATGGTGAAGGAAGTTCTTGGTGACGACCAGCATCACCAGCGACTTGACCTTCCACCGCTGCCAGCGGCTCCAGTCCTTCGTGGCGTGCATCCAGGTGTCGAACGCGACCCCCTTGTGCTCGATCTCTTCCATCGCGTGCCAGCGCCACAGATCGCGCGAATCGGCATCGGCGGTTTCGAGATGCTTCGGATTGGCGAGCAGCTGCTGCGCGAGGATTGCGGTAAAATGCTCCAGCGCCATGGTCGAGGCGAGATTGGCGATCTTCGGGCGGCCCTTGGTCAGCGCCAGCGCCTTGTCGACATCTTCCTCGAGCAGCTTCACATCATAGCCAGCGTCGACGACGCGGCGATTGAAGGCGACATGCTCGCGGGTGTGGTTGATTTCCTGCTTCACGAAGGCGCGGATTTCGCCGGCCAGGCGCTCGGACGTGCCTTCGCGGAATTCCTTCACGCTCTCGATGAAGAACGCCTCGCCCTTGGGGAAGGTCACCGACAGGGCATTGTAGAATGCGGTCCCCATGGGATCGCCGCCCATCCACCAGCGGCGCATCTTGCTGTCGCGGCCGAAGCGGCGATCGCGAATGACCAGCTCCAGATCGGCAGGCGTATGCTTGCGATCATGCGTTGAAAAGGATTGCGGAGCGTTCATGGCGAGGTCCATAATGCGGTGGTGTTGCTTACTCTGATGACAATAAGGTTACTTACATAGATGTCAATAGCCAAAAGAAGGCTGAGTCCCGAGCAAAGCCGTACCGCTGCGCTGGCTGCTGCGCGGGAACTGCTGATCGAAACCGGACCACAAGCGGTGACGCTGAAGGCGGTGAGCGGCCGTATCGGGCGCACCCATGCCAATCTGCTCCACCATTTCGGCTCGGCCTCGGGCCTGCAAAAGGCGCTGGCGGAATATCTGGCACAATCGATATGCCAGATGATCGGCGCAGCGGTGATTCGCCTGCGCAATGGCGATGGCACCCCGCGAGACATTGTCGACATGGCGTTCGACGCGTTCGACCGCGAAGGGGCAGGGGCGCTCGCTTGCTGGATGCTGCTATCGGGCAACGAGGACGCGCTCGACCCGATCGTCGAGGCGATTCACCAGCTGGTCGACGAGCTTGCCGAGCATGCGCCAGAGGGCCGCACGCTGCACGAGGACACGCTGTCGCTCTGCACCATGGCGCTGGGCGATGCGCTGATGGGCGCGCAGCTGGCCGGCGCGCTCGGGCTTGACCGCGACACGGGACGGGCCATCGCGGAAAAGCAGTTGATGGCCTCGCTGCTCAGCTGGCAGGCGGGGCAGACGGTGTGAACTGATCGGGGTGCGCGATCAGCCGCCCCGCTTGGCGCGCGCGCCGAACCGGCCGTGCTTGCGGAAACGCACCAGATAGTCGCCGATCACCGCCGCCATCGGGGTGGGGGTGATGCCGAAAGCGTCCAGACCTGCTGCGCCTTCTGCCACGACATTGTCGGTCTGCAGCATCGCCCATTGGTCGCGCGTGATCGGTGCGCCGGGCAGCCAGCCGGTCAGGCCAGCCATCAGCGAGGAGAGCGAATCGGGCATGTCGACAAAGCTCGGATCCTCGCCGATCTCACGCGCGATGCGGCTGTTGAGTTCGGCCATGCTGATCGTTTCGGGACCGCCAAGTTCGAATGTCCTGCCGCCGAAGCGGGCCGGATCGGCCAGGCTTTGCGCCACCGCTTCGGCCACGTCATCGACATAGACGGGCTGGAAGCGCGCCTTGCCGCCAATGATCGGCACGATCGGCAGTGAAGCGATCAGTCCGGCGAAGCGATTGACGAACTGGTCCTCGCGCCCGAACACGATCGAGGGGCGCAGGATGGTGGTCTGCGGGAAGGCCGCCTGCACGGCGGCCTCGCCCTCGGCCTTGCTGCGGCCATAGGCGCTTTTCGAGTTCGTATCGGCACCGATGGCCGAGACATGGACCAGCGCCTGCACGCCGGCTGCTGCGGCGGCCTGTGCCACGTTTGCTGCGCCCTGATGATGGAAGGCGTCGAAATCGCCCTTCAGGATACCGACCAGATTGACCACTGCATCCGCTCCATGCACGGCGCGGGCCACGGTCTCGGGCTTGCGGATGTCGGCGGCGATCAGCTGGGTCTGGCCCAGATTGCCGAGCGGCTTGACGTCCTGCGCGATGCGGATGTTGCGCTGTGCAATGCGCACGCGCGCTCCGGCTGCGGTCAGATGCTGGGTGATGTGCCGCCCCAGAAAGCCGCCGCCGCCGAAAATGGTGATCAACTTGTCGCGCATGCTGTTACGTCCCGTGATTCTTGCCGCATCCGCGCTGCGCCGCCTTCAGGCGGATATTCGCGCGCTGACGCCGTGCGTTCGTGCCATCGCCTTTGCATCACCCGAACGCGCCGCGCAACGCCCCAGTTGCGCTTTTGCGCGTCGGCAGCAGGCTCCCTGCAAAATTCTTTGAGGAATGTGGCTGCAGGCGGTTGACGGGTGCAAACACTCCGGCTAGAGGCGCGCTCCTACCCCGTGCCCAGATGGCGGAATTGGTAGACGCACCAGCTTCAGGTGCTGGCGCTCGCAAGGGCGTGGAGGTTCGAGTCCTCTTCTGGGCACCATTTTTCTTTCCGGACACTTCCGCAAGTGTCCGGAAAAATCCAAGAAAACAGCCACTTCCGACAAGTTGGGCGTCCATCGGCATCCAGCCGAATTCGTTGAAATTGGCGGTACATGACGGTATATCTGACGGTATCAAAACCGACAGAGGTAGCACCATGCTGACCGATCTGGCCGTCCGAAAAGCCGCGCCGCGCGACAAGCCCTACAAGCTCTCTGATGGGGGCGGGCTGTACCTGCTGGTGACGGCCGCAGGTCAACGATACTGGCGGATGGACTATCGTTTCGGTGAAAAGCGGGCCACTGCGGCACTCGGGGTTTATCCGACCATCACCCTGGCCGAGGCGCGAGCCAAGCGACTGGAGATCAAGAAGCAGATCGCCGAGGGGATCAACCCAGCGGCCAAGCGCAAGATCGACAAGATTACCGGGCCGCTCGCCAATGTGAACAGCTTCAAGGCCGTGGCGGAAGAATGGCTCGACAAGGCCCGACGCGAGGGCCGTGCCGATGTGACTGTGGGCAAGCTGACATGGCTGCTCGAATTCGCCTACCCCATGATCGGAGATCGCAAGGTAGGCGAGATCAAGGCTCCCGAATTGCTAGCCGTACTACGCGCGGTTGAGAAGCGCGGGCATTACGAAACCGCGCGACGGCTGCGCAGCACCTGCGGACAGGTCTTCCGCTATGCCATTGCCACGGGGCGCGCCGACCGCGACGTGTCGGCAGACCTGCGCGGCGCGCTGATCGTGCCCAAGGTAACGCACCGCGCCGCCATTACCACGCCAAAGGAAACGGGCGCTCTGCTGCGGGCTATCGATGCCTATTCAGGCTATCCGGTTACCCATGCGGCGCTGAGGCTAGCCCCCTATGTTTTCGTGCGTCCGGGCGAACTGCGGCAGGCAGAATGGAGCGAGTTCGACTTTACCCGCAACACCTGGACCATCGCCGCCGACAAGACAAAGATGCGCGTCGCGCACCGTGTGCCGCTCAGCCGACAAGTGCTCGCCATCCTGGAAGAGCTGCGCGAGATCACCGGCAACCGCCGCTATCTGTTCCCCGCCCAAGGCAAGCGCGACCGGCCGATGTGTGAAAACACGATCAACCTCGCGCTGCGGCGGATGGGGTTCGATGGCACCACGATGACCGCCCACGGATTCCGCGCCATGGCCAGCACGCTGCTGAACGAGCAAGGCCATTGGAACCCCGACGCGATCGAGCGCCAGCTCGGCCATGCCGAGACCGACGACGTCCGCCGCGCCTACGCGCGCGGCGAGCACTGGGATGAGCGGATCAGGATGATGCAGAGCTGGGCGGACTATCTCGACCAGCTCAGGTCCGGTGCAAAGGTGCTGCAAGGCAGCTTCCGCAAGCCATCGGGCGCTGCGAGCGCGTTGCCGGGTTGATCCTGCTGCACCGCTCAGGATCTGTCACCAATCTGTTCAGCTGGCGATTTCCGCATCAAGGTAGGCCTCGACGCGCCGCATACCTGCGAGGCCATCTGCCAGCATGAGATCGAGCGCGCAGGCCCCATCAAAGGCCTCGTTAGGTGCAGCAATCCACCGCGCGGCTCTATCGCTGTCAGCGAATATGCATCGTAATGCGCGATGAATGCCGAGCAGCGCTGCAGCCCGCCCTTCGCCGTTGAGAAGCCGCTCGGCTGCTTCATCTTGAACGCCCCAGCGCGCGACCAATGCAGCGGCCGTCCGCGTCATGGCCAGTATTTCTTCATCGTCGTATTGAGCGCTGGCGATCGACATGGACAGATCCACTGACTTCGACGCCCCCTCGATAGCATGGAACGTCCGTTCAGACCACCAGCCAACTTACCGATCGGTAAGAATTTTTGGATAAGCGTCGATATCAAAGCGCAGCCTTCCCGATCGGGAAGAAATGCTCTTGAAACTCTACAGCGCATATGAGAACTTCCCGCTCGGTAAGAATGACATGATCGACAACGCAACCCAATTCGGCGCAGCCGTCGCCACGGCCCGCAAGGCCCTTGGCCTTACCCAGCGGGAACTGGCGCTCGTCATCAACAGCGGCGAACGCTTCATTGTCGACCTGGAAGCAGGAAAGCCCACCGCCCAACTCGGCAAGGCACTCGCCGCAGCCAAGGCAGTCGGCCTGCGGCTCACCGCAACCGGCATTTCGCAGGCCTGACGGTGGACCTTCCGGTTCACTTCGAAGACCGCCTAGTTGCCACGATCAGCGCCGATGCGCAGGCAACCCGCCTTGCCTATGCGGATGCCTGGAATTCATCCGCTGACAGCTTCCCGATCTCGCTGGCCATGCCGATCCGGCCAGAGCCCTATCAGGGAGAACAGGTCCTTCCCTGGCTCATGAACCTTCTGCCGGAGGGCGAACCGCTTCGCGCCATGACACGCGCGTTAGGCGCTGCACCGGAGGACGCACTCGGTCTGATCGCGCAGACCGGCAACGATCTGGCTGGCGCGCTCAGCATCGCGCCCCAGCAACCGCGCGGCGAGCCCGGCTATCGTCCGATCCCGGATGCCAGTGCACTGGAACGGATCATCGAGGAACTGCCCGCGCGGCCATTCCTGGTGGGCGAAGACGGCGTCTCGATGAGTCTTGCCGGCGCACAGGAAAAGCTGCCGGTTGCGGTCATCGACGGTCAGATCGCCGTGCCGATCAATGGCGCGCCATCGACGCACATCCTCAAGCCCGACAATCCACGCCTGCTGGGCAGCGTCCAGAATGAAGCGCTGTGCATGGTTCTCGCCCGTCGCACCGGTCTCAACGTCGCGCCCGTGACGACGGGCGTTGCAGGGGAACGCAGCTACCTGCTGGTCGAGCGCTATGACCGGGCGGGCGCTGGCAACAACGTGCGCCGCCTGCATCAGGAGGATTTCTGCCAGGCCCTCGGTCGGCCGCCTGCCGCCAAGTACGAGTTCAACGGCACCGGCACGCGCGGCCCCTCGATCGCCGACATGTTCGTCCTCGTCCGCGAGCATATGACCGCGCGCGACATCACCCGGCTGCTCGACGCCGTGATCTTCAATATCGCTATCGGTAACGTCGACTCGCACGCCAAGAACTACTCGATCCTGCTCGGCCCGGGCGCGCCGCAGCTTGCCCCGCTCTACGACCTGATGTCCGGCCTCGCCTGGGCGAACATCACACAAAACCACGCGCAGGCGATCGGTGGCCAACGCCGAGGCCGCCACGTCCACGGCCGCCACTGGCGGCGGATGGCCGAAGCCGCAGGCCTCGCAGCGCGGGGAACGGTGCAGCGGGTGGAGCAGGTGACGGCACGGTTGCTGCGCGAACTGCCCGCAGCGGTCGAGGAGGTGACAGCAATGCCAGCAGGTCCATCGATACTGGAGGTCTTCGCAAAGGAAATCGAGGAACGAGCAGCCGAGGTCCAAGCGCACGCTGGACAAGAGAGAGTGCCCGATGTCGAAGAGATGCAGCAACCGGAAGTCAATCCATCGGCGACTGCCTATGAGTGAGAAGCACAGACCGAACCTGGTCAGCGCGCAGCAAACTCGATAGCATGCGTTCATGGCGGAAGCGTGGACCGATCTCGAAATAGACCTGATCGTCGCAGATTACTTTGCGATGTTGATCGAAGAGTTGAACCGCGCCGGGATTGCCGGAGGCCCTAACTCCTGAGAGAAAGGGCCTACGATGAGTAAGACAACCAACAAATTCGCGCCTGAGGTTCGCGCACGTGCGGTCCGGATGGTCCTGGATCATGAAGGCGATCGTCCATCACGATGGGCAGCGATTGTTTCGATCGCAGCGAAGATCGGCTGCGTTCCGCAGACGCTTCATGAGTGGGTGAAGAAGGCTGAGGTAGATAGCGGCAAGCGCGCCGGTGTGCCGACCGAGATGGCTGATCGCCTCAAGGCGCTCGAGTGCGAGAACCGTGAGCTACGCCAGGCCAACGAGATTTTGCGCAAGGCGTCGGCATATTTTGCCAGGGCGGAGCGAGCCTGATCCCTTGGCGCCCGTTTCGGAGATGACTGCCTTCATTGACGAGCATCGTGAGGTTTATGGGGTCGAGCCGATCTGCCGGGTTCTGCCGATCCCTCCATCCACCTATCATGAGCGTGTCGCTCAGCGACGAGATCCAGGAAGGCTATCGGATCGTGCTCGGCGCGATCGGGATCTGAAGCCCGAGGTGCTGCGCGTCTTTGCCGAGAACTTCGGTGTTTACGGGGTGCGTAAAGTCTGGCGGCAGATGAACCGCGAGGGTTTCGCCGTCGCGCGTTGCACCATCGAGCGGCTGATGCGTGACCTGGGGTTGCAAGGTGTCATCCGCGGCAAGCCGGTGCGCACGACGATCAGCGACAAATCCGCACCTTGCCCGCTCGACCAAGTGAACCGGCAGTTCCATGCGCCGGCGCCCAACATGCTTTGGGTGCACGTCGAACTTTCACCTCGGTCGGCAGGGTCACCAATTACTGCCGTTCACCTGTCCACCCAGCTAGGGTCATGAGCGTGGCCCACGCAGGATCCTGATACCCGCCGGGCAGCATCAATGGACTTCTCGCCAAAAGCTGCACTTCTCGTTCCGACCCCAATGCTGTCATTGGGCAGTGGTCAACGCCGCGATCTCTTCCGGAATACAGGTGGGGCAAGTGCGTAATAGAGGCCTTGCCAGCTTCAGCCGGCGAGCAGCTCAACATCCCGTGCCATCACCCAGCCGGAATCGCATGGGCCGGAATAATCGGTATCTTCTGCGACCGGGGACGATACTTCGCAGTCCTGGTCTTGGTAGGCTCCATAGATGATCCCGACCATTTGCTCGTCATTGCTGGTTTCGCAGACCCAGACGGGGGTGGCTTCTGCCAGTTCGCCAATGGGTTCAAGTTCCTCGCTGGCACCCGGATACACGCTGATCGTGGTTTCTGGCGCGAGTTCGACGATCTCGCCATAGCTGCACGGATCGGTTTCAGACGCGCTCAGCGTGACCGGCTCGTTCCCCATTGTGTAGCGGGGCTGTGCTTCCAAGGGCGCTGCAACAAGGCAGGCCGTCATCACCAGTGGCAAAAACTTCGGCATGGTCAGGTCACTTTCCAAAACAGGGGTTGGGTGAAAACTGGGGCCTTTCATTCGCCGGGAGCACTGACCGTGAATTTGTCGGTGCGGGTGGTCTCCGATACGCTGCCGTCGGGATGCGACACGGTAAAGCTGTATTTGACGCCATACTTGCCCGGAGGCGTCAGGCTGGGGTCGACGGGAAATTTGAACTTCTGCCCGGTCAGCTCGCCGGTGACCGGCGTGTCGGCACCAACAATCGTTGCGATGGTTTCCATGACGGTTTTAACGGAGACACCGTCATCAACCTCCACCATCCGCACCAGATCGAGGCTTTGCATAGTAACGACCTGATCGAGGTTCATCACAACCTCGGTAAGTGGTTCTGACCGAATGGCACCATTATAAGGCACCTGCCACTCAAACTGGGCCGGGGGATATTTCCCCTGCAGCTTGAAATAGATCAAGCCGTTCAGCGATTCGACGGATTTTCCGGTCACCAGGTATGATAATCTGTATTCGCCCACTTCGGTCAGTGCGGCGGGGAGCGGCAGTTCAAAAACCTTGGCAGGCGCTGTGCCTTGCGAGGCATCACCGTCCGGGGGATAGACGCTGATTTCCTCGTTGGACGGGTCATAGATGCTTAAGAGCACCAGTTCGACCGGCTTATCGAACTCCAGCCGCACGGCGGTGAGCGGTTGTTCTATCAACACTTCTTCCTCCGCCGGGAATGACTTTATCACATTCACGGATTGCGCGGCGGCGGGGACAGCGATCAGGGCGGCTACAATTGCCACGACTGTCGTCAGAAAATTGCGCGTCATCTTGGGTTCCCTCGTTTGCATTGGCTTGATATTGTAACAGAGGCGCTGCCTTGATCGGCCCATCCACCTGGGGAGGGGATGCGGACGCAGGCAGGGCCGCCGTCTGTTCAGCAGCCGCCTTTTTTCTTCTTCTTGCCAAGCCCGCCCAGCGCGCCGCCAAGGGCCGCGCCGGTGCGGCCGCCGAACGCGCCGCCGACAGCTGCACCAACATCCGATCCGGAGATGCAATCGGCAGCATTGGCGGCGGCTGGTTGGCCGGACGAAGACGATCCAGCAGCGGATGCGCCCGAAGACTTGTCTGCACCCTTGAAGAAGACCTTGGCATCGGGAGACAGGCCTGATGGGATCGAATTATAATCCAGCCCATCGTTCATGGCGTTGGCGTAGATGTCGTTGAAGTCCCTGGTCGCAGCGAGATCAATTTCAGCATAAGAGAGGTGCTCGTAATTCGATGTGCACCAGATGCCCCAATCGTCCAGCTCACCCGGCGCACACGGCTTGCCGTTCTTCAAGCGCGGAATGGGCGCGTTTTTGATCTCTGTGAAGCACTGCTTGTTATTGGTCGATGCGCGCCAGCCGGTAGGGCAGCGGTTCAGGATGCCGGCCCTGGCGATGCCCCCGGATACGTCGGCAAAACGCGCGGTCATCCTGTCATATGAGGTGCACACCAGATCGTTATCTGTATCGACAAAATAGCCCTGATCGCACGCAACACTCTTGTTCTGCCGGACATAAACCGCTGGCGTTGGATTGGCGGCCAAAGATGGCACACAAAAAGTGTCAGTCTCACGGTTCCATCTATAAGGGCAAAGGCCCTTTTCCCTTGGCAGTTCCAGACGCCCCGTTGTGCGCCCCTGTGCCTCAGCCGATGGGGCTGTTGCCAGCGAACCGGCAGCGAACAGGATAAGCCCGGCGGCGGCAAGCATGGTCGTGGATGAAAGTGAACGCATCGAATATTCCCCTGATATGAAATTGGTGACGGTTGGCTCCCATGCTCATGGGATCGCGCTGGTTGCCTGCTTGGTGTCTGGGTAAAATGCAGGGGCGCCGCGTCGCGGCAGCGCCCCCGCACGTGTCCCACGGGGCCGGGTCGCAATGACCCCGCGGACCTGGATCGACCGTCGTAACCACAGACAGCGTCGTAACGCAGTGGCCAGCGAAGTCTGATTTTGGCAGCGCGGCGGGGTGGCCGCGCTGCCGGTCGGCCGCACTGGTCCGGGTCGCATTCAACCGGTGCGGTCAACATCCTTGTGTGTCTTCAGGTCATCCGGAACGGAGCCTCAGGGCTTCTTGGTAGAGCACCACAGACGGGACACTTCATGATAGCCCTCAGCACAGCTTTCCTTTTCGCTCTTGGCGTAAAGCTTTGGCGAAGATGACCCCAGCGGGAAGCACATCGAGACGTCGGTTTCGCTGTTCTTCGTGCTGCTCCAGCCGCTGGGGCAGGCAACAGCCTTGCTCGTTTTCTTGACACCTTCGCGATTCTGTCCCTGCGCATGGACCGGCAAGTTCGCACTGGCGACGATGATGCCGCCGAGCAGAGCCAGGTTGGCGAGTGAAAGGGCTGCTGCGATGAAGGCTTTTCTCATGGCTTGTCCTCTGGTCAATCAATGCTGTGGCAGCAGAGCTAGAGGCAGGCTGGGCGGCACGATACCCCATGACTTATGGCTCCCATATCATGGGATATCGACGCCCTGATCGGTTCACCCCGAAGGGGCGTGCCTGACAAGCAAACCCCGCAATGGCAATTGATGCACGGCGGAAATTTTGTTCCTTCCCAAAGGCATGCATTTCTTGCATCACGCCAGCGTAATTCGGGGGGATGACGTGGCATTGGTTTTGGGGCGGGTGAACTGGCGGCAGCTGGGAAAGCTGCTGGCCACTGTGCTGCTGGTCCAGGCGATTTACTGGCTGGCTATCGACCGCCCCCTGTTCCATGCCGATCCGGGCAAGGAACCGGGCCTTGTCAGCGTGAGCAATGTCGCGGTTGCCCGGCTGACCGCGCCGAATTTTGCCGAGGCAGCAAAAGCGCTTTTCGAACCGGCCGAGTTGCCGTGGACATATTGCTGCGACACGGCGGTGTTTGCGGTCAAAATGACCTTTGCGCTTGATCGCGTGCCGGCGGATGGATTGGGAATTTACCCCAACTTGCAGGCTGACAATTTCCAGCTGGCTCTGAATGGATCGCCGATTGTCGTGCGTGGGCGCATGGAGCCGGGCAATGGCAGCTTTCACGGACAAGTCCGCACGCTGGTGCGGATGCCGTCGGGGTTGCTCAAGCCGGGCACGAACACGCTGACCTTCATCACCTTGCGCGACGGGTTTCCCTATACCGATGTGTTCGAACCCAAAATCGCCGATTACGCCGCCCTGGAACAGTATACCGCGCGCAAATTGTTCCTCGCATCGCCCTTCTACCTTCTCACTGGCGGGTTGCTCGGCCTGCTTGGCGTGATTGCGACGATCATGATGTTTCGATCGGACGACTGGCGCTTTGCGGCCTGGCTCAGCCTGCTGTGCGCCGGATTTGTGGCCAATGCGGGCTATTATCTGTGGCTTGATCCGCCGGTCGATGGCTGGGGGCGGATGCTGGCCTTCTTTGCGATCTACCAGTTGATCCCGGCTGCGATGCTGTGTTTCGTCGACAGCTGGACCCGCCGCCCCGTGCCATGGCTGCAACCGTTGACGATGGCGGTCTATCTGGGCGCGGTGGCGGTGATCGCCTGGCATATTTATCGTGTGCCTATGCCCGAAGGGTTCGATGTGCCTGCGATGATCTGGATCTGGTATCTGGGCGCATCAGCGGTGGCGGTGGTTGCACGGCTCGTCTGGCACTTTGCCACACAGGCTGAGGATCGCCTGCTGGAAAGCGCCCTGATGACGGTCATAGCGGCAGCATTGCTGATCGATGCCGCGGTTGAATGGTTTCCTGAACTGCAATTGACCGGCGACAATCTCGGCAATTCCGCCGTCTTCCTGCTGCTGGCGATGACAGCGGCGTTCCTCACCCGCAACTTCCGGCTGTTCCAGTCGCAGAGCGCATTGAACGCAATGCTTCAGGAGAAGGTCACACGTCGCGAAGCCGAACTGGCCGAGGCGGGCTTGCGCGAACAGGCGCTGGTTCGGGCGCAAGCCCATGACGAGGAACGCCGCCGGATCATGCGCGACCTGCACGATGGTCTCGGCAGCCAGCTGATGACGATGATGCTGAGCGCAAGGCTGGGCGAGGCCGATCCGCCCAAGGTTGCCGAAGGTTTGCAGAGCGTGATCGACGAGATGCGGCTGATGGTCGACTCCATGGATTCGGTGGGCGAATCCCTTGAAGCGGCGCTCGCCACTTTCCGTGCGCGCATCCAGCCGCGGATCGAGGCAGCGGGCTTTGCCTTTTGCTGGAGCCAGCCCGCCACGCTCTATGTCCCCGATCTTGGCCCGCGCGATGTGCTTCAAATATTCCGGATCATGCAGGAGGCGGTCACCAACGCGCTCAAACATTCGGGCGGCAGCGAGATTGCGGTCGAGGTATCGGCAACCACCGATGGCGCGGTCGCTATCGCCATTGCCGATAATGGCTCAGGCGGCGCGGAGGCAGGCGATGCGGGCCGTGGCCTTGCCAACATGCGGGTCCGAGCACGGGCGGTGGGGGCCGATTATGCGGTGCAATCCGAACCCGGCAAAGGCACGCGCATCACGCTTGCTCTGCTCCAGCCTGCCTGATGCACGCATCCCATATCTTTGTCCCCGCCATGGGGTGGGCGCGGATGCGCACGGCTGATAGATCTTCGGTATGACCACAGCTTCGGCCTCCGCACCCGTTCGCATCGCAATCATTGAGGACGAGCCGACGGTGCGTCGCTATTTCATGAAGATCATGGGAATGGCGGAAGGGCACGATGTGATCGCCATGGCCCCTGATCTTGCCACCGGCCGTGGGCTGATCGGCCTGGCGCCCGATCTGTTCCTGATGGATATCGGTTTGCCCGACGGCAATGGCTATGATCTGGTGCCTGAAATCAAAGCCGCATGTGCGGCCAAAGTGCTGATCATCAGTTCTTTTGGTGACCGCGACACGGTGGTGAAGGCCTTGTCGGCGGGTGCTGACGGCTATCTGCTCAAGGATAGCTCACCCCAGCAAATCCTCGATGGCATCGCGATCACGCTGGATGGCGGTGCGCCGGTCAGTCCTGCAGCGGCGGTCTATCTTCTCGATCTGCTGCGCTCACCTGCACCCTCATCGCCCGTTCAACCTTTAAGTCAAGCGGACGACCGGCTCACCCAGCGCGAGAGCGAACTGCTGCGCGCCTTTGCCGAGGGCAAAAGCTACAAGGAAGCGGCCCGCATGCTGGGCATTTCACCCCACACAGTCGGCACCCACGTTAAAGCGATCTACCGCAAGCTCGAAGTCAATTCGCGCAGCGATGCGATCCGGCAGGGCTTCCGCAGCTGAACGGGAGCAATGCGTTGCAACACTGGCACCCATTCCCGGCCTCCCCGCGCGGATCGACTTTGGGGCGGCGATTGAACGGGTGGCGGGAATCCACCCTCTTCGCGCCATGTACGGAGGCGAGGCTCATTCCAAAAAGCCGAATGGCAGCTTCTGGCGGAACCGGACGTCAAATCCAGCGATCGTGAACGACCGGATATGGGTAGAGGGCTGCCGCTGTCGAGTAGCAAATCGGATGGCTGCTTGCCGCAACTCGCCGCCCAAAACCCGCCATTCAGCCAATGGCTCTCTGCCTGCGAACATCCCAGCGGTGACCGCCGCTGCTCCCTCCCGCCGTGCGCGAATCATTCTCGCTCGATATGCTGATCAAGCTGCCAGCAGGAGTGTGAACTCACCTTCTAGCAGCGCATCCAGCCGATCGCTCCAAGCCTGCATCATCTCCACGCGCTTCCTCCATGAAGCGTTGCGGTTGCAGATCGCCCGGAATGTATCGCGGACCTTTTTCTTGCGAAGAATGGCGTGACAGGCGGTCCGGCTCGGCACCTCATCGCAAAGCCATGGAAGCATATGGCAGACGGCATTTAAAGAATTGGGTCCTCTGCCTTTTGACTGGCTATCCTTCGCATGGTTTTCCAGATACCCAGTCCGGAGCGAAGACACGGCAGGGGCGGCAGGTAAGGGGCATGACATTCCGGCTTTCGCGCAAGGTGGCCGCATTTTTGGGATGGCCGCGTTTCCAGAAACTCTGGCTGGGCCCCGCCTGGATAGCGCTGGGGATCGCCCGTCTTGCGGTCCTTCTGGTACCGTTCCGTCATCTGGGCCGGTTTGTCGGCGTGGCAGCGGGGGTAGATGCGTGGGTCCCATTGGCGACCGAGGCGCAATGCAGGCGTGCGCAGGCCATTGGTCAGGTAGTGCGCTGCGCGGCAAATTATACCCCATTCGATGCCAACTGCTTTGCTCAGGCCCTGGCCGCTCGCGCGCTGCTGGGGCTGTACCGCATACCCTATGCGCTGTTTTTCGGTGTCGCGCGCGACCCGCTCGCCAGCGGTCTCAAAGCCCATGCCTGGGTTGCAACGGGACCGGTGAAGGTTACGGGCAATGAGAGCTTTTCAGCCTTCACGGTGGTCGGCATGTACGTGCCCCGAAGCCTGACACGCTGATGCCGAAGGCGCTTTCTGCCCTTGCAGCATTTCTTGCGCGCGTGCCGCCGGGAAGTGCTGCCGGCGTTCTGCTGCTGACGATAACGGCAAGCGCGACAGAAGGGGTCGGTATCGTGCTGCTGGTTCAGCTGTTGTCCGTCATCGGCGGAGCGCTGACGGACAATGTCGTCGTAAGCAGCGTCGTGGCAGTGCTGGCCTATCTGGGGATTCCTGCAACCGCAGAGGGTCTGCTCGGCGCATTCGTCAGCCTGATCGCCCTCCAGTCTGTCGTGGGGTATGCCCGTGATCAATCAGTTGCAAGGCTGCAGTTCGATTTTGCCGATGGCCTCAGGCAGGACTGTTTCGAGGCGCTTCTGTCAGCGGAATGGCGCTGGATTGCGCCGCATCGGCCTGCCGATCTGGCCAATCTGATGCTCGTCGAAATGAACCGGGTCGGACTTGGCGTCCAGTCGGGGCTCGCCCTGCTTGCCGCCGTTGCCGCAGCGCTCGCCTATCTCGGCGCTGCGCTGGTCATCGCATCTGGTCTGACGCTGGTCGTGCTGGTTTCGAGCGGAGTGATCCTTCTGGCACTCGCACGGGTCAATCGCGAAGCCTATGCGTTGGGCCAGTTGCAGGTTTCCGCCAACCGGAGCCTGCTCCAGACTCTGCAGGACAGCATCGGCAGCATCAAGCTGGCCAAGGTGCTGGGGAATGAGCGCCGCCACCTTTCAAGGGTCAAGGAGGCGGTTGCCGAGGTTCGCGATGCGCAGCTGTCCTTTGCGCGCAACAGTTCGCTGTCGCGTGCCTTGTTCCAGGTCTGCGGGGCTGCGCTGCTGGCGCTGTATGTCTATCTGGGCCTCAAGGTACTCGCGGTGCCCCTGCCGGAACTGCTTACCCTGGTAATCGTGTTTGCGAGGCTGATGCCCTTGCTGATGAACGCGCAGCAGCAGGGGAGCAGGTGCATCAACATGCTGCCTGCCTTTGCCGAGGTATCGGATTTCCTCGCGGCCAGCCGCGCTGCCCGGCAAGCGGACGTCACCAGCGAGCCTCGACCGGTTCAGCTTGCCCAGGCCATCGAGCTTCTCGACGTCACTCTCGCCTATCCCGGCCGTGACCGACCGGCCCTTGAAGCTGTCAGCGTGACGATTGAGGCAGGAAAGATCACGGCAATCATGGGCCCGTCGGGCGCAGGCAAGAGCAGCCTGGCCGACATCATCATCGGCCTGATCACCCCGGATGCCGGCCAGCTGCTGGTTGACGGAAAGCCGGTGTCGGGAGCCGATCGGCAAGGCTGGATGCGCACGATCGCTTACATGCCGCAGGAGATATTCCTGTTTCCGGGCACGATCCGCGAAAACCTTTTCTGGGCGAGGCCAGGCGCCGATGAGGCCAGCCTTGTCCTGGCACTTCGCCAGGCCTCTGCGGACTTCGTTCTGGATCTTCCTGAAGGTCTGGATACGCAGATCGGTCAAGCTGGCGCAGGCCTGTCTGGCGGTGAGCGGCAGCGGATTGCGCTGGCCCGGGCATTGTTGCAGCAACCCGTGTTGCTCATCCTGGACGAGGCTACCAGCGCCCTCGATGCCGCTAACTCCGCGCGCATTCTGGAAGCGGTTGCTGCCCTGCGCGGAAGCACCACAGTCGTGCTGATCGGGCACACGCCAGCGGCGGCGGTAATTGCTGATCAGGTCCTTGTGATGCTAGAGGGGCGGCTCGCTGCTGCCGGTCCATGGGCTCAGGTCAGCGACCAACTGGCCCAGACAGGATGATGATGGAACGCACGACATTGAAGGCGCTTGCGCTTGCTCTCATCTGCCGGCCCGGATCGTTGAGCGCTAAAGAGGTGCGGGCCCTTGCGGGAGCAGACTGGGCCCAGATTTTCGATTGGGGGCAGGAACATCGCTTCCTTCCATATCTGCATCATGCGCTCAAGAGCGCGGGTCTGCTGGAGTTCGTATCCCCCGAGCAGCGCGACTGCCTGCTGCCGGTGCGCCGTAGCATGGCCTTGCGGGCACTGGCTGCGAAGGGCGATATGGTTCGCGTCCACCAGACGCTGGAGGACGCGCGCATTGCCCATGTTTTCCTGAAGGGCGCCTATCTCGCCGAATTTGCCTATCCCGAGCCCGGCCTGCGCCCGCTGCGCGATATCGATGTACTTGTGGAAAGAAGCGAAGCCATCGCCGCCTATGATCGGCTGCAAGCAGCCGGGTTTGCGCGCGATCCGCATTATCCCGGGCATATCGAGGCATATCTGGAAACGTCAAAGCACCTTCCGCGCCTGATTGCGCCCGATGGCGGTACGGCGGTGGAACTGCACCTGCAGTTGACGGAGAGCACGCGCTATTCCGATGAACATCGGACATTGCGCGCGCGGGCCGTCCTGGCGCGTGCGCAGCCCAGCCGCGTTGCCGTTCATGATATGCGGTTTCCCACGCCCGAAGACATGCTGGTGCATCTGTGCGTCCATGCGGTCTATGAGCATCAGTTCAATATCGGCCCCCTGATCCTGACCGATCTGCACTGGCTGCTGGCCACGCATTGCATCGATTGGAAAATGGTGTGGGCCGATGCGGCGGAGCAGAGCGTTACCCGCGGCGTGGCGTTGATGCTGCGGTTGCTGCAACAGCAATGGCCGGGCTCGATCGAAGCCCAGCCGGAGGATCTGCTGCCACTTGCAGAGGTTGACGAGTATGTGGTCCTCCAGGCGGCAGACATGCTGTTGCGAAGCTTCGCAGCGAGAAACGATGTCGCGATTCTGGAGAGCGTTCAGGCACGGCCAACGCTGGCGGGCAAATTGTCGTTCGTCCTCTCCAAGGCATTTCCTGCGCCGTCGGAGCTTGCCAAGCAATTCCCCAGCTCGCCCAATTCGCTGGCCATCGTCATGTGCTATCCGATCTTGTGGCGTCGGCTGCTGCAGCAGCGTCTCCCCGACCTGATCGCCAATATGCGCACCGAAGAAAAGCTCGCAGAAGCCAAGGCCCTTTCGCGCATCAGCGCCTGGCTTGGGAGTTGAGGGCAGGGCCTGCAACGGATTGGCCCAAGCCGGAAACGGCGCGGGCGGGAGCTTGATGGCACCAGCCAGACAACCATGAGAGGCAGGGGATCGATCTTCGTCATGGGATCGACGCCATGCCTGGCCGCCAGCTCCAACAGATTGGTGTGGCATCGTGTTCGGAGAGTCAGCCATGGGGCAGGCGTTACAAACGCCAAGAAACTTGACCCCATGATATGGTTAGCGTCCGCGCTCGTGGTGTAATTTCTGGTGTAGATTGAGGTGATCGCGCGGGGTGGGGCATGCCCCACCCCGCGCGATTTCGATCTCGGTG
>NZ_QJJM01000009.1 GCF_003201955.1 Blastomonas natatoria
GCACGAACCTCGGGTGAAAACTTGTTCGTTGTCTTGCTCATAAGGGCTCCACCTTCTCAGGAGTTGGAGCCTCCGACAATCCCGGGGCGGTTCATTGCGCTGGCGCAAGCCCGGCGTGAGGCCGGTGTTCAGCAGTTTCCGCCTGAACGCCTGCGCTACTGCCCCACGGACGATTTTCTTGACCTGCACCACGGCCGTCGGCTGACCGAGGGCACCAGCATCGACTTTCGCTATCAGAGGTTCGGTGAAGGCGATGGAGGTGAAGACTACGCCGCCGTTGCGCTTCAGCGCGGACGAAACGGTGTAGTCTCTGCGGTAAGCAACGGAGGGCCGCTGCTCCAATCCATTAGCGATCCGAGCGGATTTTTCTCGATTTACGTCCCCGGGTTGGCCGGGATCACGATACGCGAGGAGTATCGATCCGACGCGGTAGTAAGCAACGGCATCGCCCGTGGCGACGCCAACCTTTACCTTCGTAATGTCTTGCTGAGGATCGAGCGCAGCCAGGTCCGGAAGGACCGCTTTGACGGATACATAGACCGTGTGTTTCCAGGCGTTCGCGTCGACACGCAGTTTCATGAAACCGCCGACCTCTGGATCAGATCGACGGTCACTCGTGAAAACGCCGGCACCCGAGCACTTGACCTCGTCGGAACTGGCCTCCTGCAGGCGATCCAGCTCATCGCGTACGTGGCCAACTACGAACCCAAGGTGCTACTCTTGGACGAGCCAGACGCCCACTTACACCCCAGCAACCAGCGACTCTTGGCTGATACCTTGGCGATGATCGCCGGCACAACCGACACCAAGATCATCCTCGCCACTCATTCTCGACACCTTCTCGACGCACTCAGCGAAATCGAAGACGCCAAGCTTTTCTGGGTAAAGAACGGTGCGGCAACACCGCAGCAGGGTTGGTCTGATATCGCCGTCTTGATGGACCTTGGCGCGCTCGACAAGGGAGAGCGATTCCTCGCCGGCAATTACAAGTACCTCGTGTGGTCGGAGGACAGAGACACCAATCCGCTATCGATAGTCCTAGAGGCGAACGGCATACCTCGCGAAGAAACGCTCGTGTTTAGCTACCAAGCTAGCAGCAAGGTGGACGCGGCCAAACTGATGGCGGCCTTTGCTGAACGGGTTAGGCCAGGCGTAATCACGGTCGTCCATCGCGACCGGGACTTCATGAGCGATGACGAGGTTGAGCGCCTTCGAGCTCAGTTCGAACTCGACAAAGCACCCAACATGCGGCTCCTGATCACGCAGGGTTCTGATATTGAATCCTACTTTACACGTCCCAACCACGTTGCAGAGGTGATGGCCAGTGATCCAGTCGAAGCGCAAGCGCTCGTGGAAAATGTCCTACATGAAAATATGATCGAGTTCGTTACCGCGTTCATCAACAAACGTGGGGAAATAAAGCGGACTCTATACAAAAAGGATCCCGAGGCCTGCCCGGACATTGACGAACTGATAAATGGGCACCAGATTCCGGTAGAGAAGGCGGTTGGCAAGCTTCTGCTGAAGCGTATTAAGAAGCGACTACAGGCCGATGGCTTCAACGGCGGCGACATTGTGCGGCTCAGCGGGGCGCTCGCCGACCCCGATGTTGCAGCCGTGTTTGCTTAAGACAACTTGGAACTGTCCACGTTGGGGTGAACTAAAGTCTAAAATGACAACCCGTGGCACCCGGAGACATAATCCGACTGTGGATCGGCCGCCGACCGGCGGCTTCATGATGCCCGGTCAGTAGCTGCTGTCAGATCCGGACATCTGCATCACCAAAAGAACGGCGATACCTGGGTCGGCAGCAGACGGTCGCAGCCTCGTTGATAACGACTGCACTGGGGCATGAGTCACCCTATCTGGTGGTTCTAATGTCTGGAGCATCGTCGTGCGCTACCGGCCACCTGCTCGTGTGACAGGTCGCGGCACGACATGTGAAACTGTTGTATCTCGCGATGTCGTCGCTCGCTAACGCTGTAGGCAAACCAGATCGCGAGCGGGCAGCAAAAATCCAGGTCCTCCCGAGCGCTTCGCGTAAATACATTCAATATGGCTGTAACTATCTGTTGAATAAGTAAAATTCCTCTTGCTCCGTCGATGATCAGAGGCTTAGGCCATGCGCTTGGGTGATACAGGTGGGCAGGGGGTTTGATTTTGCGCAATATTTCCTTCGGATTGATTGTATGTTTGCTGGCAGCCCATCCTGTGGCCGCCCAAGTCGCGCCTGCACTTCCAAGTCGTCAGGAGTTGCAGCCGGGACAGACGCTGGCGCCAGCTCTCGCACCGCGCGATCCCTCCGGATTGTTCGAGCAATTGCCCGGTGGCCCTTGCCCGTTCCTCGGTTCCGATCTCAGCTTCACGCTACGGACAGTCGACCTCTCGGGTTTGCCGCCCGAATGGGAGGGAATTGCAAGTGAGGCATGGGCTGCCCGTATTGGCCAGTCGATCTCGGTAGCCGAACTCTGCACGATCCGCGATGACGTGGCGCGGCTGCTGCTGGCGCGCAACCTTCTGGCCCGCGTCGAAATTCCCGAGCAGAAGATTGTCGACGGCACGGTTCGGCTCGAAGTTGTGCCTGGTCGCTTCGAGGAGGTAAGGGTGACGGGATCGGCGCCCGCCACCGCGCTGGTGCGAAAGACGCTGGAGCCGGTCACCGAAGCCGAACGCATCGATCTGAATGTCATCCAGCGGTACCTGCTGCTCGCGGCCGACATCCCCGGTGTGGTGCTTGTGCCGACCATTCGGGCGGGTTCGACACGGGGCGGCCTCGTTCTGGAAGTTGCCGTGGATCGCAAGCCAGTGACCCTCTCGCTGGGTGGCCAGAATTTCAACAGCCGCACGCAGGGGCGCATTTCCGGTATAGCCCGGCTTTCCATCGACGGCCTCACTGGCCATGGCGACCGAACGACCCTGCTTGCTTCGACCAGCGCGGACTTCCGCGAGCTGCAGGTCTACCAGATCGGTCAGGAGTATCGAATCGGAGCCGAAGGGCTAACTGCGAGAGGCTCTTTCACTTATGCCATCGGGCGACCAGGCGATGTGCTTGCGCCGCTTGATCTGCGCAGCCGGTCGCTGGTCGGCAATATCGAGCTTGCCTATCCCCTGGTCAGGCATCGCAGGCGCAATCTCAGTCTTGTCGGCGGGCTTGACCTGGTCGATCAGCGCACGCGCGTCTTCCAGACACTGCCGCTCAGCCGCGAGCAGGCTCGCATTGCCTATGTGCGCGCATCGGGCAATGTATCCTCGCGCTATGGAGACGATCCGGCCTCGCTGTCGGCTTCTATCGAACTGCGGCAGGGTCTGGATGTTCTCGGCGCGACCGAGCAGGGGTCATTTGACCTGACCCGGCCATTCGCCGATCCGCAGGCCATGGTGGTGCGCGCCAATCTGGGGGGCAGGTACAGCCCCGCACGGAACGTCAGCTTTATCGCCAACGGGTTCGCCCAGTATACGAGCAGTGCCCTCGTCACCTATGAACAGATGGGCATCGGCAACCTGTCGATCGGACGTGGATACGATCCGAATGCAGCGCCTGGAGATCGGGGCGCGGCGCTGGCGCTTGAGGTTGAATTCGGGCCCATTGTTCGCACCCAAGGCATAGTTGCTCCGTTCGTGTTCTTCGATGCAGCTCGGGTCACCAACCTCGGTCCTCGCGGCTATTCCGACACACTCCGCTCGGTCGGTGGCGGGCTTCGCGGCAATATCATGAATCACCTCGATTTCGGGCTGACCTATGCCCACCCCCTGGATCCGGCCTTCCCCGGTGGCCCTCGCGCCGATGATCGCGTCCTGGTGACGCTGTCTGCAACTTTCCTCTGATTCAAGGAGCTGTTCGATGACTGCTCGCACTATCCGTCGCCGCCTTCTTGTCTGTTCCGCACTGATCTGCGCATCCGTCGCGACTTCCCCTGCCTTTGCCGCGCCCGGCAGTGGTTCGGTCGCGTCCGGGAACGTCACGATCACGCAATCGGGCAGCCGGACAACCGTCAGCCAGGCCAGCGACAAGGCGATCATTAACTGGTCGGGTTTTAATCTGAACAATGGCGAGCAGCTCAGCATCACGCAGCCTTCGGCCAGCGCGATGCTGCTCAACCGCGACATTTCCGGCCGGGAATCGGTCATCGACGGATCGATTACGGCCAATGGGCGCGTCTGGATCGTCAATGCGCAGGGCATAACCTTCGGAAGCAATGCGCGGGTGAACGTCGGAGGACTCGTCGCGTCCACGCTCGATGTCACAGATGCCGATTTCCTCGACGGCGACAATCGCTTCACCCTGTCGGCACCGATCGGCCATACCAGCAAGATCAGGACGCTGAGCGGCGCGCAGCTGGCCAGCACTGGCTCGATCGCGCTGGTCACGCGGCAGATCGACATTGCCAGGGGGTCGACCGTTACCGCAGGCGGCCAGGCCATCCTGGGTTCTGGGCGCGACGTGACCCTGCAGTTCATGCCTGCGCGGACCGACGATCTCGATTTGTTCCGGTTCGTCGCCAATGGCCAGAGCGAGATTTCGTCAACCGCGCTCGGCGATCCGATCACGATCAGCGGCAACGTCACCGCCAAGCAGATCTATGCCGTGGCGATGGACCGCGTGAATGTCGTCGGCCTGATCAAGTTCGACGGCAACCTGATCGCTAATGGCGCGGCGAGCGATGGGCAGGGCGGCATTCTGCTCTCGAACAGCGGCGGCGGGGTCACTGCGCCTGGCACGCTGGGAGCGGGATGGTTTCGAAGCCAGATTCGCGGTTATACCGGTGGTGGTGACAGCCCGATTGTCCAAGGCGTCAGCCAGTCGAATTCACTTGCGGTCAGCGGCTCAATTGCTTCCTTTTTTGGAGGGGGTGCCAGCACTGTCAGTTCCATCACGCAACTCGACGTGGAATCATTCGGCTTTACTTCAGTCGGCACCGGCGCTCTGGTCGTTGGGCCAACACCTGGAACATTTGGCACGTTTAGCATTAGTGCCCCGAATGCATCCATTCAATTGACGGATAATCTAACGGTAACCTTTGGCCCGGTCATCTCGGGTGGAAACGGAATATCGACCCGAAACATCACCACCTTGGGCGAGGGCGGATTGATATTCCTGTTAAGCCAAAACGGCAATATTTCTGTCAACGGCACCTTGATTAACCGTTCCACAGCGACTGGATCAAGCTCATTCCCGATTACTCTCATATCGAGCCGCGGAAGTATCGCTATCGGTGGGCTGGAAGGGTCTGAGGCCTCGGTAGAGGCGGCTGGTAGCTTTACGTCCAACCTTCGTCCGATCATTACGGGTGGCCGATATATCGTTTCTGCTGCAAGTTTTGCTGGAAGTGCCCTTTCCCCGACATTCCGCGCAGCAGGCAGCATTTTCAACGTCCGCACGGGTGGCGAAGCGATCATTCGGGATATCAGCCTAAACGGCACCCTGATCCTCAATGCATCCAGTGGCACGATCGAGAATAGCTCGATTCAGACGATTCGCTCGACAGAATCGGCGGTCGGCAGCCTGACGCTTCGTGGTGCCAACACCATCAACGCTTTCGGTATCACCACCAATCGCATCGATCAGCAGGGTGGGTCGCTCACCGCCAACAAGATCGATCTGCGAAGCAATGGTGGCCTTGCAGTTTACGATCTGCTGGGTGCCAATCTTCTGACCGGGGCAGATGCAGAACTGAGGTTGACCAATGCCAACAGCGCGTCGCAGCTGCGCTTCAACCAGGTTGCGAACAATCGCTTTGCCTTTATCGGCAATGTCGGGGCCAATCCGCTGCTCACCAACGGTCTTCTCGACATCCGAACGGCTGGCGGCCTGGATGTGCAGAGCACGGGGCAGTATCTTGGCGGTGCAACGATCGTCTCAGGGGGGACGCTGACTCTGGCGAGCCAGCTGCGTGCCAGCAATATCGAGCTGCAGGCCGCGACGCTGGACAACCGGTTCGGCCCCAATGCGCTGGTCACCGGCACCGGCGGCAAGTGGGCGATCTATCTGAACGCACCGACGGGCAACAATTTCAACGGGCTCGACAGCGGGCAGACGGCTGTATGGGGCGCGACGCGGGTCACGCTTCCCGCCGCCAACCTGATCACCAACCGCTATGTTTTCGCCATGCGTCCAGTGCTGACAGTCACCCCAGGAAATGTGACGAAGGTCTATGGCCAGACCGTCAATCCTGGAGCAGTGCCGGTGACCATCACCGGTATTCAGCCAGGTGTGCCCGGTGCTTTTCTGGGAGATACGGCAGCGACCGCATATCGAGGCATCCCCATGCTGCAATCCGTAGGGTTCGGCGAACGCGCTCAGGTGATCCCGGCCCCGGCACCATTCTATTCGATTACGGTTGATCCTCAGAGCATCATTGCCTTGAACGGCTATTCGCTCGAACTTCGCGTCGGCCTTTTGCAGGTGACGCCAAAGCCTCTCGACCTTGTCGTCCTCGCAAGGGACAAGACCTATGACGGAACCACGGCGGCCAGCGGCAGCTTTGGCCTGACGGGCATACTCTTCGACGATGCCGTATCGGCGAGCGGAACGCTGAGCTTTGCCGACCGCAATGCAGGCACAAAGGCGGTGACGGCCAGCGGCGTCACGCTTTCGGGCGCTGCGGCCCAGAACTATGCGATCGGCACGATCACCAGCGGCACGGCATCCATTCTGCGCAAGGCGCTCACAGCTGCGGCGCTGGTCGATACCAAGACCTATGACGGCACGACCAACGCCACGGGCCGGGTCAACCTTGCCGGCGTGGTGGCGGGCGACAATGTGACCGTCAACGGGGCTGTATTCAGATTCCTCGATCGGAATGCCGGCGAAGCCAAGGTCGTTGCCGTATCGGGAGCGCAGTTGGCAGGCACGGACGCCGGCAATTACACATTAGGCGCGGTGGCTGACGCGACCGGAACGATATTGCGCCGCGCGGCGGGCGTGACGGTTGCCGCAGACAGCAAGACCTATGATGGCACAACGACTGCGACGGGCCGCATCACAGGGATCACCAATCTGGTCGCTGGCGATGCGGTGACGGCCTCGGTACAGGGCTTCCAGTTCGCCTCGCGCAATGCCGGATCCGGCGTCATGGTAACGGCCAATGGCGTTCAGCTGCAAGGTGCAGACGCAGGCAGCTATGTGTTGTCAGGCCCGGTCACGGCGGTGGCCGATATCCTCGCACGGTCGATCACTGCGCTCGTCCAGGTCAACAGCAAGGTCTATGACGGGACGGTCAGTGCAACCGGCGCCGTGACGGGCTTGCAGGGCGTGATTGCGGGCGACCAGGTGGCTGCCTCGGGTGGCACTTTCAGTTTTGCCAACAAGAACGTCGGCAGTGCCAAGCCGGTTTCGGTCAGCGGCATTGTCCTCAGCGGTACCGATGCCGGCAATTATGTCCTCACGATCCCCACGGGGCTGCTTGCCAACGTGACCCCCAAATCGCTCTCGGCAACCGTGCGGGTCGATGACAAGACCTATGACGGCACCACCGCCGCGCGTGGCACGGTAAGCCTGGGCGGCATCGTTGCGGGAGATAGTGTTGCGGCTACCGAAGGCAGCTTCGCATTCGCCTCGAAGGATGCAGGCACCGGAAAGCCGGTATCGGTCACGGGCCTCAGGCTGGTCGGCGACGATGCTGGCAACTACACGCTCGTTCTGCCGGAGTCGGTAACGGCCACCATTCTGCGTCGTGCTGCGGCGATCCTGATCGCTGCCGATGGCAAGACCTATGATGGCGTCGCAGCCGCTACGGGCAGGGTCACCGGACTCAGCAATGTCATCGCTGGTGACGATGTCCGGGCATCTGGCGGCAGCTATGCCTTTGCGGACAAGAATGCTGGCACGGGCAAGCAGGTCACGGGCTCGGGCTTCGAGATCTCCGGCAGCGATGCGGGCAATTATACCTTCACTTTGACGGCAACAGCCTTCGCCGACATTCTTCGACGGGCGATAACCGGAACGGTGTCGGTAGATGACAAGACATATGACGGCACGACGGCGGCAACCGGCCGGATCGCGCTTTCGGGCGTCCTCGCCGGAGACAGCGTCAGTGCAGCGGCGGCCTTCGCGTTTGCGGACAAGAACGCGGGCAGAAACAGGACTGTCAGCGTCTCGGGAGCCACGCTGACCGGCGGCGACGCCGGAAACTACACGCTCAGCCTGCCGAGCTCCGCTGTCGCCAGCATTCTGCAAAAGGCCCTGGTCGCCAATGTTTCGGTGAACAACAAGACCTACGATGGCACCACCCAGGCAACGGGAAGCATCAGCCTGAACGGTGTGGTGGCTGGCGATGCCGTCCAGGCCAGTGGCGGCAGCTTCCAGTTTGCGGACAAGGCAGCCGGGACTGGAAAGCGCGTATCAGTGTCCGGTGTGTCGCTCAGCGGTGCCGATGCCTCCAACTACACGCTGGTTCTGCCGGAAACGGTAACAGCGACCATTCTGCAGCGGCTGTTGCAGGCCGAGGTGGCGATCAATCCGCGCACCTACGATGGTACCACCAGCGCGACAGGCAGGATAACGCTGGCAGGTCTCATCGCTGGTGACCAGGTCGGCGTGACAGGCGAGCGCTTTGTCTTTGCTGACAAGAATGCCGGGTCGCGCAAAGTCGTGACCGTGTCCGGCGTGACCCTGACTGGCAGCGACGCTGGCAACTACAGTCTTTCCATCCCTGCATCGGTGTTCGGCGATATCCTGCGGCGTGCGATCGCCGGGACCGTTACCATCAATGGCAAGACCTATGATGGCACGACCAGCGCAACAGGCTCGATCGGTCTGGCTGACATCGTTGCAGGCGATGAGGTGTCGGCCTCTGCCAGTTTTGCCTTTGCGGACAAGAATGCCGGCAGCGGCAAGAGGGTGACCATCGCCGATGTCGTTTTGCGCGGTGCCGATGCCGGGAACTACGACGTCACCGTCCCGGCCTTCGTGCTAGCCGATATCGCCAGAAGGCAGCTGACAGCGACCGTGCGGGTCGACGACAAGGTCTATGATGCGACGACAGCAGCAACCGGCAGGGCGACGCTCAACGGCGTTGTTGCAGGCGACAATGTGGCAGCAACAGGCGGGCAGTTCACGTTCGACACCAAGAACGCGGGTGCGAACAAGTCGGTGTCGGTGGCCGGGTTCACGCTCTCCGGGTCGGATGCGGCCAACTACACGATCAGTTTTCCAGCCAGCGCGTTCGCATCCATCACGCCGCGTGCGCTAACGGGCAGCGTCGTCATTGCCGACAAGACATATGACGGCACCACCGGAGCCAATGGGACAATTGCCTTGTCCGGGGTACTGGCGGGTGATCAGGTCAATGCAGCAGGCGGGACTTTCGCCTTTGCCGACAAGAACGCAGGCATAGGCAAATCGGTCTCGATCTCGGGCGTCACGCTGTCAGGGGCCGATGCCGGAAACTATATGCTTTCATTGCCGGCAACAGCCATGGCATCGATCCTGCGTCGCGCGATCACGGCTACCGTGACCGCTGCCAGCAAGACCTATGATGGGACCACGGCGACAACGGGCAGTGTGACCTTGTCGGGTGTCCTGGCTGGAGATCAGGTCGCAACCACCGGAACCAGCTTTGCTTTTGTCGATCCGAATGCCGGTGCCGGCAAGCGCGTCAACATATCCGGCACGGTGCTGACCGGACTGGATGCAGCCAATTACAGCCTGACGGTGCCGGGCAGTGTCTTGGCCGATATTCTTCGCCGTGCCATAACCATTGCAATCGGCGATGCGCGCAAGCGGGAGGGCGATTCCGATCCGGTTTTCGGGTTCACAGTAGAAGGCTCACTTGCTGCAGGGGATGCTGTAACGGGCTCGGCTCAGCGCAGCCCAGGTGAAGCGCCGGGGCAATATGCCATTGGCAGCGGTTCACTGGGCGTTTCAGACAATTACGTCATCACTTTCCGGAACGGTACTTTGACTATCGAGCCTGCGCCCAGGGCACTCGTGGAAGCATCTCCAGATCAGGCGACGCAAATCGAGCAGTCGCAGATTCTCAAGGAGGCGATTGCCGGTGTAGCCGCAGTCGAAGAATGCTCCGAACCGGATGGTTCCTGCCTCGTTGTCAACTATCGTCCAGCTTTAGATGAATGAGCGTGTTGCGGAGCGAAAATGGCTTGGGTCTGAATTTACAAACGAAATCAAACCTTACGTATCCTATACGAATCCGACCACCAGAATGGTGTTTTTGGGCAACGCACGGGATTTCGAGTGATTTTCTTCAATGTTTCTGGGTACTTAGTAATTGCTCCGAAACACCCTGACCTAACAGTGTTAGGGCAAAATGCTCACCGACCAATGCCTTGATCGGTGAGCATCCGCTACATTCTCATCAGATCCTTATAGGTGAATCGTCTCTCTTCTCGCCTATGTGGTAGACGGTCCAGCCAGCGCCTTCGGAATAGAAGCCAATCCCTTCAGCTCCGCTCCTCATGACGTTGCGCGTGTGCCGAGAGAAGTCGCCTTCAATCTTGAACCTGACGAGATCCTCTATCGAAAATGAACCGGGAGCATCTCCGAATCGATATTGCCACTCCGATACAAAAAGTTCAGCGGCTTTATGATTAGAGATAGCGAAGATGCACAGATTACCCATGATATGATGGACGCGAAAAAGCTTGGTTTTCATTTATACCTCACGATTGTTGTTGGTGAGGTGTGTATAGACGATTAATAAATCGATTGCGGGTGGGATCTGCAGTTTATACGTAGGAAATATTTTCTAAGATGAGACTATTCAAAAGTCAATTTGTGAACTTCCAGTGGAACTTGTCGGCTGCCCTGTAGTTAGGCTAGCGCGTCTAGCGAGAAGTCCTAGAACCGCGCAGCAGGTTCCATCCTGATGCAGCCAATCAGCCGTACTGCTCCTAACCCGCATATCCCCTTTGATGTCTGAGATCAGTCGCCCGCTGTCCGGTTGAAGCCGAAAAGGGTCTATCTCATGCGAGTTTGCGATGGTGCGCCAGATTCAGCCGCACTTGCCTCATGTGGTCAGGACCCAACAATGCTCGCGCGGCATCTCACAATCCGTGCTGAACCGGTGTGCGTCCAATATGGTGAAGCTATGGGTTCCTCTGCCGCTCTTGCAGGTCGGGGCAGCTGAAAACAAAAGACCCGCCCAGTGTGCATATCCTTGCGGACAGAGGCCGGGCGGGTGCGATTGCGTTTCAGATAAGCGGGATATCCCAACAAATCAATAACAGTCTCACTCGGCTGGCCACAACAATATGAGTCAAAGTCCTCAAGCTCTCGACAGTCAGGCGCACCTTGGAGAGCAACTGGTCCCTGCATCCTCACAGCCGCTCGATGCGCTCCAGTGCTGCCTCGGCTGCGGCGCGGAAGGGGGCGAGGTCGAGACCGTTGGCGTAGCGGATGGTCTTGTCCTCCCAAGAGAACTGCTCATCTTCCCATTTCCAGGGTGACGGTAGTCCGCCTTTTCTGAGCACCGTGATGTCACCCTCCATCACGTCGACACCAAGCTCAACCTCTGAAAGGTCGGTGAGCCATAACCACAAGCTGGCGCGCATTCCCTTGGACTTAAGCTCGAAATCGCACTGAAAATACTGCTCATCCCAGCGAACCACGGGATCGAGGTTGAGATCTTCATCCGCCGGGTCGAGCGGGACCGGGGTCCAGCCCTTCGGGGCGCGCCAGATGCGGTGCCAGAGGTCCGCCATGTCCATCACGAACTCGATCTGCGTCTGCCGCGCAGCGAGGCAGGCGGTGTAGAAATCGGTGATCTGGCCGTGGTCGAACACCTGCGGCAGATAGCCGATCTTGCGGTCGAGCAGCAGGTTGACCGCGTGGCGTATCTCGGGCTTTTCCAGATAGCTGAGCACACTTTCGCGGAACACGAAACGATCGGCAGTGTCGGTCATCGATAGGCCCTTTCCCAGATCGTCCGGCGGAACCGGGCGAAGTCCTCGCAATCGTCGGCAGGCGACAATTCGCGCTCGAATGCGTCGAGCAGCGTCCACCAGCTCTGCACCGTCCATTCCGAATTGTCCGCCAGCACCTTCGCGCAGAGATCGCGCGGATGCGGGGCGATGACCAGCAGCACGGTATCTTCCGGGCACCAGCCCGCGCGCTCCTCAGAATGATGTTGATAGCACTGCAATTGGTTGGCGCTCAGATCCGCGCCGAATTTCGCCTCGATCACCGCGCCCGCGCAGCTGCCGTCGTCAAAGCCCAGCTCGACCAGAATGTCGATCCGCGCGCCGTTATCGAGCCGCAGTTCTGCCTCGGCGAGCGCATGGGCGATGTCCTGGCGCTCCAGCCGTTCGCACGAGCGCCCGGCACAGCGAAAGGCGGCGCGGAGCAGGGCGAGCGTCCGCGCCTGGCAGCGCGCGGCGGGGCCGTCGGAGAGGAAATGCACCAGCCCGCCGGTAATCTGCGGTTCGTGGAACACGCTCCAGCGGTGCGGCTCCATGGTGAAACAATGGCCGGGGCGGTCGAGCCCGAACAGCCGCGACAGCGCGGCGCGCCCCTGCGTGGGCGAGGGCGGCGGCAGGGCGTTGAGCGGGGTAGAGAGCATCCGCTCGTTGCCGCCGAACAATCGCACCGCGCGGGCCAGCGCCGCGCCGTCATAAGCCGGGGAAGCATGCCCCGCGAGCCGCGCGATATCGCCTGCGGCCACTCTCGGCCCCCTAGGGCGCAGCGCGGGGCCGCGCAGGCTCTGCCGCTCGGCGATGATCACCGATAGCCCTCGGTCCGGGGGCGCAGGCCTTGGATCGTCAGTTCGTCATAGGCGGCGAGGAGAGGGCGGCGGGAGCAGTATTCACCATAGCTGGCGATCAGATCAGCATCGAGTTCGAAAACGTTCATGACAACTCGCACACTCAACGGAAAAGCCAGCATCCATCAATGCATGAAGCCCAGCGCTTTGTCAGCGCCATTCACATCCAAAATGGGCCCGTCCACAATCAAGCTGTCCTAGCTGGCATCAGGACGTACCGCGACGCGTGATCGGGCGCGCTTGAACGCCGCGCCCGCATAACGGTGGGACAGGGGCTGGGGGTGATCGCATACCCATCGGGTCGGTGTTGCCGGTGCGCGATCTGTTTCAGGTCAGATCCAAAATTGGGTGGCAACGAATGACTGCCACCTGATGCACATCAAAAAGATGTATGATCACATATCATATTTCTCTTGCATTTAATGCTCTCCGTGATATGTAGACTTACATATCACGGAGAATCGCAATGGACATACCTTCCCTGTTCGACCTGAAAACCGCCTTTCGGAATGCCCTCGTCGTCAATGCCGAGACGCTCTTCGTGCTGCACGGCGAGAATGGCCTCGGAGCCGAGCTGGCTACGCTGTATCTGGGCCGCACGGTCGACTGCCTGCCGAGCGACGAATATCTCGGCACCAGCACCCTTCAGGCGATCGATCTCGATCGTCATCATGTCTGGCACCGGATCGCAGGCCTGCACCGCATGCTGGACGAGCGGCGGATGTCCTCCTCGCCCGGCACGATCAACACCGATGATATCGGGTTGGAAATGCTCGTCCATCTGGAGATGTTCCTGGCGACCATTCCCCATATCGCGCTGGGTGCTTACGATGGCACCAGCGTCAGGTCAGGTTGCCTCCGGCGCCTGTTCGAGCTGGCATCCGCATGGCATCGCCTTGCCGAGGACATCAGCGATGCCCTGAGCGGACACGCTGGCTTGATGAATTTGCGGCCTGCAGATCTCGCATTGCTGGGCAGCATGAACGAGCGCTCGCTGCGAAACCTTGTGGGTCCGAAAAACCGCATACGCACCCTGCAGGCCGACAAGAAAGCTGCGTCCCGCAAGGGCAAGTCGTCCGTCCAGTCGAGAGCCTTTGTGGCGGTCGACCTGATCGACGCGCTTGACTGGCTGGGGTCGCGCAAGGGCTTCGCGATCGAGCCGCTCAAGCCCGCATTCGTTGTGGAGCACGTCAGCGGGATCGAGGACCCGCGCAAACGCGCGCGAGCAGCACTTGTCGCCCTCCTGGTCGCCCATGGGGAGCTTCGATACGTCTCCGCCAACGAGAGCCTGTCAGAAAAGGATCTGAGAGCCGCCGGCGACGGGAAGGCTTCGGATGCAACCATCAAGCGCCTCGACGATCACATTGCCTTCCTGGCCCGGCAATGAACCTCAATTGGGCCAGATCATCATCATGAAGGAGAATTGAGTATGAACGATAATGCGCATGCCACCCCTGGATTTGGAGCCTCTGCCCAGCTGGGCGGTCAGCCTCAGCAGCCGCTGCGCCTGCTACGGCTGG
The DNA here is from genome assembly GCF_003201955.1 of Blastomonas natatoria. Lineage (GTDB taxonomy): Bacteria > Pseudomonadota > Alphaproteobacteria > Sphingomonadales > Sphingomonadaceae > Blastomonas > Blastomonas natatoria. The sequence goes on from NZ_QJJM01000009.1 coordinate 14,237, forward strand.
CCGACGTGATGGACCGTGTCGCGATGGGCAAGTCTACCATCTACGCGCTTGTCGCCCGCAACGAGTTCCCGGCACCGATGCACCTCGGCAGGGCATCCCGGTGGTTGGAGGAGGAAGTGAACCAATGGATTCACCAACGCTCGTCGAGCCGCCCCCAGGCCGCTCACCCTGAATGCTGACAGCACTGGCATTCCAAGGCCGGCCATGGTCGGCCGCATGGCTCCAATCGCAATCGGATTTAGCGCGGAAAGGAAGGTAAGGACCAAAAAGTGGCAAAAAAGTACGGCAGGCATTGGCGCAAATTGCAGCGATCATGGCGTAAGCGCGACAGTCATATCATTGAAAAGGCTCATTTTTATATACAGCAGCGCAAAATGCTCCACGATTGGAACATTGGACGCAGCACTCAGACGAGTAGGAATAAACGAAAGGGGACAGCGACAAGCCACAGTCCGAGGTCGAGAGAAAGAACGATCCTCTCCCGCTCACAGGATCGACCCTTCACTATAAACCGTCATCACCCCTTGTGGTCATCTCTTCCTATCACATGGTTCAACGGCAAGAGACCACCGAACTGGGAGAATCTATCCCAGTGGTGCAAGGTGCAACTGGCACTCATTCCTCTGGCAGAGCTTGGATGCATTACCTTCACGGGAAACCTCAGCCCAGCCTTGGAAGCAAAGCTTGTTGCAAGAGGAGAGAAAGGTATCGTGGAAGAGCTTCGCAACAGGCTTCGCAGGAACCTGCGAGCGGTAACAGGTGTCGAGAAGCTGGAATTCCTGTTCATGCTGGAAGGGCATTCAAAGGACGACGGTAAGGAGACGTATCTTCATATCCATGGTGTGGCCGCTTCTGATCGGCTTACCCCAATCCCAGACGACAATAGAGACATGATAAAGGAGGCTGTAGCGAAAACCGTCGGGCAATGGGAAAGAAGGCGGATCAACGACCGAGCAGTCCATGCAAAAGCATATTGGAAGGCTGGCAGGGCTTACGGGAACTATATCTTCAAATACTTTTCCCGCAAGGACGACCGGATGGGGGGGTATCGGTTGGCTGCTTCTCAGCCGCTCATCGCTGGTACTCGTGAATTCTGGCTGGCCATCAGCGGGCTGGATGGAACCAGGAAAGTTCCTCGCAATGCTCGCCGGGTGCCTCCTGGCTCAGAATACGGAAGGATCGTCGCAGCGCGCAAGGCAACTCGGAAGCGGATCAGCCTTCGACAGTCCGAGATCATGCGTTGGCGTCATGCCATGAAGCGGATGGCAAAGGCCACCAATGGTGCTTCTGCGGTACCCTGAAGGTGCTCAGGCACGTTTCCCATGGGCCGTGGCGATCACGTCGCGGCCCACTTGTCATGGCAACCAATGACATTGCAGCCTGAACCAACCCAGCCTCAGCACCCGATGACAACAAAGCCATCTGGACTGGAAGCGTCTCACGTTCCTGCCAATCGGCTTCAACCTGAAAACATCAGTGGATCGTGTCGGAGCGCCACCGGTTGGCGCCTCGGCCACTTCAACATGCCCTCAGGCGGGCTATAGGGCACGATGTCCGTTCAAACGTGCCAATGGCAGCCACGCAATATGCTGCTGCTTCCTATCCCAAGCCACAAAGGGATCGCCGTGGGCGATGGGCGCTCTGGTCGGCGCTGTGCGCAGCCTCAACGGAATCGTCACCCACGTTTTGCATACTCGTTACATACGCAGTGCGTGAAGCTGTGCTAAGTCATTGAAAAACTGGCGCACCCGACAGGATTCGAACCTGTGACCTCTGCCTTCGGAGGGCAGCGCTCTATCCAGCTGAGCTACGGGTGCATCGCCAAGGGGCATGCCCTTAGCAAGCCGATTGCCGCGCCGCCAGTCCCTTTGTGCAGCGATCATTGACCCCATGGGCGATGGGGCGCTATAGCTGGGGCCCGCACGCTGGCGGCCCTGTTCCCGGGGTCGCCTTTTTACTTTTGGTGCAGTGGCCTCCTGCGCCGATCGTTGGGCGGTTGCGGTTTTTCATGCTCGGGGCCGTTTGAAGGAAGGACAAGGCTGTCATGACGATCACGCCGCTGATGCCCGTTTACCCCCGGTGCGCCGTGCGCCCGGTGCGCGGCGAAGGCTGTTACCTGATCGGAGAACGTGGCGAGCGATATCTGGACTTCGCGAGCGGCATCGCGGTCAACCTGCTGGGCCACGGCCACCCGCACCTGACGCAAGCCATCCAGAAACAGGCCGAGACGCTGATTCACGTCTCCAACCTCTATGGAAGCCCGCAGGGCGAGCATCTGGCGCAGCGGCTGGTCGATTCGACCTTTGCCGATACCGTGTTCTTCACCAATTCGGGCGCCGAGGCGTGCGAATGCGCGATCAAGACTGCGCGCGCGTATCACCAGTCCGAGGGCGGCGATCCCAACCGCACCGTGCTGATCACCTTTAGGAACGCCTTTCACGGTCGCACGATGGCAACGATCAGCGCGTCCAATCAGGAAAAGATGCACAAGGGCTTTGCCCCCCTGCTGCCGGGCTTCCGCTATGTCGATTTCGACGATCTGGAAGGCGCCAAGGCTGCGATCGGCCCCGATGTCGCAGGCTTCCTGGTCGAGCCGGTCCAGGGCGAGGGCGGCGTGCGTCCTGCTTCCCCTGAGTTCATGAAAGGCCTGCGCGCACTGTGCGACGAGCACGACCTGATGCTGGTGCTGGACGAGGTGCAATGCGGCGTCGCGCGCACCGGAACGCTCTATGCCTATGAGCAATACGGGATCGAGCCCGACATCATGGCGACCGCCAAGGGCATTGGCGGCGGTTTCCCGATGGGCGCATGCCTTGCCACCGAAAAGGCGGCGCGCGGCATGGTCGTCGGGACGCACGGCTCCACCTATGGCGGCAATCCGCTGGCCATGGCGGCGGGCGAGGCGGTGCTCGACGTGGTCGACAATCCCGAGTTCCTGGCGCATGTCCGCAATATGGGCGAGCGGCTGCGTGGCGCACTGGAGCAGCTCATCCCCAATCATGATGCGATCTTCGATTCGGTCCGCGGCATGGGTCTGATGCTGGGCCTCAAGCTCAAGGACCGGGCGGAAAACCGCGCTTTCGTTGCGCATCTGCGCGATCATCACGGGCTGCTGACCGTGGCGGCGGGCGAGAATGTCGTGCGCATCCTGCCGCCGCTGGTGATCGAGCAGGCACATATCGACGAGTTCATCGAGCGCCTGTCCGCAGGTGCACGAGACTTCGCGCTGCCTGAGGCTGCTTGATACCTGGCTAGCCCTCTCTCCTTCAGGGGAGAGGGCTGGGAGAGGGGTGAAGGCGCAACGCCGCATGCCCCTCTCCAACTTTGCCTGGGCAGCGATGCTGCCAAGGCTCCGTATCCTCTCCCTGCGAAGGAGAGAGGAGGGGGGAGATCATTCATGACCCGTCATTTCCTGAACCTGTCCAATGCCGGGCACGATGCCCTGGCCGCAATGATCAACGACGCGCTCGACCGAAAGACGGCGCGGCACGGCTGGCCGAGGGGCAAGGCCGATCCCGACGCGCCGCTCGAGGGGCATACGCTCGCCATGGTGTTCGAGAAGAATTCCACCCGCACCCGCGTATCGTTCGACATGGCAATCCGGCAGCTTGGCGGAACCAGCCTGATCCTCGATGCCGGCAGCACGCAACTGGGGCGCGGCGAGACGGTGGCGGATACAGCGCGCGTGCTCTCGCGCATGTGCGATGCCATCATGATCCGCACCGACGATCATGCCAAGATCGAGGAGATGGCGCACTTCGCCTCCGTTCCCGTGATCAACGGTCTGACCGACCTGTCGCATCCCTGCCAGATCGTCGCCGATCTGCTGACCATCATCGAGCATCGCAAGACGCTGCCCGGTCTGGTCGTCGCCTGGCTGGGCGATGGCAACAACGTGCTCAACTCGATCGTCGAGGCCGCAGGGCTGATGAAGTTCACCGTGCGCATCGGCTGCCCCGACGGCTATGATCCCGACCCGGTGTTCGTGGCAGCAGCGCGTACGGCTGGCGGTACGATCAGCTTCCATCGCGATGCGCAGGAGGCAGCGACGGGTGCCGATGTGATCGTCACCGATACCTGGATTTCGATGGGCCAGCTTCACGCCGAGGAGAAATTGAAGGCGATGATGCCGTTCCAGGTCAATGATGCGCTGATGGCCAGGGCGAAGAAGGACGCGCTGTTCCTCCATTGCCTGCCTGCGCACCGGGAAGAGGAAGTGACGGCCAGCGTGATCGACGGGCCGCAATCGGTGGTCTGGGATGAAGCCGAAAACCGGCTGCACGCGCAGAAATCGGTGCTGCGCTGGGTGTTCGGTCAGTTGTAAGAAAAAGGCCCCGAAAGCAGCGCTTCCGGGGCCTTTGTGTATCTTGCAGGAACCGGCGGGATCAGCTGGCGATCAGGTCGCTGTGCTTTTCGGTCAGCTTGTAGGCGCGTTCGTACCATTCCGAGCCCGGATAGTTCGCGCCCAGCACCGCAGCCGATTTCTTGGCCTCGGCAGGGATGCCCAGCGCCAGATAGCATTCGGTCAGCCGGTACAGCGCTTCGGCGGTGTGGCTGGTGGTCTGGTACTTTTCGACGACTTCGCGAAAGCGCAGCGTGGCCGCCAGCCAGTTGGAGGCGCGCTGATAATAGCGGCCGATTTCCATTTCCTTGCCGGCCAGGTGATCGTTCACCAGATCGACCTTCAGCCGCGCGTCCGACGCATAGCGGGTATTGGGATAGCGGCGCATCACTTCGCCCAGCGCGGCAAGCGCCTGCTGGGTAATCTTCTGATCGCGGGTCACGTCGCTGATCTGCTCGTAATAGTTGAGCGAGATCAGATAATAGGCATACGGCGCGTCCTTGTTGCCCGGGTGGATCGACAGGAAACGCTGCGCCGACTGGATCGACTTGTTGTGATCCTTGGCAAGATAATAGCTGAACGCGCTCATCAGCTGCGCACGGCGGGCCCAGGGCGAATAGGGGTGCTGACGCTCGACCTCGTCGAACAGCTCGGCGGCGATCTTGTTCTGGCCGCGATCGAGCCGGTCCTTTGCGGCCATGTACAGCGTGCTGACATCGCGCGCGATATAGTTGGTGTTGACCTTGTCCTTGCCGCCTGCGCAGCCTGAAAGCACGGTCAACGCTGCCGCGCCTGCCAGAGCCAGTTTCAATGCCTTGTTCATGGCCGCAACCCTTATCGGCTAAGCACCCGTGCGCCAAGCGCAAATCCTGGGGGGCGGGAAGGATTCACCGCACGGGTTTTCGCCTAGTTTTGGCTGGCTGTATCGCCGATGAACCATGGGGAATCAGAAGCTGCCGTTGATGTCGAGCCTGACCACGGGGCCGAAGAATCGATCCCGGTCCTCAACAAACGCCACCGGTCCGTCGCGGCGAGCGACATAGAAGGTGCGGCGGAACGCCTCGTTGGTGCCGATAAGGTTCGACAGGCCGAGCCGGACGGTGAGCCCTCGCACATCCTTGTTCTCGACATAGAAGCCCAGGTCCCCGCCATCGATCGGGAATTCGGCGAGCTGGCTCAGGCGCACCTCGTCGGCCTGTGAAAAGTCGAAATAGTTCGCGCCCACCGCCCAGTTGCCGCCGGGAATGTCATAGCGGAATTCAGCGCTGAATTCATGGATGAGGTCGCCCGAGATGCGACGGTTGATGCCGGTCAGCGGGTCGGGAAGGCTCGACTTGCGATACGTATAGTCGATGTCGAAGCGCACCCCGGTCCAGCCGATCACGTCCATCTTGAAGGTGGAATCGATCGAAACGCCCCAGATGGTCGCGCTGTCGATATTGCCGGGGGCCTCGCCGGTCGCGCCGATCGGCACCTGATCGACGATATCCTCGACGAAATTGACGAACGCCTTGGCATTGATCGAGCCCAGCGCGCCCAGATTCTTGGTCGCCTGAAAGTCGATATTCCAGCTCTGTTGCGGCACCAGATCGGGATTGCCGCTATTCTGGTTTTCCGCGCCGAGGTCGGCCGAGGCGACGAAATCGAAGAAGTTGAGCTGGCCGACATCGCGCTGCAGGCGCAGGCTCAGGTCGAGCGACTGGACCGGCTTCCAGGCGAGCGAAACGAAGCCCTTGGGACGGATGAAGCTTCGGGTCAGGCCGTTGGGGCCGGATTGCATGATCTGCGAATATTCGCCGCCGATCGAGGTCTGCAGCGTCAGGTTGGACGAAAGCGGGCGGCCATAGCTGAGGCCGATCTCGGCGCGCTTTTCCTCGACCGTCGCGTCGGAGCCTGGCAGCGGCACCGGGTTGAACCGGCCCGCCGTGTCGAGCAGCTTCAGCTCGGCATCGGTATCGAGCTTGTTGATCGCGCCTTCGAGGCTGAACTGCCAGTCGGCCTTGCCCGCCTTCCAGCCATATTCGGCGCGCGCGATCGTCTCGGTCTCGTCGATCCGGGTCGCCAGGCTGTTGCCCTCGCGCGGACGGCGGTCCTCGAAATCGAGGAAGATGCGCGTGAAGAACGGGCTGTGCTCGAACCGGCGCAGGCCGATGAGCTTGAGATTGCCGCCCCACAAGGGAAACAGATAGTCGCCGCCGATCTCGTAATTATTTTCCTTCTCGGTCTCGAGATAATCGCGGTCGCGCACCACCTCGCCGTCCGAATCCTCGGTGATCCGAACCCAGCGCCGTTGATAGGCGAGGTTGAGATTGCCGATCTGGCCGGTATCGCCGGTATATTTGATGCCCGCCGCGATCCGGGGTTCGTCGCCATTGACATACAGCTCCTCATAGCGCCGGTCGGTGACATTGCCTGCGGCATCGAGCACACGCTCGGTCCCGGCATTGCCGTTGCGGAAGCTGTTATTGGCGAGGCTCAGCGTATAGGCGATCTTCCCCGCCTTGCCGCTCACCGAAACCTCGCCGTTCAGCAGCTGCGGATCGGTGCGCCGGAAGCGCACGCGCGGGCTGTAGCGGAACTGGCCGGTGAGGCTGTCGACCTTGCTGACGATATTGACCACCTGGCCGGTCAGCCCCGGCAGGTTGAGCGTCGCGCCGTCGATCAGCTCGATGCGGATGACATTGGCCGCGCCGATGCGGCCGAGTTCGGACACGGCATCGTTGCTCTTGCCGGAGAAGCGCTCGCCGTTGATCAGCACGTTGCTCGACACCTGGCCCAGGCCGCGCCGGTCCTCGCCCTCGGCGATCGAAAAGCCGGGGATCTGGCGCACCATGTCCAGCGCGGTGCGCGGCGCGAACTGCGTGAAATAGGCGGGGTCGAAACTGCGCAGCGGCGTGGCTGTCTGGTCTGCCGACGCGGGCGTGGCGGGCCCGGCCTCCTGCGCCCGAACCATGGCGGGCAGGCCAGCCAGGGCGATCGCCGCCACGGATGCAAGATACCGGATTTTCACGAAATTTCCCCTGCCTTTTGCGGATGCCGCCCGATTGTCGCAGCTCTTCAACTACATCCGTAGTCGTTCCCTGCGTCCGATCGCATCTGCAATGCGCCGCAGCTTCGACGGGCGCACCTTCGGCTTCGACGAGCAGCTTTCATGTCGCTCATGTGCAATCCCGTTTACCGCCGCCGCCTGGCCGGTTAAGACCTTGGCGTTCAGGGGAAGGACGCGCCATGGACCCGCATGACATTATCGAACACCGCCCGATCGAGCCGCGCAGCGGCGTGCGCCGGATGGAGGGCGTCCCGCGCATCGAGTTTCGGTCTTCGACCTTTGCCTGGCTGTTCCAGTCGGGCACCGGCTGGATGATCCTTGGCGTTGCGCTCGCGCTGCTCGCGGGCGGCATCTATGCAGGCTATGGCTGGCAGACCGGTGCGGTGCTCGCGGTCGTGCTGGGCGCGTGGATCGGCTGGAACGCGATCGAGAACCGCGCGAGCCTGTTCTGGATCGACGACCAGCGGCTGTTCATGCGGCGCGGCATCCTGATGCGCAGCGAGGAAGAGATCGAGCTCTATCGCATCAAGGACGTGAAGGTTGAATTCTCCATCATCCAGCAGATGTTCGACAATGGCACCATCTGCATCAGCTCGTCGGATTCGACCGGGCGCACGGCCTCGGCTGCGCCGCATCCGCGCACGATGATCGAGGTGACCAATGTGCGCGACGCGCGCGCGATCCGCGCCGAGCTGCGCGACCGCGTTGAAGCCATCCGCCAGAAGCGCGGCGTGCGCGAATTCGATATCGGTTAAGGGGTTTACAATGACATTCCGGACTTTCGCACTCGCCGCTGCCACCGCGCTGGCGGCAATCTCTGCCCCCGCCCTGGCCAAGCTGTCGCCCCAGGAGGCGAAGATGGTCGCGGCGGTGGACAAGGACCATGACCGATGGATCGGCGTGCTGGAGGCGATCACCCGGCAGAATAGCGGCAGCCGCAACATTCCCGGCGTCAGGAAGGTGGCCGAAATGGTGACGCCCGAGCTGGAAAAGCTGGGCTTCAAGGTCGAATGGATCGACCAGAGCGCTGCCAAGCGCGCCGGACACCTGATCGCCACGCGCACCGGACGCCCGGGCAGCACCAGGATGCTGCTGATCGGCCATCTCGACACCGTGTTCGAACCCGATTCGCCGTTCCAGAATGTCCGCCGCATCGATGCCAACACGCTCGAAGGGCCGGGGATCGAGGATAACAAGGGCGGCGTCATCACCATGTTCGCCGCCCTCGACGCGATGCAGAAGGCGGGCACGCTTGCTGCCGCGACCATCACCATCGTGCTCACCGGTGACGAGGAGGACGCGGGTGACCCCATCGACATCGCACGCGCGGACCTCGTCAAATGGGGCCAATGGGCCGATGTCGCGCTCGATTTCGAAGGGCTGAGCCAAGTCGACGGCAAGGATATGGGCTCGATCGCGCGCCGCTCATCCTATAGCTGGCAGGTCAACGCTACCGGCAAGGAAGGGCACAGCTCGGGCATCTTTTCGGCGAGCGCGGGCCATGGCGCGATCTACGAGCTCGCCCGGATCATCGACCAGTTTCATGACGAGCTGCCCGAGGACAAGCTGACCTTCAATGTCGGCCTGATCGCGGGTGGATCGGTGGCGCAGCTCGATACCGACCTCGTCCGCGCGCAGGCGGCGGGCAAGACCAACATCATCCCCGCCCAGGCGATCGCGCGCGGCGATTTCCGCACGCTGAGCGACGAACAGTCCGAACGGGTCAAGGCGAAGATGCAGGCGATCGTCGCCCAGCATCTGCCCGGCACCAGCGCCGAGATCATCTTCGAACAGGGCTATCCCCCGATGGCCCCGACCGAAGGCAACCGCGCGCTGCTCAAGCGGCTCAACGTCATCAACGCGGACCTGGGCCTGGAGCAGATGGCCGAGCTCGATCCCTTGAAGCGCGGCGCAGGCGATATCTCGTTCGTTGCGCGCTATGTCGACGGGCTGGTCGGCATGGGGCCAGCAGGCGACGGCGCGCACGCGCCAGGCGAGACGGTGGATCTGCCGAGCATCAAGCGTCAAGCAAAGCGGGCTGCGATTTTGATGAGCCGGTTGGCGATGGAGAAAAGGTGAGGGGCGGGTTTGGCGAACTGAATGGTAGATTATGGATAGGAAATGGACTTATGAGCCATGCTGTTGATCGCAATTGTAGCCGCTGGAGCCCGGTCGTTTACATATCAGGTATTCACCACCTTCGACGGCCCTCAGACGAAAACGAAATCTAACGTCCTCTCGGAGTGACGTGTGTCCGAAATAGCGGACTTGCACGACCCGGTTCGCCAAGTGCCCTGATTGCACCTGCGAGATGTGCAGCCTGGCAGAAAACCAACCATGACCGAGCACATCGTTGGGGTCATAGCTGGCGGGTTCGCTATTCAAATTCTCCAATCGACCAATAGCTACAACATCTCCTCCTGCGACAGCAAACCCACGCGGTGGCCCCCAATCGGGTACCGAGTGGCAGCCGCCAAGGGAAAGCGCAGTAGCTATGATGGTTGTTGAAGCAAGTTTGCGGTTCATGGCTAAATAGTGACGTAGAGACACTATTTGCACAATGTTCACTTTGGTGTCGTTTTGAAGACGGCACATTGTCTCTTCGACCGCCCTAAAGCCGCACCAACCCCGCTCAGCCTGAGCTTGTCGAAGGCCCCGCTATACGGCTCACGTGGGCGCAGGTCCTTCGACTTCGCGGGCTAAAGCCTGCGGCTCCGGAGGAGCGGGGGTGGTTAGGGGTGGCGATTTCCCGCTTGCCTGCGAAGGCAGGCATCCATCTCCAGCCCGCGCATCTGGACTCAACCGTCTGGAGAGGGGCCCCTGCCTTCGCAGGGGACCGGGGAAGGGGCGGGCTTGCACTGGCCCTTCGCGGCTTCGCGTGAATCCATTGTTCAAGCGGAGAGGCGAAGGCGCGAAGAGATGTCATACAGACGCCATCTGAACGCCCAGGCTCTATTGATTTCAGAACCACTTCGTCACCCCCGCGAAGGCGGGGGTCCCGCTTTTGGCGCGACTGTTGCGCGAAAGCGGGATTCCCGCTTTCGCGGGAATGACGGGAGTAACGATTCACGGCTAGTGGAAACCGGACGCCCCGATTGCTAGCGGGCAACGAACGGGTGAGGCATCCGGCTTCCGCGACAGGGTTAACGCTCGGCTCGTCGATTCGCTGTGACGCAGTTCACACCCGATTCAGCTTTGCACGCATAGCTGACCTGTGCATTTTCATCGACGAACCGTGGAGGGACCAGAACGCATGGCCAAGGAACGTAGCCCCGGCTTCAAGCTGGGCATGACCGTGCTGATCGGCGCGCTGCTCGCGATTCCCTTGTTCATGGTCTATGCGCTCGTCTGGGATCGGCAGAGCCAGTCTGAAACGGCGCGCGCCAGCGTCGCCGAGGGCTGGGGCGGGCCGCAGATGCTCGCAGGGCCGGTGATGGTCATCCCCTATCGCCAGCAATCGGTCGAGACCGTCACCGAGAACGGCAAGGCGACGACGCGCGCGGTGACGATCGAGCGCGAGCTGTTCCTCGCACCCGTCACCAACACCGCATCGGTCGATGTCGAGCCTGAACGGCGGACCAAGTCGATCTACGAGACCGTGGTCTATGAGGCCCGGGTCAAGGGCACGGCGCGGTTCGCTCTCCCTGAGGATCTCGCCCGCTTCGGGGTGAAGCCCGAGGAGCTGATGCTCGACCGCGCGGAGGTCCGCGTCGGCATTTCGGATGCGCGCGGGCTGCTCGCCGACAACAGCCTCGCCATGGCGGGCCAGTCGTTGCCGCTGCGCCCCGGCAAGGGGTTGGGCTCCACCAATGGTTCGGGCTTCTTCGCCTTTGCCGACTGGTCCGCGAGCGCCGGTGCGCCGCTCGATGTCGCCTATCGCTTCGGCGTGCGCGGCAACGGCCAGCTGATGCTGATCCCCGATGCCGAATCGACCGACTGGACGGTGCGCTCGCACTGGCCGCATCCCAGCTTTGCCGGGCAGTTCCTGCCGAACAATCGCTCAGTGACCGACAAGGGCTTCACCGCACGCTACAAGATCAGCAATCTCGCGCTGGGCCGTGCGATCGTGCAGCTGCCCCAGCCCGGGGAGCAGATCGGTGCCGGTGCGCAGATGGCGCAGATCGATCTGATCGAGCCGGTGAACCTCTACAGCCAGGTCGACCGTGCGGTGAAATACGGCTTTCTGTTCATCGGTTTCACCTTCCTCGCGTTCCTGATGTTCGACATCATTGCAGGCGCGCGCGTTGCGGCGGCGGAATATCTGCTGACCGGCGCGGGCCTGATCCTGTTCTTCGTGCTGCTGCTCGCCTTTGCCGAGATCATCGGGTTCACGCTCGCCTATCTGCTCGCCTCGGGCGCGATCATCGGGCTCATCAGCGCCTATAGCGCCGCGGTGCTGGGCAGCACCAAGCGCGCCGGGTTCATCGGCGGGCTGCTGCTCGGGCTGTACGCTTTGCTCTATGTGCTGCTCAACCTTGAGGCCTATTCGCTGCTGATCGGATCGGTGCTTCTGTTCGTGGCGCTGGCGGCGGTGATGTATGTCACGCGGCGGGTCGACTGGTCCGGCCTGGGGAAGCGTGAGCCCGAGCCCGAGCCCTCTAGGGACTTGCCGGAAGCGTAAAGCCGTTCATAGTGCATCCAAACGATAAGATGAGGATGCACCCATGGATTTCACGCTTCCGGCGGAGCTGACCGCCTATCTGGCAGAGCTTGACGCGTTCATCGCGAAGGAGATCAAGCCGCTCGAACAGGCGGACGACAATATCCGCTTTTTCGACCATCGCCGCGAATGGGCGCGCACCGATTTCGACAACGGGGGCCTGCCGCGCCACGACTGGGAAGAGCTGCTGCGCGAGGCGCAACGCCGTGCCGATGCTGCCGGACACTGGCGCTTTTCCGCGCCCAAGAAATATGGCGGCAAGGATGGCTCCAACCTGTGGATGGCGGTCATCCGCGAGCATTTCGCGGCGCAGGGGCTGGGGCTGCACAACGACCTGCAGAACGAGCATTCGATTGTCGGCAATTTCCCCTTCGTCGCGATGTTCGAGGAATTCGGCACCGAGGAGCAGAAGCAGGAGTTCATCCTGGGCGGGTTCGAGCGCACGCGGATCACCGCCTTCGGCCTCACCGAACCCAACCACGGATCGGACGCGACGCATATGGAGACGCGCGCGGTGCGCGAGACGCGCGATGGCTTGCCCGGCTGGCGCATCGATGGCGAGAAGATGTGGATCACCGGCATGCATGTCGCGACGCATTGCGCGCTGTTCGCGCGCACCAGCGGCCAGGATGGCGACGCGCGCGGCATCACCTGCCTGCTGGTTCCCACCGACACGCCGGGGCTGAAGATCGAGGAATATCTGTGGACCTTCAACATGCCCACCGATCACCCGCGCCTATCGTTCACCAATTGCTGGGTGCCCGAAAGCGCGATGCTGGGCGAGGAGGGGCGCGGACTCTCGCTGGCGCAGAGCTTCGTCCACCAGAACCGCATCCGCCAGGCGGCGTCTTCGCTGGGCGCGGCGGTGTTCTGCATCGAGGAAAGCGTAAAATATGCGCGCGAGCGGCGGCCGTTCGGCAAGGCGCTCGCGGAAAATCAGGCGATCCAGTTCCCGCTGGTCGAACTCGCGACCCAGGCCGAGATGCTGCGCCTGCTGATCCGCAAGACCGCGTGGGACATGGACAACATGCCGCACAAGGCGATCGAGCGCGAACTGTCCGACAAGGTCAGCATGTGCAATTACTGGGCGAACCGGCTGTGCTGCGAGGCGGCGGACCGGGCGATGCAGGTGCACGGTGGCATCGGCTATTCGCGCCACACGCCGTTCGAGCATATCTATCGCCATCACCGGCGCTATCGCATCACCGAAGGGTCGGAAGAGATCCAGATGCGGAAGGTGGCGGCCTATCTGTTCGGCTTTCTGGGGCCCAGGCGCGCGCTGTTCGAATAAATTCCTCCCCGAGCTTGTCTCGGGGAGGGGGACCGCCGACCAGAGGTCGGTGGTGGAGGGGAAGCGAGGTGGTGCGTCGCTTCATAATCGTGCCATCCCGCCGCCCCTCCACCACCCGCTGCGCGGGCGGTCCCCCTCCCCCAGCAAGCTGTGGGAGGATTTAAGAACAGCCAAGCGTCAACTTTGATTGACACTCCCGCTTGTCGCAGCGGTGCAATGTGTTAGACAGGCAACTTATGGCCTTTCCCTTTTCCGCCATCGTCGGCCAGGACGAAATGAAGCGTGCCTTGCTGATCAGCGCGGTCGATCCGCGCATTGGCGGGGTGATGGTGTTCGGTGATCGCGGGACGGGCAAGTCCACCGCCGCGCGCGCCCTCTCGGCGCTGCTGCCGCCTATGCTGGCGATCGCGGGTTGCCGCTATAATTGCGCACCCGAAGAGGCCGATCGCTGCCCCGATCAGTGCGGATCGCGCAAGACCGCCAAGGTGCCGGTACCGTTCGTCGATCTGCCGCTGGGCGCGACCGAGGACCGGGTACTGGGCGCGCTCGATCTGGAGCGCGCGCTGGGGCGCGGTGAAAAGGCGTTCGAGCCGGGGCTGCTCGCGCGGGCGCATCGCGGATACCTCTATATCGACGAGATCAACCTGCTCGAGGATCACCTGGTCGACCTGCTGCTCGACGTCGCGGCGTCGGGCGAGAACCTCGTCGAGCGCGAGGGGCTGTCGGTGCGCCATCCCGCGCGCTTCGTGCTGATCGGCAGCGGCAATCCGGAAGAGGGCGAACTGCGCCCGCAGCTGCTCGACCGGTTCGGCCTGTCGGTCGAAGTGAAGACGCCGCAGGATATCGAACAGCGCATCGAGATCATGCGGCGCTGCGACGCGCAGGAGCGCGATGCCGCCGCTTTTGCCGCCGACTGGGCCGACGCGGATGCGAAGATCGTCAAGCGTATCGCCAGGGGCAAGAAGGCGCTGCCCACGGTCGGCATGCCCGATTCGACGCTTCAGGATGCGGCCAGCCTGTGCATCGCGGTGGGGGCAGACGGTCTGCGCGGCGAATTGACGCTGATGCGGGCCGCGCGCGCCTATGCCGCGCTCGAGGGCGCGAAATCGGCCGAACGCAAGCATCTGCGCGCCATTGCGCCTATGGCGCTGCGCCATCGCCTCCGCCGCGACGTGCTCGACGAGACGGGATCGACCGCGCGCATAGACCGGGCGCTGACCGAGCTTTTCGGATGACCGACACGCTGATGGCGGCCCGGTTGCTGGCCGCTGCGCCAGCGAGGCTGGGCGGCATCTGGCTGCGCGGGGCGGGGCCCGAGCGCGAGGCTGCGCTGGCGCTGCTGATGGCCGCGTTCGAGGGTCGCGCCGTGCGCCGCGTCCCCGTGCATATCGACGAGGAACGACTGTGCGGGGGGCTGGATGTTGCGGCATCGCTGGCGGCCGGGCATCGCATAGAACAGACCGGATTGCTGCAGGAGGCGGCGGGGGGCCTACTGGTCGTGCCAATGGCCGAGCGGATGTCCGCGCTGGTCGCAGGGCGGATCGCGCAGGCGATGGATGCAGGCGCGGGCTTCGCGCTGGCGCTGATCGATGACGGCGGGGAGGATGAAGGGGCGCCGGTTTCGCTGACCGAGCGGGTGGCGTTCTGGTGCGAGGGGGTGGGGGCCTTGGTTTCAGCCAACGCGCCGCTGGCCCCATTCCCGTCTGTCCCGAGCCCTTCGACGCCGCCTGTCGGCGTCGCTCAGGATAAACTTCAGCCTTTGGCTGAAGTCGAGGGACCTTCTCCAACCTCAGCGAATACGTCCGTCGACATGCTCGGGACAAACGAAGGGGGGGATTTTGCTCCAAGCCTCGCCAGCCTCTCCCTTGCCCTGGGCGTCGATTCCGCACGCGCGCTTCTGTTCGCGCAGACCGCGACGCGCCTGCACGCCGAATGGCACGCGCGCGATCCCGGCGAAGAAGACCTCGCTTTCGCTGCGCGCACCATCCTCGGGCCGCGCGCCACGCGCATCCCGCAGCAGGCGGATGACCAACCGGCTCCGCCCCCCGAGCCTGAAAACGAACCGCCACCGGGCGATGCGGAATCCGAGCAGGACCATCACGATCCCGACGCGCTCGACGATCTGGTTCTCGCTGCAGCGCTTGCCTCGATCCCCAAGGATGTGCTCGCGCGGATCGGCGAGGGACGCGGTGCCCGGCGCGCGAGCGGTGCGGGTGGCGCAGGGCGCAAGCGCGCCTCGCAGCTGCGCGGGCGGCCGCTCGGCGCTCGGCCCGGCCTGCCACGCGGCGGGGCACGACTGGCGCTGATCGATACGCTGCGTGCAGCCGTGCCGTGGCAGGAGATCCGCCGCCAGCAGGAAGCGCAGGACGCGCCGAAACGGCTGCGCATTCGCAAGGGCGATCTGCGTATCCGCCGGTTCGAGGAGCGCGCCGAGGCACTGACGATCTTTGCGGTCGACGCTTCGGGATCCTCGGCGCTGGCGCGGCTGGCCGAGGCCAAGGGCGCGGTCGAGCTGATGCTCGCGCAAAGCTATGTGAAGCGCGCGCAGGTGGCGCTGATCGCCTTCCGGGGTACGGCTGCGGAGCTGCTGCTGCCCCCGACCCGATCGCTCACCCGCGCCAAGAAGGTGCTGGGCGAACTGCCCGGCGGCGGCGGGACGCCGCTCGCGCTGGGTCTCGCTGCAGCATCGGAGCTCGCCGAGACCCAGGCTGCGCGCGGGCGCACGCCGTTTGTGGCGCTGCTTACCGACGGCAAGGGCAATATCGACAAGCATGGTCAGCCGGGCCGCGCCCAGGCGGGCGAGGATGCGCTGGCCGCTGCGCGCCGCTTCGCCGCATCGGGGACGCAGGGCGTGGTGATCGACATTTCCGCCCGGCCCCAGCCCGAGGCGGCGGCGATTGCCGCCGCGATGCGCGCGCGCTATCTGGCGCTGCCACGCGCCGACGCGCGGGGGGTGGAGCAGGCGGTGAGCGCGCTGCAATTCGGGAAAGCGTCATGAGTTCGGTTCGCTGGGAGGTCGAGGGGCAGGACTGGCCCAATCGCGAATATAGCCGCTTCGTGCGCACCGCGATGCTCGACTGGCACGTCCAGATCGTCGGGCCCGAGGGTGCACCGGTGCTGCTGCTCGTCCACGGTACGGGCGCAGCGACGCACAGCTGGCGCGATCTGCTGCCGCTGCTGGCGAAGCACTACTGCGTGATCGCGCCTGACATGCCGGGCCATGGCTTCACGCGAGGGCGGATTTCGGGCGGGCAGAGCCTGCCGGGCATGGCGAAGGCGCTGGGCGAGCTGCTGACCAAGCTGGGCTATGCCGCCCCCTCGGTGATCGTCGGCCATTCGGCGGGCGCAGCGATCGGTGCGCGGCTGATGCTCGACCAACGCTGGGACTCGGCACTGATCGGCATTACGCCGGCGCTGATGCCCTTTCCGGGGCTTGCCGCGCGGCTGTTCCCTGCGCTCGCCCGCGTGCTTTTCGTCAACCCGTTCACCGCGATGATCTTTGCCCAGATGGCCAGCGGCCGGGGCGAGGTCGCGCGCTTCCTCAAATCCTCGACCGGTTCGCGCATCGACGAGCGCGGGGTCGATCTCTACCACCGGCTGTTCCGCACATCGGACCATTGCGCCGGCGCGATCGGGATGATGGCAAACTGGGACCTCGACACGCTCTCGGCCAGCCTGCCCGGTCTGGCTGGACGGACGCTGCTGATCCATGGCGGGCGCGATGCCATGATTCCCGCCGATTCGGTCGAGCGTGCTGCGGCGCTGATCGCCGGGGCCGAGCAGAAGGTCATTCCCGATCTGGGACATCTGGCGCATGAAGAAGCGCCCGATCTGATGGCCGATATGATCCTCGCATTCGCTGCTGCCAGCCCTGCCGTGGCGGCCTGAAAGCGATGGCGGGGTTCAGACAGCGCTGGGTCGGCTGGCGCAACAGCATCATCGGCAACCCCGCTTTCCAGTCCTGGGCCTCGCGCTCGATCCTGGCGCGCGGCATATCGCGCGTGCGGGCAAGGCGGCTGTTCGACATCATCGCGGGCTTCACCTATTCGCAGACGCTCTACGCCTGTGTCGAAGGCGGCATCGTGGCAAGGCTTGAGGACGGGGCTGCAAGCTCGGCCGAGCTAGGCGCGCTGGCGCGGCTGGGCGAGGATGCGACTCACCGATTGCTTCGGGCTGCGGCAGCCCTGGGGGTGATCGAAAGCGTCGGCGAGGATCTGTGGATGCTCGGCGAACAGGGCGTCGCGCTGACCGGCAATCCCGGTGCGATCGCGATGATCCGTCACCATCATCTGCTCTATGCCGATCTGGCCGATCCGCTGTCATTGCTGCGGGGCGAACGCAGCGCGCCGGGCGCGCTCGCAGGCTATTGGCCCTATGCGCTGGGCGACGGCAGCGAGGGCGAGAATCAGGCGGCGGTCTCGCCCTATTCGCAGCTGATGGCCGCCTCGCAGCCGATGGTCGCCGATCAGGTGGTGCATGCCTGGCGCTTTGGCCAGCACCGGCGGATGCTCGATGTCGGCGGCGGCGCAGGCGCGTTCATCGCGGCGGTGGCGGATGTCGCACCGGCGCTCGAATTCGGCCTGTTCGATCTGCCTGCTGTCACCGCCATCGGCGCGCGGCAACTGGGCGAACGGGGCGTGCGCGTCACCCCGCATCCCGGCGATTTTCGCAACGACTCCATTCCGCAGGGCTATGACCTGATCACGCTGATCCGCATCCTGCATGATCATGACGACGACCTGGCGCAGAGCCTGCTGGTCAAGGTGCACGCCGCACTGAAACCGGGCGACACGCTGCTGATCGCCGAGCCGATGGCGGGCACGCCTGGCGCCGAGGCTATGGCAGACGCCTATTTCGGCTTCTATCTGCTCGCCATGGGATCGGGCCGCGCGCGTACCCCGCAGGAAATCGGCGCCATGCTGACCAAAGCGGGCTTTGCAGGCTGGAGCGAGCGACGCACCGGCCTGCCCATCGTCACGCGCGTGATTGCCGCTACGGCCTGACATTCCGCTCATCGCAAGCCGCCCGCTTCCCGTCGCGGAACTAATGCGCCTGAATCTGTAAACCTAGATTGACACTAGAGGGCGTTAATATAAGATGACACCTTGATGGAAGGTCCCTCTTCGGGGGTCTGTCGCCAAGAACAAGGGGAGCGCGCACGTGCAGGCAATGGCCGTCATTTTCGAAACGCCGCACCGCCTTGCGCTTCGCGCCCTCGCGCTGAACGCGCCCGAATCGGGCGATGTGGTGGTCGAGATCGCGTGGAGCGGCATCAGCACGGGCACCGAAAAACTGCTGTTCACCGGCAAGATGCCCAATTTCCCCGGCATGGGTTATCCGCTTGTTCCCGGCTATGAATCGGTTGGTCGCATCGTCGATTCGGGCAGCGAATGCCGCGGCCGGATCGGCGAATGGGTATTCGTACCCGGCGCCAATTGCTTTGCCGATGCGCGCGGCCTGTTCGGTGGATCGGCGCGGCGGCTGGTTGTTCCGTCCGCTCGCGCGCTGCCGATCGACGAAAGCTGGGGCAGCGATGGTGTGCTGTTCGCACTTGCCGCGACCGCCCTTCACGCCATGGCAGGCGGCGAAGCCCCGGACCTGATTGTCGGACACGGCATCCTGGGACGGTTGCTCGCGCGGCTGACCATCGCCAGCGGTGCGCCCGCGCCGACCGTGTGGGAAATCGACGCCGAGCGCGCAAGCGGCGATCACGGCTATGCCGTGGTCCATCCCGATGCCGACGAGCGCTGCGACTATCGCAGCATCTGCGATGTCAGTGGCGACTCGGCACTGCTCGACACGCTGATCGGCCGCCTGGCCAAGCGCGGCGAGGTGACGCTCGCCGGCTTCTACCAGCAGCCCCTGAGCTTCACCTTTCCGCCCGCCTTCATGCGCGAGGCGCGCATTCGCGTCGCCGCCGAATGGGGACCGGACGATCTGGTCGCGATCCGCGCGATGGTTGCCAGCGGTGCGCTCAGCCTTTCCGGACTGGTCAGCCATGTCCAGCCGGTCGAGCGGGCCGAAGCCGCCTATCCGACTGCGTTCACCGACCCTGCCTGCCTCAAGATGATACTCGATTGGAGCGCTTGCGCATGACGATGCTTGAAAACTCTGGTCCTGATGTGGCTGCCCTGCGCGAGGAAGCCGCGCATGAACCCGATCCCGTCGCCACGGGCCCTGTGACCAAGGAAACGCAGGTCATTGCCATCTATGGCAAGGGCGGATCGGGCAAGAGCTTTGCGCTCTCGAACCTCAGCTACATGATGGCGCAGCAGGGCAAACGCGTGCTGCTGATCGGCTGCGATCCCAAGTCCGACACCACCAGCCTGCTGTTCGGCGGCAAGGCGTGCCCGACGATCATCGAGACCAGCAGCGCCAAGAAGCTGGCCGGCGAAGAGGTGAAGATCGAGGATGTCTGCTTCCAGCGCGACGGCGTGTTCGCGATGGAACTCGGCGGTCCCGAAGTCGGTCGCGGCTGCGGCGGACGCGGCATCATCCATGGCTTCGAACTGCTCGAGAAATTGGGCTTCCACGATTGGGGTTTCGATTTCGTGCTGCTCGATTTCCTTGGCGACGTGGTCTGTGGCGGCTTCGGCCTGCCGATCGCGCGCGACATGTGCCAGAAGGTGATCGTGGTCGGATCGAACGATCTGCAGTCGCTCTATGTCGCCAACAATGTCTGCAAGGCGGTCGATTATTTCGGCAAGATGGGCGGCAATGTCGGTGTTGCTGGCATCCTGATCAACAAGGATGACGGCACCGGGGAGGCGCAGGCCTTTGCCGAAGCGGTGGGCATCCCGGTGCTCGCCTCGATCCCCGCGAACGAGGATATCCGCCGCAAGTCGGCCAATTATCAGATCATCGGTCGGCCCGACAGCGAATGGGGCCCGCTCTTTGCTGAACTCGGCCTCAACGTCGCCGAGGCGCAGCCGACGCATCCCCGCCCGCTCACCCAGGACGGGTTGCTCGGCCTCTTCAAGCCCGAGGATACCGGCGGCAATGTCGAGCTGGTCCCCGCGACCCAGGCCGACATGCGGGGCGGCGTGTTCGAGGAAAAGGCCTCGCTCGAAGTGGTGTACGACCAGGTATGACCGACAGCCCCGCCTTTCCTGCGCCACGCAACCCCGACCGGATCGACCTTGCGGCCGTTCCTGTCGAGGGCGGCTGCGCGTCGAAGGACACCATGCGCGCGGCAGCGGAGCAGGCGGGCAAGGGCGAGGTTCTGGCGCGCTATGCTGCCGATTATCCGCAAGGGCCGCACGATCAGCCGCAGAGCATGTGCCCGGCGTTCGGGTCCTTGAGGGTGGGCCTGCGCATGCGACGCACCGCGACGATCCTGTCGGGCTCCGCCTGCTGCGTCTATGGCCTTACCTTCACCTCGCATTTCTATGGCGCGCGCCGCTCGGTCGGCTATGTGCCGTTCAGCTCGGAAACGCTGGTCACCGGCAAGCTCTACGAGGATATTCGCGACGCGGTCCACCTGATGGCCGACCCGGCGCTCTATGACACGATCGTCGTCACCAACCTGTGCGTGCCGACCGCATCGGGCGTGCCGCTGCAGGGCCTGCCCAAGGCGATCAACGGCGTGCGCGTCATCGGCATCGACGTGCCGGGCTTCGGCGTGCCGACCCATGCCGAGGCAAAGGACGTGCTGGCAGGCGCGATGCTCGCCTATGCGCGCAAGGAAGCTTCGCAGGGGCCGGTTGCGGCTCCCAGCCATCGACCGGACCGGCCAACGGTGACTCTCCTGGGCGAGATGTTCCCCGCTGACCCGGTCGGCATCGGGCAAATGCTCGAGCCTCTAGGCCTTGCGGCCGGCCCGGTTGTTCCCACCCGTGAATGGCGTGAGCTTTACAGCGCGCTCGATTGCGCTGTCGTCGCTGCCATCCATCCCTTCTACACCGCCAGCGTGCGCGAGTTCGAATCTGCCGGTCGGCCCGTCGTCGGGTCCGCGCCCGTCGGTGTCGATGGCACCGCTGCCTGGCTCGACGCCATCGGCGCGGCCTGCGGTATCGCGCGGCCCCTGGTCGAAGCGGCCAAGAACAAGTTCCTGCCCGCGATCCGTGCGGCGCTGGATGCCAATCCGATCAAGGGTCGCATCACCGTTTCGGGCTATGAAGGCTCTGAACTGCTGGTCGCCCGGCTGCTGATCGAAAGCGGCGCGGATGTGCCCTATGTCGGCACCGCCTGCCCCAAGACCCGCTGGTCTGAACCTGATCGTGCGTGGCTCGAAGCACGTGGCGTGCGCATCCAGTACCGCGCCAGCCTGGAGCAGGATATCGCGGCGGTGGAAGAATATCGTCCGGACCTCGCCATCGGCACGACCCCGGTCGTCCAGCACGCGAAGAGCGAAGCGATCCCGGCGCTGTATTTCACCAACCTCATCTCGGCACGGCCGCTGATGGGCCCGGCAGGCGCAGGCTCGCTCGCGGTCGTCATCAACGCCGCGCTCGCCAACCAGGACCGCTTCAACCGGATGCAGAGCTTCTTCGACGGCGTCGGTACCGATGCGAATGCCGGCATCTGGCGCGACACGCCGGTCGATCGGCCCGAGTTCAAGAAGAAGTACGCCGCCCGCATGGCCGGCCTCAACAAGTCCGAAGAGGCGGTGGGCACATGACACTCATCATCGATCACGATCGGGCCGGGGGCTATTGGGGCGCGGTCTACGCGTTCACCGCGATCAAGGGCCTGCAGGTCATCATCGACGGACCCGTAGGCTGCGAGAACCTGCCGGTGACCTCGGTGCTGCATTATACTGACGCGCTGCCGCCGCACGAGCTGCCTATCGTCGTGACTGGCCTTGGCGAGGAAGAACTGGGCAAGACCGGCACCGAAGCTGCGATGCGCCGCGCCTGGCAGACGCTCGATCCCGATCTTCCCGCCGTGGTCGTCACCGGATCGATCGCCGAGATGATCGGCGGCGGCGTCACGCCCAACGGAACCAACATTCGCCGTTTCCTGCCGCGCACCATCGACGAGGACCAGTGGCAGGCCGCCGACCGCGCGCTGACCTGGCTGTGGACCGAGTTCGGCCCGAAAAAAGTCAAGCCGCTCGCCCCCCGCAAGGAAGGCGCGAAGCCCAAGGTCAACATCATCGGACCGATCTACGGCACGTTCAACATGCCGAGCGACCTGGCCGAGATCCAGCGGCTGGTCGAGGGCATTGGCTGCGAACTGAACATGGTCTTCCCGCTGGGCAGCCATCTGGCCGATGTGAAGAAGCTGGCGGATGCGGAGGTCAATATCTGCATGTACCGCGAGTTCGGTCGCAACCTGTGCGAGACGCTCGAACGCCCCTATCTGCAGGCGCCGATCGGCCTTGAATCGACAACGCTGTTCCTGCGCAAGCTGGGCGAGCTGACGGGCCTCAACCCCGAGCCGTTCATTGACCGCGAGAAGCACACGACGATCAAGCCACTCTGGGACCTGTGGCGTTCGGTCACCCAGGATTTCTTCGGCACCGCGAGCTTCGGCATCCATGCCAACGAGACCTATGCGCGCGGCATCCGCAATTTCCTCGAGCATGACATGGGGCTGCCGTGCAATTTCGCGTTCAGCCGCACGGCAGGCGTGAAGCCCGACAACGAGGCGGTGCGCGCGGCGATCCGCACCAACCCGCCGCTTGTGCTGTTCGGCAGCTATAACGAGCGGATGTACATGGCCGAATGCGGCGCGCGCGGCATGTACATTCCGGCGAGCTTCCCCGGCGCGGTGATCCGCCGCCACACGGGTACGCCGGTAATGGGCTATTCGGGCGCGACGTGGCTTGTGCAGGAAGTGTGCAATGCGCTGTTCGACGCGCTGTTCCACATCCTGCCACTGTCTAGCCAGATGGATGCCGTGGCGGCGACCCCGGCCAGAATCGAGCGGGAACTCGCCTGGACCGATGAAGCCAAGGCGCTGCTCGACCGGCTGGTCGATGCGCAGCCGGTGCTGGTGCGCATCTCTGCGGCCAAGACATTGCGCGACGCTGCGGAGAGGGCAGCACGGCGCGCAGGCGAAGATTCAGTAACCGAGGTGCGGCTGGTGGAGGAAGCCGTCGCACAGAATATGGGTGAGGTCGCGTGAGCGTCTTGTCCAGTCATCGGCCTTGGGACGGGGCCTCCAATATCCGCGTCGGGTTCGCCCGCACGGATAATCGCCTGGAAGGCGCCCAACCGGCGTTCTTCCAAATCTGGAAGCTAAGGAGAAAATCTCATGGCAGATGAAGGGATGGGTCCAACGACCTACCTCACAGAAAGCGAGGCGAAGGAGTTCCACAAGCTCTTCGTCGCCAGTTTCGCTTTCTTCACCATCGTCGCGATCATCGCGCACGTACTGGTTTGGCAATGGCGCCCCTGGTTCCCGGGCACGCCCGGCTATGAAGCGACATCGAGCCTCGACCCGGTGACCGACGTTCAGCAAAGCTAAGAAGGAAACCTGATCATGCATAGAATGTGGCAATCATTCGACGGCAACAGGATCCTGACTGCGCTTGCGGTCTTCCTGTTCGTCCTCGCACTTCTCATCCACTTCATCCTGTTGAGCACAAATCGCTACAACTGGCTGGAGCCCCCTATGCCGGCAGCTGCACCTGCGGCGGTTGCTGCGGCATCGGCGATTACACCCTGACTTAAGGGTAATGCCAGTGTGTCGCCTTGCCAGGCGATGAGGGCGGACCTGTGGGACCGGTTTTCACCGGTCCGCCCCTTTCACTGGATGCATGAGAACAAACGGGCCCCGCATACGGGGAATAATCATTCACGCTCGCCGCACAGCATCGCGGCGGCGAACGAAGGAGTCTGGCAATGGCGCTCTTGAGCTTCGAGAGAAAATATCGCGTCAGAGGCGGAACATTGGTCGGCGGGGATCTGTTCGATTTCTGGGTCGGGCCATTTTATGTCGGCTTCTTCGGGATCACGACGCTGTTCTTCGCCTCGCTCGGCACTGCGCTCATATTCTATGGCGCATCGCAGGGTGGAACCTGGAACCCCTGGCTGATCAACATCGCGCCGCCGGACCTGAAATACGGGCTTGGCCTCGCGCCGCTGAAGGAAGGCGGATTGTGGCAGATCATCACGGTCTGCGCGATCGGAGCGTTCGTCAGCTGGGCGCTGCGAGAGGTGGAAATCTGCCGCAAGCTCGGCATGGGCTATCACGTACCCGTCGCCTTCGGCGTTGCGATCTTCGCCTATGTCACGCTGGTGGTCTTCCGTCCGTTCCTGCTGGGAGCTTGGGGACATGGCTTCCCCTATGGCATTTTCAGCCATCTCGACTGGGTGTCGAACGTCGGCTACCAGTATCTGCACTTCCACTACAATCCGGCGCACATGCTCGCCGTGACCTTCTTCTTCACCACCACGCTCGCGCTGTCGATGCACGGAGCGCTGGTCCTTTCGGCCACCAACCCGGCCAAGGGTGAGGAAGTCAAATCACCCGAATATGAAGACACCTTCTTCCGCGACCTTATCGGCTATTCGGTCGGCACGCTCGGCATTCACCGTGTGGGCCTGCTGCTGGCGCTGAATGCCGGGTTCTGGAGCGCTGTGTGCATCATCATATCCGGACCGTTCTGGACCCGCGGCTGGCCCGAATGGTGGACGTGGTGGCTCAACCTGCCGATCTGGATGTGAGAGGGGTAAATCACCATGGCAAGCTACCAAAATATCTTCACCCAGGTCCAGTTGCGCGGGCATCCCGAAATGGGGATGCCGCACAAGGACGACAGCGAACCGCGCATCCCGCTCACCACCTATAGCTACTGGATGGGCAAGCTGGGCCAGGCGCAGCTCGGGCCGCTCTATCTCGGCAAGCTGGGCCTCGCATCGCTGCTGTTCGGCGCGCTGTCGATCTCGATCATGGGGCTCAACATGCTGGCCTCGGTCAACTGGAACCCCAATCGATTCCTCAAGGAATTCTTCTGGCTGGCGCTCGAACCGCCGGGTCCTGAATGGGGCTTTTCGGTCTATGTGCCGCTGGCCGAAGGGGGCTGGTGGATCATCGCGGGCTTCTTCCTGACCGCCTCGATCCTGCTCTGGTGGGCCCGGACCTATCTCCGAGCCAGGGCGCTGGGCATGGGCACGCACATTGCCTGGGCCTTTGCGAGCGCGATCTGGCTGTATCTAGTGCTCGGCATCATTCGTCCGTTCCTGCTCGGCAGCTGGTCGGAAGCCGTGCCCTTCGGCATCTTCCCGCACCTCGATTGGACCGCCGCCTTCTCGATCCGCTACGGCAACCTGTTCTACAATCCGTTCCACGCCCTATCGATCGCCTTCCTCTATGGCTCCACCTTGCTTTTTGCGATGCATGGCGCCACTATTCTGGCTGTGGGTCGCTATGGTGGCGAGCGTGAGATCGAACAGATCTACGATCGCGGGACAGCCAGTGAACGCGCCGGCCTGTTCTGGCGCTGGACCATGGGCTTCAACGCCACCATGGAATCGATCCATCGTTGGGCCTGGTGGTTTGCGGTGCTGACCACACTTACCGGCGGCATCGGCATCCTGCTGACCGGCACGGTTGTCGATAACTGGTATCTCTGGGCTCAGGAGCATCAGTTTGCCCCTGCCTATCCCGATACCGGTGTTGTTGATCCGAGCACGAGCTACGTCGCACCCGATCCGGTGCCGGCGGAGCCGAGCCTGATGGCTGCGGACCCAAGCGCTGCGGCGCCTGCGGCTCCCAGCCCGGCAGAAGGGAACTGACAGCCATGTTGACCCTATCAAAACTCACCACCATGGGCGCGCTGGCCCTGGCCGCCCTGTCCTTGAGCGCCTGTGATCTCGGGCCCAAAAAGTCCGAACAGGGCGGTTTCCGGGGAACCAGCGTTGCCCAGATCACCGATCCGGACAATACGATCGACCCGGGAACGGTGCCGCCGCCGCCTTACGAGCTGCCACCGCCATCGGGGCCGAAGGCCAGCGAGGTATATCAGAACGTCAAGGTTCTTGGTCATGTCAGCCAGGAAGAGTTCGACTATACCATGGCGGCGATCACCCAGTGGATCGTGCCGGCAGACGCCCCGCCCGAACAGGCCGGGTGCAATTACTGCCACAATGCCGAAAATCTGGCGGACGACAGCAAATATACCAAGGTTGTCGCGCGCCGGATGATCCAGATGACGCAGAACATCAACCAGAACTATTCGAACCACGTCAAGAAGACCGGCGTGACCTGCTATACCTGCCATCGTGGCAATGCAGTGCCGAAATATGTCTGGACCGATCCCAAGCCGAGCGACGGACGTCTGATGGGCAACAAGCGCGGCCAGAACACGCCGAGCCCGGTGACGGCCTATGCCTCGCTGCCGCTCAGCACGGCCAGCATGTATCTGGGGCT
Organism: Blastomonas natatoria; assembly: GCF_003201955.1. Taxonomy (GTDB): domain Bacteria; phylum Pseudomonadota; class Alphaproteobacteria; order Sphingomonadales; family Sphingomonadaceae; genus Blastomonas; species Blastomonas natatoria. Next base: position 40,899 of record NZ_QJJM01000009.1, read on the forward strand.
CGATGCCAAGGCGGCGCGGGTGCAGTCGAAGACGCGCCATCCCACGACGCTCAACCTCAAGGGCACCAAGGATGCGGAAGCCAATTATGCGATCATGATGCACCTGTCGCGGTCGCTGAACGTCAACTGCACCTATTGCCACAACAGCCGCGCCTTTGCGCAATGGGGCCAGTCGAGCCCGCAGCGCGCCCAGGCCTGGTATGGCCTGCAGATGGTCAAGAATACCAACCAGGAATATATCCATCCGCTGACCAGCGTGTTCCCGGCCAACCGGCTGGGTCCGCAGGGGGATCCGTACAAGACCAACTGCGCCACCTGCCACCAGATCCAGCGCAAGCCGCTGGGCGGTGCCCAGATGGCCAAGGACTATCCGGCGCTGCTGACGCTCGGACCCAAGGGAGCCGTGCCTGGCGCAGCGCCTGCGGGAACGGCTCCGGCCATGCCCGGCATGGCAGCGCCTGCTCCGGCAGCGGCGGCAGCAGCACCGGCTGCGGCTGCGGCGGCTGGGAACTGACCTGATGAATGAATAGAAATCCTCCCCGAGCTTGTCTCGGGGAGGGGGACCGCCGACCCCAGGTCGGTGGTGGAGGGGAAGCGAGATGGCACTCCGGTGAAGCTCAGCACGATCCCGCCGCCCCTCCACCAACCGCTTCGCGGGCGGTCCCCCTCCCCCAGCAAGCTGGGGGAGGATTTTTGATCGAGTAAGCGCCCATGCACCTGTTCGAAGCCCTGGTTGTCCTCCACGTCATCTGCGGGGCGACCGGGCTGATCGCGTTCTGGGTGCCGATCGCTGCGCGCAAGGGCGGGCAGGCGCATCGAAAATGGGGGCGGGTGGCAACGCTGGCCTTTATCGGCGCCGGGATATTGGCCATCGCGATGGCGCTGCTGTCGCTTTACGGGCCGGAAAAGCGGCTGCCGATGATTACCGACCGGGTTCTGTTCGATGGGCTGTTCGGCTGGATGATGCTCTATCTCGGCATGCTGACCATCGGCTTTGCGGTCTATGGCCTCGCCGTCGTCCGCCACCGCGCCAACCGCGTGGCCCTGCGCGCGCCGCATTATCTCGCGCTGTTCGGTGCTGTGATCGCCTCGGCTGCCTGGTGCGGCTATTATGGCATCATGATCGGTCAGCCGCTGATGGCTGCGCTCGCCGTGGTCGGGCTGACGGCGGTGGCCACGCAGCTATTCTATGTCTGGCGGCCCAGCGCCCCGCCGCGCGCGCATGTGCCCGAGCATTTCCGCGCGCTGCTCGGCATGGGCATATCGGCCTATACCGCCTTCCTCTCGGTCGGGCTGATCCGGCTGGTGCCCGACCATGTCTTCAACCCGCTGATCTGGGCGGTGCCGAGCATCATCGGGGTGAGCCTGATCATCCGCTATACACTTGCCAACCGGCCGAGGGCGGGCAGCGCGACCAAGTCCGTGCAGCGGCGGCAGGCATAGGGGAGTGCGCGCGTGAAGGACTGGATCGTCAACAATCTGGGCATCATCGAAATGCTGATGTCGGGCGTGCTGGTGCTCGGCTTCTGCGCCTGGCAGTATTGGAGCGTCAGCCGGCCCGACAAGGGGGAATAGGGGGCAGTGTCCACATCCGCTCAGCCTGAGCCTGTCGAAGGCCACGGCAAAAGGGTTGCCCAAAGCTCTTCGTCATTCCCGCGAACGCGGGAATCCCGCTTCATCCTCGACGCTTGAGCAGCAAGCGGGACCCCCGCCTCCGCGGGGGTGACGATGTGCTATGCCGAACTGTCTGGCGCGGGGCCTTGGACAGGCTCAGGCTGAGCGGCCGTGGGGTGCAGGGGGGCTTGACGGGTTGCCTGAAGCGCACCGAGCCCGGCCTCGCCCCCTACCGTTCCTTCTTCTTCGTCGGCGCGTTGAAATCCGCCGGTTTGCCCGCGACCCAGGTCAGGAACTTGGCGATCTCGGGATGGTGACGCAACGCCTCCACATCCTCGCCGATCCGGCCCAGTTCGGCATTGGTGAAATGCGCGTGGATGGTACGGTGGCAGATCGGGTGCACCGCCACGCGCGCCTTGCCGCCTTTCGATTTGGGTACGGGATGGTGCCATTCGATCAGCTCGCCAAGGTCGCGGCCGCACAGCCAGCAGGGTTCGGGCGGCGGGGCGGCGGCTTCATCCTCATCCTCTTCCCAGGCGCGGCGTTTGGGCATTATCAGGTCAATCCGCCGTCGGGCCGTTGCCGGGGCCGAGCAGATCGATGACGGCGGTCACCATCGCCTCGGTCGCGAGCGTGATCGATTCGCGCGGCATGACCTTGAAGAACGGGCTGTGATGCGCGGGCAGCGTCAGCTTGCCCGCCCTGGCCGCATCGATATCCGCCTGGGGCGTACCTCCGACATTGAAATACAGGCCCGGCACATCGGTATTGGGCGCGACGAAATAGGCGAAATCCTCTGCGCCCATGCCGGTCTGCGGCTCGTTGGTCAGCAAGGCGGCCTGGCCGAAGCGCCTGGCGAAGGTCTTCGTGATCCGCTCGGTCAGTGGCTTGTCGTTGACCGTTACCGGGGTGGATTCGAAGCCGACCTTCACCTGGGGTAGCTTGTCCTCGGGCAGGCCGTTCAAGCGTCCGACATTCTCGGCAATGCGCTTGATCCCGTCGAGCAGCTTCTTGCGCACCGCATTGTCGTTCGACCGGACGGTAATCTGCAACTCCGCCTTGTCCGATATGATATTGTGCTTGAAGCCCGAGTGGAACGAGCCGACGGTCACCACCCCGGCTTCGAGCGGCGAGATCTCGCGCGAGACCAGGGTCTGCAGCGCCATCACGATTTCCGCGCCCATGACAATCGGGTCCTTGCCCATATGCGGATAGGCGCCGTGCGTGCCCACGCCGAAAATGGTGATATCGACCGAATCCGAAGACGAGGCGGTGAGACCCGGCTGAATCTCGATCTTTCCCGTCGGCGTCCCGGCAGACACGTGGAAGGCGAGCGCATAATCGGGCTTGGGGAAGCGGGTATAGAGGCCGTCCTGCATCATCTTGGCCGCGCCGCCGATGCGCTCTTCCGCTGGTTGCGCGACGAACACCACGGTGCCCTTCCACTGGTCCTTCATCGCGGCGAGGCGGCGCGCGGTGCCGATCATCGAGGTAATGTGCGTGTCATGCCCGCAGGCGTGCATTACCGGCTTTTCGGTGCCATCGATATCGATCTGCTTGACCTTGGAGGCGTAAGCCAACCCGCTGTCCTCGGCGAGCGGAAGGCCGTCCATATCTGCGCGCACCATGATCACCGGGCCGTCGCCATTCTTCATGATGCCGACCACGCCGGTGACGCCGACGCCTTCGGTCACGCTCGCCCCGGCGACGCGGAGTTCGGCTGCGATGATCTTTGCCGTGCGGGTTTCCTTGAAAGAAAGCTCGGGATTGGCGTGGAAATCGAGGAGCAGCTTTTCGAGCTTGGCGTCATAATCGCTCGCCACCGCCTTGCCGAGCGCATCCTGCGCGTGCGCCGCCGGTATGCCCAGCGCGAGCGCCATCGCGCTGCCGATCAGGCCGATAGCCGTGGCTCTGTTCATCGATTTCCCCTTTTTCCCCAAGGCGTTCGCGCGCCGTTTGCACGACTATAACGTGCGGCGCGGGTTAATCTATCGTCATTCCCGCAAAAGCGGGAATCCCGCTTCTGCACGACGGTTGAAGGCTGGCAGGACCCCCGCTTTCGCTGGGATGACAAGGTTCGAGGTTACGGCCGCATCAACAATCAATCCGCCGGACCCACCTTGAATGCGCACAGCTTGTTGCCGTCAAGGTCGCGGAAATAGGCGCCGTAAAAGGCCTGATCGCCCTCGGGGCCGCGCAGGCCGGGTTCGCCCTCGCAGGTGCCGCCCAGTTCGAGCGCCTTGGCGTGGAGCATGTCGACCTTCGACCGCGCATCCATGGCCAGGGCGATCATCATGCCGTTGCCCGCGGTCGCCGGCTCGCCATTATAGGGCCGGGTGATGGCGATGCCCGGCGTGCCCCAGGTGGTGCCGAACAGCGTGAAGCCGTTCTCTTCCATCCGCATCAGTTCGCTGCCGCCCAGCGCGCCGACCAGCCCTGCATAGAAGGTGCGGGCCTTGTCGAGGTCGTTCGATCCGACGGTGACATATCCGATCATGAGCTCTCTCCTGCTGTTCCGGCCCGACTCAGGCCAGTTGCAGATCGCAACCTATCATGGACATGTGTCAAGGCAATGACCTACGGGCAAATCTTCGGCATGTCCGGTGCTGATCCGCACCACGCCCTCGCCCGAGGCCCGGTTTACCCACAAACCTGCGCGCAGGCCATAGGCTTCGCCGGGATGCCCGATCCACACCGATCCGTCAGGCTTCTCGATCCGCTGCACGCCCAGCCCGAAGGCCTGGAAATAGCCGCGATCGTCATCGCCATTGCTGCCGTCGAAGCGCCATTGGGCGCGTGTCAGCTCGGCGAAGGATTCGGGTGTGAGCAGCCCGTCCCCGCCGTTCAGCAGCATCTGGCCGAGCCGGGCGAGACCGCCCGCCGAAATGCGCAAGCCGCCTTGCGGTGCAAAGGCAGAACCGTTCTTTCCGGTCTGGTACAGGTCCAGATCGCAGCGATTGTCGCTGGAGGCCATGGTCGGGCACTGGTCAGGATCGTCGATCCAGTGATCGCGCGCGACGCTGCCGTCCGGGCGATACAGCGTGATGGCGCCGCGCCCTGCACCATCCTTGCATCCGGACCAGTTGTAACAGGCCGGAATGGCAAGCGGTTCGAACACCTCTTCGGTCATGATCCGGTCGAAACGCTTGCCGCTCGCCGCCTCCATCACCGCCGCGATGACCGGAAAGTTGACATTGGCATAGCGGAAATAGGCGCCGGGCGCGTGGGTGGCATCCCAGGCTTCCGGCTTGGCGAGCAGCTCGGCCAGGCTGGCATCGAGCGGGATGAAATAGCCCGCGTCGTCCTTCAGCCCCGATTGATGCGAGAGCAAAAGCCTGAGCGTGATCTTCTGCGTCGGGAATTGGGGATGGACCAGCCGCCAGCCGAGATAGAGCGAAACGTCGCGATCGAGATCGAGCACCGCCTTGTCGACCAGCCGCATCACGGCGACGCCGACTGCGAGCTTGGAGATCGATGCGATCCGCACCGGATCGTCGAGCGTTGCCGCGCGCATCGTCGGGCGATGCGCAAGGCCGGTGACCTTGCCGCGATCGAGCCGGTCGGCGGTGAATTTCAGCTCGATGCGGACATTTTCATCCGATTGCGCGAAGGCGGGGGTGGCGAGCGCCGCTGCTAACATCATCACCAGCATCGTCAATCCCGCGAAGGCGGGAATCCCGCTTTTGCGCCACAGCTGCTCGAAGAAGCGGGACCCCCGCGTGCGCGGGGGTGACGAGGTTGAAGCCATGAACCGAGCAATCAGGCCTTGCACCCACCGATCCGCTTGGCGCTGTTCTTCGCCTTCATGGTCATGCGGCCCATCTGGCCGGAGCTCATGACCATGTCCATCTGCATGTCATAGCTGGTCGAGGTATAGGTGCCGGTCAGCTTGATGTCGCCCTGCTGTCCGGCCTGCTTGCCCTTGCAGGCAATGTCCGCCTTGATCTTGCCACCGGACAGATCGAACGTCTTGTAGCTGCATTCGTCATTCTCGGCCCCGGCAAGGAAATCCGCGCCCGGCTTCTTGGCCTGTTCCTCGGTCAGGCAGTTCTTGGTGGTCTGTACCTGACCCACCATCTGCTTGACCATCGCGCCGGCCATGCCCTTGGCCTCGGGCGGCAGCTTGCTGTCATCAAATTTCACATCGACGATCTCGACCTTGTTTTCCCATTCGCCGGGGCTGAACTTGATCGATTCGGCTTCCTTGGCGATCTCTTCCTTGCTGATCTTGCCGTCGCCATCCTTGTCCGCACCGCCGCCGCTGCACGCGGCCAGCGCCAGCAAGGGAAGTGCCAGGATCGAAACAGTCTGCATCTTCATGGGGAATTCTCCGTTGAGCTAGGGGATGCGCGACCGCATGTCCTTGTTGGCTCGCGACCCTAAAGAGCCTCCTCTGCCAATGCAATCGCATCGCCGCCCTTGCGCCGGTGGCCCCGCCTCCGCATATTTCGTGCCATGGCTGAACTGGTAATCCGACGCGGGCTGGAAGAGCCGCAAACCGATGGCACCTTCGTGCCGCACAAGCCGCAGCGGCCCGAAAAGGCCGAAGGCGGGCGGCGCTTCAAGCTGGTCAGCGAATATACGCCTTCGGGCGACCAGCCGACCGCGATTGCCGAACTGGTCGAGGGCATCAAGGCGCAGGACCGCGACCAGGTGCTTCTCGGCGTCACCGGATCGGGCAAGACCTTCACCATGGCGCAGGTGATCGAGCAGACGCAGCGACCCGCGCTGATCCTGGCACCCAACAAGATCCTCGCCGCGCAGCTATACGGCGAGTTCAAGAGCTTCTTCCCGGAGAACGCAGTCGAATATTTCGTCAGCTATTACGATTATTACCAGCCCGAGGCCTATGTGCCGCGCTCGGACACCTATATCGAGAAGGAGTCGAGCGTAAACGAGGCGATCGACCGGATGCGGCACTCCGCGACCCGATCGCTGCTCGAGCGCGACGACGTGATCATCGTCGCCTCGGTCTCGTGCATCTACGGCATCGGCTCGGTCGAGACCTATTCGGCGATGATCTTCGACATCAAGGCGGGCGAGAGCGTCGACCAGCGCGAACTGATCCGCAAGCTCGTCGCGCTGCAATACAAGCGCAACGATGCGAGCTTCACCCGCGGCAATTTCCGCGTGCGCGGCGATACGCTCGAACTGTTCCCGTCGCATTACGAGGATGTTGCCTGGCGCATCTCGTTCTTCGGCGACGAGGTGGAATCGATCTCCGAATTCGATCCGCTGACCGGAAAGCCCGGCGCGAAGCTTGCACAGGTGCGCGTCTATGCGAATTCGCACTATGTCACCCCGGGCCCGACGATGCAGCAGGCGGCGGCTGCGATCCGCTTCGAGCTGACCGAACGGCTGAAGGAACTGGAAGCTGAAGGGCGGCTGCTCGAGGCGCAGCGGCTGGAGCAGCGCACCAATTTCGACCTCGAGATGATCGCCGCGACCGGAAGCTGTGCAGGCATCGAGAATTACTCGCGCTTCCTCACCGGGCGCCTGCCGGGCGAACCGCCGCCGACCCTTTTCGAATATCTGCCCGAGAACGCGCTGCTGTTTATCGACGAGAGCCACCAGACCGTGCCGCAGATCGGCGCGATGGCGCGCGGCGACCACAGGCGCAAGCTGACGCTGGCCGAATATGGCTTCCGTTTGCCCAGCTGCATCGACAACCGCCCGCTGCGCTTCAACGAATGGGACGCAATGCGCCCGCAGACGGTCAGCGTCTCGGCCACGCCCGGCAATTGGGAGATGGAACAGACCGGCGGCGTGTTCGCCGAGCAGGTCATCCGCCCCACCGGGCTGATCGACCCGCCGGTGGAGATCAAGCCGGTCGAGGAGCAGGTCGATGATCTGATCGCCGAGTGCAAGAAGGTCGCGGCTGCCGGCTATCGCACGCTCGTCACCACGCTGACCAAGCGCATGGCCGAGGACCTCACCGAGTACATGCACGAGGCCGGGATCAAGGTCCGCTACATGCATTCGGACGTCGAGACGCTCGAGCGTATCGAGCTGATCCGCGATCTGCGCATGGGCGTTTACGACGTGCTGATCGGCATCAACCTGCTGCGCGAGGGGCTCGACATTCCCGAATGCGGGCTGGTCGCCATCCTCGATGCCGACAAGGAAGGATTCCTGCGCTCCGAAACCTCGCTCATCCAGACGATTGGCCGCGCCGCGCGTAATGTCGAGGGCCGCGTCATCCTCTATGCCGATCGCATTACTGGCAGCATGGAGCGCGCGCTCAACGAGACCAACCGCCGCCGCGAGAAGCAGATCGCGTACAATACCGAACACGGCATCACCCCGACCACGATCAAGCGCAATATCGGCGATATCATCGCGCATGTGGCGAGCAAGGACAGCGTGCTCGTGGATACCGGCGTCGACGATCGCCCGCACATGGTCGGCCACAACTTGCGCGCCTATATTGAGGACCTCGAAAAGAAGATGCGCGCCGCCGCCGCCGATCTGGAATTCGAGGAGGCCGGACGCCTGCGCGACGAAATCCGCAAGCTGGAAGCGGAGGAACTGGGGCTGCCGGTGGAACAGCGCGTCGCCGCGCCCAAGGGAAGGGCGACCGAGGGCAAGCCGGGCACGCGCAAGATGCGTTATGGGAAGACGCAACGGAAGTTTTGAAGCAATTCGACGCTAGTTGGGGATAAGTTTTGCCCCGGCCATGGCTTTTTTTGTTTATTAGGACTGTTGGGTTCAATCCAACGAGGTCCCTATGGTCAAGCCAGCCAAGCTCTATCAACAACTCGTAGCGTCGCGAGGCGGGATCATCTCGTTTCGTGACTTTGTGCGATTGCTCGAAGCATTCGGTTTTGTTCATGATCGGACTGTGGGCAGTTACCGCCAATATGTTCATCCCCGCGTCCCCCGGTCGCTGCCGGTCCAGCCGGTGGGCAAGGATGCGAAGAAGTACCAGGTGCGCGAGCTGCTTGAAATCGTCGAGGCTTATGGCCTACATATCGAAGAATGACCGAGCCGCGCTATCACATCAATTTGTTTTGGTCGTCGGAAGATGACTGCTGGATCGCGGACGTGCCCGACCTCAAGCCCTGCTCGGCCCATGGTGATACCCGCGAAGAAGCGATCCGCAATATCCAGGACGCCATCGAGGGCTGGCTGGCGGTGGCGAAGGACAGGGGGTTTCCGATCCCCGAGGCGAAATACCGCCCCGCTATTTACGCCGTCCGCGCCGCCTGAAACTCTCAGATTGCGCTCATCAATGTGAATGACTCCGGGCGTAAAAAGCCCAGTGGCAGTACAGGTCCAGTGTCAATAGATTCGGCATCGTAAGGAAGCCGAAATGATATGTTCTTTTGCTCACCGCGAAACTGAGAAAATCTGGCAAGGCAATCGCAGCCGAGACTTTCCAGACGACATCCAGCGCCGCGCCTTGAACCGGCTCAAACTCCTCGATGCCGCAAAATCGCTGAACGACCTTGGCAACCCGCCCAGCAATCGCCTCCATGCGCTGACCGACGACCGTGCAGGGAAGCATTCCATTTTCATTAACAAAAAATGGCGTATATGTTTCGTCTGGAAGGACGGAGACGCGTATGACGTCGAAATTGTCGATTACCACTGACCCGAGCTGGCTTGAGAACGATCATGCCGGGGATTTGCTGGTGTCTGAATTTCTTGAACCGCTCGATATGACCGTCGAAGCTCTGGCCGATGCCATTGCGATGAGCGCAAAGCATATCCGTTCTGTGATCGATGGTGAAAAGCGCATGGATGCCGAACTGGATCTGCGCCTGGGGCGCTATTTCGGAATGTCGGAGGGATTTTTCCTCCGGCTTCAGGACAGTTATGAACTGCTTGAAGCCAAACGGTCGCTCAACGGCGAGCTCGACCGTATCGTCCAGCGCGCCGCCTGAGCCTCTTGCCATCCGCCGTGAAAAGCGGCACGCCATAATGCAGCGGGTTGCACCGTGGTTCCGTCGCTTCTGGCGGGACAAGATGGATCGGATGCGCTCGCATGGCCTTGCCTCTGTTTTCCCGCCTCTGCGTCGGCGCTTTTGCGCTCGCGTCATTGTCCCCTTCCGCCCAGGCCCAGACCCTGTCCGACAAGGAGGGTTATGACTCGCTGCTCAGCTGCGCAGCGTTCTTCTCCGCAGCAGCAGCGGTGACCGAGGACGACAAGCAGACCAGCGACCAGGCGACCGAACTGGCCACCGCGTTCATGACCGGTGCGGTGCTGCTTGCGCCGGGCAGTGACAGCGCCAGGGCGGAAAAGGCGCTAGAAGAGCAGGCACAGATCTTTGCGGTTGCCATGATCTCCGACGACAAGGCGATGACCAAGGATCTCGAAGGTCTGGCCGACAGTTGCGGCACGCTGGGCGAGAGCTATCTGCCCGAGGTGATTGCCCGCGCTGGCCAGTAGAATGGTCAGCCGACCAAGCTGGTCAGCGTATCGACTGTCAGGACCTGGGGCAGGATCACCGGCTCCCGGCCAGGCGCATACCAGACATAGAGCGGCACGCCGGAGCGGCCCTGCGCCTCGAGATAACGGCTGATCTCGGCGTCGCGCCGGGTCCAGTCGCCCTCCAGCACCGCCACGCCCGCCTTTTCGAACGCCGCTGCGGTCGCCTCGCGCTGGATCGCGGCGGCCTCGTTCGCCTTGCAGGTGATGCACCAGTCGGCGGTGAAATAGGCGAAGACCGGCTTGTTGGCGGCGCGCAATTGGGCGAGCTTCGCCTCGCTGAACGGCTGGGCGGGAAGGGTAGCACTGGCGGCGCGGGCCGATCCGCCTGGTGCGGCGTTGGTCGGCAGCGCGACGATGGCGGCGACCGCCACCGCCAGCGAGGGAGCCAGCGCGATCCAGCCGCTCCTGCCCGCGCCCTGCCGAGCGCCCAGCCACCACAGCAGCAGCGCCAGCGCCATCGCGGCGGCGAGACCGAACAGCACCCCGTCATTGCCGGTCTGCTGGCCGAGCAGCCAGACCAGGGCAAGCGCGGTGAGGAACATCGGCACCGCCATGATCCGGCGGAAGCTGTTCATCCATGCGCCAGGACGCGGCATCATCCGCCGCAATGCGGGAACGAAACCGATCGCGAGAAAGGGCAGCGCAAGGCCGAGCCCAAGCCCCGCAAACACCAGCAGCGCGGCAGGCCAGGGCAGGACGAGAGCTGTCCCCATCGCTGCGGCCATGAATGGCGCGGTGCACGGCGTCGCGACGAAAGCGGCGAGCGCGCCGGTCCAGAACGATCCCGCTGCGCCGCCCTTTGACGCCAGGCCCGAGCCGGCGGAAATCGTGCCGAAATCGAACAGCCCCGCAAGGTTGAACGATATCGCGGTGACCAGCAGCAGCAGCGCAAGGATGATGCGCGGATCCTGCAACTGGAAGGCCCAGCCGATCTGCTCCCCGCCAGCGCGCAGCGCGAGCAGCAGTCCGCCCAGTGCGAGACACACCAGCACGATGCCTGCGGTATAGGCCAGCGCATCGCGCCGCGCCGCGCGTTCGTCGCCGCCCGCCTTGGCCAGGCTGATCGCCTTGAGGCTGAGGATCGGGAAGACGCAGGGCATGATGTTGAGCAGCAGTCCGCCGAGCAGCGCGCCGCCCAAAGCGGTGGCGAGCAGCGCCCACATATTGCCATCCGCTGGAGAGCCCGAAACCTGATCATCGATCCGGGTGCCGCCGGGAGCAACCGCGCCCGGCTTCGCCACCAGATCGAGCCCCATATGCTCACCAATGCGCAGCACGCCGCCGATCTCTGCGGCATCGGTGCCCGCGACCTCGGTCTCGACGATCAGCCGGTCGCCATCGCGGAAGAAGCTCTGCGGCGCGCTGTAGCGCAGCGCCTTGTCGGTTCGCGCGAAGAAATGCGGCGCCTGGATCGCTCCGGCGCCGGGGAAGGGGATGGCGATGCGCAGCAGCTTGCCGTCACGCGCGAATGTCGCCTCGGAGCCGAGTGGCGCAGGCAGGCGCTGCCGCCAGCTGTCGAACCGGGCACGCGCAGCCTTGTCGATCCCGCCCCGGCCCACGGTCAGGCTCGTGGTCAGCGTGGCGCTTTCTGGCACGCATATCTCGTCGGTACAGGCCAGCCAGTCGGCCTTGACGCGGATTGGCAGGACCGTGCCGGGCGCGAGCGCGGGATCGAGCTTCAGTGCGACCAGTGGCGCATAGGGGCCTTCATAGACATGGTTCATCAGTCCGGCGATGATCAGCGTCTCGGGCACGGGATAGCGAAGCTCGGCAACCGTCACACCATTCGGCAGCGTCCATTCGAGCGTCATGCCGAGCCCGGCATCGCCCGGATTTTCCCAGTAACCGTGCCAGCCTTTCCTGGGCGCCATGGCAAAGGCGAGGTCGACCGTGCTGCCCGGCGCGGGCTCTGCGCTTTCGGCGACCAAGGATGCGGCTATGTTGTTGGGTCCGCGCTGGAGCGGCTGGGCTGAGGCGGGCAGGGCAAGTCCCAGCAGCAAGATAGCCCAAAGCGTCCGGAAAACAGCCAACATCATCGCCGCCATGTAGAGGGTTTGCCGGCCAAAACCAATGGCCGTTCGGCGGACGTTTCGTTTTGCTGACAGGTGCGGTTACCGCTGGTCGTAGGCGCTCAGACCCTTGCCCAGGCGGTTCTCGCCCAGAGGAATGCGGTCCCGGCTCCAGTTGGCGACGAACCAGGTGTCGCGTTCCACGCCCGGGGCGAGGCTCGCGTCATTGCCGTAGACCTGCAGACCGGCAGAGCTGTAGGAACGGCCCTCGGCGGCCACCGCGATGAACGCCGACCAGTTTTCCTTGTTCTGCCCCTGCACGAAGATGTTGCGGGTGATCTCGCCGCTCGCGCCGCCGGGCAGGTCGATCATGTAGTTGGTGCCATTGCCCTGGCTGTCGTCGAAGCTTGAATCGGTGATCGAGACCTGCGCCGCGCGGCTCTTCACATAATGGCCGCCTTGGCCGCGCTCGAAGCGCGAGCGGGTGACCGTGAGCGATCCGTAATCGCCGATATAGATCGAATGGGCACAATCCGATGCGCAGATGCCGAGGCCCGAAAAGCTCGACTTGTCGATGACGATCCGTCCGCCGGGATTCTGGGCGGTGAGGATGCCCTGCTGGCTGTTACGGAAAAGGCTGTTGAACACGCTGAGATCGCCCCATTCCAGCCTGATGCCGGCGCCATTCTCATCGGGCACGCCGATATTCTGGAAGATAAGCCCTTCCACGCGCGCGCTGCGCCCACGCAGCACCAGCGTTGCCTTGCCTTCGCACACTCCGCCGTCGAAGATCGCAGTGCCCGGCGTCGCCGCGCGATAGGTGATGTTGCCGGCCTCCTGCACCGCGCAGTCGCGCCAGATGCCGGGCGCGACCTCGATCGTGCCGGTGCCGCCGCCGATCCTGTTCACCGCATCGGACAGCGATTTATAGCTCTTGCCCGTTTCGGCAATGCGATAGGGTGTGGGGCGCTGTTGCGCGAACAGGGGCAGGGCGCTGATCAGCGCGATTGCCGCGACAAGGAGAATGCGAAGGGCGGTCATGCGTGGCCAGATACCATGCAGCGTGTGCAAAAGCCTGCGATTAGAGGGTTAACACGGCCCCCGTCCCGTCAGGGGACAGGCGCAGGGCCATCGGTTACCGGATCGGATCGGCGCTTGCGGCCATAGACCAGATCGAACAGCGGCGAGGCCATGAAGGTCGTGACGATCGCCATGATGACCAGCATCGAAAACAATGCCGGGCCGATGATGCCGCGCTGCAGGCCGATATTGATGATGATCAGCTCCATCATCCCGCGCGCGTTCATCAGCGCGCCGATCGCCATGGCGGTGGCATTGTCCTGTCCGGTGATGCGCGCTGCGGCATAGCATGCGACGCCCTTGGCCAGGATCGATGCGGCGAGGATTCCCATGGCGATGGCGAGCAGTTCGGCATTGTTGACCACCGTCAGCTGCGTGTTGAGCCCCGAATAGGCGAAGAACATCGGGATCAGCAGCACCATGATGATCGGTTCGAGCTGGCGTTGCAGCTCGTTCGACAACAGCCCGCGCGGCATGCAGATGCCGAGCAGAAAGCCGCCGAGCACTGCGTGGATACCGATATAGTCCATGGCAAAGGCGCAGAGCATGAACAGCACCAGCACGGCGGCGAGCATCGAATGCGTCACTTTGCCGTCGCGCTCGGTGATCCGGCCCAAAGGTGACAGCAGCCTGCGCCCGAAGATCAGCATGAACGCGGCAAAGCTCGCCCCGCCGACGATCGCCTTGATCGCGACGCCAGGCCCGTCGCCGAAGCTTGCCAGCACGATCGCCAGCACCGTCCAGGCGGCGGCATCGTCGATCGCGCCTGCGGACAATGTCAGGCTGCCGAGCTTGGTGTCGGTCAACCCGCGCTCGTGGATGATGCGGGCCAGCATCGGGAAGGCGGTGATCGCGATGCACGCGCCCAGGAACAGTGTCGCCTGGAACTGGTTGACGTCGCTCGCGAACAGCCCGGGCACGTTCTGCAATCGCGGCGCAAGCAGAATCGCGACGATGAAGGGCACCGCCATGCCGGTAAACGACACCGCCGCCGCGCTGGTAATCTGCGCGCGAAAATGGTCGGAGCGAAAGCCCAGACCGACGAGGAACATGTAGAGGCCGACGCCCAGCTGTGCGCAGACGAACAGCACGTTCTTGGTCTCTGGCGGAAAGATCGCGACCTGAAGATTGGGCAGGACAAAGCCGAACAGCGAGGGGCCGAGCAGCACGCCTGCCATCATCTCGCCGACCACCTGCGGCTGGCCCAGCCAGCGCCGCACCGCATAGCCGACGAGGCGGCAGGTGCCGATGATCAGCGCCATCTGCAAGAAGAAATAGGCGCTGAGTTCCGATGGTGTCACGCGCGTCTGGCCCCCGGGGGCGGATTTCGCAGCGCCCCCTCATGCCGCGATGTTGCGGTATAAGGGGGCAGAGTCAATCGCGGACGATCAATCCAGATTGGGACGCAGCCAGCGCCGTGCAGTGTCGAGATCGACCCCGCGCCGTGCGGCATAGTCGGCAAGCTGATCCTCGCCGATGCGTGCCACACCGAAATAGGCGCTTTCCGGATGGCCGAAATAGAAGCCGCTCACCGCTGCGGTCGGCAGCATGGCAAAGCTCTCGGTCAGCGTGATGCCGGTGGCGTCGGTTGCTTTCAGCAGGTCGAACAGCACCGGCTTCTGGCTGTGATCGGGACAGGCGGGATAGCCCGGTGCCGGGCGGATGCCGCGATACTGTTCCCTGATCAGCGCCTCGTTGGTCAGCTGCTCGCCCGCCGCATAGCCCCACAGGGTGGTGCGGACATATTGGTGCAGCCGCTCGGCAAAGGCTTCGGCGAGACGGTCGGCCAGCGCTTTCAGCAGGATGTCGTTATAATCGTCATGCGCCGCCTTGAAGCGTTCCAGATGCTCCTCGATGCCATGGCCTGCGGTCACCGCGAAGCCCCCGATCCAGTCGCCTGCCGGATCGATGAAATCAGCGAGGCACATGTTCGCGCGGCCCTCGCGCTTGGCGATCTGCTGGCGCAGGAAGGGCATGCGAACCTCGCTGCCCGCAGCTTCGATGACTACATCGTCACCCTCGCGGCGGCACGGCCACAGCCCGACCGCGCCCTTGGCGGTCAGCCATTTCTCGGCAATGATCCGGTCGAGCATCGCATTGGCATCGGCGAACAGCGAGGTCGCGCTCTCGCCGACGATCTCGTCCTCCAAGATCGCGGGGAAATTGCCCGCGAGCTCCCAGGCGCGAAAGAACGGGGTCCAGTCGATGCATTCGCGCAGGTCCGCCAGGTCCCAGTCCTCGAACACGTGGACACCAGGCTGAACCGGCGCGGGGGGCTTCTGGTTCATATCCGCGACGAAGGCATTGGCGCGCGCGACATCGATCGGCGACAGGTCATTCTGTCCCTTGTTCGACCGTGCGAGCCGCACTGCCTCATATTCCTCGGCCACCTTGGCGATGAACGGTTCGGCCAGCGTGCCGCTGACCAGGTTGGAAGCGACGCCGACTGCGCGGCTGGCATCGAGCACGTGCACCACTGGGCCTTCGTACGCCGGTGCGATACGCAACGCAGTGTGGACCTTGGACGTGGTCGCACCGCCGATCAGCAGCGGAATGCGCATGCCGGCCTTCTGCATCTCCTCGGCCACCGTCACCATCTCGTCGAGCGAGGGGGTGATCAGGCCCGACAGGCCGATAATGTCTGCCTGGTTGTCGTTCGCGGCCTTGAGGATGTCGTGCCAGGGCACCATCACACCCAGATCGACCACCTCATAGCCGTTGCACTGCAGCACAACGCCGACAATGTTCTTGCCGATGTCGTGCACATCGCCCTTCACCGTCGCCATGATTATCCGGCCCTTGCCCTTGGCATTCGGGTCCTTTTCGGCCTCGATATAGGGGAAGAGGTGTGCGACCGCCTTTTTCATCACGCGCGCGGACTTCACCACCTGCGGCAGGAACATCTTGCCCTCGCCGAACAGGTCGCCGACGACGTTCATGCCGTCCATCAGCGGGCCTTCGATCACCTCGATCGGGCGCGCGGCGGCGAGCCGGGCTTCCTCGGTATCCTCGACGATATGCGCGTCGATGCCCTTGACCAGCGCATGCTCGAGCCGCTTGACCACGGGCCAGCTGCGCCATTCGGCGGCTTCCTTCTCGGCCTTCTCGTCCTTGCCGCGAAAGGTCTCGGCGAGCGTGATCAGCTTTTCGGTGGCGTCCTCGGTGCGGTCCCAGATCACGTCCTCGCACGCTTCACGCAAAACGGGGTCGATATCGTCATAGATGTCGAGCTGGCCGGCATTGACGATGCCCATGTCCATGCCTGCCTTGATCGCGTGGTACAGGAACACGCTGTGCATCGCGCGGCGCACCGGCTCGTTGCCGCGGAAGCTGAACGACAGGTTGGAGACGCCGCCCGAGATGTGCACGTGCGGGCAGCGCTGCTTGATGTCGCGGCAAGCCTCGATAAAGTCGATGGCATAGCGGCGATGCTCGTCGATGCCGGTGGCGACGGCAAAGATGTTCGGGTCGAAGATGATGTCTTCGGGCGGAAAGCCGATGCCGGTGAGCAGCTTGTAGGCGCGCTCGCAAATCTCGACCTTGCGTTCCCGCGTATCGGCCTGGCCGACCTCGTCGAAGGCCATGACCACGACCGCCGCGCCATAGTCCATGCAGATGCGGGCGTGCCTGAGGAATTCCTCCTCGCCTTCCTTCATGCTGATCGAATTGACGATCGGCTTGCCCGAGACGCATTTCAGCCCGGCCTCGATCACCGACCATTTGGACGAGTCGATCATGAACGGCACGCGCGCGATATCGGGCTCGGCGGCGATAAGCTTGAGATAGCGCGTCATCGCGGCGTGCGCGTCGAGCAGGCCTTCGTCCATGTTGATGTCGATGATCTGCGCGCCGCTTTCGACCTGCTGGCGCGCGACCTCGACCGCCTCTTCATAGCGGTCTTCCATGATCAGCTTCTTGAACCTGGCCGATCCGGTAACATTGGTGCGCTCGCCGATATTGACGAACTGGGCGGTGCTCTGGGTCATTTTTCAAACTTTCGCCCCCTCCCCGTCGCAGGGAGAGGGTTGGGAGAGGGGAACATGCGGAGAGGGTTCGGTGTTGCCCCCTCTCCCTTCGCCGCTACGCGGCTCTTCCCTCTCCCCTGAAGGGGAGAGGGCGCTGGTTCGTCAAGCCGCCATGGTGAACGGCTCCAGGCCCGACAGGCGCGTCTGGACCGGCAGCGTCGGGATGGCGCGCGGCGGGGCGCTGGCGACGGCGCGGGCGATCGCGCCGATATGGCCCGGCGTGGTGCCGCAGCAGCCGCCGACGATGTTGATAAGGCCATCCTCGAGCCACTGGCCGATCAGCTTTGCGGTATGCTCGGGCAGCTCGTCATACTGGCCAAGGTCATTGGGCAGCCCGGCATTGGGATAGGCCATGATCAGCGTGTCCGCCTGGCGCGCGAGCGCGGCCAGGTGCGGGCGCAGCAGGTCCGCGCCGAACGAGCAGTTGAGGCCCACGGTGAGCGGCTTGATGTGGCGAACGGCATGCCAAAAGGCCTCGACAGTGTGGCCGGACAGGTTGCGGCCGGCCATGTCGGTAATGGTCATGCTGAGCATGATCGGCACCTCGCGGCCCGCAGCCTCTGCCGCATCGCGCGCAGCCATCGCGGCGGCCTTGGCATTGAGCGTGTCGAAGATCGTCTCGATCAGGATGAAATCGACCCCGCCTTCGACCAGCGCATCGCACTGTTCGCGATAGACGTCGCGCATCGTGTCGAAATCGACCTCGCGATAGCCGGGATCGTTCACATCGGGCGAGAGCGACAGCGTCTTGTTGGTCGGGCCGATGGCGCCTGCGACGAAGCGGGGCCTGCCGTCGCGCGCTTCGGCGGCATCGGCTTCCTCGCGCGCCACCCGGGCGGATTCCACGTTGATCTCGCGCACCAGATGCTCGGCACCATAATCGGCCTGGCTGATGCGGTTGGCGCTGAACGTGTTGGTCTCGATGATGTCCGACCCCGCGTCGAGATAGGCGCGGTGAATGCCTGCGATGACCGACGGACAGGTCAGCGCGAGAATATCGTTATTGCCCTTCTGATCATGGGTGAATTCGATGCCGCCGCGGAAATCGGCTTCTTCCAGCCGGTGCGCCTGGATCTGGGTGCCATAGCCGCCGTCGAGCATCATGATGCGCGTGGCGGCGATGGACTTGAGCTTTTCGGCGGGGCTCATGCGGCATTCTCCTGAAGCACCGGGGCGGCGGCTGCCTTGGGGGCACGCAGGCCCAGCAGGTGGCAGATCGCAAAGCTCAGCTCGGCGCGGTTGAGGGTGTAGAAGTGGAAATGGCGCACGCCGCCCGAATAGAGACGGCGGCACATTTCGGCAGCGACCGTGGCGGCGACAAGCTGGCGCGTGGTCGGGTGATCGTCCAGCCCTTCGAACAGGTCGTTCATCCATTGCGGAATCTCGGTGCCGCAGGCGCCGGCGATCTTGCGCGTGGTAGCGACATTGCTCACCGGCAGGATACCCGGCAGGATCGGCGCGGTGATCCCGGCCCGGGTATAGGCATCGCGGAAGCGGAAAAAAGCTTCGGGCGAAAAGAAGAACTGGGTGATCGCCTGGTCGGCACCGGCATCGAGCTTGCGCTTGAGATTGTCGATGTCGCTGTCTGCGCAGTCGGCATCCGGATGCGTTTCGGGATAAGCAGCGACCGAAATCTCGAACGGGGCTACCTGCTTGAGGCCCTTTACCAGCTCGGCTGCGTTGGCATAGCCCTTCGGGTGCGCGACGAATTTCTCGCCCATGCGCGGCGGGTCGCCGCGCAGCGCCACGATATGGCGCACGCCGGCATCCCAATAGCTCTGCGCAATGGTGTCGATCTCGTCGCGGGTCGCATCCACGCAGGTGAGGTGCGCCGCAGCGGGAATCGCGGTTTCGGAGGCAATGCGCGCAACCGTGGCATGGGTGCGCTCGCGCGTCGAACCGCCCGCGCCATAGGTCACCGAGACGAATTTGGGGCCAAGCGGGGCGAGCGTGGTCAGCGTGTCCCACAGGGTCTCTTCCATCTTCTCCGTCTTGGGCGGGAAGAATTCGAAGCTCACCTCGACGTCTCCGGCCAGCCCCGCGAACAGCGGAGTACCCAGCGCTTCGCGCGCTTCGGCCAGTTGTTTGAGCGAGAGGGTCATGCGGCAGCCTTTCTGGGCGTTTCGGGTGTTCGGGAATGGGGGTGAATGCGGGCAGGCTCGCCGCGATGCTGCCCCAGCCAGATCTTGACGGTCAGCGTGCCGCCAGAAAGGCTGCAAGTTTCGGCCAGATCAAACCCGGCATGGGCGAGCAATGCCGTCATCGCTTCATCGCTGAACCCTAGCCGGGCATGCGCGTCGCGCTCGCGCAATTCCTCCAGCGCATGCGCGGCAAAATCGACGATCGCGATATGGGCGCCGGGAGCGGCAACCCGTCCTGCCTCATCCAGCACCGCCTGCGGGTTCTGCGCATAATGCAGCACCTGGTGCAGCAGGATGGTGTCCGCTGCGCCATCGGCCAGCGGAAGCGCGTAGAAATCGGCCTGGATCAGATCGACCGTGCCGCCCTGCATGTGCTGCAGCTTGGCGCGGGCCAGGCGAAGCATTTCCGGGCTGCGGTCAAGCGCCGTGCTGTGATCGGCAATCGGCCCGAACAGTTCGATCATGCGGCCCGTGCCGGTACCGATGTCGAGCAGGCGACCCAGCGGCCGGTCGCCGATCAGTGCAGCCAGCGCAGCCTCCACCTCTGCTTCGGGCAGATAGAGCGAGCGGATTGCGTCCCATTCTCCCGCGTGCTGCGCAAAGAAGTCGGCCGCGCGCTGATCGCGGACGCTGCGAATCGCATCGAGCTGAGCGCGGTCGCTGGCATGCTGCGCGCAAAGCGTCTCGCCCACGGCATCTTCACGGCGCAGAAAGGCATCGAGCAGCCGCGCAGCCTCATGATCGCGGCGGGGAAGGGCAGGACGCAGGAAGACCCAGCTTCCTTCCTTGTGGCGCTCTGCAAGGCCTGCCTCGGCCAGAATGCGCACATGCCGCGAAACGCGCGGCTGGCTCTGTTCGAGCACCTGCGCCAGTTCGCCCACCGAAAGCTCCATCACCTGCAACAGCAGCATGATGCGCAATCGGCTGTCGTCCGCCAAAGCCCGGAAGAGAGTTCCCATGTCCATGCGGCATCATATAAAGAATTCTTTATATGTGGTCAATGCGGCTTGGGATCGCGCGCGGAAAAGCCCCTTATGCCCCGTTTGCTAGCGGCCGTTCACGCCTCGTCGCTTATCCCAACCAAAAAGATTGCAAAGACAGAATTTGGGCGCTAGATGCGCCCGTCCGACAGTGGGGGCTTGGCTGAAACTTGTCGGAAAGGTTGTGACGTGTTTAACTCCTTTTGGGCTGTCATCAGCCATTTAGACAAGGACGGAAGTTCAAGATGAAGAGCATTATTTCGATCGCATCGGTTGCCGCACTCTCGCTGGCTCTGGCTGCTTGCGGCGCAGAAAAGACTGAAGAAGCTGCCACCGCCGAAGCGACCGCTGAAGAAGCTGCCGACGCTGGCATGGAAGCTGCCGAAACCGCTGGCGATGCCGCTGCCGAAGCTACCGAAGCTGCTGGCGAAGCCACCGAAGCTGCTGCTGAAGGCGCTGTCGAAGCTGCTGAAGCTGGCGCCGACAAGGCTGCTGCTGCTGCTGGTGAAGCCAAGGCTGCTGCCACCGACGCCGCTGCCGCTGCTGGTGAAGCTGCCAAGAAGTAATGCCTCGCTTCTTCGGAAGCTTGGATAAGACATCGGCCGTCAGCGCTTTGGCGCTGGCGGCCTTGTCATTTGGTCTGGCCGGATGCGGACCTGCAGAGAATGATCCGGGGCCGGGCGGTGTCACCGTGGGCGAGGCGCGTGCGCTGGACGAGGCCGCCGAGATGCTCGACGAACGCCAGGCCAATCCTGCCGCTGCGACACAGCCGCAGCCCCAGGACATTCCGGATCGGCAGCCCAGCAGATGACCGGCGCCAGCGGGCCGCCAGCTATGCCCGGAGTGTCGGTGCGATAGGCCCCGGCCATCTTTGACAGGTTTTCCGGCGCGCAAATCCCCGCTAGAGCCTGTGACCATGACCACCGCTCCCCTTCCCGATACCGAAACGCGCGGCCTGCTGTCGCTGCTGCCGATCGCGGCCCGGCCCTATGCGCTGCTGGCGCGGTTCGACCGTCCGATCGGCTGGTGGCTGCTCTACTGGCCCTGCGCCTATGCGCTGGCTCTGGCGGGCGGGCTGATCACCCACTGGCCGCTGCTGCTGTGGATGTTGCTGGGCGCCATCGCGATGCGGGGCGCGGGGTGCGTGTACAACGATATCGTTGATCGCGATCTTGATGCCAGGGTGGCGCGGACGCGCGGACGCCCGCTGGCCAGCGGCGCGGTCAGCCTCAAGGCTGCCTGGGTCTGGCTGGTCAGCCTGTGCCTGATCGGGCTGATCGTGCTTGTGCAGTTGAACCTCGTCGCCGCGCTGATTGCCATCGCCTCGCTCGCTCTGGTCGCCGCCTATCCCTTCATGAAGCGGATCACGTGGTGGCCGCAGGTCTGGCTGGGTCTGGTGTTCAGCTGGGGAGCGCTGGTCGCCTGGGCCGCAGTGACCGGTTCGGTGTCGCCTGCCGGCCTGTTGCTGTACGGTGGCAGCATCGCCTGGGTGATCGGTTATGATACCATCTACGCGCTTCAGGATGTCGAGGATGACGCGCTGGTCGGCATCCGGTCGAGCGCGCGGGCTCTGGGCGGGGCGGTGCGGTCTGGCATTGCGCTATGCTATGCGCTGGCGATCGGCGGATGGGCGGCAGCGATCTGGCTGGTTCGACCCGATTGGGTGGCGCTGCTGGCGCTGCTGCCGGCAGCCGCCCATCTGGCCTGGCAGGTTCTGGCGCTGAAGCCCGGCGACCCGCAGGATCCGCTTGCCAAGTTCCGCAGCAACCGCAATGCCGGGCTGCTTGCCTTTCTCGCCTTTGCGGTGGTCGGCCTCGCCAGCTGAAACGATGACTTGCGAGGTAATGGCTAGGGCTATCGCGCTCGGCTAGGCTGGCCAACATGAAGCACGACAGCTGCAATCAGGAACCCGCCGGAGCGCAACTTCGCCAATGGCGCGAGCGCCGCCGCCTCAGCCAGCTGCAGCTGGCGCTCGAGGTCGAGATGTCCACCCGGCATCTCAGCTTTGTCGAAACCGGGCGTGCGCAGCCGAGCCGCGATCTCATCATCCGCCTGGCCGATTATCTCGACATACCTTTGCGTGCGCGCAACCAGATATTGCTGGCGGCGGGGCTTGCGCCGGAGTTCGAGGAAACCGGCCTCACTGCCCCCGAAATGGCCGAGGCTCTGGCAGCAGTCGAGCATCTGCTGAAGGCGCATGAGCCTTTCCCGGCGCTGGCGGTCGACCGGCACTGGAACATGGTTGCAGCCAATGGCGCACTCGCCGTGCTGACCGAGCAGATCGCGCCGCATCTGCTCGAGCCGCCGGTCAATGTGCTGCGGCTGGCGCTGCATCCCGGTGGCCTCGCCCCCCAGATCGTCAATTACGAGCAATGGCGAAGCTACATCCTGCACCGGCTCGATCGCGATATCGAGCTGACCGCCGATTCGGGGCTGGTCGAACTGCGCGACGAGCTGGCCGCTTATCCCGGGTCGGCCAATGACAACGCCCCGCCCGGGCGCGCACCGATCGCGCTGCCGATGATCATCGACACCGTTGCGGGCAGGCTGTCGTTCATGAGCACGGTCACGATCTTCGGCACGCCGCGCGACATCACGCTCTCCGAACTCGCGCTCGAAACCTTCTTTCCCGCCGATGCGCATACCATGCAGGTGCTGCGGTCGCTGGCCGGTTCATGATGGAAGGGGGACGGCAGGGGGCTCGCGAGACCTGTGAAGCGAACCACCCTGCCGGAAGTGAAGATGACTGTGCACGAAACGCTGCACACAGCGTGCCAGGACACGAAATCCAAGGTTTTGCATAAGGCTGAATGGTTAACGCTCTCTTGCGATGCGGAGCACGTGTAAAAATCTCCGACACGAATGTGACTGGCCATAAATACCGGTGGCGGGATAGGCGGGACATTTTGGGCCTCTGCGAGATGGAACCCCCGGAAAATCGGGTGTTTGGAGGCCCTGTGAGGCCCATGGAGGCCAGCCAGCCCATGATCGGCATATTGGCCAAAAATAGGCCTGAAACAGCCCACAGATGCCCGGAAAGCCGCAGAAATGCGCTATGCCGACTCAAGGAGTTCAAATAACCGGGTTGAGACGTTCAAATACCCTATGTCATTGTAATGCAATGATAATTCTGG
The DNA here is from genome assembly GCF_003201955.1 of Blastomonas natatoria. Lineage (GTDB taxonomy): Bacteria > Pseudomonadota > Alphaproteobacteria > Sphingomonadales > Sphingomonadaceae > Blastomonas > Blastomonas natatoria. The sequence goes on from NZ_QJJM01000009.1 coordinate 64,316, forward strand.
GGCGTTGCCGCGCATTTAATTGAACTTATTTGAACGCGTTACCGGCCAAAAATCACCACCGTCCAGCCCATCGTGCCTTGCCTGGCTGCGAGCACGTTGCGCTGCCTCGCCGGATCATTTCAAGGCTATCACCGACCCCCTTTCGATGCAACCGGATGGTGCAGGCAGGCCGTCCGGGCTTGCCGCCGTTCTCGATCCAGAGCCAATTGGGCAGCCTCTTGGGACCACGGAGTCGGGTTATAAGAATTTGTGAAGTGTGGTGTCATAAGGCCTATTCCGCGTCCTCGTCGATGACGGCTGTTGAAGGTGCGTTGCCAGGCAGTTGCACGGGTATGGCAAGGCGGTTGAACAGGGCCTGCATCTCGACCGTGAACTGAGCGAATGTCATGTTCTCGGCAAAGGCACGATCGACGATTTCGATCGCGCTTTCCAGCAGTTCTGGCGGTGCGGCTTTGGCCGTCGCGATCGCTGCATCCCAAGAGCCGATGCCGTTCATTGCCTGTACTCCTTTGCTGGTGTATGGGCGTGTTTCGGTGCGCGAAACACGGTGATCCTGCCTGCCGTAGCACGGGCCACAAGCCCGGAGCGCGTGTAAGGGAATCGGCAGTCCTTACCGCGCACCGAACCACTCCAGGATCGCGGCAAACCGGCTCACGAGCGACGAGACGTCATCGATCCGAAGGCGATGCATGCTCAGCACATAGAGCTCGTCGCCCTGCTCGGTTGCCTTGACGGTGGCCCTCCACCATTGGCCATCCGATTCCCACAGCAACCGGACCCTGCGATCGTCCTCGCGCAGTGCGTGAGCAGGATTGCTGATGATCTCCGGCAGCAGGCGATAATCGGCGATCGTGAGCTCGGCATGGTGGCGCTTCTGCTTTTCGAGCGTCTGCGGCGAGAAGCGCACGGTTCGGGCGGTCGCGCCGACTGCAGCCGCCTGGTCAGCAGTGAGCGCGGCGATCGGAAAAGGCTGATCGGGCAAGGCCGCAAACTGGTCGAACGCGGGATCCGCGACGATCTCGCGGATGGTCTGCTGCGCCGCATTTGTCAGCCCTGCCTGCGCCGCGTCTTCGACCGATTCGAGCGCCTTGTCAGCGATCGCGCGAAGGTGCTCGGTGCCAGGATTGTAACTGAAGCCCGGATCGATGCCCTTGGGCACCATGATCGGATCGGTCCTGCCGGCAGGATAGAAGCGCTCACGCGCAGATGGCGGGAGATCGGTCGTCACCTTCCATCCGCGCCGCTTCAGCATTCCATCGGAGACTTGTTCGGGGAGGCAGTTGCAGCCCCAACCATTGGGAGGGAAATGCTCCTGCCACCAGGGGTGATCGACTGGCAGGATGATGCCATGCCAGCTCAGATGATCCTGGCGCGGCTTCTCGGCCAGCCGATAGCCGAAGAGGTCATCGAGATTGAAGGCGAGCTGGCGGGTCTGCTTGGCACCTGTCAGCGCATCATCTGCGACAGAGCGGGTTATGCTGACGGCCCCGCCGTTCTGGTCATCGGTGCTGAGGAACAGGATGGTGGCGTGACACGGCTCACGGTGCTCCGCCCCATGGGAGTGGCCGCATGACACGCGGGATCGGCATTGTAGCACCGGTGGGCGTTTCGTCGATCACCGTGAGCAACGGGACGGGAGGCTTGAACCTGCTCACGCCATCGCCGCGTGAAGTCTGGCGCGCGGCAGCGGTCGGCAGTTCCAATATCGACATCGACCTTGGGGCCAACGTCTCGATCGACACCGTATTTCTGGGATTCACCAACGCAACCCCTGATGCGACTTGGAGCGTGGCGACAATGACCAACTCCAGCGGTGCGGGCCTATCCGTTGTCGCCGGCACTCGCGCCTTGCGTGTCCCTGGACCGATCGGGCAACGACAGCATGGCTATTTGCGCCTGGATGCGCCGATTTCGACCCGGTATCTGCGCCTCACGGTCACCCAGATGGGCAGCGGAGCTCCTCTGCAAGCTGGTATCTTGCTGGTCGGCCTGACTGCCGAGCGGCCCTATGAATATCGGGCCGGGCGCGTCGCGCTGGATCTGTCGAAAAGGACCGAGCTTGTCGATGGAGGCTTCGGCATTAATCCTGCAGCGATCGTTTCCTCCTATCGCTTCACGCTTTCAGGCCTGACGGATGAGCAGGTTGAAGATCTCTGGCAGATCGTCATGACAGTGGGAGAAAGTGCTCCCTTGCTGATCGTGGAGGGCCACGACACCCTCAGGTTCTCTCATCTCCACTATGGCCTTTTTCAGCGGCTTGAGCCTTATGAGCGCGAGGAGCCTGAAGACACCCGCTGGGGCTTGAGCATCCGGGATTGGGGGTGAGGTGGGTCACCCGGCAAATACGGCCCGTAAAGGCATAGGGTCGGTCCATGTTTGACCGCATCCTCTCTTTCGCCCGCGACCACATGGTCGACGATGCTCGTGACTGGTGGCGTTGGTGGTCTGTCCGATTGCTGGCGCTGGCGCTGGCGCTCCAGACCCTTCAGCTCACGTCGCCCGACTCGCTGGTCGCATTCTGGCAGGCAATCCCGCCAAGCCTTCGTGCATTCCTGCCTGCCTGGTTGAATGACCTGATCACCGTGCTGCTGATGTTCGCCGCGCTGATTGCCAGGCATTGGAAGCAGCCTCCGCCGCCGAGGGCTCCCAGCTGATGAGTCGCGAGCCGATCTTCTCTGCGATCCGCGCGGCCCGCGCCGGCGCGTCGTTCAACCAAGCCGAGGTCGAGCAGATCGATGGTCTGCTCGACCGGCTTGGGATTGCGCGCGCAGAGGCAGAGAAGATCGGCCTGACTTCCGCAGATTTCACCAGGGCTGCAGCCACGCTCAAGTGCACCGTGGCGCAGATCCGAGCGGTCTGGGAAGTCGAAAGCGGCGGCGGGTGGTTCCAGGACGTCCGCGCTGACATCCTTGCTGCCGACGGGCCAGGCGGCTTTATCGACGGCCCCGACCTTCCCAAGATCCTGTTCGAGGCCCATGTCTTCGATCGCGAGACAAATGGACGCTACCGCGCCTCGCACCCCAATCTGTCGTCGGCACGGTGGAACCGCGCACTCTATGTCGGTGGTCAGGCGGAATGGCTGCGCCTTCATCGCGCCATGCAGCTGGATCGCCGCGCTGCCTTGCGTTCGGCCTCGGTCGGTGGCGCGCAGATCATGGGGTTCAATCACGAGCTTGCTGGCTATGCCACCGTCGAAGCATTCTGGGACGCGATGAAGGTGTCCGAGGCTGAGCACCTGAAGGCCTTTGCAACCTTCATTCAGGGCTCTTTCCTAGCCGATGAATTGCGCCTGATCAGCAACCGCCCAGCTGACTGTGTTCCGTTCGCTCGCGGCTATAACGGGTCAGGATTCCAGAAGAACCAGTACCATATCAAGATCGCTTCGGCGCATCAGCGTTGGAGCGTGCGGTGATCAGTTTTGCTTTGGGTGGGCGGATCGGCAGCTTATCCAATAATGTGACGTTTATGATGCCGCGCTCCTTCGGATAGTCATATCCCTGAAGCGCCTGGATGATGATCCAGGACACCGACAGCCCCTCGGCCTGGTAGCTGAGCTGCTCGATGCGGTCTGGATCGTAGGTTATGATGGCGAATCGGCGACGCGGCATTGCGCCTTGTTCGCATTTTGTTCCGTATGGCGTCAACGCACCTGCGCGTCAGTTTTGGCCAAAATTCATCGCGCTATTTTTGGCCAGCATTTTTGGCCAGCTACAACGAAGGATATGGTTAGCAGAATCCTAAACGGATGGTCGCGCCTGCCGTTATCGGGAGCATCGGACAATGGCGGCAAGAAGGAGACGCAAGCGATGATCGGCATTCTGGCGCAAAAGGGGCTCAGCCTTTTCGGGCGTGGACCCGTTCGGCCGTCGCCCGAGCGCACGAAACTGATCGGTCTGCTCGACATGCTTGTCGATCAATGCGACCGCGAGGCAGAAATGGTCGGAGGCGGTGCAAAGGCCTCCGAACTCTACGGATCGCTGGCCAGCGAAGCTGCAAGCCGCTTTTACCGCATAGAGCCCGAACGGATCGCCGAGCGCCTGCTGCGACACTGACAACCATGGCCTGCCACTTTTCGCGCTTGGCACGCTGCGCGGGATAGGCAATGAATTGCAGCATGGCGACAAGCGAACCGCAGCAATTCGATCCTCCGATCCAGACCGTCGATCCGCGCACCGGCGCTCCGCTGGCACCTGCCACGCCCGCTGCGACGATCATCGTGTTCCGGGATTGTCCCTCGGGCGGCGCGCCCGAACTGCTGATGGTGGAGCGGTCCTCGCAGATGGTTTTCGCCGGGGGAGCGGTGGTGTTTCCGGGCGGACGGCTCGATGCGGATGACCATCTGATTGCCTCGAGCCTCGATCATGGCCTGGATCCGGACGACGCTGCCGCCCGTATTGCTGCGATTCGCGAGACGGTGGAGGAAACCGGCCTCGGCATCGGCTTTGCAACGGCCCCCCAGCGCGAGGCGCTCGCCGAGGCGCGCGCGGCCCTGCATGCCGGGGCGGTGTTCTCTGAACTCTGCCGCGATGCCGGATGGACGTTCGATCTGTCGGCCCTGACGCTGTTCACGCGCTGGCGGCCGCCGTTCAACGAGCGCCGGGTGTTCGATACGCGCTTCTATCTGGCCCGCTGCGATGCGCATGACCATATCGTCGAAGTCGACGCGACCGAAAACCGCCATCTGTTCTGGGCGACCGCAGCCGATGCGCTGGCCATGGCGGACGAAGGCAAGGTCAAGCTGATCTTTCCCACGCGGCGGAACATGGAACGGCTTGCGCAATTCGGTTGCCATGCAGACGCGGTGGCCCATGCTGCGCAATATCCTGCCCGCATGATCATGCCGTTCATCGAGGAACATGACGGGCGTCCCTTTTTGTGCATCCCCGAAGGCATGGGCTATCCCGTGACCCGCGAACCCATGGGTTCGGCCATGCGCGGCTGATCCGATCCAAATAATCAAGTATTGCCGGAACCTGAATGGGCCTCGCGTCGTAAACGGTTCATCCCAACCGGAGATGAACCATGTTGCACTATGCCCTAATCTTTCTGATCGTCGCGATCGTTGCCGGCGTGCTGGGTTTTGGCGGTATCGCCGGAGCCTCGGCAGGTATCGCCAAGATCCTTTTCTTCCTGTTCCTGCTGTTCCTGGTCGCCAGCCTGGTGATGCATCTGGTGCGCGGCCGAGCGTAATCTTCGCGCAGCAGGAACGCACAAAAAAGGCCCGGATATCTCCGGGCCTTTTTCTTTGGACGAACAACCGAAATCAGTCGATCGCACGTTCTGCGGCGCGACCCACCGATTCCACGTCGCGGCCAGCGCCCTTGACGGTATTGCAGGCCGAAAGCAGCGAAGCGACGAGCCCGGCAGCAATCACAAGGCGAAAAGAGGCAGTGCGGTTCATCGGGATTATCCTTCTTCTTCCATGGGTTGTCTTGTTTGTGTTGGGGAATGGCCCGGCCATCAACGCAAGCCGTGCCAACCGGTTGCCTGAAATTCGATTGGAACCTTCCTGATAGCGGGGGGTTGTTGGATCACGGTGCTGCGAGTGCCCGGACTGCGAAATTCCGGGCCACACCACCGATTGAGGACCAATCCATGCTGCTTTGGGGGCAGCTTAAGAGAGGCGAATTTATGACGATCATTCCGGACCAGTCGACCAAAGCGGATGCCGCCGAAATGCGGAACGAAGAGGCCGTGGTGCCGCTGGATGATGCGACGTTCAAGCAGCGCCTTGCTGCGACCATTCCGCACCTGCGCGCCTTCGCGTACAGTCTGTGCGGAAAGATGGATGTGGCTGACGATCTGGTGCAGGACACGATGCTGAAAGCCTGGGCTGCGCGTGCGCGGTTCCGCCCCGATACGTCGATGCGCGCCTGGACGTTCGTGATCTTGCGCAACTGCTATATCTCGCAGATGCGCCGCAACAAGTTTACCGCGCCCTATGACGAGGGTGTCGCCGAGCGTACGCTGACCGCCAATTCGGACCAGCAGGCGCCGTTGCATCTGGAAGATGTGCGGATGGCCCTGATGCAACTGGGCGCAGATCAGCGCGAGGCGATCATTCTCGTGGGCGCAGGCGGCTTCTCTTACGAAGAGGCAGCAGAAATCTGCGACTGCGCCGTCGGCACGATGAAGAGCCGGGTGTCACGCGCGCGTGCCGCCCTGGCAGCGATGCTGGACGGCGATTCGCCGATCGGCACACGTCGTCAGCGCAATGCGGCGGATGAAGCGATGAGCGACATCCTTGGTACGCTCGACAAGCTGAGCGAGGGCGTTACAGCGCTTGCCGCATGACAATGGATAGTCCGGCATGGGTCCGGATGCCGCGTGCCTGAACAGGAGCGCGATCATGTTCTACCCGGGTGCGTCGCCGCACCCACAAACTAGCAAGCAGCCACAAGGCTGGACGGGAAGTGAAGACAGTGCGTGGTGCCAGTTCCCTAGATCGTCTGGAGGCAAGTGCCATGCGTACATCCTGTTTTGATCCGGTGGTGATGCGCCAGGCGCGCATCGGTCGCAGCCTGCGCGAAGTCTATGACGGTGTCGCCGACAGTCCGATGCCTGACCAGTTCGACGCACTGCTGAGCGAGCTCGACAAGATAGCGGTACCCGAGCGCCGCTGACCCGTTTTCGTCTGCGACCTCAAAGGCCCGCCGGTTCCGATGCCGGCGGGCCTTTTTGCTGGCCTCGGCCTGTCGTGTGTTCATGCGCCGCAAAAAAGCCGCGATCCCGAGGGATCGCGGCCTTTGAACCTGGCATTTCTCGTAGTGTGATCAGCTGATCAGGGCACGCAGCATCCAGGCGTTTTCTTCGTGCTGGCCGATCCGCGCCGTCAGAAGGTCCGCAGTGAACACGTCATCGGCGTCTTCTGCGACTTCGACGAAATCGCGCATGCGCTTGGCGATGGCTTCATTGTCGGCAATGAGACCCTTGAGCATCGCATCGGCCTGACGGGGTGTCTCGCTGGAATCGACCACCGAAAGCTTGGTATAGTCACCGAAGGATGCCGGGGCGATCTCGCCCAGCGCGCGGATACGCTCTGCGATCACGTCGGCTGCGGCGTGCAGGTCTTCATACTGCTCCTCGGTCAGCTTGTGCACGCTGTAGAACGACGGGCCGACGATGTTCCAGTGAACGCCAAGGGTCTTGAGATACAGCGAATAGGTATCTGCCAGGCCGTGCTGGAGCGCCTTGGCGACTTCCTTGCGGTCCTTGGGCTCGATGCCGGTATCGACCTTGTCCGATTTGGTGGTGGCTTTGGCTGCAGTTGCCATGAAATATCTCCTGTTTTTTGGCATGGGGAATGGGCCTTGCGAGATAGCAGGCCCTGCCATGGAGCTTACGCGTCTTGATGGGGCAGGTTCCCGTTGCCGGGAGTCTTTCCGCCCAGACCAGCGCCCCTCGAGATGCTGACTCTTGACAAGAGGTTACATTTCTTCGCTAATTACCCCAGGAGTGGGGCTATGAATGACGAACTGCAGCCGCCGGTGGTGAGGCGTAATTCGGGTGAACAACCACCCATCGCACTGGTCGGATGGACGCATCTCGATATGCCCAATGGCATTGACCTGCGGATCGAATGCGCACGCTCGCGCATCGCGCTGGAAAATGACGCTATCGAGCATCGCGATATCGTCATGACGCGCAATCAGGCATTGCTGCTGGCGCGCTATCTGCTCAAGGTGACGGGCCAGACGCTGCCCGAAGAGCCCAAGCCGACATTTTGGACCCGGCTGCGGGCCGGTCTTGCCGGGACGCGTTCACCCGAGCGGGGCCCGGCAGGCAAGTTCGCGTCCTGATGCGCCACGGCCGCGATTGCGGCTTGATCCTCGCAGGCTTCGGTTCTAACGGCAGCGCCGATGGGGCACTTTCGGAACCTGACCAGATGCATCTTGCCGGCCTTGCTGCTGGCGATGCTGTTCGGTGCCCTCGCGCCCCGCGGATTCATGCCGCATCTGGGGCCTGAGGGGCTGACGATCGAACTGTGTTCCGGGCTCGGCAACAAGGCTGCCACCATTGCGCGCGATGATCCGCGCTATGAGGATTATGCGAGGCTCGCCGCCGCCAGGGCCGACCAGCAGACGGATGGTCAGGGCAGCGACGAGGACAATCCGATACCGCCCTGCGCCTTTGCCGGCATCGCCATGCTGGCGGTGCCAGCCGATCCTGTGACCGTGCCGGAGATCGCACCAGCAGGCGAGGTGCCGTCGGCGCTGCATCACCAGCTGCAGCGCGCGCGCCACCATGCTGCAACTCCGCCTGCAACCGGACCGCCCGCTTTTTCCTGAACCCTTGATGCTGTCGCAGATGCCTGCTGCGCGCCCTGAACGGGCGTGACCAGCGGCGCGTGCTGCGCTCTTTCTTTTCCCCGTTCAGGGATTGCATGACCTCATGAATACCAAAGCATTTCTGCGCGCCGCCTTGCTGGGCGGTGCGGCCTTCGCCTGCGTTTCCCCCGCTCTGGCTCAGGGAGTCGGCCAGCGCACCGATCCTGTCATCGTCGTCACCGCCAGCGTGACCGGTACGCCGACCGCGCCCAGCGTTGAAGAGGCCCGCAAGAGGCTCGAACAGGTCCCCGGCGGCGTCGGGCTGGTCGAAGACACGGTTTTCGCCGAAGACTTTGCCCAGAGCATCGGTGATGTGCTGTTTCTGACCCCCGGCGTCTTTGCCGATACCAGCGCTCAGCGTGAGTCCCGCATCTCGATCCGCGGATCGGGCCTCAATTCGGGCTTCGAGCGCCGCGGCATCACCGTGCTGCGCGATGGCGTGCCGATCAGCCGCGCGAGCGGTTCGACCGAGTTCCAGGAAATCGACCCGCTCACCATCCGCTATCTCGAGGTGTTCAAGGGCGCGAACGGCCTGCAATTCGGCGCGGCTTCGCTGGGCGGTGCGGTCAATATCGTCTCGCCGACCGGGCGCACCGCGCATTCGCGTTTCTCGGGCCGGATCGAGGGCGGCAGCTTCAACAGCCTGCGCGGCAACCTGAGCGCCTCGGGAGTTTCGGGCGATACCGATTATTATGTCGGGCTGACCGGGCTTCGCGACGACGGCTTTCGCGAGCACAGCGACGTGCGCAGCCTCTATGGCCATGGCAATATCGGCTTCAAGCTGGGCGACAATGTCGAGACGCGTTTCTATGTGACCGCGCTCAGCGACAATTTCGAGCTCAACGGTTCGCTGCGGCTCGCTGATGCGCTCGCCAATCCGCGTGCGGCCGGACGCCCGGTCACGGTCGGCCCGTTCCGTCCCGGCGGTCCGGTCACGGTGCTCGATCCCGGCCCGGTCGCCGATGACTGGGACCGCAATCTGGATGTCTTCCGCCTGTCGAACCTCACCGCGATCACGCTGGGCAGCAGCACGGTCGAGATCGGCGGCTGGTACGCGCGGCGCAAGCTCGACCATGCCATCACCCGCTTTGCCGGCATCATTGACCAGAAGGAGGACGAATTCGGCGTCTCGCTGCGCGGGCTTGGCGAGTTCACGCTGCTGGGCGATGCGGTCAGCCGCTGGACGCTGGGCGGCTATTACGCCAAGGGCGACAACCGCGCGCGTCGTCACCGCAACCTCAATGGTCAGCGCGCCGGTCTGGTCAGCGAATCCGATCAGGATTCGACCAGCCTGACGACCTTCGGCCAGCTCGATCTGGGGCTCACCAGCCGCTTCACCGCAATTCTTGGCGGCCAATATGTGCAGGTGGTGCGTGATGTCGATGCCGTGCTGGCGGACGTGTCAGGGCGCGGCGAGTACGAGCAGTTCAGCCCGCGCTTCGGCCTGCTCTATCAATTGTCCGACACCGCGCAGCTCTATGGCAACATCAACCGCAGCTTCGAACCGCCAAGCCTGGCCGACCTGACCTCGGGCGGCGCGCGGCCCTTCGCCCCGCTCAAGGAGCAGCGCGCGACCACGTTCGAAATCGGCAGCCGTGGCCAGGCGAGCTTCATCGCCTGGGACGTCTCGCTCTATCGCAGCGAGGTGGAGAACGAGTTTCTCGACTTCGGCGTGCCGGGCGCGAACGGCTTTGTCTCGTTCACCGACAATGCCGACAGGACCATCCATCAGGGGATCGAACTCGGTCTCGACGTGTATGTCGCGCGCGAGGTGCTGGCAGCACGCGGCCAGGCCTTCACCCTGCGCGGCGCCTATACGTTCAACGATTTCCGCTTCGATGGCGATGCCACTTATGGCGACAATCAGCTTGCAGGCGTACCCCGGCACATTTTCGTGTCCGAAGCCCGCTTCGAGCAGAAGGACAGCTGGTACGTTTCGGCCAACCTGCGCTGGGTGTTCGATGGACCCTGGGCGGACTTTTCCAATACCGAACGGGCCCCCGGCTATGAACTGGTCGGCATCACTGCCGGGGTCGACGTGATCCCGGGCGTGCGGCTGTTCGGATCGGTCGAGAACCTGTTCGATACCGTGTTCATCTCGAACGTTGCCACCAATGCCAACCAGTCGCTGGAGCGCGCCGCGATCTACACCCCGGGTGTCGGCCGCGCGATCTATGGCGGCATCCAGGCCCGCTTCTGAGCGGAAAAGAGAGGGAGAACAGCATCATGGCAAATCGTCCCAAGCTCGCCCGCTGGTCGATGGGCAAGCACCAATGGCTGGCGCTGATCGGCGGCATCAGCCTGTTCATCTGGGGTCTGTCGGGCATGGCGCATATCGTCATGGTGCTGTTCGGCCCGCAACAGGCAGAGTTCATGCCGCCGATGCGTCCGGTCGACATGACCGGGGCCGTGCCGGTCCAGCAGGTGCTCGCCAATGCCGGGGTAACCAGCGCCCGCGCGGTCAAGGTCGTGGTCGGCAAGCAGCAGAACCTGTTGCAGGTGACCGTGACGCCGCAGGCCCCGCGCCGCTATTTCCGGCTGGACACTGGCGCGGAACTGCCCGGTGAGGATGCCCGCCAGGCCGAGTTCATCGCCCGGCATTTCCTCAAGGAGCAGCGTCCTGTCGCCGAGATCGTCCACCAGAAGGCATTCGATGCCGATTATCCGTGGGTCAATCGGCTGCTGCCGGTCTGGCGTATCCGCTTTGCGGGCGATGATCAGCTGACGGCCTATGTGCACACCGAGACCAGCAGCCTTGCTGCCGTCAACAACCTGACCAAGACCCGTCTGCAAGGCGTGTTCCGCGCGCTGCACAGCTGGGAATGGGTGCCCGAGGGGCTGGACTGGCTGCGGGTGATCGTCATTGCCCTGATGGTCGGCAGTCTTGCGGCGCTGGCGGTGACCGGCATCATGCTGCTCGTTGCGATCCGCCGGGGCAAGCGGCTGGCAGGATCAAAGGGCTGGCACCGCGCGATGGGCTATGTGCTGGCGCTGCCGCTGCTGATGTTCTCGGTCAGTGGCATCATCCATCTGGTGCAATCGGCTCTGGAGCAGCCCACGAGCAAGCTGCGTCTGTCGCCGCCGGTGCGCGTGGCAGGTGCGCGCTATCCGGTCGAACGCAACTGGGCCGAGATAGCGCGCGGGCTGGACGTCAACGCGCTGTCGCTGGTCGAAGGACCCGATGGCCGCGCGCTTTACCGCCTGGGCCTGGTTCAGCCGGGCGGTGCAATGCCCAAGGGCGAGCACGATCACAGCGCGCACAAGGGGCACGCCATGCCGATGGGCGACACTGCGATACGCAACGCTCGGTTCGAGGGCGTGCAGCCGACCGGCCCGGCGCTCTATATCGATGCCGCCACCGGCAAGCCTTGGGCCGAGGGCGACAAGGCGCTGGCGCGCGATCTGGGCCGCCGGTTCAGCGGCGCGCCCGACAGCGCCATCAAGCGCATGGAACTCGTCACCCGATTCGGCCCGGATTATGATTTCCGCAACAAGCGGTTGCCGGTCTGGCGCATCGATTATGGCGCTCCGGTCAATGCGACGCTGTTCGTCGATACTGCCACCGGCGTGCTCGCCGACCGCACCGAGAACTGGCAGAAGCCCGAGCGCTACATCTTCAGCTTCATCCACAAATGGAACTTCCTGTTCCCCATCGGCAAGGTCGGGCTGAATGCGGTGGTGGGCAGCTTCATGCTGGCGTTGCTTGGCTTCATGGGCGGTATCGGGCTTTACTGGGACTGGCGGCGCAGGCGCGGGCGTGCACAAAAGCCGCTTGCCCGTTGATGACATTGGCCCCTAGTCTGGCCCGAACAGACTGGGGGTCCGATGAACCGTTCGCTTGCACTCGCCCTGGGGCTCGCCGCCCTGGCCGTTCCGCTTCAGGCTCAGGCCGCGCCGCCTGCATCAGCCTCAACCAGCCCGATTGCCGGAACGGAAAAGCTCGACGGGCTCTATCCGGTCCATGTCGACAGGAAGGGCGGGCGCATCCTGCTCTCGCTTCCTGCCGCAGGGGCCGATGGCGTCGTGGCGCGGATGCTTTATGCCACGGCCTTGCGCACGGGCCTGGGCTCTGCACCCATCGGGCTCGACCGCGCGGCGCCCGGCCCTGCACAGATGCTGCTCGTTCGCCGCATGGGCAAGAAGGTCGCATTCGAGCTTGAGAATCCGCGGTTCCGGGCCAGCAGCGGCACGCCTGCGGAACAGGCGGCTGCCGCCAATGCCTTTGCCACCTCGCTGATCTGGATGGGCGATGCCATCGAAGGGCCCGACGGGCGGCTGCTCGTCGATATCGCGCCATTCCTGGCACGCGACACGCGCAACGTCACCGCGCAGCTCAACAGCAGCGGCGAGAAGGGCTGGCGGCTGGTCGATGGCCTGAGCGCGGCCGATCCCAATGCAGTGCGCGCCTTCCCGATGAACCTGGAGTTCGAGGCACGCCAGACCTATGCCAGCGATACGCCGGGGCTCGAGGTGCGCAACATTGCCCCCGACAGCCGTCAGGTCACACTGGTCGTGCGTCACAGCCTGATTGCCATGCCCGAAAGCGGCTATGTGCCGCGCCAGTTCGATCCGCGCGGCGGCAGTTTCGCGACGCAGATCCTCGATTTCTCCGCGCCACTCGGCGGCCAGATCGTGCAGAATCTCGCCAACCGCTTCCGGCTGGAACGGCTCGACCCCGATGCCCCGCGCTCGCGGGTGCGCAAGCCGATTACCTTCTATATCGACAATGCCGCGCCCGAGCCGATCCGCACGGCGCTGCTCGAAGGCGCATCCTGGTGGAAGCAGGCTTTCGAGGCGGCGGGCTATATCGATGCCTATCGCGTCGAGATCCTGCCCGAAGGGGCCGACCCGCTCGACATCCACTACAATGTCGTCAACTGGGTCAACCGGGCGACGCGTGGCTGGTCTTATGGCTATGCCGTAACCGACCCGCGCACCGGCGAGATCCTCAAGGGTGCGGTGCTGCTGGGGTCGCTGCGCGTTCGCCAGGACATGCTGATCTACGAAGGCTTGGTCGGTGCGGACAAGACCGGAACCGGGGGACCCAACGACCCGGCGCAGGTGGCGCTGGCGCGCATCCGTCAGCTCGCCGCACATGAAGTCGGCCATGCTCTGGGGTTGATGCACAATTTTGCTGGCAGCACGCAGGATCGCGCCTCGGTCATGGACTATCCCGCACCGCGCATCGGGTTGAAGGACGGGGTGCCCGACCTTTCCGATGCCTATGGCATCGGGATGGGACGCTGGGATGTCCACGCGATCGACTGGCTCTATGGCGATCCGGTAAGTGGCGATCCCGATGCCGCCGCGCGCGCCAAGGCGGAAGCAGCCGAGCGCGAGGGGCTGCGCTACGTCTCGGACGAGAATGCGCGCAGCGTCTCGGCGAGCCAGCCCTGGGGCAGCCTGTGGGATGACGGAGCCGATCCTGTGGCCGAGCTCGACCGGATGATGCAGGTGCGTTCCGCCGCGGTTTCGCGCTTCGGCCCGGCGGCGCTGGCTGCCGGAGAGCCGATGGCTGCGCTGCGCCGCAAGTTCGTGCCGATATGGCTGGTGCACCGCTATCAGATCGAGGCGGCGGCCAAGCTGCTCGGCGGGCGCTATTCCGGATATGCCATGGGCCAGCAGGCCGCGTTTCAGGGGGCACCGGTATCTGCTGCCGAGCAGGTGCGCGCGCTCGAATCGCTGCTCGCCACGATGAAGCCGGAGGGGCTTGATATCCCTGCAACCCTGGTATCGCAGCTGTCTGCCGGCTATTCGGGAGATTACGACCGCCAGACCGAGATCGAGATCATGCCGATGGCAGGCGCAGCCGCGTTCGATCCGCTGGTCGCGGCGCAAGTGGCGGCGCAGCAGACCCTGAACGCGCTGCTCGCGCCCGAGCGGCTGGCGCGCATGGCAGAGCAGCATCGCGCCGACAATGCCATTCCCGGCGCGCACACGGTTGCGCAGCGGTTGCTGGCCCTTGCCGATGCGCCGGTCGCCAACGCAAGGCTGGGCGCAATCCGACGGGCGTTGGGCACGCGGATCATGGTGTCGCTCGCCAGAGCGGCGGCGTCACCCGATGCTGGCGTCGATGCCGCGACGCGGATCGATCAGGCGCTGCACGAATGGGCCGATGCGCAGACCGGCAAGCGCTTTGCCGATCCGGCAGATCGGGCCTGGGCGCTCTCGACCGCGCGATTGCTCAGCGATCGCGACGCGTTGAAGGCCATGTTGGCAAGCGACAAGGCCGATCTGCCAATTCCGCCCGGCATGCCGATCGGCAGCCTGGAAGACTAGGGCAGGTCCCGTCCGCTCCGGTTGCACGGACTGCATTCAGGGTCCGCCATTGGGGCGGTTTTCTGCGCGACGGGGCCCAGCTTATGGGTCTTGCACCACGATTGCTATGTCTTATACTGTTTGCAAAAAACAGAAAACCGTGCAGGTGAGGCTGGGCAATGGTGGAGACGGTATCGACCCGGGTTGTGGGACCATCCGACAGGCTGGGCTATTGGAACGACATTATCGCATCGACCTATCGGGGGATGGTGGTGAACACCGCGCAGAGCCGGTTCGATGCCCGCTTGAGTCTGTGGGATCTGGGGCCCACCCGCATGGTCCGGCCGCGATCCAGCGCTGCGACCGTCACGCGCCACGCGGATCGATCCACCATCGGCAGCGAGCGCAAGATCATCGCCCATTTCGTCAACCAGGGGCAGATAGAACTCGTCCATCGCGGGCGTCTGGCGCGGCTTGGGGCGGGCGACATGGCGCTGTGCGCCGCCGAGGAATATTACCAGTTCAACTGCCAGACCGATCATGAGCTGATGGTCGTCGAACTGGACGGGGATGATCTGGCGCGGCGGTTGCCCGATCTGGACGATCATCTGGCGCGCACCATTCCCGGCCATCATCTCGGCTCTCGGATTCTGGGCCGGTTTCTGGGATCGCTGTGGCAGGAGGCGACCACGCCGCTTCCTCCGGCACTGGCAAGGACGCATTCGGCGGTGCTGATAGACCTTATTGTCGGCTGTCTCGCGCATGATGCCGGCGAGCCCAGCCGTGCCCAGGACCCTGTGCTGCAGCGGGTACGCGAGGTCATTATGGACCGGCTGGGTGATTTCGATCTTGGCCCGGCGATGATCGCGCACGACACGGGCATCCCCTTGCGGACACTGCAGGGCATGGCGGCACGGGGTGGCACCACCATCGGCCAGATGATCACCGATCACCGGTTGATCCGTGGCGCGTGGCTGCTCAAGTCCAAGCCGCAGTCGAGCGTGACCGATATCGCGCTGGAATGCGGCTTTGCCGACCCGTCCTATTTCGCGCGGCGGTTCGTGCAGCGGTTCGGCACCTCGCCCAAGGCCTATCGCACCGCGCATTGATCCCGTTTTGCCGCGCTGTCGCCATCCCATGATCAAGGGTGGCGCTTTTGTCCGTGTTCTGGCGCGCTCGTCCGCGCCGCCGCCCTGCGCCATGCTCTAAGCCATCCCCACAATCACGCTGAAGCCAGGCCGGAAACAGGGCCGGACGAGAGGGGAGAGTTGCATGAAGAGGATGCTTGGTTCCGCAAGCGCGCTGGCGCTGATCACCGCGCTGATGCCCGCTGCCATGGCGCAGGAAGCCGACCGACTTCAGGCGGATCCGGCCGAGCGGGGCGGCATTCAGGAAATTGTCGTTACGGCGCAGAAGCGATCGGAAAATGTCCAGGACGTGCCGATCGCCATCACCGCCTTTGGCGGGGAAGCCCTGCAGGAGCGCGGCATTGCCGATATCTCTTCGCTCAGTGGTCTGGCGCCGAATGTCAATCTGGATGGCGGCACGCCGTTTTCCGGAACATCGGCAGTGCTGTCGGCAACCATCCGCGGGATCGGATCGGACGACTTTGCCTTCAACATCGATCCCGGCGTCGGCATCTATCTGGACGGCGTGTTCCTTGCCCGCACCGTCGGGGCCAATCAGGACCTGCCCGATGTCGAGCGGATCGAGGTGCTGAAAGGGCCGCAGGGCACGCTGTTCGGTCGCAACACGATTGGCGGGGCGGTATCGATCGTGACGCATAATCCGGGCGACGAATTCCGCCTGAGCGGTGATCTGACGACCGGCAGCTTCAGCCTGCTGCGCGCGCGTGCCACGATCGACGTTCCGATTGCCGATGGTCTTGCCGCATCGCTGACCGGGTCGGTGACCAGCCGCAACGGCTTTCAGCGGCGCATTCCCTATGAGGGTACCGCGGACGAACGGCGGGCGATTGCCAATTCGGACAGCTTCCTCGCGTTCAACAATGCCGATTATGCGACTGCATCGCGCCAGTCTGGCGACAATTCGATGAGCCTGCGCGGCAAATTGCGCTGGGACGATGGCGGCAGCGTGCGCGTCACGCTGTCGGGCGATTATACCAACCAGGATTCTCCGGGCCAGACCAGCTCACTGATCGCGGTTTCGTTCCCCGCCGGCCCCTTTGCACCGACCAACCCCCTGCCGGGTACCGCGATCAATCCGGTCAATCCCAGCGGCGGCTTCCTGTTTGCCGGGCTCTACAATTTCTGCATCAGTTCCACGCCTGCGCAGATCGCGGCGCGCGGTGCTTCGGCGATCTGCGGAGCGCGCGGCACCAGCGCCTTTCCCGGCGGACTGCTGGCGCCGCTGGCAGGGGTGAATGTCGATGGCAATCCGTCCAATGATCGCCTGCCATGGGATGGCCGTTTCCTCCTCGACGATCCGGATCTCAGCTATGCGACCGGGCCCTCTTTCAACAAGCTTCAGGCCTGGGGCGTCGCGGGCAATTTCGAGGCGGATATCGCCGATGGTCTGATGGTCCGGTCGATCACCGCCTATCGCAAGACCAACTGGCGCGCCGGGACCGATGTCGATGGCTCGCCGCTGAGCATGCTCGAGCTGACCTTTGCGCAGAACCAGAAGCAGTTCAGTCAGGAACTGCAACTGCTCGGCACCGATCTGCTCGACGAGAAGCTGAACTTCGTGCTCGGTGCCTATTATTTCAACGAAAGCGGGGATCTGCACGATTATGTGACCTTCGACGAAGGCCTGCTGCAGGTCGATGGCCCGAACGAATTCGACACCCGCAACTATGCGTTCTTCGGCCAGGTCGATTTCCGCCCCGCCGAGTGGATCGGCATCACTCTGGGTGGCCGCTATACCAGCGAACGCAAGCTGTTCGAGGGCGGCCAGCAGGACCTGAATGGCGGCAACTACAAGCTGTTCAACTGTGCCACGCCCGATGGCACGATCAATCCGTTCGGCAATTTCCCGCTGGCACCTCCGGTCGCGGCGGGCGGGCCACCCTGCCTTGCCGCACTCGGCTTTCCCGATCCGACCAACCCGGTGCGGCTCTATGTTCCGGGCGTCAATCGCAAGACCTTCGATGACTTCTCGCCCAAGATTGGCGTGCAGTTGCACCCGGCCGAAGACGTGATGGTCTATGCCAGCTATTCGCGCGGCTACAAGACAGGCGGCTGGACGACCCGGCTCACCAACCCGCAAGGCAATGTCGCGCCCGATTTCGACGAGGAGGTCGCCACCACCTGGGAAGCAGGGATCAAGTCGACCCTGCTCGACCGGCGGCTGCAGCTCAACCTTGCGGCATTCACGACCCGCTACCAGGATGTGCAGCTCAACCAGCAGGTGGGCACCTCGCCTACCATCGACAATGCAGGCACGGCCCGGATCAAGGGTTTCGAGCTGGAGATGGTGGCCGCGCCGATCAACGGTCTCACGCTCAATGCCTCGCTGGGCTATCTCGACGCCACGTTCACCGAATTGTCGGCAAGCGTCTCTCGCCCCGACGTTGCCGGGCCCATTCCGGGTCTGCGGCTGGGGGCAGTTGTCGGCGGCCAGTTGCCCAAGACGGCAAAATGGTCGTTCAACTTCAGCCCGCGCTACGAGGTCGATCTGGCCAATGGCGCCTCGATCGTCATGCTGGCAGACTATAGCCACCGCAGCGCGGTGTGGAACGAGGTGGCGCGCTATCTGCCGCTGCGCCGACCGGCGATCGACATCTTCAACGCCAACATCACCTATCGCGAGCCCGATCGCCGCTGGGAACTGACCGTGGGCGGGACCAACCTGACCGACAAGCGCTATCTGGTTTCCGCCGGGGCGAACGATGCGGCGGGTGTCTATTTCGGCAGCTTCAACCGCCCGCGCGAATGGTATGCGCGGATCGGCTTCAAGTTCTGACCTCAACCGACAGGGCGCACGCGATGCGCCCCGTCCCACCTCTGGAGTGCGACGATGAGCCATGATTTCAAGATGCTGATCGACGGTGAGCTGCTGGGTTCGGACAGCAGCCTTGCCGTGATCAATCCCGCAACCGCCCAGCCTTTCGCATTTGCGCCCAGGGCCGATATCAACCTGCTCAACCGCGCTGTGGATGCCGCTCGCAGGGCATTTCCCGGCTGGGCCGCGCTGCCGGTGGAAGATCGCTCCGACCGGATCGAACAGCTTGCCGCAGCCCTTGAAGCGCGCGCAGCGGAATTCGCGCGGCTGCTCACCAGCGAGCAGGGCAAGCCGTTCGATCAGGCGATGGGCGAGGTCATCGGCTGCACCTTCATCCTGCGTGCCTTTCGCGATCATCGGCTGGAGCCGAAGGTGCTACGCGAACGCGACGGCAACCGGGTGGTCGAGCATCGCCGCCCGCTGGGCGTGGTTGCTGCGATCACGCCCTGGAACTTCCCGCTCATCCTGCTGATGAACAAGCTTGGCCCGGCACTGATCGCGGGCAACACGATGGTGATCAAGCCCGCACCGACCACGCCGCTGACGACGCTGCTGTTCGGCGAACTGTGCGGCACGATCCTTCCTGCGGGTGTCGTCAACATCCTGGTCGACGACAATGATCTCGGCGTGCACTTCACCACCCATGCCGATGTCGACAAGGTGGCGTTCACCGGATCGACCGCGACTGGAAAGAAGATCATGGCCTCCGCCGCTGGCACCGTGAAGCGCGTGACGCTGGAGCTGGGCGGCAATGATGCGGCTATCGTGCTCGACGACGTGCCGCCCGGTCTTGCCGCGCGCAAGGTGTTCGACGGTGCGATGGTCAACGCGGGCCAGGTCTGCGTGGCAGTGAAACGCGCCTATGTGCCCTCGTCGATCTACGATGCGTTCTGCGAGGAGATTGCCGGGCTGGCGCGGGCAGCCATTGTCGATGACGGTCTGAAGCAGGGCACGATGATCGGCCCGGTGCAGAACCGGATGCAGTTCGAGAAGGTGAGCGAGCTGATTGCCGATGCCGCGCGCACCGGCAAGGTGATTGCGGGCGGTGCGCCGCTCGACCGCGACGGCTATTTCATTGCGCCGACGATCGTGCGCGACCTGCCCGAGGACGCACGGCTGGTGCAGGAGGAGCAGTTCGGGCCGGTGCTGCCGGTGCTGCGCTATGACGATATCGACGATGTCGTCGCGCGCGCCAACGCGTCCGAATATGGCCTGGGCGGCACGGTATGGGGCATGGACGTCGACCGCGCCACCGCAGTGGCAGAGCGCATCCAGACCGGCACCGTCTGGGTCAACCATCATCTCGCGATCGAGCCCGACATCCCGTTCCGCGGAGCAAGGCAATCGGGGCTCGGCGGAGAGCTGGGGGCAGAGGCGCTGCATGAATATACCCAGGCGCATATCGTGAACGCGGTGGCGCTTGCCTGAGTTTCGGCTCCGTCCGCTTGCCCATTGACCGGGACGGAGCCGGATAGCCCTTTCCATGTCGTGATGCTGCGCCATCACTCCCCGGCGGAGAACCTAGACCCATGCCTATTTCAGCCAGAGCCGCCGTATCGCGAACCGTCGGCCAAGCGCCTGTTATCGAACCCGTCACCCTGAGCGATCCGCAGCCCGATGAGGTTCTTGTCGAAATCTGCGCGGTCGGCATCTGCCACACCGACATGGTGATGCGCGACGGCCATCTGCCGGTGCCCTTTCCCGTGGTGCTGGGGCATGAAGGCTCGGGCATCGTCCGCGCCACCGGCAGCGAAGTGGACGATCTTGCACCGGGCGATGCCGTGGTGCTGAGCTTCATGTCGTGCGGCCATTGCCCGTCGTGCGACCACGACCAGCCGGCCTATTGCCACAGCTGGGCTCCGCTCAACTTCTTCGGATCGCGCGCCGATGGCACGACCAGTCTTTGCGATGCTTCGGGCCAGTCAGTGCACAGCCACATCTTCGGCCAGTCCTCCTTTGCGACGCACGCGCTGGTCAACCGCCGCAACGCGGTCCGGGTCGATCCCGACCTGCCGCTCGAACTGCTCGGGCCGCTCGGCTGCGGCATCCAGACCGGCGCGGGGGCCGTGCTCAATTCGTGCCGGGTGCGCGCCGGATCGAACGTTGCCGTGATCGGTGCGGGCGCGGTCGGCCTGTCCGCGATCATGGCCGCAAGGATCGCCGGGGCGAGCAGGGTCGTCGCGCTAGATATCAATGACGCACGTATTGCACTGGCGCTCGAGCTGGGCGCCAGCCATGGCTTCCATTCGGCCAGCGGCACGCTGCTCGATCATGCGCGGGCGGCGGATTGTCCGGCGGGGTTTGACTATATCTTCGATACGACGGGTCTTGCCGATCTGGTCAATCAGGCAATTCTGGCCCTGGCTCCGCTGGGAGAGCTTGCGCTGGTTGGCGCCTACCCGTTCGGATCACGGGTCATCGCCGATGCCGCGCATCTGATGAGTGCCGGGCGCGTCGTGCGCGGCGTAGTCGAGGGCAGCGCCGATCCGCAGAGCTTCATTCCGCTGCTGATCGACCATTATCGCCAGGGCCGCTTCCCGTTCGACCGGCTTGTCGAGTTTTTCGAATTCGAAGACATCGAGGGTGCGATTGCCGCCGGAGAGAGCGGCAGGGTGGTCAAGCCCATCGTGCGGATGCCGGTCTGATCGCCACCGCCTGAACGTCCGGTACAGGGCCCCGTCCGGAATTATCCGGGCGGGGCCTTTTTGTCAGTCCTGTCCCGTCTGTGCTGCCGCCTTGTCGAGATCATAGGAACCCAGGCCAGGCTTGTAGCTTTTCTCGTCGATGAACTGGCGGATACCTTCCTTGCGACCGTCGGTCTTGTCGTGGAAATTCGCCGCTTCCTGCATGCGGACCAGATAGTCCTCGGCCTCGTCATAGGTCATCACGCCGACCCTTCGCACCGCATCCTTGGCAAATTTCAGCGCGACGGGGTTCTTCTTGAGCAGCAGCTGCGCCACCTCGGTCGTGCGCGCCTCCAGCCGCTCGAGCGGGACGCTTTCGTTGACCAGCCGGATCGCGCTCGCCTGCTTGCCGTCGATCAGCTCGCCGGTCAGCGTCAACCACATCGCATCGCGCATTGGCAGCAGATCGACAACCACCTTGGTCACGCCGCCACCGGGCAGGATGCCCCAGTTGATCTCCGACAGCCCGAATTGCGCCTCGTCGGCGCAGATCGCCAGATCGCAGGCGAACAGCGGACCGAAACCGCCGCCGAAGCACCAGCCGTTGACCATCGCGATCGTCGGCTTCTGGAACCAGCGCAGGCGTCGGAACCAGCCATAGCTCTCGCGCTGCGACTTGCGCACGCCGCGCAGGCCCTGCGCTTCGGTCTCGCGGAAATATTCCTTGAGGTCCATGCCGGCAGACCAGCTGTTGCCTTCGCCACCCAGCACCAGCACGCCGACATCGTCGCGATACTCCAGATCGTCGAGCACCTCCATCATCTGGCGGTTGAGTGCAGGGTTCATCGCGTTGCGCTTTTCGGGACGGGCGAATTTCACCCATGCGATGCGGTCTTCCACCCGCACCGAAACGACCGGTTGTTCAGACATTGTCACTCCTTTTCTCTGGATATTCATGCAGAATTCGAGCTTATATTGTTGCTCTAGCATACAAATTGGGCGCGACCGATCCGGCTTCCCGGCCGGACGGACTAAAGCGAGATCAGCGCATCCAGGACGATCACGCCTTCGCCTTGCGGGTAGACGATGACCGGATTGAGATCGACCTCGCGAATGTCCGGCGTGGCCATCAGGGTCCGGCCCAGATCATGGATCAGCCGTGCGACGGCTGGCACGTCCATGACCGGGCTGCCACGGAAGCCATTGAGCAGCGGCGCCATGCGCAGCCTCGAAATTTCCGCCGTGATTTCGGCAATGCCGAGGTCAGGCGGCAACAGCCGCACATCGTGCAGCAGTTCGGCGGTCACCCCACCAAAGCCGACCAGCAAGGTCGGTCCCCAGAGCGGATCGCAGCGCGCGCCGACGATCAGTTCGACCCCCCTGGGTGCCATGCCCTCGACCAGCACCCCATCCAGGACCAGATCGGGTCGTGCTGCAGCGACGCTCGTCGTCAGGCGCTGCCAGCCTGCGATCACCGCCGCGCGGTCTTCCAACCCGATCACGACTCCGCCAGCATCGCTCTTGTGCGGAAGAGCGGGCGATTGTGCCTTGAGCACCACCGGATAGCCCAGAATGTCGGCCGCATCGGCCGCCGCTTCTGCACTGGTCACCATTCGTCCAGGCGGAAAGGTGATGCCCAGCGGTGCCAGCAGCGCCTTTGCGCGATATTCGGGAATCGTGGTGCCTGGCAAGCCCAGCCCGGTCAGTGGGGCTGCCTGCACTGCATCATGGTCGCTGTCCGGTTTCGATATGGAGACTGCCCTTGCCAGTGCCCGCAAGCCGCGTTCGGGCGTCGGAAGATAGGTTACGCCCCGTGCGCGCAGCGCAGCGACGTCCTCGTCCAGAACACCGCCGCCCTCGTCGACGCCGCACACGATCAGGGGCTTGCCGACATGCTTCTGGTCCAGAGCGTCAAGCACGGCAGAAAACTTGACATGCGATGTGCGCGTTTCGATCTGGATCAGCGCGAGCAGGATGGCGCCGACGCGCGGCTCCTGCGCCAGCGCTGCGAGCGTGCGGCCATAAAGCCCCGGGTCGACCAGGCCCTGGGCGGTAACATCGAGTGGATTGGTGACCGGTACGAACGGCGGCAAGGCCTCGCGCAACAGCGGGCTGGTCGTCGCGTCGAGCGCGGGCAGGGCGAGACCCGTGGTTTCTGCCAGATCGAGCAGCATGGCCTTGAGCGCACCCGATTCGACCACCACGCCGATGCCGGGATCGGGCAGGGCAGGGCAGCGCACCAGGATTTCCGTCACGTCGCCCAGCTCCTCGAGCGATTCGACCAGGACGATCCCGGCACGGCGGACATGCACGGCCATGAGCGCATGGTCACCGGCCATCGCGCCGGTATGCGTGGCGGCACTGGCCGCGCCTGCGGCACTGCTGCCGGGGTGCAGCAGCACCACCTGCTTGCCTGCCAGCCGTGCGCGCCGTGCAGCAGCGAGGAACCGGGACGGATTGCGGATATGCTCGGCAATCATCGCGATCACCGCCGTTTCGGGCTGATCGGCCAGATAGTCGAGATAATCCTCTATCCCGCTCGCGGCTTCGTTGCCGGTCGATATATAGCAGGACAAGGGTATGTCGCGGTGGATCATGGTCGTCGCCAGCACCGCTGCCATTGCACCGGATTGCGAGACGATGCCGACCCGCCGGTCCCCCTCGGCCCTGGCTTGCGGCATCTCGATGAAGGTCAGCGAGATATTGTCGATGAAATTGACCAGACCCAGGCAGTTGGGTCCTTCCACCACCATGCCGGCCTTGTACGCGATCGCGGCGATTTCCTGCTGGTCGGCCAGGCCCTGCGGACCATCCTCGGCAAAGCCGGCGGAGAAGATCACCGCCGCCCCGCATGCCCGCGCGGCCAGCCCGCGCACGGCGTCGAGCACGCCTGCCCGCGGAATCGCCAGCACCGCCGCATCGACGCCCATAGGCAGGTGGTCGACCGTGGTTATGCAGGGTCGTCCGCCGATCTCGTCCCTTTTGGGGTTCACGAGATGGATCGCGCCGTCAAAGCCCTGACGTTCAAGGTTGCTCAGCACCGAGGCCCCGAGCGATCCCGGCTTGTCCGATGCGCCGATAATGGCGATCGATTTCGGCTTGAGCAGACGAGCCAGATCGGCGCGCGCAAGCGCCTCGGCGGGGCGGCTCAGGACGGTATCCACAGGCAATCTCTCCGGCAGGAAGGGCAGGGCATCAACCGCCCATTTGCCGAGATTGTATGCTAGGCATACATTTTTGCAACCGGAAAAAGCGACGAGTGCTGCGGCTCAGTCGGCTGGGGTGCGTTTGCGGGGGCGAGACCGGTCCTTCTGGCTGGCAACCCGTTCGAGCAGGGCCCGCAATACACCCCTTTCCTCGCTGGTCAGCGTGCTCACGCTCAGCGCGTCCGATTCCCGGATGGCATCCAGCATCGCGCCAAGCCGTTGCTCGCCTTCGCTGGTGAGGTGCAGCGCATTGGTGCGTGCATCGCGTCCCGGCCGCCGCTCGACCAGGCCGCGCTCTTCCAGGATATTGACCTGTCGCATCGCGCTGGACCGGTTGATGCTCAGTGCACGGCCGAGTGCCGTCTGGTCGCAGCCGGGATTGTCGCGGATCAGCACCAGCGCGGTCAGCTTGGCTGGCGAAACACCGAAAGGCTGCAAGGCGCGGCGCGCATCCTGTTCAGCGGCCAGACTGGCGCGCTGAAGCTGGTAGCCCACCAGCTGCAAGAGGTCACGACCCTGCTTGATCGGCATCGGCAATCCTTTCCTCGCGTGGCCTGATCGTGCCACCACAGACGCAGCGTGCCTTACCGCATCGCTTGCACGGACGACAACTGTCCTGCAGCGGACGGGCTGGGCGGCCGTGCGCAGATCGGGACCGGCAGCACTATGCTGATCGACTGGGCCTCGCGGACAAAAGGCAAGCAGATCGCCAAGCCCGGGCCGAGCCGATGTCCTTCGGCAAGAGCCCTGTCAGGCGCGCATTGCCCCGGCAGGCTGGTGCAGGGGGCAAGCTGCGGCCCGCGTCTCTGTCGATGTCTGGGGAAATGGAGGCCCGAGCCGGAATCGAACCGGCGTGCAAGGATTTGCAGTCCTCTGCGTCACCACTCCGCCATCGGGCCACCGTGGGGAAGGACGCAGCATTGTGCCGGTTCGCGGGGAAAGTCAAGACTCAAGCGCATCGCTTCGATGGGAGGCATCGATCCGGCGGTAAATACTGCCATTGTGGCGCAATTGCTGTATTGCCATGATAATACAGCCATGCCATAAGCAGAGCAACGGCAATGTCGATTGCATTTTGCAACCGGATAGCTATCAAAGCGGAATCGATGTTCCGTTTGGGCTTGCATCGCCGTCCGCATATTCTAGGGCGCTTGGACATGACCGATACACAGACTCTTGCTCCGACCGATTTCGCCGCTGCCCGCAGGCACATGATCGAAAGCCAGCTGCGTCCCACCGATGTCAGCGATCCCGTAGTCATTGGTGCGATGGCGGTAACTCCGCGCGAAAATTTCGTTCCTGCCAGCCACCGGGCACTCGCCTATATCGACCGAGCCATTTCGATCGGGGGCGGACGCGTACTCAATCCGGCGCTTTCGACTGGACTGCTGCTCACCCGCGCCGAACTGGCCAGCGATGACAAGGTCCTGCTCATTGGTTCGGGCACAGGTTATGCTGCGGCGCTGCTCGCGGGCATCGTCTCGCATGTCGTCGCCGTCGAAGAGGATCGTGCCTTGGTCGAACAGTCCAAGGTCCATCTCGACGCCCTGGGCAATGTCACGCTCGTCGAATCGGCGCTGGCTCAGGGACACGCGGCGGGGGCGCCCTACGACCTGATCATCATCGATGGTGCTGTCGAGCAGGTGCCCGAGGAGATCGTGGCTCAGCTGACGGATGGCGGCAGGCTGCTGACCGGGCTCGACGAATCGGGGGTCATGCGGCTCGCCAGCGGTCGGCGCCAGGCCGGTGCCTTCGCGCTGGTCCCGTTTGCCGATACAGACATTGCACCCCTTGCGGCCTTTGCACGGCCCAAGCGCTACACCTTCTGAAGCAGGCGCCAGGCTTCTGGCACCGGCGATGGACGACAAGAGAACCGGATTGATGAAGACTTCGCTTTGGATGGCCGGTTGTGGGGCGGCTCTGGTTCTCGGCAGCGCACCGTCGCACGCAGAAACACTGCGTGATGCGCTGATCGCGGCCTACCAGACCAACCCGACATTGAATGCCGCGCGTGCGCAGCAGCGGGCGACCGATGAAGGTGTGCCGATCGCGCTCGCCGACGGCCGACCCAGCTCGCAGGTCCAGGCGCAATATTCGGAGAACTTTCTCAACCCCGCCAACGCCTTTACTGCTCCTGCGCGATCGGTGAACGGCACGATCAACATGGATGTGCCAATCTATTCGGGCGGCAGCGTGCGCAACGCCATCAAGGCTTCCAAGGTGCGGGTCGAAGCGGGCCAGGCCGATTTGCGCGGAACCGAGGCGACCGTTTTCAGCAATGTCGTCGCCGCCTATATGGATGTGATCCGCGACGAGGCGATCGTCGGTCTCCAGCGCCAGAATGTCGAAGTGCTCGACGTCAACCTCCAGGCCTCGTCCGACCGGTTCGAGATCGGAGACCTGACGCGTACGGATGTCGCCCAGTCCGAGGCGCGGCTGGCCATTGCACGCAGCGACCTGCAGACCGCCGAGGCCAATCTCATCCGCAGCAAGGAAACCTTCATTCAGCTGGTCGGCCGCGCGCCCGAAGCGCTTGAGCCCCCGCCACCTCTGCCCAACCTGCCTGCTGCCCCCGAAGCTGCCGTCGCTACCGCGCTCGACAGCAATCCCGACCTGGAAGCAGCGCGCGAGCGGGTCAAGGCAGCGGAGTTCGACGTCAAGTCCGCCCGCGGGGCGCGCCTGCCGCGGGTCGGCCTGTTCAGCCAGGGCAATTACCAGAATTTCCTCGGCACCCTGGGCAGTACCCTGATTCAGGGCAATTTCGTCCAGCAACAGTCGAGCGCTGCGGCAGGCGTGCAGCTGACCGTGCCGGTCTATCAGGGCGGCCGCCCCGGCGCCCAGATCCGCCGCGCCCAGGCGGTCTCCGGACAGGCGATGGAACAGGAAATCGCGGTCGAGCGCGGGGTCATTGCACAGGTGCGTGCGGCCTATGCCAGCTTCAATGCCTCGCTTCAGGTGATCGAATCATCGCAGCGCGCGGTCGATGCCAATACGCTCGCGCTGGAAGGCGTTCGTGCCGAGAACAGCGTGGGCAACCGCACGATTCTCGACATTCTCGATGCCGAGCGCGAGATGCTGAATGCGCAGGTGCAGCTCGTGACCGCGCGCCGCAATGCCTATGTCGCCGGGTTCACGCTGCTCGCCGCAATGGGCCGGGCAGAAGCCCGCGATCTCGGGCTGGATGGCGGTCTGCTGTATGATCCGGAAATCAATTACGAGCGCGTCCGCGACAAGATCATGGACTTCGATTCGGACGAGGACCCGGTCGCCCAATCGACGCGCACCGTTGACAGCCCGGCGCAAAATGCCGCACTGATCGGCCCGCCCAACCAGTAGGTCGGGCAGGACGTCGAATCGAATCGGATCAGGGGCACGGGGACATGACACGCGATATTGGCGAGCCGAGCCTTGAGGAGATTCTCGCCTCGATCAAGAAGGTGATCGCCGAGGATGGCCGCAAGCCGCGCCGTCCCGCGCCGCAACGCCCCGCGCCTGCCCGCCAGAGCGCGCCCGTTGACGATATCCTGGAACTGACCGAAAGCGTCGAACCGGAAGCCGCGCCGGAGCCGGAAGAGGCCCCGCTGCTCAGCCGCGCGGGCGAGCAGTCGATGCGCGAATCGCTGGCCGTGCTGGCAACGCTGACCGAGCCCGGCGTGAGCCCGCAGATCGTGCGCTCGGGCGAGACTTCGCTCGAAGGCATGGTGCGCGCGATGCTGCGCCCGATGCTCGCCGAATGGCTCGACAAGAATTTGCCGCCGATCGTCGAGGCGATGGTCGCGAAGGAAATCGGGCGGATCACCGGCCGCAAGGGCTGATTCGAAGCCGATCAAGAGCTTTGCACCCGGCGTTGCCCGATGGTAACGCCTGCAACCATGAAGACAACGATCCTTGCCGCGCTGCTCGCCAGCGCCCTGTCGCCCGTTCTCCTTGCCAGCCCTGCCGCCGCCCGGCCGATGACCGAGACGGACCTTGCGACCTTCAACCGCCTCGGTGCGCCTGCCGCCTCGCCCGACGGCCAATGGGTCGCCTATCAGCTGACGACGACCGACCTTGCGGCGAACAAACGCAGCACCGGATTGTTCGTGCTCGACCTTGCCGACAGCAAGGCCCAGCCGATTTCGGTCGCCGATTCTCCCGGCCATAACGAAAGCGCGCCGGTGTTCGCCCGCGATGGAAGGCATCTGTTCTTCCTGTCGAACCGTTCCGGGACTGCCCAAGTCTGGCGCGTCGCGCTGCCCGGCGGCGAACCGGTTCAGGTGACGCAATCGGCTCTCGATCTCAGCGGCTTCAGCCTCTCGCCCGACGGCAACAGCCTCGCGGTCTGGGCGGATGTGGCCGAGGGATGCTCGGTCGATGCGTGCGATGCCAAGCCCAAGCCCATGGGCACGGGCCGCGAATATGACCGGTTGTTTGTCCGCCACTGGGACAGCTGGCGCGAGCCCGGCACCTATTCGCGCATCTATGCCTATGCGCTCGGCACGGATGGCAAGGCGGCTGGCCCCGCGCGGGCGGTGAGCGCATCGATCGAGGGCGATGCCCCGAGCAAGCCGTTCGGCGGCGGTGAGGAGATCGCCTGGAGCGCGGACAGCAAGGCGATTGCCTTCGCCATCCGCAAGTCCGATGGCGACGAGCCGCGCTCGACCAATCTCGACATCGTCTGGCAGCCGCTCGCCGAGGGCGCAGCCGCACAGAACCTGACCGAGGCCAATCAGGCCACCGATTCGCTGCCCGCCGCTTCGCCCGATGGCCGCTGGCTCGCCTGGGCGGCCATGGCGCGTCCCGGCTATGAGGCCGATCGCATGGTGGTGCATCTGCGCGACATGAAGACCGGCAAGGTTACAAAACTCACCGAAAGCTGGGACCGCTCGGTCGGCTCGATCGCCTGGGCGCCCGATTCGAAGAGCCTGCTGGTCACCGCACAGGACCTGCTCGAGCATCCCGTGTTCCGTGTCGATGTGCCCAGCGGCAAGGTCACGCGGCTCACCGAGCGCGGCAATGTGGGCAATGTTGTGCCCTTGGCCGATGGCGGGATGATCTACACGATCAACTCGGTTTCCGCGCCCGACGATCTCGTGCTGATGGATGCGAAGGGCCAGACCCGCCGTCTGACCAATGTCAACGCCGAGAAGCTCGCCGGGATCGATCCGGTGATGTACGAACAGTTCACTTACAAGGGCGCGAACGGCGATCTCGTTCATGGCCAGATTCTCAAGCCGCAGGGCGCGAAGGGCAAGCTGCCGGTCGCGCTGCTGGTGCATGGCGGGCCGCAGGGCAGTTTCAGCAACAGCTGGTCCTATCGCTGGAACCCCGCGGTGATGGCCGCGCAGGGCTATGCCGCAGTCAGCATCGATTTCCACGGCTCGACCGGATACGGTCAGGCATTCACCGACAGCATCAACAGGGACTGGGGCGGCAAGCCGCTCGAGGACCTCAAGCTAGGCATGGCCGCGCTCCCGGGCATCGACGCCTCGCTCGACACCGCCAATGCCTGCGCGCTGGGCGGCAGCTATGGCGGATACATGATGAACTGGATCGCGGGCCAGTGGCCGGACGGCTTCAAGTGCCTGGTGACGCATGCCGGCGTGTTCGACCTGCGCGCCATGGCGTTCGAGACCGAGGAGCTGTGGTTCGACGAATGGGACCATGGCGGCCCCTGGTGGCAGCGTACCGACGCGGAAAAGTGGAACCCGGTCAATTACGTGACCCGCTGGAAGACGCCGACGCTCGTCATCCACGGCGAAAAGGACTTCCGCATCCCCTATTCGCAGTCGCTCGCCGCGTTCACCGCGCTGCAGCGCCAGGGCATCGAATCGAAGCTGCTGATCTTCCCGGACGAGAACCACTGGGTGCTGAAAGCGCAGAACAGCGTGCAATGGCACCGCAACGTCTTCGACTGGCTGGCGAAGCACCTGAAGGGCGAGAAGGTGAAATAAGCGCGGCGGGGCTTGGCTTGATGCGGCAATTGCCGCTAATGGCGGCGCATGACCGACAAGACCGAACTGCCGAAAACTTTCGACCCCGCCGCGATCGAGGCGAAATGGTATCCGCATTGGGAGGAAACGAACGCGTTCCGGCCCGAGCGGCCCGGTGCAGAGCCCTATACCATCGTCAACCCGCCGCCGAACGTGACCGGCAGCCTGCATATCGGCCATGCGCTCGACAACACGCTGCAGGACATCATGATCCGCTACGAGCGGTTGCGCGGCAAGGATGCGCTGTGGGTGGTCGGCACCGACCATGCCGGCATCGCGACGCAGATGGTGGTCGAGCGCCAGCTCGAGGCAGCGCAGGACAAGCGCACCAATTACAGCCGCGAGGATTTCGTCAGCAAGGTCTGGCAGTGGAAGGAGGAGAGCGGCGGCGCGATCACCCGTCAGCTGCGGCGCCTGGGCTGTTCGATGGATTGGTCGCGCGAGCAGTTCACCATGGACCCGCATTTCAGCAAGGCGGTGCTCAAGGTGTTCGTCGACCTGTACAATCAGGGGCTGATCTATCGCGACAAGCGGCTGGTCAACTGGGACCCAAAGCTCAAGACCGCGATCAGCGACCTCGAGGTCGAGACGCGCGAGGTGCAGGGTCATTTCTGGCATTTCCGCTATCCGCTCGCTGATGGCGTGACGCTGGATGACGGGCGCGACCATATCGTCGTTGCGACGACGCGGCCCGAGACGATGCTGGCGGACATGGCAGTCGCGGTGAATGCGGCCGACCCGCGCTACCAGAGCGTCATCGGCAAGTTCGTCGAGCTTCCGATCACCGGACGGCGCATTCCGATCGTCGCCGACGACCATGCCGATCCCGAATTGGGTTCGGGCGCGGTGAAGATCACGCCGGGGCATGATTTCAACGACTTTGAGGTCGGCCGCCGGGCCGGAATTGCAGCTGCGGACATGCTCAACATGTTCGATGCCGAGGCGCGGGTGGTGCAGACCGCCGATGGGCTGATCCCGGCAGAATTCATCGGCGTGGACCGGTTCGATGCGCGCAAGCTCGTGGTCGAGCGGATGAAGGCGCTGGGCCGTCTCGTACCGCATGTCGTCACCGGCAAGGACGGCGAGGTCACCGAGCACGATGCCGAACCGCGCACCATCCAGACGCCCTATGGCGACCGCGGCGGCGTGGTAATCGAACCCTGGCTGACCGACCAATGGTATGTCGATGCCAAGACCCTCGCCCAGCCCGCGATCGAGGCGGTAAAGACCGGCGTGATCGAGATCGTGCCCAAGAGCTGGGAAAAGACCTATTTCCACTGGATGGACAATATCCAGCCCTGGTGCGTGTCGCGGCAGCTCTGGTGGGGTCACCGCATTCCGGCCTGGTATGGCTCGGATGGCCAATGCTATGTCGCCGAAACCGAGGATGCGGCACAGGCACTGGCGGGCGATGGTGTGACGCTCGAGCGCGATGGCGACGTTCTCGACACCTGGTTCTCCTCCGCGCTCTGGCCGTTTGCGACCTTGGGCTGGCCCGATGCCGCCCCCCCTCCGTTTGTCCCGAGCGAAGTCGAGGTACGTCAGGGAACGGTGGAGCAAGGTCCCTCGACTTCGCTCGGGACAAACGGGCTTGGGGGTGCGCCGAGCAATCTGCTCGCCAAGCATTACCCCAATGATCTGCTGATCTCCGGCTTCGACATCCTGTTCTTCTGGGATGCGCGCATGGCGATGATGGGGACGCATTTCATGGGCCAGGCGCCCTGGAAGCGGCTGTATCTGCACGGGCTGGTCCGTGCGGCGGATGGCGCGAAAATGTCCAAGTCCAAGGGCAATACCGTCGATCCGCTCGGCCTGATCGACAGCTATGGCGCGGACGCGCTGCGCTTCTTCATGGCGGCGATGGAAAGCCAGGGCCGCGACATCAAGATGGATGAGCGGCGCGTCGAGGGCTATCGCAATTTCGCGACCAAGCTGTGGAACGCTGCGCGCTTCTGCCAGGCGAACGGCATCGGCGCGAGTTCTTCCGTTTCGGCACCGGCGGCGACGCTCGCGGTCAACCGCTGGATCATCGGCGAGGTGGTGGAAACGGTCGCAGCATTGGACAAGGCGCTCGGCGACCTGCGCTTCGACGCAGCGGCGAACGCGATCTATCATTTCGTCTGGGACCAGTTCTGCGACTGGTATCTGGAGCTGATCAAGCCGGTGCTGTCCGCCGAGGGTGATGCAGGCGAGGCGGCAGAGACCCGCGCGGTCGCGGGCTGGGTGCTCGACCAGATCCTGGTGATGCTGCACCCGTTCATGCCGTTCATCACCGAAGAGCTGTGGCACGCGCTCGGCGAGCGATCGGGTGACCTGATCGTCGCGCAGTGGCCCGCGCCGCAGGCCGAGGTGGACGCCGGAGCCAAGGCAGAGACCGAATGGCGCATCGATCTGGTGGGCAGCATCCGGTCGGCCAAGAACGAACTCGGTATCGCGCCGGGCACACGGCTCAAGGCGTATGTGCAGGATGCCAATGACCAGACCAAAGCCTGGGTAAACGGTTTCTGGACCGGCGCGCAGCGGCTGGCGCGGATCGACTTTGCGCCGCTGGACGGGGCCGCGCCCGAGGGCGCGAACCTGCAGATCGTGGTCAACGAGGCGACCTTCGTGCTGCCACTCGAAGGCATCATCGACATCGCCGCCGAAAAGGCGCGCCTGACCAAGGCGCTGGAAGCCGTGTCCAAGGAAGCCAAGTCGCTCGAAGGCCGACTGTCGAACCCGGCGTTCGTCGAGAAGGCCAAGCCCGAAGCTGTGGAAAAGGCGCGTGCCGACCATGCGGAGAAATCTGCGGAGGCCGAGCGGCTGGCGGCGGCACTCGCCCGGCTTGGCTGACCTTCGCGCCCCGAACGGCTCCGGGAGGGCAGGCGCATGAGCCTGTCCTACGCCCGGCTGCTCGCGCGGCGTGTGTATCGGTCCTTATGGTTCACGCCTGCGGCCTATGCGGTGCTCGCGGTGCTGGCGCTGCTGCTGGCGCCGGCGCTGGGCGTGCTGCTGCCGAACGAATTCCACAAGCTGATCGGACTCGACGGGGTCGACGATCTGCTCGGCGTCCTCGCCAACACGCTGCTGGCCGTCGCGATCTTCTCGCTGGGCATCATGGTGTCGTCGCTCCAGGCAGCGGCATCGGCGGCGACCCCGCGCGCGCGTCCGCTGCTGATGCAGGATCGCACCGCGCAGAACGCGATCTCGGTGTTCATCGGCGGGTTCATCTATGCGATCGTCGGCACTGTCGGGCTTTCCACCAGCTATTTCGGCCAGCCGTCTCGCGTCATCCTGTTCCTGACCACCTGTCTCGTCATCGTCTCGGTCATCTATGCGCTGATCCGCTGGATCGCGCGGCTCAGCAATCTGGGCGATGTGTCCGAGGTTATCGACCTGCTCGAAGATGCCGCCGAAAAGGCCTTTGCCGATCTTGCCGCGCGGCCACTGCTGGGCGGGGTCGAACTGGTGGCGATGCCCGATGGCGGCGTGCCACTCTATTCCGAGCGCTTCGGCTTCGTGCAGGCGATTGACGACCAGCTGTTCGCGGCGCTGTGCGCCGAGCAGGACCTCGACGTCTGGTTGGCCGTGCGTCCCGGAACCTATGTCGATTCGAGCACGATCCTGCTCAGGACATCGCGCGCTCTGGATGAGGACACGGCGCAATCGGTCCGCCGCGCCTTCGTGATCGCGGGCGATCGCACGTTCGAGGCCGACCCGCGCTTTGGTCTGATCGTGCTGTCCGAGACCGCCTCCAAGGCGCTGTCACCGGGCGTCAACGATCCGGGCACTGCGATCGATGTTCTGGGCACCTCGCTGCGCATTCTGGCAGGATGGAGCACCGCGGCGCGCGCTACCCCGGCCCGTGTCACCTGCCCGCGGCTCCACGTTCCGCCGATCGCGATCGAGGATCTGGTCTGCGATGCCTTCCGCTGGATCGCGCGCGATGGCGCAGGGCAGCTCGAGGTGCAGATTCGGCTGCAAAAGGCGCTGCGTTCGCTCGCTGCGCACGATCCGGTGCATTTCGGCGAGGCCGCGCGGGGCATGTCGCACGAGGCGTTTGCGCGCGCGAAGATCGGGCTGGCGCTGCCGGGCGATGTCGAGATTCTTGAGCGGTTCGTGCTGGACTGAGGGGTGCCGAAGGTGGGGCGGGCGTCCTTCCAAAATCCTCCCCGAGCTTGTCTCGGGAAGGGGGACCGCCGACCGAAGGTCGGCGGTGGAGGGGAAGCGGGATGGCATATAGGCCGAAGGGCATCACGCACCCGCTGCCCCTCCACCACCCGCTGCGCGGGCGGTCCCCCTCCCCCAGCGAGCTGGGGGAGGATTTTTCCATGTCGCGCCAAGCCTGCCAACCACCGCATCCTCCACACCTGCCCCCTTGCCCCGGCGACGCACGTTCCCTAAACGTTCGACGGTGAACGATCTCGCCCCCACATCCGAATTCCCGCCGCCCTCGGCCAACGACCCCGCCTATCTTCGGGGGCTGAACACGCCGCAGCGCGAGGCGGTGCTGTCATCCGACGGCCCGGTGCTGGTGCTGGCGGGGGCAGGAACAGGCAAGACCGCCGCGCTGACCGCGCGGCTCGCGCATCTGATCGCGACGCGCCGCGCCTGGCCATCGGAAATCCTCGCGGTCACCTTCACCAACAAGGCCGCGCGCGAGATGCGCGAGCGCGTAGGAAAGATTATCGGCGAGGCGGTGGAGGGCATGCCATGGCTCGGCACCTTCCACTCGATCGGCGCCAAGATGCTGCGCCGTCATGCCGAACTGGTCGGGTTGCAGTCGAACTTCACGATCATCGACACCGACGACCAGTTGCGGCTGCTCAAGCAGCTGATCCAGGCGGCGGATATCGACGACAAGCGCTGGCCCGCGCGCCAGCTCGCCGGGTGCATCGACCGCTGGAAGAACAAGGGGCTGAATCCGCACGAACTCGATGCGGCAGAAAGCGAGCTCTATGCCAACGGACGCGGGCAGGAACTGTACACCGCCTATCAGGACCGGCTGAAGGCGCTCAACGCCTGCGATTTCGGCGATCTGCTGCTGCACATGCTGACATTGCTGCGCACCGACCGCGCGGTGCTCGAGCAATATCAGCAGAAGTTCAAATATATCCTGGTCGACGAATATCAGGACACCAATTCGAGCCAGTATCTCTGGCTGCGGCTGCTCGCCCAGGCGCGCAAGAATATCTGCTGTGTCGGTGATGACGACCAGTCGATCTATTCGTGGCGCGGCGCGGAAGTCGCCAACATCCTGCGCTTCGAGAAGGATTTTCCCGGCGCGCGGATCATCCGGCTCGAACAGAATTACCGCTCCACGCCGCATATCCTGGGTGCGGCCTCGGGCCTGATCGCGTCGAACAGCGACCGGCTGGGCAAGACGCTGTGGACCGAGGTCGATGCGGGCGAGAAGGTGCGCGTGCTCGGCGTATGGGACGGGCCCGAAGAGGCCCGGCGGATCGGCGAGGAGCTCGAAAGCCTGTCGCGGCGCGGGATAAGCCTCGACAGGACCGCGATCCTGGTCCGCGCGCAGTTCCAGACGCGCGAGTTCGAGGACCGGTTCATCGCCATCGGCATGCCCTATCGCATCATCGGGGGCTTCCGCTTCTACGAGCGCGCGGAAATCCGCGATGCGCTCGCTTACCTGCGCGTCGTCAACCAGCCGGCAGATGATCTGGCGTTCGAGCGGATCTTCAATACGCCCAAGCGCGGCTTGGGCGACAAGGCACTGGAAAAGGTGCACCGGCTGGCGCGCGCGACCGGACTGCCGCTCAGCGCCGCCGCCTTCCAGATTCTCGACAGCGATGAACTGCCGGCGCGCGCCCGCACCGCGCTCACGGCGCTGATGCGCGGCATCGCGCGGTGGCGCGACCTGCTCTCGACGATGAACCCGGCAGACCTCGTGCGGCAGATTCTCGACGAATCGGGCTATACCCAGGTGCTCCAGGCCGAACGCTCGGTCGAGGCCTCGGGCAGGCTGGAGAACCTTTCCGAACTCGCGCGCGCGATGGAGGAATATGAGAGCCTCGGCGATTTCCTCGAGCATGTCAGTCTCGTCATGGACAACGAGGCTTCAGCGGAAGAGGCCAAGGTCACGATGATGACCATCCACGGGGCCAAGGGGCTGGAATTCGAGCATGTCTTCCTCGCCGGATGGGAGGAGGGGGTATTTCCCTCGCAGCGCGCGCTCGACGAGGGCGGTATGGCGAGCCTCGAGGAGGAGCGCCGCCTGGCCTATGTCGCGATCACCCGCGCGCGCGCCAGTTGCACGATCGTGCATGCGGCCAACCGGCGCATCTATGGCCAGTGGAC
The DNA here is from genome assembly GCF_003201955.1 of Blastomonas natatoria. Lineage (GTDB taxonomy): Bacteria > Pseudomonadota > Alphaproteobacteria > Sphingomonadales > Sphingomonadaceae > Blastomonas > Blastomonas natatoria. The sequence continues at coordinate 100,960 of NZ_QJJM01000009.1, forward strand.
CAGCTCGATCCCGTCGCGCTTCATCGGCGAATTGCCAGCTGAGCATGTCGAGGAGGAAAGCTCGCTGACCGGCGGTGCGTCGCTCTGGCGCGCGGGGCTATCCGAACGCGACGATCCCTTTGCGCATCTCGCGCGCGATCCTGAGCGCGCGGCGCGCCGGGGGCCCGGCTGGCAGCGCGCGGCGCAGGTGCCTGGCGGCTTCAATGCCACGCCGCAGCGCGTTGCCGAGGCCCGGTCGAGCGCCATCAGCTTGGGCAATGCCGGGCGAAGCGATGTCGCAATCGGCACCCGCGTCTTTCACCAGAAGTTCGGCTATGGCCTCGTTGCCGAGAAGGAAGGCAACAAGCTGGAGATCGACTTCGAGAATTCGGGGCGCAAGCGGGTGATCGACAGCTTCGTCAGCCTCGCCTGAGAGCTCGGTTCAGATACGTTCTGCCCGCGCCACCGATTCCGACGCGCGCAGCGCCATGATGATCTGCATCAGATGGCCGACATCGTGCACTTCCAGGTCGGATTCATAGGTATGGAACGGCTGGTCACGGTTGGTGAGCTTGAGGTTGACGATGTTCGCCTTGTGATGGCTGAATATGCCCGCCATGTCGGCGAGGGTGCCTGGACGGTTGTACAGGATCGCCCGGATGCGCGCCGTCGCGCCGTCCGAATCTCCGCCCCATGACAGGTCGATCCAGTCGGCATCGACGCCGCTGACCAGGTTGAGGCAGTCGATCGTGTGCACCTCGATATTCTCGCCCTGGCGGCGCAGGCCGACGATGCGATCACCCGGCACCGGATGGCAGCATTCGGCCAGCTGGAACGCGACACCCGGTGTCAGTCCCTTGATGGAAATCGCCCGATCCTGGCGCGGGAATTCGCGCAAGGCTGCCTGATCGCTGCTGCTGCCGGGCACCAGCGCATCCATCAGCGCGACATCGCTGATCTGGTTCTTGCCCACCGCCAGCATGAGTTCGGTCTCGTCGGCCATCTGCAGCCGTTCCAATGCCTGTTTCAGCGCCTTCTTGCCGATCTTCACCGGCAGCCGCCCGGCAATTTCGTCGAAGATCACCCGGCCCATTGCGGCGGTTTCCTCGCGCTCCTTGTCGCGGACATAGCGCCGGATCGCGGCGCGCGCCTTGCCGGTGGTGACAAAGCCCAGCCAGCTGGTCTGCGGTTCCTGGCCCTCGGACTTGAGAATCTCGACAATGTCGCCATTGGCGAGCGGCGTGCGCAGCGGAACGTTGCGCCCGTTGATCAGCACGCCGACCGCCTTGTTGCCGAGATTGGTGTGCACCGCATAGGCAAAGTCGATCGCGGTCGCGCCCTTGGGCAACTGGTGCAGCGCGCCCTTGGGCGTAAAGGCAAAGATGCGGTCCTGGTACATCGCCATGCGGGTATGCTCGAGCAGTTCGTCGGCATCCTGCGCGGTGTCGAGAATCTCGATCAGGTCGCGGATCCAGCCTGCCTGCCCGTCTGGGCGGGTGCCGCCCTGCTTGTAGGCCCAGTGCGCAGCCAGGCCATATTCGCTCTGCCGGTGCATCTCGTGCGTGCGGATCTGGATCTCGACCCGCATCGACTGGCCGTGGATGATCGCGGTGTGCAGCGAGCGATAGCCATTGCGCTTGGGCGTCGAGATATAGTCCTTGAAGCGGCCCGGGATCATCTTCCACTTGCGGTGGATATGGCCGAGCGCGGCGTAGCAGTCCTCGATGCTGTCGACGATGACGCGAAACGCGATGATGTCGGTCATCTGCTCGAACGAGACATGGCGTTCGGCCATCTTGCGCCAGATCGAATAGGGGTGCTTTTCCCGGCCGCTGATCTCGGCGGTAAGGCCATGCGCGGCGAGCTCTGCCTTCAGCGACTCGGCGATGGTCTCGACCTGGTTCTCGCCGCTGGCCTTGATCTGGTCGAGCCGCCCGCAGATCGTTTCATAGGCTTCGGGTTCGAGTTCGCGGAACGAGAGCATCTGCATCTCGCGCATATATTCGTACATGCCGACGCGCTCTGCCAGCGGCGCGAATATGTCCATCGTCTCGCGCGCGATGCGCTTGCGCTTGTCGGCGCTCGAGATGAACTTCAATGTGCGCATGTTGTGCAGCCGGTCGGCCAGCTTGACCAGCAGGACGCGCAGGTCGTTCGACATGGCGAGCAGGAACTTGCGCAGATTCTCCGCCGCGCGCTCGTTCTCGGTCTGAGCCTCGATCTTCGACAGCTTGGTGACGCCGTCGACCATTTCGGCGACCTTGGGACCGAACAGCCGCTCGACCTCCTCGATCGTGGTCAGCGTATCCTCGACCGTGTCGTGCAACAGCGCGGTGATGATGGTCTCGACGTCCATCTTCAGGTCGGTCATCAGACCCGCGACCTCGATCGGATGGCTGAAATAGGGGTCGCCGCTGGCGCGCTTCTGGCTGCCATGCTTCTGCACGGAAAACACATAGGCGCGGTTGATCAGCGCCTCGTCCGCATCAGGGTCGTAATCCTTGACCCGCTCTACCAGTTCATATTGTCTCAGCACCGGCTGAATGTCGGAGCTTTGCAAGCAATTGCAACAGAAAAACGCGCCTGTGCAGAGGGCCTTGATGGGGTCCGCTTGGGGGGCAAGGGATCAAGGCATCGGGGTCTGCACAGGCGCGGCAGGTTTGCCGGGCGTCAGAGGCGGGCGATGTGGGAGTATCGCAGGCCCTGTCTGCCCGGCCGGAGGGCGAATGGGGGTCAGCCCTTGGCGTTGCAGGTGGCGAGCTCGTCGCTGGCCATGGCTTCGCTGCGGGTTGTAAAGGCGGTGACGTCACCCATCTTGCGAGCAAGGCGGGTGCAAGCATTGATCGGGCGCGAGGTCGCCTTGGATCCGGTGCATACCGTGCCTTCGCACTGCCAGACGACGCCCTGGATGATCTTGGTGGTCTTTTCGACCGGTGCCGCGAGCTCTGCCATGAAATAGCTGCTGCCCGGAGTCTGGGCGCTGGCGGTGCTGGCCTGCATCATCACCATGCTCGAAAGCGAGGCGGCAGCGACAAAGGCGATCTGGGTGAGGGTCTTGCTGAAGCGGGGCATGGTGTGTCCTTTCTAACGGCAGTCCGGGGGGCAAATCGGGGGGTGCAATTTAGGTTGCGAATCACTACTTATAGAAATAGGTTTTTAGTTGCAACTAGAAACTGAATTTTCGTTGGCAAGACCGCAAATTTGGATAAGATGGCGGTTTGAAACTGGATTTGATGACCATGACCCACGGTAACCCTACCAAATTGCGCGAACCGCTGGCCGAGATTGCTGCTTGCTGCAGCCTGCCGCAGGCGCTCGAGACGATGGGAGAGCGCTGGTCGTTCATGATCCTGCGCGCCTCGTTCAACGGGCTGCACCATTTCGAGGAGTTTCTGGAAGAGCTGGGTATTGCCCGCAACATCCTGTCGAACCGTCTGACGAGACTGGTCGAAAGCGGCATTCTGAAGCGCGCGCCTTGCGTCGATGACCGGCGCAAGATCGAATATCGCCTGACCGACAAGGGCCTCGATCTGTTGCCGACGATGATCGCGCTGCGCCAATGGGGCGAGAAATGGGAAAGCGGCGTTCCGTCGAACCCCGTGCTGGTGGACGAACGCGATCGTCGTCCGATTCAAGCGATCTCGATCCGCGCGCACGATGGCAGGGTGCTGACCCATCACGACCTGTGCTGGATCGATATTGCCGACCTCAATGCCGGCGATGGCGACGACAGCGACCACGATGGTGTGGTGAAGCGCATCGCCAGCATCTGACGGCGCGCCGGCAATGATGCTGTTTAGCTGCTGGCGCGGATGATCAGCTCGGGTTCCAGCTGGACCGGGTCGCAGATTTCTCCATCGATCTGACGGAAGACCATGTCGACCAGCATCCGTGCACCTGCCTGAAGATCCTGACGAATGGTGGTGAGCGGTGGGGTAGTGTGCGCTGCCAAAATGATATCGTCATAGCCGACCACGGCGACATCGCCTGGCACCGACAGCCCGCGCTCTGCAAGCGCACGAAGCGCACTCATCGCGACCACATCGGATGCTGCGAAAATTCCGTCTATCCCGGGATTCGCATCCAGAAATTCCCGCGCAGCGCTGTAGGCGGCTTCCGATGTCAGATGAATCGGCAGGCTGTGGACCGAGTCCGACAGACCGGCTTCGGCACAGGCCTGGAGAAAGCCCTGCTGGCGCTGACCGAATTCGGGCGGGCTGGGATTGCCCAGAAACAGCAGATTGCGCTTGCCGCGCTCGATCAGGTGCCGCCCGGCGATGAGCCCGCCGCGCACATTGTCCGAACCCACTGTCACGTGCTTCTGGCCGGCGATCCGCGCGCCCCAGACCACCAGTGCGCGATGCCGCTCCGCTGCGGCCTCCAGCACGGCCATCTGGTCGGACTGTCCGATGACGATCGCGCCATCGACCCGCCCGGAATCGAGCAGATCGTCGAGCCAGTTGCCGTCCGAAGGGATGACGCGCGAGAGAAGCAGGTCAAAGTTCCGCTCGGTCAGGGCATCGGCGAGATAGCCGAGCATCGTCATGAAGAACGGATCCGAGGGGTGCTGATCGACTTCATGTCCCATCGGCATCACCACGCCGATCGCCTGGGCACGGCGCAGGCGAAGATTCTGCGCGACCTGGTTCGGCTTGAACCCGTGCAGACGCGCAAGCTCGACCACGCGTTCGCGCGTCTTGGCGTTGATGATCGTCTTGCCAGCCAGCGCCCGCGATACCGTGGACACCGATACTCCAGCGAGCTCGGCGAGCTCCTGCATCCCTATCTTGCTGATGGTACGCGCCTTTCCCCAAAAAAAGTTTTCGCGCCGCTCCCTTTGCCGATGTAAACCCTCGGGGGCCGATCGTCGAGCATCTTGTCAGCATTCGCTTGCATTTCCAGTCGCAACCTGTATTAATACAGCAATACACATTAAGGAGATGGCGTCATGGCCTTCAGTTGGAAACATGTCCTGATTGCTGCGGCGAGCGGCGTCGCGCTGGCAGGCTGCACCCTGGTCGATGGCGCAGAGATGCTGATCGAGGACGAGTCGGGCGAATCGAACGAAGGCTGGTCGAGCCAATGGTCGGGAGAGCCGTTTGACCGGATCACGCTCGCCGGGCCGGACAATATCAGCTTCACGACCGAAGGCGAACATGCGGTCAGTGCCACCGGCGATGCCAAGGCGCTGGAAAGGCTGCAATATCGCGTCCGGGATGGCGAACTGCGCATCCGCCGCAAGAAGTCCTCCTTCAGCTTCGGCGATTCGGGCGAGGCCAATATCAAGATCAGCGCTCCGGCCTTGCGGGCGCTGGTACTGGCGGGATCAGGATCGGCCAGGATCGACCGCATGGAAGGCGACGAGATCAAGCTCAGCATAGCCGGGTCGGGTGATGCAGAGGTCGCGCAACTTGCCGCCAAGAAGTTCGATGGAGCGATCGCGGGCAGCGGTTCGCTCACGCTGGCAGGCAGCGCGGACAATGCCGACATCTCGATCGCAGGATCGGGCAGCGTGCAGGGCGAACGCTTCACCAGCCCCACCGTCGACATCTCGATTGCCGGCTCGGGCGACGTCGTCATGGCTTCGGACGGCAGTGTCGATGCCAGCCTGATGGGGTCGGGCGATGTGACCATCAAGGGCCAGGCCAAGTGCAAGAGCAGCTCCATGGGGTCCGGAACGATCACCTGCGGTTGAAGCTGCCCGGCGCAAAAGCGGTTGCGTGCCCGTGACGCATGCTAGACACTTGTCCATGCCCTGAATACCGGGGCAGGGGAGGGTGTGTTGACCGCATCAAGCAATACCGATGCCATGGAAGGCAATCCGGGCTTCTGGGACCGGCATGTCATGCCGCGCCTGATTACCTTCTGCTGCGCGCAGCCTGCAATTGCCAAGGCGCGCAGCCGCATCGTTCCGCGCGCCACCGGCCGGGTGCTGGAACTGGGCTGCGGCGGGGGTATCAATCTCGACCATTATGATCGTGCGCGCGTCACTGCGCTTGCCGGTGTCGATCCCTCGCCACAACTGCTCGACACCGCACGGGGCAAGGCACGGACGATGGGCTTCGATACCGATTTTCGGGCGGGCTATGCCGAATGCCTGCCCTTTACCGATGCGAGCTTCGATACCGTGCTCACCACTTTCACCCTGTGTTCGGTGCGCGATCCGCAGGCGGTGCTGCGCGAGATGCGGCGCGTGATGGCGCCTGGCGGCACCATCCTGTTCCTCGAGCATGGCGCTGCTCCCGATCCTGCGCCTGCCCGCTGGCAACAGCGTATCGAGCCGCTGTGGAAGCGGATCGCTGGCGGCTGCCATCTGACCCGGCCGGTCAGTGTCGCATTTACGGGCCAGGGATTTCGCCTGAGCGATTGCGAAGCCCGCTACATGCCCGGCACACCGCGTTTTCTGGGCTGGATCGAAATGGGTGAGGCTTGCGCATGAGAGGCGCCCTGATCGCGTTGGCACTCACCATGATGCTGGCCGGCACGGCATCGCCATCGGCATGGGCAGCGGAGCGGCGCTTTGCGCTGTCGGATTTCGACAAGATCCGCATCGAAGGCGATATTGCGGTGGACGTGCGTTCGGGTCGGACATCCGGAGCAACGGCAAGCGGCGATGCGCGCGCATTGCAGGCGCTGACCCTGACGGTACAGAGTGGCACGCTCCATATCCGCCGGGCCCGTTCCACCGCGCCTGTCGAGCGGCGCCAGCAGGCTGGTGCGCCCGAAGGGGTGCCGCAGGTTCTGGTCGATGTGCGCGGGGTGCAGGCGCTGGTGCTGCTGGGCAATGGCAGCGCCCGGATCGACCGGCTGGTCGGCGCGCGGCCGAGCGCCACGATGGACGGCAACGGCTCGGTCGAAATTGGCCGGGTCGCGGCCGAAGTCCTGGCGGTCAATGTGAACGGTAGCGGAAGCCTGAAGGTTAGCGGCACGGCGCAGCGCGCCCGGGCCGTCATGATCGGCGATGGGCTGATCGAGGGAACGGGGCTTGTCGTCGCTGCGCTGGACCTGACCAGTGAAGGCCCGGTGCGCGCGATGCTGGACGTCAGCGGACCTGCGCGAATTTTTGCCAGGGGCGGCGCGGATATCGCGATTGCAGGCACGCCGCAGTGCACCGTCCGGCAGATCGGCACCAACGAGATTCGGTGCGGATCGCAGGAATAGGTCGCCGGGCTACGACGATCCGGGCCGTTCAGCGCCCGCGCCGGTCCATGTACCAGATCACGCCGTGCAGCGCTGCACCGCCGGCCAGACCAGCCAGAAAGCCGATGGACGGCTGGCCCAGAAAGCCCCCTGCCACCGTCCCGACCAGAGTGCCCAGAGCCATGAATACGCCCCCTGCGCGAGCCGGGGGGCGATTGGTTTCGGATGTCTTGTTGACCATGTCCGTGCCTTGCCACGGGCGACGCGAATATGCCATCTCCAATCGCGCAAGTCGCCATCCGGCAACCCTAACGCTTCGTTTACCACGCCGGTTGAGCCTTCTTCCACTGGCCTGCTGTAACCGAATGTGAACCATCGCGAGCGCCGGTGGCATGCATAACCATGGGGACAGACAAGCCGACATGAATCCGCCCTATATCGGAAGCCGGCAAGCCTATGAGGATGCCTGCAAGCTGCTGTCGCATTACGGAGAAACGGCAGGCCTGGAAGCCTCCGACCGGGCCGAGGCGGCACGCGCGCGCGGCAACCACATCCATTTCTGTCACTGGCGCCAGATCGAGCGGCTGCTGGTCATCCTGTCGATCGACCAGAGCATCGGGACGATTCACTGATCTGCAGATATTGTCCGCGCTTGCGCGGCTACCACCCCGCCGCTGACGCACCAGTCGGCGCGGCCTGCCAGCGGCACCGCGTCGAAAAGCGAGGCGTCGGTTCCGGTCATCCAGACCTGGCCGCTGCGATCGGCGAGCTGCTCGTACAGTGCGGCGCGGCGTGCCGGGTCCAGATGCGCCGCGACCTCGTCGAGCAGCAGGATCAGGCGGCTGCCGCGTCGTTCGGCGACCAGATCGGCATGGGCGAGAATGATCGCGATCAGCATCGCCTTCTGTTCGCCGGTCGAACAGAGGGCGGCCGCCTGGCCTTTCTGCCGCATGGTGACGATCAGGTCGTCGCGATGGGGACCTGCAAGCGCGCGGCCTGCCGCCGCATCGCGCGACCGTCCGGAACGGAGCGCCGCGATCAGGGCATCGGCTTCTACCGGCCCCTTGCGTTCGAGCGCCAGCGACGGCTGCGCGAACGGCCCGGTCTCCAGGGCTCCGATCTGGAGGTCGAGCGCGTCCAGTGTATCGGCGCGTGCCAATGCGATCGCCGCGCCATGTTCGGCCATGCGCGCTTCCAGCGCATCGATCCAGCCCGGATCGGCCGGACGCTCGGCGGCGAGCAGCCGGTTGCGCTCGCGCATCGCCGCCTCGTAGCGCGCAGCGTGCCGGGCATGCGCGGGGTGCAGCGCCAGCACCAGCCGGTCGAGAAACCGCCGCCGTCCGCCTGCACTTTCCAGGAAAAGCCGGTCCATCGCCGGGGTGAGCCAGACCACGGCGAGCCAGTCGGCCAGGTTGTTCGCAGCTGCTGCCGCGCCATTGACCCGCACCTGCCGCCGGGAGGGGCTGTCTGATGCCGTGCCAGTGCCGATCCGGACATCCTCGCCGAGCAGCGCCGCTGCAACCGTGAACCCGCCGGGCCCCTGCTGCCGCGCCATCTGCTCGATCGCGGCACGGCGCATGCCCCGGCCGGGCGCGAGCAGCGAGATCGCCTCGAGAATATTGGTCTTGCCCGCGCCATTGTCGCCCCAGATCACGTTGAACCGCGCGCCCGCCTGAAGCCGGGTCGCCTCATGGTTGCGAAACTGGGTCAGCGAGAGGGAAGATAGCGCCATCTGCGGCCCGCTATAGCGGCTTGGGCGGACCCATGCGCGAAAAATCGGCGGGGTGCGCCATGGCGCGAATGACCCCGCCCCAAAACATCGTGAATATTCCCAAAATTTCGCATTCAGTTTGTGGCAAGAATTGCGTCGGCGCGCGTATCACTATGAATTTACGAGATTTTTCAGTTTGGCACGGGCTGTGCAACGTATCTGACATCTCCCGACGGACAGGCCGAAGGGACACATAGTTACTCTGAAAGGACCCACATCATGTTCTCGCTCTCGCAGTTCAACACGAACCTCGTCGCTGCCATCTGCGCTCTGGCCACCTCGGCACTTTTCATCGGCCTGAGCGTAGGTCCGGCTGAAATCGGTACGATGTCGACGATGATCGTCTGACGCGCACCATTCACGGCAAGCTTTCAAGGGAAGCCATCATGAACAACCGCTCCTTCCACCTCGACAAGTCGAACGGCAAGCTGATGGGCGTGTGCTCCGGCATCGCCAACTATTTCGACTGGGATGTGAACCTCATCCGCATCGCCTTCGTGCTGGCCGCGCTGTTCGGCATCGGTGCGCCGGTGCTGATCTATCTGGTGATCGGTCTGATCGCCTCGGACCGCTGAGCCCGGAGCGTCGGATGCCGGATCAGACTTTCGTGCTGAACGGCGTGAAATCGGTGGCGGTATCGAACACTTCCACCCCTTCGCGCCGCTTCAGCCAGCCGACCACGGCATAGGTCACCGGCGTCAGCACCACTTCCCAGCTCACCTTGAGCAGCCAGTTGGTGATCATCACGGTGATGACCTGGCTGGTCTCCCACTCCCCGTAGAATGCAAGGGGATAGAAGATCAGGCTGTCGACTCCCTGGCCGACCACCGTCGAGCCGATGGTGCGGGTCCACAGCAGCTTGCCCGCCGTCCAGATCTTCATCCGCGCCATGACATAGCTGTTGACGAACTCGCCCGCCCAGAAGGCGACGATCGAGGCGAAGACGATCCGGGGGACCTGGCCGAATACCGATTCATAGGCCGCCTGGCCGTCCCATCCTTCCGCCGGGGGCAGGCTCACCACCACCCAGCTCATGAACGCCATGAACAGCAGCGCGCCAAAGCCGGCCCAGATCACGCGGCGCGCGCGCGCATAGCCATAGATTTCGGTCAGCACGTCGCCGATGACATAGCCCAGCGGAAAGAACAGGATGCCTGCGCCATAGACCCATTGCTGCCCGGCGATGGTGATGAAGGTCGGCTTGGCCGCGCCGATGACATTCGACAGCAGCAGCACCGTCACAAATGCCGCCATGACAAAGTCGTAATAGCGGAAGCGATGGGTAGCAGGATCGAAGCCGGTGCCCGTTGCAAGGCTGTGGCTGGTCGCGGCGGGCTCGGCAGAGGGGCTGTGCATCATCGCCAGCCATATCGCGGTTTACAGCGCCGTGCAAAGCCCGCTATTGCGCCCGCACCACGGCGCGCGCCCTTAGCTCAGCTGGATAGAGCACGAGACTTCTAATCTTGAGGCCGCAGGTTCGACTCCTGCAGGGCGCGCCAGTGGACCAGCTGGCCTGTTGCACCGGTCACCGTGTCCTGGACCGGGCTCAGAATTCCGACCAATCCTCCGCATCTGCCTTGAGCGCCAGATTGCCGCTCACCATGGGGGCGAGCGGAGCAGAGGCAGGGCGGGCCTTGGCTCTGGGCATGGCGGGGGCGCCGGATTTCTGGCCGGCATTGAACTGATCGACGACCTGTGACAGGTTGGTGGCCTCCCCTGCCAGGCTGCGGGCCGCTGCGTTGGTTTCCTCGACCATCGCGGCATTCTGCTGGGTCATCTTGTCCATCTCTCCGACGGCGATGTTGACCTGCTGCAAGCGTGCGGCCTGCGCCTGAGCCGAGGTGGAGATTTCCGAAATGCGCGTGTTGATCGCAGCCACACGGTCGCTGATCTGCAGCAGCACCGAACCGGTCTCGTCGACCAGGGCTACCCCGTCGGAAACCCCGGCGGTCGACGCGGTGATCAGTTCCTTGATGTCCTTGGCGGCATCGGCGGAGCGCTGGGCAAGGGCGCGCACCTCGTTCGCGACCACGGCAAAGCCCTTGCCGGCATCGCCCGCGCGGGCCGCCTCGACGCCTGCGTTAAGCGCGAGCAGATTGGTCTGGAAGGCAATGCCGTCGATGACATCGATGATGTTTGTAATCTGGCCGGACGATTTCTGGATCGCGTCCATCGCCTGCATGGCGCGGCGAACCACGGCCCCGCCATTGTCGGCGGCCGCGTGCGCCTCCTCGACCTGCTTCCCGACCTCTCCCGCGTTCTGCGCGGTCTGCTGCACCATGCTGGTGACTTCGCGCATCGCGGCGGCGCTTTCCTCCAGGCTGGCGGCCTGCTGTTCGGTGCGAGAGGCAAGATCGTCCGATGCGGAGCGGATTTCGGTTGCACCAGTCAGCACGTGCGAGGCCGCCGACGCCGTCTGCGTCAGAAGCTCTCCGAGCCTCGAATTGGTGTCATTGAAGCTGGTCCGCAGGCTGTCATGGTCGGCATCAAAGGCGCGTTCGATCCGATAGGAAAGATTGCCACTCTTCATCTGCTCCAGCCCGGTCGAGATTTCGGCTACGACGAGGTTCAGGCTCTTTTCGGCGCGGATCCGTTCTGCCGCATTGTCGCGGAATACCAGCATCGATCGGTTCATGCGCCCGACACAGTCCCGGTGCTCGGTAAACGGGAGCGGACTTTCGATGTCTCCCGCAGCAAGCCCTTCCATGCGCACAACGGTGCTGACATACGGGTCGCAGACCAGCTGCTTGGCCTTGAACAGGAGCAGGGTGACACAGCCCATGGCAGCCAGCGCAAGGCCCGTCTGGCCAAGACCAGCAGGCGCGTCGATCCAGCCTGTCAGTCCGGTAGCAATCGGTATGGCCATCAGTCCCAGCACCAGAGCGATGATCCAGTCGAATTTCTTGCGGATCGGCATGTGAGCGTAGAAATTGTGGATCATGATGAACCTGCGCTGCGAAACGTGGATGTGGTTGCATATCGTTCATCCGCTGCAATCGATAAGCACTGGTTAACGGAAGAGCTGGGATCGCAGTGGCCGTACAAGGCGCCGGTTGCTGATTTTGCCATGTCTGTGAACATTTACTTGGTGGTTACTTGAATCAATGGCAGTGGTTCGGTGTCGTTAAGGGTCGGGAAAATCGGAAAAATCTGGCGGTGGAGCCATGATTGCCGCAGTCATTGCCTGATTGCGCAATACCGATTCAAATATATACACCTGCAATGACTTGCAGTCGTGCAGGCGTTCGACGTTAACCTCTTGCCATTGTCCAAAAACCTGGACACATGTGCGATTGATATCTTCGCTCGTTTCGCACGGGCGCGGCTGTTCGAAGTGCCGAGGCCCGCAAGGCGATCGCCGGCATTTTTTCCGAAGAAATGTTCAGACCGCATGCCAGATTATGCCCGAGCGGCTGTGGTACGCGCGTTCCGTTCGCCGAGTCGCGATTCCGCCAAGCCAAAATTTTGCGCCCGATAACAATCCTTCCTCACACTTTGCGATTCATGCTGCTAGAGGGCACGCATTCACACCAGTTAATCGGACGCATAATGGCTTTCACTCCCGCCAAGGTTTTGACCACGCACCATTGGAACGAAGGGCTCTTCTCCTTCACCGTGGAGCGGCCAAGTTCTTTCCGCTTTGTCAGCGGCCAGTTCGTGATGCTGGGGCTGATGGTCGACGGCAAGCCGTTGCTGCGCGCTTATTCCGTTGCCTCGCCGATGTGGGATGAATCGCTCGAGTTCCTCAGCATCATCGTTCCCGACGGACCGCTGACCAGCCGACTCTACAAAATCCAGTCGGGCGACGAGATCCTGCTCGGCGGCAAGCCCACCGGCACGCTGACGCTTGATGCGCTGCTGCCCGGCAAGCGGCTGCACCTGATCGGCACCGGCACCGGGCTTGCGCCCTGGATGTCGATCATCCGCGATCCGGAAGCCTATGAGCGGTTCAAACAGATCACCGTGCAGCACACCGTGCGCCAGATCCAGGATCTGGCCTATCGCGACATCCTGGAATCGAAACTGAAGGACGATCCGCTGGTCGCCGAGGAAGCGGCCAAGCAGCTCGTCTATGACTGCTCGGTCACCAAATGCCCGACCTGGGTGGACGAGAACCGCCGCATCACGACGCGCATCGAATCGGGTGACTATCCGCTCGATCCGGCAACCGACCGCGTGATGCTGTGTGGCAGCATGGCGATGATCAAGGAAACCGGCGCGCTGCTTGAATCGCTCGGGTTCGAGGAAGGTGCCCAGTCCAAGCCGGGCACCTATGTGCTCGAGCGCGCCTTCGTCGGCTGATTTCGGGGCGGAAGTTCACGCCCGGATCGTCTCCAGCGCGGTGCGCAACGCATCGGGCAGGGGAACCGGGCGGCGGGTTTCGCGGTCGACATAGACATGCGTGAAATGCCCCGCTGCTGCTGCGGCATCCTCGTCGTTCGCGAACAGCCCGACCGCATAGCGCACCGAACTGGTGCCGATATGGTCGACGCGCACCCCGGCATGGATCAGGTCGGGAAAGGCGGTAGGCGCGAAATAAGCGCAGCCGGTTTCGACCACGAGGCCGATCACCGCACCGCCATGAATGTCGAGCGCGCCGGCCTTGATCAGATATTCGTTCACCGCGGTGTCAAACCAGAAATAATAGACCGAATTGTTGGTGTGACCATAGATGTCATTGTCCGACCAGCGCGTACTGATCTGCGTGAACGCCTTGAAATGGGCGCGGGAGGGGCGGACAGGGCGGCTCATGCGGCGACCGTGAAGCTGTTGACGCCATCGGCATGGCGGATGGTCACGGTGCGCCCGATCGGATCGCGCGACGGGTCGGCGAGCGCGGCGAGCTGCCCGGCCTTGTCGGCATCGTCGGGCCGCGCCACGATCCGTCCCTTGTCGGTTCTTGCGACCACCACCGCGCGCGCGGGCACACCCTTGGCATAGCCGATGGTGAAGCTCTCGATCGTGCCGGTCGCGTCTTCCTCCAGCCGCTCGGGCGAGGCTTGCGCATCGACTTCGGCCTGCATCGGAGCATGATCGACCGGCGACCAGCCCTCCGGCGAGGTCGTGCTGTAGATGCCGACTGCCTCCTTGGACAGGAAGCCGCCATTGGCGAGCACCAGCCCGAAACTGCCCGGATCGGCACGCAGCGTCTCGGCCATCGCGGCGATGGCGTGCATCGAGTAATTATTCCCCGCACCGCCGGCGAAGGGCAGCCCACCAGTCAGCGTCAGCGGCGTGGTGCGCCAGTCGACGCCCAGCGCTTCGGCGGCCAGCAGCACCGCGACCGGGAAGCAGCTGTAAATATCGTAATGCGAGATCTCGGCAGGGCTCTTGCCAGCGCTTTCGAGCGCACCCTTGAGCGACACCTCGATCGCGCGCGAGCGCGACAGGTCGGTGCGCAGGCTGACCGGCTTGTCCATCGCCTCGCCGCTGCCGTGCAGGAACACCCATTTCTCGCGCGGCACGCCCATCGCTTCGGCCTGACCGATACTGGTGAGGATGACCGCTGCCCCCTGGTTCACCGCATCCTGCGCCACATGCCATTTGAGATAGGGATCGGCGACGGGATAGTTGCCATCGGAAGGCGTTGCGAGATAGTCGGCGCTTATCGCCTTGGGGAATTGCGCATAGGGGTTGCGTGCGGCAACCTCGCTGAATCCGGCCCAGAGTTCGGACATTTCGGCGACATGCTCGGCCTTGCTGCGGCCGAGGCGTGCGCGCAGGGCGTTTTCGAACAGCGGATAGGTGAGGATCGGCGCGCCGATGCCGTTTTTCAGCTCGTGCCGGTCGAGCAGCATCGGGCCGAGCCCGCGATCCTCCATCTCCCCCTCGATCGTCTCGTTCCAGTCGATCGGCACGCCCTTGCGCGCGGCGGTCTTGGCGGCAGCGATCGCCTCGGAGCCGGAGAGCAGCACGCAGCGCGCATCACCCGCGTAAATCGCGGCGGCAAATTCGTTGACCAGGGATTGCGGGCTCTGGCCGCCGACGATCGAATAGATCGCGCGCGCGGGCGTGACGCCCAAACGCTTCGCCAAGCCGAGCGGGGGCTTGTCGCAACCACCAAAGCCCTCGGGCACCATGCCCGGCGCGCTGTCAGCGAAATGGCGCACGACGGTCACCACGTCGATCGCGCCACGCACTGCTTCGGCTGCACCGGTGTCTGCCAGCGCCGCTTCGGCTGCGCGCTGCATCAGCGATTGCGGGCTGGGCGCTGTGGCGGCATCGCTGCCGTCCCAATGATCGACCGCCTGGCCGACACCGATCAGGACGGGGGTGTTGGGGTTGAGGGTCATCGCCGTCTCTCCTGTTGTGTTCTTGGCTTCATCGTGGTGAATTCGTCATTCCCGCGAACGCGGGAATCCCGCTTTGTCGCTGGCGCCGAGAAGAAGCGGGACCCCCGCGTGTGCGGGGGTGACGATGACAGGATGGCCGGAGCAATATCCGCCGCCCATCAAAACCGCCCGTTTATCCGGATCACCATCGCGTCGCCCTGCTGGCGGAAGCCGAGCGCAGAGAGCGCAGGCCCTGCACTGGCGGCCAGCCCGCCGAGGCGGAAATCGGCGGAATAGCGGCCATTGCCCTTGATGCGGATATCCATCTGCTCAAGCCCCGACTGGCCCTTCAAGGGCACCAGCAGATCGCCTCCATCGCAACGCAGATTTCCACTGAGGCCGCGCTGCAGCGTCAGCCCGAACAGGCTCTGTTCGATATTCACCCGCACCGCGCCCGAGGCGGCGGCGCAATTGCGTCCGGCAAAGGCAATGTCCACCCCGTCGAGGCTGACGCTGCGCAGCGGCAGCGGCGCGAACAGGTCTGCGGTCGCGATCTCGCCAACCGCTTCGCGCATTGCGATGGCGTCGCTGCTCTGGGCCAGCTTGAAGGCCAGCGGTGGCTGACCTGCCGCGTCGGCAGCGCGCGTCATCCCCAGCACCATCTCGCCGCCGAGCAGCCCGGCAGGGGAGAGCCCCGCATCCAGATCGCCGAGGCTGAGCTTGCCGATCCTCAGATCGCGCACTGTGCCCGACCATATCGTGCCTTCGACCGCGCGCGCGCTCACCCCGCTGGCGCCGAGGCCTGCCATGTCGAAAACAATGCGCAGCGGCAGCAGCACGATCAGCGCAAGCAGCAATGCCAGCGCGATCAGCACCGCCCGCTTGCCGCTGCGGCTCATGCGCCGATCTTCACCAGCCGCGCCGAGACCGAAACGGTGCCGTTGTCCATCCGGCGTATGACCAGCGTTTCGGGGACCACGCCCCGCCGCTCCAGATCGGCGAGCCAGGCGAGAAACGCGGTCGAGCGCGCCGAGCCGATCGCGATTTCGGCGCGGTCATTGCCCTGCGGCGTGTTGGCATCGAGTGTGAACCCGCGCTCGCCGGCCTCGCTCGCGAGCAGCAGATGCAGCGCGGCGATCGCTTCGGCGGGGCGCTTGTCGGCGGGCAGCGAAAGCGCCTGCGCCTTGGCTTCGATCCGCCCGGCCTGCATCGTCGCTTCGTAAAAGCTGCGCTTGGCATCGGTGGCCAGGCTGTAGAGCGGAGTATAGATGCCGGAAAAGCCGATCACCGCCGCCGCCAGCAGCGCGGCGATGCCGACCAAGATCTGCTCGCGGCGCGACAGCGCGATGAACCAGTTCTTCGCCGCCTCGGTCATGGCGCCAGCACCGTAATATCGGCGACCGCCTGACCGGTCGCATCGCTGCGGTTGGCGGCGGTGACCTTGTAGCCATTGTTCTGCAGCGCGATCAGCACCGCGTTCAGATCCTCGACGCGTGGGGCGGCGATCATCGCGCCGACAATCCCGCCGGGGCGGTAATCGGCCTGGCGGATGACGACGCCGGGCACCGGCTGCATCGCGGCGAGCAGCCCCGACATCGGCACGCTGACGACGGAATTGCCAGTGCCGCGCGCTGCCAGCTTCGCATCCAGCTGCGATTCGGCCTGGCTGGCATCGGTCACGCCCGGTACGTGCTTCTGAGCGGTGGCAAGAGCACGGCGCTCGGCGAAATCCGCACCAAGATAATTCTTCCCGATCTCCATCAGTGGCACGGCCAGGCTGATCAGCAACAGCGCCCCGAACAGCCAGGCGAGCGTGCGGCCCTGGCCGGGCGCGAGGGCGAACAGAGGCGTTCGGCGCGCGAATTCACCCTGGCGCAGGTTGAGCGGCGGATCGGCCAGAGCAGCGATCATGGCGGCATCGCGAGCATCGCTATCGAGCGAGATGGGTACATTCTCGCCCAGCATCAGCGCGCCGAGCGCTTCGTCCGGCGGCAGGATCAGGTCGCCCAGCCGGTCTGCGCCCAGGTCGCCGAAGGTCGCGCTCGTCGCCAGATCGCTTGCAGGCAGCAGCAGTCCGACCGGTACGATGATGTCGGGATCGAGCCCGCGCAGCGCGAGCTCGGCAAGGTGATCGGCCAGCGCCGCGCGCGCTATCGTGGCGCAAAGCACGCGCATACCGCCATCGCCTTCGCCTCGGCCGAGCGCGCGAACCGCGACGAAGACATCCCCGCCGATGCTGAGATCGACCGCACGATAGCGCGCGGCGGCCTCGGCCTGGGGGGCGCTCATATCGCCCATGTCGAGCGTGCGCAGAACGGTATCGGCGGCAGGGACCAGAGCGACGACCGGCGCATCCGCATCGCGCGCAGCCTGTGATGGAGGGGTGAAATCATGGCCGCGCGCCACGATATGGCCATTTTCCGCGCGCCACCAGTGCAGCGCGGCGTCCGGGCCGGACGGGCAGGTGACGATCAGGCCGGCATCAGCCATGACAGTGCGCCATCAGCGGGGAATCAGGCGAGCAGGTACAGGACAAGATCGCGAAACCCCCGGTCAGCGACAGAATCAACTGACCTCCCGTTAGCCAATCGGGCGGGCCGAGTCACCGGTCGTTTGCGGCTCGAACGGTTCGGGAGCAAGATTTTCGTCGCGGGTCTCGATCACCGGTTCCGGAGCCAAGCGGCGCGGGCTGAGGATCGCGAACGAGGCGACCAGCAGCACGACCGAAATCGCCTCGATGATCATCGATTGGGCAATGTTCGCGGTCAGCGGATCGCTGATCAGGCCGAAGACACGTCCGGTGAACGCAAGCGCGACCATTGCCGCGGCACCGAGCAGCCATTCGCGCTTGCCTGGCATCAGCCCGACCAGTGCGGCCAATCCGGTGCCGATGAAGAACGCGCCCATGTCGGCGCGGATCGCGCTCAATCCTGTCGCATTTTGCTGGCCCAGCTCGAACTGCGCGATGATCGTCTGCGGATCGAGCAGCGCGCGTGCGCCGATGATCACGAACAGCGCGGCAAATCCGGCGACGAGCAGGCGAATGACCCAGACCATATGCGATCGATCCTTTCCCAAAGGCTTTAAATGCCTTGTTATGGACCCGCGCGCGGCGTGTCCAGCTTGGTACATGAACGGATGGGTGGTGCATTCGATCCGACAGGCCGATGCAAACTGGTGCAAGCTGCGGGCGCATGGCCAAGCTGTCACTTTTGCTGGTTATCGCTCGCATCGCTTTCCGATAGCCTCGCTGGAGGCAAGAACAGGGCGAGGAGAGCGGCGATGGATCTGGGGCTGACCGGCAAGAAGGTCATCATGAACGGGGGGGCGCATGGCCTGGGCCTCGCCTCGCTGCGCCATTTCGCCGCCGAGGGCGCGGATGTCGCGTTCCTCTCGCGCGATACCGCAAAAGTCGATGCGGCGGTCAGGGAAATCGATGCCGCAGGTCCGGGCAAGGTACACGGCACCGCGATCGACATCACCGGCAATGCGGAAGGCTATAAGGGCTGGCTGAACGATTGCCTGGCCAAGCTGGGTGGCTGCGACATTTTCGTCCACACCGCCAGCGCGTCGGGCCAGGGCGCGACCGGCGACTGGCAGCGCTGCCTGGACATGGACATCCTGAACGCCGTGCACGGGGTGGAAGTGCTGACCCCGGCGCTGACCGAATCGGGCAGCGGATCGATCGTGTTCATGTCCTCCACCGCCGCGCTCGAGACCTTCGTTGCGCCCCAGGCGTTCAACGCGCTCAAGGCCGCGCTGATTACCTATGGCTCGCAGCTCAGCCAGGCGCTCGCCGCGCAGAATATCCGCGTCAACTGCATCTCGCCTGGCGCAATCTATTATCCCGGCGGCAACTGGGAGATGATCAAGGATGTGGTTCCCGCGCTGTACGAGGGCACGCTGGCAAAGATGCCGATGGGCCGGTTCGGCGAGCCCGAAGAGGTTGCCAAGGCGATCGTCTTCGTCGCCAGCCCCGCCTGCCCGTACATGACCGGCGCGAACATCGTCATCGATGGCGGCTTCACCCAGCGCGTCCAGTTCTGATCCCCACGAAAGGCTCCCCATGAAGCTTTACCAATCGATCGGCCCCAACCCCCGGGTCGTGCTGATGTTTCTGGAAGAGAAAGGCGCGGTCATCGACCGGGCCTTTGTCGACATCATGAAGGGCGAGAACCGCGCTCCCGATTTCGTCGCCAGGAACCCGTTCGGCCAAGTGCCGCTGCTCGAGATGGACGACGGTACGTACCTGTCGGAGAGCACTGCGATCTGCGGCTATATCGAGGAGAAATTCCCGACGCCTGCGCTGATCGGCAGCACGGCGGAGGAGCGCGCGGTGACCGACATGCTGGTGCGGCGGCTCGATTATGACGTGGTCGCGCCGATGACCATGGGCTTTCGCGGGGCAGAAGGCCTGCCGATGTTCCAGAACCGCGTCCGCTGCCTGCCCGAGGCCGCCGATGGCCTGAAAGCCTGCGCGCGCGATGGCCTAGCCGCGTTCGATGCGCTGCTGGAAGGCAAGACCTGGCTGGCAGGCGATCGCTTCACGCTGGCAGACATCATGCTCTACTGCCTCACCGAATTCGGCAGACAAGTCGGGCAACCGCTGCCCGAGGGCCTCGCCAACCTCGCCGCCTGGTCCGAGCGTGTCGCGTCGCGGCCCAGTGCCGCCGCCAGCCTCGATGCCAAGAAGGGGATCGCGCAATGAGCCTCGACCGCGACACTTTGCTCGACATCTACACCCGCACGATGAAGGTCGCGCGCTTCGACGAGAAGATGCGCTCGCTGCTGATGAGCGGCAAGCTCGCCACCATCTATTACACCATGCGCGGGCAGGAGCTGGTCACATCGGCGATGATGGCCGCGCTGAACCAGGACGATTACTTGGTCACCACCTATCGCGGTCAGCATGACCAGATCGCCAAGGGGGTTCCGCTCGACCTCTTGATCGCCGAGATTGCTGGCCGCGCCACCGGCACCTGCAAGGGCAAGGGCGGGTCGATGCACATCACCCATCCGGCGACGGGGGTGATGGTGACCACCGGCGTGGTCGGCTCGGGGCTACCGATCGCCAATGGCCTCGCGCTTTCCAGCCAGAACCGCAAGGACGGCAAGGTCACCGTCACCTGTTTCGGCGATGGCGCGACCAATATCGGCGCGTTCCACGAGGCGATGAACATGGCGCAGCTCTACAAGCTGCCGGTCATCTTCCTGTGCCAGAACAACCGTTATGGCGAGCATACCGCCTTTGCCGACCACACCAGGGTGGACTCGATCGTCACCCGCGCCGCCGCGTACGGGATGAAGGGCGTGAAGGTCGATGGCAACGATGCTGTCGCAATGTACGCTGCGGCCAAGGAAGCCGTGGATCGCGCCCGCGCCGGCGAAGGGCCGACGCTGATCGAGGCGATGTGCTACCGGATGATGGGGCACTTTTTCGGTGCGGACTTCTCGTACATGCCGCCCGAACATATCGAGGAAATGAAGGCGGAAGACCCGTTGCCAAAGCTGAATGCGCTGATGCTCGAGCATCAGTTCACGCAGGCCGAGCTGGACGCGATCGTCGCGAAGCTCGAGGCCGAGATCGAGGCGGCGGTCGAGTTCGCCTTCAGCAGCCCGTTCCCCGATGCCGATGAAATCCGCAAGGACGTTTTCGAAGAGGAGATCGCGGCATGAGCGAGGCCGAAACACTCGAAGCCGTCGCGCCCAGGGCGAAAAAGCCGAAGCAGATCACCATGGTTCAGGCCTTGAACGCCGCGATCGACGAGGCGATGGCGGCGGACGAGGGCGTCATCCTGCTCGGCGAGGATGTGGGGGCAAAACAGGGCGGCGGCGTGTTCAAGGTGTCGTCGGGCCTGACCGAGAAATATGGCGAACACCGCATCCGCGCGACGCCGATCTCCGAACAGGCGATCATGGGCGCGTGCGTCGGTGCAGCGCTTACGGGCATGCGGCCGATTGCCGAGATCATGCTGATGAACTTCGTCACCGTGGCGATGGACCAGATCGTCAACCACGCCGCCAAGCTGCGCTTCATGAGCGGCGGGCAGACCAATGTGCCGATGGTCATCCGCACCACCACCGGCGTCGGCGTCGGCTTTGGCGGCCAGCATTCGGACATGCTGGAAGCCTGGTTCGCGCATGTGCCGGGGCTGAAGATCGTCACCCCATCGAACGCCGCCGATGCCAGGGGGCTGATGCGCAGCGCGATCGAGTGCAACGATCCGGTGATCTTCATCGAGAATATCCTGTGCTACGGCCTCAAGTCCGATGACCCCGGCACCGATTACCGCGTGCCGCTGGGCCAGGCGGCGATTGCGCGCGAAGGCAGCGACGTGTCGCTGATTACCTATGGCCGCACTGTGCTCGATGCGCTGGAAGTCGCCGAAACGCTGGCCGCGGAAAGCGTGTCGGTCGAGGTCATCGATCTGCGCACCATCGCGCCCTTTGACGAGGCGACCGTCACCGCATCGGTGCGCAAGACCGGTCGCGCGGTCGTGCTGCACGAGGCGGTGCGCGCCTATGGCACCGGCGCGGAAATCGCCTCGCGCCTGCACGAATCGCTGTTCAACGAGCTCAAGGCCCCGGTCCAGCGCATCGGCGGCGCCTTCTCCGCCGTGCCGATGGCGAGCGTGCTCGAACAGGCCTGGATCCCCAAGAAGGAAGAGATTGCCGCCGCAATCCGCACGACGATGGACTGGAAACGCTGATGGCGTCCGAAATCCGCATCCCCAAGCTGGGCATGAGCGTCACCGAGGTCACCCTGGTCGAATGGATGTTCGGCGATGGCGAGACGGTGGAAAAGGGCGACGTGCTTTACACGGTCGAGACCGACAAGAGCACCACAGAGATCGAGGCGCAGGACTCGGGCGTGCTGCGCGTGACGGGTGAGGAAGGCGAGAGCTACAGGATCGGCGATGTGATCGGGACGATTGGCTAGGCGCTCGATCGGTCGCCAGGCGACGAAAGCGCTGTCCGTCGCCTTGGACGCAAGCCCGCGCGGGGTCCCATACGATCAGTGCGGTGAAACGCCCAGTTCGAAGCCCGTCTTGTCGTGCAGCGCAAACTTGTCGATGATATCGGCACTAGCGCGATTATAGCCGACCATCTCGACGTTGCGCCCATCGCGGCGTAGCCGGGCAACGATTTTGTCGAGCGCAGCAACGCCTGAAATATCCCAGAAATGGGCGCCTGTCATGTCGATCATGATGTTGGGTGCTGTCTCGGGCACATCCATCGCCTCGACGAAACGCTCGACCGATGCGAAGAAGATTTGGCCGACCACCTTGTAATGCGCCGTCTGACCATCCTCAGACAGCGTCCGCGTGACGCCGAACATCCGTTGGACTTTGCCGGCAAAGAAGATTCCCGAAAGCAGCACGCCTGCCAGCACGCCGAGAGACAGGTCGTGCGTGCCGACCACCACTGCCACGGTGGTCAGCATGACAACGGATGAAGGCCAGGGGTGCCGCCGCAGATTGGGGATCGAGTTCCAGCTGAACGTGCTGATCGACACCATGATCATGATCGCTACCAAGGCCGGCATCGGCACCTGCCCGACATAGGGGCCAAGCACCGCGAGCAGGAACATCAGGAAGGCCCCTGCAATGAAGGTCGACAGACGCCCGCGCCCGCCAGAGGTCACGTTGATGACCGACTGGCCGATCATCGCGCAGCCGCCCATGCCGCCGACCAGCGCGGCTGCAATGTTGGCACCGCCTTGCCCGGCGCACTCGCGACGCTTGTCGCTGCCCGTTTCCGTCATGTCGTCCACGATCTGCGCGGTCAGCAGCGATTCGAGCAGGCCGACCGCTGCCATCGCCGCCGAATAGGGGGCGATGATCGCCAGCGTCTCCCAGGTCAGCGGCACATCGGGCCACACCAGGCTGGGCAGTCCCTCGGGCAGGATGCCCATATCGGCGACGGTGTTGACCGGCGCGCCGCTCCAGATGGCGATCACGGTGAGGACAATGATGGTGACCAGCGGTGCGGGGACCGCCGTAGTGAGGCGCGGCAAAAGATAGATGATCCCCAGCCCGCTTGCGACCATCGCATAGGCCTGCCAGGTGACACCCGTCAGCTGTGGCAGCTGCGCCATGAAGATCAGGATGGCCAGCGCATTGACGAACCCCGTGATGACCGAACGCGAGACGAACTGCATCACCAGGTTGAGCCGCAACAGACCCGCCGCGATCTGCATCATGCCCATCAGGATCGTGGCAGCGAACAGATATTCCACGCCATGGTCGCGCACCAGCGGCACCACCAGCACCGCCACGGCAGCGGTGGCTGCTGAGATCATGCCGGGTCGCCCGCCGGTAAAGGAGATCACGATGGCGATGGCAACGGAGGCGTAAAGCCCGACGCGCGGATCGACCCCGGCGATGATGGAAAAGCCGATCGCCTCAGGGATCAGCGCCAATGCGACGACTATTCCGGCGAGAATATCGGCGCGCGGGTTCGAAAGCCAATCGCGGCGAAGCGTGGCGGAGAATGTCATGAGAGATGAGTCCAGATTCGATCATCGGCAGGAAGCTGCCGGATTGTCCCGGGGATAGGCGCCGGGCCGAGCCACTCGCGCGGGTGCGAGTCCGTCGATGTGCGCGCTATGCTGCAAAACCTGCAAAAATACAAGTCCCGCGCGCTATCGGTATCAGCGGGGCAGCGCCTAGCTGAACAATCCCCGGATCGCGCGCCAGATCGGCATCGGCGGGCGGCCGGCCAGCACGCGCATCTTGTCGAGCAGCGTCGATTTGCCCGCATAGAAGCGCGCGATCAGGCCGTCGGGCAGGGTGTAGAAGCGTTCGAGCACGCGGTAGCGCTCATCGGGTCCGGCGGCCTTGAACAGCATCTTGGTGAGCATGCGGTAGAAGCCGTCGGCCTGCCAGTGGTCGAGGCTGGTCTTGCGGCTCATCTCGGCGAGCGCGGCGCCCGACAGGTCGGGCATCTCGGCAATATGCGCGGCGAGGCGCACAGCATCGGGCAGCGAATAGCCGGTCAGGCCATGGAACAGCGCCGCGCGCGTGCCCGCCTTGGCAACATCGCCGCCGGTCGATTGCCAGTATCCGCCGAAATCGCCGCCATAGACCACCGGCAGCGCGCCGGTCTCGGTGCGGCTCACCCGCTCGACCTGCCAGCCCTTGGAATCCGCATAGGCGCTGATCCGCGCGGACAGCGCCTGAGTGTCGAGGTCGGATGTGTCGCTATAATAGGTGTCCTCGACGAAGATCTCCATCGGGCTCACCGGCAGGCAATAGACGAAGCGATAGCCGTCGATCTGCTCGACCGTCGCGTCCATCACGATCGGGCGGGTGAGGCCGTGCGGTTCGCTGAGGTGCAGCATCTGCCCCATGAACTTCTGCCAGCCGCAGCGTAAGTGGCGCACATTGCCGCCGCCGCGGGCATCGATGACGCCGCCTGCCTCGATCCGCGCGCCGTTTTCCAGCACGACATTGGTCTGGCTGGCGGCGAGCGCGCGCACCCCGGTGACGATATTGTGTGCGGGGATCGCCTCGCGCAGATAGGCGTCGAACCGGTCGGAGAGGATCGAATAATAGCTCTCTTCGAGGCCGCGTTCGTGCCCCGGAAACTTCACGTCATAGCCGCGCCAGCCATGGCAGACGAGGGGGGCGACCAGCCAGCGGTGCTCGCCCGCGACATCGGGGCCGAAGAACGACCAGATATGGTTGCCGCCCAGCGAAGCGCTTTCCTCGATCAGCAGCACCTCGAGCTCGGGCCGCTTGCGGCGCAGCGCGAGCGCGATCAGCCCGCCGGCCAGGCCACCGCCGAGAATCGCGACATCGCATTTGAGCGTCTTGCTGGAAATATTGCGCGGGGATTTCATTGCGTAACCGCCCTAGCGCAGGCGACACTGCGATGGAAGGGCGGAAGGGCCGCTTTGCAGCGCAGGCGAAGCACGCTACAGCAGGCGCATGCTGGGTTCCTCGCATATCGTGCTGTCCGCCATCGCGATGACGCTGATCGTCGGCGTGCGCTATCTCATTACCAGCGGGCTGTTCGCCTGGCTGACCGACAAGGTGCGTCCGGGGCTGTACCAGGGGTTGAAGCCGCAGATCGGCCGGGAAATCCGCTGGTCGCTCTACAGCGCGGCGATCTATGGCATCCCCACCGGCATCGTCGCCTGGGGCTGGCAGAACCGGGGGTGGACACAGATCTATACCGACTGGAACGCTTATCCGCTCTGGTATCTGCCGATTTCGGTGCTGCTCTATCTGTTCGCGCACGATACATGGTTTTACTGGACGCACCGCTGGATGCACGTGCCCAAATGGTTTCGCATCGCGCATGCGGTGCATCACGACAGTCGTCCGCCGACGGCCTGGGCGGCGATGAGCTTTCACCCCATCGAGGCGCTGACCGGGGCAGTCGTCATCCCGGCGCTCGTCTTCCTCATCCCCATCCATGCCGCGATGCTGGGCTTCGTCCTGTTCATCATGACGCTGATGGGGGTGACCAACCATATGGGCTGGGAGCTGTTTCCGCGCTGGCTGGTTCAGGGGCGGTTAGGCCAGGGGCTGATAACCGCGAGCCATCATCAACTGCACCACGCCCGCTATACTTGCAATTATGGACTTTATTTCCGCTTCTGGGACAGGCTATGCGGGACGGACAAAGGGCTGGGGGCCTTTCAGGACAGAAAGTCGCGACCGCGCGAGGACGCATCGCTCAGCGATGCCACCCGTTCGGCCTGATCCGGAGAAAGACATGGGTAAGCTTCTTCCTACATGCGCAATCGGTTTCATCGCGCTGGCCGCGCTGCCGGGCGCCGCACCGCTCAGCACGGTCGAGATTTCGGTCGACCAGCTCCGCTCCACCAAGGGGCTGTTGCAGCTGTGCCTGACAGCGAATGAGAAGAGCTTTCCAGATTGCGACAAGGACAAGAGCGCCTATCGACTGACCGCGCGGGCCAAAGATGGCGTGGCGCGGTTCGAGAACCTGCCTGCGGGGCAATATGCGCTGGCGATCGTCCATGACGAGAATGGCAACAACAAGCTCGATACCTTTGCCGGCATTCCCAAGGAAGGCATCGGCTTTTCGCGCAACCCCAGCTTCAGCTTCGGCCCGCCGCGCTTTTCGCAGGTAGTTTTCGTGGCACAGGGCAGCGGCACCAGCCAGCGGGTGAAGATCAAATATTATCTCTGATGCTCTGGCTATGCGGCAAATCATGGCCAGCCGTTAACGAAATCGAAGCCCTGAACCGTCATTCTCCGCGTTGACTGCCCGTCTCCATCCTGGCGACCGCGGCGTGAGAGGGAACCGGCATGCGCAAGGGCAAACAGGGTGGCGAGCCTCTGGCCATCGTGCCGGTTGCGGTCGGCAAGCCGATGCAGGGCCTCAGGCTGGTGCTGCATTATGCCGCCTTCGCCATTCTTGCCACCATCGCCAATCTGGGCACCCAGCAGATCGTGCTGAGCATCGATGACGGATGGCTGTTCTATTATGCGGCCCTGATCGGTGGCACGGGCATGGGGCTGGTCCTGAAATATCTGCTCGACAAGTTCTGGATCTTTGCCGATCCCGGCCGCGATCTCGTGACCAATGCGCAGCAATTTTCGCTCTATACGTTGATGGGCGTTGCCACGACGCTGATCTTCTGGATCGTGGAAACCGGCTTCTGGTTTGTCTGGGGCACGCATGAAGCGCGCGTGGCGGGCGCGCTGATTGGCCTCGCCATCGGCTATTGCGTGAAATATCAGCTCGACCGCCGGTTCGTCTTTGCCGGTCGAGGCGGGCTGGCTGTACGCTATGCGGCGCCGCCGGCCTGAACCATGACTGGCCGCGCATGATCGAGCGGCAGGCCCATTCGCTTGCCACCAGTCCGCTGGCGCTCAAGGTCATGCTGACTGCGCTGGCGATGCTGATGACGCTGACTGGCGTCACCTTCCACCTGGTCAGCCAGAACGGGCAGGGCGGTATCTTCGTGGATTTTCACGCCTTCTACGCAGCGGGAAGCCTGGCGCTGGAAGGGCATGCGGGCGATGCCTATCGCATGGCGACCATGGAGATCGTGCAGCAACGGATCGCAGGCCATGAAACGTTCATGCCCTGGACCTATCCGCCGCCCTTCACGCTGTTTGTGGCGGGGCTTGCCACACTGCCGCTGGGCCTTGGCTATGCGTTGTTCACCGGTCTGTCCCTTGCCGGCTATCTGCTGATGCTCAGGCGCATCGCTGGCAACTTCCTGCCGGGCGTGGTGCTGGCGCTGCTGCCGGTACTGGTGCTGGGCGTGATCACCGGACAGAACGGCTTTCTCACCGGCGCGCTGACGGGATGGTTCGTGCTGGCCCTGCTCGCCCGCAAGCCTGGCGCTGGCCTGCCATTGGGGTTGATGATCATCAAGCCGCATCTTGCCGCAGGAATTGCGATGCTCACGGTTGCGCAGCGGCGCTGGCAGGCGGTGGTGACCGCCGCTGGCGTGGTGCTGGCCGCACTGGTTATCCCGACGCTGGTCTTCGGCCTGCCGATCTGGACGGCCTTTGCCGATGGCGTGCGTGAATCCGGTGCGTTTCTGGCCGAAGGGCGCTATCCGATGCACCGCATGACATCGCCTTACGCGTTCGCGCTGGGTCTGGGGGCAGCGCCCGGTCTGGCCTTTGCGATACAGGGCGCCAGCGCGCTTGCAGCCATCGGCCTGTTGGGGCTGGCCTGGCACCGGCACCTGTCGCCACGCCTGCTGGCTGCCTGCGCCTGCGCCGCCACACTGTTCGTCAGCCCCTATGCCTATGACTATGATCTGACGCTGCTGGGCGTCGCCCTGGCCCTGGTGCTGCCCGATCTGCTGCGGCGCACGGGCCGGGCAGAACAGGCCGCGCTGCTGATGCTGGCCTGGTCTGCCACCGGCTATGGCCTGATCGCATCGCTGCTTGGGAATGGCGAAGCGGTGCGTGTCCCGCAACAGCCGCTTGCGCTGATGGCCCCGCTGCTGCTCGTGCTGATCGGCTGGGCGGCCATGGTGAAGCGGCGTCGGCTGCTGCCCCGGCCGGACATTGCCGCCGCTCCGCCCGGAGCTGTGGACTTGCCTGTGGGCGCCCTAGGCACAGTCTCTGCGGCATCGTAACGGCAGCCCACACCCCTGGCCAACGCTTACGCCTGCGCGAAATGCCGGGCACCGCTACCAGATATCGATCGTCATGGTGATCGATCCCTTGCCTTTGCCCTTGCATATATAGGTGATGGCGACCGGCACCACGCTCTTCCCGCGATATCGGGGCTTCACCACCATCCGGTCGATGCTCTTGAGGTCGATTAGCCCGCTGATCCGGTCATGTGCAAAGTCGAGCGCTACCTCGGTGTTAGCGGGGACATAGACGCTGTTCTCGGGCGTTGCAGGTCCCCCGAACCGTTCGGGAAAGGGACGGACGCGGATCAGATCGCCGCGCCGCACCAGCGCTTCGGCCAAGGCGTGGCTGGTGACATGCGAAAAGTTCATCTCCCGCTCCCCCGAATCCTGCCTCCCTGGCCGCTCTGTAGCGGAGGCGGTCAGCGCGCTGGGCATCACGATCGCCGCAGCGATCAGCCCGGTCAGTCCTGCCCGCGCGCACCAGAGCCCGAACCCTGCCATAGCTTGCCCCCACATGCTGCCTGTGTCCGCCCGCCAGCCTAGGTCAGATGCACGCGCCACGGCAGCCCCGCGCAGGGCAGATGCAGCCGAAACGGATCAGAAACAGCGCTGGCCGGATGTCAGGCTAGCGGAGATGGGCTCGGAGCGCGACCGGCCGCGCGGGGTCGCGCAGGTGGGCTAGCCCTCGCCCTGCCCCGCGCTGGTCAAGCTGCGCTGGTCCGACGCCGCCCTTGCCGCAGGTGCCCCGCGCAACAATCCCTCGGTGCTCAGGTCCTCATCCAGCCCGGGCCAGTGGATGCCATATCCGCCTGCGCAGGCTTCCCAGTCCGAACGCTGCTTGGAGATGGCGTTCAGCAACCGCGGATACCAGGCCAGCGGCGCAGAGATGGTCCTTCCGTCCATCAGGTCCCCGATCAGGCTGTGATCGTCGAAGCGCACGCCCAGAACCCGGTCGTCGGTGACCTTGGCCGAAATATTCATGCCATTTCTCCAGGAACATCGCGCGATGCTCCTTCGCCATGGCGATTATGCTACTGATCTCGTGTGGGCGAAAGCCCCGGCTTCGCGCGACGGAAACCGGGGCCAGCCACAGCCTGATGGTCGCCCCCCCTTGTCGACATCGACATGGGGCGGCTCGTTCGGTTCTTGGCTGAAGAAATAGAACCGAAAGCCATCAAGTCGTAACAGAGTGGGCATCCCCCCTCACTCTGCCGGCAGATACAGCTCGCCGCCCTCCTGCTTGAAGCGTTCGCTCATCTCCGCCATGCCCTTGAGCGCGGCCTCGCGGCTGGCCGCGGCCGTCTCTGCGCCGCTGGGTCCCGTCGCGATAAAGCCTTCCACGCCCTGGTTCTGCTTGGTGGCGAAGTCGCGGACTTCCTGGCTGATCTGCATCGAACAGAATTTGGGACCGCACATGGAGCAGAAATGCGCGGTCTTCGCGCCCTCGGCGGGCAGGGTCTGGTCGTGAAATTCTTCGGCCGTGTCGGGGTCGAGGCTGAGGTTGAACTGGTCGCGCCAGCGGAACTCGAAGCGCGCCTTGCTCAGAGCATCGTCGCGCACCTGCGCCGCCGGATGGCCCTTGGCAAGGTCGGCGGCGTGCGCGGCGAGCTTGTAGGTGACCACGCCGACCTTCACGTCGTCGCGATCGGGCAGGCCCAGATGTTCCTTGGGCGTGACATAGCAGAGCATCGCCGTGCCATACCAGCCGATCTGCGCGGCGCCGATGCCGCTGGTGATGTGGTCGTAACCCGGCGCGATGTCGGTGGTGAGGGGGCCAAGCGTGTAGAAGGGCGCTTCGCCGCACACCTCCAGCTGCTTTTCCATATTCTCCTTGATCTTGTGCATGGGCACATGGCCGGGGCCTTCGATCATCACCTGCACGTCGGACTTCCATGCGCGATGGGTCAGCTCGCCCAGCGTGTAGAGCTCGCTGAACTGCGCCTCGTCATTGGCATCGGCGATCGATCCGGGGCGCAAGCCATCGCCCAGCGAATAGGCGATGTCATACGCCTTCATGATCTCGGTGATCTCGTCGAAATGCTCGTAGAGGAACGATTCCCTGTGATGCGCGAGGCACCATTTCGCCATGATCGATCCGCCGCGCGAGACGATGCCGGTGACGCGCTTGGCCGCCATCGGGATGTACGCCAGCCTGACGCCTGCATGGATGGTGAAATAGTCCACGCCCTGTTCGGCCTGTTCGATCAGCGTATCGCGGAAAATCTCCCAGGTCAGCTCCTCGGCAATGCCGCCGACCTTCTCCAGCGCCTGATAGATCGGCACGGTGCCGATCGGCACGGGGCTGTTGCGCAGGATCCATTCGCGCGTGTCGTGGATGTTGCGGCCGGTGGAAAGGTCCATCACCGTGTCCGCGCCCCAGCGGATCGACCAGACCATCTTGTCGACTTCGGATGCGACGTCCGATGCGACCGCGCTGTTGCCGATATTGGCGTTGATCTTGACCAGGAAATTGCGGCCGATCGCCATCGGTTCGGTTTCGGGGTGGTTGATGTTGCTGGGGATGATCGCGCGGCCGCGCGCGACCTCATCGCGGACGAACTCGGGCGTCACGTAATCGGGGATCGACGCGCCGAAGCTGTTGCCGTTGCGGCGATATTCCTTGAGCCGCTCGCGGCCCAGATTCTCGCGCTCGGCGACATATTCCATCTCGGGCGTGATGATGCCTCGGCGGGCATAGTGCATCTGGCTGACATTCATGCCGGGCTTGGCGCGCAGCACGGTCTTGCGGACATTGGGGAAGGGGGGCACGCCGCCCGAACGATCGGGGCCGAGCCGGCCGTTATCCTCGGGGCGAACCTCGCGCTGCGGCACATGGTCGACATCGCCGCGCGCCAGAATCCAGTCACGGCGCAGCTCGGGCAGGCCGGCGGAAATGTTGATATGCGCATCGGGATCGGTATAGGGGCCCGACGTGTCATAGACTCGGACCGAAGGCTCGCCGCCCGCCAGATCGATCTCGCGCATCGCGACGCGGATGCCGCTGCCCGATTTGGTCGCGACATGGATCTTGCGGCTGCCGCGAATGGGCCCGGTGGTCACGCCGATCTCGGTGCGGGCATGGATATCAGCCATCGTTATGCTCTCCTTGTGCGGCGGGAGAGCGGATGCGGGCGCAAGTCTGGACAGCGCCGCTCCCTCCCTCCGCCGGTATCAGCCGGTTCAGGTTCAACGGGTCGTGGGACGCAACGCCCACCTCTCAGCCGCTCGGCTCCCCGGGGATGGGGCGGAGATTAGAGTCATGTGGCACGATTGACCAGCAATTTCCGCTTGTCGGTGCTGTATTGTACGTATAATACACCGTCATGCTGACGTTAACGAACATCGTGCGCAAATATGGGCGCAAGACCGTGCTGAACGGCGTGTCCGCCACCTTTCCCTCGGGCCTGACGCTACTGGTCGGGCCGAGCGGTGCTGGGAAGTCTACCTTGCTGCGTTTGCTCGCCACGGCGGAAAAGCCCAATGCGGGGGAGATCGCGTGGGATGGCGCGGCGCTGCCGGGCGCGCGCAGGGCCTTGCGGGCGACGCTGGGCTATGCGCCGCAGGCGGTCGATCTGCCCGAGGATCTGACTGCGCGCGAATTTGCGCTGCATATGGCGGCGCTGAAGGGGCTGGATGCCAAGGCAGCCGATGCACAGTTTGGCGCGATTACCGAGCGGATCGGGCTGCATGCCGATATCAACAACCGCATCTCGACCTTTTCCGGCGGGATGCGGCGGAGGCTGGTATTCGCGCAAGCCATGCTCGGTGCGCCGCGATTGCTCGCGCTCGATGAGCCGACGGCGGAGCTCGATAGCGAAACGGCCGCTTCGGTCAGCGCGCTGATCGTCGAGCGGGCGGCCAAGGCGGCGGTGGTCATGACCACGCATCTGGCCGATGCACTTGCGCCCCAGGCGGTGCAGGTGCTGCGCGTCGATCAGGGCCGGGTCGCGCCGCAATGATGCCCCGCGCCCAACCTGTGCCACAACCGGCGGCGGTGCTGCGCTCGTCGCTCAGCACCAGCCTCGCGCGCTATCGGCGGAGCTGGGGGCTGTGGCTGTTACTGCTGATCGCGCCCATCGGCGCGCGCTTCATGATCTCGGACGAGAGCGGCAAGGGCATCGTGATCGCGATCAACGACCAGCTGCCGGTGCTGAGCTCGGCAATGCTCGGTGTGTGGCTGGGCATCGTCGTGACGACGCTGCTGCTGCCTGCGGGTTACATCTACCTTCGGGCGAATACCAATCGCCGCCAGCCCTGGCAGGTCGAAGAGGTGACCGCTGCGCCGCGCGTCGCGATGCTGATGGGCCGGTTTCTTGCCGATGCCGCGGTGTTGCTCGGCACGCTCGGCACGCTGACACTGGCTGGCTGGTTGCTCGGCTGGCTGATGGTGAGCGGGCCGTACAGCCCTTGGCGGATCACCTATCCCTTATGGCTGATCGCCGCGCCGCCGCTGGTCGCGCTGGCGGCCTTGCGCATCCTGTTCGATGCCGTGCCCTGGCTGCGCGGGGCGCTCGGCGATCTCGCCTATTTCTTCGTGTGGGTCGCATCGCTCGTCCTGCCGATCCTGGGGGCGGACCAGCCCTCGTCCTTCGGCACCAATCTGCTCGACTATCCCGGCTTCGTCCGCCCCTTGAAAGGAGGCGAGACGGTGGGAAGCAACTCGATCCAGATCGGCGGCGTGGACCCGGGCACCCTCAAGCCCGGGCGGATCGACCTTGACGTTGCCGCCGGGTTGAATGCGCCGGGCTATGTCGCTGCGCGGTTCGCCTGGATTGGTATCGCGGTGGGACTGGTGCTGTTTGCGGGGCTGATCTATCGCCCCCACCGTTCGGGCCGAAAGCGGCCGGGACACGGACGGATCGCGAAGCTGCTCTCTGCAGGGCCTCCTCCCGCCGCGCGCGTCGATGCGCCGCCCGCGCATGCCACCCGGTCGGCGTCCATAGGGCTGGTATTGGCCGAATTCCGGCTGATCGGGGCGGGGCGGCTGTTTCTGCTACTCGCGATGGCGGCAGCACTGGCCGGGACTGCTGGCGACTATCGCCATATCGGCAGCGCGGCGGCGCTGCTGCTTTTGGTGTTCGCCTTGAGCGCGCATGCCGGACGCAGCGAGGCGCGTGGATTGCTGAGGCTTACGGCGACCACGGCGACACCGCCGATGGCGCGCCGCGCGGCGTTCATTGCAGCAGGGCTGTGCTGGTCGCTGGTGATCGCGCTGCCCGCTGCGGTCGTGCGCGGTTCCGGCGAACCGCTGCTGCTGGCGCTTTCGACCGGGGCGGCGGCCGCCGCAACGGCCATGGCGTTGGGCGCGCTGACCGGTTCCTCCTTCGCTCCGCGCGTGGTGCTGCTGATCGGCTGGTACGTCTATTTCTCCAGCTGATCCCAATTCATGGCACCATGGCGCGTGCCCTCGACCCTCGACGTTCATCTGCCCTATGACCGCCAGCATTGCTGCTGTCATATCGCGGCATTAGGATCGCGCCACTCACGACCTACAGGAGAGAACCATGCCCGCACATGAAATAGATTATGAGATCAAGGGCCAGGAGCTGCAATTTGTCGAGATAGAGCTCGATCCCGGCGAAAGCGCGGTGGCGGAAGCCGGATCGATGGTGTGGAAGGACCCCGCGATCCAGATGACCACCATATTCGGCGATGGCAGCGACGATCAGGGCGGCGGTTTCATGGGCAAGCTGCTCGGAGCGGGCAAGCGCCTTGTCACCGGCGAGAGCCTGTTCACCACCGTGTTCACGCACACCGGCTCCGGCAAGGCGCGCGTCGCCTTTGGTGCGCCGGTGCCGGGATCGATCCTGCCCATCGACCTCTCCCAATATGGCGGGCGTCTGATCTGCCAGAAGGACAGCTTCCTCGCTGCGGCCAAGGGCGTGTCGATCGGCATCCACTTCCAGCGGCGCATTCTCACCGGCCTGTTCGGCGGCGAGGGCTTCATCATGCAGAAGCTGGAGGGCGATGGCATGGTGTTCGCGCAGATGGGCGGCACGATCGTAGAGCGCGAACTCAGGGCCGGCGAGGAACTGCATGTCGATACCGGCTGCATCGCCGCGTTCACCGGCAATGTCGATTTTGACCTGGTATCGGCGGGCGGCATCAAGACCTCGCTCTTCGGTGGCGAGGGTCTGTTCTTCGCGCGGCTCCGCGGGCCGGGCCACGTCTGGATCCAGTCGCTGCCCTTCTCGCGCCTGGCCGGTCGCATGCTGGCGGCTGCAGCGCCGCGTGGCGGCCAGAACCGCGGCGAAGGCTCTGCGCTGGGATCGCTCGGCGATCTGATCAGCGGCAACAATTGAAGATCCAGGGCCCCGCGCACCATGCCGGTGCGCGGGGCCCTGAAGTGCGATCAGAAGGTGTAGGTCACGCCCACGCCGCCGAAGAACTGGTTGGCGTCACCGCGGATCGAGACGATGGGGCTGTCGGCGAAATCGCCCTGCAGCCGTGAATAGCTTCCCAGCGCGAACACGCCCCAGCCGCCATCAAGCGCGTTGCCCGACAAATCGAGGCCGAGCAGCACCGAGGTCTGCAGTGACTTCAGGCCACCATCGGCGCGGAAGCGCGGCAGGCCCGATGCGGCGCTGCCGGCGGCATCGATGCTGAAATAGGTATCGGCATAATCGCCGTCGACGAAATCGGCCGAAGCGGACAGGTTGATGACGCCCTTGGTGCCGAGCAACCGGTTATAGCTGACCTGCGGGGTGACGATCGCGCCCGAGTGGACGCCGGTGACGTCGAACAGCGCGTCCGTCTGCAGGGTGATGCTGTCGAAACGATTGAAGATGCGGTTGATCTTCACGCCGCCCGATGCACCGAGTTCCAGCGCGACGGACTCCTTGCCCAGCCGCCTGACCACTGCGTCGCCGATGCGGTTGGTGCGTTCCAGCCGGGCACGGACAACCGGCCCTGCGATATACTCCACCTTGGGCAGCACCGGATCCTTGACCAGGTCGACGAACAGGCCCGGGCCGCGTGCCGCGAAATTATAGCCCTTGTAGCTGCCCTGGATGATCGGCGCGGGGAAGAAGACATACTGGTCCGAGCCTTCGTAGCTTGGCACCATGCCGGCGCCCAGGCCGACCGTCATGTAGAAATCCTTGGCAAAGACCGACTGCGACATGGCGGCTGCGGTGGCCAGCAGGCGCAGCTGTTCCGGTGTCGGACCAGGCTTGGCCGGCGCTGCCTTTTCGTCCTGCGTCTCGGGAGGGGCGGGGGGCTGGTCGGCGACAGTCTGCGCCAAGGCAGGGGCGCTCACGCTTACCAGCAGGGCAAGAGTCGCAAGGGTTCTGGCGATCATCGGGCAAATTCCATGAAGGCTGGGCGCCGCCGGAGCGGCAGCGGGTTGGGAGGACACCCCGGAGGCCGATATAATGCTGCGGTGCAACAGATCAAGCGCCGTGTTGCGGGCCCGCCTGTCAGGCCGGACGTGGCAGCTCACCAGCGGCGGAAGGTCGGGCGGCAGCCAGCGGCGAGCGGGCAAGGACACGGATGGACAGCAGGATCAGCAGAAGCAAAAGGGGCGCCATCAGCGACCAGGCGTCGATCCCGAGACGATCGTCGCTCAGCCTGACGGGCTTGTTGTCCATGGTTATCGTGCGGATCAGTCCATAGCCGGTCGCTGCCCAGCCCAACGCAACCAGCCCCGTCTGTTCGAGCGCGCTGGTGCGCTGCAGCATGTCGGGCAGCACAAAGGCGACAGCGAGGCCCAGGATCGCGAGGTCGTAATCGTAATTATAGGGACTGACGAACAGCGAGACGCAACAGATCGCGGCGGCGAGCCGGTGCGGCGCGGCCTTCTGCCTCCACAGCCAGATCAGTGAGCCGACTGCGCAGAGTGCGACGACAGCCTGCAACGCCATGGCCGGACCGGCCCCGGCGCCGAGAGTATGGGCAAATGCATAGACCGATGTCATGCGGAACATCGGATACAGACCCTGTTTCAGATATTCGCCCGATTCCGCAACGCCGTCCAGAAAGCCCTGCCAGACGTCCGGACCCAGCACCAGCGTCGGGATGAGCAACAGCGTGATGACGGTCGCTGCTGCGATCAATACCGCTTGCCAGCGCCGCTCCAGCAAGGTCAGCAGGGTGATGCCCACCGCAAGATGCGGCTTGATGACCATCAGGCCCAGGGGCAGACCCGCACCGGGCTTGCGCTGCAGGAAGCCAAGCAGAAACAGGCCGATCAGCGACGCGGTCAGAAATCCGTTCTGCCCGGTGCGCATCAGCAGCACCAGTGTCGGCAGCATGACGATCATCACGCCCGGCGTGTAGGAGCCGGCAATTCGGCGGATGACGTGGACGTATAGCACGAAGCTGAGCCCCATGAACAGCAGGAAGCCGATGCCGATCGGCAGCTTGGCAAGTCCGGCGACAAACAGCGTGAACGGCGGAGGATAGGTCCAGGGCATGAAGGAGCGGGTGCCCGTTGCGGCTTCCTGCGCTTCCATCATGGTCACCATGCGATAGGCGTCGTCGGCGCGGCCCTCCAGTGCCAGCGTTCCTGCGATATGGAAGGCGTCATAATCGGTGAGGGTCTTCTTTGCCCCCACCCATTGCGGCGCCTGGAAATAGATGGCGGACACCAGGGCCAGCATCGACAGCACGACCATGATGGCGATGGCGAGCCGCCACCGGGTGAAGGGGCTGTCCGGCTGGAGTTGCGGATGTTCGGCCACCGCCCGATCTTGCGACATGGTCATCCTGCACGGTCCGGGCAGGCGAGAGCGGGCGATCTGGTGCGGTTCGGCATCACGGCAGGTGTCCATGCGCCCGACATGTTCGGGCCGATAATGTCCTGCGGCATGTAGCGATGGACCCCTTCGATAGGGTTAACGATCTCTGAGCGAAGAGTAAATATATTTACAGGGTGACAAGAGCCAGCTTCGCATCTGCGGCAAAAATACAAGAATTCGTCGAGAAAATGAAGGTTCCGAGGCCAGGATAGGGGTATCAGAGGTCATCAGATGTCAATTCGTGACATCGCGTGATTCGCAGTAAGGAACATCTCATGGCCTATACCGACCAGATCCGTGCCAACGAACAACTCGTCGCCAGCAAGCAGGGCCGCTGGACCGGCATCAACCCGGAATCGGTGGCGCGCATGCAGCTGCAGAACCGCTTCCGCACTGGCCTTGATATCGCCCGCTACACCGCGAAGATCATGCGCGAGGACATGGCTGCCTATGACGCCGACCCTTCGCAATACACCCAGTCGCTCGGCTGCTGGCATGGTTTCATCGCGCAGCAGAAGATGATCGCGATCAAGAAGCATTTCGGCACCACCAAGCGCAAGTATCTGTACCTGTCGGGCTGGATGGTTGCCGCGCTGCGCAGCGAATTCGGTCCGTTGCCCGACCAGTCGATGCACGAGAAGACCAGCGTGCCCGCGCTGATCGAAGAGCTGTACACCTTCCTGCGCCAGGCCGATGCGCGCGAGCTCGACCTGCTGTTCAGCGGCATCGACAAGGCGCGCGCCGCCGGTGATACCGCGAAGGAGCAGGAACTGCTGGGTCAGGTCGAGAATTTCCAGACGCATGTCGTGCCGATCATCGCCGATATCGATGCCGGCTTCGGCAATGCAGAAGCCACCTATCTGCTCGCCAAGAAGATGATCGAAGCCGGTGCCTGCGCGCTGCAGATCGAGAACCAGGTGTCGGACGAAAAGCAGTGCGGCCACCAGGACGGCAAGGTTACCGTGCCGCACGAGGACTTTCTCGCCAAGATTCGCGCCTGCCGCTATGCGTTCCTGGAATTGGGCGTCGAGGACGGCGTCATCGTCACTCGCACCGACTCGCTGGGTGCGGGCCTGACCAAGCAGATCGCGGTCAGCCACGAGCCGGGCGATATCGGCGACCAGTATAACAGCTTCCTCGATTGCGAAGAGATCGACCCTGCCACTGCGCGCAACGGCGATGTCATCCTGAACCGCAACGGCAAGCTGCTGCGTCCGAAGCGTCTGCCGAGCAACCTGTTCCAGTTCCGCGAGGGCACTGGCGAGGACCGCTGCGTGCTCGACAGCATCACCTCGCTGCAGAATGGCGCTGACCTGCTGTGGATCGAGACCGAAAAGCCGCATGTCGAGCAGATCGCGGGCATGATGGATCGTATCCGCGAAGTCGTTCCCAATGCCAAGCTGGTCTACAACAACTCGCCCTCGTTCAACTGGACGCTCAACTTCCGCCAGCAGGTCTATGACGCGATGGTCAAGGAAGGTCTGGACGTGTCGGAATATGACCGCAGCGCACTGATGGACGCGAAATATGACGATACCGAGCTTGGTATCGCCGCCGACAAGCGCATCCGCACCTTCCAGGCCGATGGGGCTCGCCGCGCAGGCATCTTCCATCACCTCATCACACTGCCGACCTATCACACCGCTGCGCTTTCGACCGACAATCTGGCGAAGGAATATTTTGGAGAAGCGGGCATGCTGGGTTATGTACTTGGCGTCCAGCGGCAGGAAATCCGCCAGGGTATTGCATGCGTGAAGCACCAGAACATGTCTGGCAGCGACATCGGCGATGCTCACAAGGAATATTTCGCTGGCGAGGCGGCGCTGAAGGCCGGCGGCGTCAACAACACGATGAACCAGTTCTCCTGAGCGAACGGTTCGTGGTGATCGGTACTGCGTAAGTAAAATATGTCTGACCGATAAAGTTTTCCTGGGGAGGAAAAAGGTTACCCCGCCGGTGGCAACATCGGCGGGTTTCCTTTTTTCGGTCCCACCCTTTTCTGCTATCTTGCTACGCGACTCGCGCGACAGGAGGGGAAGATGGGAAAGGTCATCGGGCTGGGTGGCCTGTTCTTCAAGTCGCCGGACCCGGATGGTCTGCGCGCCTGGTATAGCCGCGTCCTCGGCCTCGCCTTCGACGAATGGGGCGGGCTCGTCTTCCTGCCGCAGGATGCCGCGAATCACCCCGGCGCAGGCACGGTGTTTTCGCCCTTCGCCCAGAGTACGGAATATTTCGCGCCCTCGACCAGGGAATTCATGTTCAACCTGATGGTCGACGATCTGGAAGCCGTGCTGGCGCGCTGCAAGGCCGAGGGGGTGGAGCCGGTCAAGACCTTCCCTGCCGAAGCCAACGGCCTGTTCGCGCACATCATGGATCCGGAAGGCCGCAAGATCGAATTGTGGCAACCCAAGCCCATGGAGTGACCCGCGCATCCGCCGGGCCGCAACAGGCGTAGCTCTGGCAGTCGCAAATCCGGGGGGCGCTCATGAAACTGCCGTTACTTACCGCCTTGCTTGCTGTTGCCGCGCCGATCGCGGCCCCCGCCCAGTCCCCTGCCACTGCTCCGGATGTCACCGCAGCGCGCGCCAGTCTCGTCGGGCGCTGGCAGGGAGAACTCGGCTATCGCGATTACGGTGCCAATCGCTGGTTCGGCATTCCGGTCAAGACACAGATCATCGATCAGGGCGACGGTGCGACGATGCTGCGCGTATCCGATTTCGATGATGGCCCGAAGGTCGGCACTGTGCGCATCACCAGCGGCGAGCTGTTCGACGCCCAGGCAGGCACGGTCTCGGTTGCCACCTTCCGCAAGGCGCGCAGCGTCGAAGTGACAACGTATGCGGTGCGTATCGATCCGGCCTCGCGCGATGCGACGCACTGGACGATGATCGAGGAGACGAAGGGCGCAGACGATAACCGCCCGGCAGCGCTCCGCCTGACCACCGTGCGCGATGGCGACAAGCTGGAGACGCTGAAACAGATCGATTTTCTTGACGACGACAAGGCCGAATGGCTGACCCGCAACCGCACGCGCTTGACGCGCGTTGGCGACTGACCGCATCGTCCAACCCAGCATCTCCTGCCAGAAAGCCCTGCCATGCTCCGCTATGCCGCCGCCTATCTGTTCACCGGGCTTGCCTTCGCGCTGATCGACAGCGTGTGGTTGAAGACCATGGCCCCGCGCCTCTACCAGCC
Organism: Blastomonas natatoria; assembly: GCF_003201955.1. GTDB lineage: Bacteria > Pseudomonadota > Alphaproteobacteria > Sphingomonadales > Sphingomonadaceae > Blastomonas > Blastomonas natatoria. The sequence continues at coordinate 141,136 of NZ_QJJM01000009.1, forward strand.
GCTGCTGGGCGATCTGCTCGCGCCGTCCTTCAGGCTCGCGCCCGCCGTGGTCTTCTACGTGCTCTATATCGCGGGCATCCAGATCTTCGCGGTGGTGCCTGCGCTCGCCGATGGCCGCTGGCAGACCGCGCTGGTCAAGGGGGCGCTGCTCGGCTTTTTCTGCTACATGACCTATGATCTGACCAACCAGGCGACGCTCGCCACCTGGAACACGAAGATCACCGTTCTCGACATCCTCTGGGGGACATTTCTCACCGGAACGTCGGCGCTGGTCGGGTTTGCGGTGACTCGCGCGGTGTTCAGATAACATGATGATTAACGATCGATAATGTGACGCGCGCGGCTCTCTCGCTCTAGCCTTGGGACGCTGTTCCAGACAGCGTGCGAAGGAGAGACCGCCATGCCGACCCGAGGTGAACTGGGCAAAAGCCTGATGCTGTCGATCAGCCATATTCCGCACGGTCGCAGCAATCGCAGCGGATCGCCGCTCCAGCCGAAGTACATCACGGTGCACAATACCGAAAACTCCAGTATCGGAGCCGATGCCGAGGCGCATGCAAATTTCCTGTCCAAGACCGGCTATTACATCCACAACGGCAGCAAGCGCTGGGTATCCTGGCATTTCACCGTGGATGACGACAGTTGTGTCCGGCATCTGCCGCTCAACGAGGTCGGCTGGCATGCCGGATCGAGCCAGGGCAATGCGCACAGCCTGGGCATCGAGATCTGCATGAACAAGGGCATCAACCAGAACAGGGCGTTCGACCGGACCAAGACGCTGATCGCCTGTCTGTGTTATGACCTGAACCTGGAACCCGAGAGCCGGGTCGTGACGCACCGGCACTGGTCGGGAAAGAACTGCCCCCGCCTTCTGCTGAACAATGGCCAGGAGGGAGCGATCTGGCAGGCTTTCATCGCCGATGTCCGCGCGATCCTGAACAGCATCGACGATCCGGCGCAGATCTAGGCGCCATCGACACTCTCGGGCAGTTTCCAGTCGATCGGGGCCAGCCCCCGTTCCTGCAGAAACGCATTGGCCTGGCTGAAGTGGCCGCAGCCCAGAAAGCCGCGATGTGCCGATAGGGGCGAGGGGTGCGGGGCCTTGAGCACCAGATGTCGCCCGCCGCGATCCACGCTGTCGACCCCCGCCGCCTTCTTCTGCGCGTGGCCACCCCAGAGCAGGAACACGACCGGGTGCTCCAGCGCGTTGACTCGCGCGATCACCGCGTCGGTGAATCGTTCCCAGCCCTTGCCCTGATGCGATCCGGCATCGCCCATCTCGACGGTCAACACGGCGTTGAGCAGCAGCACGCCCTGGCGCGCCCAATGTTCCAGAAAGCCGTGGCGCGGCGGTGCCAGCCCCAGATCGCGTTGCAGTTCCTTGTAGATGTTGACCAGCGAGGGCGGCACCGGAACGCCCGGGCGCACGCTGAAGCACAGGCCGTGCGCCTGTCCGGGGCCATGATAGGGGTCCTGGCCCAGAATGACGACGCGCACCTTGTCCGGCGGGGTCAGGTCGAGCGCGCGAAACCAGTGGCTGCCCGGCGGGAAGATGCGCGCGCCCTGGGTCTTGCGATCGAGCAGGAAGCGCTTGAGGTCAGCCATATAGGGCGCGGCGAATTCCGTTGCGAGCGCCGCGCGCCATTGCGGTTCGAGCCGGATGGCTGCTTCGCTGGTTGCACTTTCGCTCATGCAGCGGACCTTGGCGCGGTGCTGGCCATGGCGTCAAGCCAAGGCTTTTTCGCCTGAAGCTGTTTTGATGGTATACGCGGCGCGTGTCGCGAATCGCGACGCAACAGCAGGGGTTGCCATCATGCCGCTCACCCACGCCAAGCCCGTCACCTTCATCAACACCGCCAATCGCCGCGCTGCCGAAAGCTTCTATCGCGACGTGCTCCAGCTTCGGTTCGTCGCCGATGACGGCTTTGCCGCCGTTTTCGATCTTGGCGGCGCCGTTCTGCGCATTACCGAGCTGCAAGGCTATGCCGCGAGCCCGCACCCGGCGCTGGGCTGGTCGGTCGAGGATATCGAACAGACCATGGAGCATCTGGTCAGCCGGGGCATCGCGCCGAGGATTTACGAAGGCTTTGAACAGGACGCGCTCGGCATCTGGACCGCGCCGGATGGCGTGGCCAAGGTCGCATGGTTTCAGGACCCGGACGGCAACCTGCTCAGCCTGACCCAGAGCAGCTGAACTTCGCTCAGAGCGAGTGCACCAGATGCCCGCCATCGACCGTCAGGATGCTGCCGGTCATGAAGCGGCTCGCGTCTGATGCCAGCAGCAGCAGCGGGCCGTCAAGATCGGGCAGTTCGCCATAACGCCGCATCGCAATGCGCTTGCGCAACGGTTCGCCCGCTTCGCCCGAGAGCTGGTCGCGGTTGATGTCGGTCAGGAAATAGCCCGGCGCGAGCGCATTCACGCGGATGTTGAACCGCGCCAGTTCCATCGCCAGCTGCCGGGTCATGTGCAGCACGCCGGCCTTGGAGACGGCATAGGGGCCGGTTCCCGCCGCGGTCTGGAATCCGGTGATCGAGGCGGTGTTGATGATGTTGCCGCCGCCGCGCTCGCGCATGCCGCGCGCTGCCTCGGTCGCGACGTTCCACGCGCCTTTCAGGTTGATGCCCATCACGAAGTCGTAATCGTCCTCGGTCTGGTCGAGCGCGCGCTTGGTTACCGCAACCCCGGCATTGTTGATGCAGCTATGGATCGCGCCCGCGGCCGCCATGCCTTCGCGCACCGAGGTGAGATCAGCGACATCCATGCGGATCGCCTCGGCGCTGCCACCGGCCGAGCGGATTTCCTCGACCAAGGCTTCCAGCGCGGGCAGGCGGCGCGCGGTGACGATGACATGCGCGCCGCTCTTGGCCAGCAGCCGCGCGAAATGCGCACCGAAGCCCTCGCTCGACGCGCCGGTGACGAGGATGCGCTGGCCGGTCAGGTTTGCGGTGAGCGTCATGCGGCGGCTCCTTCTTGAGCATGTTTGTGGTCGCGCTTGATCTTCTTGGCGAGCGACCATTTGTGCACTTCGGTCGGGCCGTCATAGATGCGGAAGGCGCGAATTTCGCGGAACACCTGCTCGACGATCGTGTCGCCGCTGACCCCAGTGCCGCCCATCACCTGCACGCAGCGATCGGCGACGCGCATCAGCGCCTCCGACACGGCGACCTTGGTCATCGAGCTTTCGACCGTGCCAAGCTCGCCGGTGTCGAGCACGCCCGCGCACCAGGCGATCATCAGCTCGGCCTGCTTGAGGTCGATCAGGTTCTCGGCGAGCATGAAGCCGACGCCCTCATGATCGACCAGCGGCTTGCCGAAGGCATGTCGGCGGCAGGCATAGTTGCTGGCGATTTCATGCGCGCGGGTCGCCGCACCGAACCAGCGCATGCAGTGCGACAGGCGGGCAGGCGAGAGGCGCACCTGCGCATATTTGAAGCCCTCGCCGCTCTGGCCCAGCATCTGGTCAGCGGGCACGCGCAGGTTCTCGATCGCGATCACCGCATGGCCGCCGGGCATCGAGCTGTCGATGGTGTCGAGCACGCGCTCGATGCGGATGGCGGGATCGGGCAGATCGACGAGGAACATGCACGCGCCGTCGTCCGATTTCGCCATGACGATGCCGACCTTCGCGCCTTCCGCACCCGTGATGAACGCCTTGCGCCCGTTGATCACCCAATGGTTGCCGTCGAGCTTCGCGGTGGTCTTCATCATTGACGGATCGGACCCCGCGCCGCCTTCTTCGGCCGGTTCGGTCATGAAAAAGGCCGAGCGCGATTCGCCGGAGACCAGCTGGTTCAGGAACCGCGCCTTCTGTTCGGGGCTCCCGACATTGCCGAGCAGATACATGTTGCCCTCGTCGGGCGCGGCGGTGTTGACGGCGACCGGGCCGAGCGGCGACAGGCCCGATTTCTGCAACACGATCGCGGTCTGCGCCTGGGTGAGGTGGCGGCCGTCGGGCAGGATATGCGGCGTCATCACGCCAGCTTCGCGGGCGAGCGCGCGCAGTTCCAGCACCAGCTCTTCCGACGGCCCATGCGCGCCGCAGCGCGGATCCCTTTCATACGGCGCGACAATATCGCGGACGAAGCGCTCGACCTTCTCGGCAATCGCATCGACTTCAGCGGCGGAAAGGTGGGACATAGGGGCGGACTCCCGGGTACGTGGCATCTGTGTGGCTCGGGTATCAAAGCTGGAGCTTTAATCAACTGATTAAAGTGCAGGGGGAGCACGTTCGAGATACCATGCGAAGCAACCAGTCTGATGAGAACGACCGGTTCCGGGAAGACCCGCTCACATCGAGGACAAGGCGGGTTAGAACATTGCGGTCTAATATTCGGCGCAGAGGAAAAATTCGTCGCTATCTTCGAAACGCACTCGGCGGAACGAAATCATCCACTCGGTATGGCCACTCACGCCGACGGTTGTCAGCCGAAATGCCACAGAGCGGTCGAGCGTGACCGGGTGCTCCAGAAAGACAATATGGAAAGACTTGTCTTCTCGGACAAAGCTTTCGGCCAAGTCCCTGATGTGGCACCCCACATATGCCCTTAACCAGGCCGTTGCCCAATCGGTATTGCGCAAAACGTAACGGCTAGTCTGAAACGGCAGCAACTTGTGGGCAAATTTTGCAGTCGCGATGAATCCATCAAGGTCTTCATCCGGCGGAACCTGTTGGGGGTCATATCTCAGGACCTCTATCGCGGGGTGCCTAGCGATACGCCAGTTCGCAATATCTCTCATTCGGTAATTCACTCGGGTTTCATTCATCGAACTCACCAACAAAAAACCCCGCCGCGCCGAAGCGCAGGCGGGGTTTCATGTCTCTTATCCCGGCCCTTGCAGGCTCGGAAAACCGATCAATCGTGGTGCGCGACCAGGTTGACGGCCGAGTGCTTGCCGCGGCGATCGACTTCGAGGTCGAACTCCAGACGGTCGCCCTGGTTGAGGCCTGCCATGCCGGCACGCTCGACCGCGCTGATGTGCACGAACGCGTCGGGCTGGCCGTCATCGCGGGTGATGAAGCCGAAGCCCTTCATGCTGTTGAAGAACTTGACCGTTCCGGTGGCACGTTCGCCGGTCAGCTCGCGGCGCGGAGCCTCGCTGCGCGGACCGCGATCGCCACGGTCGCCGCCGCCCGAACCTTCGGACACGGGGATCAGCTCGCCGTCGATCTTAAGATCGCTGGCCGAAACCTTGCCGCCACGATCGACCAGGGTGAATTCCAGGCCCTGGCCTTCGGCGAGATTGGAAAGACCGGCACGCTCGACTGCGCTGATGTGGACGAACACGTCGTCGCCGCCATCTTCGCGCTGGATGAAGCCAAAGCCCTTCTGGGCGTTGAAGAACTTCACCTTGCCCTTGGCTTCGCCGACCACCTGGGTGGGCATGCCGCCAAAGCCGCCGCGGCCACCACCGCCGCCGCCGCGCGGGCCGCCGCCGAAGCCGCCGCCACCGCCGCCGCCGCCGAAGCCACCACGGTCACCGCCGCCAAAGCCGCCACCACCGCCGCCGAAACCGCCACGGTCACCATAGGAAGGCGGAGGCGAAAAAGCGTCGAAATCATCCTCGCCAAATCTGTCGCGTTTATCCCGGCCTCTGCCGCCGCGCCGACCCCTGTCAAAACTCATGCCGAACTATTCACTTTCAATGTCGTCCTGGATCACTTGCTCAAGAACAGGGCGGACGTGAACCCCATCGCTCAACTTCAGGCCGGTAATTGCGCCGATCCGGCATCATGCCAGCGGTCACGCATACCGCACAAAACTTAACACACCCCAACACAAGTCAATGAAAGCAGCCGGTTTTTCGACGCAGCCGACAGCCTTAACGGACCAGAAACCTGTGGAAGAACGCATTTCAAGGCTTGCGCATCATTTTGCGCCCGCCAAAGGCGCGTACTTCCATGTGATTCTCTTAACCCAAATTCCGGGGCTTGGCGAACGATAAATGGCGGATCGCTTGGCTTTGGCGCACGCCTGACGCGCTTGGGCCACACTGGCTGAAAGGCAGGGCCCGCCCCGGGGACCGCGACCTGCCGCAAAATCGACCTCGCGCGCCGTCGGCAGGCCTTGCCAGACCCCGATGGCTGCGGCAATTGGGGGCGATGGACAGCATCATCCCGCTCTTGAGCGATCCCGCAGCCTGGGCAGCACTCGTCACGCTCGTGATTCTGGAAGTCGTGCTCGGCATCGACAACCTGATCTTCATCTCCATCCTGTCGAACAAGCTGCCGGCACATCAGCAACAGACCGCGCGCCGTGTCGGCATCGGCCTGGCGCTCGTGATGCGGCTTGCCCTGCTGTCGATGATTGCCTTCATCGTGTCGCTGACCACTCCGGTCTTCGATCTCGGCATCACCGGCGCGCCGGGGCAGAATGGCGAGCCGACATTCGAAACCCAATTCTCCTGGCGCGATCTGATCCTGATCGCCGGTGGCCTTTTCCTGGTCTGGAAGGCGACGAAGGAAATCCATCATAGTGTCGATGACGAACCTTCGGGCGAGGCGCTCGACAAGAAGGGCAAGGCCGCGATCGGTTTCGGCGCGGCGATCGTGCAGATCATCGCGCTCGACATGGTCTTTTCGATCGACTCGATCCTGACCGCAGTCGGGATGACTGACGAGGTGCCGATCATGATGGCGGCCGTGATCATCACCGTGGGCGTGATGCTGGTTGCCGCCGATCCGCTGGCCAATTTCATCAACCGCAACCCCACGGTGGTGATGCTGGCTCTGGGCTTCCTGCTGATGATCGGCGCGGTACTGATTGCCGACGGCTTCGGCGTGCATGTGCCCAAGGGTTATATCTATGCCGCCATGGCATTTTCTGCGATGGTGGAAACCTTGAACATCTGGGCCCGGAACGGCCGGGAAAAGCGGCGCGTCGCATCGCCGAGCAACACCAACGGCGAGACAGCATGAGCGTTTATTTTCACGAGGAAGACCTGCCGGCAGACGTTCTGGCTCCGGGGCCGGTGGCGGTCGACACCGAAACCATGGGGCTCATCACCCCGCGCGACCGCCTGTGCCTGGTGCAGATTTCGGACGGGCGCGGTGACGAGCATCTGGTGCGCTTCATGCCCGGCAGCGATTATGCCGCGCCCAATCTGCGCGCCGTGCTGGCCGATCCCGAGCGCTTGAAGCTCTATCATTTCGCGCGGTTCGACCTCGCTGCGATCAAGCACTATCTGGGGGTGATGGCAGCGCCCGTGTTCTGCACCAAGATCGCCTCGCGCCTGATCCGCACCTATACCGACCGGCATGGCCTCAAGGAACTGGTCCGCGAGGTGTTGGGCAAGGAATTGAGCAAGGTGCAGCAGTCGAGCGACTGGGGCGCACCCGAGATCAACGATGCCCAGCGCGATTATGCGGCCAGCGACGTGCGCTTCCTGCATGCATTGCACAAGGCGATGGATGCGCGGCTGGTGCGCGAAGGGCGGCGCGAACTGGCGCAGGCCTGTTTCGATTTCCTTCCCGCGCGCGCAGAGCTCGACCTCGCCGGCTGGCCGGAAATTGATATTTTTGCGCACGCCTAATATATCGCGCCCCTTGAAGGACGTTCGTTCATCGCGCGTTCGCACATAACAGGCTTGAACAGCGATCGATGACCCAGCGTGCCGACCAGATGCGAAATCGCCGCCAGCTGTTTGCCGCGCCCGGCAGCAGCCATGACCGGCTGGTGCGCTTTCTGGGCATGTTCCTGCCAGCCGGCATCGGTGTGCTCGTCGCCTTTCTCGCGCTCGCCCCGCTGCTGCGCAATACCGAGGTCAGCTTCCTGCTCGACAAGAACCAGGTCGAGATCGCGCGCGAGCGCATGCGGGTGACGCAGGCGCTGTATCGCGGTCAGGACAGCGAGGGGCGCCCCTTCTCGCTTGAGGCAGGCTCTGCCGTGCAGAAGAGCTCGCGCAATCCCGTGGTCGAGATGAACGATCTGGCCGCACGCATCCTCCTCAAGGACGGTCCGGGCGTGCTCGAGGCGGGGCGCGGCAACTACAACATGGATACCGAACAGGTTTCGATCGTGGGGCCGGTGCAGTTCAGCAGCGCCAATGGCTATCGCATGGTAACGCGCGACGTGGACATCGATCTGCCCAAGCGCAGCATGGTCAGCCGCGGCGAGGTAACCGGACGGCTGCCGACTGGCACTTTCCGCGCCGACCGGCTAAGGGCCGACCTTGCCGCGCGGACCGTGACCCTGGAAGGGCGCGCGCGGTTGCGCATGACCCAGGGCGGAATGCCATGACGGGTTGCAGGAAGACAGGATACAAGATGCGGTTTTCAGGCAGGATTTTGGGGCATGCGCGGCGCGTTGTTCTGGTTGTGCTCGCGGGCGGAGCGATGCTGGCCGGACCGATGATCGCACCGGCCGGCGTCAGCGCGCAGTCGCTGATGAACCATAACAGCAATGCACCGGTCGATTATGCTGCCGACCGGATCGAGCTGCAGGATCGTGCCAACAGGGTGCTGCTTTCCGGCAATGTCGACATCACCCAGGCGGGCCTCCGCCTGCAGGCAGCGCGGATGACCGTGGCCTATCGCAATGCGGGCGGCATCGAGATCGAGCGGATCGATGCCAATGGCGGCGTGGTCGTCACCAAGGGCGAAGAACGCGCCAGCGGCAATGTCGGCATCTATGATTTCAACCGGCGCATCATCACGCTGATCGGCAATGTCGCGCTGCGCCAGGGCGGCAACACGCTAAACGGTGGGCGTATGGTGATCGACCTGACCACGGGGCGCTCCACCGTCGACGGTCGCTCTGCCGGCGGCGCGCCTGGCCAGACCGGCAGTGCGGGCGGGCGCGTTTCGGGCACGTTCTCGGTGCCCAAGCGGGATTGATCTGCGCGAGAGCGAGCACTTCAGCCGTCACCCTGAACTTGTTTCAGGGTCCATTTCTCCCCACGCGGCATCGGTTCGTCGGGCGCAATGGGTCCTGAAACAAGTTCAGTATGACGGGAGTGGTACAGCTTGACCCTTCCATGCACAAATCCTGCCATTTGCTGAATATCGCCGGTTTTCATCGCCTTGTTCCATGCTATGGGAAAGGCAAGGCAGAAGCGGCGGCGCGGGTCGCGGGCTTGGTTTGCAGGAAGTCAGAATGAACGATGTCGCCCCCCAGGGCCTGCTCAGCGGTACCGCAGTCGATCCGGCGACGTCGCGCGATGGCCTGAACGTCGTCTCGATCGCCAAGAGCTATGACAAGAAGGTCGTGCTCTCGGACGTGTCGCTGCAGGTCGCCAAGGGCGAGGTTCTCGGCCTGCTTGGCCCCAATGGCGCTGGCAAGACCACCTGCTTCTATTCGATCATGGGGCTGGTAAAGCCCAATTCGGGCCGCATCATGCTCGATGGCGTCGATATCACCCAGCTGCCCATGTACCGCCGCGCGATCCTGGGTCTGGGCTATCTGCCGCAGGAAACCTCGATCTTTCGCGGCATGACGGTCGAACAGAATATCAGCGCGGTGCTCGAACTGGTCGAGCCGGTCGTCGAGGCGCGCGCCGAACGGCTCGAGACGCTGCTCGACGAATTCGGTCTCACCCGGCTGCGGTCCTCGCCCGCGATGGCGCTGTCGGGTGGCGAGCGTCGCCGTTGTGAAATTGCGCGCGCACTGGCGGCAAGCCCCTCGATCATCCTGCTAGACGAGCCGTTTGCCGGGATTGACCCCTTGTCGATCGCCGATATTCGTGACCTCATCAAGCAGCTCAAGTCGCGCGGCATCGGCGTGCTGATTACCGATCACAATGTCCGCGAGACGCTCGACATCGTCGACCGCGCCTGCATCATCTATGATGGCAAGGTGCTGTTCGCCGGTACACCCGAGGCTTTGGTGGCCGACGAGAATGTCCGCCGCCTGTATCTGGGCGAAGGCTTCGCGCTGTAATGGCACGCCGGGGGGCAAGGGGCTGATCCGATGGCTTTGGGGCCACGCCTTGACCTGAGGCAGAGCCAGTCGCTGGTGATGACGCCGCAGCTGCAGCAGGCGATCCGTCTGCTCGCGCTGTCGAATATCGAGATCGAGGCATTCATCGGCGAGGAGCTGGAGCGCAATCCGCTGCTCGAACTGGGCGGCGAAGACGGTGGCGGCGATATCCAGCTGGGCGGGGTCGATGCGGTGTTCGATGCGCCCGCCGCGCCGCTATCCGATGGCGAACCGGTGGGCAGCGACGAGCTGATCGGCGCCGGGATGGGCGAGATCGACCGCCCGCTCGACATCGACCTCAACGGCGAGGTGTTCCACCACGACAGCGTCAGCGACTGTCCCGAGCGCGCAGCGGGCGAGGGCGCAGCCGGGCTGGATGGGGCGCTGTCGCTCAACGACATCGCCACCGGTGGCGGTGCGGACAGCGATGGCTGGGAAGATTCGCTCGAATATGATCTGTCGCTGCGTGAACATCTGCATGCCCAGGCGGGGATCGTGCTATCGGGCGTGCAGCTGTTCATCGGGCGGCATCTGATCGAGCTGATCGACGAGAACGGCTATCTGCGTGGCGATCTGCTGCAGGTCTCGCACCAGCTGGGCGTGCCGCTCGTCGAGGTGGAGGCCGCGCTGGCGGCGGTGCAGACGCTCGAGCCCACCGGCGTCGGTGCCCGCGATCTTGCCGAATGCCTCGCGCTGCAGGCGAAGGAGGCGGACCGCTACGATCCGTGCATGGCGCGGCTGATCGACAATCTGGAACTGCTGGCGCGCGGCGCGCTGCCGCAGCTCAAGCGCCTGTGCCGGGTCGATGACGAGGATCTGGCCGACATGATCGCCGAGCTGCGCCAATATGATCCCAAGCCCGGCAGCCGCTTCGGTGGATCGAGCATCGAGGCGGTGGTGCCCGACCTGTTCGTGCTCGAGCGCGAAGGCAAATGGATGATCGAGATCAACAGCGCCACGTTGCCGCGGCTGCTGGTCAACCGCTCCTATGCGGTGTCGCTCACCGGCGGGCGGCACGATGCCAAGTCCAAGGCGTGGCTTGGCGAATGCCTGGCCGAGGCCAACTGGCTGGTGAAAGCGCTCGACCAGCGCCAGCGCACGATCATCAAGGTGGCGAGCGAGATCGTGAAGCAGCAGGAAGGCTTTTTCCGCAACGGCGTCACGCATTTGCGCCCGCTGACGCTGCGCAGCGTGGCCGACGCGATCGAAATGCACGAATCGACCGTCAGCCGCGTCACCAGCCACAAATATCTGAGCTGCGCGCGCGGGCTGTTCGAGCTCAAATATTTCTTCACCAGCGCGATCCAGGCGACCGATGGCGGCGACGCCGTCTCCGCCTCTGCGGTCAAGAGCCATATCAAGGCGCTGATCGACGAGGAGGATGCGAAGAACATCCTGTCCGACGATCAGCTGGTCGACATGCTCAAGGAACGCGGTTTCGACATCGCGCGGCGCACGGTCGCCAAATATCGCGAGGCTTTGGGGCTCGGCTCCTCGGTCCAGCGCCGCCGCCAGAAGAAGCTGCAGGGCGCGCGGTGATCGATCGCCCCCTGCCGCAAGCGGCGGGGGCTCCGGATCACTGCAGCGTCACGCGCGGGTCGTCGCTGTCGCGCCGGCCGAAGAACTGCATCAGCTGCACCAGCAGATCGGCACGCACCTTCAGCCCTTCGGCTTCCAGCAGCGCCTGCTTGGCCGCCGCATCGAACGGGGCGATCTGCGCGATACCGTTGACCAGCGAGCGATCATCCAGCCGCGCCACCGAATCCCAGTCGACGCTATAGCCCTGCGCATTGGCAAAGCGCTGCGATTCGCGTTCCAGGCTGGCGCGCTCGACGCTGGACAGCGCCTGGTCGATCTCGTTCTCCTCGATCAGCTCGGCCTCGATCTGGCGGAAGGGCGTGGTGACATCCAGTTCGCGCAGCACGCGGAACCGGGCAAAGCCTTCGAGCACGAGATTGTACCGGCCATCCTCGAGCGCCTCGACATCGACGATGCGGCCGACACAGCCCATGTCGAACAGCGGGGGCGGCTCGCCGCCCCCACGCGGCTGGATCATGCCGATCTGCCGGTCGCGTGCCATCGCGTCGCTGACCAGCGCGCGGTAGCGCGGCTCGAAGATATGCAGCGGCACCTGCAGTCCGGGGAACAGGATGACCCCGGTCAGCGGAAAGATCGATATGCGCTGGGCTACCATTGCGGCTATCGTCCTCAGCCGAACAGCGCGGCGGAAAGCTTGCGCCGCGTGGCCGAGACCCAGGGGTCCTCGAGGCCCACCGCTTCGAAGATCTGCAACAGCCGCGCGCGGGCCGCGCCCTCGTTCCAGTCCTTGTCGGCGCGCACGATGGCAAGCAGATGATCGGCCGCCTCGTCGCGCGAGCCGGCAGCGAACAACGCGACGGCGAGCTCGAACCGCGCGGCATGATCGTCGGCATTCGCCTCGACCGCAGCGCGCAGCCCTGCAATCTCGCTGTCGTCGGCCTTGTCGGCGACCAGCGCCAGAGCCGACCTGGCGCGCTCCAGCAGCGGATCGGACGCGATTTCGGGCGGCAGGTCGTCGAGCAGCGCCTGTGCTTCTGCGGTCTTGCCCGCCGCAGTGAGCGAGCGAACCAGCCCGGCAATGGCTGCCACGCTATCGGGCACCATATCCAGAATCTGCGCAAAAATGCCTGCAGCGCGCTCGCCATCGCCTTCGGCCAGCACCTCCTCGCCCATGTCGAGCAGCGGCGCGATATCCGGGCCCTGCGGCGCGCCATCGCCTGCCTGGATCGGCAGCTTGTCGAGCAGCTGGTCGATGATGCCCGCAAGCTGCGATTCGGTCCGTGCGTTGGTCAGGTTGGCGACCGGCTGGCCCTGGAACATCGCATAGACGGTGGGGATCGACTGGATCTGGAACTGCGAGGCGATGAAACGTTCCTCGTCGACATTGACCTTGACCAGCACCACGCCACGGTCGGCATATTGGTCGGCGATCTTCTCGAGCACCGGGGTCAGCGCCTTGCACGGGCCGCACCATTCGGCCCAGAAATCGAGAATGACCAGCTTGGTCATCGACGGCTCGACCACATTCTTGCGGAATGCCTCGACCGCCTTGTGCTCCTCGGTCGTCAAACCCATGCTTGCCAAATCAAATGCTCCTGCTGCCTGGCGCGCCTGCCCTTGTTTCGGCATGGCCCTGGGGAGGTCGCTCCTCCCGTGTTGCGCGCGCCCTTATCCGAAACCCCAAGATGGTGCGCAAGCGGCTTATGCCAAGCCCCGCAAAAGGAATCGTCGCGAATCGAAAATAGGGGCTTGCCGGACCAGAAAGCCGCTGCTAATTGCGCGCCTCACCCGCTGGACCGACACACCGGACCAGCCGCCGAGCGGGCGTAGCTCAGGGGTAGAGCACAACCTTGCCAAGGTTGGGGTCGAGGGTTCGAATCCCTTCGCCCGCTCCAGTTTTCTCCCAGAAAACCAATTGTTTGAACCTCGCGAAGCTCGCGAGGCGCTGGTGACAACGGGCGAGTTCCTAACGATTGTCACCACATTGTCACCGGGCCAAATCCGGCTGGGGACAACTCAGGCGTGCTCACTTCTCATCCAGATGGACAATTACGCGTCCGGCGGTTGGATTAGGCCATGCATGCGGGAGTGCCAGTGCAGTGATTTGCCCGCTCCTGCGCAGAACCAACCACTCGTTTAGCCGCTGATCCCTGGGCTCGAAGCCTGTCCTCCTTCAATCAACCCGTGAAGGGTCCGCTACGCATGCGCGTGCGGCCGCAGCCTTGCTGCGGTGATTGCGTCCAGTCTCCGGCCTGTGGGGCGACTGTCGAGCGGGTTGGTCCGCTCCTCGACAGGAGCCACATCATGCCACTTGCAACTGCACAATCGCTTGGCTGGAACCTCTCCCGGACGTTGATGACGGTGATCGTCCTCATCAAGACCGGCCAAGGATATTTCGTAATCCCCGCCGATGAATTCGATGGCGACCCCGAACAGGTCGTTCGTGAATATGACCCATTCGCCCGTTGACCTTAGGCAGAATCGGACTTTTCGAACCAACTTCCGTCGTGCTAATCTTCCAGTGCAGATTGCGCTGAGGTGGTGGTGGCGAGCGCGTCCAGACAAGGGACGCTTATGACCATTTTCCTCATCCTTGGGGCCGCTGCAGGCTTTTACATGCTATGGCTGCTCTTCCGGCTCGCCAGCCTCGCCCTGCCAGTATGCGTCGCGACCGGCACGGGCTTTGCCCTACTCCGCCACGAATTCGGCTATCCGGCAGCAATCCTCGCTGCCTTTGGCGCTGGCATCGCCACGCTGCTCATCGGCCAACTTCTGGTCGCTTTTACCCGATCTCCGTTGCTCAGGCTGGCGATCGCGCTGCTTTTTGCTGTGCCTGCTGCTTTCGCCGGATATCAGGCCGCGCACAGCCTTGGTTCGTTGGCAACAAACAGCAGCTCTGTATTGGCAATTCTCGGTTCGATTGCAGCGTTCGCCACATCCGCTTCAGCCTGGCAAAGTGTGATGGGCGGCAGCGATCATAACAACGCAAACTCGGCAGACGGCCGGTCCTTGAGCAGCAATCCTCATCCGGGCGGAGCAATCATTAGCGACTAGGGGCAACGCTGTGTTGGCTGTGCGCTTCGATACAACGACGAGCGGTTTGGCTGGTTTCAAAGCCGTCTAAACCGGAAACCTCACAACGGTGAAACTGCGATCTACGTCAAGGATGCCATTTCCTGCAGGATCGCACCAGTACGGCCTCTTTCGACACGCGCCTATGTCAGCAAGACGCTTCGCTTGGCATACTTGCCGCAACGGCGCGTTTCGGACTTTCTTCCCCCGGCGTGCCGCCGTTCCTCGCGAGGCAAGAAAGACCGATCACCCCGTCCTTCGCTAACGCTACGGGCTGACGCTGCAGCGTCTGCCACTGACTGACCTTCATCCGCGCATCGAGGCCGCACTGGAGCGGTCCGACTAACGGAAAAGGAAATACTCATGGCAAAGATCGGCAACTTCAAGAAGGTTTCGGGAGAGCTCCGGGGCCAGATCGCCACTCTTGCACTTCAGGCCAAATCGGTTCGTATCGTCGCAGACGAAAGCACCAGCCCCAACGCTCCCAGCCACCGCGTCCTCGTCGGCGAAATCGAGGTCGGCGCCGCATGGGAAAAGCGTACCCAGGATGACCGGCCCTACCTCTCGGTCAAACTTGATGATCCAAGCTTTGTTGCCCCAATCTTCGCCCAGCTCTTCGAAGCCGAAGACGGTAGCCATGATCTGGTCTGGAACCGTCCTGCCCGACGCAGCGATAGCTGAACCGCGAAGTCATCGCCCGGGTAACACCGGGCGATGACGAATCCCTAGTATATTGGGTGGCAGTATATTAGGCTTCCGCCGACCCACGAGGCATGAAGCTTCGGGAGATTTTTGCGACGAATTTAAGGCGAATGCGTCACGCCAGTGGGCTTTCGCAGGAGGAATTGGCGCATCGTGCCGGAATCAACCGCAACTATGTTGGCCTTCTTGAACGCGCGGCCAATTCGCCGACGCTCGACACCATCGAACGACTCGCAGAAGAACTTGGAGTCGCCCCGGCCCGCTTCTTTGATGACCAAGCGGATCATTGACCGGAAGTCGCCTCCACTCCACCGAACCAGCAACGCAAATTTACAATTTCTCAACCGCAGCAAGCAGATGCTGGTACCTGCTCGTGCGCGGCATGACATGGGATGGTCCGAGCGTTATGCGGAAAGACGCATAACGCTCTCGCGATTTAGGGAGAAGGATGGCCTGCTTCTCCGCTCGCCTTGCGATGAGGCAGCCATTAAACTGGCAGGGCGCCAAGGAGGGACCTATGTCGGCTCCTGATTTTGAAGATCAACCACCGTTGATGGACCGGCTGAGTGCTTATGACGAGCGCCACCTGGTGACATATCTGCGCCTTCTCGACGCTGAGAAAGACGGCGCATCATGGGAAGAAGCCGCGGCGATCATCTTTGCAATCGACCCCGCCAAAGAGCCCGAGCGCGCCAAGCTGGTTCACGACAGCCACCTTGCTCGTGCCAAATGGATGACGCAGAGCGGCTACCGTCATTTGCTGGACCCGCGCGCGAACTAAACTCCGAAGCTTCCACCGTTCTGGCGCAATCGATTGTGCCTGCCTCGCTGATAGCGCGCCACAGACTCCAGCACTTCTCGGACCTTGCCGGTAGCATGATCGTCCGACTCGAAAAAACCTCACAGGAGAGCTGTGATGGAGGAGAAGCCCGACTGGCGTTCGGAGAGTTACGCCAAAGCCTTTGAAGGACACGACCGTGCTGACTTCGCGCAGGAATTTCTGCGCCGCAATCCTGATTATCGCGAACAATATGCTCGTGCCATCGACGCAGCGCCGATAGCGCGCAAACGTCTGGCCAAGCACTGGGGGTTGGTCTTTCGCGGCAGACCCTGAACATACCGCCACGCAAAGCCCCGCCATCTGGGACCCTTCCGCATCCGCTACAATTATCCGGCTGCAACCGGATCCAGCCATGACCGGCAGCTTCAATAAGCTTACCGCTGGCAAAGGTGCGACGGTCATCGCCAGCCATATCTCCGATCAATCGTCACATCTGGTGCTGACATCGAGCGGACGACGCTATCGGCTGACTATCTCAACAGGAGCATCCGATACCGACCCGCTCACCTATATGCTGCCTGCGGACACCTTTTGGGAACTGCGAAGGACCGCAATGTCGGCTTTCCATGAACATATTCATCTTGGTCGGCTGCGTCAGCGACCAGTTTCCCTCGACCCGGGGCCGTCCGAACGCTGGCGTTTGGTGCAATGGTTGAGGCTGCTCGATGCATTGCCTGAAGGTGTCAGCGCACGCGAACTCGCAGTTGACCTGATTGCCCGCGATGCGCGCCACTACTCCGCAGCTGAATGGGATGGCTCAAGCGAGCGCAAGCGGATTGGCCGCTGGCACCGCCACGCGCTCGCAGTCCGCGACGGCGGCTACCGTCGCCTGTTGAACGCCATCTGATCGGGACATTCCAGACAGTCGCGATATGTCCGTTCACCCAATTCCCTGAAAATCCGATCACTCGCCTCCTGCTCGCCGGTCCAACCCCGTGTGTCCGGCTCTTCACAGGAGGATCGTCATGGATGGAGAATTTGTACCCGTCGTTCCGCGCTACGTCCGAACGCCAGACGCAGCCGTTCACCTTGGGCTTTCCGCTCGCACGCTGGAGAAGCATCGGTGCTACGGAACAGGGCCAGCCTTTCACAAGCTGGGGCGCCGTATCGTCTATGCCATCGCTGACCTGGACGCCTGGGCACAGAATGGACGCCGCAACTCGACGTCGGACCCTGGAAAAGGCATCTGTCTGTCCGCTCGGCCGGTGCGCCGCTGATGCAAGCTTTTGGCACCGCAGCGCAGCTTGAGCTGTTCCGCTCGGTCCCAGGCGAGATCGCAGCACGGGACGCGCAAGATCTCATGGCGTGGCCATTCTTCAGTCTCGCCAAATCAAAGCGCTGCACACCGATCGATTTTACGATGGGCGCGACGTGGATTTCAGTCGAGGCCGTGCCGGAGCATGGCATGGCAACCATCTGGGACGCCGACATCCTGATCTGGGCGGCTAGCCAGCTCGTCGAGGCCCGCGATGCAGGAAGACCCACGTCGCGCCTCATTGCGGCTCGACCGCACGAAATCCTGACCTTCATCGGGCGCGGGACTGGCAAGGACCATTATGAGCGGCTGCGCGCGGCGCTTGACCGGCTGCAATCCACCACCGTTGCGACGTCAATCCGGCAACAGCACCAACGCCGCCGCCACCGTTTCTCCTGGATCAACGAATGGCGGGAAACACTGGACGACCATGGCCGGGCGACCGGCATCGAGATGATCCTGCCAGACTGGTTCTAT
The DNA here is from genome assembly GCF_003201955.1 of Blastomonas natatoria. Classification (GTDB taxonomy): domain Bacteria; phylum Pseudomonadota; class Alphaproteobacteria; order Sphingomonadales; family Sphingomonadaceae; genus Blastomonas; species Blastomonas natatoria. The sequence goes on from NZ_QJJM01000009.1 coordinate 158,937, forward strand.
GCAGGCGTGCTCGACAGAGGGCTGATCCTGACCATCGACCGGGCCTATTTCAGCCTGACTGGCGGCGTGGAGCGCTGGCTTTACCGGATTGTGCGCAAGCATGGCGGCCATCAGCGCGGTGGCTGGAGCTTCGACGTTCCGCACCTGCATCTCAAATCAGGCGCGCTCTCGCCGCTCAAGCAATTCGCGTTCGAGCTGCGCACGATCGTCCGGCAGCAGTCGCTTCCGGGCTACCATTTGAGCCTCGCGCACAGCTTCGGCCGCGAGCGGCTGATTTTCAAACCCATCCCCGTCGACTCGTTCGTCGCTGCGGCCCGGCGCGTTGGCTTGCCTGTGGAGAAGTTGCCATGACGCTCGGCCTATCGAAAACCGCCAGACTCGGCCCATCGAAAACCCGATCCTCGGCCTATCGGAAACCCGATTGTGCCGGAAACCCGCAGAAATCTGCGACAGATCGGCTGCTCTCTAACGATGCTAATAGAAAAGAATCCTTCGGATTCTTGCTAACGGCTTGGTCGCCTGTGGAAAAAGCTGGCGCAGCGCCGACGCTTCCAGACCTCGGGATCGGCGCTCTGCGCTCACGGTCGGGACGGCAATCATGAGCAGTCCGGCATTGCAACGGTCTGCCGCCAGACCGCAACCACGCAGCGCATTGACCGAGGTCGAACTGACCTGGATCGAGAAGCGCTACGAGCAATGGATCCGCTTCGGCCGCATGGCGACGGATCGGATCATCAACCGCCGCACACGCATCGTCGGCTTCCGTCCTGGGACAACCTTCGCGTTTGTGCGCTGGTTGTCGAACGACTTCGGAACGGTTCACTCCAGCATCGACATCGTCACCGCCGTCAAACCCGGCGAGGCTTACACGACGCTGCCATTCGTGCGCCCGGGCGGTGAAATCCTGTTGCATATCGAAGGCTGGCCCAAGGTGGCACAAGTGCTCCAGGCCATTGATGCCGTAGAAGCTGCCGGGGTCGATCCGTGCGACGCATCACCCGATCATTGGCGCCATGTCTGCAACCGCTTGAGCGCCGGAATGCCGGCTCGCGCCTATACGGCTGAGCGCCACGCAGCCTGGCTTCGGCGCAAGGCGCTCGAAGCGTGAGCCGCCGTCCGTATCTGCGCGCGACGATGCTATCGGCATGCCTGTTCAGCGCCGGATTTGCCGCCGTCGCTGTGCGGTCACCGCGACCGCAGTTGATGTGGAACGCGAGCGCCAGCGCGCCCATCGGTCTCTACCGGATCGATAGCGATGCGCCTGTGACGCTCGGCCAGCTCGTCGCTGTCGCGCCTAGCGCCGAGATTGCCCGATTTCTCGATGACCGCCGCTATCTGCCGTCCGGCGTGCCGCTCATGAAGCATGTTGCGGCTTTGCCGGGTCAGCAGGTCTGCCGCGTCGGTGCAGTCATCACGATCGATGGACGGCCAATGGCTGTGGCCAAATTGCAGGACCGAATGGGTCGCGCGCTGCCTGTCTGGCGCGGCTGCCATAAGGTCGGTGCCAGTGAAATCTTCCTCCTCAATCCTGCCCCCGACAGTCTCGACGGGCGCTATTTCGGGGTGCTCCCGGCAGCAGGCCTGATCGGCACCGCGCGCCCGGTCCTCACACGCAATGCACCCGGAGAGCCGCTGCGCTGGCATGTGCCAGACAGACCCACCTCTTTCCCGACGACCAACCAGGAGATCAAGCCATGATGATCGGCGACTTTCAATCCACGCAGGACGGCTTTGCAGGCCGCATCAGGACGCTCATGCTTGATGCTGCTGTGACACTTGTTCCAGCGCCTGCAAACGACAGCGAGAATTCGCCCGACTGGCGCGTTCTGCTTGGCGATGCGGACACCGGCATCGAAATCGGTGCGGGATGGAATCGCACCGGCGAGCGCGCCGGCGCCTATGTCGCGGCGCAGATCGATGACCCGGCTTTTGTCCAGCCTTTGCGCGCCAATCTACTGCGCTCGATGGGTAGGCATGACGAACATCACCTGCTCTGGTCACGTCCGACACATCGTGATCGGAGATAGCCATGGATCGTCGTTCGCGCTCCGCGAGCAGGCGGCGTCCATTGCGGATCGCCTATAGTCTGCACCGCTATCTGCTCCTTCCCGGTCTGTGCCTCGCACTTGGTGTCAGTTCAGTGGCCGCACTGCAGGCAGCGTCTACTACCGGGCCAGACCAGTTCGCGGCCCATCCTTATGCACCGCATGTCGCGGAAGCCTCCCAGCGCTTCGGGATACCCGAACTCTGGATCTGGGCGGTCATGCGGGCTGAAAGCCGGGGCAATTCCCGCGCGGTTTCGCCAGCAGGAGCGATGGGCCTGATGCAGATCATGCCGGGCACCTGGACAATGCTCACCGAGCGCCACCGGCTTGGCTCTGATCCGTTCGATGTCCGCTCCAATATTCTCGGCGGGACAGCCTATCTGCGGGCTATGTGGGACCGGTACGGCGACGTCAGCCTGATGCTGGCGGCCTACAATGCCGGGCCGGGCCGGGCGGATGATTATGCAAATGGCCGTCGGCGGCTACCTGCAGAGACAGTCAGCTATGTTGCTCAGATCACTCCAAGTCTTGGCATAGCCAGCACTGCGGCCCTTGCTGCAAATCCGGCACCAGCTATGCAATCTTGGCGTCACGCGGCGCTGTTTGCAGCGCGTGACGATGGCGACGCAGAAGTCATGACCGATGCAACTGCCGTGCAGCCGGAGCGCGCGATCAGTGCACCACCACCGGCTTCTTCGCAGCCCGATGAACCGGCTCCGCACCCTCTGTTTATCCCGCTTTCGCCGCGGATCCCGTGATGGTGTTCTCAGTCGCAGTTCTGACGATCACGGCGATTTGCGGGCTAGTTCCGGCGGTTTGGCAGGCGTGGGAGCGAGAGGTCAGTTTTGGAGGGCAAGATAAAAGGACTGCCAGCTGGCTAGTCCTATGTGGTTGGGATGATTGGCAAATATTGTATGGCAAGAAAGTATGCCTGCCAGACGCTGATTTGAATTCGGCTTTATTTTCAATCCAAAATAGTATGGCACACCGCCCATGAGCGGGGACGACAATGAATTTCGTGTCCGGCCGGGAAGGGGGAGGGACAGCGGCAAGGGCGCGGGCCAAAGAGGCCAGAAGCTGGCAGCACAGGTACGCCGTGCTGCAGCACGATCAGGCCAGACGCGCCTACGCAGAGGTGGGTCGCGAACTGGCCGAAGCTCTGGCAGAGCGGGCCGAGGTCGGCTTGCGCTTGCCGCTATGCGACACCGCTCGCCGGGTCAGCGGCGCGTTACTGTGCTGGCCCGTATCGTCCGGCACAAAGGCGCGCAATATCGCGCCGCGCCGCTTGCTCGCCACATCTCCTATCTCGAACGCGACGGGGTGACCCGCGACGGGCGCGATGCATCCATGCTCGATGCCCGCTCTGACGAGAGTGATCGCGATGCCTTTGCCAAGCGGTGCGAGGATGACCGGCACCACTTCCGCTTCATCGTCAGTCCCGAAGATGCTGGCGACATGCAGGACCTGCGAGACTTCACCCGCGAGTTGATGACCGACATGGCCAAAGATCTCGGCACCAAGCTGGACTGGGTGGCGGTCGACCATTGGAACACCGACAATCCGCACATTCATATCCTTGTGCGCGGTGTGGCTGATGACGGCACCGACCTGATCATCGACCGCGGCTACATCAGTGACGGCCTGCGCCGCCGCGCCGAGGAGCGCGTAACGCTTGAACTCGGACCGCGCAGTGAACTGGATATCCGCACGGCGCTTGAACGCGAAGTCGATGCCGAACGGTGGACTGGTCTTGACCGCCAGCTCGTGCAGCTCGGCGAGAACATGGCGGGCCGTGTCGACCTTCGCCCTGGCGGCGATGGCGAAACCGGCATGCGCCGTCTGCTCATCGGCCGTGCCGCCAAGCTGGAACAGCTCGGGCTTGCCTCCCGCGAAGGTCCTGCAGTCTGGACCATTGATCCCGGTGCCGAGCGCGCCTTGCGCGATCTTTCGGTCCGCAACGACATCATCAAGACCATGCACCGCGCCATGACCCGGGACGGCGGACGCTTCGATCCATCTGCCCTGGCCCTGCACTCAAAGACGCCCAGTGACCCCATTGTCGGGCGTCTGGTCGAGCGCGGTCTGCAGGATGAACTGGCGGGCAGCGCCTACGCCATCGTCGATGGCACCGATGGCCGCACGCATCACTTACGCTTCGACGACATGGACATGACCGGCGATGCGAGACCGGGATCAATCGTCGAGCTCAGATCTTGGGAGGACGCCAAAGGCCAGACCCGGTTCTCGCTGGCAACGCGGTCGGACGTCGCCCTTGCGGACCAGATCACATCGCCAGGCGCAACATGGCTCGATCGCCAACTGGTCGCGCGCGGACCAGTAACAACAGGCAATGGCTTCGGGCTCGAAGTGCGCGACGCGATGGAAGCGCGCGCGCAGCATCTCGAGGCGCAGGGCCTCGCGCGCCGACAGGGGCAAAGACTGATCCTCGCGCAAGATCTGATCGGCACGCTTCGGAACGAGGAGCTTGCGTCGACTGCGCAAGCGATCGCCGCGCGGACCGGGCTTGAGCACAAATCATCGGCGACCGGCGACTACGTAAGCGGCATCTACCGCGAGCGCGTGGCTCTGTCGTCCGGTCGGTTCGCGATGATCGATGATGGCATGAGCTTCCACCTCGTGCCGTGGCGACCAGCGCTCGACAAACATCTGGCGCAACACATCACAGGCACCATGTCGCCCGGCGGGACGGTCGATTGGAGCTTGGGTCGCGGGCGGGGGATCGGCCTGTGACGCACCATTCCCTACAGGACCAAAGCCCATGAATGACAAGATCCTCTGGGGCCAGATACTGGCCGTGTTCGCAATTATCCTGCTCACCATCTGGAGCGCCACCCAGTGGGCCGCCGCCGCACTAGGCTATCAGTCGGAACTGGGAGAGCCGTGGTTCTGGATCGGCGCTTCCCCCATCTATCCTCCTCCGGCTTTCTTCTGGTGGTGGTTCGCATTCGATGCCTATGCACCGACAGTATTCGAGCGCGGTGCCCTCATCGCAGTATCAGGCGGATTCCTGTCCTTCATCGTTGCTATTGCCATGTCCGTCTGGCGCGCCCGCGAGCGCCGGAAGGCGGAAACATTCGGCTCTGCCCGCTGGGCCAATGCAGGTGAAATCCGCAAGGCCGGCATGCTCGGCGATGCCGGCGTAATCCTTGGCCGGTTCGGCGGATCGTATCTGCGCCACGACGGCCCCGAACATATCCTCTGCTTCGCGCCCACACGGTCGGGTAAAGGTGTCGGTCTGGTCGTTCCAACCCTGCTGACCTGGCCAGGATCGGCGATCATTCACGACATCAAGGGCGAGAACTGGCAGCTCACGGCAGGCTTCCGCGCTCGCCATGGCCGGGTCCTGCTGTTTGATCCGACCAATCCCGCTTCCGCAGCCTACAATCCTCTGCTCGAGGTCCGGCGCGGCGAATGGGAAGTGCGCGATGTACAGAATGTCGCCGACGTGCTGGTGGATCCTGAAGGCAGCCTCGAGAAGCGCAACCACTGGGAAAAGACCAGCCACGCTTTGCTTGTCGGCGCGATCCTTCACGTGCTCTACGCCGAGAAGGACAAGTCGCTCGCCGGGGTCGCAGCGTTCCTGTCCGATCCGCGCTGCGGGATCGAAACGACGCTGCACCGGATGAAAGCCACCCGGCATCTTGGAGACAAAGGTGTACACCCCGTCGTGGCCGCAGCGGCGCAGGAATTGCTCAACAAATCGGACAATGAGCGGTCCGGCGTGCTGTCGACCGCGATGTCGTTCCTTGGCCTCTACCGGGATCCGGTGGTGGCCAAGGTCACCAGCGCATCGCATTGGCGCATCGCTGATCTGATGGCCGGTCCGCATCCAACCTCGCTGTATCTCGTCATTCCGCCAGGCGACATAAGCCGAACCAAGCCGTTGATCCGTCTCATCCTCAACCAGATCGGTCGTCGGCTGACCGAAGATCTCAACCCTGGCAAGCGCCCGCAGCGCCTGCTTCTCATGCTCGACGAGTTTCCGGCCCTCGGACGGCTCGACTTCTTCGAAAGCGCGCTGGCCTTCATGGCGGGCTACGGGATCAAGGCGTTCCTGATCGCGCAGTCACTGAACCAGATCGAGAAGGCCTATGGCCAGAACAATGCCATCCTCGACAACTGTCACGTCCGGGTCAGTTTTGCGACCAATGACGAGCGGACCGCCAAGCGTATATCCGACGCCCTTGGAACCGCGACAGAAATGCGCGCCATGAAAAACTATGCAGGACACCGACTTTCACCGTGGCTAGGGCACCTCATGGTGTCGCGCTCGGAGACGGCGCGGGCCTTGCTTACGCCCGGCGAAGTCATGCAACTGCCGCCCGATGATGAAATCATCATGGCCGCCGGGCTCCCACCAATCCGCGCGCGCAAGGCCCGCTATTTCCTAGACCCGCGATTAAACATGCGTGTGCTCGAGCCACCGAAGCCAGTACATGCCACTATCGCGAAAGCTGCTACAGATGATTGGTCTGGCCTCGAACCCATCCAAACCGAACAGCTTCTTCAGGTTCTCAATGCCAATGGACCGTCTGCAGCTAGCGAGGCTTTGACACCCACCACACCTAGGGCCTCCGTCAAGAAGCGAAGCACAAAGTCGAAAGCCGACAATCAGGCCGACACCAGCGGCATCCGCCGTGAACCCGGCCTGCCTGAGCATGAGAATATCGCGCCAGAGCCGGATCGCCCGTTCAACCCGTTCGACCCCGACGCTGACACGTCGCAAGATGAGAATGCGCAGAACCGGCGGGCCATTGACCGCGCAATGCGGCGCAATGCGCGCACTGCTTCGCTCGACCCAGATGATGGAATCGAGCTGTGAAGAAGCCTGATCGTCAAAAGATGACATTCCGGATCGATGCCCACCTGGCGCGACAGCTTTCGGAGCGTGCGCGATCCAGGCGGGTGTCGCAAACCGAAGTCTTGGAAGCCGCGCTCGCTTCAATGCTCACGCCTGACCATGAGGAGCGGGTCGAGGCTGTTCTGACCAAACGGCTCGACCGGTTATCAAGGCAACTTGAGCGCCTTGAATGGCATGTCGAGCTGTCGAATGAAGCATTCGCGATCTTCGTGCGGTTCTGGCTGACCAGCAATGCGCCGCTGCCCGACGAGGCTATGCGCGCGGCACAGGCGACGGGCAAGAAGCGGTATCAAGCCTTTGTGGAGTCATTGGCAAAGAGGATGGAGGCAGGGCCGAAGTTGCGGGATGAGGTTGAAGGTTAAGGAAGGGCTCAGCGAAGCTTCCTGGGCTTTCCGGCGGTTTCATTTGGGTCATGCAATCACCCATTGCGTGTTGCCATCAAATGCCGTTTCCGCAGTTCCGAAAAATGTTGGTAAGATGGTCTGGATCTGGGACTTTCTTGCCGTTCAAAAGCGCCGGGCGGAACGTCAGCTCTATGTTTAGAGCAGACATTCGGCGTTCGCCTGAGTGGTATCGAACCGCGACAGAAGTGGCGCCGGATCCGGTTTTGCAGCTTTCGGGTAACCCGATGCGGAAAGCCGACCTTCGATCAGTCGTCAACTGAAGCTGATAGGCCACATACTCGTCATGCAAACTTCGGCCAGCGGCGCCCGAAGCAGATATCTGTTGATCGTGCTCGATGGCGCCTCCGCCGGGAGCGGCGATAACGCCGAACTGCGGAAAGTGGGACGACCCCAATCGGGTGGATAGTGGATTCTTAAATGCAGCACTTCCGCACTGCCCTGTGCGATAAAAGATGCTAGGCTGCCGGGCCATGGGAATGATGTGGTTTGGGGGCGGATGACGTACTGGAATGGCAAGGCAGCCGATGCTGCACATCTTCGCCTGTTCGTGTCTGACGACGGCTGGCGGCTGTTCAAGGACAAGATGAGTGCCGACGGCGAGCGCATCGAGGAAGCGGGGACTCAGCGCGCCGTCGAAAGCGCCCTGCTCAATGTCCTGAATGCGACCAATGTCGTCGTGCTGACCGGCACCGGTTCGTCGTTCGCGGCGACCAACGACGCGGCCAAGCTCTCGCCGGCGGGCATGTGGGACGTCTGGGTAGCGGTGCAGACAAAGGTCGGCGCACCGGCGTTCCAGGCGGTGTGTGATACCTTTGCCAGCGCGAAGATCGACGACAATATCGAGCGGCTGCTGACACTGTGCAAACTTTATCTGGAGCTGCACGAGACCGCGGTGACCGATCCGACCTACATCCGGATCCATGATTTCGTGGAAGCGGCCGAACAGGCGATCCTTGCCCGCGTCGACTTTGTCGATCGCACCACCAACCTCGATGCCCATGCGGGATTGATCCAGAAAATCGGGCGCCGCGGCGTGCGTAAGGCACGGTCGAAGCTGTTCACGACCAACTATGACCTGTGCTTCGAGGAAGCGGCGCGGCGGCACCGGTTCACGATCATCGACGGTTTCTCGCACGGTCTCGATCAGGTCTATGACCGCAGCCATTTCGAATTCGACATCGTGCGCCGCTCGGGCCAGCGCGACGCGCCCGATTACATCGAGAATGTCTTCCACCTCTACAAGCTACACGGCTCGCTCGATTGGCGCCGGCAGGCCGCCGACATCTACCGGTCGCGGGGTCCGGAAGGAAAGCCGGTGCTGATCTATCCGCGCTCGAGCAAATATCAGGAGAGCTTCGAGGCGCCCTATCTCGACATGATCGGAGCGTTCCAAGCGGCGCTGCGCGAGCCCGACACGGCGCTGCTGATTTCGGGGTTCGGCTTTAATGACGACCATATCAGCCGGCCGATCCTTTCGGCGGTCGAGGCCAATATGTCGCTGCGACTGGTCATCTGCGATCCGGCATTCGTGCCGCCGGCCGAGCTCGATGCCGCACCGCAGACGATGCCCGCCGTCGCCGATCCCGGGAACCCGTTCCTTGCTGCGTTCAAGCGCATGGTGGCGGGCGGCGATGCGCGTATCCATCTCATGAACGGCCGGTTTCAGGATCTAGTTTCCGCTCTTCCCGACCTGGTCGGCGAAACCGACCGCGAGCGGCACATGCAGCGTGTCAGAACGCTCCGGGACCTGGGGGCGCCGACGACGTGACCCGCATCAACCCGATCAATCCAGAACGCTATATCGGCACGATCACCCAAGCTACCGCGTCCTATGTTCATGTGAATCTGCCCAATGCGGCGGCGGTGCCTGAGCGGCGCGGGCTGTCGCTCGGCGCGGTCGGCGACTTCGTGTTCGTCGATTGCGAGCGGTTTCAGATTCTCGGCCGGATCGTCGAGACCAAGATTCCCGATGCCGAGCGGCTGACGGTCGAACCGTCGCTCGGCAAATCCGCGGTCACCAATCCGATCGGCAAGATCCAGCTGCTGGCGGCGGTCGAGCAGCGCTCGAACAAGCTCCGGCGCGGCCTGCCCGATTTTCCGCGTATTGGCGACGGCGTCTATCTTGCCGAACCGAGTCAGCTGACGACGCTGATCCGCAATGCGGTGGCCAATGAGGACGAGCTGACGCTCAGCATCGGGCGGATCGATGCCGCGGACGGCGTCGATGTCTGCCTGCCGCCCGAGAAGATCTTCGGCCGGCATTGCGGGGTGTTCGGCGCGACTGGCGGCGGCAAAAGCTGGACCGTCGCCACGCTGGTCCAGCAGTTGAAGAAGGCTGGCGGCCGGGCGATCGTGCTCGATCCGACCGGCGAATTCGCCGACATGGGCAATGTCGACGAAGTCTTCGTGTTCGACGCACCCGCAGGGGCGGCAAGGCGCGTCCATTTCCCCTATCGCCAAATCACCGAGGACGATCTGTTCTCGCTGTTCAGGCCGTCTGGCCAGAGTCAGGGTCCAAGGCTCAGGGAAGCAATCAAAAGCCTCAAGCTGGTCGCGGCCAGCGCTGCCGCGCCGCCAGCGGGAGTGTTCGTCAATAACGGCCTGATCGAAAAGGCCGGACGACCGCGCGCACCTTATTTCAACGCGCTGCACGCGCATGCCGCGCAGCTACACGATCCGGCGTGCGACTTCGACATTGCCAACCTTGCCGAGCAGGTGAAGAACGAATGCGTCTGGGCGAGCGGCCAAGGCAATGCTGCGGCGTTTGGCAACACCGACCAGAATTCGCTCGGCTATTGTGAATCGCTGATTGCGCGGATCAACACGCTGCTCGGCTCACGCGAGCTCGAATGCATCTTCAAGACCAACGGCACGTCTTTAGTGACCGAGCTGCGCGCGTTTCTGGCCGACGATAGCCGCGACATCGCGGTCATCTCGTTCAAGGATGTGCGGTTCGAGCACAATACCCGCGAAATCCTGCTTAACGTCATCGGCCGGTTCCTGCTGGCCGAAGCCAGAGCTGGCGCATTCCGCACGTCGCCACTGGTTGTATTCCTTGACGAGGCGCATCAGTTCCTCGGACGCTCGGTCGGCGATGAGCACAGCACAGTAAAGCTCGATTCCTTTGGGCTGATCGCCAAGGAAGGCCGCAAATACGGCCTGACCTGCGTCCTTGCCACGCAGCGGCCGAGGGACATCCCGCAGGACGTGATGAGCCAGCTCGGCACGTTGTTCGTGCACCGGCTCACCAACGATCAGGACCGCGAAACGGTCGAGCGCGCCTGCGGCGACCTCGATCGCGGTGCCGCGCAGTTCGTGCCGATGCTGGCGCCCGGCGAAGCGGTAGTGATCGGCCCCGATATCCCCGCCCCCGTGCCGCTGTTCATCCACCCGCCCGAATATCCACCGGATTCGAAGGGACCGGAGTTCCAGAGCTTTTGGCGCGGGCGCAGAGAGCGTGCGGCGGCGGCACTTCCCGTCCCACCGGTTCCAGTTCCGCCGATCCCGGCCCCACCGAACCCAATATCGCCGCCGCCGACCCAAGCTGCCGTTATTCCTTCTCCGCCGCCGATTCAGCCGACAAACCCGCAATTTGCGGACGATCTCGACGACGAGGTGCCATTCTGAAAATTTGGCGCGGGACTATAGTACTGCCATCATAGCCTGGATGCGCGGGCATAGTCGGGCCCCGAGGGACCGATCAGTCTCGGTGGACGTGTTCCTCCTCATCTCCGGACTGGCTGAGCCTATAATTGAGGAGTGCAAGACTTGAGCGATAGCGATTGCCAGCTTCGGGATCCGTCGAAACGACAACAAGGTCGGTCAGGTCCTTCGCCTCTGCCTTTGTGAAGATCATTGCCAACGCGTCGTCGGCGGAGATCGCCCTCGGTGCGCAGGTCGGATTAGTCGCCGCTTGAAGCAGGTAGGTCGCGAAGTCGAGACTATGTTCCAGCACGTTGGTCTTCGTAGCGGTGGGCACTTTTTCTACCGGCTTTACGAGCGGGGGTAGCGGCGTAGCTTCATTCCCGCCATTATCGTAAAAGATATAAGCTGAAGCGCAGACGTTACTGGCGAGGAGGTCGCGCTGCGGACCCCTTGTCGGATTGGTCTGTGAAACGTTTGCGATCGGTCTTTGGTAGCGCTTGGCTTGAAAGATCAGCGGAACGATCCGGCGCTCGTCTGGCCCCTTCTTGGCTCCCGGCTGGACCGTCCTACCGTCAAAGTCGAGTATAATGCCAAAATCACCACCATTCGTCTGCTCGCCGCCGCCAACTTCCAGATCGATTTCGCTGATCGCAAGGGTTGCGCCGGTGCGTGCGATGAGCGGAGCAAGCGCTGCGGACCAGATTTTTCCTTGGGTGGATAAGGCTTCAAGGAGGTGCCCAGTCAAGCGCCCCTCTAGCTTGTTGGAAGTGCAGCGTTCGAGCTGAAACCCGGTCTGCGCGTCAAGCGCCGAGAAGAAGAGCCACCAGTCAGCGAGGTCGCGATAGCTGGGCGGATGGATAAGCACGCGGTCGAGCACCAGCTTCCAATCGTCCAAGTTGGCCAGATTCTCCTTCAGCAGGAGAATCATCGCAGCGTTCCCGGCATCAGCAAGCCAGGCACCAGTGCCGCGGAGGGCATCGCTTTTGCGCTTTCCTACCCCAAGCATGGCAGCATCGAATTCATTCATGCCCCGAATTATCTGCTTATCCTTAAGCAAAGACTGGGCGCGCTCTACCGCGGCCATGATCTCCACGAGATCCATCCCGAATGTTCCAAGGAAGGAATGTTCTTCTTTGACCATCGACAAGCCCCTAATCACGATAAATTTGTCTCAAACGCCTAAATTGGCGCCGGGTCGTATATCATGATTCGCGTCTGCAAATTGTCACCGGAACGCCGGCGCGGGCGTCGATCGAAAGGTTCGAAGGAGGTCAGAACGGCATATGAAGGCGCAGTAAGCTGACATTTGCCCCACCGTATCGGAACGGCGTATGTTGGGTCGGCAACGGCTATCTTCATGAAGTGATCGGGAATAGCGGCATTCTCGTGCCGACTGCCGAGAGTCCGATATTCAGCACCGGCCTACCTCATGAGGAAAAAATTTGCACTCTTTGCAGAACTCGAAGGTACGCAAACTACGCTTGTCCCTGTTTTTCTGCGCCCTGCTACTACGACGCTAAATCCTTGTTGAATATCCACCTTTTCTGCGTCTCTTAATCGTCCCCGTCGAGCAGGACGATCTTGTCCTGCTCCCGAAGCGGGGTATCCGATGGGCGTTGAGCCGCTCCGAATTGAAGCACGATCACGCGGAGCACGCATGCTGCGCACGGCAATGGGCGCGTCGATCGCGACCTGGCTTGCCGACCCGCAGGTCATCGAGATCATGCTCAATCCTGATGGGCGGCTCTGGGTCGATCGGTTGGGCTTGGGGCTGTCCGATACCGGGGTGCAGCTCACCGCAGCCGATGGTGAGCGCATCATCCGGCTCGTGGCCCATCATGTCGGTGCCGAAGTTCACGGCGATGCGCCCCGCGTGTCTGCGGAGCTGCCGGAAAGCGGGGAAAGGTTCGAAGGACTGCTGCCACCGGTGGTGGCTGCTCCCACATTTGCCATTCGCAAGCCTGCTGTGGCGGTGTTTCTGCTGGAAGATTATGTCAATGCCGAGATCATGTCCGGACCCGAAGCAGACCTGCTTCGGTCCGGCGTGGCAGATCGGCTGAACATCCTGGTCGCCGGAGGCACTGGCACCGGCAAGACGACGCTGACCAACGCGCTGCTCGCAGAGGTCGCCAAGACCACCGATAGGGTCGTGCTGATCGAAGACACCCGCGAGCTGCAATGCTGCGCGCCCAATCTTGTCGCGATGCGGACCAAAGAGGGCGTAGCCTCCCTCTCCGACCTCGTGCGCTCCAGCCTTCGGCTTCGTCCTGACCGGATCCCGATTGGCGAAGTGCGGGGCGCAGAGGCGCTCGATCTCCTCAAAGCCTGGGGCACTGGTCACCCCGGCGGCATCGGAACAATCCATGCCGGAAGCGCGATCGGAGCGCTGCGGCGCATGGAGCAGCTCATTCAGGAGGCAGTTGTCACTGTCCCGCGCGCGCTGATTGCCGAGACCATCAACCTTGTCGCCGTGCTTGTCCGTGATGGCACCGGACGGCGGCTCGCCGAACTGGCCCGCATCGACGGACTTGACCCTGTCACCGGCGACTATCGCTTTATCGCCGCCACCCACACCCAAGGAGACACCCCATGACCCAAGCCCTTCGGCGCGGCGCTGATCGCGCTGCCCTTGCCGCTACCAGCGCCTTCGTCCTGCTCGCGACCGCCACTCCGGCACGTGCCGGCGGATCATCAATGCCGTGGGAAGCGCCGCTCCAGTCCATCCTCGAGAGCATCGAGGGGCCGGTCGCCAAGATCGTTGCGGTGATCATCATCATCATTACTGGCCTCAGCCTCGCCTTCGGCGATACGTCGGGCGGCTCTCGCCGACTGATCCAGATCGTCTTTGGCCTGTCGATTGCTTTTGCCGCATCGAGCTTCTTTCTGAGCTTCTTCAGCTTCGGCGGCGGAGCGCTGATCTGATGGGCCAAGGTTCAACTGCAGGTCCGGACGACATCGCGGGCTTTTTTGCGCCAGTGCACCGCGCGCTGGCGGAACCTATTCTGCTCGCTGGTGCCCCCCGGGCCTTGACCATTGTCAATGGCACGCTGGCCGGCGCCATTGGCCTCGGCTTGCGGCTGTGGCTCGCCGGCCTTGCCATCTGGGCAATCGGCCATGCGCTATCGGTCTGGGCAGCCCGGCGCGACCCGCAGTTCGTCGATGTCGCGCGCCGCCACCTCAAGTATCCGACCTGGGTGCGGCCATGATGTCGCTCCGGGAATATCGGACCAAATCCGCCAGCCTCGCAGACTTCCTCCCCTGGGTCGCGCTGGTGGGGCGGGGCGTGGTGCTGAACAAGGATGGATCGTTCCAGCGCACGGCGCGCTTCCGCGGACCCGATCTCGACAGTGCCACGCCCGCCGAATTGGTGGCGGTGACCTCGCGCCTCAACAATGCCCTGCGCCGTCTAGGTTCCAGCTGGGCCGTGTTTGTCGAAGCACAACGCGTGCCCGCGCAGGCCTATCCGCAGAGCAGTTTCCCGGATCCCGTCTCGGCGCTGATCGACATGGAAAGGCGCGAACAATTCCGGGAGGAGGGCGCGCATTTCGAGAGCAGCTACTACCTTACGTTCCTCTGGATGCCGCCACCGGAAGATGCAGCCCGTGCCGAAGGATGGCTGTATGAAGGAAAAGCGGCCACAGGCGTCGATCCCAAAGAACTCGTCAAATCCTTCGCCGATCGCACAGACCGCGTCCTGCATCTGGTAGAAGGCTTCATGCCCGAGACGGGCTGGCTCGATGATAGTGCGACGCTAACCTATCTGCACAGCACGGTTTCTACCAAGGCCCAGCGTGTTCGGGTGCCCGAAACGCCAGTCTATCTCGATGCTTTGCTGACCGATGAGCCGCTGACCGGTGGTCTCGAACCCAAACTGGGTAACGCGCATTTGCGCACGCTCACGATAACCGGCTTTCCGACGGCAACCTTTCCAGGACTGCTCGACGAGCTGAACCGGCAAGCCTTCGCTTACCGCTGGTCGACCCGCGCGATCATGCTCGACAAGACTGATGCCACCAAGCTTCTGACCAAAATCCGTCGCCAATGGTTTGCCAAGCGCAAGTCGGTCGCAGCCATCCTGAAGGAGGTGATGACCAACGAGCAATCGGTGCTCATGGACTCAGACGCTTCGAACAAGGCCGCCGATGCTGACATGGCACTGCAGGAGCTCGGCGCCGACCATGCCGGCATTGCTTATGTGACCGCTACTGTCACCGTATGGGACACCGATCCCGCGCTTGCGGCCGAGAAGCTGCGCCTGGTTGAAAAGGTTATACAGGGCCGAGATTTCACCTGCACGATCGAGGGGATGAACGCGATCGAAGCATGGCTCGGGTCACTCCCCGGCCATGTCTACGCCAATGTCCGCCAACCTCCAATTTCAACTCTCAATCTCGCCCACCTGATCCCCCTGTCAGCAGTATGGGCGGGAGCGGAACGGGACGAGCATTTCGGTGACGCCCCCTTGCTTTACGGCAAGACCGAAGGTTCGACCCCGTTCCGCCTTTCTCTTCACGTCGGCGATGTCGGACATACCCTCATTGTCGGACCGACAGGGGCGGGGAAATCCGTGCTCCTGGCGCTTATGGCGCTCCAGTTCCGGCGGTATGCCCGCGCCCAGATCTTCGCCTTCGATTTTGGGGGATCGATCCGGGCCGCAGCGCTAGGAATGGGCGGCGACTGGCAGGATCTCGGCGGGGCACTCAGCGCCGATGACGAGGACAACAATGCCGTTGCCCTGCAACCGCTCGCCCGCATCGACAACCCTGGCGAACGCGCTTGGGCCGCCGAATGGCTGGCCGCCTTGCTCGCCAGCGAAGGTGTAAATGTTGACCCTGCGGCCAAAGAACATCTCTGGTCGGCGCTGACCTCACTTGCGTCGGCCCCTCCCTCAGAACGCACCCTCACGGGTCTTGCCGTATTGCTGCAATCGCAGGAGCTGAAGCAAGCCCTCTCGCCCTATCTTGTAGGCGGTCCCTGGGGTCGGTTGCTCGACGCCGAACAGGAACGGCTCGGGAAAGCATCAGTGCAGGCGTTCGAGACCGAAGGCCTGATTGGTGCATCCTCGGCTGCGGCGGTTCTCGCCTATCTTTTTCACCGGATCGAAGGGCGGCTTGATGGCTCGCCCACCATGATCATCATCGATGAAGGCTGGCTCGTGCTCGACAGCCCGGCGTTTGCTGCACAGCTGCGCGAGTGGCTGAAAACGCTGCGCAAGAAGAACGCCAGCGTCATCTTCGCCACGCAGAGCCTGGCCGACATCGAGACCTCGGCCATTGCTCCAGCCATCATCGAAAGCTGCCCGACGCGCATCTTTCTGCCCAACGAGCGCGCAGCCGAACCGCAGATCGCACGGGTCTATGAGCGGTTCGGCCTCAATGATCGCCAGATCGAGATCCTGAGCCGGGCAACACCGAAGCGTGACTATTACTGCCAGTCGCGGCGCGGCAACCGATTGTTCGAGCTGGGCCTTGGCGAGATCGCACTCGCTTTCAGCGCCGCGTCCTCCAAATCCGACCAGACGCGCATAGCCGAACTCGTTGCCGAGCATTGCAGCGAAGGCTTTGCGGCGGCTTGGCTCCGGCACCGCAGCCTCGAATGGGCGGCCGAGCTGCTTCCTCCCCTGCCGCCCGCATCCCAGGAGAAGGATCCTGATCAATGAAGATGCCCCTCTTTCGCCATACGGCGATTGCCGTCAGCCTTGCCGCCGCGATGGTCAGCACCGCGATCGTAGCTGTCCCGGCCCATGCCCAGTTCGGAGGGATAGTCTATGACCCCTCCAACTATGCCCAGAACGTGATGACGGCCGCCCGGTCGCTTCAGCAGATCAACAACCAAATCCAGCAGATTCAGAATCAGGCCACGAGCCTGATCAACGAAGCGCGCAATCTGACCAGTCTGCCGATCTCGACGATTGAGACGCTGCAGAGCCAAGTCGACCAGACTCGGCAGTTGCTCAACCAGGCGCAGCGGATCGCCTACGATGTGACCGACGTCCAGCAAGTGTTCAACGGAC
Source organism: Blastomonas natatoria (assembly GCF_003201955.1). Taxonomy (GTDB): domain Bacteria; phylum Pseudomonadota; class Alphaproteobacteria; order Sphingomonadales; family Sphingomonadaceae; genus Blastomonas; species Blastomonas natatoria. Next base: position 175,926 of record NZ_QJJM01000009.1, read on the forward strand.
GCTACAAAGGCTCGGCCCTCTCGGCGGGGCAAGCCCAGATGGTCGCCAACGCGAATGCGCGTTGGCAGGACAGCGTCGGTGCATTCGAAGATGCGATGAAGGTGCAGGCCGGGATCGTAGGAAATCTTGGCGCGACCCGCAGCTCAATCACCACTCTGGTTGGTGCCAGCCAATCGGCCACCGGTGCCCTTCAGGCTGCACAGGCCGGTAACCAGCTGCTGGCACTGCAGACACAGCAGCTCGCCGACCTGACCGCAGCCATTGCCGCGCAAGGCCGTGCCCAATCGCTCGAAGCCGCGCGCAATGCTGCCACTGAGGCCGAAGGCCGCGAGCGCTTCCGGCGTTTCCGGACCCGCAATTGAAATGAGCCGGGTGGTCAAACTTGCCGCGGCAGCAGCATTCGGTGGCTTGCTTGCGGCGGTCGCAGTTGTTTCGACGACCCGGCCGACTGCGCCACCATCGGCTCCGATCCTCGTTCCTGACGAGGCACCGCGCCCCAAGGCCTATTCTGCCGAACTCAAGCGCTGCCGGACGATCACCGTGCCGGAAGCCCCCTGCGACGCTGTTTGGGATGCCGAACGCACGCGATTTTTCCACGGAAGGGACCGTCAGCCATGAATGACGCCGGCGTAATCGACCAGTTTCTGGCGGTCTTCACCCAGTACATCGACAGTGGCTTTGGCCTGCTCGGCGGCGAAGTGGCGTTCCTCTCCTCGACCCTGATCGTCATCGATGTGACCATTGCGGCGCTTTTCTGGGCCTGGGGAACGGACGAAGATGTGCTGCAGCGGCTCATCAAGAAGACGCTCTACATCGGCACCTTCGCATTCATTATCGGCAATTTCTCTAGCCTTGCCGGTATCATGCTTCAGAGCTTTGCCGGACTCGGGCTTCAGGCCAGTGGTAGCGGCATGGCCATGGGCGATTTCATGCGCCCGGGCGTCGTTGCTGCCACCGGTCTCGACGCCGGCCAGCCCCTGCTCGATGCGACAGCGGACCTGGTCGGCCCCGTCGGTCTTTTCACCAATTTCGTGCAGATCCTGATCCTTCTGATCGCGTGGCTGATCGTCGTCATCGCGTTCTTCGTGCTGGCGATCCAGGTCTTCGTCACAATCATCGAGTTCAAGTTGGTCACCCTGGCGGGGTTTGTCCTGCTGCCTTTCGCCTTTTTCGGACGCACTGCCTTCATGGCCGAACGCGTGCTCGGCCACATCATTTCCTCCGGGATCAAGGTGCTGGTGCTGGCCGTCATCACCGGCATCGGCACGACATTGTTCGCACAGTTCATCAACGCTGGCCTGGGGGTCGAACCCGACATCCAGCAAGTCATGGCCATCGCCCTTGCCGCATTGACGCTTCTTGGCCTGGGCATCTTCGGACCGAGCATCGCCAATGGGATCGTTGCAGGGGGCCCACAACTCGGTGCAGGAGCTGCTGCCGGAACGGCGATCGCTGCCGGCGCAACTCTCGCTGGCGGCATCGCTGGTGCGAAACTCGCCGCCGGTGCCGCAGGATCAGCCATGGCTGGTGCCGCCAGTGGCGGTGCTCGCGCGGCAGGTGGGGCTTCCGGCGCCTACTCGGCTGGGGCTGCCGGGAAGTCTGGCAGAGCTGCCGTCACCTCTGGCCTCGGCAACGTCGCAAAGTCCGCAGCAGGCGCAGCGACCTCGCCCCTTAGGCGTGCCGCCGACAACCTCAAGGCCAACTATGCTGCGGCAAGGGAAGGCGCGCCGAAAAGCGCCGCCGCAACTTCATCCTCCGATGGCCCACCGGCTTGGGCCACTGCCATGCGGCAGCGGCAGGCGATGAGCCAGGGCGCCTCGATTGCGGCGCACACGCTCAAGGGCGGCGATAGCCACTCCAGCGGTCAAGGCCCCGACATCACTGACAAGAGCTGAATCACTCAAGAGGTCCTTCCCATGTTCCGACGCCCATCCATCCGCTATGGTACCAGTCCCGAACCGATCACTCCGTACCAACGCGCAGCCCAGGTCTGGGATGACCGGATCGGTTCGGCCCGTGTTCAGGCCAGGAACTGGCGCCTCGCCTTTTTTGGCTGTCTCGTTCTCTCGGGTGGGCTCGCAGGAGGTCTGGTCTGGCAATCCGCACGCGGCACAATCACCCCTTGGGTGGTCGAGGTCGACAAATTGGGGCAGGCTCAGGCCATTGCGCCGGCAGATGCCGATTTTCGTCCAACCGATCCGCAAATGGCCTTCCACCTCGCCCGTTTCATTGAGCAGGTGCGCTCCATTCCGGCCGATCCCATTGTGCTGCGGCAGGACTGGCTGAGAGCTTACGACTTCACCACTGATCGGGGCGCACAGGCACTCAATGACTATGCGCGCGGCAACGATCCATTCGCCCAAGTCGGCAAGGTCCAAGTCGCAGTGGATGTCTCAAGCGTCATCCGTGCATCGAACGACAGCTTCCGCGTCGCATGGACCGAGCGGCGCTACCAGGACGGGGCGCTGATCGAAACCTCTCGTTGGTCTGCCATTCTGACCACAGTCGTGCAGCCGCCACGTACCCCGGACGCCCTGCGAAAGAATCCGCTCGGCCTGTTTGTCAACGCCATCAACTGGTCAAAGGAGCTTAGCCAATGATCCCCCATTCGCGCGTGCTGCGCTTTTCGATCCTTCTCTCGGCAATCGCGATCGGCGGCATGCCTGTCCCCGTTTTCGCCAGCGAGGCTCCCGCACGTTCTTTGGCGCAGCCGCCGGTGGCCACACCCGAGCCCACAGACCCGCGCACACGCATCGGGCGTGCGAATGCTGCGGCGCGCGTACAACCGGAGCGGACAAGCTATTTCAATGCGATCCAGCAATATGCCTATGCTGAAGGTGCCCTGTTCCAGATTTACACCTCGCCGGGGCATGTCACCAATATCATGCTCCAGGAAGGGGAGGAGCTGGTTGGGCCGGGGCCGGTCGCGTCGGGCGATACGGTCCGCTGGATCATTGGAGATACGGTGAGCGGCAGCGGCCTCATGCGCCGCGTCCACATTTTGGTGAAGCCGACGCGGGCCGATATCAGCACCAATCTCGTGATCAACACCAATCGCCGCACCTATCACCTGGAGCTGAGCGCCACGACTTCCACCTATATGGCAGCGGTCTCATGGTCCTATCCGCAGGACGCCCTGATTGCTCTGCGCAACGCTGAAGCCGAGACCGAGCGCAGCGCCCCGGTTGCCGCTGGAATCGACTTTTCGTCTCTTAGCTTTGACTATCGCTTGTCAGGAGACCGGCCGGCATGGCGACCGGTACGTGTCTTTGATGATGGGCGGCAGGTCTTCATCGAATTTCCGGCAAGCATCGCCAACGGCGATATGCCTCCTTTGTTCGTAGTTGGTGCAGACGGTTCGGCGGAACTCGTCAATTATCGGGTGCAAGGACGCTACATGGTTGTCGACCGGTTGTTCGATAAGGCCGAGTTGCGCCTCGGTGCTGGCCGCAATGTCCGTCAGGTTCGCATCCAACGCGAAATTCCCCGCAGCAGGGGGCGGGCATGAAAACGCCGTCCCATATTGATCCGCCGTCTGCCGACGACCAGCACGAGGACGAGTCCGACAAGCTGAACGAGGAAGCCCCGGTGGCGCCGTCCAGCCCGGACGGCTTTCGCCTTGGCGGAGAGCCCCCACGCGTAATGCGGCTATCGCGCAAGGCTCTTGCAACGCTTGGCGTGGCTGCCAGCGTCGCTATTGGCAGTTCGTTATTTTACGCTCTTCAGCCCAAGACGCCTGTACCGCCGGAAAACCTCTACGATACCAACAGTCGCAATCGCGCTGATCAGGTAACGGGCGCCCCTGCAAATTATAGCGATGTCCCCAAACTAGGGCCTCCGCTACCGGGTGATCTGGGAAGGCCGATCGTCGCTGCACAACAGGATGGTCAAAATGTCCCGATCCCCCCAATCGGATCGCCGGCCAATGGCACGCCAACGCCGGATCCGAGGCGTGCAGCCGCTGAGCAGACGCGGGAACGAGCCGCGCAGGAACGCGACAGTGCGCGAACGAGTCAGCTTTTCCTCGCTGGCGGCACACGCAATAGTGACAACCGCACGCCTTCAGCTGGTGGTCTGCAGTCGGCAATCTCGAACGACATCTCCGCCGCTTCTCAGGTGCCCCTGCCGACGCCGACCTCTAACCGCCGTGGATTTCTTGAGCAGCGCGGAAGTCGCGTGACGGAAAGCCCGGAACGGATCATGCGTCTCAGCTCTCCCCATGTCGTGCAGGCTGGCAGCATCATTCCCGCAGCGCTGATCACCGGCATTCGTTCAGATCTGCCTGGCCAGATCACGGCGCAGGTGACCCAGAATGTCTATGACAGCCCGACCGGACGCATTCTGCTGATACCGCAGGGATCACGCCTGATCGGCGAGTATGACAGTGGTGTCGCAGCAGGCCAGAACCGTGTGCTGCTGGCATGGGATCGGCTCATTTTTCCGGGTGGTCATTCGATCTTGCTCGACCGCCTGCCGGGCGCGGATGCCGCCGGCATGGCAGGTCTTGAAGACCGCACCGATTATCACTGGGGCAACATGCTGAAGACCGCTCTGATTTCCACCCTATTGGGAGCGGGGACAGAACTCGTCGCCAGCGACGATAGCGACCTCGTCCGCGCGTTGCGTTTCGGGACCCAAGATACGGTCAACCAAACCGGACGGCAGGTGGTGCAACGCCAGCTCAACGTACCGCCGACCCTGACTGTACGACCAGGGTTCACCTTGAGGATTGTGGTCACACGCGATCTGGTCCTTGAACCATTCTAACAAGGAGTGCCCCGATGACCCGCCTTAAACTCGCTGATCTCGCAGACGAAAAGCCCGTCCGGCTTACCTTGGAAATATCAGCGCGACTGCATCGGGATCTGACGGCGTACGCGCTTGCGGTGAACGGCGGGGATCCCAAGGGTGCCCCCACAGTCGAGCGGCTCATCCCGCCCATGCTGGAGCGCTTCATCACTACCGACCGAGGTTTCTCGAAGGCTCGAAAGTCGATTCAGACAGGGTAGCGTTCGTTGATGAGGGTGAAAAAGCGCTGCAGAGCGGGATTTTCATTATCGTCGCGCCAGTAGACCGAAAATTCCAGCCGTGCCGTGCCGTTCTGGTCATGGATTTCCCGGAAATTGAGGTCAGGCCAGGTGACCCCTTGCGATGCTTCGGTCACCACAGTGATGAAGCGTCCGACCGATACTATGCTGAGGACGCTTTCAAGACTGGTGTCCTGGGTGATGATGTTTGGACGATAGCCCTGCTCGGTCAGGCGAGCCGCAAGGAGGTTGGCGACGATCGGCCCTATGCCGCCGCTCGGCACAACGAAAACCTCCCGCCGAAGGTCGGTCCAATAGATCCGATCATTTTCGAGCAACCGGTGGCCATCGAGAAGGGTGACCATGAGCCGATCCGACCAAACCCGACGTGAGCGGACGCCACTCTCTTCCATGCCGGTCGGTGCGACCGCGACATCGATTGTTCGTGATTGCAGGGAATGCATAAGCTTTTCGGGCCCTGCCTCCACCCCGTCGAACTGCACGTCCGGGAACCGCGTCAAATAGTCGGCAAAGGTCTGCTTGAGGTTCCCGGCCATCAGCGACGAACTGTACCCCACCGCGAGGCGGCCCTGTTCGCCATAACTGACTGCACGCGCCGTGGTTTGCAGATTGTCGATATCCGTTAGGATGCGCCGTGCCGACTCAATGAACACCCTCCCCATCTCGGTCGGCTCCGCTCCGCGTGTCGAACGGTTGAACAGTTTGATGCCGAGCTGATCTTCGAGCTGTGTTACGCGCTGGCTCAGCGTAGATTGTCGCATATGCAAAGCTGCTGCCGCGCGGGACAAACTGTTCATATCGGCGGTAAGAACCGCATAGCGCAATTGCCGAGCTTCGATCGTCACACAGCCGCTCCCCTGACGTCTATATTTTGACCATTGAGGCGCAAACACGCCCATTTCGCAACACGAATTCTTTGAAATGGTTAGGTTTGGGACGGTCGTCAGTGTTCGTACTTGTCGGCTCTGCGTAGTTAAGGACACAGGATTTCAACAATGGCGGACGCTCTCTGGAGCGAATCTTTAACGGCTCCACGCTATCCGACGACAATGTCCATTGAACCACGCGCCCCGCGCATTGCTGTACTGATTGACGCAGACAACGCCTCATCTCGAATCGCTACTCGCCTCTTCGAGGAAATCGCAAAAATCGGGGAGGCCAGCGTTCGCAGGATCTATGGGGACTTTTCCGGAACCCGCCTCAAGTCGTGGGCCGACGTGCTCTCAACACACGCAATCCGGGCGCAGCAGAACTTTGCATACACGACGGGAAAAAACGCCTCCGACATAGCGCTGGTGATCGACGCCATGGACCTTTTGCATACCGGGCGTTTCGATGCATTCTGCCTGGTTTCGTCAGACAGTGATTTCACCGGGCTTGCGGCCCGCATCCGCGAGCAAGGCATCGACGTCTATGGCTTTGGCGAGCAGAAAACCCCCGAGAGCTTCCGCCAGGCCTGCCGACGCTTCATCTACACGGAAAATCTTCTGCCTGAGGCGCCGACCTCGGAAGAGCCCGAACGCGCCGACCTGCGTCCCGCGGCAGCCAAACAAGCCCCAAGCACGGCCGCCCCGCTTATTCGCAAGGCCATCGCGCAGCTGGACGATGACGGTGGCTGGGTTCCCTTGGGCCGAGTGGGTCAGCGTCTCGCTGAACTTGCCTCGGATTTCGATCCGCGCACCTATGGTCAAGCCAAGCTCAGCGATCTCGTCGACAAGGCGGGCGCTTTCGAGGTCCGGAGAACGGAGTCAGGTCATGTCCAAATCCGGGTTAAAATCGTCAACGCCAAGGGCAAAAAATAGATACCACGGCGAAATACCGTCTCCCATTTCAATTGCGTGGTTTGGGACATCTATCGGGGCTGCCAACTCTACAGGCGAGAAACCCTCGCATTTTATCTGTCCGAAATTTCCACGTACCCAATTAGCTCGGCAGAATAGCTGCCATCGCCAGTGGCTAAGCCCTTGTGTTTGAGTTCACGTTGCAGGGTCGGCTCGACCACATTCGTGAAGAGCCCGAGCCTTTCTTCAGCAGTCAAGAAGGATCTAGCGACCGGTGCGTTCAGGTACAGGGCCGACTGCCTTTCGACAGCAGGCATCCGTGTGCCGTCCGGCTGAACTGCAATTGTCTGGATCGTGGTCCGCCGCTCACCATTCGCGACAGCGGACTCAACAATCCAGAACGACAGAAGGGTCTGGCTGATGTCATCGCTGGATACGGACAGGCCCAGATGTTCTGGCTCCAGCCCCCTCCAGCGGCCCAGCTCTTCCTGAACCAACGGGTGGTCCAAGCCGAGCAATTCGATGCCTTCCTGGCTGGTGGCGACATCGCGATCGAGCGTGAAACGCGCCTTGCGTGACCCATCAGCGGCAATCAGATCGTAGGTTTGATCATCCACCTTTGCGAGCCGTTGGTGTCGGTCGGGAAGAGAGGATGACATGAACTGGACGATCCGCCCCATCCCCGTCGAGACGTCTGAAAATGGCTGATACTCGTCGAGGCTGAATCCATCGAGGTCTTGGAACAGATCAAACACGACCTCCCGTGCCTCTCTGGCATTAGATAGCGCAGCCTCGAGTTCTACGGTGGTTCGTTGCAGGGTGGGGTCAGACAGCGCCTCCTGATAGACGCGGTCGTAGTTCAAGCGTTCGGATAGCTGGCCCAAAATCTGGGCCCGGAGATCCTCAGCGACATTGCCCTGATCGTCAACCTTGCCCAACGTCCGGGCGATCTCGGTGAGCTTGTCATCCAAGAGAAGGAATATCCGCCCCTCAATCGTGTCGGAAAGAACGAGATTATAGACCTGCGCAGTATGTGTCTGGCCGTAGCGATGGATGCGCCCGATCCGCTGCTCCATATCCATCGGATTCCAGGGTAGATCGAAATTAAACAGGATACGGGCAAACTGAAGATTGATCCCTTCACGCCCGGCTGCGGTGCAGACCAGAACACGGGGGCCATCTTTCATCCGGAAGCGGCGCTCAGCCGCGGTCTTGGCGCCATGGTCGCCGCCGCGCAGCACGACAACGCCTTGGCCAGGATACGCTTGCTCGATCTCACGGGCGATCAGATCGACCGTACCGAGATAGGTCGCAAAGATGACGACCTTCTCGCCAGGATTTTGACGCCAAAGCGTTCCCAAACCATCCAGCAGCTTTTGGACCTTGGTCTCGCGTGATGGCGGGAACGATTCGAGCAGGTCCCCGATACGCAGCCGTTCCTCCGGCAGATGAAGATCCACGACCGACGAGGCGATATCTTCGACATGCGACGCAGCAAATTCGCTGCCATAGGGATCCGAGGCCATTTCCAGAGCATCGTCGTCGAGCTTTCTTGCAAGCCGATACTTGAGATCAGCCATCACTCGGTCGACTTCGCTATGCCCCATCGGGTCGCGGCCGAGGTCCCATTCCAGATGGATCAGTTCGCGGGCTTCATCGTACAGTCGCTCGCGACCTTCGATATCGAGCTCGCGGTCGCGGAGAAGGGCTTCCTTGAGTGTCAGCATCAAGAGACGACGCTTCAAGGTCCGGCGGACAGCAGCGAAGCTCGAAGCCGCGATCTTCTGGAAAATCGCCATCAGAAAGCCTAAAGCCCGCCCTTGGTTACCTTTGCGCTTGGCCAGATCGAAACCGTCCTCGAGATACTCCCGCAACTTTTCGTAAAAGTCGCGTTCCTGCTCCTGCATAAGGAAAGACTCGGTGTGTACCCAGCGCCTGGAAAACAGCGGCTGACCGTCTGGCTTGCAGGCGTCCGCCTTCGTCCGGCGGTACATGACCGTATTCAGGCGGTGCCTGTGCTCCACCATCTCCTCGGGTCCGCCAAACAAGGTCGGATTGAGCAGCTGGATCAGCATCCAGAATTGGAAGTGATTGCCCTGATGAGGCGTGGCCGATAGCAGGAGGAGGTCCCGCGTATGCCCCTTAAGAGCCTCCGCCAGCTTGTAGTTTTCGGTTTTCTTGACCTTCCCACCGGTCCTGTAGGCGGTAAGGTGATGGGCCTCGTCAAAGACCACCAGATCCCACCTTGGGGCGTCCAAAAGGCGCTTGATCCGATTTGGTCGCTTAAGCGTATCGATACTCGCAATCAGCAGGTCATGCTTCGCGAATGCGTTGGTCTTTCGATCGGTGATGTCACCTTCTGAACCGAAAACCTCGAAGTCGAGATCGAAGATTTCGTTCAGTTCACGCTGCCAGTTATTCACCAGCCCTGCCGGCACCACCATGAGCGCGCGGTTGAGTTCTCCCCGACTGGCAAGTTCTCTGAGGACCAGCGCCGTCTCGATCGTTTTGCCCAGACCGACCTCGTCAGCGATCAGAAACCTGCGGGGTGAAGCCGTCGCAATCCGGTGTGTAAGGACCACCTGGTGCGGCAAAAGGTCGATGCGGGCCGACGTCAGCGCCGATGCGCTTTCCATCAGCGGTAGGACGTGCGCCTCGTAAGAGAGCCAAGCTTTGCGCGCCCGATCCTCGGTGCCTTCAACCGACCGAAGAATACGCTCGGTGCGGGAGAGCTCGAGCCGTACCGCAGCGACCGGCACGCGGCGTTCGCCGACACTGAAGAAGGCGCGGAGATAGCCGTCACGAGCAGGGTCGAGGACGACGCCTTGGCCAAATTCTGGATGCGTAATCCGTTCGCCGGGCTGCAACTGGGGTGATGAAACCACGCGTCGGCCTCAGGTAATTCGCAGATGGAAGAGGCCTGCGGGCTTGGCGCCTTCACGCAGCAGGATTTCCTGCGGGTACTCGTTGGCTTCACCCCACAGAATACGACCGAAGGCCAATAGGCTATCAGTATGGGGCGCAGCGCAGCGCCATTCGACGGAGTCTGTTGCAGGATGAAATTTAATGCGCCCATGGCCTGAAGGCAGCCAAAAGATCAAAGCGGCCTCACTTTCATAATGTGCCTGGAACGAGAGAATCGCGTCTTTGACTGTTTCGGCTAGCCACGCCTCGGCATCACCAGGGGCCAGCAGGTCAAGGCTACCTTCCAGACCCGCTACGACCAGCGTGTTGTTCTGGTTGCTCGGTAGATCTTCCGGCCAGCTCCTTGCCGACTGTAGGAACTGACGCAGGCTCCAAACCTCGTTGGCCACACAGACCTGATTGCGGGCTTCTTCATCCCAAATCCAGCTGGTGCCACGCCGCTGCCAGACGGTATCGTGAGTATGCTTCATAGATCATACTCCTCAAACAGCGACCCCTGCTGAGGCTTGGTCGCCTGGGACGCGGCCCAGGAATTATAGATCGTCACCGCTCGTGATGCCGCATTACGGTTGGCTTGGTCCGGACCGTTCCGTTGCAGCCATTCCAACAGAGGTTTCAGCGCCACGTGGGGTTTGAAGTTTTCGTTTTTCAATGTGTCAGACGCGTTGATGCCGCTGCCATCGAAGCAGGAGCCGATCAGTACCAGAGCTTGATCCAAGTCTGATGTTAGGCGACGCTTGTGCTTACCAGACCAGTCACGGGCAAAGTCGAGTGGGTTGACGCGGGTGAAAACCTTGCTCTTTTCCGAGCACCAACCACGCTGTTCGAATTCGTCAGGGGTCGTGATCGAGCCTTTGAGGAATTTCTGGAGCTGATCACGTTTCATCTCGGTAGCGGTGCCGAACGTGCGTAGGAACTGGCGCGTGATCGGCTCCGCGTTGACCGGGGGCGGCTCTTTGCCCTTGTCGGCGTCCTCATCAATGAGCTGGTTGATCCCGACCAGCGCATCCTTGACGGAGATCGGTCTGCCTTCATCCACATAGACTTTGCCATAGTGACGAGAGAAATACTCCAGCGCCTTACCGCGTCGGATCACTTGGATGTCGGCGGCTGGCAGCCCCTCCTTGGCATGATTTTCCAGCATTGCCTGCAGTTGGCGCACGTCGGCCATTACCTCGCGCCGCATGCGCCCCCAGCTGACTGGTGTCGGCTCCTCCGTGCGTTTACGGCAAACGTGGATAATGTCGTACTCAATGGTCTTTGATCCGAACTCTCCGTCGCCTTTTGTCTCGTCAGAACGGATCGGATAGGTCGCCTCGAGATAGTAGCCTGCATCGAAAAGAGACTCGAGCACGGCAACCCATGGTTCGTCTTCACTGTGGTGAAAAGTGAACGCCAAAATCCCGCTCGGTTTCAGGATGCGATGTGCTTCACGCCAGCATTGGGTGAGGAGCCTTTTGTAAAAACCATCGGGGTCTTCTGGTTCACGGGCACGATTGGCCACGGCCTCGAGAGACTTTGGTGTATATTCAGCGCTGTAATAATCTGGGTACTTGTCCTTCAAGACAAGTCGAAGCCAGACATAAAAGAAATCAGAAAGCTCGGAGTAGTGCAACAGCCCGCCGAACGGCGGATCCGTGATGACCAGGTCAAGGCTGCCATCGGACACCTGCGTCAGGTCAGTCGATGAGCCGCAGAATGGTTCGGCTGCGCGGACGGGATCTGATGGATAGACTTTGAAGCTTTTTCCAGAAATCTCGCTAGCAAGGTCAGGATCTCGACGCTTTAGCCCCTCGGCACTAACCGCTTCCCAAGGTTGCAGCGCCCATTCCCGAGCTTCCAGTGCTCCTTCTGTACTTGAGGCCCAATTTCCCCGCCCAAGTGCAGGAAACACGCAATTCTCTACAACAGTCGATTTTGGATGATAATTATTGTTTGAAAACATTGGCTCCGGCGTATCCCGTTGCGGATTCCAAAAGCTGAACAGGCACTGATTTCTTAAATACTGCTGAAAAGCACCCAGAACATATTCCCGAGTCTGCCAGTCATAATCACCAATGGTCGCGATAGATTTTAGCAATTGGCTATGCACAAGCAGCTGCCGTGGATTGAACATCGTCCACCAATGGGTGAATCCATGGTTCGGAACTCCACCCTGCAAATGGTGGGTCATGAAACCATATGGCAGCTCTGACCGCGGCCAGTATGCGGCTAAATCGGTTTCCTTTCGGGCTTCCCATTCTGCCAACGCAGCGTCGTATTGTGCCGCATGGTTCTGATCGAAGGGCGCAAAAAACCGGCCACTATACGGAGCGCCGCTCTTGTCTCGCTTTGGCGCATACCCTTGGACTGCGTAGCCGGCCATTGGCCCAGTCTTGCCCGAAGACTTGATGGTATCGAGAACGTCTTGGACTGTACCGCAGGCGCCACAGGCGTAGTTCGATTTCTTGGGAACCGTTCCGACATCGGGCGCGAATGTGACATTGGTTTCTGGGCACGTCACTTCGTCGGGCAGTTCGCCTCGCACTTCCAATAACCGAATTTTTGACGCGCGCTCCTGATCCCACCTGGTCGATGATGCGACATCGTCTTGCGCTGAACCGCCAAAGGGCTGCCCGTTAGAATCTTGCTTGGAGCTGCCGGCGAGCCATTCTGGGTGCACAAGCAGGGTCAGCTCAACCTTCTTATTTGTGCCTTTGCCAAGATTGATCAGTTGGGTTTCACCACATTCGGGGCATACCACGCCCTTCTTGCGGTCAAGGGTGGAGTGCGGGTACTCCGATGGTGCAACATAGAGTGGCACGTCGGGTGCCATACGCGCTGCATTTTCTTCGACATGGAATTCCGCGCGGCAATTCCGGCAGGTATGCTCCCAGTGTTTCACACTGATCGTTTTAACCGCCATCACGGAGCTGGTCATTATCGGTGTACGATGGCCGCAGCCGGTGACCTGACAAGGGCCATGCTTGGACCAGAAAGTGTAAATCACCTCGGGGCCTTCATAGCGGTATTCAGGCCTCTGCTCCGGCGCTAGCGACAGCGGATCAAATTCGGGCGGCATCACACGCTTTGATGGCAGATGGGTCCAATTTCCCTTCTCGCCATTCGGTCCATCGCAGAAATAATACGGCATTATCTGAGGCTTCACCTCAGCTTCGATGTCGGCCAGCAAATGAACCGCCCCGGGATTGTCGGAGGCTCCAACTCCTGAGAAGGTGGAGCCCTTATGAGCAAGACAACGAACAAGTTTTCACCCGAGGTTCGTGC